>CAWBOA010000016.1:0-36052 GCA_963790255.1 uncultured Chloroflexia bacterium | reverse complement strand
TGGTACCGCATACCGGATTCGAACCGGTGATCTCCGCCTTGAGAGGGCGGTGTCCTAGGCCTCTAGACGAATGCGGCACGCCGGCTGGACGGGGCCGAGTCTAGCAAAGACCCTCTGAGCCGGGCAAACCAGCCGGTCGTCCTAGCGACGCGCTCCAACGAGGGCCGGCCCACTGGCCGGCGGCCATGGCGTGGCGTCGCTCCTCGAGCCAGCCGAGGACGCTCTGCGCCACCTCCGGCCAGGTGTGCTCGCCCATCACCAGGCCGAAGTGGGAGGCCGACGGGAAGTACTCGTAGCGCGCGCCGAGCAGGTCGGCCGTGCGCCGCGCCTCGGACGGGTGGATGACGTCGTCGAGCCCGGCACCGATGACGAGGCTCGGCGTGTCCAGCAGGCCCGACATGTCGACCGCCACGCCCTGCATCCGCTCGCGCCGCGCGCGGCCGGACTCGCGTGCGCCGTCGAGCAGCTCGCTCATCTTGTCGATGTCGTGCTCGTCCATGTCCGGCATGCGCTCGTGCAGCTCCTCGGGCGACCCGGTCCAGCCCCACCACGCGGCGTCGTAGATCGGCGGCACGGCGCGCAGCTCGTGCTCGTCGGGCCGGCGCGGCAGCGCCGCGGCCGGCGGCGACGGCGCCAGCAGCACGAGGCCCGAGCACCGAGGATCGCTCGGCGTGCATGAGCGCGGCGAGCGCACCGATCCCCCAGCCGATCAGCACCGCCGGTCGGCCCAGATGGCGCATCGCGACGCCGACGTCATCGGCGTAGTCGCGCATCGATGTCTCGTCCAGCTCGGCCACGTCGCTGGTGAAGTGGCCGCGCAGGTTCATGGCGTGCGCCTCCCAGCCGCGCTCGGCGAGGTAGGCCGAGAACTCGGTCCACAGCCACGACCCGGTGAGGGCGCCGTGGATGAGCAGCAGCGGAGGCTTGCGCGAGCGCCGTTCGGGCTGGTGGGTCTCGACGTGGATGCCCTCGGGCTCGATGAAGGCCTCGTCGCGCTTGATCGCCTGCACCATCGGGGTGTCGTCAGTCCTCCAGGGGGTTGAAGACCATGCCGGTCAGGAGCTTGGGATAGAAATAGGTCGACTTCTGCGGCATCACGTCGCCGGCGCTCGCCACGTCGGCCATCTGATCCATGCGGGTCGGACGGACGAGGATCGCCGCGGCCACCTCGCCTCGTGCCACGCGCTCCCTCGCATCGTCCTCGCTCCTAGTGTAGGCCAGCCGGGTGCCCGCGGCGACCTCCTCCGGGCCGATGCCGAGCCGGTCCCCCAGCACGCTCACATGGAGCGCGGCGAGGTCGAGCGCACGCACCGCGCGACCCATCGACGATCGCCGCAGCCGCCCGGCAATACCGTCCGAGTCGCCGACGAGGAGGAAGCCCTCGTCTCCGTCGAGCACGAGCCCGAAGGCCGGCGCATCGTCATAACGCCGCTCGTCCAGGGCGCCCCCGAGGTCGGCCGGCGCGACCGGGATGGCCTGCCACAGCGGGTCGTCGCCGGCGACCATGGCGCGCAGCGCATCGGTGTCGGCGTCGCGCAGGAGCCGATGGGTCGGCCGGATCTCGAGCTCGACGAGCTCCGAGTTCACCAGCAGCATCATGATCCAGTCCGCGCCGAGCTCGCCGGGACGCGCATCAGACCGCTGCGGGTCGGCGCGGACCTCGGCCTGGTACGCCAGCGCGGTCTCGTACCGATGGTGCCCATCGGCGACGAACAGCGTCTGCCTCGACAGGTAATTGATCATCCGCTTGTCGGCCTCGGTCACGGCCAGCTGGTGGACGAGCCCATCGCCGTCCCGCGCGCGCCACTCGTCGCTCCAGGCGCGGGCCATCACGTGGGAATACCGCTCCGAGCGGTCGAAGTAGACGGCGAGGATGGGGCTGAGCTGGGTGCGCGTGGCGTGGAGCAGCGCGAGGCGATCCGCCTTCGGGCCGGGCATCGTGTGCTCGTGCGGGCGGACCCCGGCACCCCACGGCTCGAGCAGCACGCGGACCACGATCCCCTCGACCGTCGGATCGTCCGGATCCGCCGCAGTGGCGTGGCGGTAGTAGTACGCCGCCGGTTCGTCGCGCCGGGCCAGCGTGCCGTCGTCCAGCCAGGCATGCAACGTGGCCGCGGCGGCGGCATGCGGATCCGGCTCGGCGCTGTATTCGAGGCGCACCGCGTTCCGCTCATCGCGATTGAGAAGGGCGAGACGCTCGTCGTCGTCGATGACGTCGTACGGCGGGCAGGCAAGGTCGGTGAGGTCGGCCAGATGCGTCGGCGCAGCGTCCGCGTCGTCCGCAAGCCGGACCCGGTCGGGCACGGCGGTGCCGCCGAAGCGCTCGAGGGAGTAATGGAGTCCGGTGAATGGGGCGACGCGGGGCATCGGCGCACAGGATAGTGCGGGTCGCCCTCAGTCCGTCAGGAGCCGCTGGGCGTGGTCGCGCACCTCGGACCGCCGGTCGCGTGCTGCTCGCTCGACGAGGCGTCGTGCCGGCTCATCCAGCGGCCCCGCATTCCCGAGGGCGGCGAGGGCATTGCGGAGGAGCCGGTGCCGGCCCGCCCGGGTCAGCGCGGTCGCCCCAAGCAGCCGGCCGAACTCGCGGCCGCCCATCGGCAGCAGCCAGGCGATGAGGGGCAGGAGCGGAACGAGCAGCGGGCCATCGTCCTCGGCATCGGCGTTCACCGGGCAGACCTCCTGGCACACGTCGCAGCCGAAGATCCAGTCACCGAGCGCCTCGGCCTCCCACGCCCCGAACGGCCCGGGGTGTTCGATGGTCAGGTAGCTGATGCAGCGGCGCGCGTCGATCGTGTGCGGGCCGACGAGCGCCCCGGTCGGGCATCCGGTCAGACATCGCGTGCATGAGCCGCACGTCGTCCGGACCGGCTCGTCGACCGGGAGCTCGGCCGAGCTCAGGATGGCGCCGAGGAAGACCCACGACCCGGCGCGCTCATGGGTGAGGAGGTTCGTGTTCTTGCCGATCCAGCCCAGCCCGGCCCGCGCGGCGAGCGCGCGCTCGGCGAGGGGGCGATCGTCGACGTAGGCGACCTCGCCGGTCGCGACGCCTGCCGCGCGCACATCGGCGGCGAAGCCCTCCAGCCGATCGCGCAGCGCGTCGTGGTAATCGGTGCCGAGCGCGTACCGGGCGATCCGGCCGGTCGGCGTCCCCGGCGCACCGGCCAGGACCGGCGCCAGCGCCCGGCGCAACGCGTCCGGCTCGGGATCCCATCGCGCCCGCTCGGCGCCGACGTACGGCGCGGCGACCACGATCACCGAGCGCGCCGCCGGGTCGTGCAGGCGTGGGTCGGTCGAGCGCTCGGCGCGCGGCGCGCCCATCCAGCCCATGCGCCCCATCCGTCCGGCCGCGACGCTGGCCTCGATCCGCGCCCGGTCGTCCGGCATCGGCTCCGCGCGGGCCACGCCGACGAGCGCCAGACCTCGGCGCCCGGCGAGCTCGCTGAGCCGCTCGCGCATCAGTCGTCTCGGTGGCGGAGGACGAAGGGCGGTGGCTCGCCCGTCGGGGCGATCCCGGCCGGCGCCAGCGGCATTGCCACTCGCGGGATGCGGAAGCCGAAGACCGATCCGCTCTCGGCATCGGTATTCGCCCCGGCCCAGATCCGGCCTCCGTGGGCGTCGATGATGGCGCGGCTGATGTAGAGCCCCAACCCAAGGCCACCGAATCGACGTCGGCCGGCGTCGCCATCGGCCTGGTAGAAGCGCTCGAACACGTTCTCCCGTTGCTCGGCCGGGATGCCGACCCCGCTGTCCGCAACGCGAACCTCGACCTCGCCACCCCGGCGCTCGGCGCTGATCCGGATCGGACCGCCGTCCGGTGAGTACTTCACCGCGTTCTCGAGGAGATTGGTGAGCACCTGGTCGATGCGGTCACGGTCGGCATGCACTGGGAGGGAATCGTTGGCGATGACCTCGATGCTGCGGTCCGCGTGCTCGCGGGCGACCCGCGCCGCCGCCCCGTGAACGTCCTCGGCCAGGTCGAAATCGACGGGCTCGATGCTGACCCCGCCGCGCCGATCGATGCGGCTCACGTCGAGCAGGTCGTCCACCAGGCGCCGCATCCGCCCGACCTGCGACAGGATGACGCGCAGGTGGGCCATCTCCTTGCTGTCTCCCGCCCGTTCGCCGCGCAGCCGTCCCTCGAGGAGCTGGGAGTAGCCCTGGATGCTCGTCAACGGCGTGCGCAGCTCATGGCTGACGATGGAGAGGAAGTCGTCCTTGATGCGGGTCGCCGCCTGCTCCCGGGCCATTCGCTCCTGAAGGTCCGACCACAGCTGCGCGTTCTGCAGCGCCGGTCCCGCCCGGTCGGCAACGGCCTCGGCCATGCGGCGCAGCCCGTCGCCCAGCGGCCGGTCCGCGCGCGCGGCGGTGGCGAGGACGCCTTGGAGCCGGCCGCCGGCCAGGATGGGCACGGCCAGCAGCCAGTCCATCCCGAGCACTCGCATCCCGTCGGGGTCGCCGGTGGCGATGTCACCCGCGGTCGCCTGCCGGCTCGCCGCCGTCGCGGCCACCGCCCCGACCAGGCCCTCGCCCATGCGAGGGGGTCGGTTGACGACGAAGCTCCGCCAGTCCTCGACGAGCCCGCCATCCGGCCCGGCGGCGGTCGCGGGACGCAGGCGCCGATCGAGATCGTCGATCACGAAGACGAGCGTCGCGCCCCCCAGCAGCGGCGCGGCACCGACGGCGACGGCCTCGAGGGTGGCGCCCCGGTCGAGAGATGAGCCGAAGTCGCGGCCGAGCCGGCTCAGCAGCTCGCGCTCGCGCGTCCGTTCGCGCTCGAGCTCATCCTCGGCCAGTCGGGCCTGAAGTCGGGCGTTCTCGGTGGCACGGCCGATGAGGATCCGGCTGAAGAAGCCGGCCACGACACCGAAGCCCACGAGGTACCCGAGACGCACCGGGAGCTCCTCGATGTCGGAGCGCTGCACTTCGCCGCGCAGCATGGCGACCGCCAGGAACATCGCGCTCATGACGAGCGAGGACCAGACCGATGCTGCCGAGGCCGAAGCGGAGCGCGGCTCCAAGGATGACGAGCCCGTAGAGGAGGTAGAGCTCAGGAGCATCGGTGGCGGCGTAGACGGCGATCGTGACCGCGGCCATCTCGACCAGGGTGCTGACGATTCCGACCTCGCGCGCCGGGAAGCGCCGGAGGAGCCACGGGACGAGGAGGCTCCAGATGGCAACCGCGGCCACGACCCCGAGCAGGACCTCGGTCCCGGCCATCGGCGGGAGGACCAGGAGCACGGCCGCGCCGAGCACCACCAGACCCAGACGCACCCAGGCGAGCTGGCGCTCCTGGGCGCGCATCTGCCGCTCGAGGTGCCGCTCGAGCTCTTGCGCTTCGTCCGACAAGGCTTCCATCGGCAGCGATGCACTCTAGCATCGGTTTGCGGAGCATCCGTACACTCGGCGGCACCGAGCGATCAGGCGTGCAACTCCGTCACCGCCCGGCGCGTCTACCGGTGGACCCAGAGGGGAATCGGACGAACAGTGCAGGGACGATGACGAAGCGGGCCGCTCACAGTCGGATGGCGCGCGTGGCGGTGCTGGCCGCCACCTTGATCGCGCTGCTCGGCGCCATCCCCGTCCATGCCGCGAGCTCGGTCCAGGTCGAGGCACGGGCGCTCGTCGCAGGCCGATACGAGGTCGGCGGATGGATGGCCCTGGCCGTCACCCTCGTCAACGACGGTGAGCCGACCGAGGGCTATCTGAGCGCGACGACGGGCATCGGCAGCGTGCGCCGCTTCGTCGAGCTTCCCGCGGGATCGCGCAAGGTCGTGATGCTCTACGTCGAGCCGGAGGCGTTTCAGCGCGAGCTGAACGTCGTCTACGACGAGCCGAACGGCCGCGTCAGCAGCACCGTCGAGGTCCGCGTCCTCGAGCAGTCCAACGACCAGGTCGGCGTCGTCGGTGATACGACCGGCACGCTGCGGCCCCAGCTCATCGGCGCCAACGAGTTCGAGGCTCCCGAGCCGATCGTGATGACCCCGGCCGACATCCCGGAGCGCCCCGAGCCGCTCGGCGGGCTCTCCTCAATCGTGTGGGCCGGCGACAGCGGTTCGCTGTCCGAGGGGCAGCGCCGAAGCCTCGATCGCTGGATCGCCGAGGGCGGGCGGCTGGTCGTCATCGGGGGTGCCGATTGGCAGGCGCGCACCTCGGCCTTCACCGACATCCTGCCGATCGACGGGCTCACCGCCGTCGACGGCGTGACGCAGACGGCCCTCGCCGAGTGGTCGGGCGTCGCCGCGGCAGCGCTCGAGTCGGAGACCATCTCGACGGGGTCGCTCGCCCCGGACGCGCGAGCCCTCGTCACCGCCGACGACGGATCGGTGCTCGCGTCGATGCGGTCCGTCGGCGCCGGCCGGGTGATCTTCATCGGCGCCGACCTGGCCACGGCCGCCTACCGGGGCTGGGACGGGGCGCCGGGCCTGTGGGCGCGAATGCTGCCGAACGACGCCATCTTCGAGCAGTTCTTCGGTGGCGGCGTGCCACGGCGCGAGGAGATCATCACCGCCATGAGGGGCGCGCTCGAGACGTTGCCGACGCTCGAGGTACCCCCGGCGGAGCTCCTCCTCGGGGTCATCGTTGGCTACATCCTCCTGATCGGCCCGATCAGCTACCTCGTCCTCCGGCGGGTCGACCGCCGCGAGCTCGCGTGGGTCACCGCGCCGATCCTGGTCATCCTCTTCAGCGCCTGCTCCTACGGCATCGGCCGCACGATGAAGGGCAGCGACGTCGTCATCAACCAGATCTCCCTCGTGCGCACGACGCCGATCGGTGGCGCCGCCACGGTCGAGACGTACGCTGGCGTCTTCTCGCCGGAGCGCGCCACCTATGACCTCACGGTCGAGGCCGACGCGCTTCTCGGCCGGATGGTGCTGCCGTCGGCCGGGGCGGCCGGCGGCCAGGTCGTGGTCGAGCAGGGCGAGCCCGCCCATCTGCGCGACCTCGCGATCAACGTCTTCGACCTGCAGGGGATCTATGCGAGCGGCATCGTCGAGCACGAGCCCGCCCTCGAGGTCAGCTGGACGCGCGACGGCGAGGACCTCGTCGGGACGGTGACGAACACGTCGGACGCGCCGATCTCGGACGTCGCCTACGTCAGCTCGGCCGGTGGCAAGCGCATTGGGGACCTCGCCGCCGGGGCCAGCGCCGAGTTCACCATCCCCGGCTCGAACTTCAACGGCTCGGCGGCCTCCGACCAGATCTACGGCTTCGGCGGATTCAACACCGGCACCGACGAGCAGCGTCGGATCGCCCTGCGACGCCAGGTCATCGACGCCCTCGTCGGCTACAGCGGGATCATGCCCGGCGTTGGCCTCGGCACGTCGACGGGCCGGGGGCCATACGTGATCGGTTGGACGCAGGACGACGGGCCCATGCCCATCACCGTCGACGGCGTGAGCGCCCGGCGATACCTGTCATCCGTCGAGGTGCTGAGCGTCCGCCCATCGCTCGGCACCGGCCAGGTCACGATCGCGCCATCCCAGATGGGCGTCGAGATCGTCGACACCGAGGGTGACGTCAACCCGAGTGGACCCGGCATGGTCACGATCGGCGACGGCTCCGCCACCTTCGGCGTGTCGCTCCCGCTGGATGCCACCGGGCTGGTCGCCTCCGAGGTCGAGATCTTTGTGGGACCGGACCCCTCGATGGTCTTCAACGACCCCGGACCGATGCCCGGATTCTGGCCCGAGGGATTCAGGGCGGAGGTGCGCAACCCGCAGACCGGCGAGTGGACGCTCCTCGGCGAGCTGGCCCAGACCAATCGGTTCACGATCGACGACCCGGCATCGGTCCTCAGCTCGACCGGGCGGATCGACGTGCGCATCAGCGGGGTCGAGGTCGACCCGAACTTCGGCGTGGCGAGCGCTTTCGTCAGCGCCGAGGTGACCGGTGTGATCGACCGATGATCTCCGTCCCCGTCGTCGAGACCCGCGGCCTCGTCAAGCGCTACGACGATCAGCTCGCCGTCGCCGGCGTCGACCTCCTCATCGGACCGGGCGAGATCTTCGGGCTGGTCGGACCGAACGGGGCCGGCAAGACGACGACCATGCGCATCCTGGCGACGCTCCTGGCGCCGACCTCTGGCGAGGCGCTCGTCACCGGCATCCCGGTCGAGGCCGACCCGGTCGAGGTCCGCCGCCGCATCGGCTACATGCCCGACTTCTACGGCGTGTATGACGACCTGCGCGTCTGGGAGTACCTCGACTTCTTCGCGCGCTGCTACGGCGTGCCCGCGGCGCGACGGGCGCCGATGATCGGCGAGCTGCTGGAGATCGTCGGGCTGACCGAAAAGCGCGACGCGTACGTCGAGGCCCTGTCACGCGGCATGCGCCAGCGCCTTTGCCTGGCCCACACCCTCGTCCACGATCCCGCGCTGCTCATCCTCGACGAGCCGGCCTCCGGTCTCGACCCGAGGGCGCGCGTCGAGATGCGCGAGATCCTGCGTGAGCTGCGCGGGATGGGCAAGACGATCCTCGTCAGCAGCCACATCCTCCCGGAGCTCGGCGAGATGTGCACCGGCGTGGCGATCATCGACCACGGCCGCGTCCTGCGGTCCGGAAGCATCGACGAGATCGAGCGCTCCCTCCGCGCCAGCAGCCTTCTGCGCATCGACCTCCTCGCCGAACCCGAGGCCATCGCGGCCGCGATGGCCTGGCTGGGAACCGATTCCCGCGTCGGCGACGTCCTGCAGGTCGATGGCGGCGGCGATGCCACGCGGCTCGAGGTTCCATTCGACGGGCCGGCCGAGGCGCAGGCGGACCTGCTGCGTGCCATGGTCGAGGCCGGACACCGCGTGGCCGGCTTCAGCCAGGCGACGAGCGACCTGGAGGAGATCTTCCTGCGGGTGACGGGACAGACCGATGAGGAGGCCGCGGCATGACCGCATCGAGCGCCACGTTCGGCGGAACGCGGCGGAGCGGCGCCCGCGAGTTCGTCTCGGCGGTCGGCACGATCATGATCAAGGAGCTGCGCTCGCGCATGCGCGGCCGCCGCGCCTTCGTCGTCCTCACCCTCTACCTCGCGATCCTGGCCCTCATCACCTATGGCGCGTATGTCGTCGTCAGCCCGGCGGCGCGCCAGGCGGCAGGCGTGCAGGGCGGGTTCGGGCTCGGCCAGGCCAACGCCTCCGCGCTCGTCGGCCAGTCGATCTTCTCGGTGCTGTCGGTCTTCCAGGTGATCATGGTCTCGATGATCGCCCCCGCGTTCACCGCCGGGCAGATCAGTCTCGAGCGAGAGAAGCAGACGCTCGACCTGCTCATCACGACGCCACTGCGCCCCGGCGCGATCATCGTCGGCAAGCTCCTCACCGCGCTGGCCTTCGTCGTCCTGATGATCGTGGCCGCCGTTCCGATCTGCGCCATCGTGCTGATGTATGGCGGCGCGTCGGTCGAGGACATCGTCCGACAGCAGCTCGTGCTCCTGGCGGTCGCGATCGGCTTCGGGACGATCGGCATCTTCGCCTCGGCGCTCATGCGCCGGACGCAGGCCGCGACGGTCCTCACCTACGGCGTCGTCCTCGCCCTGACCCTGGGCTCGGCAATGGTCTACGCCTTCTGGGACCAGGTCGCATCCAACGACAACGGGTTCATCACCACGTCCACGCCGCAGGCGCCCGAGCAGCTCCGCTATCTCAATCCGATGATCGGCATGCTCGACGTCGTCTCGGCAGTCGAGGCCTCTGGGCCGACGCAGTTCACCCGCGCCCTGTACGAGCTCTTCGGTGAGGACCTGTCGACCGGGCGGGCGGTCGACGTGTGCAACGAGTTCGAGTGCCCCGCCCCGGACTTCCCAGCCGATGACGGTGGCATCGGGGCAGGAGGCGGGTTCGGGGCGACGTCGAGCTCCGGCTACTGGTGGCCGCGCGTCACGATCAGCTTCCTCCTCGTGGCGGTCGTGCTGACGGTGCTGTCGATGCGCCTGGTCGTCCCGGTCGGGATGCGGGGACTTCTCCGCCGACGGACCCGCCACGCCGATCCAATGCCCGCCGGCGCGCCGGCCATCGAGGAGCTCCAGGAGACCGAGACATGACTGATCGGGACGCCGCGGCCGCCTTCGCCTCGAAGCTGGGGCCGGACGCGCTTCGCCGCCTGCACAGCCTGCGCCGTCGCCTCTGGTGGCGCCGCGCCGTACGCTCGGCCCTGCTCGTGGGGGCCGGCGCGGTCCTCGCCGTCGCCATCGTCCAGCTCCTGGCGCGCGCGTTCCCGATCGAGGCGTCGCCCTTCATCCAGCTCGGCGTCGTCGGCCTGGCGGCGCTGGCCTGGGTCGGCGACGTGATCCGTCGCCGTCCGAGCCTGGTCGAAGCGGCGCGACGCGCGGACGAGGAGCTCGCGCTGCGGCAGCGACTCGGCACGGCCCTCGAGCTCGCCGGCCTCGAGCATGCAACCGATGATCCTCTGGAGGCCCGACAGCTCGCCGACACGCGGTCGCGCTTGAATGCCGTCGACCTGCGCCAGGCCTTTCGGCCGCGGATGCAGCGGAGACCGCTCGCCGTCGCCGGCGTGGGCCTGGCCATGACGCTCCTTCTCGTCGCCTGGCCGAATCCGCAGGACGATGTCGTCGCTCAGCGCCGCGCGTCGCGAGAGGCCGCCGAGCGCGTCGCCGAGCGCGTGGAGGAGGTGGCCGACGAGGTCGGCGAGGAGAACGTCGAGAACCCGGACCCTCGGCGAGAAGAGCTCGAGCGCCAGCTGCGTGAGCTCGCGCGGCAGCTGCGCGAGCAGGGGGCGGACCGAGAGGCGACGCTCGCGCGCATCGGCTCGGTCCAGGAACAGCTCTCGCGGATGACTGATCCCCAGGCCGCGGAGCGCGATGCCGGGCTGAGCCAGCTCGCCCGATCGGCGTCGCGCGCCGCGACCGACGATGAAGAGGCCAATCCGGAGGGCGATCCCGAGGAGGCGGCCCGTGACCTCGAAGAGCTCGCCGATCAGACCGGATCGCTGAGCAGCCAGCAAGCGTCCGCTCGGGCCGATGCGCTGCGACGCGCGGCCCAGGCCGGCGCGGCGTCCCAGCCACAGGCCGCGCGCGCGCTGGCCGAGGCGGCTGACGCGCTTGATGCGGCGGCACGGTCCGGCACGGAGGAGGACCGCCAGGCGGCCGCTGAGGCGCTCGACCGTGCCGCCGATGCCTTCCGTCAGGCCGAGCGCGATCGCCAGCTGCAGCGCGACATCTCCCGCGCCCAGTCGGCTCTCCAGGATGGCGCGCGCCAGGTCGCGCGGGCGGGCCAGCCGACCGGCTCCTCGACCGGGCAGCCGGGCGCTTCGGGTCAGCCCGGTGCCTCAGGTCAACCCGGCGCATCTGGTCAGCCCGGTGCCTCGGGTCAGCCGGGCGCCTCGGGTCAGCCCGGTGCCTCGGGTCAGCCCGGCAATCAGCCCGGGAACCAGCCGGGCAATCAACCCGGCAACCAGCCCGGGAATCAACCCGGCAACCAGCCCGGGAACCAGCCGGGCAATCAACCCGGCAACCAGCCGGGGAGCCAGCCCGGGAACCAGCCGGGGAGCCAGCCCGGGAACCAGCCGGGGAGCCAGCCCGGCAGCGGCGGTGGCACGACGGTGCGACGGATCCCGGGCGGCGGGCTGCGGACCGGCGGCTTCGACGGACCGACCCAGGGCAACCAGGACTCCACCACCGACGATGACGGCCGCGTGCTGACCGACTTCGACCGATTCGGCCGGCCCGGCGATCCCGACTTCGTTGCCGGCAGCGGCGGGAACGGCGGGAACGAGCAGACCGGCTCTGGCTCCGGCGTCGGATTCGATAACGACAGCGTCGTGCCGTATCGGTCAGTCTTCGGCCTCTTCAACGACTTCGCGCAGGCGGCCCTCGATCGGCAGCAGGTGCCGATCACCCTCAAGGACTTCGTGCGCGACTACTTCTCCCGCCTCGAACCGACGGAGTGAGCGCTGAACCCATGACCGAGCAGACCCCGACCACCACGCCCGCGGAGCATCTCGAGCCGGAGCGGTTCGCCGAGATGGCGCAGCGCATCGAGACGGAGGTCGGCGAATTCATCGTCGGCCAGCAGCAGCTCGTCCGGCAGACGCTCATCAGCCTGATCGCCGGCTCGCACGCGCTGCTCGAGGGTGTCCCGGGACTCGGCAAGACGATGCTGGTCCGAACGATGTCCGAGGCGCTGGACCTCGGCTTCAGCCGCATTCAGTTCACGCCCGACCTGATGCCGGCCGACATCATCGGGACGAACATCATCGTCGAGGAGGGCGGCGAGCGGCGCTTCCGGTTCCAGCAGGGACCGATCTTCAGCAACCTCGTCCTGGCCGACGAGATCAACCGCGCGACACCGAAGACGCAGTCCGCGCTGCTCGAGGCGATGCAGGAGCACCGCGTCACCGTCGCCAAGCAGCAGTACACGCTGTCCGAGCCGTTCTTCGTGCTCGCCACGCAGAACCCGCTCGAGATGGAGGGCACCTACCCGTTGCCCGAGGCTCAGCTGGACCGGTTCTTCTTCAAGATCGATGTGCCATTCCCGTCCGAGGCCGACCTCGTGCGCATCATGGATCGCACGACGGGCACCGAGCAGCCGACCGTCGGCAAGGCGGCTACCGGCGCCGAGGTGCTGGCGATGCAGCAGCTCGCGCGCGACGTGCCGATCGCCTCGCACGTGATGGCCTACGCGATCCGCATCCTGCGGGCGACCCACCCGGAGACGGAGCGGGTCCCGGACATCGTCGCGTCATACGTGCGCTACGGCGCGTCCCCGCGCGGCGCCCAGGCCATGGTGCTCGGCGCCAAGATCTCGGCGCTGCTCGATGGCCGCTTCAACGTCGCCTACAGCGACGTCCAGGCCGTCGCCGCCCCGGCGCTCCGGCATCGGGTGATCCTGAACTTCGAAGGCGAGGCCGAGGGCATCAGCACCGACTCGGTCGTGCGCGCGATCATCGCCGAGACGCCCACCGAACCTGCCGAGTAGGTCTGACGAACGGCTCGTCATGACCACGGCCGAGCGCGCCCCGTTCTTCGACGAGGCCTTCCTGCGCAAGCTCGAGCAGCTCGAGCTCGCCTCGCGCCGCCTGACCGCCGGGCGGATGAAGGGCGAGCGCCGATCGGTCCGCCGCGGGCAGAGCGTGGAGTTCGCCGACTATCGCAACTACTCCGCCGGCGACGACCTGCGCCAGCTCGACTGGAACGCGTACGCCCGCCTCGAGAAGCTCTTCGTGAAGCTCTTCGTGGAGGAGGAGGACGTGACCGTCCACGTCCTCGTCGATGCGTCACGCAGCATGGACTACGGGGAGCCGAACAAGCTCGACGCGGCCCGGCGGGCGGCGGCCGCACTCGCCTACCTCGGCCTGGCCAGCATGGATCGCGTCAGCGTCGCGTTCCTCGGCGACGGCGGCGCCACGGGGATGAGGCCGCTCCGCGGCAAGCGGCGGGCCCTCGAGCTGTTCCGGTTCCTCTCCGAGCCGCGCCTCGAGCGTCATACCGGGCTGGCAGCGGCGGCGCGCGCCTACGCCGGACGGATGCGCGGCACCGGGCCGCTGATCCTCATCAGCGACATGATGGATCCGGGCTATCTCGACGCACTGCGCGACCTCGCGGGGACGCGCTGCCAGCTCTCGGTGCTCCATCTGCTCGCCCCGGATGAGATCGAACCCGAGGTGCCGCCCGACGCCCGTCTGGTCGACAACGAGACCGGCCACGCGATCGAGGTGAGCGGCGACGACGATCTCGTGGATCGATACCGCACGCGGCTCGCGGAGTGGCAGGCGGAGATCAGCGCCTTCGTTGGCAAGCGCGGCGGGGCCTACGTCCAGGTCCGCACCGACCTCGACCTCGCCGACCTCCTCTTCGACGTCCTCCGACGTCGGCGGGTGGTCGAGTGATCGCGCCACTGGCCCTCATCGGTCTCATCAGCCTGCCGATCATCGTCGCCTTCTACATGCTGCGGCTGCGGCGCCGCGACTACCCGGTCGGCTCGACGTTCCTCTGGCAGCAGCTCGTGCGCGATGTCGAGGCGAACGCCCCCTGGCAACGGCTTCGATTCAGCTGGCTGCTCCTCGTGCAGCTGCTCATCGCCGCGCTCGTGGTGGCAGCGGCGGTCCGCCCCTTCACGGCGACCATCTCCGACCTCGCCGCCAACGTCGTGCTCATCGTCGACTCCAGCGCCGGGATGGCCAGCCGCACGGACAACGAGGATCGCATGGCGCTGGCCCGCCAGCGAGCGGCCGAGGTGGTCGGCCGGCTGCCGGAGGGCGGGCGCGTGACCGTGGTGGCGGCGGCCGACACCGCCAACGTCCTCGTCAGCGAGACCGACGATCGCGACGCGGCGCTGGAGGCGATCGACGGGATCGAGGCCAGCCAGGTGCCCGGAGACCTGACCGATGCCTTCGCGCTGGCGTCGGCGCTCGCGGCCCGCGACAGCGACAGCACGATCGTCGTCGTCACCGATGCCTCCGGCGATCGCCTGCCGGACGTCGGGGTCGGCGCACCGGTGGTGGTCGAGCAGGTTGGCGCGACCGATGCGAACCAGGCCATCGCCGCGCTCTCGGCCCTGCGCCGCGCCGGCGGCGCGCAGCTCGACCTCTTCGTGGCGATCGCGAACTTCTCGCAGGTGGAGGCCACGCGCCGCCTCGAGGTCTACGCCGACGGCGCGCTCGTCGACGCGCGAGACCTCACCATCCCGGCCGGCCAGCGGTCGGAGGTAATGATCAGCACCGTCCCCGCGTCAGCGTTGCGGGTCGAGGCGCGCCTTGCCGGATCGGACGCGCTCGCCACCGACGACCGCGCCTTCGCCGTGGTGCCGGCCGAGGAGACGACGCGCGCGCTCCTCGTGGGCGAGGGCAGCGCGTACCTGGAGAATGCGCTGGCGTTGCTCCCCCGCCTCGAGCTGTATGCCGTCAACGAAGCTGGCTACGAGGACGCCCTCGAGGAGGCGGCCGCCGATGAGCTCCCGTACGGGCTCTTCGTGTTCGACGGCGTGGTGCCGGCCGATCCGCCGCCCGGCCCGGCGCTCTACGTCGACCCCGACGAGGACGGCGCGTTCGGCACCGTTGCCGGCCGGATCGACGGCCCACTGATCGACCGAACCGATCCGGAGGAGCCGCTCCTGCGCTTCGTCGACCTCACCACGGTCCACATCGGTCGGGCGCGCGAGATCGAGCCCGCCGAGGGAATGCGCGCCGTGGTTTCCACGCCCTCCGGAGACCCCCTGGTGGCAGTCGGCGAGCCCGGCGCAAGGCGCGTGGCCGTCATCGCCTTCGACCTGGGCGAGTCCGACCTGCCGCTGCAGATCGCCTTCCCACTGCTGATGAGCAACCTGGTTGACAACCTCCTGCCGGCGAGCGAGGGAATCCTCCCCTCCTCGATGCGGCTCGGCGAGTCGATTTCCGTCAACGTCGATCCGCGTATCGAGCGTGCCGTTGTCGTGACCGTCGGCGCGACCGATCTCCCCGGTTCCTCGAACGTCGGCGTCGAGGTGCCCGTCGTGGGTGGCGTGCTGACGATCCCCGGCGCCTCCTTCGTGGGATTCCGGGAGGTGCACGCGATCAGCGAGATCCCCGAGCTCGAGGTCGCGGACCTCGGGGTCACGGCCGTCAACCTCTTCAGCATCGATGAGTCGGACGTCGCGCCCGGCGATCCGGAACGGATCATCGAGATGGGCCGTGTCGGCGGCGCGCAGGAGCGCCCGGCACAGCCGGCGCGAGCCGAGTGGTGGTGGCCTATCGCGCTGGCCGCGCTCGCGCTCCTTGGAGTCGAGTGGCTCCTCTTCCATCGGCCCACCCGCCGCACGCTTCTGCGCGCGTTCGGACGCCGGCCCCAGCCGCTCGGGGGCCGGGCGCGATGACCCTGCCGTTTGGCTTCACCGACCCGGTCTGGCTGTGGCTGACCGTGCCGGTCGCCGCGATCGTGGTGGTCGGCTGGCTGGCCGCGTCGCGCACCCTGCCGGGGGCCCGGCGCATCGCCTCGCTGGTCATCCGCCTCGTGCTCGCCGCGTGCCTGCTGCTCTCGTTGGCCGGGATGCGCCTCGCCCTGCCGTCAGATCGGCTGAGCGTGGTCTTCCTGCTTGACGCGTCAGCCTCGATGCTGGACGCCACGACCGAGGAGCTCGTCGACTGGGCGCAGGCGGCCGTGCGTGACATGCCGGACGGCGACACCGCGGGCGTCGTGGTCTTCGGCGGCAACGCGCTGGTGGACCGCCTGCCCTCCGAGCTCGACGAGCTCGCGCGGCCCGCATCGGTGCCGGTCGCCGGCGCGACGGACGTCGCCGCCGCGGTGCGCCTCGCCGCCGCGATCTTCCCAGCCGGCACGCAGCAACGGATCGTCCTCCTGTCGGACGGCAACGACACCGGTGGCGACGCCGAGGACGCGATCGCCGCGGCGGCGGCGCGCGGCATTCGGCTCGACGTCGTGTCCCCGGCCGACGAGTCGGCCGCGGAGGTGCTGGTCGACGCGCTCGATGCGCCTCCCGGCGCGCGCGTCGGCGAGACGATCGACCTCCTGGTCCGGCTCCGCTCCACGATCACCACCGGCGCCACGCTGCGCCTCCTGGCCGATGGCGAGACGGTTGCCACCCGCGAGCTCGACCTCGAGCCGGGCATCACCACCATCCCGTTCGCCGTCACCGCCGACCAGGCCGGCTTCCACGTCTTTCGCGCCGTCATCGAGCCGGAGGACGATCGGTTCAGCGAGAACAACGCCGCCGACGCGTACGTCCTCGTGACGGGCCCGCCGCAGGTCCTGGTGGCCACCGACGACGCCGAGCGTGCCGCCGACCTCGTCGCCTCGCTGAGCGACGGCGAGCAGCAGGTCACCGTCGTCCCATCCGGCGGGGTGCCCTCGTCACTCGCCACGCTGGCCGGCTACGACAGCATCGTCCTCGATAACGTCCCCGCCGACGCGCTCGGGGAGGCGACGATGGCCTCGCTCCAGGTCTACGTCCGGGATCTCGGCAAGGGCCTCGTCATGCTAGGCGGACGCGAGAGCTACGGCGCCGGCGGCTATCTCGATACGCCGCTGGAGGAGACGCTCCCCGTCTACATGACCGTGCGCGACCGCGAGCGCTCACCGGACGTGGCGATGGTCGCCGTGGTCGATCAGTCCGGGAGCATGGCCGACTGCCATTGCACCGGAGACTCGCGCGACAACGCCAACCCGTCGGGTGAGCGAGGGTTCCAGAAGGTCGACATCGCCAAGGAGGCGATCCTGCGCGCGGCCGAGGCGCTGGCGCCGACCGACCAGCTCGGGGTCGTCACCTTCAACGAGAACGCGCACTGGGCCGTGCGCACGGCCCCCGTCGACTTCGGCGCGCTGGGCAACGGGCTCGGCTTCGAGGCCGACGGGCAGACGAACATCTTCGCCGGCCTCAAGGCGGCGTACGACGACCTCGTCAACAACCCATCGACCCTGCGGCACATCATCCTCATCACGGATGGCTGGTCGACGCATGGCGCGTACGACGATCTCCTCGCGGACATGCGCGCGGCCGGGATCACGCTCTCCACCATCGGAACGGGCGGCGGATCGGCCGCCATCCTGCGCCGCCTGGCGGAGGAGTCCGGCGGGCGCTACTACGACGCGGCTGACGCCAGCACGATCCCCGACATCTTCCTGCGCGAGACCATCCGCACCGCCGGCGAGCAGATCGTGGAGGAGACGTTCCAGCCCATCCCATCGGCTTCGTCGGAGATCCTCGACGGCCTCGACGCGGGCCGATTGCCGCAGCTGCTCGGATACAACGCGACGACGGCCAAGGGATCGGCGACCGTTGCGCTCCTCACGGGACGCGAGGACCCGCTCCTCGCGCAATGGCAGTACGGCCTGGGACGGGCGGTGGCCTGGACCTCGGACGCCCGGCAGCAGTGGGCGACGCCATGGATCGGAACGCCCGAGTTCGGGACGCTGACCGCGCAGCTCGTGACCTGGACGCTGCCGCCGCAGGACGCCGAGGGCATCGACGTCCGCTTCTCGCCCGCCGACCGGGGTGAGCTCAACGTCGAGGTCACCTCGTTCGACGACGACGGCGGCCCCCGCAACTTCTACCGCACCGTCCTGCGCCTCGTCTCGCCCGACCTCGAGCCGACGCAGACGGTCCTCGAGCAGGTTGGCCCGGGACGCTACACGGGCACCATCCGGGCTGCGGATCCCGGGGCGTACCTCGTGCGGGTGGCCCAGACCTTCGAGGATGAGAACGGCACCGATGCGGCGAGCCGCACCCTCGGCGTCGTCTCCCCCGCCGCGGAGGAGTTCCGCCGGCTCGGCGTCGACACCGACGCCCTTGCCTCGTACGCGGCGGCCGGCGGGGGCCGCGCGCTCCCGCTCGAGTCCGAGGACCCGGCGGCCGAGGTGTGGCGGCATGACATCGCGGCCAGCGCCTTCCCGACACCGATCTGGCCATTGCTGCTGCTCCTCGCGATCGTGCTCGTCCCGGTCGACGTCGGCGTCCGGCGCGTCGCGCTGTCGCGGGCGGACTTCCGGAGGGCGCGCTCGTGGATGGCGCGGAGGGTCGGGATCGGCACGGGTGAGCCCGAGCTCGTCCCCGGCCTCGCGGAGCTGCGTGCGGCCAAGGCCCGCAGCGAGCGGCGGACCGATCGCGCGGAGCCGCGGGCCGTGCCCGAGCCTGCGGCGGTGGCCGCGGAGGCGGTGCCGACTCCCGCCGCGCCACCTCCGCCGCGGCAGCGCCCGGCACGCGCGGCCGCGCCGGCAGCGGTGGAGCCGAACCACCAGCCAGCCTCAGCGTCAGCCCCGGGCGAGGAGAGCCTGGCCGAGCGTCTCGCGCGCCGACGCCGGGGCCGCTGAGCTCAGTCCGGGTCGAGCTCCTCGAGGACGGCGTCATCCCCGATTCGCCGCGCTGGGGCGCGGAGACGCGGAACCCGGAGCACGAGGATCGCCGCCGCGAGCGCCACCAGCGAGATGGCGATCGGGATCCACGGGAGGCCGCGGTAGTCGAAGATCCCGACTCCGCTCAGGCGCACGATCGCGACGTTCCCGACGGGGTCGGTGGCGCTGACGGCCACGGTGGTCGGCCAGGGCGGCAGGTCGACCCGCGCCACAAAGGCGCCATCGGCCGCGACGGGTACGGATTGCCCGGCGACTGTCACGGTCGCGTACGGCGCCGTCGTTCCCTCGACCGTCACCTCCGCAGAGCCGAACGGCGTCTCCACCAAGGCTTCCAGGGGCGGGGCGGCGGTCAGGACGCGCGCGACCCACGTCGCGGCGTAGGCGTGGCCGGCCGGCGTCACCACCGACAGGCCGACACGGATGCGTCCGTTCGGCACCGCCGGCGCCGGCGGCACCATCGCGACGTCGAGCGTTCCCGATTCCGGCACGACGCTGACGGACCCGAGCACCGATGGATCCGAGTCGCCGATGTAGATGCGCGAGCCGGGTGGCGCCGAGACGCTGGCCACGAACCCGCGCGGGCCGACAGCGAGTGTGTCGCGGCCATCAATCGCGGTTGCGCCGGCGATGGGCGGGGAGAACGCCGCGCCGTCGACCTCCGGCTCGAGCGCGAGCCAGACGGCGACGAGGCTCACGCCCGATCCCGGCTGCGACGTCGGCGCGGTCAGCGCCCCGCCCGCCGTCCCGGCGCTGCCCGCGGTGAGTGGAGCGTGGAGCAGCGCCAGCCAGACCCGCCCGCGGCCCACCAGGCCGACCGGCCGGGTCCCGGCCAGGGTGGCGATCGGCTCGGTCGCATCCACCACGTCCGGGCCGCCCGCGTCGTCGCTCGATGGCAGGAGCCGGCCGGCAAAGATGACCGCCGCGTCCCCGTCGCGCCCACCGCCGGGCAGCGGCCCGACGTATGCCTGCACCGGGCCCAGCTCGAGCGCGGCCGCCGCCGGGCCGCGCGTGATTGAGTCGCCGCGCAACGGCTCGAAGGAGGGGAGCGCCAGCACGTGGAGGGTCTCGAGCGCCGGCTGGCGCACGACGAGGTGAGGTTGGCCGCGAATCTCGACCTCGCCGAGCAGGGACGCGTCGGCGATCGTGGCCTGGCTGATCGGCTCGCTCGGGAGCGCGTCTCCCGGCCAGGAGCGCAGGGTGAGGGCGGCTGATGGTCCCGCCAGGGCGATCGCGCGTCCGCCCTCCACGGATACGCCGAGCGCGCTCCGCGCGGCGAGCCCGGAGTCCTCGGCGTTGAGCGAATCTCCCTCGTCGAGCGCGATCCGCTGCAGCGTGGGCCCGAGGACTCCCGCCTCGTAGCCCGGAAGCCCATCGGTATCGCCGAGGACGAAGGGCACGGCCCGGGGCGGGATCGGAAGGGTCGTCACGACCGGCGCCGCGAACCGATCCCCCTGCCAGCGGAACACGCTCATCTGCGCGGAGATCTCGACGTCGCCGAGCGGGGGAAGGGGCCGTGAGGTAAGGAGCTCATCGGTCCCATCCCCGTCGAAGTCGATGACGAGGATGCTCGAGACCCCGTCGCCGGGCGGTGTCACCGATTCGAGCCGAAGGTCGCCGTCGCGGACGACGAGGTCGTCGAGGGAGAGGCAGCAGAGGTCGTCGATGCCCGGTTCCTGGTGCCGCGGCTGACGCACGAGGGTCACCCGATCCGCGCCGCCGATCGAGCGCACCAGGAGCCTGGCCGGCGTGCCAGCCCACACGACCTCGTTCGCCGCGCCGGTGGGGGTCTCGGGGATCACCTCGATCCGATCGGCCATCTGCCATCGCAGGCCGGGCGCCTCGACCCACGCCTCGGCGGCGATGAGGCCCCGCTGGCCGCGAACGAGGCGGAGCAGGTCGCGGGTGCCGTCCCCGTCGAGGTCCGCGGCGACGGCCTGGAACGTCGGAGCCTCCGGCAGGACGACGGCGCGTGGCTCGTCCGGCACGGCGGTCACGGCGGACGGCGCTGGCGGGTGCGTCACCGGGCTGGTGACAACGAGAGCGGCGAGCACCACGGCGAGCATCGGGAGGCCATGGTAGCGCTGGACTCTGGCATCATCGCCGCCATGCCCCCGCCGCCCGTGCTCTGGTCGCCGCCGGCCGACGTGCGGGAGCGCACCCGGATCGGCGCCTATCTCGCGTGGCTCGAGGCCGAACGCGGCCTCGCCTTCCCCGACTATTCCGCCATTCTGCGCTGGTCGGTCGACGACCTCGGCGGCTTCTGGCAGTCGGTGTGGGACCACTTCGCCGTCGAGTCGGCGACCGATCCCGGCCCGGCGCTGGCGACGTCCGAGATGCCCGGCGCCCGCTGGTTCCCGGACGCGCGCCTCAACTGGGCCGAGCACTGCCTGCGCCTCACCGGACGTCCCGACGACGAGCCGGTGGTCGTCGCCCGATCGCAGACCCGAGACCGAGTCACGCTCACCCCCCGCCAGCTGCGCGACGAGGTCGCGCGTGTGCGGCTCGGGCTCCGGCGACTGGGAATCGGGAGGGGTGACCGCGTCGCCGCCTACCTCCCCAACGTGCCCGAGGCCGCGATCGGCCTGCTCGCGACGTCCTCGCTCGGCGCCATCTGGTCCAGCTGCGCCCCCGAGTTCGGCACCCGCAGCGTGGTCGATCGCTGGAGCCAGATCGAGCCGAAGGTGCTGCTGACCATCGACGGGTACCGCTATGGCGACCGGAACGTCGACCGCACCGCGGAGGTCGCGGCCATCCGGTCGGCGCTGCCGAGCCTGACGGCGACGGTCCAGCTGCGCTACCTCGCTGGCGGCGAGCCGCTCGATGGTGCCATCAGCTGGGATGAGCTTCGCGCGGACGCTGGCGAGCTCGCCTTCGAGCGCGTGCCGTTCGACCATCCCCTCTTCGTGCTGTACTCGTCCGGCACGACCGGGCTGCCAAAGCCGATCGTCCACGGCCATGGCGGCATCCTGCTCGAGCACCTCAAGATCCACGCGCTCCACCACGACCTCGGCCCGGCGGATCGGTTCTTCTGGTTCAGCACCACCGGCTGGATGATGTGGAACTACCTGGTCTCGGGACTCCTCGTCGATTCGGCGATCGTCCTGTACGACGGCTCGCCAGGGCACCCGGACCTCGACGCCCTCTGGCGGCTCGCCGCCGAGGAGGGCGTCACCTACTTCGGCACCTCCGCGCCGTACCTCATGGCGTGTCGGAAGGAGAGACTGCGCCCCGGCGACGTCGTCGACCTGTCGTCGATCCGGGGCATCGGGAGCACCGGCGCGCCGCTGCCGGCCGAGGGGTTCCGGTACGTGTACGACGCGATCGGCTCCGCGCTGCAGCTGCAGTCGGTCTCCGGCGGCAGCGACGTCTGCACCGCGTTCGTCGGCGCTTCGCCGCTCGTCCCGGTGTGGGAGGGCGAGATCAGCTGCCGGCATCTCGCCTGCGCGGTCGAGGCCTTCGCGCCCGACGGCCGGCCCGTCATCGGCGAGCAGGGTGAGCTCGTCCTGACCAGGCCGATGCCCTCGATGCCGGTCTCGTTCTGGAACGATCCCACAGGCGAGCGGTACCGCGAGGCGTACTTCGGCCACTGGCCCGGCGTCTGGCAGCACGGCGACTGGATCACGTTCAGCGAGCGCGGCTCCTGCATCATCAGCGGCCGATCCGATGCCACCCTCAACCGGGGCGGCGTTCGGATCGGGACGGCCGAATTCTACGCCGTGGTCGAAGGTTTCCCGGAGGTCGCCGATGCTCTGGTCGTACACCTCGACGAGGAGGACGACCGGCTGCTCCTCTTCCTGGCCCTTCGCGATGGATCGCACGCTGACCGATGATCTCCGCGAGCGCGTGGTGCAAGAGCTCCGCACCGCGCTATCCCCGCGCCACGTGCCGGACGAGGTGATGGTGGTCCCCGCGATCCCGCGCACGCTGACCGGAAAGAAGCTCGAGGTCCCGGTCAAGCGCATCCTGACGGGCACGCCCGCCGACGTCGCGGCCTCGCGCGGCTCGCTGGCCGATCCGGCCGCACTCGACCCCTTCGTGGCCATGGCACGGGAGCGAAACGCGACTCGGCACCCCGAGCGGGGATCGGCGGAATCCTGACGTTCAGCGCCGCCGTGACGATACGATGACCACGACATGGAGGAGCTGCCGATGGCGATGAGCCACGTCCACACCTGGGAGCTCTGGTACCCCGGCGCCGGCGCGACTGGGATCCCGATCGCCCGCGCCCGGATCGACCCCGCCGAAGTGGTCTGGGCCCACGCCCTGCCACGCAAGGTCGTCGGTCACCGTGCGGCCGGGCGACGACCGGGTCGTCGCTCGCGGCGAGGCCCTAGCCGCGCCGGCGGCTACCTGCCCGATGACCCGGCTCGCGCTCGAGGGCGAGGCGATCACGCGCGAGGACCGCTGGCCGACCGAGGCCGACCTCGGCACGGTGGTCATCCTGCCCGGCGGGGAGGCCGGGATCCTGACCGCGTGGTGGAACGAGGAGGACGGCTCGGCCTGGCGCTGGTCGGTCGAGTTCAGCAACCGCCGGGGCTAGTCGGTGTAGTAGACCCCGTCCAGGGCGCCCCAGGCGGCGGCGCTGAAGATCGCGCAGGCCGTCTTCGCGCGCGCGAACTCGCCATCCGAGAGCCCGTCGATCATCGCGGCCAGCATGGCCGGCTCATCGGTCTCGACGGCATGCTCCACGAAGTACGCTGGGCATCGGCGTCGACCGTGCCGGCGTAGTGCTCGCGCAGGCCGGCGAGCTTGCGAGCGCGCCGTCTCCGGCTGCTGGACCTCGAAGCTGTAGAGCGCGCCGAGCGCCTCGGGCACCGATGCGAACGCGTGCTCGCCGACGGCCAGGAGCGTCTTCGACTGGGGCCGCCGCATCTCGGAGGTCGCGCCGAGCGCCGTCCGGAAGCGCGACCAGAGGGCGTCGTGCTCGCGCTCCTCCGCCGCGTAGTCGGGGTACCCGATGCGCTCCCACCCGGCGTCGACGACGCCGATGAAGGGCGCCCACTCGTCCGCGTACTCGGCCAGGCGCTCGATCGGCAGGGTGCCGGCGCGCCACTCGGTGTAGAAGGGATGCTGGTTGAGGTCGAACTGGCTGGACGATGGCGTCCAGCTCCTCGATGCGGCTGCTCACGAATCGGGGCACCTCGGCTTCGTCGGCTCAGCCCCGATCGACCGAGCCGGGAGTCAAGCGTAGCGGATCAGCCCGGATCGCTCTCGATCTCCTCCGAACGCGGCGACCTACATCGCCCGCAGGCCGAGCAGGTTGCGGGCGATGACCATGCGCTGGATCTGGCTCGTGCCCTCGCCGATCTCGGTCAGCTTCGCGTCGCGCAGGTAGCGCTCGACC
This sequence comes from uncultured Chloroflexia bacterium, assembly GCA_963790255.1. GTDB lineage: Bacteria > Chloroflexota > Limnocylindria > QHBO01 > QHBO01 > JACDBZ01. Next base: position 11,922 of record CAWBOA010000016.1, on the reverse strand, counting down.
TTGTACTCGGTGATATAGCCGTAGCCGCCGTGGACCTGGACGGCGTCGTTCGTGACGTCGCGCGCCACCTCGCGAGGCGAAGAGCTTCGCCATGGCCGCCTCGGTCGTGTACGGCTTGCCGCAGTCCTTCAGCCAGGCGGCGCGGTAGGTCAGCAGGCGCGCCGCATCGATCGTGACGGCCATGTCGGCGATCATGAAGGCCACCCCCTGGAACCCCCGATGGCGCCGCCCGAACTGGCGGCGCTCCTTCGCGTACGCCGCCGCCGCCTCGTACGCCGCCTGCGCCAGCCCGAGCGCCATGGCCGCGATGCCGATGCGACCGCCGTCGAGCGTCTTCAGGAAGAGCTTGTCGCCCTCGCCCTCCGCGCCGAGGAGGTTCTCGGCCGGGATGCGGCAGTCGTCGAAGATGAGCTCGCCGGTGTTGCTGGCATGGAGGCCCATCTTCTCCTCCATGCGGCCGATGCTGAATCCGGGCGTATCGGCCTCGACGATGAAGGCGCTGATCTTCCCGGCTGTCCTCCTCGCGATCGGTCACGGCGGTGATGATGTACGTGCCGGCCACGCCGGCGTTGGTGATGAAGCGCTTGCTGCCGTTGAGCACCCACTCGTCGCCGTCGCGGTGGGCGCGGGTCTGCGTGCCGCGCGAGTCGCTGCCCGCTCCGGGCTCGGTCAGCCCGTAGGCGCCGATGACCTCGCCGGAGGCCATCGGGCGCAGGTAGCGCTCCTTCTGGGCATCGGTGCCGGCCAGCCAGACCGGGTTGCAGCCGAGGCTGGTGTGGGCGCTGACGATGATCCCGACGCTGCCGCTGACACGGCTGAGCTCCTCGACGGTGATGGCGTAGGCCAGCGAGTCGAGCCCCGTTCCGCCGATCTCCTCCGGGTACGGCACGCCCAGGAAGCCGAGCGCCGGCGGCCTCGCGAATGATCTCCATCGGGAACTCGCCCTTGCGCTCGAGCTCGTCGGCCACCGGCGCGATCCGCCGCTCCGCGAAGTCGCGGACGGTGCGGCGAATCTCCTCGTGCTGCGGCGAGAGGGCGAAGTCCATGGGCGGCGCGTGCTCCGTCGATTGCGGATTCCGTGGGCTCCGGTGCCGCGAGTCTACCAAGCGAACGACCCGGCCGATCGACCGGTCGGGTCGTGGTGCGAGGGAGTTGGAGCGGCTAGAGCGGACTTGCGCCAGCGCTCGACTTCTCGGCGGCTGCGCTGCTCCTCGGCGCGCTGCTGGGTGGACCGGCGGCGGCGCGACGCGACGGGGCGCGGTCGATGCCGCTTCTGGTGGTTGAGCTTCGCCATCGTTGATCCCCTCGGGCACGGTGATGTGCCGTATGACGCGTGATGGATCACGAAGTTGCAGCTCGTACCCGGCCGTACCAGTGACCGGACGGCTTCACGGTTGTCAATAACGATATATTCACCGACACGGCGCAGCGACAGCCGTGGAGCTGACGGCGTTCCTTGACAGCCGCGCGACGGCCGAAACCTATACTCGCCGGGCCTACTGCAACGCGACAAGGTTGAGGAGCCGAGCGTGCCCGAAGCTGACATCCGACTCGAGCGGGTCACGAAGCGCTTCGGTGACTTCACCGCCGTCGACGACCTGTCGCTCGAGATCCCGCGAGGGCGAGTTCTTCTCGCTGCTCGGGCCGTCCGGCTGCGGCAAGACGACGACGCTGCGCATGATCGGCGGCTTCGAGGAGGTCACCTCCGGCTCGATCTTCCTCGGCGACCAGGACGTCACGGACCTGCCGCCGTTCAAGCGCGCGACGAACACCGTCTTCCAGAACTACGCGCTCTTCCCGCACCTCAACGTCTACGAGAACATCGCCTTCGGCCTGCGCCGCCGCAAGACGCCGGCCAACGAGATCAAGCACCAGGTCGCGTTCATGCTCGACCTCGTCGAGCTGCCCGGCTACGAGCAGCGCAAGCCGAGCCAGCTGTCGGGCGGCCAGCAGCAGCGCGTCGCGCTGGCGCGCGCGCTCGTCAACAACCCGCGGGTGCTCCTGCTCGACGAGCCGCTCGGCGCCCTGGACCTCAAGCTGCGCAAGCAGATGCAGGTGGAGCTGAAGCGGATCCAGAGCGAGGTCGGCATCACCTTCATCTTCGTGACGCACGACCAGGAGGAGGCGATGACGATGTCCGACCGCATCGCCGTCATGCGCGACGGCCGGATCGAGCAGCTCGGCGCGCCGGAGGAGCTCTACGAGCGCCCGCGGACCGACTTCGTGGCCGGGCTTCCTGGGCGTCAGCAACCTGCTCGACGCGGAGGTCGCCGGTCGCGGCGACGCGCTCGTCGAGCTCCGCCTGCCGGACGGCACGATGGTCCGCGCCCCGCGGCCAGCGACGAACGGCGCGACCACGGTGCGGCTGGGCGTCCGGCCCGAGAAGCTGCGCGTCGCTCGCCATCGGCGACGACGCGCCGCCGCGGCGGACGGCGACGCGAACGCCATCGAGGGCACGGTCCTCGACGCGCAGCTACATCGGCGTCAGCACCCAGTACCTCGTCGAGACCGCCGACGGGCACAGGCTCACCGTCTACGCCCAGAACCTCGAGACCAGCGGCGCCGGCGAGGTCCTGGCCGACGGCCAGCGCGTCCGGCTCACCTGGAAGCCGCAGCACACGTTCGTGATCGATCCCGCGCCGGACCGTTGCCCTCGATCGACCCGGAGTTGGAGGAGACCGAGACCGATGCGTGACGAGACTCGATCGAGCGTGCCATCGCCGCGCGCCTTCCGTCCACGGCGGCGGCATCGTCGCGGCGGACGTTCCTGCGCAACGCGGCCGCGGCGCCGTCGTCGCCGGGTCGGCGCTCGGCGATCGCCCGCGCATTCTCGCCGCGTGCGGCATCCGGCCCGGCACCGGCCGCCGGGCGCGTCCGCTGCCGAGCCAGGCGCCGCTCCGCGTCGGCGCCGGCGGGCAGCTCGACTTCGCGAACTGGCCGCTCTACATCGACATCGACGAGGAGACGGGCGACTACCCGACGCTCGCCGCCTTCGAGGAGGCCGACGGGCATCGACGTCACCTACACCGAGGCGATCAACGACAACGAGGAGTTCTTCGGCACGATCCAGCCCGACCTGGCGGCCGGCAACGCCACCGGCTACGACCTCATCGTCGATGACCGACTGGATGATCGCGAAGCATGGTCGCGCTCGGCTACCTCGAGCAGCTCGACGTCAGCGCGACGTCCCGAACTTCGACGGGAACGCGCGCGACCTGTACAAGGACCCGTGGTACGACCCGGGCAACCAGTACAGCGTCGCGTGGCAGTCGGGCATCACCGGCATCGGCTACAACCCCGACGCTGACCGGACGCGAGATCACCAGCTTCGACGACCTGCTCGACCCCGAGTTCGCGGGCAGCGTCGGCATGTTCAGCGAGATGCGCGACACGATGTCGCCTGACGCTGCTCAGCCTCGGGCGTCATCCCGAGGATGCGACCGTCGAGGACGTGCGAGCAGGCGCAGGAGAAGCTGCTCGGCCGCGCGCAGGCCGGCCAGTTCCGCGACTTCTACGGCAACGAGTACTACGACGAGCTGGCGAACGGCAACCTGGCGCATCACGATCGCCTGGTCGGGCGACGTCATCCAGATCCAGCTGTACGACAACCCGGACGTCGCAGTTCGTCGATCCCGGAGGAGGGCGGCATGCTGTGGACCGACAACATGGCCATCCCGAAGGGCGCGGCGCATCCGATCGACGCGCACGCGATGATGGACTACGCTACGACCTCGGAGATCGCGGCGCCAGATGACCGAGTACGTCGGCTACTTCACGCCGGTGCCGGGCGTCGCCGAGCGAGATCATCTCGAGCACGCGGACGACGCCGAGGCGGAGGGCGACACGGAGACGGCGGACTACCTCGAGGTGCGATCGCCGCGACGTCGTCGCCGACCGAGGACAGCTCGACCAGCGTCTACAGCTACAAGGTCCTCGACCGAGGACGAGGAGCGCGCAGTGGAACGAGCTCTTCAACGAGGTCGTCGCGGGCTAGCCGCTGAGCGCGACCACCGTGCCGAGCGATGCCGACTGGCTGCGCCGCCCCGCGGCCTGGTCCCGTACCTCTTCCTGCTACCGGGCGGGCTGTGGCTGCTCGTCTTCTTCGTGATCCCGATGCTCGACGATGGCCTCGGTCGCGCTCCAGGAGGGCTCGCTCGGCACCGGCTATCGAGCTGACCTGCAACTTCGGCATCTACCCGCGAGGTCGATCGCAGCGCTGGGACGCGCAGTTCGTGCGCTCGCTCCAGTACGCGCTCGATCGTCACCGTGCTGACGCTCGCTCATCGGCTATCCGATGGCCTACACCATCGCGTTCCGCGGCGGCCGCTACAAGAACATCGCTGCTGCTCCTCGTGATCCTGCCGTTCTTCACGAGCTTCATCATCCGGACGCTCAGCTGGAAGTTCATCCTGGCCGACAACGGGCTTCGTGCTCGGCACGCTCAAGGACCTCGGGCTGCTCGAGCAGGGCTTCCGGCTCATCGCCACGCCGGCTGGCCGTGATCAGCGGGCTCACCTACAACTTCCTGCCGTTCGTGGTGCTGCCGCTGTACGTGGCGCTCGAGAAGATCGACCCCCGGCTCATCGAGGCGGCGACGGACCTGTACGCCAGCCGGCTGCAGGCGTTCCTGCGGGTCACGCTGCCGCTGTCGCATGCCCGGCGTCTTCGCCGGCTCGCTGCTGACGCTTCATCCCGGCCGTCGGCGACTTCGTCAACGCCGAGCTCCTCGGCAGCCGCGACACGACGATGATCGGCAACGTCATCCAGCGCCTGTACCTGGAGAACAACGACTACCCGCAGGCATCGGCGCTCAGCCTGATCCTCATGGTCGGCATCCTCGTCAGCGTCGTTCGTCTACCGCCGCGTCCTGCGCGGCCAGGAGCTGACCGCTGATGGCCGACGTCGCCGCGCGCTGACCCCGACGCCGAGCCGCTGCCGCTCGGCGCGCATCGGCCGCGCCGTCCTGCCGGTCTTCACGGCCTCGTCGTGCTCTTCCTGTTCCTGCCGATCGCCGTGATGATCGTCTTCGGCTTCAACGACCCCGCCGGGCCGCTTCAGAACATCACCTGGCAGGGCTTCACGCTCGAGCAACTACGCGACATCTGGTGTCAGCCGCAGATCACCGGCCCGAGAGTCGCTCATCAACAGCCTGGTCGTGGCGGTCGTCTCGACCATCGTGGCGACGACGCTTCGGCACGCTCATCGGCCTGGCGCTGACGCGCTACGACTTCCGCGGCCGCGGGCCGCTCAACCTGCTGATCTTCCTGCCGATCGCGACGCCGGAGATCGTCCTCGGCGCGTCGCTGCTGGCGCTGTTCGTCTCGCATCGGCGTCCAGCGCGACCTGACGACGATCACGATCGCGCACGTCATGTTCAACATCAGCTACGTGGTGGTGACCGTGCGCGCCCGGATCGCCGGCTTCGACCGCTCGCTCGAGGAGGCCGCGCATGGACCTCGGCGCCGACGAGTGGACGACGTTCCGGAAGGTCACCTTCCCGCTCATCTTCCCCGGCATCCTGGCCGCCGCGCTGCTCGCCTTCGCGCTGTCGATCGACGACTTCGTCATCACGCTCGTTCACGGCCGGCCGACGTGACCTTCCCGCTGTGGGTCTACGGCGCCAGCCGCGCTCGGCGTGCCGCCGGAGGTGAACGTGCTCGGCACGCTGATCTTCCTCGTCGCCTCGTCTTCATCGGCGTCCAGCTCTGGAGCCAGCGGCGGCGCCGAGCGCGACGCCGACGGCGGCCGGCGCGGTGACGTACCTCATCGGCGAGGCGGCGCGGCGGGTGGGGGTCTCGCCGTCCGCCCTGCGGCTGTGGGAGCGGCAGGGCCTGGTCCGCCCGCGCGCGGCGCGGCCGCTACCGGACTCTACAACGAGGCCGACGTCGACCACCTGCGCCGCATCCGGCGGCTGCGGCAGGTCGATCGGCTCAACGCGCCGGGCATCCGGCGCGTCCTCCGCGAGACGCTCGTCGACGCCGACGCCGACCGCCGGATCGACGGCCGGCCGCTGCGCCGGCTGCGCCACGCGAACGGGCTTAGCCTGCGCGAGGCGAGCGCGCGCGCGGGCTCTCGGTCAGCTTCCTCTCCGCGCTCGAGCGTGGCGTTACCGGCGCGAGCATCGCCACGCTCCAGCGGCTGACGGCGGCGTACGGCACGACGCTGCAGCGAGCTGTTCGGCGCCGCCGCCGAGACCGGGCCGCGGCTCGTCCCGGCGAGCATCGCGTCCGCGTCCTGCGGCTCGGCGGCAGCGCCGTGCGCATCGAGCAGCTCGCCCGCGGCGCGACGCCAGCTCGAGCCGCAGCTCTTCGTCCTCGCGCCGGGCGCCACCAGCGAGGGCGCCTACGCCCACGACGGCGAGGAGTTCCTCTACCTCCTCTCCGGCGCCGTGACCGTGTGGGTCGGCGACGACGAGACCTACTCGCTCACCGACCGCGGGCGACGCGCTCACGCTTTCCCTCCACCCTGCCGCATCGCTGGCGAAACGACGCCCGCGGGGAGACCCGACTGCTATGGATCAACACGCCACCGACCTTCTGACCGATTGGCCGTCCCTGCGATCCGGCGTGCCCCCGGTCTGGGCGCGCTACACCGACCTCGTGGTCGAGCGCGCATCGGGCTCGTGGATCGAGACGATCGACGGCGATCGCTACCTCGACTACACCTGCGGCATCGGGGTCACCAACACTGGCCACGCCCACCCGCGCGTCGTGGCGGCCGTCGCCGAGCAGGCGGCGCGCGGCCTGCACCTCCAGCAGAACATCGTCTACCACCAGCCCGGCCTCGAGCTGCACCGGCGGCTGCCGGCCCGATTCCCGAACGCCGGACCCGGAGACGGACTACGGCCTCTTCCTGTCGAACTCCGGCGCCGAGGCGGTCGAGGCCGCCGTGAAGCTGGCGAAGTACGTCACCCGTCGGCCGAACGTCATCGCGTTCCGCGGCGGATTCCACGGCCGCACGCACGGCGCCATGGCGCTCACCAGCTCGAGCGTGAAGTACCGCGCCCACTTCGAGCCGCTCATGGGCGGCGTCCACTTCGCCCCGTACCCGTACCCGCTGCGCATGGGCGGCGCCGATGCCTCGCTGGCCACGACCATCGCCGCGCTCGACGACCTTTTCGCGACGGCGTGGTGTCGCCGGACGACGTGGCCGCGTTCGTGGTCGAGCCGGTGCTCGGGGAGGGCGGATACGTCGTTCCACCCGACGGCTTCCTGCCCGCCCTGCGCGACCTCGCCGACCGCCACGGGATCCTGCTCGCCGTCGACGAGGTGCAGTCCGGTTACGCGCGCACCGGCCGCTTCTTCGCCACCGAGTGGACCGATGCGACGGCCGGACATCGTGATCATGGCCAAGGGCATCGCCTCCGGGCTGCCGCTGTCGGGGATCCTCGCGCCGCGATCGCTGCTCGACCAGTTGGGGCCGGGCGCGCACGGCGGCACCTACGGCGGCAATGCCGTCGCCTGTGCGGCAGCCCTTGCCACCCTCGACGTCATCGACGACGAACGGCTGATCGAGCGGGCGGAGCGCGTTGGCGGGCGGCTCCTCGACGGGCTGCGCGAGGTGGCAGAGGGCCACTCGGCGGTTGCGGAGGTGCGCGGACGCGGCATGATGCTGGCCATCGAGTTCACCGAGCCCGGAACGCTGGTCCCTCGCCCCGACCTGGCGAAGGGCCTCCTCGCGCGAGGCGATGGCGAGGAACTTGCTGCTCCTCACCTGCGGCACCCACGGGCAGGCCGTTCGCATCATTCCACCGCTCGTGACGACCGACGATGAGGTTGAGCTGGCCTTGAAGGTCATCGGTGAGGCGCTCGAGGCGGTCGGAGCCTGAACCAGGAGGAGGACGGCGTGGCCAATCGCATCTGGGTCGTCGACGACGAGCCGCACATCCGCACGGCCATGCTGGCCGTCCTGTCGGAGCTCAATTACGAGACCCGTGGCTTCGCCGATGCCGAGGAGCTCTACACGGCCCTCGTCGAAGAGGGCCTCCTCCCGGACCTCCTGGTGCTCGACCAGCGTCTCCCCGACGAGTACGGCTCGACGATCGTCCACTCGCTGCGCGAGCGGCCCCAGTACCGCGACATCCCCGTCCTCTTCGTGACCGCCATCGACGACGAGGAGGCGAGCCGGCTCGAGGTCATTGCGCCCGTCGTCCGCAAGCCGTTCGACTTCGCGGACTTCGTCGCCGCAGTCGAGGGCCAGCTGGCCCAGGCCGAGGCGACCGGCTAGCACGCCGCGACCAGCGTACGGCTCTCCCCGAGCCAGTATCCTCTCGCGACCGTGAGGATCTTGAGGCTGTCTCGGCAGCCATGACACACACCACGCCCTTCCACGAGCGCACCAGCGCGCTCAACGAGACGGGCCTCTGGCAGCACTGGTCGGGGCACGTGGTCGTGACGCGCTACCAGGCGTCGGACAAGTTCGAGTACTTCGCGGTCCGCAACAGCGTCGGCCTCCTCGACACGTCACCGCTGTACAAGTACCGCGTCGCGGGACGGGACGCGGAGCGGTTCCTGTCCGGCATGCTGGCGCGCGACATCCGCCGCTGTCCGCCAGGGAATGCCCAGTACACGACGTGGCTCGACGAACGCGGATTCGTCCTGGAGGACGGGGTCATCCTGCGCCACGGATCGGACGAGTTCCTCCTGACGTCGGCCGAGCCGAACTTCGCCTGGTTCGCCGATCGCGTCGGCCGGCTGGAGGTGACGATCCATGAGGTCAGCCGCGACATCGGCACGCTGGCGGTGCAGGGCCCTCGCTCGCGCGACGTGCTGGCGCGCCTGATCCCCTCGGTGAGCGAGCTTCCCTTCTTCGGCATCACGACCGGCACGATCGCCGGGCGGCCCGTCTCGGTGAGCCGCACGGGCTACACCGGCGACCTGGGCTACGAGATCTGGGTCGAGGCGCCGGATGCGGTCGACGTCTGGGATGCCGTCTGGGAGGCGGCCGAAGGGTACGGCATGCTGCCCTACGGGATGGGCGCGCTGTACATGCTCCGCATCGAGGCCGGCCTGCTGCTCCTGGGCGCGGACTTCGACTCCAGCCGGTTCGCCTTCAACGACGCCCATCGGTCCACGCCGCTGGAGCTCGGCTGGGCGTGGATGTTCAAGGGGCTCGAGGAGGATGATCGGCCGTTCATCGGGCGGCGGGCGCTCGAACGCGAGCGCGCCGAGAAGACCTCCCGCTGGAGGATGGTCGGGCTGGTCGTCGACTGGGAGGACTACGACCGGGTCTACCGCGACGCCGGCCTCATCCCGCCGAAGGACCACCGGCCGGTCCACGAGGACTGGATGGTGTACGACGCGGATCGGACACGCGTGGGATACGCGACCAGCATCATGTACTCGCCGGTGCTGCAGCAGCACATCGCGCTCGCTCGCGTGCAGCCGGATCTGGCCAAGCCTGGCACCCAAGTGTTCCTGGAGTTCACCGTGGACCACCACTACGAGCAGGTGGCGGCGCACGTGGCGCGCCTGCCTCTCTACAACCCCGAGCGAAAGACCGCCTGATGGACCGATACGACGCGATCGTCATTGGCGGCGGCCACAACGGACTCGTCAACGGCGCCTATCTCGCGAAGGGCGGGCTGAAGACGCTCATCCTCGAGCGTCGGCACCTCGTCGGCGGCGCGGCGATCACTGAGGAGCTCCATCCCGGCTTCTCCTTCACGACGTTCAGCTACGCGCTGTCGCTCCTCCGGCCGCAGATCATCCACGAGCTGGAGCTGACGAAGCACGGCTTCATGCCGCTGCTGATGTCGACCCGGTTCGCCCCGGGCGAGAACGGCGACCACCTGTTCTTCACCCGCGACCATGACGAGAACCTGCGCGAGATCATCCGCCACTCGCCCCACGACGCGGATGCCTACGACCAGTACGGCCATGACCTCGACCGCGTCTGCCAGGCCATCAAGCCGCTGCTCGACACCGTTCCCCCTGACCTCTTCAGCGATGACCCGGAGGAGCTCGTCCGGCTCGCGGCACTCGGCTCGCGGCTGCGATCCCTCGACAAGCGCACGCTGCACAACGCCGTGCGGCTGCTCACCGGCAGCGCGGCGGACTTCCTCGACGACTACTTCGAGTCGGACCTGCTGAAGGGCTGGTTCGCCTCCTCGGGCATCATCGGCTCGAAGGTCGGCCCGCGCTCGCAGGGCTCGGGGCTCGTCCTCCTCTTCCACTCGCTCGGCGAGCACGATGGGACGTTCGGCGCATGGGCCTTCCACAAGGGCGGGAACGGCGGCTTCACCCAGGTCCTGGCGCGGGCGGCACAGGCGTTCGGTGCCGAGATCCGGCTGGAGGCGCCGGTGAGCGAGTGCTGACCCGCGAGGGCGAGGCCACCGGCGTGGCCCTCGCCGACGGGACCGAGATCGCCGCAGACATCGTCGTCAGCGCGCTCGACCCGCGCCGCACGTTCCTCGAGCTCGTCGAACCTCGAGAGCTGCCGGACGACCTGGTCGAGGACATCCGCCGCATGAAGTTCCAGGGCGTCAGCTCAAAGGTGAACTTCGCGCTCGACGGCCTGCCGACCCATCCGACGCTCGGCAACGGGGCGGAGCTCTTCCGCGGCTTCCTGAACATCGGTCCGTCGATCGACTATCTGGAGCGCGCGTTCGACGACGCGAAGTACGGCTGGTACAGCGAGCACCCGTACATCGACTGCGCCGTCCAGTCGACGATCGACCCGGACATGGCGCCGCCGGGCAAGCACGTCATGTCGTGCTTCGTCCAGTACACGCCCTACCACCTCCGGGAGTCGGATTGGGACGCGGAGCCGAGCCGATGGCCATCGCGTCCAGGCGACCCTCGACGCTTCTTCCCCGGCTTCGGCGACCTCGTCCTTCACCGCGAGGTCGTCACGCCGCTCGACATCGAGCGGACCGTCGGCCTGTCGGAGGGCAATATCTTCGCCGGCGAGTTCCTCGCGCCCCAGATGTTCTTCTTCCGCCCCGCACCCGGCTGGTCGCAGTATCGAACGCCGATCGCCGGCTACTACCAGTGCGGCTCGGGGACCCACCCGGGGGGCTGCGTGATGGGTGCGCCGGGCCGGCTCGCGGCGGGCCAGATCCTCAAGGATCGGGAGCTGCCAGGGCCCGGTAGCCTGACGCGTACCAGATGAGCGGCGCCGCGTCCTCGCGATAGCCGGCGGAGACAATCTCGCCCAGGAAGATGGCGTGATCACCGCCGTCGTGGTGCTCCGTGAGGCGGCAGTCGAAGTACGCGAGGGCGCCCTCGAGGATCGGTGAGCCCGTCTCGGCCTCGTGCCATTCCGCGTCGCAGAAGCGCGTCACCTTCGAGGCGGTCGTGGGCTGCTCAGCACTCGGCCAGCGCGCGCTGTCGTCGGCCAGGACGCTGACGGCGAGGCATGGACCGACGATGGCCATGGTCTCGGCCTTGCGGGCGATGCTGGCCATGAGCAGCGGCGGGTCGACGCTGATGTTGGCGATCGCATTGGCTCACCCCGCCGAACGGCCCGTGACGCGCCACGCGACGGTGACCCCCGTTGCGAAGCGAGCCATCAGGCCGCGCAGGCGTCGACGCTCGTCCTCGTCCATCAGCCTAGAGCGTGGTGAGGATGGCGAGTCGCTGGACGGCGAGGAAGAGCCGGAAGAAGCTGTCGCCGTCTGACGCTCCGAACGCGTCGGCGGGCCGCAGCGCCCTCACCCCGCGGATGACCGCGGCATGCGCCGCCATGCCCGGGAGCCGGAATAACTTCGCCGGCGAGAGGCGAGGCCGGACGGAATGGACACATTTCGCTGAGCCGACGAACGCCCCTGCCATGCCGGCACGGATTGCCCATGGGCCGCGTCAGGAGACAACGAGTCGGCCAGGGCATACCCGAGGCCTCGCTTGACGACGACCCGCTCAGCCCACGGCAGAAGTGCAGCGACCTCCGCGGCCAGGGCGTCATCGCCGGCGACGAGGATGA
>CAWBOA010000015.1:0-83882 GCA_963790255.1 uncultured Chloroflexia bacterium | reverse complement strand
CAATGGCGAGCAGGTAGGCTTCGTTCGCATGGAGCACCTAGCCGAGGTCCTGTTCCAGCTGTTCTGGCTGCTGCTCGCGGCCAAGCTGGGAGACGAGATCTTCAAGCGGACTCGGTCAGCCGGCCGATCATCGGCGAGATCCTCGGGGGCATCGTCGGTCGGCCCGGCGGTGCTCGGCCTGTATCAGGTGAATGCCGAGACGCTCGCTCTTCGCCGAGATCGGCGTCGTCCTGCTCCTCTTCCAGGTCGGCGTCGAGACGCGTCTGCACGATCTGCTGCGCGTCGGACGGCACGGCGGCTGCGGTCGGGCGGACTTGGGGTCGCGTTGCCATTCGTCGGCGGGACTGCGGCCTTGGCTTTGTGCTCGGTTATCCGATCGAGGTCGGCGATCTTTCTCGCGGCAGCGCTCGATCGCGACCATCGGTCGGCATCACCATCGGGGGTGCTTGGATCGCTCGGAGCCCTGGGTACGCTGTCGGGGACGGGTGATCCTGGGCGCAGCCGTCATCGACGACGTGCTGGCCATGCTGATCTTGGCGGTGGCGACGGGACTGGCCGCGGGCGCGCGTCAGCCTGGACCGCATCGCGGTACTGATCGGCCTGGCGCGTGGCCTTCATCGGCATCGTGGTCATCGGCGGCACGCGCCTGCTGACGCCGCCGGCGCTCCCTGCTCACCGACCCGGAGTTCGCGGAGACTCCGTTCCTGCCCGGCATGATCGTCATGCTCGGACTCGCCGCGCTGGCGGCGCACGATCGGCCTGGCCGCGATCATCGGTGCATTCCTTGCCGGCATGGTGGTCGGAGAGTCGAGCGAGAAGCACGCGCTCGAAGAGGAGGTCGCTCCGGTGGCCGCCTTCTTCACCCCGTTCTTCTTCGGGTCGATCGGCGCACAAATTGACCTCGATGGGCCTCGCCGATGGGCCGTCCTCGGGACTCTCGTCTTCGTGGTCGCTGTCGCGATCGCAACGAAGTTCACGGGGGCGCTTCTCGGCGCAATTCGCCTTGGGCGGGAGCGCGCGGTGCTGATCGCAGCCGGAATGGTGCCTCGCGGCGAGGTCGGGATCGTGGTCGCTGGTCTCGGCCTCCAGCTCGGCGCGATCCAATCATCGACATACAGCGTCGTGGTCGGCATGGCCATCATCACGACACTGCTCATTCCGCCGTTCCTCCCGGGCCTCGTGCGTCGCGCGGAAGGGATTCGGCCTGCGACTGGACCGTGACGCCCAAAGGGAACCGCTAGATGTCATGGGGCAGCGCGGCCCAGTGCGCGTCTCGGTCCGGCCGCCGATCCAGTCCGCAACGAAGCTCGACGTACAGATGCGGCGCCTCCAACGGCAGCAGATGACCGGTGCCGGCCACGGCCCGGAATGCCCAGGCGCGAGTGCAGCTCCGTGAGCCCGTCCACGAGGCGACGCGGGACGAGGCGATCCTGATCGCCCCACACCACTAGCATGGGAGCCTCGATCCGCTCGTTGCTTCGTCGACGGTCAGGGCCGCGAGCGCCAGGACGGCGGCCTGGACGGCGCCGTCGATCCGCCACGGCAGGCGGTAGCGCTCGATCTCCCCTTCGATCATGCTCAGCAGGGCAGGGGAGATGCGGGAGGCATCGGTCCCCATGGGGGCCAGGGCTTCGGCCAGCTGAGGATCGGTCGGGTTGTCGCGCCAGCGGCGCCATCTGCGCCTGCCTTCCAGCGGAGGCCCCGCGCGTATAGGGATCCGCGCCAGCCGCGGCGTCAGCCCCAGCGCGAGGCGCCAGGCCCAAGCGAAGCGCGGCGGATCCGGGAGCCCGGGAAGCGCCGGACCGGTCAGCACCAGGCGCGCCACCCGCTCGGGATGCCGCGCGGGGAAGAGCGCGCTGACCAGCGCACCCATCGAGTGCCCGTGGAGCACTACCCCTGTCAAGATCGAGGGCCTGGCACAGGTCGGCGAGGGAGCGGGCGCCGTGCTACCGCACGGCCGGCGCGCGGATCGACCGGCCGGGTGCGGCCGGCGCCGGGCAGATCCGGTGCGATCACGAGCCGTGGGCGGCGAGCGGTCGGATGACGTCCATCCACGACCACGAGCCGGCGCCGAGCGGATGCACCAAGAGGTGTGGCGGCGCGTCGCGGCGAGCGCCCGCCGCGTCGGTCTGCAGGTAGTGGACCCGGACTCCGCCGATGTCAGCGACTTGGCTGATCACTCCAGTCCAGCCCTCGGAACGCTCGCCCCAGTCGTACCTGTCCCCGACCCTAGCCATGCAGCCCACCATAGCTGGAGCCGCACATCGTCGGAGGCGGTGACACGTGGGTGCTCAGCATGCCCCTCAGCTACGCCAGCGAGATCCACCACTCCATCGGCGTGTTCGAGATCACCGATGGCAGGAAACCGACGGTCGACCGCGTCAGTTCGAAGGGCGGGCCCCCACGCCGCCGTCCCGCCCGCCCGCGCCCCGAGATCGAACGCGACGCCGATGACCCGGGCAGCAGCCGATGGCGCGCTGCACCGATCTCGCCGCGAGGTTCGACGGGAAAGGCCATGTTCCCAGGCTGCGCCGCGCCATCGGCCCCCGTGCGGCGGCTGAGTGACGGCCTTCCGCGGCACTGCAGGCTGATGGGACAATTGGCACGTCGGTGCCGTGCCGAAGGGGATGTGCTGGCCACTGACGCGGTCGGTGATGGTGAGCGGTGGAAGGTGACAACGGCCAGGAGATAGTTCGCGGGGACGTGAGGCCGATGCCTGGACTGAACGATTGGCAAGCGGTGCGGCGGTTCGCCGTCGTCAGCGTCGCTGCCGCGTCCGCGGTCAGCAGGGTCTATCTTGTCGCCGTTGGCACGGCCTCCGGCCAGCTCGTTCGGTGAGCTGATCCTCGGTGGCCGGGCCTCCCGCGCAGACGGAGGTTGCCTCCGCGGAGAGCGTGCCGGCCGCCCTGTCACGCACGTCGCTGGCCGCTGGAACGATCTTGATCATCACGATGGCGGCGCTGCAACGACAGCGCCGACTGGCGATCGCTGTCCTGGTGGCCGTCATCGGAGCCAATGTGACGTCCCAGGTCCTCAAGCTGGTCGTGCTGGATCGAACGGACCTGCTCGGCGGGCTCTTTTTATCCTACTTCCCGAACAGCTTCCCGAGCGGCCACGTGACCGCCGTTGCGTCCATCGCCGTTGGCACGCTGCTCGTGGTTCCGCCCCTCCTACGGGCGCCAGTCGTCATCGCGTCTGCGGTCGTCGTGGCCGTGGTCGGCGTCAGTACGCTCATGGCCGGCTGGCACCGGATGGCCGACGCGGTGGGTGGCGCCTTCGTGGCGACCAGCTGGGGCGCCGCTGCCGCGGCCGTCCTCGCCTGGAGACGGGGCGTGGGATTCGTGGGCCCGCGGACTGCTGAGCTCGGACGAATGGGCGCCCGAACCTCGGCCGTGATCGGGGCGGGAATGGTGGGTCTCGGAGGGCTGGCGTACTTCATCGCGGCCGTTGATCCGCTCGGGGTGTTGCTCTACCTCGCGATATTCTGGCAGCCCGGCGCTCTTCATCGTCGGGGTCATCATCATCGCCGGATCGTACCTTCTTATCGCTCGGTGCGCTCGGGTTGGCGCTCCGCGACGTCCGCCTGGACCCCCGCCCCATGCCCGCGGACGAGCGGGAAGGAGCAGCGTGAATACCCGCCTATCATCTGGAGGCGATCTCCTCAGCCGACACCCTCCACCGCATCCGCCCGGCGGGCGCGTTGGAGTGCATTGGCCGAGGCACGCGTTGCTGATGCGAGCGCGTTTCCTCCTTGCCGCCGCTGTTGCCGTGGCGGGTTCCCGGACTTCGCGGCTGGCTGCGTCCCTCGCCCGGATCCGGGCTCGCTGCCGCCGACGCTTGACGTCGAGCCGCACCGAATGGCCAGGTGGCGATCCAGAACGGGATCGCGGTCCCGACGTTTGACTGGCAGCCGAGGCCGCGACTCGACCTCGTCCGTGACTGGCGTGTGGAGCGAACCGACGTTCAGACCGAGCTGTCGCTGACCGAGCGCGGCGTCGCCCTGCCCCTGATCGAGGACGAGGCCGCCGGACGGCAGGCCGTGGAATTCGACGACGGGCGCTGGGCACCGATCGCGGTGCAGGGGACGCTGAACGCCCCGCCGGATGAAGCGGAGGTGAATGGTCGGTATCGAACCAGGTTCCGCATCCCTGCCGACTGGCAGGGCAGCGCGATCACGTTGAAATTCGGCTCGGTGAACTACATTTGCCGACGTCTGGCTCAACGGCGAGTGGCTGGGGTACCACGAGGGCGGCTCGACACCGTTCGCATTCGACGCCACTCCGCTCGCGGCCGCAGGCTCCGCGAATCTCCTCGCCGTGCGCGTCGACAACCCGACGTGGGGGACGCGGACGGACATCGTGCCATGGGGCCTCGGCGATTGGTGGAATTACGGCGGCATCACCGGCCCGGTCTGGCTGGAGGCGGCACCGAGCCTCCACGTCGCCCGTGCCGATATCGTCCCGCACCTGGACGCTGCCGATGTCTCGGTACTGGTCGAGCGTGCCGCCCTCGCAGGCGGGGCGCAAGCAGGTGCCTCGGCCGGCGCCGAGGACGCCCTCCCCGCGGAGGCGAACCGTGACGCTCGATATCTTCGCCGTGGACGTGACGGATGCGACGCTCACGACCGAGGATCCGCGCCGGCTGGTGGCCGACGACAATGCGGCCCTCTCATCGACGGAGGTCGAGATCGAGACGCCCGATCCAGGTGGTCACGAGACCGTGACCGTGAGCTTCGAGTTCGCGGAGCCGGCGATGTGGACGCCGGAGAGCCCGTCGCTCCTATGCCTTGCGCGCGCGCGTTGCTCCCGGTCGCCCGGTGCCGGCGCTGCTCCCGCCGGGAATCGGGCCCGTGCAGACCAGGGGATGGCCGTGCCATCGCAACCGATGAGCTGTGGACGGACGTTTGGCCTGCGGCACATCTCCGTCGATCCAGGGGGACCCCGCGTCCTCCTCAATGGGGAGCCAGTCTTCCTCCAGGGTGTCGGGATCCACGGCGAGACGCTCGAGATCGACTCGGATGGATCGATCGTCGGCGGCACCCCGGTGCAGAGCCTCGCCCACCTCCGCGCGGAGCTTGCCGACGCGGCGGCGATGGGCGGACATGCTGCGCACGGCGCATCGGCCGGCCGACCCTCTCCCGCTTCTCATCGCTGATCGTGCCGGGTTCGTCGTCTGGGAGGAGATCGCGCTGTACCACTTCACCCCGCGCACGTTATCCAGGCCATGGACCGCGGGATCCGCAGCAGATGCTTCGCGAGATGGCCCTGCGCGACATGAACCGTCCCTCCGTCGGGTTCCATGGGCTGGCGAACGAGTCGACCGGGCTCGATGAGCGGCGCGAGGCGCTGACCACGCTGCACCAGATCGATCGGGCGATCGATGGAACGCGGCTGACTGGCCGATCCTACGGCTGGCAGCCGACCGACGAAACGTCGACCGGCCTCGACGTCGCCGGCCTCACCCTCTACTACGGCGTGTTCTATGGCGAGGATCCCCGCGCCGACAGGCGCCGCCCTTCGACTCGCCCACCGCGCCCACCCGGAGAAGCCCATCGTGGTCCTGGAATTCGGGCGATGGGCGGCGACTCCCATTTAGGCGATCGCGCAGCGCGAGCTCTTTGAGGGAATGTATCCTGCGATCGCGATCACCGCGCGACGTTCAGGGACGGCTTCGTGAGTGCGGCGACGTGGTGGAGTCTGCGTGACTTCGCGACCGGGGCGCCGCGAATCACGTCGAGCGCTTCGGCTTGTTCGACAGCCACGGCTCGCCGCGTCCGTGGCCGATGCTGTCGCCGACGCCTACTCGCGCCCGCCGGTGCGCGCCGAGGGGACAGCGGGCGACGGCGGCGCTGTCCGCGCCACGCCCACTGCAGGCGAAATGAACTGGCGTCTGATCGTCCTGATCGGGTATGCGGTGGGGATCTCGCTCGCAGGGCTGGCGCTGCTGCTCGTTGCGCTGTCCTCTCAGGCGGCCGTGCTGGGGAACCAACGCCGATGAGGCTTGTCCATGGGCGCCTCGCGGCGGTGTCGGTGCGAGCCAGCTTTGGGGGGGGAAGCTGGGTCGGTTTTGCTATGGGCCTGGTGCTCGGCACGGTTGGCGGGGCCGTCCTCGCGTGGGCGGCCGGTGCCGTCTTGGCCTGGCAACGCGAGCTCGCGTTCACGCTGGGGGTGGCGCGCACCCTTCTGCCATTCGGCGACCAGCTTCTCTTTTGCGCTGGCTGAGCTCGACGTGGTATCTCGTCATTCCCATCGTCGGGATGGTGGTGGGGTCTTCTCCGCGCCGGTTGGCGGACTGATCGGAGCGCTCCTGGCTGCGGCCTACAACCGTTCGCGGCGTCACGCCAGCGTCGTCGTGGAGTTGCCTAGCGCGATGCCTGGAAGGACTGCCACGGATGGCGCGGCCCCGGTCGTCAACGCTGGGGGGTCCTTGCCTACCGGGGACCGCAGTCCGCGGCGTGAAGAGCGTCAGGTCGCGCGCCAGAAGAGCCAGGCGTCGCGCATCCGCTGCACCTGGCCCGGGGTGAACTGGGTGATGCACGAGTCGTCCGAGTAGTCCATGTAGTTGTGAATCGGGTCGAGACCCGGGGCCGGGCAGGTGTCCTTGCCCTCGGGGCAGCCGGACGAGGCGGACTTCTGGGGCGGCGTGTCGCTGACGAAGTCGCCGTTCTTGTTGCACTGCCCGAAGAACGTGTGCTCGAGGTTCAGCCAGTGGCCGGCCTCGTGGGTGAGCGTGTCGCCCTCGTCGGAGACGCCCTCGTACTCATTCGAGACGCCGGGCATCGTCCGCCAGTCGATCACGATGCCGTCGAGGTAGGCCTGGGCGGTGTCGGTGATCTCGGGCAGGTACGCATAGCCGAGGAGTGCCCCGCCGCTCGTCGAGTAGATGTTGAGGGCGTTGTCGCCGCCCTGCTTCATGGTGCGCTTCATGTCGTGCTCGGCACCGGCTGACTGCGCCCGATACCAGACCGCGTTGTTCGTGCGGTTGACGCCGGAGAGCGAGAACGTGAAGCCGGTGGCCGCCCCGCCTTCACCGCCGCTGAAGCCGCGATTGAGCGCGCTGATCTGGGTGGCGATCTGGGCGTTCGTGATGGCGCCCGCCGCGCCGTCGGTCACGACGTGCCAGTACACCGGGACGGTGACCGAGAAGGTGCTCGGCGCGCGGCCCTTTGCCTCCTTCGGAAGGTCGCGACCGACCTGTCCGTTGTCCCTGTCGCGGACGAGGTCACGGCTTTCGACAGGCCCGCTCCGTGCTTCGGCGCCTGATCCTGCGGAAGCAGCCGCGCTCTCCACGGGGGAGCACTCCCACGCGGGCACGCCATCGCGCGCGAGCGAGGCTGTTGCCGGGCCGGCCAGCGAGACGGACAGGGCGGCCGACGCCGCCAGCGTCAGCGCGCGACGTGCGAGAGTCATCACGCGGTCCTCCACTCGTGGCGGCCGTACCCGCCGCCGCTCCAATGCTCGGCAGAATGTACTCCCCGCGAGCGACGAGCAAGGTAGCCGCGGGTCATCCGAGGGCCGCTCGTGCCTCCAGGACGTCAGGACTGTCCGCGCCTTCGGTGAACGTCTCCACGATCTCGCGCAGCACGGCGGTCGCCTCCGACCGCGAGGCTCCCTCGGTCACGTGCACCAGTCGCATTGCAGCCTGGAGCTGAGTCATGCGGGCTCCGGCCCGCCTCGTCTCTTCCATCGCGCGCCGGAGCCACGACTCGGCGCCCGACGCATCACCGAGGGAGACAAGCAGATCCGCCCTCTGGATCTTCAGGGCGGCCGAGTCCCAGGTGCCCTCGCCGGCCAATCCGGCGGCCATGTTCACCACCTCGAGCGCCTCCGTCGTGCGCCCAGCGAGCGCGCACGCACGCGCCTTGAGGGCGAGGGCCTGCGGCCAGAACACCGGCGGCGTCTTCAGGTCCTCGTAGAGGGCGATTCCCCGCTCGGTCAGGTCGAGCCCGGCCTCCGGACTTCCGAGCGCGGCCGTCGTCACGCCCTGGAGGATGAGGCCGATCGCCCGCCAGATCGGGTAATCATGCTTCTCGGCAAGCCGGATGACGTCGGCCGCGCGCCTATCGGCGTCATCCAGACGACGACTCCACAGGTCCAGCAGGGCGACGTGGAAGGTCGCGTAGGCCAGGCTGTAGGGATGGTGGAGCCGCGTCGCCAGGTCGAGCGCAGCCTCCGCCCGTCGAGTTGCGGTATCGGGATAGCCATACAGCCAATGCAGCAGGCCGGAAATCGCCCCGGCCGCCACCCCGGGGTTCGGACCAAGGCGCAGCCGGGACTGTCCATGGCGTTCCGGGTCGAACAGGGCGATGGCATGGTCGAGGTGATCAAGGCCAACGCGGACCTCCCCGAGGAAGGCCAGGGCGGGTCCGAGGATGACATGGCCCTCCACCTGGATGCTCGTGTCGCCCTCCCGCTCTCCGAGCTCCAGCATCTCGCGTCCGATGGCTGCGGTCTTGTCAATCTCAGCGCGGTACAGATGGAAGCTGGCCAGGCTGCGCAGGACCGGAAGCCGCTTCGGCACGGAGCCGATCGCATCGGCCAGGGCGAGCGCCCCTCGGTACAGCTCCTCGACCTCCCCGGTGTACCCCCGCAGCGCGAGGAGGGCTCGGGCAAGGCTCAGGCGGAGCGTGAGCTCGTCTTCGGCGCGATCAGGAGCCGGCGCGGCCCTGGAGAGCACCGCGAGCAGGTCATTCGCGAGCGCCGCGGCGCCGTGATACCAGCCGCGCGCGTCATGCAGCGGCCAGAGCGAGTCGACGAGGTCGTTCAGCTTCGCGAAGTCTCCTGCTTCGACGAAGTAGCGCCAGGCGCTCTGGAGGTTGCCGAGCTCAGAACCGAGATCCTCGACGGCCGTATCGCGCCGCGGGCCGTGAAGCTCGTTGCGGCGCCCATGCGCATAGGCGGCGAAGTACTCGGCGTGAGCTCCCTGGCCGTTGGACTTGAGGGCGGGCGCCTCCCCGAGCCGCTCGGCGGCGAATTCGCCGATGGTCTGGAGAATCGAGAGGCGCTGGCCCCGCTGATCGACGACACTCCGGATCAGGTTCTTGTCCACGAGGGACGCAAGTCGATCGATCACGTCGACGGTCGCCAGGGACTCGACCTTGGCCGCCACCTCCTCGACGGCGTCGACCCGGGCGGACGAGAACAGCGACATCAGCTGGAAGATCCCGCGCTCCTCGGCGTCGAGCAGCTCATAGCTCCACTCGATCGTGCTGCGCAGAGTCTGTTGGCGAGCGGGAAGGTCGCGGGCTCCACCGCGCAGCAGCTCGAGACGGCCTCCCAACCGATCTCGCAGGTCCTCGGGGGAGAAGAGCTTCAGCCTCGCGGCCGCCAGCTCGATGGCGAGGGGCAGGCCGTCGAGCCGCGCGCAGATGTCGGCGATGGATGCCGCGTTGTCATCGGTGAGTCGAAAGTCGGGCCGCGCTTGCTGGGCCCGTTCGACGAACAGGCGCACGGCCTCATAACGCGAAATGTCATCCGCCGTGGACCGCGCGTCGGCGTTTGCGGGAAGCGAGAGCGGCGCAAGGGGAACGAGCTGTTCGCCCCGCACTCTGAGGGCCTCCCGGCTCGTCACCAGCACCTTGAGCTCAGGGCAGAGCTTGAGGAGCTCGGCCACATCGTCGGCCGCTGGCATGACCTGCTCGAAGTTGTCGAGCAGGAGCAGTACGCGCCGGCGACCGAGTTGGTGGGCGAGAGCGGCACGGACGTCGTCGTCGGCGGACACCGTGACATCCACGGCTTGAACGATGGCCTCGACTGCGGCCGCGGCGTCACGCGCGGCCGAGAGGTCGACGAAGTACACGCCGTCGCGGAAGCGGTCGATCTGATCCGCGGCCGCTTGGAGAGCGAGGCGCGTCTTGCCGATGCCACCGGGCCCGGTGAGCGTCACGAGGCGGACGCTTGGGGAGTCAAGGTGGCCGCTGATCGCGCTCAAATCGTCTCCGCGCCCGATAAGCGGAGATCCCTGCGTCGGCAGGTTGTTGGGGATCGCGCTCAGCGTTCGAAGTGGGGGGAAGTCCGCTCGAAGGTCGGTGGCAAGGATCTGGAACAGCCGCTCCGGAACGGACAGGTCCCGTAGTCGATGCTCACCCATGCCACGGAGCCGGATCCCATCGACCAGGCCCCGTTCCACCAGGGTGCGCGTCGCGTCTGAGATCAGGATCTGTCCACCGTGCGTGGCGGCCATGACGCGGGCGGCCCGATTGACGTCGATGCCCACGTAGTCCTCGCCGGCGAGCCGTGCCTCCCCGGTGTGCAGGCCGATGCGAACCCGCAGGATCGACCCCGGCGGCCATTCCTCCGCCGCGATCGCGCGCTGGATGGCCACGGCGGCTCCGACGGCATCCGGGGCGCTCGGGAAGACGGCAAAGAATGAGTCGCCCTCAGTGCCGACCTCGACGCCCCCGGAGCGCGAGAACTCCGCGCGCAGGATCCGGTGGTGCCGCTCGAGAAGGCTCGCGAAGTCATCGCCAAGCGCCTCAAGCAGCCGGGTCGAGCCTTCGATATCGCTGAAGAAGAAGGTGACCGTTCCGGTTGGCAGGGCGACCATTCGTCTCCAGTGTCCGCTTGCCGCAGGTCGGTGACAAGCCGACGCGGCCGACGCCCTCCGTGGTGGCGGTGCCGCGAGGGGTGTTCGATCGGACGTGCCATGGGTCGTCGACTCGACAGCGGATCCGCGGGTCACGTCGCTAGGGTCCTCGCATGTGGCGTGGGTCACGGAAGCAGCGCGCGACATCAGGTGCCTCCTGGCGGCGCTCGCTGCTGGCCGGCGTCATCGTCCTCGCGGGCTGCGCCGCCCCGGCCGTGCGGCTGGACCAGTCGACCCCGGCGTCACCGAGTCCGCGGGCGACGAACGCATCGTCCGCGGCTGCGGTCATCGAGCGCATCCTTGAGGAGAGCGAGTTCAGCGGCGCGGCGCTCGTCGCGCGCGGCGAGACCGTGCTGTACCGCGGGGCGATGGGGCTCGCCAACCGCGAGACCGGAGAGGCGAACGCTCCAGAGACGCGATTCAAGCTCGGCTCCGTCTACAAGCAGCTCAGCGCGGCGCTCGTCCTGACCCTCGTGCGCGACGGCCTCATCGAGGTCAACGGCTCCCTCTGCCAGGGCATCGAGTCGTGCCCCGACTCACTGCATGACGTGACCTATCACCAGGTCCTGACGCACGCATCCGGGATCGGCGAGCTCTCGGACGAGGAAGCCTCCGGAATCGCGTCGAACGAGGATGCCCTGCGGATCATCGGCGACGCCGAGCGCCTCTTCGCGCCGGGAGCAGGTTGGTCGTACAGCTCGACCGCCTACTCGCTGTTCACGGCAACGCCCGAGATGCTCACCGGCGTGCCGGTGGTCGACCTCGAGCGCGAACGCGTCTACCTCCCGGCCGGGATGACGAGCACTGGCCTCGATGGCCTCGACTCCTGGCCGAGCGGGGCCGCGGTCGGCTATGCGTCCGCCGGAGGCGCGCCTTCCGGCGGTCCGGTCGGGAACTGGTCGACGGTCGATGATCTCTGGGCGTGGCACCGCGCCCTTCGCGCCGGCCAGCCGCTATCGGCCGAGCTGGTGGCCGTTCAGGAGGAGCGTCATGTCGAGGTCGATGGGGGCTGGTATGGCTACGGCGTGTCCCTGGCCGAGACCGATGGCCATCGCGAGGTCTCCCATCGTGGGGGCACGGCCGGGTTCAGCTCGTACCTCATCCGTTTCCCTGACGAGGACGTCTGCATCGCGATCCTGTCGAACGACGAGTCGACGGATGTTGACGCACTACGCACGCGGATCATCGAGGCCGTCTTCGGCGACGGCTGACCCCTCACGGCATCGCCGACCGGCGCCATACACTGCGGGGCGTGGAACGATTCGACGCCATCGTCATCGGCCTCGGCGGGATGGGGTCAGCGGCCGCCTATCACCTGGCCCGTCGCGGCAAGCGGGTGCTCGGTCTGGAGCAGTACGAGCCTCTCCACGAGCGCGGGTCGTCGCATGGGCTGACGCGGATCATCCGGCTCGCCTACCACGAGCACCCGTCGTACGTGCCGCTGCTGCGGCGCGCCTACGAGCTGTGGCACGCCCTCGAGGCCGACGCCGGCGAAACGCTGTTGATCACCACCGGGTCGCTCGAGGGCGGACCGGAGGATGGGATGACCTTCCAGGGGGCGCTCGAGGCGGCGCAACTCCACGACATCGCCCACGAGGTCCTCGACGCGGCCGAGCTGCGGCGGCGGCACCCGGCATATGCTGGCTTTGACCAGGATACCCGCGTCGTGTGGCAGCCCGATGGCGCCTTCCTCCTGGCTGAGCCGACCATCCAGGCCCACCTCGACGGGGCGCGTCGAGGGAGAGCCGACCTCCGATTCGGGACGCCTGTCCTCGGCTGGGAGCCCATCGACGGCGGTGTCCGGGTCCAGACCGATGCCGGCGGCTTCGAGGCCGATCGGCTCGTGATCTGCGCCGGCGCCTGGGCGCGGCGCCTGGTGCCCGGGCTAGCCGGCCGCGCCGAGCCGGAGCGGCAGGTGCTCGCCTGGCTGCGACCGACACGTCCCGAGCTGTTCGAGGCCGATCGGTTTCCGGTCTTCCTCATCGACGTCGAGGAAGGCAGCTACTACGGCTTCCCACTCCACGACGGCCATGGCTTCAAGTTCGGCAAGTACCACCACCTCGGTGAGCCGATCGATCCCGACGACCCGGACCGATCGACGCGACCGGAGGACGAGGCCGTCCTGCGCGCCTTCGCCGATCGCTACTTTCCCGATGGCGCGGGGCCGACCGAGATGCTCAAGGCCTGCATCTTCACGAACTCACCCGATGAGCATTTCATCCTCGATCGCCTGCCCGACGCCCCCCAGGTCAGCGTCTTCGCCGGCGAATCCGGGCACGGCTACAAGTTCTGCAGCGTCGTCGGCGAGATCCTGGCCGACCTGGCGATCGATGGCGCCACGCGCCACGACATCGGCCTCTTCACGCTCGATCGGTTCGCGAACTGACGACCATTCGTACCGGTTGGGTACGGATGTGGATGAAGATGTGGACAAGTTGGTGGACAGGTCCCTTCCGGTGAGGACCGTCGAGCGGCCTACGATCCGCCCCGGCCCTGCAACCTCTTCCCGAGGGTGCATGACCAGGAATCATCTCCATCTCCATCTCGCATCGGAGGGTGCCATCGGATGACCCATCGGTCGTTGGTGTCCGCCGCCGCCGCCCCGCGGCCCGGACCGTCGGAGGAGCTGCCTGCGCCCGACGTCGTCGCTTTCATTCGCTACTGCCACGCGCGGCGGGGTGCCGCCTGGCCGGAGCTCTACGACGAGATGTGCGGTGTCGCGTCACGTCGGGAGTACAACGGCTGGGACCACGCGCAGCTGGCCGAGCGCGGACTGACCTTCTCCCTGCTCGAGATGCCCCGCCTGGCCGGGTGGGCCCGCGCCGTCCTCGCCGGCCTCTCCGAGCAGCGCGAGACCGACGGACATCGAGGAGCCGCGACGCCACGTCTCGAGGCGCAGGCCGCCGTCGCCTGAGCACGGCGGCGAACTGCGCTTCGGCGTGCAATGACAAGGCCCCGGTCCGAGAGGATCGGGGCCTTCGCTCGTGCCGCGGGCCGATCAGTAGCGTGTGGCGGCGGGCCATCTCGCGCTCGATCATGCGCTCCATGACCATGTACTTCTCGATCCGCCGCCGGAGCTCGTTCGCCTCCGGCGTGTAGAGGTGGACGAACTGCTGGAGCTCGAGGCTGAGCTTTCGGCTGAACATGCGGGCGTGGTCGAGGTTGCGGCGCAGGAGGACCTGGTCCATGCGGCGCAGGTGCTCCTCGTTGAGGAGATCCTCGTCGCGCAGGAGCTCGCGATCGACGTCGAGCTGCGTGCGCTGCAGCTGGACCGCGCTGATGATCGGTTCGTCGGCCATCTCGTCGGCGCAGTCTAGCCCGCCGCCGGCACGGCGCGTCCGACGAGGCTCTCCACGAGGCCGGTGATCTCGTCGATGCCGAAGGGCTTGGCGAGGACGTGGACGTTGCCGATGCGCTCGAGCTCGTCCGCTCGGCTGCGCAGCTCGCTCACGTCGGCCGAGCACACGATGATCGGCACATCCGCGAGCCGATCGTCGGCGCGGCAGAGGGCGACGATCTCCCAGCCGGACGCCGCGCCGAGCAGCAGATCGACGATCATGAGCTGCGGATCCGCGCTCGCCAGCTCATCGGCGCTCGTCTCCTGGCCGTTGTAGAGGGTGACCTCGTAGCCGGCGTCCTCGTCGAGGATGGCCGACATGAGCTCCAGGAAGGCTGGGTTGTCGTTGAGGACCGCGATGCGCGGCCGTCTGGCATCGGTCATGGGCTTGGCTCGGCTGGGAAGGGACGTCTCGAGTATAGGCGTGCCGGTCGGTGGTGCCGATCGGTATCCTGTGGCTCGGGTCCCCGTAGCTCAGTGGATCAGAGCAGCCGCCTTCTAAGCGGCCGGTCGCAGGTTCGAATCCTGCCGGGGACGCCAGCCACTCCACCGCGATCAGCGGTTGTTGAGCGCCTCGATGGCTGAGACCGAGGTTCCGAGGCCGTCCTCTGCGGCGAGCAGGGCAGCGAGGCCTCCCGCACGCGCATGTAGCGACGGATCGCTGGCCGCGCCGAGGATGCCGTCGGCCAGGCGGTCGGCTCGCAGGTTGGTGACCGGTTGCGCCTGCGGCGCCACGCCGAGCTGATGCAGCCGATCGGCCCAGTAGCGCTGGTCGCCGACGTGCGGCACGACCAACGATGGGACCCCGGCCGCGCAGGCGGCGTGGGTCGTGCCGGCGCCGCCGTGATGGACCACGAGCCCGGCGCGCGGGAAGAGCGAGCGGTGGTCGACCACGCCGATGCGAAGCAGGCTCGGCGAGGAGAGGGACTCGGCCACGCCTCCCTGGACGATCACGCGACGGCCGGCCTCGAGCAGCGTCGCCACGGCGCTGTCGATTCCTCGTCGGAGGCGCCGGCCATCGAGCCAAAGGCGATGACGATCGGGGCCGCCCCGTCGGCGAGGAATGACGTCGACCTCTGCGGGGAGATCGGTCGGCGCCGAGCGGTCGAGCCAGGCGCCCGTGACGCGCGTGCCCGCGGGAAGATCGCTCGGGACGCGGATGATCGACGGCGAGCACGCGACGATATGGAGGAGGGGCGATCGCGCCCGAAAGAGGGGCAGGTTGTGCTGGTCGGACCCGGCCACCTGGAGGAGCTCGTCGAGTGGCCGGCCGGTCCGCGCCAGGGCGCGATCCAGGAGCGACCACACGAGCCGGTTGAGGGGGCCCAGTGACGGCATGCCGGGCGGTGGCGCGGTGGCCGTCGGCAGGAGGACAGGATCGAAGACGGCCGTCGCCCATCGCAGGCCGGCATCGAGGGCCGCCGCGTGGGCCAGCGCGTGGATGCCGTGGAGGAGGACGAGGTCGTGGCCCGGCAGGAGGGTCTGCAGGCGTCGGTAGTGGTCCTCGCCTTCGGCAAGGTGGAAGTCGCGCAGGACGGCGACCTGGTCCATCGGTCCACGGCTGGCCGCCTCGGCCGCGACGGCCGCGATTCGCGACGGGTCGGCGTGAGGCCCCGCGACCTCGACTCGAACGCCGGGTTGCGACAGCGCGGCCCGATGCACCGGCCAGGAGATCGCGGTGACCTCGTGCCCCCGCGCGACGAGGACGCGCGCCAGCAGCGCGAAGGGCGCCACGTCGCCGGTCGTGCCGACGGTGGCCAGGGCAATGCGCATTCAGATGGCGGCGATGCTGCGCGGCGCGAACCGCGGCCCGTGGCGCGGCGCCACGATGCCCCCGACCTCGAGCAGCCGCTGGACGCGGCCACGCTGCCCGCGATACGGCTCGAGCAGCTCCAGCATCCGCTCGTCATCGCCTCGCGGCTCACCTGCGAGCGCCCACGACCACGGTGTTGGGAATGTGGAAGTCACCGACGCTGACCGCATCGGCGTCGCCGAAGGCCACCCGTCGCACCTCGGCGCTCGTCCACGGACCGATGCCCAACAACGAGCGCAGCCGCCGCTCGGCCTCCGCAGTCGAGCTCGCCGCATCGAGCCAAGCAGCGCGCGCGGCCGCGCGGCGGATGACGTCGGCTCGCCGTCGCTCGACCCCGAGCGGATGAAAGGCGTGATAGGGGAGGCCGGCCAGGGTCGCCGGTGTCGGTGGCAGCAGGAGGCCACCCGGGCCGGGCGCGGGGCTCCCGTGGCGCCGGAGCAGCGCGGCGTAGGCTCGGAACGCCTCCGTGCCGGTGACCTTCTGCTCGAGGATCGAGGGCAGGAGGCGATGGACCACCCGTCCCGTCCGCGGAAGGCGAAGCCCGGGATGGCGCCGCTGGAGGGTGCGGATGATCGGGTGGTGCGCGGTGAGCGCCCCCGGTTCGTCCGACTCGCCGATCAGGTCCGGCGCCTCGGTCAGCGCCCGTTCCGAGCCATCGCCCCAGGCGGTGGCCGTGACCTGCGAGGCGCCATCGGCGACCACGCGCAGCGAGGCCGGTCCGTCGGCGGTGTAGTAGGCCAGCCACGCCTCGCCCCGGCCGATGCGGATCGTCCGATCACCGCGCCCATGCGCGAGTGGGCCGAGGGTCGTCGCGAGATCGAGCGGCCAGCGGAGCGCGATGCGACGCTGGATCACCGGCGCATCGAGAGGAGCAGTGGCGACGGGCCCGCCTGCGCCGCCTCGAACTCGCCGCGGCTCCTGATCCCGCGATAGCCCTCGGCGACGATGTTCTGCGCGCAGGCCGCCCCGAGCGAGCCGCCCGGTCCGGGCAGCAGCACGACGTCCGGGGCGTACTCACGCAGGGCCACCCGCATCGCGGTCGCGAAGTCATACGTCGATGCGCCCTGTCCGCGGAGCGTGTGCTCGGCGAGCTCGGCCGGGTCGGTCGACCACGGGGTGAAGCGCACGCCACGCCCGTCGACGAGGGTCACGTTCGGACGATCCCAGGTCAGGCTGCCCAGGCGCTCGACGGCAGCCGCGGCCGCATCGGCGCGGAGCGGCGTATGCCACGCATCGGCGCTGCCGAGTCGAAGCGGGAAGGCGCGATCCCCGATCGTGACCGGCGCTCAGCTTGCCGGCGACAGCGTCGATGCCTCCGGCCGTTCCGCCGAGGACCGCGAAGGCTCCGAGGTCGAGGGACAGCGCTGCCTGGCCGTCGCCGCCATCGAGCGCGTCCCGCAGCTCGTCGATCCGGGCGGGACTCGGCTGCCAGGCCTCGTCGGTCAACGGATAGATCAGCTCGGCAGGCCGGTCGCCCGAGGGGAGCGGTGCCTCGGCCGCAAGGGCCATCTCCTGGACGAGCCGGAACGCGTCATCGAATCCGAGGACGCCAGAAGCGGCCAGGGCCGTGTACCACCCCGTCGAGCTGGCCAGCACGACGACGACCTCGTGGTCGTCGGCGATCCGCTCGGCGTCGAGCAGCCCGCAGAGAAGGACGAGTGGCCAGCCGTTCGATGGGCGCAGGTGGATGTCAGGGTCGAGGTCCGCGGCCGCGTCGAGCTCGGACAGCGCTGGCAGGCCAGCCGTCGATCGCAGCTCGTCGGCGCGGCGCACCCAGGGATGGCCGGCCGGGAGCGACCCGAGTGAGCTGCGGGCATACGAGCCGCGCCCGGGAAACGCGACCGCGGCGCGACTCACGAAGGCGTTGCCGTCGTCGAGCGCCGGCCAGCGGCGGCGACCGAGGCGGCGACGACCTGGTCGACCCCGACGAGCACCGCCGAGGTCGCCGGTCCGAGCGGCACGAACGAGTCGACGGCGCGCACCGAGCCGAGGCGCCTTCCGATTCGCTGCTCGGCGAGGTCCGCGATGATGGCGTCGGCGACGCCCCCGCCGGTGGCGCGGCACTCGTCGACGACCACCACCGCGCCGACTTCGGCGGCGTGCGCCCGGATCGCCTCGGTCGGCAGCGGGTTGAGCCAGCGCAGGTCGAGGACGCGCGCGCGCAGCCCGTGCTCCTCGGCAGAGGCGCTTGGCCGCCTGCAGACTGAGGCGCAGCCCGTTGGCGTAGCTGACGATCAGCAGGTCGGCCTCGCCGTCGATCTGCCCGTAGCATTCCGACCTCGCCGGGCAGCAGCGACGTCGGGCGGCGGCGGGTAGTCGGTCAGCCAGCCGCCGTCGCCGTCGGCGTGGAGGTCCTTCTCGTGGTAGAGCGCGATCGGCTCGAGGAAGACGACCACGCGCCCGTCCTCCGCCGCCAGCGCCACGGCCCCGCGCAGCATGCGGGCGGCGTCGTCGCCGCGCGCCGGCGCGGCGAGCACGAGGCCGGGGATGTCGCGCAGCGCGCCGATGCTGTTGTCGTTGTGGAAGTGCCCGCCGAAGCCCTTCTGGTAGGCGAGGCCCGGCGACGCGCACGACCATCGGGTTGCGGAACTGGCCGCGAGTGAAGAACTGGAGCGAGGCCGCCTCGCCGCGCAGCTGGTCGAGGGCGTTGTGGAGGTAGGCGAGGTACTGGATCTCGGGCACCGGCAGCAGGCCGATCTGCGCCGCGCCCTGCGCGATGCCGAGGATGCTCGTCTCGTCGAGCAGCGTGTCGAAGACACGGCCGCGCCGAAGCGCTTCTGCAGCCCGTTCGTGACGTTGTAGACGCCGCCCTTGCGCCCGACGTCCTCGCCGAAGACGAGGAGCTCGGGGCGCCGCAGCAGCTCGTCGGCCAGCGCCGCGTTGAGGCAGCCTGCCAGGGTCCGCGAGGTCGGCGCGGTCGAGCCGCCTCGGGCAGCGTCGCATCCGAACGACGCCGTCGCGCTCGGCGGCGTGACGCGCGGGGCGTCGTCGCTGCGCTCGCACCCGCTCGGGATGGTATGGCGCCAGCGGCGCGATGACCTCCTCGGTCGTCTGGAGGCGGGGACGCCGGGCGGCCTCCTCGGCCACGGCGAGCGACGCGCTCGCGCGTCTCGCGCACGAGGTCGCGCAGCTCCTCGGGGGTCGCCGCGCCGGTCTCGACCAGGCGGCGCGCGTTGCGCAGCGAGCGGATCGCGCGCCTCGACCGCCTCGATCTCGGCCACGCGCGGTAGGTCTGCTCCGCGTCGCTGCCCGCGTGGCCCCACAGGCGCACGGTGCGGAGGTGCAGGAACGCCGGCTGGCGCGTCTGGCGAACGTGCTCGACCGCCTCGCCGACCGCGTCCCAGACCTCGTCCAGCTCGCCCTCGGCGTGCGAAGTAGCGCAGGTGCGGCGAGCTCGCCGAAGGTGTCCGCGATCCAGCCGTCGGGCGTCGGCACGCTGATGCCGATGCCGTTGTCCTCGCACACGAACAGGATCGGCATCGGCAGGCCCATGCGCACGGCGTAGCGCGCCGTGTTGATCGCGGCCAGCGCGGTCGCGTGGTTCGCGCTCGCGTCGCCGAACGAGCACAGCACGATCGCGTCCTCGGCGAGCGCCGCTGGCGACCCCGAGGCGCTTCGCGCGCGCCAGGCTGAACGCGAGGCCCACCGCCTTCGGGAGGTGGCTGGCGATCGTGCTGGTCTGCGGCGGGACCCACAGCGCCCGGCTGCCCCACACCTTGTGGCGCCCCTGGGCGATCGGATCCTCGCTCGAGGCGACCACCCCGAGCAGCGTGTCGAGGGTCGGCGTCGAACCGGCGAGCTGCCTCGCGCGCGCCATCATGAAGCCGCCCGACCGGTAGTGAAGGAAGCCCGGATCGTCGATCCGGAGCCGCGCACCGACGACCGCGTTGTTCTCGTGGCCGGCTGAGCCGATGGTGTAGTAGCTGCGGTTCGTCTTCTTCAGCTCGCGCGAGGCGACGTCGATCTGGCGCGACGCGAGCTGGTCCTCGAAGATCCCGAGGGCCGTGGCCGCATCCAGCGACGTCCCGTCATGGAGGGGGGCGTGCGCGGCGAGCCGGGGTCGGTCCGGCTCCTCGATCGTCAGATGGCTGTCGAGGCGTTGCTCGACGATGGAGACGCGGTCCCAGGTCATCCGTCTGGCGCTGCTTGGGGGGCTGATGGGCGGGGGCGCTCATGATAGCGCCGCCGGCCGATGCTATCTCCATTGCGGGAAGTCGCCACCACCAGTGGCAGCCAGCGCGATCCCTGCGACGGCCAGCTCGACCAGGAGCGTGGCGCGTGGGAACCAGGACCGAATCGATTCGAAGCGGCGGAGCATGCTGAGCGCCCTCGTTCAGCGCCGGGCACGAGCCAAGCGCCCGTGCGCGCCGGCGCGCGAACATCGAACCCCTTCACTCCTTACCGGCCGATTACCAGCCGCTTAGCGACCCGCTCAGCCGCCGATCGAGATGAGGACGATCCCCGCGAGCGCCAGCGCGACGCCGACGTAGCCGAGGCGGGGCAGGCGCTCGTCGAGGACGAAGCGCGCCAGGAGCATGGTGACGACCGGGTAGAGCCCGATCAGCGCCGCCGCGAGGCCGATGTGCAGGCCCTCGCGCGCGAGGACGTAGAAGACGCTTCCACCCACGTCGAAGATGCCCGCCGCCATGACGACTGCCCACGGGACCGCCGCGCGATCGAAGCCGCGGACGAGCACCACGGCACCGGCGACGGCGGCGGAAAGCGCGCGGCTGAAGATCAGCGCCCACAGCGGATCGCCGGCGCGGGCGGCGAGGTCGATGAGGACGTACCAGGCGCCGAAGCCGAGGGCGGCCATGCCCGCCAAGGCGAGGGCACGCCGCCCGACCTCATCCCGCGATGCTCCACCGGCCGCGGCGGCGGCGCCCGCGGCGCATGCGACGCCGACCAGCTGGAGCTGGGTGATCGAGCCTCCGAGCAGGGCGCCGGCCACGAGCGGGATGGCGAGCGAGCCGGAGCCAGCCAGCGATGTCACCAGGCCCATCCCGCCGAGCGACATCCCGCGGTACAGGGCCGCCAGCCCCGCGACCCCGGCGAGCCCCGCCGCCAATCCAAGCACGATGGCGCCCGCCGGTGGGAACGGCGGTTGGAGCACCAGCGCCCCGACGATGAGCGCGACGAGGCCGATGCCGTGCGCGCCGGCGACCGCTACCAGGGTCCCCCCGCGACGTGCGGCAAAGGCGCCGGCGAAGTCGCCGGCGCCGAACGACAACGCGCCGAAGAGCCCGGCGAGGATTCCAGTCGAGGGCATGCGTTCGAGAGGCCGGTGCGATGGGGTCGCGCCGACTCTAGCGCACGGCGGATCCGGCCGCGCGGAGTGGAATCGCTGGTCTGCGGCCATCCGCGGCACCGATCCCGCCGTCCGGAGGAACGCCCGTGGCGGAATTCGCAGCCGTGCGCTTGACACTCGAATGCCGCGGCCAGATAGTGCGCGAATCCCGAGCGGCCTCGCGCGAGCGGCCGGATCCATCCGGCGCCGGTCGCCGCTCGGCAGACCGAGGTAGGCGTGGCGGTCGACACCAACCAGCCGAGCGATACCGAGACACGGCGCGCCGATGGCCTGCCCGCGGTTCGCCTCGAGGGGATCGTCAAGCGCTTTGGCGAGGTCACCGCGGTGGCCGGCATCGACCTCGAGATTCAGGACGGCGAGTTCTTCAGCATGCTCGGCCCGTCCGGGTCGGGGAAGACGTCCACCCTGCGGATGATCGCCGGCTTCGAGGCCCCGACGGAGGGCACGATCTGGCTCCACGGACGCGACGTGACCGCCCTCCCGCCATTCGATCGTGACGTGAACACCGTGTTCCAGGACTACGCGCTCTTCCCCCATATGACCGTCGGCGACAACATCGCCTACGGCCTCGTGGTGAGCGGGGTGCCGTCCAGGGAGCGGCGGACGCGCGTCGGCGAAGCGATGCGCATGGTGCGGCTCGAGGGCTATGAGCAGCGGCGCCCCGGGCAGCTCTCCGGCGGCCAGCGCCAGCGCGTCGCGCTGGCACGCGCCCTCGTGAACCGGCCAAAGGTGCTCCTCCTGGATGAGCCGCTGGGTGCGCTGGATCTCAAGCTCCGCGAGGAGATGCAGATCGAGCTCAAGGCGATCCAGGCCCAGGTCGGCATCACCTTCGTGTACGTCACGCACGACCAGGAGGAGGCGCTCACGATGAGTAACCGCCTGGCCGTCTTCAACCAGGGCCGGATCGAGCAGATCGGCTCGCCGGCCGACGTGTACGAGCATCCGGCGACGACCTTCGTTGCCGGGTTTGTCGGCACGTCCAACCTGCTGGTCGGCGAGACGGCGCGCGCCGTCATCGGCACCGACGGCACGTTCACGATCCGACCGGAGAAGCTGCGCCTGGCGGATCCCGATGAGCACCCGGCCGACGACGAGGGCTCGGCGCTCGGCGTGATCCGCGAGATCGTCTACGTGGGGCCGGACACGCGATATATCGTGGCGCTCGACACCGGCAGTGAGCTCGTCGTCACGCAGCAGAACCTGCAGACATCGTCGATGGAGGCGCTCTCCGCGCAGGGCCGTCCCGTGCGGCTCGTCTGGAAGCGTCGCCACGTCCTGAGCCTCGCAGCGAGCGAGGAAATGGGGGCATCGGAGGAAGAGGCTACATGAGACACCTGCGTATACCCGCCGCCCTGACGGTGGTTGGGCTCCTGCTCGCGGCATGCGGCGGCGGGGAGTCCGGCGACATGCTCCAGGAGCTCGGCGAGGGCGAGGGCGAGCTGAACCTCGTCATCTGGGCCGGCTATGCCGAGGACGGCTCGGCCTTCCCGGACTTCGACTGGGTGACGCCGTTCGAGGATGAGACGGGCTGCATCGTCAATGCGCAGACCCAGGCGGACTCCGCCACCGGCGTCCGGATGCTGCAATCCGGCGAATTCGACGGCGGCTCCTTCTCCGGAAACGCGACGGACCGGCTGATGGCCGCGGGCGATGTCGCGCCGGTCAACGTCGAGCTGCTCGAGAACTACGACAACGTCTTCGAGGGCCTCAAGCTCCAGCCGCACAACTCGCTGGACGGCCAGCCCTACGGCGTGCCGCACGGCCGCGGGCCGAACCTCCTGATGTGGAACACCGATGAGGTGGAGGACCAGACCACGTGGGACGGCATCTGGGAGAACGCCGCCGACTACGAGGGCCAGCTCAGCATCTTCGACTCGCCGGACTTCATCGCCGATGCTGCCCTGCACCTGATGGCCACCCAGGAGGACCTGGGCATCACGAATCCGTACCAGCTCAACCAGGAGCAGTTCGATGCCGCCATCGCGCTGCTCGAGGAACTGTTCACGCACGGCCCGCAGTTCTGGGACGGGTCGACGTTCGCCGACCAGATCACCGCCTTCGCGGCCGGTGACGTCACCATCGGCACCACCTGGCAGTTCCAGGTGAACAGCCTCACCGAGGCAGAGGCGCCCATCGCGGCGATCAAGCCGGACGAGGGGACGACCGGCTGGTCGGACACCTGGATGATCGCTTCGGAGGCTGAACATCCGAACTGCATGTACATGTGGATGGACCACATGATGTCGGCGGAGGCCAACGGTCAGGCGACCGTGTACTTCGGCGAGGCGCCGACCAGCCAGGAGGCCTGCGAGTACGCCGAGACCATCGCTGAAGGCCACTGCGAGCTGACCCACGCGACCGATGAGGCGTTCTTCGAGGACGTCTGGTACTGGAGCACGGCGCGCGAGGACTGCGCCGACGACGATGCCGAAACGACGTGCGTCGACTACGACGCCTGGGTCGAGGCATGGACCACCCTGCGCGGTAGCTGAGCATCCAGCCCGCGACGGGTTCGAGACCGATGCGCTCCCCGGGGAGTCCGCTTCCCTGGGAGCGTTAGCCCTCACTGATGGCTGCTGACGCCCCGGCCACGAGGCCGGACGGGATCCCCAGTCGCGCCCGGCGGGTGGCGAGCTGGCTGCACGCGCGCCCGCGCGCCCGTCTGTGGCTCCTCCTTGCCGTTCCGCTGGCGTGGCTCGTCGTCGTGTACCTGGGATCCCTGGCGATCCTCCTGTTGAACGCCTTCTGGACGAGCGACTCGTTCACCGGCAGGGTCAACCCCTTCGACTGGTCGCTCGATGCCTTCGAGCAGATCATCAGCAACGACGTGTACCGGACCATCGCCCTGCGCACCATGGGCATGGCCGCGCTCGTCACGGTCACCGACGTGCTGCTCGCCTTCCCGATCGCGTATTACATGGCACGCGTGGCCAGCCGCCGAACCCGTCGGCTGCTCGTGGTGGCCATCCTCATGCCGCTGTGGGCCTCGTACCTGGTGAAGATCTTCGCCTGGCGCACGATCTTCCTCGGCAACGGGTTCCTCTCGTGGATGCTCGCGCCGTTCGGGATCGACGGGCCCGGCACCGACGAGATCGCCAACTCGTGGGTCGTCTTCAGCTACCTGTGGCTTCCGTACATGATCCTGCCGATCTACGCCGGTCTCGAGCGGGTCCCGGGGTCGCTGATCGAGGCGTCGGCCGATCTGGGGGCCAAGTCCCGGACCACGTTCAGGCGCGTCATCCTGCCGCTCGTGTTCCCGTCGGTGGTTGCGGGCTCGATCTTCACGTTCTCGCTGACTCTCGGCGATTACATCGTGCCGAGCCTCGTCAGCGACGCGAAGTTCATCGGGAACGTGATCTACGACAACTCCGCCCTCGGCAACTTCCCGATCGCGGCGGCCTACGCGATCGTGCCGATCGTCATCATGGTCGCGTACCTCGTGCTCGCGCGCCGCCTCGGGGCGTTCGACTCGCTATGAGGACCGGGCCGGATGACTGAGTCGCGCTGGGTCCGCATCGGCCTGCGGGTGCTGACCTGGGTCACGATCGCCTTCCTCTACCTGCCGCTGCTGCTGGTGGCCATCAACGCCTTCAACGTGAGCAGCTTCATGGCCTGGCCGCCACCGGGCTTCTCGCTGCGCTGGTTTGGGGAGGCGCTCATCAACCCGACGATCCTCCAGGCCTTCGGGACCTCGATCCTGGCGGCGCTCGGTGCCGTCGCGATCGCCCTCGTGCTCGGGACGCTGGCGGCGATGGCCGTGCAGCGATACTCGTTCTTCGGCCGCGAGTCGGTGAGCTTCCTGCTCGTGCTGCCCATCGCGCTGCCGGGCGTGCTGACGGGGATCGCGCTGAGCTCGACCTTCCAGACCGTCGGCATCGGGTTCGGGCTGCTGACGATCATGGTCGGGCACGCGACCTTCTGCATCGTCATCGCCTACAACAACGTCATCGCCCGCCTGCGCCGCCTGCCGCGGTCGCCGGAGGAGGCCTCGGCCGATCTCGGTGCCGACACCTGGATCACCTTCCGCCGGATCACCATGCCGGGCATGGGAACCGCGCTCCTCTCCGGCGGGCTGCTGGCCTTCGCGCTGTCGTTCGACGAGGTCATCGTGACCGTCTTCACGGCCGGGGCCGGCACGCAGACGATCCCGCTCTGGGTCCTCTCCGCCATGCAGCGGCCGACGCAGCTGCCGGTCGTCAACGTCGTCGCGTTGGTCCTCGTCCTGCTCTCCGTCATCCCGGTCTATCTCGCGCAGCGGATCGCCGGCGACGCCACGGGCGGAGGCAGGTACTGATCCGATCGTCGGGTGCATATCTGCCTGAACGGTCGTAGGCTAGGCGCCTGCCCGGCCACCACCCGAGCGCCGGACCGATAGGGGAGACTGGCGCACCGTGTCCATCTCGAGCTCCACCACCGCCTCGCTGCCCGCGTGGAGGATCGCCGTCGTCGGTGCGGTCGGCGCCCTCGCCGTCGGCATCGGTGTCGCCGCCGGCAGCTTCCTCCTGAACAATCGCGTCGCGGCCCTCGGATCGGCCGCGGCCTATGTGCCCGCCGATGCGGCCTTGTACCTCGAGCTGCGCGTCACGCCGTCTGCCGCACAGGACGAGTCGCTGCGCGAGCTCCTCGGCCGCTTCCCGCCCATCGAGGGGATCGACCTCGCGCGCCCGCTCTCCGACCAGCTCAGCGAGTCGCTCGACGACCTCATGGCAGAGGCGGACACCGGCATCACCTGGTCCGGCGACATCGCACCCTGGTTCGACGGGCACGTCGGCATGGCCGTGACCGATGCCTCGGTTGCCATGCAGCCGGAACCCGGCGACATGATCATGCCGGCAGTGCCGCCGTTCGTCGCGCTCTTTGGCGTGACCGATCGCTCCGCCGCCTCTGCGGCCATCGATCGCATGCTCGACGCCAGTGACGCCCCTGCCTTCACCGAGGAAGCGCATCTCGGGACGACGATCTTCGTGAGTCCGAGTGGCGGAGTGGCCGCGCCGGCCTACGCGCTGACCGACGACCAGCTCATCTTCGGCTCGTCGTCCGACGCGGTTCGCGCTGCCCTCGACACGAAGGGCGACGCCGCGGGCTCACTTGCCGGCGAGGCGTCCCTCGCTCAGCTCGCCGGCGGCCTGCCGCAGGACTGGCTCGCCTTCATCTCCTTCGACTTCACCGAGCTGATGTCCCAGGCGCTTGATGCCGCCGGCGGCGCCGATCCGGCCATGGCCGAGCTCTTTGCGGACCTCATGGAGCACCAGCCGCTTCGTGGCGCGATGACCATCTCGGCCGATGGCGACCGCGTCGTCCTCGACGGGCGCACCGATGCGCCATCCGGGCCCTTCGCCGTCGCCAACGCGGACCGCGGCCTCGCCGACGAGGTCCCCGGCGACGCCCTGTACTACAGCGAGGGCGGCAACATCGGTCCGGCACTGGCCGGCGTCATCGAGCCTCTGAAGGCCGCGATGGGGGAGATGCCGGAGGCTGAGGCGCAGCTTCTTCAGCTGGAGTCCGCGCTCGGGGCTGATCTCGAGGAGGTCGTCAGCTGGATCGGCGACGGCGCGGTGGTCGTCGGGTACGACGGGACGGCGCCCTACGGCGGGCTCGTCCTCGTGCCGACCGACGTCGAGGCGGCGGAGCGCCGCATCGGCCAGCTCATCACCTTTGCGTCACTCGGGGCGATGGACCCCTCGAGCGGGCTGAGCGTCTCCGAGGAGGATGTCGACGGCGTGACCGTGACCACGATCCGCTTCGGCCCGATGGGCGGCGGCGGGGACCTCTTCCCAATGCCTTCCTTCGAGGCCGTCATCGAGGTGGCCGTGACCGACGACCGCGCGCTCATCGGCGTCGGCGACGACTTCGTCCGCCGCGCGCTGGCCCTCGAGTCGGGCGACTCGCTCGCCGCCCAGCCCCGCTTCAGCGACGCCATCGCCGAGCTCGGCGGGGCCGACAACGCGGGAGCGACCTGGGTCGACCTGGCCGGGACGCGGATCGCAGTCGAGGGCGCGCTCGGCGACCTCATCAGCGGCGACCCGACGTACGAGGCCGAGGTGCTCCCCTGGATCGAGCCCCTCGATCGGCTCGTGTCCGTCACGCGGCTCGAGGGCGACGTGGCGGTCCAGCGCGCGGTGCTCCTGGTCGAGTGACCGAGGCGGAGCTGCCGGGGCCGCTGGAGCCGTTTCCCGACGACCGGTCCGGCGAGTCCGGCCTTGCGGCGGCGACCGACCGCGTGAAATCGGCCGGCGTGACGCCCCACGCGTGGAGCAACGGGCCGCACGATCGGTACGCCGCGCACCAGCACGCCACGACGAAGCTGCTCGTCTGCGCCGAGGGTTCGATCACGTTCCTGGTCGGTGACGACGAACGCCCGGTCGAGCTTCGCGCGGGCGATGGGATGACCCTGCCGGCGGGGACCCGGCACGCGGCGATCGTCGGGTCAGACGGCTGCACCTGCGTCGAGGGGCATCGGCCCTAACGCGTCTTGGCGATGGTGTCGGCCGCCTTGCGTGCTTCCACCTCGAAGCGGTTGTCGCGATACCAGCCTCCGCCACCTCGTCGCGCGCTCACCGACGCAGCGAGGTACACGATTGGGAAGCGCAGGCCGTAGCGGCCCCATTGACGCACGTGCTCGAGCTCGTGCGCGAGCTCGGTGTCGTTCAGCGGCCGCCAGGCGACGATGGTTCGGCCGATCGTGATCGCGAGCCAGTCACTGAGCGCGCGGCCGCCGATGCGACGCGCCCAGGGCAGGACGACGACCCGGTGCGTCGTCAACGGACGCGTGCCTCCTCTGGGTGGAGGAGCAGGTCGGGCCGGTGGCCCCAGTGGTCGAGGAATCGGTAGAAGTTCCGTTTGCTGAGCCGATCGCGCTCCGCATCGGGCAGGCTGCTCCAGCCGCGATGCTCATGGCGCTCGACCGGGAGCGGCTCGGTCCGCAGCGCTCGCCAGCCGGCGTCGCGGACGGCGAAGCTGAGGTCGAGGTCGGCGTTGCGGTAGAAGCGGAAACGCGGGTCGAAGCCGCGGACCGTCCGGAGGGCCTCGCGCCGGAGCGCCAGGCAGTAGCCCTCGACCGCGTCGACCTCGCCCGGCGGCGCCTCGACGAACTGCCGACCGTCGGCGCTCGTCACGCCCCAGCCGCCGGCGACCCCGACGCTCGGGTCATCGAATGCCGCGAGCAGCGGGGTCACGATGTCCCCGGTCGGCTCGAGCGAGGTGTCGAGCAGCACCGTGACCTCCCCCGCCGAATGGAGCAGGCCGAGGGTGCGGCTGTCCGCCCACCCCAGCCGCCCGTCCGTGTGCAGCACGATGGGGTCGACGGCCAGCTCGACCCCGGCGAGGAGCCCATCGAGGTCAAAGCTCGGCGCGTTGGCAACGACCACCAGCTCCCAGGTCGCCAAGGGCGGTTGGGCGCTCAGCCCGCCCAGGCACC
Organism: uncultured Chloroflexia bacterium; assembly: GCA_963790255.1. Lineage (GTDB taxonomy): Bacteria > Chloroflexota > Limnocylindria > QHBO01 > QHBO01 > JACDBZ01. The sequence goes on along the minus strand of CAWBOA010000015.1, from coordinate 55,423 downwards.
GTGCGAGATCGTCAGCGTGATCGTCGGCGACCACCTGGATCGATGCCGTGACGGTCGCGGCCGCATCGAGGCGATCACCGGCTTCAGGCGACGTGGTCGGGCGAGCCAGGACCGGCTGAAGGGTCGATCCGCCAGCGCCATCGACGACCTGCCAGCCCCGCTCCGCGAGCTCGTCGCGCAGGGCGTCGGCTCGATCCCAGTCACGCGCGGTCCGGGCCTCGGACCGTTCGTCCAGCAGTCGTCGGACGTCGTCGGGCGGGGAGTCGGAGGGCATGAAACGGAAGTACTCCTGCACCACACCTGAAGTACCGGGCGGTTCGAGGGCACCGCAACCTTACTATCCGGCCACGAGCCGCACCTATCCGCACCTGCCCAGTGCGGAACGGCACGTGCGATGTGCCCAACACGAGGTCCGAAGCCAAACCGATGATGACGAATGAGGTCGGGAAGCTGCTGACGGCGGCCGAGGTCGCCGAGATGCTGCACCTGCACGTGAACACCGTCAAGCGGCTCGGTGACCGTGGCGAGCTCCCGTTCTTTCGGGTCTGCAAGCGCGGCGACCGACGCTTCCGGTACGACGACGTGCTCGACTTCCTCCACCGCGCCAAGTAACCGCGTCGGAATTTGATGCTCCCGGCCACGTGCCGGGTGCGGCCCTCTGCCAGGGGGCGTCGCAGCGACCGCCGAGGTGCCATTTCTCGGCGGTCGTTCGCGTGTATCGCATAATCGGGCCACATGAGCGAAGAACCGACCGCGCGACTCGAGGAGGGGCGCCGACTCCTCGATGACGGCGAGCACGAGGCGGCCATCGCGGCCGTCCTCGATCTCACCACCGGCCCCGATGCCGACCTGGCGGGTGACGCCTGGCAGCTGATCGGGACGGCTCGCTATCGCATCGACGACGAGCCCGGCGCCCTCGACGCGTGGCGCTCGGCCGCCCAGGCGAATGGGCGAAACGCCTGGCTCGGCTGGCGGAGCGTCGCCGAGCAGGAGGTGCGGGATGGCGACCTCGAGTCGGCCATCAGCTCCTATCGCGAGGCCGACCGTCGGGCGCCGCCGGCGGAGCGCGGCGCCATCGCGAACCGCATCGCGTGGCTCCTGAAGGAGACGGGGCACGACTTCGCCGCCCGCCGCCAGTTCAACCGGGCGCGGGGCGCATATGGCGCGCACACCCCGATCGTCACCTACGCGATCATCGCCATCTGTGGGGCGCTCTTCGGCGTCGATATCGTCCTGAGCGGGGGAGCGACCCTGCAGGGCGGCTTGTTCGGCAATGCCGGCCCGCTGGCCGAGAGCAACCTCATCAACACCGTCGCGGTCGCCCAGGGTGAATGGTGGCGCATCTTCACGAGCGCCTTCTTCCACCTCGGCCCGATTCACCTCGCCTTCAACATGTACGTGCTCTTCCTGTATGGCGCCATCGTCGAGCGCATGTATGGGCCGATCGAGTACGCGGCGATCTACCTGCTGTGCGCGGCCGGAGGCAGCGTGCTGACGATCCTCGTCGACCCGGCGCAGTTCGCCGCCGGCGCATCGGGCGCCATCTTCGGCCTCATCGGCCTGCTCTTCGCCGTCTCGCGGCGCCACCACGCGGTCCTCGGCCGCGAGGCGCGGACCGTCATGGCCGGCATCGGCAGCTACCTCATCTTCCTGCTGCTGTTCACCTTCATCGTGCCTGGCATCAGCTGGACCGGTCACCTCGGCGGACTCGTCGTCGGTGCCGCGCTCGGCTTCTTCCTGCCGCCGACCGGGGTCACCACGCTGGCGGGCATGTGGCGCTCGCCGACCGGAGAGCGCCTCGCCGGCGCGATGCCGCGCTCCCTGCGAGCCGCCGTCTACGCCGGGGTCGCTGCGCTGCTCGCGATCGGCTCGTACGTGGCCGTCGAGCGGCTGGTGGGGTAGGCGAGGTGCGCCACTTCGTGGCGGTGATCGCTCTGGCGGTCCTCGCCGGCTGTGCAACCGAGCCACCCGAGCCGACGGCCCCGGGCGTCTTCTTCCCGCGGCACGGCTCCCCGCTCGGCGTTGGCGATGCGGCCCTGCTCGAGGGCGTCGCGAGGTTCGAGGACGGTTGCCTCTGGGTCGAGACGGCGGCCGGCGAGCGCGTCCTGCCCCTCTGGCCGGCCGACACGCATCTTGGGCGGCTCAACAGCCAGCCGGCGGTCTTCGGACCCGGCAACACCCTGCTCTTCGAGGTCGGGGATATCGCCGACGACGTCTACGGCATCGGCGGCAGCATGACGACGCCCGAGATCGCGAGGGACCTCGTCGGCGAGATCCCGGAGCCCTGCGCCGCCGGCTCGTTCTGGGTCGTGTCGGAGGTGGTCGACGGGCCGTGAGGCACGCCGCGTGCGATCCTGATCGGCATGTGCTTCGACACCGACGCTCGACCACCACTTCCACCGATCCGCGGCGGCGCCATCGACGCCCGTGCGCTGGGCCTCACCAGCCGCGATGGCACGCGTGCGCTCGCGTACGCCGCTCGCGCCGAGCGGCCCAGCGGCGCCGGGATCGTGATCATCCCGGACGTGCGCGGCCTCCACCCGTACTACGAGGAGCTGGCGCTGCGCTTCGCCGAGGCGGGCGTCGACGCGATTGCGGTCGACCTCTACGCGCGCACCGCCGAGAGCGACGAGCGCGGGGAGGGCTTCGTCCATGAGCCCCACGTGACGTCGCTCCAACCCGATGCCATCAACGACGACGTTGCCGCGGCCGCTGCGTTCGTCCGCTCCGTCGAGGGCGGGGCTCCCGAGCGGCTGTACACCGTCGGCTTCTGCCTGGGAGGGCGCGTCAGCCTCCTCCAGGCCGCCGAGGGCCTCGGACTGCAGGGCGTCATCGGCTTCTACCCCTGGCCCGTCGGCCCGCATCGAAGCGGCCTGCCGGCGCCGGCCGAAGAGGCGCCGCGGTTCGGGTGCCCGGTGCTGGCCCTGTATGGCGGCGCCGACGCGGGCATCCCGCCCGAGACCCGCGAGGCGTTCGATCGCGCGCTCGACGCCGCCAGCGTCCCGCATCACTCGGTGGTCTACGACGACGCCCCGCACTCCTTCTTCGATCGGAAGGCGGCAGACCACGCCGACGCCAGCACCGACGCGTGGCGTCAGATGCTCGACTTCATGGAGGTCCGAGCGCCGTAACGCCCGCCGCGGCCGAGGGCCGCGACGGGCGCGTCGCCACCGTCTGGAGCGTCAGGCCCCGGCGGTGGTGGTCCCGACGGTCGCGCTGCGCGTCTGCGCCGGGCGCATCGGTCGCGTGTACAGGTAGAGCACGACGACGATGTAGGCGAGCCAGGCCAGGAAGGTTATCCACTCGGGTGTGCTCGTGTAGCCGACGAGGGCCCGGAGGATCGACCCGACCACGCCAAGCGCGCCGGCATCCGGCTCGTGCGGCAGGACGCCACTGATGTCGAAGGCCGTCCCGGTCCCGAAGGTGATCCAGCCCGCCTCGATGAACTCGTGCACGCCGTGGCTCAGGAGGCCCGCGGCGATGAAGATCAGCGCGATCCCGGTCCAGCTGAAGAAGGTGCGGAGGTTGATCACCCGTGCGCCCTTGTAGAGGCCGTAGCCGATGCCGACGGCGATGAGGAGGCCGATCACCGCCCCGATGAGCGTGCTCGACGCCTCCGTCCCGGCGGCCGTCGCCTGGCCCATCAGGAACAGGGCGGTCTCGATTCCCTCGCGGATGACCGCGGTGAAGGCGAGGATGGCGAGCCCGAAGACGCCGCCTTCCACCAGGGCCCGGTCGACGCCCTCCTGGAGCTGGCCCTTGATGTTCGCCGATGTGCGGCGCATCCAGAAGAGCATCCACGTCACCACGCCGGCGGCGATGATCATGGCGAATCCTTCGAAGATCTGCTCCGCCGGCTCCTCGAAGCCACCGATGGTGATGAACAGGATCAGTCCCACGGCAATGCTCAGGACAACGGCCGCGCCGGCACCGAGCCAGATCTTGCCGAAGTGCCGTTGGTTCCCGGTCTTCGCCAGGTAGGCGAGGATGATGCTCACGATCAGCGCCGCCTCGACGCCCTCACGGAGCCCGGTCAGGAGACCGGTCGTCAGAAATCCGAAGTCCAATGTGATCTCCCGCGTGCCTGGCTCGCTCCGGCGGAGCGTGGCGCCAACGGGTCGTAAGGCTAGCCTTACTCCATGAGTTCGTCAAACCGAATCACCGACGGGACGGTCGGGATTGGCCCGGTCGGTGACCCGGTACAGCTGCCATCTCTCGGGCACCCCCTTCAGTGCGTGGCGTCCAGCATCCTCGAAGTCGATCCCGGAGCCCGCGACGAGGTCTCGCACCGTGCTCGAGACGAGCACCTCGCTCGGGGTCGCCTGGGCGGCGATCCGCGCACCGATGTGGACTGCCACGCCCCGCAACCCCTGGCCGACGCGCTCGCATTCCCCGGCGTGGAGACCGACCTTGACGCCGAGCCCGAGATCCCCAAGGGCGGAACGCAGGGCGAGCGCACACCGGATGGCTCGCGCCGGGCTGTCGAACGCGGCGAAGAACCCGTCGCCCGCGGTGTCGATCTCCCGGCCACGATGCCGAGCCAGCTCCCGCCGAACGGCGGCGTGATGCTGGTCGACGATGGCGCGCCAGGCGAGGTCACCGGCGGATGCCGCCCGCTCGGTGGAGCCGACGAGGTCCGTGAACATGACTGTCGCGAGCACGCGATCGCTCTCCGGCTCGACGTCCGCCACCGACTCGATGAATCGCTCGATCTCCGCGAGCGGACGCCGCCAATCTCCACTGGTGATCATGTGGTCACGTCCGGGAAGCTCGACGGCCGTCGCGGTCGAAATCCGAGCGGCGAACTCGCGCCCGACGGTCGAAGCCCCAGCTCGCCACATCACGAGCGTCGGCACGTGGATGCTGGACAGGATGCCCTCCACGTTCGTCTGCTGGATCAGCCTCCATTGGGCCGCCGCCTCTTCGGCGGTGATGCTGAGACGCTCCTCGTGGAGCCATCGGACGAAGTCGTCGTCATCGACACGGCTCGGGGCAACCCTCTGCACGATCGCGCGCGTCGGCTCCAGGGCTCCCCAGCCCTGAAGGATCGTGTTGCGGTCGGCCTCGAATGCCGCCGCGTCGATCGGGCCCAGCGTCGGCGGCGGCGACCAGAGGACGAGACCGGCGGTCCGCTCGGGGTAGGTCGCTGCGAAGAACGCGCACAGGGGGCTGGAGGCGCCGAAGCCCGCGACGACGACGCGCTCCGAGCCTGCGGCATCCAGCGTCGCCCGTATGTCGTCGATCCGGTGCTCGACCGTCGGAGGCGAGGACGGATCGAATCGATCTGACAGCCCGGTCCCTCGGCGGTCGAGGCGCACCACGCGCGCGCTGGACCCGAGTCGCCGCAGCATGCCGGCGTAGACGGGCTCGCCCCATTCGTGGTCGATGTTGGTCTGCCAGCCTCGCATGACGAGGATGTCGACCAGTCCCTCACCGTGGATCTGGTAGGCGACGTGCGTGCCGTCGGCGGTCCGCGCGTATCGCGTCTCCGGCGTCATCTGGCCGGATCACCCACCACGCGGTACAGCTGCCACGGTTCCGGCACGCCCTTCAGCTCGTGCCGGCCGGCGTCCTCGAACACGATGCCCGATCCGGCGACAAGGTCCCGCACCGTGCTCGAGACGAGGATCTCGTCCGATTCGGCAACGCCACTGACGCGCGCGCCAACGTGGACGGCCACGCCGCGCAGGCCGCCTCCGGCGCGCTCGCACTCGCCGGCATGCAGGCCGATCCGTACCCGGAGGTCGAGATCGCGCAGGCCGTCCCGGATGCTCGTGGCGCAGCGGATCGCCCGAGCGGGACCGTCGAACGCGGCGAAGAAGCCGTCACCCGCCGTGTCGATCTCGCGTCCACGATGACGGGCAAGCTCGCGGCGGACGAGCGTATGGTGACGCTCGAGCAGGGCGTCCCAGCCACGGTCGCCGAGCTCGTCGGCCATCCGCGTCGAGCCGACGATGTCGGAGAAGAGCACGGTCGCGAGCACGCGGTCCGCCTCGATCTCGAGGCCGGCGACGCGCTCGATGAACGTCTCCATCTCGGCGAGCGCCGGGCGCCAGTCCCCCGAGATGAAGGCGTGGTCCTCGCCGGGGAGCTCGACGGCGATCGCGTCGGGAATGCGCTCGGCGACGTAGCGCGATGCGAGCTCCGATCCGGCCCGCCAGAGGACGAGGGTGGGGACGTGCACGCCGGGGAGAATGTCGTCGACGTTCGTGTCGACGACCAATTGCCACTGCGCGAGCGCGTCATCGCTCGTGCCGCTCTCGACCTGGTCACGACGGATCCACTCGAGGAAGTCCGCGTCGCCGATCCGGCTCGGAGCAGCAACGCGGACGACCTCCTCCGCATGCTCGACGGTGCCCCATTGGGTGCGGACCCGCTCAGCGTACGCGGCCATGAGCGCGGGATCGCCCTTGCCGACGAGCGTCCAGGGCGGCGACCAGGCGATGAGGCCCGCCGTGCGCTCGGGGTAGGTCGCGGCGAAGACGCTGCACAACGCGGACGCGTGGGCAAGGCCAAGCAGGACGACGCGCTCCGAGCGGATGCCGTCGAGCACGGCCCGCATGTCATCGATGCGCTGCTCAAGCGTGGGCGGGCTGGCGGGGTCAATCCGGTCTGACTGGCCCATGCCGCGCCGGTCGAGGTGGACGACCCGCCCGATGGCGCCCAGGCGACGCAGGATGCCGGCCAGGACGGGATCGCGCCACTCGTTGTCGAGGTTCGAGAACCAGGCACGCATGACCAGGATGTCGACTGGTCCCTCGCCGCTCACCTTGTAAGCGACGTGCATCCGATCGGTGGTGCGCGCGAACCGTGTCTCAGGAACCATCCCGTGGAGTGTGCCGCGCCGGAGGCGCATCGGTCTAGAATCAGCGTCCCGCCCACGTCCCCACGGAGAACCGATGATCGACTTTTCGCTGACCGATGCGCAGCGAGAGGTGCAGCGCACCGCGCGCGCCTTCGCCGAGCGCGAGATCCTGCCGCGCATCCAGGAGCTCGACGCTGCCGCCACCTACGACCGATCCCTCTACGAGCGGATGGGCGCCGAGGGACTGCTGGGCCTCCCGATCCCGGAACGGTATGGCGGCGCGGGGATGGACTACATCGCCTTCGCGCTGCTGTGCGAGGAGATGGAGCGCGCTGACACGGCGTTCCGCGTGATCCTCTCTGTCCATACAGGGCTGAACTCCCTGACGCTGCTGCAGTGGGGCTCCGAGGAGCAGAAGGAGAACTACCTCGCGCCACAGGCACGTGGGGAGAAGCTCGCGACCTTCGGCCTCACCGAGCCCGGTGTGGGGTCCGACGCCGCCAACCTCGCCACCACGGCGCGGCGTGACGGCGATCGCTACATCCTCAACGGCAGCAAGATCTGGATCAGCCTGGCCGATACGGCCGACAACGTCCTCGTCTTCGCCAACGTCGACCGATCGAAGGGCCACAAGGGCATCACCGCCTTCATCGTCGAGCGCGCATTCCCTGGCTTCAGCAGCGAGTCGCTGCACGGCAAGCTCGGCGTCCGCGCCGGCAACACCGGCATCGTCACCCTCAGCGACTGCGAGGTCCCCGCCGCCAACCGGGTCGGCGAGGAGGGCGAAGGTTTCACGATCGCCATGAGCGCCATCGACCAGGGCCGCTACACCGTCGCGGCCGGATCCGTTGGCCTTGCCGTCGCTTGCCTCGACGCATCGGTCAAGTACGCACACGAGCGGAAGGCCTTCGGCAGCGAGATCGGTCAGCACCAGCTCGTGAAGCAGATGCTGGCGAAGATGGAGCAGGGCATCGAGGCCGGCCGCCTTCTCGTCTGGAAGGCGGGCTGGAAGAAGAACCGCGGCGAGCGGAACACGCGTGAGACGTCGCTGGCGAAGTGGTTCTGCACCGACCACGCCGTGGCGTCGGCGATGGACGCGATCCAGGTCCACGGCGCGTACGGGTACTCGAACGAGTACCCGGTTGAGCGCTACCTCCGCAACTCGAAGGGGTCGGTCATCTACGAGGGCACCTCGCAGATCCACACCCTCATGCAGGCCGATTACCTGCTCGGCTATCGCAAGGACAAGCCGCTGAGGATGCCCCAGCTCCCCTACGAGGGGGAGATGTAGCCTGGCGCCGCGGTTCGCCGCGGGGAGACAGCGAGCGCAAGCACCACGATGACGATCGCGGGCACGATCAGCAGCTGGAGGGCGAGCATCGGACCGGAATAGGCATACGCCCAGGGATCGAATGCCGGAGCCGGGCAGAGGACGCACGCGCCCCCGCTGATCCCGGCCCTGGCCCAGGCCAGGAACCACCAGAACGCGGCCATCCCGAAGGGCAGCAGCGCCACCCAGCGCCTCAGCCAACCACCGCGCACGGCGATGGTCGCCGCGCCGACGAGGAGGCAGGCGCTGGCCCCACCGACGATGAGGGCCTCGATGATGCCCATCCAGGGCAGCTGGCCGCGCCAGTAGCCGTCGATGACCGAGATCCCGGGATTGGCGATTGCCTCCGCGACGCTGTAGATGACCAGCATCGCCATGCCGGCCGCCAGCACCGCTGCGGCGAGGATGGTCGCGTGCCGTAAGCGACGGTGCGCGTCGATGACGGGGCTACGGCTGGCCTGCATGTGCCAAGCGTTGCACGCTGCCGCGAGGGCGATCAATAGGTGAAATCCCTGAGTGATGCTTGCGGGGATTCGCATCGGCGAACCGGGCCACCGGTCTCGATGGGCGTCCCGGCGACCGCGCTCAGTCGCTCGCGTGCATGACGGGCTGATCGAGGGTCGCGAGCAGCTCGTCGAGGCGCTCGTGATCGGTGTCCATCCCGTCCAGCAGGTCGCTCTCCGCCATCCGTGCGCAGGCCTCGACCGATGGGAAGGACGAGATTCCCTCGAGCCGGCAGCGCCCGTTACCGAGGTCGACGAAGGTGAGGGTCTCGAGCGTGGGGTGACCGGCCTCCGCCTCGAACTCCCACGTGTGGACGATCCGCGTCGGCGCCGTCACCTCGTGGTAGGAGCCGAAGAACGCCCACTCGCCGCCGTTGGCGCCGGCGATGACGTAGCTCCACTCACCGCCGGTCCGGGCGTCGAAGGCACGGACCCGCATCTGGGCTCCGTGCGGGCCGATCCACTGCGACAGCAGCTCGGACTCGACGTGCGCCCGGAAGACGAGCTCCGGAGGGGCGTCGAACTCGCGGGTGAAGAGGAGCGACTGCTCTGAGATCCGCTCGTGCGTCGTCTGGTAAGCGGTGGGCGTCGTCGTGTCGGGACTCATGGTTGTCCTTTCATGGTTTCGAGCAACTGGTCGAGCCGCTCATGACTTGCCTGGAGCCGTTGTCGGCGGGACTCGATCCACGCGCCGGCCACGTCGAGCGCGGTGGGCTCGAGCGCCACCGGTCGCGTGCGTCCCTCGCGACGTCGCGTCACGACGCTGGCCGCCTCGAGCACCTTGATGTGCTTCGAGACCGCCTGGAGGGAGATCGGGAAGAGGTCGGCGAGCTCGTTGACCGTCGCGTCGCCGACGACGAGGCGCTCGACGATCGCGCGGCGCACCGGATCACCCAGCGCTCCGAAGGTCGTCGCCACATCCATGCCCGTGCTCGCTCCTAACATTCAACCGAATGGTTGATTGTCAGTCTAGAGATGGTGGCACGCCCCTGTCAAGCCACAGTCAGTGGGTGGGGTGCAGCTCGAGTCGATCGACGGCGGCGGCGGCGATGGCGGAAGGTGACCAGGGCATCGGGACGCCCTCGCCGCGCAGCCAGAGCGCGAAGAGGTCGGCATGGTGGGGCGAGAGGGGATTGCCCGACTGGCCGCCCGCCAGGACGAACCGGCTGCGATCCGGATCGGCGAGATCGATGACCGTCCGGTGGTTGGCGATCGCCGCGGGGTTGGCCAGCGGATCGAGCGGCTGAACACCGGCCTGCGCCACCGTATTCGCATCGCCGCCGATGGGCGCCGGGGCCGCGTTGAAAAGCCGGTCGAAGGGCGCCCGGGCGCCCAGTGGATGTCGGAGTCGAAGCGGGCGAAGCTGGCCCCATGCCCAGCTCGCCGGGTGGGCTCCGGCACGGGCATCGAGCTGCCCGAGCGCCGCGCCGAGGGCGCCAGGGATCAGCTCGTGATGCTCCCCCGCACGCAGTCGTGCCACGAGATGACTGACGATCCGCGCGCCGAACGAGGTGCGGCGCATCGCCTCGCCGAACCCACCCCCGACGGCCCAGCGCCAGCCGTTCGGGGCGTCGGCGCGCGCCATGGCGCCGGCCAGCTCGGCGATGAGCAGCTCGAAGACCGATGCCGCCGCGGAGTCGGGCGAGACGACGCCGTCCCAGTCCGCGAGGAGGTCGATCGCGAGGTGGATCGTCTCGTCCTCGGCGGCCGCGAGGACGATGTCGCGCAGCTCCGCCCACGGGAGCGACGTCACATCGGTCTGGAGCCGCATCGATCGGGCAACGTCCCAATCGGACCGCTCGCCGATCGCCTCGACGATGCGCGCCGCGCGATAGCCATCCAGCCAGTCCACGCCGAGGAAGGGCGCATCGGCCGCGTCAGTTCGGGGCGCGTTGTTCGCCGACGCCACGAAGCCGGCGCCCGGGTCGAGGGTCGAGGGCAGCGCGTCGAACGGCAGGTGGTCCCGCTCCCAGCCCGCCAACCAGGCGGGTGTCGGCAGCGTCCCGTTCCCGGAACCACGCACGGGCAGGGTGCCGACGAGCTGCCAGCCGATATGCCCGTCGCGGTCGGCATAGACGACGTTGAGCGCCGGTCCCGGCCAGGCCCGAAACGCCTCCCGGAAGGCGGCGAAGTCGCGAGCGCGCTGGAGGTCGAGGAAGCCGCGGACCGGCGCGGGCTCGAGCCACGTCGCACGCAGGGAGAGCGTGGCGCCGACCCCATCCAGGAGCCCGGTGACCACCGGCCCGCGGCGGGTGACGATGACGTCCTCGATCGTGGTCGGCCCCCCGCGAACGGCGATCTCCTCGCGGATGCGCTCGATCGGCTCCGGACCGTCGGGCCCGCGAGCCGTTCCCGCCCCAGCGTCGATCTCCTCCCAGAAGAGGTCGGCCGAGTCGGTGCAGCCCGCGGTGATGCCCCAGGCGGCGTGGCCGTTGAAGCCGGTCGGAAACGCGGGCCCGCCGACGAACGACGAGCCGCCGAGCTCCCACTCCGGCGTGCGCAGATGCGCGAGGTACCACGGCGGGGGGATGCCCGGGCCAAGGTGCGGATCGTTGGCCAGGATCGGCGCGCCGGAGTGCGTTCGCGTCCCGGCGATCGCCCAGGCGTTCGATCCACCCGTCCCACCGATGACGTCGCGGAGGCGCGCCAGGTCGGCCGCGAGGCGCCCGAGTGACGGGCCGGCGGCCGAGCCGACCGGGACGACAGCCGGCAGCCACGGCCCATAGCGCGGCTCGACGCGGGCGAGCGCGTCCGGGCCATCGGCCAGCAGGATCGCGAGGCGGGCAAGCTCGGTGTCCCAGTTGCCGGCCAGCGCCAGTGACTGGAGGCCGAGGAAGGCGAGCACGTCCTCGGCGACCCAGGCCGTGCGGCCGGACCGCAGCAGCACGAGCTCGTGCGGACGGGCCACGCCACGTGCCGACGCGTTGATGCCGGCCACGTAGGCCTCGAGGGTGTCGACGACGTCGGCGGCGAGCCGCGACCGCTGGGCAAGCGCAACGCGCCGGAAGCCGAGCGTCCGCGACAGCCGATCGATCGGCAGCGCGCCGGCGCCGAGGAGCTCGGCCAGCGTCCCGCGCCCGGCGCGCGCGATCAGCTCGAGCTGGAACGCACGATCCTGGCCGTGGCAGAAGCCGAGTCCGAACCAAGCATCGCCGTCCGATGAGGCTTCGACGTGCGGGATGCCCCATCGGTCCCGGGTGATGGCGACCGGCGCGTGGATGCCCTCGACTCGCAGGGTGCCGCGCGCCTTCGGCAGGCGCCGTCCGAGGACGCGCAGGAGCGATCGGAGGCCGGGGCCCACGGGCATCCGGCGCATGATGCCACCGTATACTCGGCCGCGTGAGTCGGACGATCGAGCTGCTGGCCGGGCTGCTTCTCCTGATCGTCGGGGTGCTCCTCCTCTTCAGCGAGCCGCTGCTCGACTTCATTCGTGGCCTCGGCATCGGCGATGACGCCCTGCGCTGGTGGCCGGTGCTCTTCATCGGCCTCTCGGTCTTCTTCCTCGGACCGGGGCTGCTCGGTGGGCCGAACCGCCGCCTGCGGGCGGGGATGGTGATCCCGGGAACGATGCTGGCCGGCATCGGCGCGGCGCTGCTCTACACCAGCCTCACCGACCGATGGGCCGCCTGGGCCTACCTGTGGAGCGTCTTCCCGTTCAGCTTCGGCATCGGGCTCTACGCCGCCGGCTGGATCGCCGATGCGCCGGCGTTCAAATGGATCGGCGCCGGGATGGCCGTCGGAGGCGTGGTCGCCTACCTCGTGTTCGCGACGGCCTTCGGTGGCGAGGCGTTCCGGCTGGTGGCCGCCATCGGCATCCTCGCGCTCGGTCTCGCGCTCACCATCGGCGGCCTTGCCGATCGCCTCAGCCGCAAGTCACCGGCGGCCTGAGCCGGTCCGCCCTCGGCGCGTGTGTCCGTTGAACCAGGCCAGGATCCGTTCCATCCGATCGATCCGACGGTCTGGACGCCCGTAATTCTTCATCTCGTGGTGCTCGTCGGGGTAGAGGACGTACTCGACCTCCCGATCGAGCACCTTCAGCGCCGTGAAGAGCTGCTCGTTGTCGCCCGGCGGGCAGATGCGGTCCTCCTCCGCCTGAAGGATGAGCAGCGGCGTCGTGATGCGTGACGCGTTCCTCAGCGGGGAGGTCCGCCACAGGCGCTGCATGCCCTTGTCGCTCAGCGGGTCGCCAAGCCCGTGGCGCCGGTTGTAGTGCAGCCCGAAGTACGAGTTCGCCCACGCGCTGACCTGGTTCGAGACCCCGTTCTCCGCGGCGGCCGCCGCGAAGCGATCTGACGTGCCGATCAGCCACTGGGTCAGGTAGCCGCCGTACGACAACCCCATGACGTACAGCCGTGCCGGGTCCGCCAACCCGCGCTCCACGAGCGCGTCGACCGCGGCCTCCGCATCCTCCGCGTCCGGTCCACCCCAGCCGCCGGCGAGCGCCTTGATCCATGCTGCGCCGTACGTCGCGGATCCTCGAATGTTCGGCATCACCACGCGATAGCCCGCGTTGCACAGCATCGTCGCGTCCAGGGTCCCGATCCCGGCCCACGACCCCGACGGGCCGCCGTGGATGCCGAGGACGGTCGGAAGGCGACGTCGCGACGCCCCCTCGGGCGACGCGAGCCATCCATGCACCGGTCCGCCCGGGGCGGGGATCTCCAGCTCCTCGATCGTCACCCGTCCAAAGCTCCGCTGCCAGCTCGATCCCTCGCGGGTCACCTGCCGCAGCGCTCCGTCATCGATCGCGTAGACCTCAGCGCTCTGCCCCGCGCGACCCGCCGTCATGGCGATCGAACCGGTCGAGGCCGCGTGGGCCAGGCCCGCTCCGGCGACGATCTCGGCCGGATCGATGATCGGCTCGGGCGTCCCGTCAAGCGGGACCCGGTACGGCACATTGCGGCCGCGATCGCCGACGAGGACGAGGATCGACCGGTCGTCTGCCCAGATCGGCCCGACGGCGTCCTCCGACATCACGAGATCCGACCACGCCCAGTCGCCGATCGACCGGTCGAGGGACCTCGTCAGGTTCCGCGGCCGGCCACCGGGGAGGTCCATGACCCACAGGTCGTGAGACGCGTGCTCGGGCGGATCCTCGACGTCAGTGCCGAGGAACGCGAGGCGCCGCCCGTCCGGTGAGAAGGCCGGGGAGTACGCGTCACCGGGCAGGCTGACGAGCTCGCGGATCCGCCCCCCGCGGGCGGCCACGCTCCAGAGCTGTTCGCGAGGGTGCATGTTGGCGTCAGGGCCCCGATCGGCGCCGAAGGCGAGGCGTGCGCCGTCGGGTGACCACATCGGGCCGACCACGTCGTAGTCGCCGCTGGTCAGCTGTCGGGGGCGCGCACCAGGGCGTGCGTCCACCACCCACAGGTGCGTCCGGCGGACGACGTGGCCGCTCTCGTCGTCCCGAAAGTCCGTGCGCGTGATCCGTCGCGCGGTCGGCGTCCGTCCCTTGCGCTCGTCTCCGACGATGAAGCGGTGATCGCCAGCCTGTGCGACGAGGGCCACGCGACTGCCATCCGGGCTCCAGTGCGCGCTGCCGACGCCGTGCTTCAGACGGGTCAGCTGCCACGGCTCGCCCCCTTCGAGCGGGAGCACCCAGACCTGCGCGACCGCATCGTCCTGCCCGACCGGCGTGCGCACAAAGGCGATCTGCCGGCCGTCCGGAGAGACTGCCGGCGATCCATCGCGGACCCGCCCCCGGGTCAGCTGTCGCGTCCGGCCGCCGGCATACGGCCGAATCCAGAGGTGCGACTCGTAGTCCTCACCGCGGACCCGTCGAAGGACGTAGACGACTGCCGAGCCGTCAGGCGAGAGCCGAAAGGACTCGAGTGCGACCTGGGCTCGAACCAGGGCGCGTGCGGACGCATCAGTCATCGGGCCGGAGTATGCGCAAATGGGAGTGCGACGGACCTGCGGATTCCGCGATGAGGCGCCAAACGTTGACCCGATTCCGTGGCGTGTGCCATCCTCCCGATCGGAGGAGCCGGTCCCCGGCGGACCGACCCAGAGCACCTGCACCCGGAGGGTTCGGTTCGTGCCTCGTCGCGCACTCGTCGGCATTTCCATCATTTCCTTCCTGCTCGCGGCATGCGGCGGTCAGCAGCAGAGCCCGTCCGCCGACGCAAGCTCCGCGGCGAGCCCGGGCAGCCCGGTCCCCGAAGGCGCGTGCGAGCCGGTGAGCACGGAGACGCCCGAGACCGGGACCGGGGGCACGGTGCGGATCGGGATCGGCGGCTCCGCCGGAAGCCTCAACCCTGGGCTCGGGGAGCTCGCCGAGGACTTCCAGCTCTACGAGCTCGTCTACGACACGCCCATCAACATCACGACCGAGGGGGAGTACGTTCCCGAGCTCGCGACCGAGTGGACGGTGGCCGACGACGACCTGACCTGGTCAGTCACCCTCCGTGATGACGCGACGTTCCACGATGGGACGCCGCTCACCGCCGAGGACGTGAAGTTCTCGCTGGAGATGTACCGCGACAACGAGTTCATCTATCAGTCGTCCTACCCCGACCTGTTCGAAGAGATCACGGTCGAGGATCCCACGCACCTGACGATCGTCACGAGCGAGCCGGTCGGCAACTTCGAATACCGGATGGTCTTCATGTACATCGTCCCGAAGCACATCTGGGAGAACGAGGACCCAACCGGGTTCGCGAACGACGAGATGATCGGCTCCGGCCCCTTCATGCTGACCGAGTTCATCCAGGACGAGTCCGCCGAGCTTGCGGCCTTCGAGGACTACTGGGACGGGCGACCGATTGTCGACCGCGTGATCTTCCAGCGGATCGAGAACCCCGACGCGCGTGTCGCCGCCCTGACCAATGGTGAGATCGACCTGCTCGGCGAATTCCAGGCGACCGCGATCCCCGGCCTGCTCACCGAGGAGAACGTCCAGGTCTGCGTGACCGACGTGGCCGCGGGCGGATCCTTGAAGGACATCATCTTCAACATCGTCGCCGATGAGAACTGCCCGGTCGACGACCCCGAGACGACCGACGTCGTCGAGGACGGCGTGTGCTCCGGCCACCCGGCTCTGAAGGATCTCGCCGTTCGGCAGGCCCTCGCGACCGCCACTGACAAGCAGGAGCTGATCACGGTCGCGACGGGCGGGCTTGCCACGCCCGGTCTCGGTCTCGTCCCAAGCGGCCTTGGCGACTTCTACGCCTCCGAGCTCGAGGACTACGCCTTCGATCCGGTTGCCGCTGCCCAGATGCTCGAGGATGCCGGATACGTCGACGAGGATGGCGACGGCGTGCGCGAGTGCCTGGCCGACCAGGACTGCGACGACCTCACGTTCCGCCTGAACTACCCGACCGACAGCGATACGGCGCCGAGGGAGGCCGACGTTCTGGCGGGCCAATGGGCCGAGGTCGGCGTGACCCTCGAGATCCAGGGTCTCGAACCCGAGACCCTGACCAGTGTGTGCTGCCCCGGGTTCGACTACGACGTCATCCTCTGGAGCTGGGGATCGGATCCCGACCCGAGTTTCCTCCTCGGGGTCCTGCTCTGCTCGGAGATCCGATACGGCTTCAGCGAATCGGGGTACTGCAACCCCGAGTACGACGAGCTCTACGCACAGCAGGCCGTCGAGACCGATGCCGAGGCGCGGATCGCGCTGGTCCACGAGATGCAGCGCATCGCCCTCGAGGACGTGCCGTACATCATCCAGTACTACGAGGCGACCGTCGTCGCATGGCGCACCGACACGTTCAGCGGCTGGTCCTTCGACGACCCCAGCTTCGGCCAGGTGGATCCTGAGACGCTCAAGGGTCTCGCACCGATCGCGGGCAGCGAATAGCCTTCCCGGTCCCGGCGGCGATCAATCGACCCGGGTGCGAGAGCCCTGAGCAATGAGTGGGCGCGGTCTGTACGTGCTCACCAAGATTGGGTGGGCAACGGTCACCATCCTCGTGGTGCTCACCTTCAATTTCTTCCTGTTCCGGGTCCTGCCCGGGGACCCGGCGAAGGCCGGCGCTCGCGACCCGCGCCTCAATCCGGATGCCGTCGAGCGGATCCGGGAGAGCTTCGGCCTCGACAAGGAGGTCTTCATCGACCTCGACGGGGGAAATCCGCTCGACACCCAGTTCTTCGCCTACCTCGGATCACTGGCGCGGGGTGACCTTGGAATCTCGTATGCGCACCGCGATCGAGAGGTCGTCTCCCTTCTCGGACCGAGCCTCGTGAACACCCTGTGGCTGGTGCTGCCCTCGCAGCTGCTCTCGATCGTTCTCGGGTCGACCCTCGGCCTGATCGCCGCCTGGAGACGGCGAACGCCCATCGACGTCGGCGCGCTGTCGCTCAGCCTCGTCCTGTGGTCTCTGCCGACCTTTTTCCTCGGAATCGTCCTCCTCTTCCTCGGCGCCAGCTGGTTCGGGCTGCCCACGGCTGGTCGTGTGACGGTCGGGGCGGAGTACGCGTCGGGGTGGGAGGCGATCGTCGACGTCCTTCGACATCTCCTTCTGCCGACGCTGACGCTCACCCTCGTCCTGCTCGGCGAGTACATGCTGATCATGCGGAGCAGCGTGCTCGAGGTGTTCAGCGAGGATTACATCCTCACCGCGCGCGCGAAGGGCCTGTCCACCTTTCGGATCATCCGGGACCATGCTCTCCGCAACGCGATGCTGCCGCTCGTCACCCTGATCGCGCTCAACCTCGGATTCACGGTGTCCGGCGCCCTCCAGGTCGAGTCCGTGTACTCGTGGCCCGGGATCGGTAGCCTGACCGTCGAGTCGGTCGATCAGCGCGACTACCCGGTGCTGCAGGGTGCCTTCCTCATCATCGCCGTCGCCGTGGTCATCGCCAACCTCATCGCTGAGGTGGTGTACAGCGTCCTCGATCCGCGGGTGGTCGACGCATGAGCGCCATCCAGGTCATCACCGCCGCCCCGACCGACATGCCCCGCCCGAACCGGCTGCGCATCCTCCTCCGCAACCGGGTCGGGGTCGTCGGCGCAACGATGGTCGGGATCGCTGCCGCGGCCGCCGTGCTGGCCCCTGTGATCTCACCATTCGATCCGTACGCTCCGACCAACATCACGATCTTCGACATCTATCAGGCGCCATCGGCGGCCCATCCGCTCGGCACCGACGATGCGGGTGGCGACATCCTCTCGAAGCTCCTGTACGGCGCGTGGGTGTCGCTCGTGGTCGGCTTCGCCGCCGCGCTTATCTCGCTGCTCATCGGCGGCGCCCTCGGGATGGTCGCCGGCTATGCCGGCGGCCGGCTCGGCAGCACGCTCATGCGCTTCACCGACTTCTTCCTCGTCATTCCCGACCTGGCGCTCCTCATCGTGATCGTGGCGGTCCTGCGAGACCGATCCCTGGTCAACCTCATCATCGTCATCGGCGCGCTGGGGTGGACGACGACGGCTCGACTGGTTCGGTCGCAGGTGCTCAGCCTGCGGGAGCGGAAGTTCGTGACGCGAGCGAGGGCCGTGGGCGGGAGCGACTGGTACATCATCCGCCGCCACATCCTGCCGCTTGCGCTGCCGCTCATGCTGGCCAACACGGTCCTCGTCATCAGCCTCGCGATCCTGTCGGAGTCGACGCTGTCGTTCATCGGCCTCGGCGACCCGACGGTCATCAGCTGGGGCCAGATGCTGAACTTCGCCTTCGAGCGAGGCGCCGTGTCGGCTGGGGCGTGGTGGGCGCTCATCCCGCCCGGGCTCGCGATCGTGTGGGTCGTGCTCGGCACGACGCTCCTCGGGACGGCGATGGAGGAAGCGTTCAACCCGAAGCTGCGGCGCCACTACCTGGAGACCGACGAGGCGCCAGTTGTCGCGGACCGCGTCACCAGGAGCGCGATCGCTCCCGCGCCGGTGCTGGCTCGGGACGGCATCGCCCCGGTCCTCTCCGTCCGCGATCTCTCCGTTGAGTTCGACTCACCGGCTGGACCACTGCGAGCCGTGGACGGGGTGAGCTTCGACCTGCGTCGCGGCGAGACCCTGGGGCTGGTCGGAGAGTCGGGGAGTGGGAAGACCACGACGGTCATGGCGATGCTCCGGCTCCTGCCGCCCGGCGGGCGCGTCGTCGGCGGCTCGGTGCACTTCGACGGCAAGGACATCCTCGCCCTGCCGTCCGACGAGCTTCGGGCACTGCGCTGGTCGCGCCTCTCGATCGTGTTCCAGGGGGCCATGAACGCCATGAACCCGGTGCGCACGGTTGGCGACCAGATCGGCGAAGCGCTCCGCACGCACGAGCCCGAGCTGCGCCGCGGCGAGGTCCAGCAGCGCATCGATGAGCTCATGCATCGGGTCGGGATCCCGCCGGGTCGTGGGCGTGAGTACCCGCACACCTTCTCGGGTGGGATGCGGCAGCGCGCGATGATCGCGCTTGCCCTCGCCTGCCGGCCGGACGTCATCATCGCCGACGAGCCCACCACGGCCCTCGACGTGATGATCCAGGCCCAGATCCTTGAGCTTCTCGTGGGACTGACCGCGGAGCTCGGAATGAGCACGATCATCGTGACCCACGATCTCGGCGTCGTTGCCCAGGTCTGCGACCGGGTGATCGTGATGTACGGCGGACAGGTCGCCGAGGATGCCGCCGTCGGCACGATCTTCGGCGCCCCGCGCCACCCGTATACCCAGCTGCTGCTCAAGGCGTTCCCGAACGTGGCGGACGATGAGCGCACCCTGCGCGCCATCCCGGGCACGCCCCCGCGCCTGGACGCGCTGCCCGTCGGATGCCGGTTCGCTCCGCGCTGCCCGCACGCCTTCGATCGTTGCGCCGTCGAGGTCCCGCCGCCGTTCGCCCAGGGCGAGGGGCATCGGGCGGCATGCTTCCTGGTCGAGACCGATGGCTGAGCCGGCGCTCACGGTCGAGAACCTCGCCAAGGCGTTCCCCGGGCGCCGCTCGTTGGCGGACGTGTTGGCGCGCCGGCCGGCACGGCCCGTCCGCGCCGTCGACGGCGTCACCTTCAGCGTCGCGCCGGGCGAGGTGCTGGCGATCGTGGGCGAATCCGGCTGCGGCAAGACCACGACCGGCAACCTCCTCCTCGGCCTGATCGAGCCCGATGCCGGGCGGGTCGCCGTCCAGGGCCGCGACCTCGAGGGCCTCAGCGGCCGTGACCTTCAGCGCCTGCGACGCGGCATCCAGATGATCTTCCAGGATCCGTACGAGTCGCTGAATCCGCGGATGTCGATCAGCGAGATCGTCTCCGAACCGCTGATGGTGCACGGCGTGGCCAGCGGCCGCGCGGAGCTTGAGCGCCGGGCCGTCGAGGCCCTGGCGGAGGCGGGCATGACGCCCCCCGAGGCGTACCTGCGGCGCCTCCCGTACGAGCTCTCCGGCGGCCAGCGGCAGCGCGTCGTCATCGCCGCGGCCCTCGCCCTGCGTCCCGGCGTGCTCGTGGCCGATGAGCCGGTGAGCATGCTGGACGTCTCGATCCGCGCCGAGATCCTGAACCTCCTCGCGAGGCTGGCGACCGAGCTCCAGATCGCGGTCGTGATGATCACCCACGACCTGTCAACCGTCGCGGCCTACGCGCACCGGATCGCGGTTATGTACCTGGGGCGCATCGTCGAGATCGGTCCGACGCACGCTGTCCTCGCCGATCCGCAGCACCCGTACACGCAGGCCCTGCTGTCGGTCGTGCCGGTGCCGGATCCGACGGCGCGGCGCCGTCCGGTGATCCTCGCGGGCGAGACGCCCGATCCATCGAACGTCCCGTCTGGATGCCGGTTCCACCCACGCTGCCCGGTGGCATTCGACCGCTGCCCGCTGGTCGACCCTGCCCTCATCTCGATCGGGGACGGCCACGAGGCCGCCTGCCTGCTGCTCGAAGAGGGCGGCTCCTAGAAGAGCGCGCCGGCGGTCGCGGCCCCGACCAGGGTGCCCGCGGCGGTCGCTGGCAGCAGCCGCCAGGGTCGGGATGCGACGCGGGCCACGACGGCCGCAACCCCTGACGCCACCGCAGCCCCGGCCACGCCACCGACCGCGGCCGCGGCCGCGTGAGCGAGGGTCGGCGAGGCGCTCCCGACCTGGCGCTCGCCCGCGAAGGCGACGCCGAGGATGACGACCACCAGCGCGGCGAGGAGCCCGGCGCCGAGCGTGGCGGTCCACGCTCGCGCCACGCCGAGCTGGGTTGCGCCGGCGACGGCGGCACCGCCGGCGAGCGCGGTGGCCGCCACGTGGGTCATCGGCACGGCCGTGGCCGCCGAGTCCGGCGGGGCGACCGCGTACCACGCCAGCACGACGATCGGGCCGGCCAGGATCCCCAGCGCAGCGACCCACGTCAGCGGCCGCGTCCAGTCTTCGGGGTCCTCCGGCGGGACGACCTCGCCGAGGCGGACGCTGACCGGCGTTCGGTCGCCGTCCGTCACGCCGCCTCGACGCCCTGGGCGGCCGGCACGGCGGCCAGGCGCAGGCCGAGGATGCGCCCGGCAAGCTCACGCACGATCGCGCCGGCCTGGGCCGCCGTGCGGGCGTCAGCGGAGCGGAGCGCCAGCTCGGCGAGCGCGTCGAGCTCGGGCATCGCGGCCGGGGTGTCGAGATCGTCGTCGAGCGCCGCCAGGAAGGCGGCCCGATGGACCGCGATGCGCGGGTCGATCGTGGCTGGGTCGGGCTCGTCGGGCGCCGCCGGGTCGGCCCCGCGCAGGCTCGCCTCTCGCAGCCGCGCGGCCGCCTCGGCCGAACGGTCGAGCTCCGCCATGCGGAAGTGGACCTCGGTCCGGTAGTGGTGGCTGAGCAGGTAGTGGCGGATCGCGTCACCGGAGTGGGTGGCCAGGAGGTCGCGCACGAGGACCAGGTTGCCGAGCGACTTGCTCATCTTGGCGTCGTCGTAATGGAGCATCCCGGCGTGGGTCCACCACGACACGAACGGACGCTCGCCGGTCGCGCCCTCGGACTGGGCGCGCTCCGATTCGTGGTGGGGGAAGAGGAGGTCGCCGCCGCCGCCATGGATCTCGAACCGATTGCCCAGGTAGGTCATCGACATGGCCGAGCACTCGATATGCCAGCCGGGGCGGCCCGGACCCCACGGCGACGCCCAGGCCGGCTCGTCGGGAAGCGAGGGCTGCCAGAGCACGAAGTCGAGCGGATCGCGCTTGCCCGGCATGTCAGGCACGTTGCCCCGCTCATTGGCGATCGGCAGCATCTCGGCCGGCGTGAGCTTCGAGAGCTGGCCGTACTCCGGGTCGGCGCCGACGGCGAAGTAGACGTGCCCACCCGCGGCGTACGCGAGGCCGTTCACGAGCAATCGCTCGATGAGCGATCGCATCTGGGGGATGTGCTGCGTCGCTCGCGGGTAGTGGTCCGGCGGCAGCCAGTTGAGGGCCGCCATCTCGGCCAGGAAGGTGGCCACCCATCGGTTCCCAAGGGCCAGGTAGTCCTCGCCGGACTCACGCGCCTTGCGCAGCATGTCGTCGTCGACATCGGTGAGGTTCTGGACGTAGACCACGTCATGGCCCAGGTACTCGAGGTACCGATGCAGGAGGTCGAAGCTGACGTACGTGAAGGCGTGGCCGAGGTGCCCGGTGTCGTAGGGCGTGACGCCGCAGACGTAGAGCCCGACGCTGTCCCGGCCGGGGATCGGCTCGAAGGCGTGCGGGCCGCCGCGGCGGGCGTCGTACAGGCGGAGCGTCATCGCTGCGGATTCTAAAGCGGAACCACGTGGCTCACCTGCGGACCGCCGAGCGGGCTGGACGGGGCCGATAGAATGCGCCGACGGATGGTGGTGCCTGCTGCCGCTCACTTCCCGCATCGGAGCCGACCACATGGAAGTTCTTCGCTGGCTGCTGTTCTTCGCGATCGCGATGTTCCTGATCGTGGCCGGGATCTTCTTCGTCCTCGGCCGCCCGCTGCCGCTCCCGAACTTCTAGCGGCTCACCACAGGTCGGGCTTCGTGCTCATCAGGAAGCCGATCACCCCGATCAGCCCGGCCATCCCGTAGGCCACGTAGCGCTGCCGGCGCGCCCGAGCCCGCCACGTCTCGTTATCGGCCTCGGAGCCGCGCAGGCCGACCAGCCGTCGCAGGTTCGGCCGGCTGACGACCGCCGCGATCACGAGGTTGATGGCGTAGAGCGCCAGGGCGGTCATGAGCCACGGCTGGGTCAGGAGCTCGGGTCCAAGGATCCAGAGCATCGCGGCGCCGGTCAGCGCCAGGCCGCCGGCGATGACGAGCGTGCCGGTGCCCTGCATCGCCATCAGCGTCCGCGTCACGGGACCCGGCTCGCCGGCGCTACGCCGCAGGACGAAGGGAAGCAGCACGCTGGGCAGCAGCAGGGCAACGGCCAGCGCGATATGAAGGACGAGAAGGATCGGGAACCAGCTATTCACCGGTTCCCGATCCTAGCGCACGAACGGTGCGGCCGACGAACGCCCTCCGGTGGGGCATCCGATCGCGTCGGTCAGGCGCAGCCCTCAGTCGCCGCAAAGCCGACGCCGGTCCCCTCGCCGCCGGGGTTGTTGCCGCGATGGACGGCGGGATTGACGCCGAGGCCCTCGAAGAGCTGGCCGGGCGCGATGTGGCCGACCTTGTGCTCGGACATGATGAAGGTGTCGTCGATGAAGCAGTCGACGCCGCCGCCATCGAAGTCGAGGTACACGTCGACGTAGCCGCCTCGGAGGTGGCCCTGGGCGTTGCCGTTGACGACGGTCACGGTTGGCGGAACGGTCGAGAAGTCGACCCAGAGCTCGCTCTGCTGCCCCGCGTTCTGCGGCTTGCTCTCGTTGCCACAGATCGACGCGAAGGCAGTGCCGGCGATGATGAGGCTCATCAGCACGGCGATCGGGATGGACACGAGACGGCGCATGGGCACTCTCCTGCAGCGGTGGGCCGCGGGCAGCGGGTGGAGTCTAGGGCCGTTGTGTGCGGAAGGCGAGGGTGCGTCCCGACCCTTGTGGTGCGGCCGCGCACCGCGTCAGCGCCCCTTGGTGAACCCCCGGTGGACGCCGAGCCGGCGGAGCAGGGTCGGGATGTTGACCGCCCATCCGACGCCGAGCGGCCGAGGCGTGAAGAGCTTCGGCGAGTGCGGGTTCCAGTACGCCTGGCGCAGGCCCTCGAGGGTCGGGAGGCGGAAGTCGTACGGCACGACCCCGAGCAGCCGCCCGTTCCAGGTGCGATCCTCCGGCGTCTTGCGCAGCTCCACGTACAGCGCACCGGCCACCGCGGCGAAGACGCTCATGCGCAGCAGCCACATCAGGTCGCCGAGCTCGCTGCGCGCCGTGCCCGCGCGGTGCGAGAGGTCGTCGCGAACGTTGTCGAACATGGATCCTCCTTGCCCCGCCGCCTCGCAAGCCGTGTGCCGCGTGGCATCATGGAAGCCCGATCCGCCACGCTCGTACCTTACCGCGTGGCGGCTCGCGGGTCGGAGGACCGATGACGAACGCGCTGCCATTCCTCGACGCGGACTCCATCCGCAATGCCGTGCCGGTCGCCGAGCTGTTGGACGCGGTCGAGCGGGCCTACCGGGACGTTGCCGCCGGCCGCGACCGGTCCCCGCTCCGCTCGCGGGTGGAGCTCCCCGGCGGCGACCTGTTGCTCATGCCCGGCGTCCGCGCCGGTGGCTCGGGCTCAACGGTCAAGCTGGTCACGGTGGTTCCCGCCAACGCCGAACGCGGGCTGCCGACAATCCAGGCGCTCGTCATCTGGTTCGACGCCGAGACGGGTCGGCCCCTCGCGATCCTCGATGGTGAGACGGTCACGGCCATGCGCACCGGGGCGGCGTCGGGCGTGGCGACCCGGCTCATGGCGCGCATCGATGCGACGACGCTCTCTGTGCTCGGGGCCGGCGGGCAGGCCGAATGGCAGGTCCGAGCCGTGGTCGCCGCGCGCCCGATTCGACGGATCCTCGTCTATGCCCGGTCGCCGGTCGCTCGGCGCGCGTTCGCCCGCGCCATGGCCGAGGCCACGGGGATCGAGACGGCGATGACCGCCAGCGCGGAGGAGGCCGTCCGCGAGGCCGATGTCCTGTGCTGCGCCACGACCTCATCGGTCCCGGTCTTCGACGCCGACTGGCTGCGGCCGGGCACCCACATCAACGGCATCGGCGCCTACCGCATCGGCATGATCGAGATTCCGCCGGAGGCGTTCGCGCGCGCGAGCATGGTCGCGGTCGACGCGAAGGCCGCCGCGCTGGCCGAGGCCGGCGACCTCGTGGCGGCGATCGAACGCGGCCTAGTGGCGGAAGCGGACCTGGTGGAGCTCGGCGACGTCGCCCCGGACTGGGCCGCCCAGCGGCCGGCCGATGCGGTGACCGTCTTCAAGTCGGTCGGGCTCGCCATCCAGGACGTCGCCGCGGCCGAGATCATCGCGGCCCGGCTCCTCGGAGCGCCCGAGGGTGGGCGCTGACCAGCGATCGAGGAGGCTGGCCAGGAATCGATCGACGAGGCTCCGCAGGCTGACCCATTGCGGCGTGGCCGAGGCGACGATCGCGCCCCCGGGGCGGCGCTCCGCCCGCAGCCTGGCCGCATCGGTCGCGCTCTCGAAGACGACGATGCGATGGCCCGGGCGAAGGGCACGGGCGATCGTCGGCGCCTCGGATGGCGCGGCGCTCGGGTCAGCGGCCGCCTCCACCGTGACCACGACCGGCGGCGGGTTGGCGGGCGGCGGTGGGGGAGGGCCGACGAGGCCGACCTGGCCTCCGCCCGGCTGCTGGCCGGCGGGCGTTGATGGCGGCGGGGGAGGCGTCGGCGACGGGCTCGGAGTTGCGGCGGCGGTGGGCGCTGCCGACGGGACGGCGCCGGGGGCGGAGGGCTGGGCCGTGGGCACCGGCGTCGCGGTTGGCACCGGGGTAGGCGTCGGTGCCGGCGTTGGGGAGGGCGGTGTCGGCAGCGGGGCCGAGGTCACCACGACCCCGGCGTAGTAGGTCGCCAGGATCTGCGCCGCGCTCCGGCCGTCGAGTCCACAGGCCTGCGTGCCCCACTGGTACATCCGCCAGCCGTTGGCGTTGGCGCCGCAGGGCTCGTTCGCCGCGCCGGCGTTGTAGTAGGTCGCGAAGATCCGGCCGCCCACGCGGGCGAGCGTTCCCCACGTGGCGTCGACGGCGGCCGCCATCGAGGCGTAGGTCGGCCGGGAGGGGTCGTAGTGCTGGTCGCGGGTCGAGTCGAAGACGTCGAAGCACTCGCCGGCCGCGTTGACGTAGCCGCGCCAGTGGATGACCTGGTACCAGGCATAGTGCTTGACCGCCAGCGCACCGGAGCGCAGCGACTCGGTTGTCCACGAGCTGATCCACTCCCGGCTCAGCACGTTCTTCGCGTACGTCCGGAAATCGACGGTGTCCACCGCGCCGGTCGCCGTGCGGAAGACGCGGATCGTCGCGGGAGGGACCGTCTCGGACGCGTACGTGCCGCACTCGCCGGCCGCCGCGACCGGCGATGGGCCGGTTGGGACGGTCAGCGCGGCGCCCAGGACGAGGAGGGCGAGCACACTCGCCACGCGGCGTCGTCGTTGCATGGAGCCAGCACCCTATCGACGCCCGGACTCCACCGCACCCCACCGAAAGTACCGCGGGATCAGTCGGCCCAGCGATGCACCCGCTCGCGGACGGTGTCGAGGCCGAGCTCTTCGCACAACGCCAGGAACCCGTCGCGCGGGACGCCGCGCCACTCGAGGGAGTCGAGCGTCGGCGTCACCTCGCCGATGGCGGAGTCGCGCTTGAGCCGTGCCAGGGTGCGATAGAGCAGCGCCGATGGCCGCTCCCGCTCGAGGGTGGCCGCGAGCTTGCTCGCGTTGCGCACGTCGACGGCCCAGTCGAGGACCGATTCCGGGATGGCATCGAGATCGCCGAACCTCGCGAGCACCGTCGCCGCGCTCTTCGCGCCCCAGCCGGCGAGGCCGGGGAACCCATCACTCGAGTCGCCGACGAGGGCCAGGTAGTCGGGGATCGATGCCGGCCGCACGCCGAACTTGGCGATCACGCCCGCCTCGTCATACGTGATGTTGCGGATCCGGTCGCGCAGCACGATGCGCGTCCCGTCGACGAGCTGGGACAGGTCCTTGTCGACCGAGCAGATGACGACCTGTTCGACGCGGGGGTCGCCGGCGAAGCGCTCGACGGCGGTGGCGATGGCGTCATCGGCCTCGTCCTCGACCATCGCCCACACCGGGATGCCGAGCGCCTCCAGCGCCCGCTCGGCATCACGGAACTGGGTGAGCAGCTGCGGGTCGAGGCCGGCGCTCGACTTATAGCCGAGGAAGACGTCGTTGCGCCACGACTCGATGACGTAGTCGGTGGCCGCCCCGATATGCGTCACGTCGCGCTCGCGGAGGAGGGACAGCATTGAGTCGATGAGCCCCTGGACCGCGTTCACCGGCCGGCCGTCCGGTGCGCGGCGCGGCGGTCGCGAGTAATAGGCGCGAAAGAGCTCGAAGGTGGCGTCGACGAGATGAAGCTTCATGAGCACGCCGATGGTAGCCGCCGACGTCCGTTCATCGGCAGACCTCCACGGCACCGCACCGGACCACACCGATTTGACATGCCGAAATGGTCGCCGGACCATGGGTCGATGACTCCGAGATCCGTCCTCCGAGCGCTCCTGATCGCCGTCGCCGGCATCCTCCTCATCGCCGCTCCGGTCGCGGCAGGCGACTTCCGCGGTGACCAGAACGTCACGATCCCGGCGGACGAGACCGTCAGCGACGACCTCTACGTGGGTGCCGGCACCGTCACCATTGCCGGGACGATCGAGGGCGATGCCACGATCGCGGGCGGGACGGTGACGGTCACCGGTCGCATCGATGGCTCATTGAACGTCGCCGGCGGCACCGTCGATGTGCTCGGCGAGGTGGGCGGGGCCGTGCGCGTCTCCGGCGGCAGCGTTCGCGTTGCCGGATCGGTGGGACGCGACCTCGTGGTCCTTGGCGGGACGACCACGGTCGCCTCCGACGCGACCGTCGCCGGTGACATCGCCGGGGGCGTCGGAACGCTGACCATGGATGGGACCGTCACCGGCGACCTCCTTGCCGGCGCCGGCACGATCACCCTCAACGGCTCGGTCGAGGGCAACGTCGACGCGGCCGTCGGGGAGCTCGTGCTCGGGTCATCCGCGGTGGTCGGCGGCGATGTGACCTACACCTCGCGGACCGAGGCACGCATCGCCGACGGCGCTGAGGTGGGCGGAGACGTCGAGCGGCGCGAGCCGCAGGACATCCCTGGCACCTCCCCGGTGGCCGACAACCCGATCGTCAGCTACCTCGGGATCCTCCTCGGGCTGCTGATCTTCGGCTGGACCCTCCTGGCCGTCCGCCCGCGGCTCGTGCTCGGCAGCGGCGAGGTGCTTCGAACGTCGCCGCTCGCGTCGCTGGGCTTCGGCCTGCTCGGCTGGATCGGCCAGTTCATCCTGCTCGTCGTGCTGATCGTGTGCGGTGCGGTCTTCGCCGCCCTCGCCGGCGCGGTCGGCGGCGCCTTCATCGTGGCGGCCCTCGTGCTGCTGCTCCTCCTCGTCATCGGGATCTTCGTGTCCGCCGTCCCCGTGGCGATGGCGATCGGTGGGCTCGTCCTCCCCGGCGATCGCTCTCCCTACCTCGCCTACCTGGCAGGCGCCGCGATCCTGGCCCTCGCGTTCGTGCTGGCCGGCTTCGTTCCCGCGCTCGGGGCGATCGTCACGATCCTGGTGTGGGTGATGGGGCTTGGCGCCCTGATCCTGTACACGTGGCGAACGCGGCACACCCCATGGGTGGGTCCAGCCGCACCGGCGGCACCGTCGGTCGCCGCCGCTCCCGCGGCCTAGTCGGGCCTCAGACGGCGAGCGGCTCCCGGTACTCGCCGTAGACGACGCGCAGGACGCCGCACATCTCGCCGATGGTGGCGTAGGCCTCGACGGCGGCGACGATCGCCGGCATGAGGTTGACGTCGCCACGGCGCGCCTCGTCCTCGAGGCGCCGTATGGCCGCTGCGTGAGCTGACGCATCGCGATCGGCGCGCACCCGGGCGAGGCGGTCGAGGTGCCGGCGTTCCTGGAGCTCGCTGATCGCCAGCAGCGGGATGCGCAGCTCCTCATCGGGATCGGCGAAGCGGGTGACACCGATGATCTCGCGCTCGTGCGCCTCGAGCTCGCGCTGCTGCTCGTAGGCGGCATCCGCGATCTCGGCCTGCGGGAAGCCCGCCTCGAGGGCGCGACCATCCCGCCCATCTCGTCGATCTGTGCGATGTAGCGCCACGCGGCCTGCTCGGTCCGGTTGGTGAGCGTCTCGACGAAGTACGACCCCGCCAGCGGGTCGACCGTGTTCGCGACGCCCGACTCCTCGGCGATGATCTGCTGCTGCCGCAGGGCGAGAAGCGCTGCCTCCTCCGAGGGGACGGCCCAGGCCTCGTCGTACGCATCGGTGTGGAGCGACTGCGTGCCTCCGAGCACGCCGGCCAGCGCCTGGATCGCGACGCGCGTCAGGTTGTTGAGCGGCTGCTGGGCGGTGAGCGAGACGCCGGCGGTCTGCGTGTGGAAGCGCATCCAGGTTGAGCGCTCGTTCTCGGCGCCGAAGCGCTCGCGGCACAGCTTGTACCAGATCCGGCGCGCCGCGCGGAACTTCGCGATCTCCTCGAAGAAGTCGTTGTGGCTGTTGAAGAAGAAGCGACAGGCGCGGCGCGAATTCGTCGAAGCGCAGCCCGCGCGCAAGGGCGTCCTCGACGTACGCGATGCCATCGGCGATCGTGAAGGCGAGCTCCTGGACCGCGGTCGAGCCGGCCTCGCGGATGTGGTAGCCGCTGATCGAGATCGTGTTCCAGCGCGGCAGCTCGCGCGTGCCCCACTCGACCGTATCGGTGACGAGCTTGAGCGACGGCGCCGGCGGGAAGATGTACTCCTTCTGGGCGATGAACTCCTTGAGGATGTCGTTCTGCAGCGTCCCGGACAGCTGCGCGCGCGGCACGCCGGACTTCTCGGCGGCCACGATGTACATCGCCCAGATCATCGCGGCGGGCGAGTTGATCGTCATCGAGGTGCTGATCTCGCCGACCGGAAGGCCGTCGAGCAGGATCTCCATGTCGGCCAGGCGAGCTGACGGCCACGCCGCACGTGCCGAACTCGCCCTCCGCCATCGGCTCGTCGTGGTCGTAGCCGTACAGCGTAGGCATGTCGTAGGCGATCGAGAGCCCGGTGCCGCCCGCGTCGATGAGCTTCTTGAAGCGGGCGTTCGTGTCCTCGGCGGTGCCGAAGCCGGCGAACATGCGCATCGTCCACAGCCGCCCGCGATGGCCGGTGGGATGGATGCCGCGCGTGAAGGGCGGCTCGCCCGGAAGGCCGACATCGTCGATCTCGTCCCATGCCGTCACGGCGGCCCGCGTCGGGGCTGAACTGATAGCGCGGCCGGCCGGCGTCAGGGTCGTTGGCCGGGATCGGCGAGGTCGGCCGGGGTGTAGACCCGATCGATCTCGACGCCGGACTGGGTGATGAAGCGAGGCGGCGCTCCGGCGCCCGCTCGAGGGCGGGGTCGAGGCGCTCGCGGTCCCATCGGTCCTGGTGCTCACGCCAGCGCTCGTCGCTCATGGGCGCAGTGTGGGGGCAAGACCGATGGCCGTCGCAAGCGGGGCGGCACGCGGGTGCATCAGCGCACGCATGTTCGCATTGATCCGTCGATTCATCATCGGCTGGCTGCTCATTCGCCTCGTCCGGCGCCTCACCGGCAATCGACCGCGCGCCGCGCGCTGACCGCCCCGCTCAGCCCGCCGACCGCCTTGCGCTCCAGGCTGAGCGCGCGCTTGGCCTCGAACCGCGCTGCGGTCGCGTCCAGGTCGGTCAGGAAGCGGCGCAGCTCCTCGCGACGCCGCTCGGCGACGGCGTCGAGGCTCTCGAGCTCGAACACGCCCCAGTGGGTGAGCAGCGGCCAGACGACGTCGTCGTGGTGGACGCGCAGGTCGTAGATCCCGGCCTTCGCCATCTGGGCGGCCTTGCGGGTGAAGTTGACCATCCCGGCGCCGGGCATCTGGAAGCCGATGACCTCGTCGGCGATGGCGTGCACCGCGGCCGACGGATCGATCGCGATCGCCTCGGACAGCATGTCGCGGTAGAAGACCATGTGGAGGTTCTCGTCGGCCGCGATGCGGGCCATGATCCGGTCGGCCACCGGGTCGTCGAGTAGCGGCCCGTGTTGCGGTGGCTGATCCGCGTCGCGAGCTCCTGGAACGCGACGTACGCGATGCCCGCGCAACACGTTGCCGCCGTCGTCGTGGCTGTACGCGATCTGGAGCTGGTTCATCCGTGAGCGCTCGAGCGCATACGGGTCGATGTTCCGGGTCACGACGAGGTAGTCACGCAGGACGATCGCGTGGCGCCCCTCCTCCGCGGTCCATCGGTTCACCCAGTTGATCCATGCGCCGTCGCCGCGCCCGAACATGCGGTGGATCTCGCGGTGGTAGCTCGGGCAGGTTGTCCTCGGTGAGCAGGTTCACCTCGAACGCGATCTGCGCCACGCCGCTGATGCGCGGCTGGTCCGGCGTCCAGGGCTCCTTGTCGAAGTCGCGCCCGAGCGAGTAGGGGATGTAGTCATGCGGGAACCACTCCTTGCGCCATGCCGAGATGGCGGTTCAGGAGCCGCTCGGCCACGGGCTCGAGCTCGGTCAGAAGGTCGCGGGGTGGGGTGAATGTCGGGAGCGTCATGGTGCTCCGAATCGAACTGGCGTCGCACCGGCTGCCCCGTCACGGGGCTGTCACAGATACGAACGAGACATGATCGTCGCACGAATCGGTCCCGAGGGCCCGATAGGATGGTCCCATGACCGATGCTTTCGACTTCGACGCCTACCTTCGCCTGCCCCGGCTCTCGGGGTTGCGTGCCTCACCGGACGGCTCGCGCCTCATCGTCACGGTGGGCCGGCCGGCTCCCGACGGGAAGAAGATGCACAGCTCGCTGTGGGAGCTCGACCCGAGCGGCGGCGAGCGACCGCGGCGTCTCACGCGGTCGGCGCCGGGGGAGAGCGCCGCGGCCTTCACGCGGGACGGCTCAATCCTCTTCACCTCCTCGCGGCCTGACCCCGACCGCGCGCCGGACGATGGCGATGACGACGAGGTCAGCGGCCTGTGGCTGCTGCCGGCGAACGGCGGCGAGGCCCGCCTGCTGGCGCGCCCTCGGGCGGCATCGACGCAGTGGTCGCGGCTCGCGATGCGGATGTCCTGGTCTATGCGGGCGCCGTCTTTCCGGGCGCGGCGGATCCCGCCGCGGACCGCGAGCGCCACCAGGCGCGAAAGAAGGCCGGAGTCGAGGCGCTGCTCTTCGATACCTTCCCGATCCGACACTGGGACGCGTTCCACGGACCACGCGAGCGCCACCTCTTCGCGGCAGCGCTTCCGGGTGGCGAGGAGCGGGTCGCGGCTCCCGTGGACCTCACGCCGACGGCCGGCGCCACCCTGATCGAGCAGGAGTTCGACGTCACGCCCGACGGCAGCACGATCGTCACCAGCCGGCTCACCTCCGACGAGGTCGGTCGCACCGACTTCGAGGTCGTCGCGATCGATCGCTCGAGCGGAGCGCAGCGGGTGATCGCCGGCGGCGACGCCTGGTATGGCGCGCCGCGGTGCTCTCCCGACGGCCGATTCGTCGCCTGCGTGCGCCACGAGATCGACGTCCCGGAGCGCGTCGGGGACGAGACGCTGTGGCTCGTTGACCTCGCCACCGGTGACGGGCGCGACCTCACGCCCGAGCTCGACGCGTGGCCGCAGCACCCGATCTGGGCGCCGGATGGCTCGTCGATCTTCTTCACGGCCGACCACCGGGGCGCGGGCGCGGTCTATCGGCACGACCTCACCTCCGAGGAGACGGTCCTCGTTGCGTCGGACGGTGCGTTCAGCGACCTCGCGCTCGATGCCGCCGGTGGGCCAGTCGCCCTGCGCGCCTCGTACGCCGCGCCGCCTCACCCCGTCCGCCTCCCGCGTGACCCGGGCGGCGCCACACAGCCGATCCGCAGCTTCCCCGAGCTCGATCCCGATGCGCTGGCGGCGCTTCCGGGTCGCGTCGAGCGCACGACCTCGTCGGCCGACGACGGGGAGGCGATCGGGGCCTGGCTGGTGCTCCCGGCGGACGCGTCGGCGGCGACGCCGGCGCCGCTCGTCGTCTTCGTCCACGGTGGCCCCGTCGGGTCGTGGAACACCTGGAGCTGGCGCTGGAACCCGCAGCTGGTGGCCGCGAAGGGCTACGCGGTCCTCCTGCCGGACCCCGCCATCTCCACCGGCTATGGCCACGCCTTCATCCAGCGCGGCTGGGGACGGTGGGGTGCCGAGCCCTACACCGATGTCATCGCCGCGCTCGACGCCGTCCTCGAGCGGCCGGAGCTCGATGCCGAGCGCACGGCGCTCATGGGAGGCTCGTTTGGTGGCTACATGGCGAATTGGGTCGCGGGCTCGACCGATCGGTTCAGAGCGATCGTGACCCACGCCAGCCTCTGGGAGCTCCGCGGCTTCCACGGCACGACCGACTACGGCCCGGACTGGGAGCGCGAGTTCGGCGACCCGTATGCCGATCCGTCGCGCTACGAGGAGTGGTCACCCGCGCGCCTGCTGCCGAACATCCGCACCCCGATGCTCGTCATCCACGGCGAGCGCGACCTGCGCGTGCCGATCAGCGAGGCGCTCCGGCTCTGGACGGACCTGCGCCGCCACCAGGTGCCGGCGCGGTTCCTCTACTTCCCGGACGAGAATCACTGGGTCCTGAAGCCACAGAACGCCCGGCTCTGGTACGAGACCGTGCTCGCGTTCCTCGACGAGCGGGTGCGGGGCGAGGAGTTCCGCCGGCCGGCGCTCCTCTAGCGCCTCAGGGGTAGAGGCCGCGCAAGGTGGTCGCGTCAGCGACGCGTGACACCGCGACCATCATCGCCGCGCTGCGCAGGTCGGTCTTCTCGGCGGCGGCCATGGCCTGGATGCCGGCCATCGCCTCGTCGACGATGCGGTCGAGCTGGGAGGTGATCTCCGCCTCGCTCCAGAAGAAGGCCTGCATGTCCTGCACCCACTCGAAGTAGCCGAGGACGGTGGCCCCGGAGGTGCAGACGATGTCGGGGATGACTGACACGCCACGATCGTGGAGGATGAGGTCCGCCGCCGGCGTGGTGCCGCCGTTGGCGACCTCGGCCACGATCCCGGCGCGAATGCCACCCGCGTTCGCATCGGTGACTTCGCCCTGCAACCCGGCGAGGACGAGGATGTCGCAGTCGAGGCTGAAGATGTCGGCCTTCGCGGCTGCCTCGGTGTCGGGCAGCTCGCGGATCGCGTCTCGCTCGCGCATCCAGGCTGCGGCGCGCTCGGCGTCGATGCCGTTCGCGTTCACGACCGAATCGCGGTCGTCGGCGATCCCGACGATCGTGACGCCGGCGGCCGAGAGCTCCTCGGCGACGGTCATGCCGACCCGGCCGAAGCCCTGGATCGCCACACGGGCGCCGTCCAGCGCGAGCTGGTTCGCACGGGCGATGGCGAGGATGCACCGATGGGCGCCGCGCGCCGTGGCGCTGCGCCGGCCGCGGGTGCCCCCGACCGCCAGCGGCTTGCCGATGACCGAGGCGGCCACGGTGTGGCCCTGATGCATCGAGAGGGTATCCATGATCCAGGCCATCGTCTGTGAGCCGGTGTTGACATCCGGGCTCGGGATGTCGCTGTCCGGTCCGAGCAGGATGCTGATCTCGGTCGTATAGCGCCGTGTCAGGCCCTGGCGCTCGTTCTCGCTGAGGCGGCGCGGGTTAACGCGGACGCCGCCGGCCGACCCGCCGAAGGGGATCTGGACCAGCGCGGCCTTCCAGGTGTTGAGCATCGCCAGGGCGCGGACCTCGTCGAGGTCGAGGTTGGGAACGTAGCGGATGCCGCCGCTGGTCGGTCCGCGGTTCACGTTGTGATGGACCCGGTAGCCGGTGTAGACCTCGACGTGCCCGTCGTCATGGGTGACCGGGAAGTTGACGGTCAGCTCGCGCTTCGGGACGCGGAGGACGCGGTGCATCCCCTCGTCGAGATGGAGACGCTCGGCGGCGGCGTCGAGCTCGCCCTGGATGTGCGCCCAGATCCCGTTGGCGGATGAGGTCGGGCGTCGAGACGTCGTCATCGGCGCCTAGGCTAGCGCCTCGCGCAAGTCGTGGACCCGGTCATGGTCCGTCGTCACCGCCACGATCCAACCCCAGACCGATCCGGTGAACGTGCTCTGGCCACCGGTGCTGGCGTCGATGATGTAGCGAATGCCGTCCTCCTGCACGCCGGTCAGGATCAGGTCCCAGGACACCACGCCGGGCTCCGCCGCGGTGTCGATCGAGGCCGAGAGCGAGCGGCCCGCGCGCTCCACCGGCGCGACTGCGAACGACTCGTGGTAGGCCGGGTCCAGGCGCATCCCGTCGTCCGTCGTGCGCCACGCCTCGAGCCGAAGGTCGCTGAAGCCGCTCAGGGACACCCCAGACGCGAGCTCCCCCTCCCAGCGCGCCTCGCCGTCGGCGGTGCCCCAGTTGCTCGTCGCGAGCGCCGGCGCCCACGCATCGTCCAGCCCCGGCCGCCACTCGGGTCCGACCGCGCTCAGCCCGCGGTCGGGGAACTCGTCGATCACTTCGCCCGCACCCTGCCCGGTCGCGCTGCCGGCAAGGCTCACGCCCAGGAATCCGATGAGCAGGAAGATGGCGACGGTGACGACCCGGAGAGACGGCGGCGGACCGGGAACAGACTCGGGGCGGTAGGCGCCAAGCACGAGGGCGCGCCGGCGCGAGGGTCAGGACCACGACGCTCGCCCAGTTCTGCGGGACGTCGACGACGAGGGTCGTCAACGCGAGCATGACGACGGTCGCCGCGCCGATCGCCCATGGCCGAACGTCGACGACGAGGCGGCGGCTGGCTCGGCCGAAACGGTCGGGGATCACCCGGCCCGCGTAGTACAGCCCGACGGCCGCGCCGATGGAGGTCAGCACGGTGTTCCAGCCCTGGTCGTTGAACTGGAGGCTCCACCCGGTGCCGAGGACGCTCCCGGCGGCCTGGACGAGCATCGTCAGCGCGATCGCGGCGACCGTGATCAGGATCGAGCCGATCAGGAAGCCGTAGATCCACCAGCCGATCCCGCTCCGGAAGGCGGCGCCGATGCCCGCGAAGACGCGCCACGTGGCCTGATCGGGTCGTGCCAGCTCGCGCGCCAAGTCGCCGGCGGCGCCGAGCCGCGCCTGTGCGGCCTCCTCGGCGCGGTCGGCGGGAGTGCCGCGCTCGACGGCGTCGGCGACGGCGTCGTCGAGATGAGCGTCGATCTCCTCGAGGACCTCGGCGCGCCGCCCGTCGGGCATCGGCAGGAGGCCGTCGAGCTCGGCCAGGTAGCGTTCGCGGTCGGCGTCAGGCATCGGTGGCAGCCCGGGCCATCCGGCTCACGCCGGTCGAGACCGCATCCCACTCGCGTGAGGCGTCGCCGAAGAGGCGCTCACCGGATGGGGTGAGGGCGTAGTAGCGCCGCCGCGGGCCCTTCTCGCTGGCACGCCACGTCGCGGTCAGCGCGCCATCGCGCTCGAGCCGATGCAGGGTGGGGTAGAGCGATCCCTCGCTCGGCGCGAACAGCTCGCCGCTCCGCTCGCGAATGCGCTGGGCGATCTCGTAGCCGTACAGCTCGTCCTTGCGCAGCACGCTGAGGACGAGGAGCGGAAGGGTCCCCCTGAGCAGGTCGAGCTTCGCCATCGGTTCCACGCACTCCGCTACATCGGTCTCCGAGGAACCAGCATATGGTGCTTGTCAAGCCCCGGCGGTGGCAAGATGTCCGCGTCCACGCCACGCGATGCACCGGCGGGCCGACCGATGTCCGACCGGGGCACCAGACATCCCGAGGAGGTTCCCATGGCGGCGCGCGTCATGACCGTCTCCGGCCCGGTTCCGCCGGAGAATCTCGGCTTCACCCTTCCGCACGAGCACACCGGGATCTACCTCTGGCACATCGAGAAGCGGTGGGACTACTGGGAGCTCACGCCTGACGAGGATCTCATCACCGATGAGCTCCGCGACTTCAAGCGACGCGGCGGCGGCACCCTCGTCGACCTGACCCTCGACGGCGTCGGGCGCGACCCGCATCGCCTGCGACGCCTCGCCGGCGCGACCGGACTGAACATCGTGATGGGAACCGGCTGGTACCGCGGCGCCCACTACCCGGCCGAGGCGCTCATCGACCGGCGCTCAGTCGACGACCTCGCGGCCACGATCATCGGGGAGTTCGAGCATGGCCTCGGCGACACCGGGATCCGGCCGGGGATCATCGGCGAGATCGGGACGGACAAGCCGTGGGTCAGCGCGCTCGAGGAGCGCGTCCATCGCGCCGCGGCTCGAGCGTCACTCGCGACCGGCATGGCGATCACAACGCACGGGGTGCAGTCCGCCGTCGGACTCGCGCAGCTCCGGATCTTCACCGAGGAGGGCGTCGATCCGGGGCGCGTTGTCATCGGTCACGCGGATTCCCATCACGACCTCGACTTCTACCTGGCCGTCCTCGACGCCGGCGCCAACCTGCAGTTCGACTTCCTCGGCCACCGCTTCCTGACCGAGGAGGCCCTCGAGCCGCGTCTGGTGGAGACGATCGTCGAGCTCCTCGAGCGCGGCTACGGGTCGCAGGTGCTGCTGAGCCAGGACGTCTGCCACAACCGCCAGCTCAAGGCGAACGGCGGGTTCGGCTACGTGTACCTCCACCAGCACTTCCTGCCCACCCTCCGCACCGCCGCGGTCGGCGAGGGCGAGATCCGCTCGATGACGTTCGACAACCCGACGCGCATCCTCTCCATCCCGTAGCCGGACGACCAATGCCGGAGCCGCGCGACCCGGTCGCCGACCTCAAGCGCATCGCGTCGCTGCTCGGAGGCATGCAGGAGCCCGCGTATCGGATCCGCGCCTTCAGCGGCGCCGCGGAGACCCTCGCCGCGCTGCCTCCCGATGAGGTCGCGGAGCGTGCGGGCAGCGGCCGCCTGCGCGAGCTGCCTGGGATCGGCGAGGTGACCGAGCGCACGGTCCTGGAGAGCCTGCGCGGAGAGGTGCCGGTCTACCTCCGACGGCTGGAGTCGACCGACGGCACGCCGGAGTCGGAGGGGGCGGCCGTCCTGCGGACCGCCCTGAAGGGCGACCTCCATGCCCATACGGAGGCGTCCGACGGCCACGCCACGCTGGCGGAGATGGCGGCCGCGGCGATCGACCTCGGCCACGAGTACCTCGTCGTCACCGACCACTCGCCGCGCCTCACGATCGCCAACGGTCTGTCGACTGAGCGGCTGGAGGCGCAGCTGCACGCGATCGCGCGCCTCAACCGCGAGCTGGCCCCGTTCCGGCTCCTCACGGGGATCGAGGTCGACATCAACGAGGACGGCTCGCTGGACCAGTCGCCCGACGTGCTTTCCCGGCTCGACGTCGTGGTCGGGAGCGTCCACTCCCAGCTGCGGATGGCGGCGGCTCCGATGACCCGTCGCCTCGTCGCCGCCCTCGCCAACCCGCACCTCGACGTCCTCGGCCATTGCACCGGCCGGATGTCGCGAGGGCGACGGCCGGATCGCCCCGAGTCTGCCTTCGACGCGGAGATCGTCTTCGCCGCCGCCAGCCGATTCGACAAGGCCATCGAGGTCAACTCCCGGCCGGAGCGGCTCGACCCGCCGAAGCGCCTCCTCCGCCTTGCCGTCGAGGCCGGCTGTCGCATATCGATCGACTCCGACGCGCACTATCCAGAGCAGCTGGCCTGGGTCCAGGTCGGCTGCCGGCGCGCGTTCCTCTGCGGCGTCACCCCGCCCATGATCGTGAACGCGATGCCCGCGGACGAGCTCCTGGCCTGGACCTCCGGGCACGAGGCGGTCGCCTGACCCGCAGCGCGTGGCCTGCGACGTGCATCGGTTCGGGCGAGCGGCCGACGTATCCTTGGCCGCCCAACCATCGCAAGGAGGCAGCCCCATGTCCGTCGCCAAGGTGACCGAACTCTCCTGCACCTCGAGCGAGAGCTTCGAGGACGCGATCCGCCAGGGAATCGACCGCGCCAACAAGACCCTGCGTGGCGTCCGGAGCGCGTGGGTCAAGGAGCAGCGGGTGATCGTCAGCAGCAGCGGCGCGCTCGAGTTCCAGGCCAACATCCTGGTGACCTTCATCCTCGAGGGCTGACCGCCCACCCGACCGATGCGACCGGCGCCTCGCGCCGGCCGTGATCGCCTACTCGGCGAGGCCGATGCGGCCCCCATCGCGGACGAAGCGCGCCCGGTAGGTCGGGTTGCTGACGCGCTGGCTCACCATCGCGGCGTCCAGCGGCTTGCCGCTGCGGGGCGGGGCATAGCGCCCGCGCTCCGCGATGGCGCCGGCGAGCTCGGCCGCCGTCAGCGGACCTCGCTCCCGGATGACGGCGATCATCTCGTCGTGCAGCGCGACGCGCTCGGCGGGAGCGGCCGTCGCCACGTTGCGGCGGTGCTTTGGCTCCGGCTCCGGCGCTGCGGCGTCTTCGGCGGGCGCAACCTCGAGCGCGACCCTCCCGATGCCGCCGCTGGCTGCGGCCGCCTCGAGCGCATCGACGCGCGCCGTCAGCGCCTCGACCAGGCCGGCGAGGTTCGGGGCGCCTCCGGGCGCTGGCACCGCACCGCGCGCCGCGTCGATCCGCTCCTCGACCCATCGGCGGACGAGGTCACCGGGTCGCACGTCGGCCTCGGCCGCGAGCTGCTTCAGCGTGCCGACGCGGCGCGGATCCAGGCGGATCGACATGCCCCCCTCGTCCTGCGTTCGGTCGAACCGCGGCCGGCTGGCGTTGAAGGGAGGACGGTCACCACCAGGGCGGCTGGCGGGAGGTCGATGTCTCGACCCTGCCAGCCTCCGCCGCCCTCGGGGCGTCGATGGGGACGATCTCCACGGTCGAATCGATCCCGATCTGGGCGGCGGTCGGGTCCACGCTTATTGAAACTCATTGGTTTCAACGATAGCCGTTCGTTTAATTGTGCGCCAGCCCTTAAAACGACCCAGACCCGCCGCCACCGCCGCCGCCCCCACCCCCGCCGAAGCCGCCGCCGCCACCACCGCTCGAGCTCGAGGCGCTCGAGGGGGGCGACGAGCCGACGCTCCCCAGCGCGTCGAACATGCCGCCGATGTCCGGGATGGCGGAGTCGCTGAAGCCGCTCCCGGAGCCGTAGCTCACGCCGCCGGGCACATCGGCCACCGACGACCCCGCATACGACGATGACGGGCTCGAGCCGAGCCAGATCGGGTAGTAGGCGCCCTGCGGCGATCCGGTCGCGCGGCGCTGCTCCTCGAGGCCCCGGGCCAGGACGTCCGAGACCTCGTCGTGGAGCCCGAGCGCCAAGCCCCATACGACCGCCTTGTCCGGCGTGTCGGCCAGCTTCGCGATATCGGGCTGCTCGATCACCTCGCTCATGCTGCGCGCCTGGTCCATCGTCTTCTGCAGCGTGCGCCGGTAGGCGGTCAGCATGGCGTCGACGTAGGCGCCGCTCGGGGTGCGCTGGCTCATCGCGCGCCCGAACGCGATCGTGCCGATCCCGCCGAGGACGAGGGCGCCGCCGAGGAGCACCGCGCCGCTCATCGGGATGAGGAAGCCGAGCGCCAGCGCGCCGATCCCCACCACCACGATGCCGATCCCGATGGCCGTCATGCGGGCGATCGATGGTCCCGGCATGCGCGCCAGCCAGCCGAGCTTGACCGCCTCGTACTCGAGCGCGCCCTTGACCGGGGCCAGGGTCGAGTTGAGCCGCCATAGCCGTTCCCGGCTGAGGAGGCCGGACTCGCCCGCGAGCTTGGCGACCTTCTCCCAGGCCTCGCGCTGTGGGCCGGCCAGGCGGTCGTCGTCGGCGCCCTCGGTCTGCTTGACGAGGATGGCTGGGTCCGTCACCGGGTCGGGCTCGTCATCGCTGTGCATGCCGCGCACGTTGTCGAGGTTCTGGAAGGCGATGCGGCCCGTGCTCGCCAGCTCGGTGAGGAGGGTGTTGATGGTGTGCTGGCTGGCGGTGCCCTGCCGGATGACGGTCGCCAGCGGCGGCGTCATCTCGGCCGGCGGGCCGGCCATGAGGATCGACGGTGAGTCGACCAGGTCGGGGTCGTCGCCCTCGCGCCGCCAGCGCCGCCAGGCGAGGCCGAGGGTGGTGATGAGCGCCAGCGGTGCGCCGATGACACCGATCCCGGCGTTCAGGATGCGCATGAGCTCCATCCGCTCGCGCCCGCCACTCGTGACCCGTCGGTCCACCGCCCGCATCGTGCTCAGCGTCGCCGCCTCGAGGTCGCCGGCGATCGCCGCGGGGATGAACTCGCTGTCGACGATGCCCTGCAGCTGGTCCTCGTTGGCGTAGGCCGCCAGGAAGCCCGACCCGCCGTACAGGGCCACTCGGCCGTTGATCCGGTTCTCCTCGAGGCCGAGCATGAGGACCAGGCCGTCGTCGAAGCCCGAGCGGCCGATGCCCCAGTCGTTCATGAGCACGAGGGCGTTCGACAGGTTCGCCTGCTCGCCGATGCCGGGTACGAGCTGGGTGTAGACGACCGCCTCGGCGCCCGAGCGCGCCTCGATCCCGTCGATGATCCCCTCGAGCACCTGCTCGGCCTCGGGGGAGAGCACGTCGGCCGTGTCGTACACGGCCTGATCGACCACGGGATCGGGGAACGGGGGCCCGGCGGCGATGGCGGCACCCCCGCCGAGGGCGAGGAGCGCGAGCGCGCCCGGGAGCGCGCGAGCCCATCGGATCATGAATTGCAGCATACTGACATGGCATTCATCTTGCGATCCGACTGATCGCAGCCGGCGGCGCTCGTGCCCCAGCGTGGACCTTCGTCCCGCACGCCGCCACCCCGACGCCCCGTCGTCGGGTGACCCCCGCGTGGAGTACCAACGTGAAGATTCGATTCGGGGCGACCGTCGCCCTGCTGGTCGCCGTGGCCGTCTCGGCCGCGGCAGCCGCCGCGGTTGCGGCGGTGACCCTTGACGATCCCGCCTCGCACTCCGAGGTCGCTGCCTCGTCGTCCGACCTGCGCGTCGTCCCACGCCTGCTTCCGCGTGGCGATGCGACCGAACGCGGCGCCGTCCTCGGCGGAACGCCCGCGTCCAGCGATCCGGCCACCGAGGTGTTCGGGACTGCCAGCAACTACCCCGGCACCGCCGGCTGGATGGGGCAGGCAACCGTGGCATTGCCCGGCGACCTCGGCGGGCGGTACACGGGCGAGGTCAACGGCTTCGTCACCGTGTGCGCCGACCGATGCGCGCAGCTGCCGGTGGTGGACTGGTGCCAGTGCTACTGGGGGAGCGACGACCAGCGCGTCGTCGACCTGTCGCACGCGGCCTGGGCGCTCGTCAGCGATCGGCCGCTCGAGGCGGGCTTGATCGAGGTACAGCTGCTCCTCGAGGGATGACGTTCCTGCGGATCACGAGCAGCTGACGGTCACCGTGTCCGGCTCCTCCTGGAGGCCGGAGATCGTCTCGACCAGCTCGCTCGTCGCGCCACCGGCGATGCGATCCGTGATCGTGGCGCGGGCACGAAGGCGCTCGCCGCCCGACCCGAGCGCGACCAGCTGGCACTTGGCCCGCCCCGGGTTCGAGCCCTCGTTGGTGACCGCATAGGTGATGGCGTAGCCGATCGGGTCCGCGGGTTCCACGCCCCTGACCTGCGCGGCGTATGGCCCCACCCCGCGAAGGGACCAGCTGGCAGCGAAGGCGAGCCCTGCCACGGCCACGACGATGGCGGCGACGACGGTCCCGTGATACTGCGAGGCCGATGGCGTGGCCATGCCGGCGCGATTGCACACGTCGCAGATCGACATTTCGGCGCCCACCTCGCGCCCGCACTTGATGCAGTGGCGCGTCTCGATCGAGCGGCTCACCGTCATCCCCGTGGGACCGGCATCCGCTCACCGGCCTCGACCGCCACCGGAAGCCAGTTCTCCTGCGGCGCGAGCGGGCAGGACCAGGCCGGGTCGTAGGTGCAGGACGGGTGGTAGGCGTAGTTGAAGTCGATGACCAGCTCGTTGCCATCGGTGCCCA
Source organism: uncultured Chloroflexia bacterium (assembly GCA_963790255.1). Classification (GTDB taxonomy): domain Bacteria; phylum Chloroflexota; class Limnocylindria; order QHBO01; family QHBO01; genus JACDBZ01. The sequence goes on along the minus strand of CAWBOA010000015.1, from coordinate 12,945 downwards.
GGTCGGCGCCCTTGGCCGAGTCCCACAGGTAGCGGCCGCCGCCGTACGTCTCGCGGCCGCTCGTCGAGTCGCGGAAGGGGATGAAGATCCCGCCCGAGTACTCGTTCAGCCAGTAGACCGAGAGCCGACAGGGCGTACCGTCGACCAGGAATCGCACCCAGCCGATGCGGGCAAACGGCATCAGCGGGCCGTCGCCCGAGCGGGGGACGTCGAGGCCGGGCGCGGCCGGGTCCGGCTCGAGGCGGGCGCGCAGCGCAAGGCCCGGGTCGTGGCGGAAGTAGGCCAGGCCGTGGAATCCATGTCGCTCGGGCTCAGGAATCGGCGAGGAGGCGTGCGTTCCAAAGAGCCGATCGCGGGCCGAGCGAAAGGCGACGGCGCGCATCGGGGCGGGCCGGTCATCGGCGCGGAGCGCGGCGTACAGCCCGCCAACCTGGCGACGCCAATCGGCAAGCGCGAGGTGGTCGGAGGCGGAGTCGCTCATGGACGTCCCATGATGCACCGTCAGATCAGGCCGTTGTCCTCGAGCCACACCCGCGCCACGTCGGCGAGCGGACGCTCTTCGAGGGTCACCTGAACGACGAGCGAGGTGAGCGCGGTCGTATCGATGGCGCCGCTGACCGACTCGATGACCTCGTCGAAGCCGGCCGGGGCAGCGTCGCGCCAGTCGGCGCGGGCGACGGGCGAGATGCTTCCGTCAGGGAGGGCCCCGCGGTCGTCGTCCAGAACGATCAGGTTCAGCCGCTGCACCTCGGGTTGCGTCGTGCAGGCGAGCGTTGCGTCGACCGCGCGATCGTTCAGCGCTGTGCCCGACTCGACGGAGCACATCGGCACCTCCACGACCGTCATCTCCCCGAGCGCAAGTCCGTAGCCGTCGATCAACGCCGCGCACTCTCGCGCAGCGGCGCAATCAGCCGGCAGACCCCATCGGACCTCATCGCCGAGCGCGAGGAGGTCGGAGATCGTCGCGACCCCGGCCTCCTCCGCATCCTCGAAACGCATGGCCACGCCGAGCCCGCGCTCTGCGCCACTCGGCTCCAGCAGGCTCAGCCCGTCCGTGGCCAGGCTGTCCCGAATCACCTCGAAATCAGGTGCCGCGTCCTCCCCCGCGGCGGCCGCCAGGTCGCCGAGGACCGAGACCCCCAGATCGAGCTCGCCATCACGCAGTGACTGCAGGAGGGCGGCGGCATCCGAGGCGGGGACCTCGCGTCGGACCGCGTAGCCGGATGCCTCGAGCACCTGCGCGTAGAGCTCGGTCATCAGCTGCAGCTCCACGGTCGAGCCGCCTCCGACCGTGATCGGCGCGGGCACCGGCGTGGCGCTCACATCCGGGGGCGTCTGCGACGGCGCGACCGAGCAGGCCGCGGAGAGCAGCAGCAAGAGCGCGATGGGACGGGCACGGTGGATCACGGGGGCACCATTCTGGAAGGGAGTTGGGGGCGGGCCGCTGCGGCCCGCCCCGACAGCGTCAGGGCGCTGGCTGCGCGAGATCGCTGATGGTCGAGAGGCCGTACTGATCGGCTGTCTCCCGGGTCACCACGAAGGCGTTCTGGTTGGTCGCGGGCGACGGCTCGAGAGCCGTGAGCCCCCGATCGGCGGCGCGTTCAGTGAAGAGCTGCGCCGTCTCGGCCGCGTCCGCGGTGGCCTCGCCTGCGCCATCGTTGACGTACTCGAGCGCCGTCGCCGCGTATTCGGCGATCACGTCGAGCTCACCCGACTCGAGTGCGGGGAAGACGACTTCCCGAGCCCCGAGCTGGAAGCGCCGCTCGACCTCGAAGCCGTTGGCCTCGAGGACGCCGGCATACAGCTCACCGAGGATCTCCTGCTCGTAGAAGTTCGTCGATCCGACCACGACGGCCGCTCCGGCGCCGATCGTGTCGTCACCCTCGTCGAAGCCCTGCTCCGCGAGCCAATCGGCTGCGACATCCGCCGGCGCCTCCTCGTCGACGGCGACGAGGGTGTTGAGCTCCAGGAGCTCCTCCTGCGTGATGGCAGCGGACAGCTCGTTGAGGACGTCCGCGATCCCGGGCGTGGCGTCGAGCACCTCCGTCCGGATGAGCGGAATCAGGTTGTCCGCGTTCTGGAGGCTCATGTCGTCTTCCAGCTCGACGAAGTCGTTCGCCTGAATCGTCGGGTCGGAGCTGAACAGGAGGCCGACCTCGACCTCTCCGTTGACGAGCGCCTCGACGGTGATCGGACCGCCGGTGTCGAGCGGCACGAACTCCGCGAACTCCAGGCCGTAGGTCTCCTGAAGCCCGATCAGGCAGAAGGGTCGGTCCGGGCACTCAGGTGGGCCGCCGAGTCGGAGCGTGCTGGCCAGGGTGGCGCTGCCTCCGCCCGTTGAGGATGCTGATGGGTCGCCCTCTCCCGCCGTGCAGGCGCCGAGGAGCAGCGCCAGCATCAACGCCCCGAGGGCGACCATGCGGGACTGCCGCATGGGTTCTCCTTTTCAGTGTTCCGCCCACGCGCTTCTCAGGCTGGAAGGCGTTCGGGCGTCGTCGATGATACCAGTGATCCCTGTCACGCCCTGTCATGTACCCAGGCCGAATGGCTCAGGAGCCGGCCGGCTCCTCCAGACGTTGCGTCGGTCGCCCACGAATCCCAGGCGACACGCCGCGGCGCTCCAACAGTCCGAAGAGCTGGTCCACGCCAATGGCGAGCGCGGCAACCAGCACGGCGCCGGCCACGATGCGCCCGTCCTCCTGGCGTGCGAAGCCGTCGATGATGTATCGCCCGAGGCCGCCGCTCGCGACCACGGCGCCGAGCGATGCCGTGGCGACGACCTGTACGGCCGCGACCCGGGTGCCGGCGATGATGACCGGCAGGGCGATCGGCAGCTCGACGCGCAAAGCCATCTGGGCCTCGCGCATCCCGAGTCCGCGCGCGGCCTCGGTGACCTCGGGGTCGACGCCGCGCAACCCGGTGTAGGTGTTGACGAGGATGGGCGGAACCGTCAGGACGACGAGTGCCACCACGGTCGGCCAGAAGCCAAGCCCCAGGCCCAATCCCAGCACGATCGGAAGGATCATGACGAGAATCGCGAACGACGGGATGGCCCGCCCCACGTTGGCGATGCCGATGGCCAGCGCGCCCCCGCGACCCGTGTGCCCGATCAGCACGCCGAGCGGCAGTGCCAGAGCAACGCCGGCGATGAGCGCCAGCCCCGAGAGCTGCAGGTGCTGGAGGACCCGGGATGGGATCCCATCGACTCCCGACCAGTGCAACGGATCGGCGAACCACGCGATCGTCTCGCTGAGGACGTCCATGTCAGGTGTTCGCTCGCGCCCACGGGGTGAGCGCACGCTGGATGACGAGCAGTGCGGCGTCGGCCAGCAGGGCCAGCACGAGCGAGAGCAGTGCGCCGACGTAGATCATCGTCTCGAAGATGCCTGGCCGCAGCAGGCCGGTGACGATCAGCTGGCCCAGACCACCCTGCCCAATCAGCGCCGTCACCGTCACGAGTCCGATGGTCGTGACCGTCGCGACGCGGATGCCGGCGATGATGACCGGGAGGGCAAGGGGGAGCTCCACGGCCCAGAGCCGGCCCCACGAGCTGAACCCCATCCCGTCCGCCGCCTCGCGGACATCGGGCGGGACGCCATCCAGGCCCGCCATGATGTTGCGGATGAGGATGAGCAACGTGTAGCTGACCAGGCCGATCTCCGCGGTGAGCAACGAGAGCCCGGTGAACGGGACGAGCAGGGCGAAGAGCGCGAGGCTGGGGATCGTGTACATGATGCCGGTCGCCTGGATGATCGGCTGGCTGAGCCATCGGCGCCGATGGATCGCGAGCGCCAGCCCGAAGCTGATCGCGATGCCGATCCCGAGGGCGATGCTCGTCAAGACGATGTGCTCGAGCAACCGGTCGATGATCACATCGACGTTTTCGGCCACCCACTCCCAGTTGATGAGGGGTTGGTCGCTCACGTGGCGTCCGCCACGGCAGGGCTGCCCGCAGCGTTCTCGTCCGGAGGGCCCTCTGGCACGCGCATGGTCTCGCTGATGGCATCGACGCTGATGACGCCGATGACCCGCCCGCGCTCATCGACGACGACCCCGAGCTGGACGCTCGAGCCGAGCAGGGCCGAGAGCGCGTCGCGCAGGGTCGTCTCGCGCTCGACGGTCGGGGCGCCCGGGCGTGGCGTCCTCCGACTTGATCGGGCCATTGCCGTCGAGGCCGTGCTGGTCCACCCAGCCGAGCGGGCGGCCGTCAGCGTCGGCCATGAGCGCGTGCCCGACCCCGTCGGTGACCTCGAGCCTCCGCCGCGCTTCGGCCCGATCCTCGCCGGCGTGGACGATGACCGGCTCGAGCAGCTCGAGGTCGCGCACGCGGGCCAGCGAGAGTCGCTTCAGGCCCCGATCGGCGCCGACGAAGCGCTCCACGAACTCGGACGCGGGATTGGCCAGGATCGTCGGCCGGTGTGTCGTACTGGGCGAGGATCCCGCCGCGCTGGAGGATGGCGATGCGGTCGGCCATCTTGATCGCCTCGTCGACGTCGTGGGTGACGAACACGATCGTCTTCGCGGACCTTCTCCTGCAGCCGGAGGAACTCGTTCTGGAGCCGCTCGCGGCGGATGGGGTCGACCGCGCCGAACGGCTCGTCCATGAGCATGACCGGCGGGTCGGCCGCCAGCGCGCGCGCCACGCCGACGCGCTGACGCTCGCCGCCGGAGAGCTCGCTCGGATAGCGCCCGCGGTAGGTCGCCGGCTCGAGGCCGACGAGGTCGAGCAGCTCATCGATCCGGCCTCGGATGCGATCGGTGGGCCAGCGCAGCAGGCGCGGGACGACGCCAACGTTCTCGCCGATGGTGAGGTGCGGGAAGAGCCCGACCTGCTGGATGACATAGCCGATGCGCCGCCGCAGCTCGACCGCCGGCAGGCTCATACGTCCTCACCGCCGATGGTGATGCGGCCGCTGGTCGGCTCGATCAGCCGGTTGACCATCTTCATGCTGGTCGTCTTGCCGCAGCCGGATGGGCCGACGAGGACGCAGATCTCGCCGGCCGGGACGTCAGGGTCAGGTCGGTGACCGCCGGCGGGGCACCGGGTCCGCCGTAGCGCTTGGTGACATGCTCGAAGGCGACCACCGCGCCGGACGCGTCCTGCATCGGTGGATGATACGGGCGTCAGTCGGTCAGTCGCCAGATGCGCGGCCCGGCGTCGTAGACGAGCTCGAACGCGGCCGACGCCCCGAAGTCGATCGGCTCGACGCAGCTCTCCAGTCGCGCCTCGATGAGGTACGTCGCGCCGAGGCGGCGCATGGCCTCCGCCGACGCGTCCGCGTCTCCGCCGCAGTAGATGGTGGCAACCTCGGCGATCCGCTCGTCCGGCGCGTAGCCGAGGTTCGCGATGTATGGCGCGAATGTCGTGAGCCGGCGCCGCCCGGCGGCATCGGTGAGCGAGTTGACCCAGCCGTCGGTCACGAAGACGGCGCCCGGCGGGGTGTTGGCGGCGACCCAGCGCGATGCGGCGAGGTCGGCGGTCGACAGCACCTGCAGGTTGCTACGTTGCCGTCCACGCCGCCACCAGCAGCGGCGACGGCATGCTCAGCACGAGAACGGCCGCGACGACGGGCCAGCGGGCCATCCGCAGCAGACCAGGCGGCGAGCAGCGCCGACGGCCGAGCCACATCCCCTGGAAGTACTTGTTCATGTCGAAGTCCACGACGCTGACCTGCACGACGTTGGGGATGAGGAAGAGGCCGATGACCCACGCCGCCAGGAAGGCCCGATGCGGCAGGCGACGCGTGAGCAGCGCCACGAGCGCCAGTGCGAACGGCACGCCGAGGTTGGTGAGGTAGAAGAAGGCGACGGCGAGTCGGCCCGTCGGCGAGCGGCGCCGACGGCCATCCGGGGACGAGCCGAAGCGCCCCGGAGCCGGCCGCCTGGAGAAGCGCGGCGCCACGGCGAACGGCACGGCCAGGAGGTACGGCGCCAGGAAGAGGCCGGCATTGCGCAGCGCTCGCGGTCGCGCAGCCGGCCGCCGCGTCGCCACCCACGCGAGCGCGAGCAGCGGGACGACCGGGAAGAAGAAGAAGTGGAACGGGGCGAGGAGAGCACCGAGGACGCCGGCCAGGCCGATGACGGCCGGGCGGTCACGCCAGCCCGCGACCCGCGCGCGCGCCGTGGGCAGCCCGGCGACGAGCAGGAGGATGGCGGCGACCAGCATCGGCAGCCCGGCGGTCGTGGCGCGATGCGCGAGGAGGCCGGTGCCCATGACGGAGGGGATCCGGAAGTACGGCCAGTCGGTCAGCCATTGGTTGTCGTAGCTGTGGCGCGCGATCAGCTCGATCGGTGATCCCAGTCCCGCGGTCAGGTCGCCGATGAAGCGCGACGTAGCCGAATCCGCCGCCCAGCACCGCGAGCGCTGCGGCGAGCGTTGCGGTGCGACGGGCGTCGCCGCCGCGCAGCAGGCGGCGCGCGAGGGAGAAGACGATGAGCGCGAGGGCGCCGGAGAGGAGGGCCGACTGGACCACCATGGCGGGCACGCTGAAGATCCCCGCGGCCTCGGCCAGGATCGCGGCGTGGAAGTCGGCGAACCAGTGATAGACGAGTGGGACGCCGGCGAAGTACGGCACCTCGGGCGGGAAGTTGGCGCCGGCGTTCAGGGTCTCGGCGATCGAGAGGTGGACGCCGAGGTCGCTCCAGTTCGAGCCGCCAGAGGTCACGCCGAACGCATCGAGGCGCCAGATCCCGACGCCGAGCGTCGTGCCAACCAGCACGGCGGCCGCGGCCGCAACGATCAGCGCCCCGGCCGGTCCGCGCCAGCCGATCCGCCGTGGGCTGATCCATGCCCCGCGCCACACGGCGATGGGAAGCGGGAGAGACAGGATCGCCGCCGCCAGGAAGACGATCACTCGCCCGTAGCCCCCGGCCAGGTGGCTGAGCCAGAAGACGAGATGCGTGGCGAGGGCGGTCGTCAGCACGACGGCGAGGCCGGCGCGGCCGGCGGCGTCGATACGAGGGCGGGTGACCGCCAGCACCATCCAGCCGGGGACCACGAGCAGGATCGGCCAGATCGCGACGATGGCGGCGGCCGGCAGGAACCAGGCGACGACGAGAGCCGTCCCGAGGCCGATGCCGGTCAGCGCCGCCCGGACGGCTCGGGGGGTCATGGGCAGCGGATCATACGACGCCCACCTAGACTGGCCGCCGATGTTGGCCAGCCTCTTGCGCCTCCCGGCTGCCGCTCTGCTCCTCGGTGCGGGGATCGGGATCGTCGCCGCGCTCGCCGCCGCAGTGGCCACCGGTACGTCCGAGGGCTTCGACGGCGCGGTCATCCACGCCGTCCGCGCGCCGGCGCTCGACACGATCCTCTCTCCGCTGCGATGGATCACGCAGCTGGGGTCGACCTGGGCCATCTTCGCGGTCGCCGCGCTCGCGTTCGGGTTCGCCGCGGCGATCGGCCCGTGGCGGCACGGCCTCGCCGGCGCGCTGACGATCCTGGCGGCGTCGATCGGAAACAGCTTCCTCAAGATCACGATGGCGCGGGAGCGGCCGGACCTGCTCGAGCCGATCATCGTGGAGCACGGCTTCAGCTTCCCATCGGGTCACTCGGCGCTGTCGATGGTCGCGTACGGGGTCCTCGCCGTGCTCGTCGGCCGCAGCCGGCTGCCGCGACCCGTCCGGACGGCCGCCATCGTCGGGCTGGGCATCCTCGTGGGCCTGATCGGCATCTCGCGGGTCTGGCTCGGCGTCCACTATCCGACCGACGTCATCGCCGGATGGGTTGCCGGCGGGGTGGTCGTGCTCGCCTTCGCGGCGCTCAGCCGCCGCGCGTCGCCTGCGCCAGCCGCGGGAGCGGTTGACGCGGATCCAGCAGTGCCACGATCCGATCGACCTGCGCCTGGCTGAGGAGCTCCTGCGCCGAGACGAGCTGCGCGAGCTTCCTCGGCTCCGCCTCCGCCACCAGGCCGAGCTGATCGCCAGGCGCCGCGGTGACCTCGCTGTCGGTCGATGGAACGAGCACCGCCTGGACCGATGCGGGAAGGCCGGCTCCCTCGAGGACGAGGCTCAGGCGTCGCGCGCCGAGCCGTGCCGCGGTGACGGACGCGGCGTCCCACGGCACCCAGGACTCCGTCGATCGGTTCCAGCGATACCAGTGACCGTTGCGGCGCGCGAACCGTCCGCGCTCGTCGGTGGTCGTCATGGCCCACGTCCCGCCTGGTCCCACGAGCACCGCGTCGATCGGCTCGATGCCGGCGGGGGCGGCGGACCGGAACCAGTGGTAATCGTCGTCGAGCTGCCGCCCGAGCGCATCGGCCAGGCGGTCGCCATGCGGCAGCCCGGGGAGGCCCAGACGACGCGTGCGCAGGGTGGGATGGATGATCATGGCAGCCGAGATGTCCCGCGGTGGATGGCGTCGGATGGGCGCCTCCGAGTGTAGCGTGGACGCACCACCCCACAGCGGCGGCCAATGGCCGAGGACCTATCATGCGGCCCATGGCTAACCCCAACGGCTCGCTCGAGTCGGCTGTCCGCACCCTGTTGGCGGAGATCGGCGAGGACCCCTCGCGCGAAGGATTGGTTCGCACCCCCGAGCGCGTCCGGCGGATGTATGACGAGCTGACGGCGGGGTATCACGTCGATCCAGACGAGCTGATGAACGGCGCCTGTTTCAATGTCGATTACGACGAGATGGTCATCGTTCGCGACATCGAGCTCTTCAGCCTCTGCGAGCACCACCTGCTGCCGTTCACCGGGAAGGCGCACGTCGGCTACCTGCCGCGTGGGCGGGTCGTCGGGCTGTCGAAGATCCCGCGCATCGTCGACATGTACGCGCACCGTCTCCAGATCCAGGAGCGCCTCACTGTGCAGGTCGCCGACTTCCTCATGGAGCGGCTGGAGCCGAAGGGCGTGGCGTGCGTGATCGAGGCGACGCATCTGTGCACGATGATGCGCGGCGTGAAGAAGCAGGAGGCGACGATGGTCACCTCGAGCATGACCGGAACGTTCCGTCGCGACGCCCGGACCCGCGCCGAGTTCATGGGCCTGATCGGCAAGGCCTGATGCCATACGCGGAACCCCTGACCGATGCGGAGCTCGCCGATGCGCTGGCCGGCCTCGATGGCTGGGAGCGCGACGGCGACGTCATCCGCCGCGTGATCCGCGTCGCCGGGTTCGCCGCGGCAGCCCGGCTCGTCTCGGCGGTGGCGGTGGCCGCGGACGGGGCGGATCACCACCCCGACGTCCACATCACGCGCTATCGCAACGTCACGTTCGAGCTCACGACGCACGCCGTCAAGGCGCTCACGCGGCGCGACGTCGAGCTGGCGGCCGAGATCGACCGCCTGGCGCTCGCGTCAGCCGAAGGAGCCGAGAGTCAGGGGTCGGTGCGGATCAGCGATCCCGGGTAGGCGCTTCGCTCGTACGTGCCGTCGGCCTTCTCGACGCAGGCCATTCGAAATGCCTCGCCCGCGCTCGGGAACCAGACTGGCTCTGCCGTGACCCATGCGTAGACCGGATCATGCTCATGCCCGGGCGCCGGGACATAGAGCTCGGCCATCGTCGTCTCTCCGGCAAAGGAGAGCCGAACCTGATCGGGGAACTCACAGCTTGGGTGCACGCGCCGCCCAGTGACCGACGGGATGCCGCAGCCGGTCAGCATGAGGACGATCAATCCGGTCGCGATGATTCGGCGGCGAGCCACCGTGTAACGGTAACGGACGCGCAACGCCGGTAGAATCTCCCGGCAAATGAGCGACGAGACGCCGATCCGGATCCTCATCGCCAAGCCCGGCCTCGACGGCCATGACCGCGGGGCGAAGGTCCTCGCGCGCGGGCTGCGCGACGAGGGCTTCGAGGTGATCTACACCGGCCTTCGCCAGACGCCGGAGATGATCGCCGACGCCGCCGAGCAGGAGGACGTCGACGTCGTCGGGCTGTCGATCCTGTCCGGCGCGCACATGGCACTCCTCCCGCGCACCGTCGAGCTGCTGCGGGAGCGTGGGATGTCGGACGTGCTGGTCGCGGCCGGTGGCATCATCCCCGACGCGGACATCGCCAAGCTCAAGGACGCGGGGATCGCCGAGATCTTCGGGCCGGGCACGAGCATCGGCCAGATCGCGCGCTACTTCCGGGAGCACGCCCGGCGCCCGGCGTGAGCGCCGACGTCGAAGCCCTGGCGTTGGGCGAACGACGCCCGCTGGCCCGCCTCCTGACGCGGATCGAGAATGGCGATCCGGCCCTGCGGCCGCTCCTTCCGGAGCTCTTCGCCGCAGGTCGCGGAGCGCATGTCGTCGGCATCACCGGTCCTCCCGGCAGCGGCAAGTCGACCCTCGTCAACGCCCTCATCGGCACGTGGCGCGAGCAAGGCCGGCGCGTCGGCATCCTCGCCGTCGACCCGTCGTCCCCGTACACGCGTGGCGCCATCCTCGGCGACCGGATCCGGATGATGGAGCACGCCGCCGACCGTGACGTCTTCATGCGCTCGATGGCCTCGCGCGGCGAGCTGGGTGGTCTTGCCGCGACGACCTGGGTCGCCGCCGCCGCGCTGGATGCCGCCGGCTTCGACCCGGTCCTGATCGAGACGGTTGGCGCCGGGCAGTCGGAGGTCGAGGTCGCACGCGTGGCCGAGACGACGGTCGTGGTCGAGGTCCCCGAGATGGGGGACGAGGTCCAGGCCATCAAGGCCGGCCTGCTCGAGATCGCGGACGTCGTCGTCGTCAACAAGGGCGATCGGCCGGGCGCCGAGCGGGCCGCTCGCCAGCTGCGCGCCATGCTGTCGTCGGCGGGTGGGCGGATCGAGCGGGCGCCACCGCCGGTGATGATGACCACCGCGACGACGGGGGAGGGCATCGCCGCCCTGACCGAGGCGATCGACGCGCACCGTTCGACGGCGCGCGAGCCGCTCGCGGCGCGGCAGCGAGCCGCCAACCAGGTGCGGCGCGCGATCGCGGACCTCGCGACCCGACGCGCAACTGGGCGGCCGGCCTGGGAGGGCATCATCGCGGAGGTCGCGGATCGGACCCTGGATCCGGTCACCGCCGCCGAACGGTTGCTCGACGATGGATGATGACCGCATGAAGGTCGACCCCGTCCTCGAGCGATACGGCCCGCCGGCGACGCGCCCGCTGCCCCCGTGGATCGTCGATGCCCGCGAACGGACGACGACGGCCGTCGGCGCGCTCCTTGGCCAGGATGACGGTGACCTTGCCCGCCGCTGGTGGTGGCGCGAGGACCGGGAGGGGGAGGCAGAGGTGCGCTACGCCTTCTATCGGTCCATGGAGGCGCTCGAGCGCGCTGCCGGCCACGCTGCCGCAGCCGTGCTGCAGGCGGGCGCCGAGCCGGGGGGCACGGGGCCGTTCGCCAACGCCACCGTCGCGCGCTGGGACCTTCACGGCCTCCTCCTGCCTCTGGCCGACCTCGACCTCGACGCCGACCCGGGGGGCGGGGAGTGGACCATCCGCCAGACCCTGGCCCACATCCTCTACGTCCAGCGCGCCTATCCGGCCTTCGCCGCGTGGTGGATGTCACGCGAGCAGACGCCCGAGCTGCCGCCGGCCGTCCCCGACGGAGTCGACGAGGGCTTCCCGCCGGAAGGCGCGGACGCGGATGGCTCGCTGGCCGAGGTCCGGGGCCGCCTCGACGACGCGATGGACGGTGCGTCCGAGCGCATGGCCGGCCTCAATGCGGGCCAGCTCGCCACGCCGGCCCGCTGGGCGGGCTACGCGGTCGACGTCGCCTTCCGGCTCGGGCGGATGTCATCGCACCTCCAGGAGCACACGGTCCAGGTCGAGAAGACGCTCGTCATGCTCGACCGCACGCCCAGCGAGGCGGACCGGCTCGCGCGGCTCGTGCTTCGGGCATACGGCCGGCTCGAGGCCCAGGTCTACGCCCTTCCCTCCCTCGCCGCGGAGCAGGCGCGTGAGCCTTTCCTGGCAGCGGTCGACGAGGTTGCCGATGCGTCCGAGCACGTTCGTCGCCCGGAATCCGTGACCGACTTCGACGCCGACTGATCCGAGTCGCGCGGCGGCTGCTAGGCTGCGAGTCGCATGAGCATCGACCGCGTCTTCGTCATCGGCGCCGGCCTGATGGGGCACGGCATCGCCCAGGTCAGCGCCGCCGCCGGCAAGCGGGTCACCCTCTCCGATCGCACCGCCGACCTCGCCACGGCCGGTCGCGACCGCATCGGTGCGAACCTCGCGCGCCAGGTCGAGAAGGGCAAGCTCGAGCAGCCGGCCGCCGACGACATCCTGGCCCGCGTCGCAACCGCCAAGGGGACCGATGGCGTTGCCGGCCACGGAATCGTCATCGAGGCGGTCTTCGAGGACGAGGCGGTCAAGCGCCAGACCTGGGAGGCGGTCACCACGAGCGCCGATCCGGGCGCGATCTTCGCCTCCAACACGAGCAGCATCAGCATCACCGGCCTCGCCACCGCGACCGACCGCCCGTCGCGGTTCATCGGCCTTCACTTCTTTTCGCCGGTGCCGGTGATGGGGCTGATCGAGATCATCCGTGGCCTCGAGACCGACGACGCCACCTATGAGGCCTGCCGCGAATTCGCGCAGGAGCTCGGCAAGACCGTCATCGAGTCGAAGGACATGCCGGGCTTCCTCGTGAACCGCATGCTCGGCCCCTTCATCAACGAGGCGGTCTTCGCGCTCATGGAGTCGACCGGGACGGCCGCGGACATCGACGCCGGCGCCCGGCTTGGCCTGAACCACCCGATGGGCCCGCTGGAGCTGAGCGACTTCATCGGCAACGACGTGATGCTCAACGTCATGGACGTTCTCCACCGCGGGTTCGGCGACCCGAAGTTCCGGGCGGCCCCTCTCCTGCGCCAGCTCGTGACGGCGGGCCACCTCGGCCGCAAGACGGGACGCGGCTTCTATGCCTACGACGAGCGCGGGAACAAGGTCGGCTGATGGCGGTCGAGACGGCCCCGGCCCGCGACCCGTTCGCGCTCACCGAGGAGGAGCGCGGCGTCCGCGACACGGTGCGCGACTG
>CAWBOA010000014.1:0-187539 GCA_963790255.1 uncultured Chloroflexia bacterium | reverse complement strand
GCTGCATGTCGGCCGGCCGATCCGCTTCATGCTCGCCTCCCCCGTCGCAGACGCGGCCGAGGTGATGCGCCGGGTCGGGGACGAGGCGTGGATCGAGGACAAGTACGACGGCATCCGCGCGCAGCTCCACATCGACGCCACCGGCGAGATTCGGCTCTTCAGCCGCGACCTCAACGACGTCACCCGATCGTTTCCGGAGGTGGGCGCCGCCGCCTCGTTGCTGGTCGACGAGGCACCCCTCGTGATCGACGGCGAGCTCGTTCCGTGGCGCGAGGGCGCGGTCCTGGACTTCGCATCGCTCCAGACGCGCCTCGGGCGGGTGCGGCCCTCGAAGGAGCTCCTGGCCGAGGTCCCGGTCGTGCTGGTCGCCTTCGACCTGCTCCACCGCGGCGGCCGCGACCTGCTCGAGGCGCCGCTGCGCGATCGCCGCGCGGCGCTCGACGCGCTCAACCTGCCTGAGCGCACGGGCGAGCGAATGCTCCGATCGCACCTCGCCAGCGCGACCTCCGTGGCCGAGGTCGATCGCCAGTTCGACGATGCCCGCGAGCGGCGTAACGAGGGCCTGATGGTCAAGGATCCCGACTCCACCTACCAGCCCGGGCGGCGCGGGCTGGGCTGGCTGAAGCTCAAGAAGGCCCTGGCCACCCTCGACTGCGTCGTCGTCGGCGTCGAGTGGGGGCACGGCAAGCGCCGCGGCGTCCTCAGCGACTACACCTTCGCGATCCGAGAGACCGACGAGCCCGACGCGCGGCTGCTCACGATCGGCAAGGCGTACACCGGGCTGACCGATGCCGAGATCGCCACGATGACCGAGCGCTTCCACGGCATCACCCTGCAGGACTTCGGTCGCTATCGGACGGTGGTGCCGGAGGTGGTGGTGGAGATCGCCTTTGACCGCATCATGCGATCCGCGCGCCATCGGTCGGGCTTCGCGATGCGGTTCCCGCGCATCGTCCGCATCCGCGACGATAAGGCGCCCTCCGAGGTCGATACCCTCTCGACGGTAGAGGCGCTCTTCGGCGAGCAGGCCTCGGGACGCATCCTCCTCGCCACCGGCGCCCGCGGCGAGACCGAGCGGATCGCCGCCGTGGGGGCGTCGGAGGATTGATGGCCCGATCGGGACGTCGTGCGGACCCGGTACGATCGCGACGGGCTCGTCAAGATCGCCTGGCCGAACGGAGCTGAAGTGAGGAACGGAACACCATGAGCGGCTTCGGCATGGAGTCCTTCGACGCCGCCGCCAGCGTGGAGGTCGACGTCTACACCTCCGCCTACCGCATCAGCGGCACGGTCCTGACGCGCTTCACGCGCGTCGCGGAGATCGTGAACCAGCTCACCGCCTCACACATGGCCGTCGACCACGCCACCATCAGCGAGTACGCCGACGCGGGCGGCACGATCGCGGCGCCATCGGCGATGGTGGCGGTCGGCGAGATCCTCGTGCTGGTGGCGCCACAGATCTCGGGTGAGGCGCGCAGCGACATGCGGATCCAGAAGCGGGCCGTCATGGCACAGGTCGCGATCCCGCCCTTCCGCGTCACCGGTCGCATCCACGTGCCGGTCGGTGGGCGCCCGATCGACGGCCTTCTGAACGTGTCGGATCGATTCCTCACCATGACCGACGCGACGCTCGCCTCCGGCGCGCACCCGGACCTCGGCCGAACCGTCCCGGCGCTAGCGGTGCGACGGGATCTCGCGCACATCCTGCTTGTCGCCGATGACGAGCACCCCGACCAGTTACTCGCCGACGTCCTCGACGAGCGGACCGCCGAGGCGTGGCTTCGGAGCGGGGACGAGCCCGACTAGGAGCGCGGAACGGGCGCCGGCGCGTCGGCGCGCTGGCGGGAGGCATCGGCGGCGTCGAGGACGGTCTCGAGGACGCGTGCCGCCGTGGCCGGATCGAGCCGCCGGACCCGGCCGATGGTGTTCGCCCACCAGGGCACGTTGTCCGCCGTCACGACCTCGTCCGCCGGCTCCTCGAGCACAATCGTCGAGTGCCGGTGCGGGAAGGCGATCGCCGGGCGCAGCGAGATGTCGGGCAACCCCGCATCGCGGGCCCATCGGGCGACGCCCTCCACCAGCCGGGTTGCATCGAGGCTCGGGTTGGTTCGACACGGGATCCAGCCGCGCCGGCCGCGGGCGTCGAACTCCCAGGTTCGGCCACGGACGCGGTAGCGGCCCACCCAGTCGCGCGCGGTGAGGGCGCGGACCCCGGCAGGGCCGACGAGCAGCCCATCCAGCCGCCTGGCCCCGCGGACGGGCAGTCGCGGCGAGACGACCAGTGCGTACGTGTCGTCGAAGGCGGGCGCGAGGAGCGCGACGAGGGCGTCACTGGCGCGCCGCGCCGAATCCGGACGGAAGATGCGCACGAGGCTGGCGAGGCCGATCCCGACGCCCCCGGCGGCGGTCATCGCCATGACCGCGACCGGCGCCGGTTTGGCCGGCCCGATGGCCATGAGGACGATGGCCAGGAGCCCGATGCCGATCGTCGCCAGCGCCACGAGCAGCGGACGGCGCCGCGGGGCGCCGGAGAGTGCGTCCGGACGGATCACGCGCATCGATCCGCTCCTTCGTGGGCTAGGCTGCGCCGATGTCCACCCACATCGTCGCTACGATCGATCCGTCGCGCGGTCGCGTCGACGCGACGACGACCCGCGGCCACCCGATCGCGATGGACGGTGATCCGCCACATGGAGACGACTCGGCGGCCAGTCCGAAGGAGGCCGTCCTCGCGGCGCTGGCCGGGTGCACCGCCATCGACGTGTGCAGCATCCTGCGCAAGAAGCGCCAGTCGGCCGTCAGCTACGAGATCGAGGTCACCGCCGAGTCGGCAGACGACCACCCGCGCGTCTTCACCTCGATCGACATCGAGCATCGGGTCCGGGGTGCCGTCGAGCCGGAGGCGCTGCGGCGGTCGATCGAGCTGTCGGCCACGCGCTACTGCCCGGTCAACGCGATGCTGTCGGAGGCGGTCCGCATCCACCATCGGTACGCGCTGATCGACGCGCTCGGCGTCGAGCACGAGGCGACGGTGGTGACGATCGGGCCACGCGGCGCCGGTCGTTCCAGCGGGGAGTAGCGCTCGCGCGCTCACGACGCGCTGCGGAGTTCCCGATCGCCCTCGAGTGCCTGGTCGACCGCGGCGCGGAATGCGTCGAGGTCGAACGGCTTCGCCACGACCGGGCCGATCGGTGCCAGCTCGGCGAGCCGGTCGCGGCTCGCGGCCGAGACGAAGATGGCCGGGATCCCGGGCCAGGCCGTGCGCAACAGCTCGGTGATGTCACCGCCGTCGCCGTCGGGAAGCATCACGTCCACCACCAGGAGGTGCGGCAGAGCCACGTCCATGAGGTCCCCGAGCTCGACGATGCGGGTGCAGGTCACCACGCTGAAGCCCATCTCCCGCAGGAGATCGGCCTCGAGAGCCGCGATGTCGGGATCGTCCTCCAGGACATACGCGCGGAGGGCAGCGGTCGCGTCGGTCATCGGCGCCCAGTCTCGTCGCCGACGCGGCGGCGGTCTATGGCCCATCCGCATGGTACGGATGGGGGAGTCCGCGGGCCTCGTTGCGGGTGCGGTGTACCATCACGGCCGCGTTCGACGCATCAAGGAGCACGGCAGGCAGATGGCGCGATCCATGTGGCGGGGGGCGATCCAGTTCGGACTGGTCACCATCCCGGTGAAGCTCTACCTGGCAACCGAGCAGGGCGGCATCGGCTTCAACCTGCTGCATGCCAGCTGCCTCAACCGGATCCAGATGAAGGTCTACTGCCCGTTCCACGACGAGGTCATTCCGCGCTCCGAGACGGTGCGCGGGTACGAGTGGAGCAAGGGCAAGTACGTCGTCGTGACCGATGAGGACACCGACTCGGTGCCGCTCAAGACCGTGCGGGCCATCGAGATCGAGATGTTCATCGGTGCCAGCCGCGACAGCGCCGGCACCCAGTTCGTGAAGCAGGCCTATTACCTCGAGCCGGAGCAGATCGGCGCCAAGGCGTTCTACCTGCTCAAGTCGGTCCTGATCGAGGAGGGCAAGAGCGCCATCTGCAAGATCGTCCTCAAGGACCGTGAGCAGCTGGCGGCCCTCAATCCGTTCGCCAAGACGATGCTCCTGACGACGCTGCACTGGCCGGACGAGGTGCGGGCGGTCGACGAGCTGAACCTTCCGGAGGACGAGATCGAGATCAAGCCCTCCGAGCGGAAGATGGCCGAGCAGCTCGTGGCGAGCATGACCGGTGAGTTCAATGCGGACGACTACCAGGACGGCTACCGGGAGGCGCTCATGGCCGTGATCGAGCGCAAGGTGGCCGGTGAGAAGCCGGAGCCGCAGGCCCGCGCCGAGCCGACGAACATCACCGACCTGATGGCCGCCCTCGAGGCGTCGGTGAGCGCCGCGCGCGAGGACCGCAAGTCCGCCAAGGACACCAAGGCCAGCGCCGGCAAGGCAAAGCCCGCCAAGGCGAAGGCCAAGGCCAAGGCTGAGGCGCCCGCGCAGCCCCAGCGCAAGCGCAAGACCGCCTGACCCCGCGGGTCGTGCCCGGAGAGCAGCTCGACCTCCCGATCCCGACCGAGCCGGCCCAACGCCTGCCGGCCCGCGTGGCGCCCATGCAGCCGAGCGCCGGAGCGGCGCCCTTCGACGACCCCGCCTACCTCTTCGAGCCCTGGTGGCCCGGCATCCGCGCCATGGCCTGGATCGACGGCGGCCGCCTCGAGCGGCTGCGCGCCGAGGGCCTCGCCGATGCATACGTCGCCTTCGCGGAGCTGGCCGAGGAGCTCCCCGAGCGCCTCACCGTTGACGGGGTCATCCTCGACGGCTGGCTCCTTGCGCTCGACGAGGGCGGATGGCTCGATACGGAGCTCCTCCGCCGCAGACTGGCGGGCGATCGGGGCGCGGGACGTCCCGCCTTCGTCGCCGCCGATCTCCTCTGGGCGGGCGGGCAGTCCTGGCAGCGCCGGACGTTCGCCGCCCGACGCGCCCATCTCGAGGCGATCCTGCTCGACGGGGATCGATGCGTCGTGTCGCACGCGCTGGTCGGTGACGGGACGCTCATGGCCGAGGCCCTCGCCCGCTTTGGGCTCACCGCGATCAGCGCCCGTCGACTCGACGCTCGCTACCGGTCCGGGCCGGCGGGCGAGGCGTGGCTTCGCCTCCCGATCGCGCCGGCCGAGAGTACGGAGCGCCCGCGCCTTGCCCTCATTCAGCGCCTCCCCCTCGAGGATCCGTCCTAGGGGAGCATGCGCAGGAGCAGCCAGGGATACGGCGGGCTCGTGCCGAGGCGTTGGGCGCCTCGCACGAATCCGTCGGCGGGCGTGGCGCGGAAGCTCCCGATGTCGTAGGTGACGGTCGGGGTCGCCGGGCCTCCATTGGGCGAGGGGAATGAGCGCCCTCGGACGGCGCTCGCGATCGCCAGCTCACGTTCGATGCCAAGGCCCCAGTGCGTGCGAAGCACGACGGCCACGTCCCACGTTGCGATCGCCTCGGGGCTGGCATCGATCGCGCGTCCGAGCCACGCCTCGGCCTCGGGGCGCTCGCCGCGCACCGCATGCGCCAGGGCGCGGACCGCTGGGTCGCGTATCGCGGTCGGGTCGACGGGGTCGCCGACGGCCCACTGTCCAATGAGCTGAGCCAGCGCCGCCTGGGCATTCGGCTGCGGCTCGTGGCCGACCGAGATGGGGCGCGGCCAGTCGACGACAAACGCCGTGAGGCGCTGGCTCAGGAGCGAGCGGCGATAGGCGTCGTCCGCCTCAGTCGGGCTGCCGAGCGCCTCGAACAGAAGCGCGGCATTGAGGAGGTCGGGATCCAGGAACGGCGCCGTGGCGACCGACCGTTCCAGCGCGGCGCGCTCGCAGCCCTCGTCCGCGAGACCGGCGCACAGGAGCGCGAGGTTGGTCCATGACGCGGCGTCGCCGGGGTTGCGCTCGACGGCCGTGGCGGCGGCCTCCCGGGCTCGCTCAGTCCGCCCCGCATGGTCAGCGGCGACCGCCAGCGCCTTTGGACCGGCCGGATGCCATGGATCGATTGCGACCGAGTCGTCCAGGCGGCTCGCCGCCGCGTCCCAGTCGCCGCGAACGGCCGCGTCGATTCCGGCGCGGTACGTGATCGCGCCGGCGTCCGCGACGATCATCCCCGCCAGCAGTGCCACCGCCGCGCCTGAGGCTGCCGCGGCCACGGCAACGCGCCGGGCGCCCTCCGGCGGTCGGACCCACCGGACGGCGTCCGCGTCGGCGAGTGCGATGGCCAGGACCGTGATCGCCAGCAGCACGAAGCCCGGGACGAAGGTGAGGTCCTCGAACAGGCCGCCGAACCCGAGCCCGATCAGCACGTACCCCGCGCGGCGCCCGGTCGTCGAACGCGCCCGCCACGGGCCGGCGTGCCAGGCGATGGATACGACCACGGCCGCGGCCGCGGCCAGGCCGAGCAGGCCGGCATCGCCAAGCACCCCGAGCGGGAGGTTGTGCGAGTGCGGCTGGCGGACGGGGAACGAGAAGTCGGGCGCGGCCGCCATGCGGGCGTAGGGCATGAAGCCGGGACCGATCCCGAGCAGCGGGTCCGTGCTCCACGCGCGCAGCGTGTCGGCCCACAGCTCGGTCCGATACACGAGCGAGGTGACCGCGGTCAGGCGCGGGACGACGAGCAGCGCGACTCCTGCGGCAGCGGCTGCCCCAACCACCGCGATGGATGCGCTGCGCGGATCAGGGCGGCGGATCTTGAGGCGCGCCCGGCGACGCCAGGCCCACGGGACCGCGACGACGAGGAGGGTGGCGGCGATCGCCAGCCACGCGGAGCGCGAGCCCGAGAGGATGGTGAGCGGGATCCCGACCGTGACCAGCCCGCCCTGGATCCGGCCTCGCCAGCGGGGTGACTCGATGAGCCCGGCCGCCGCCCACGCCGGCCAGATCACGAACGGAGGCACCGCCACGGACCCGAAGGGCGTGCCCTCCGCCGGCAAACGCAACGGTGGCAGGCCGGGCGCACCGACCGCCACCCACTCGATTCGTCTCGCGATCAGGAAGCCGAGGGTCGGGATCGACAGCAGCAGCACCGGGACCGATGCCACCGCGCCCACCCACGCCGGACGGTGGCGAATCGCGACCAGCGCGATCGGCAGCATCGCCGCCGATGCCGTGACGGTGGCCATCGCGCGCAGGCTCATGCCGAGGTTCATCGCCGAGAGCGTCGCGATGGCGAAGGCGCAGACGAGGGCGAGGATCGGGAGGTCGAGCGGCGTGCGCGGGAGCGCTCCGCCGCGCAGCCACAGCACCGCAAGCCCGCCGATCGCGCCGATGGCCAGGAGGTGGAGGACGAGCTGCCAACGCGCGTCCCACAGGGCTCCGTCCCAGCCCGCGTAGCCGAAGACGAGCAGCCCGGCCGCCAGCGCCGCCAGCTCGAGCGGGGAGCGCCTCATGACCCACCCGACGACCGAGGCGATCACCCGCGCCGGATCCGCTCGAGCGCGTGCTCGAGCTTCGTCAGCGGGTCGGCCGTGAGCCCCGGGATGGCCGCCAGCTCGCCGGCGATGCGTGCGAGCGCGGCACCGGACTCGGGATCAGCGCCGGCATCGAGCTCGAGCTCGACCGCGTGGAGCTCGCCGAACGCGCGATCCGCGGTGCTGATGGCCGCCACGTCGAGGCTGAGGACCCCGAGCGATCGTCCGTCGATGCTGACCGGCCGCTCCGTGCGCCGCTGGTCGAGGCGGAAGACCTCGGCCAGGCTGGCACCGCCGCTGAGGCCGGCCGCGAGATCGCGCGCCTCGCTCGGTGGCCAGTCCGCAGGGTCGAGCGATGCGGTCGCCGGCGCCTCCACCTCCGATCGGCTGTGGAGCCATCCAGCGCCGCCGGTCGTGTGAGGGCCCTTGAGCGAGACCCGCACCGACCCATCGCGCGTCCGAAGGCGGCAGGCCCAGCCCTCGGCGGCGAGCCGGCGGTCGGCGGTGTCGACGTAGCGGTCCTGCTCGACGACCGTCCTGGCCGGGCCGAGGCTCGCATCGGCCAGGCCTGGTCGCTTCGCCAGCGCATCGAGGGCGCCCGGGCCGTCGGCGCGGAACTTCGCCTCGACCTCAGCCGGCATAGCGGGCCGCCGCACCGCGCACCGAGGCGGAGATCGCCTCTCGCAGCTCAGCCGGCTCGAGCACCTCGACGCCCTCGCCCCAGGAGAGGATCCAGGGCCGGATCTCGACGATTCCGGCGACCGTGACCGTCAGCTCGACCCCGCCGCCGTCGAGCTCGGTGAGCTCCTGGGACCGATGCCACACCGCCTCCCGCACGCGATGGGCGACACTCGCGTCGAAGCGGAGGCGCACGCGCGCGGCCGGGGTCGAGTCCGAGGACCAGATGCCCCATGAGTTCGCCAGCCACCGGTCGGGGTCGAAGTCGTCCGGGATCTCGTATCGGTCCTGGGTGAGGGTCGCCGAGCGGATGCGCTCGACCTTGTACGTGCGCATCGCATTCGCCGGCTCGTCGTGGCCGATCAGGTAGACGCTGCGCAGCGCCGCGTCCGGCTCGAGTGCGTAGGGGTGAACTCGGGTCCGCTTCGCCGGGCCGGTGCCGGGGTCGTAGTCGATCTCGACCACGCGACCCTCTGCCCAGCCCCGCGCCACCGCCGAGAAGGTCCGGCTGAAGGGCTCGTTCGGGTCGTGCTCGCCGAAGGCGACCATCGTCGCCGCCACGTGCCGGGCAATCGGCTGCGGCAGCGCGTCCGCGAGCTTCGTGAAGGCGCTCACGACGGCCGCGTCGTACTGGTCGGACCACCGCGCGATGAGCCGCGAGGCGAGGAAGAGGACGATCGCCTCCGGCACGCTCAGCCGCAGCGGCGGCAGGAAGAACTTTCGGTCGATCCCGTATCGGCCCCGCCCGGCCTGGTAGACCGGCACGCCGAGCTCCTCGTCGAGAGCGTTGATGTCTCGGTACACCGTGCGCGTGGTCATGCCCGTGAGGCGCGCAATCTCGGTCACAGGAACGCCGGTCTCCGAGCTGCCCTTGGAGTAGAGGATCGAGGCGACGTTCAGGAGGCGAGCCAGGCGGTCGCGCTTGCGGGTCAGCCGATCATCGGCTCCGTCGCCCCACCCTGCCCAGTCATCACGCTCGACCACGGCGGCGATGATAGACCGCTGCGCCCGTGGTCCCCCGCCGCCGAGCCTAGGTCAGGAAGAAGAAGGCGATCGCAAGGATGGCGTACACGCTGATGAGCTGGAGCCCCTCGACCCAGTTCGACTTGCCGTCGAGCGCGATGTAGCCGGCGATGAAGACGCCGACCGCGACCGCCACGACCTCCAGCGGCGTGAAGACCAGGGTCACCGGGTTGCCGACGATGAGTCCGAAGAAGACGAGCATCGGGACGGCGAACAGCGCGATCTGGGTCGCCGAGCCGATCGACGTGATCAGGCTGAAGTCCATCTTGTTCTTGTAGGCAAGCGTGACGCCGACGACGTGCTCGGCCAGGTTGCCGATGAGCGGGATGAGGATGATGCCGATGAAGAACTCGCTGATCCCGAGCGAGGCCACGGCGGGCTCGAGCGTGTGGACGAGCACCTCCGACGCGAAGGTGAGGGCCGCGGCCGATGCGAGCAGGATGCCGAGCGAGAGGCGCCATCCCCACTCGGCCACCTCGGTGTCGTCCTCGTGGGCGGCCGGCGGCGCCTCTGGAGAGCGGAGGAAGAACCAGAGCTGCGCGGCATAGACGACGAGTAGCAGGATCGCCGTGCCCACCGTGAGGGCCTCGATCCGGAAGAACTCCGGGTCGCCCGGCCCGGTCCCCTCGCCCCCGCCGATGAGCATGGCGAAGGTGGCCGGCACGATCAGCCCGATCGTGGCGAGGATGAGCGACGCCGCGTTCATGCCGGTCGTCTGGTCGTCGTACTGCTGCACCCCGTTCTTCAGGCCGCCGACGAGCAGGGATGCGCCGAGGACGAGGAGGAGATTGCCGACGATCGAGCCCGTGATCGACGCGTGGACGATCTCGATCTTGTTATCGAGGATCAGGAAGGCGGCGATGATGATCTCGCCGATGTTCCCCACGGTCGCGTTCATGATGCCGCCGATGCGCGGACCGGCGGCGATGCCGAGCTGTTCGGTGGCGTGGCCGAGGGTGTAGGCCAGCCCCAGGATGGTGAGTGCGCTGATGCCGAAGGTCAGCGTCTCGTCCGCTCCAAGCACGCGCATCGCGATCGTCACCAGGGTGCCGAGGATCGAGATGCCGTAGGCGATCGTGCTCAGCATGCACGCATCCTAGCGGTCAGCGCTCACTCGCCGGCCGACGCGCTGGACGCCGCCGACGCGCTCGGATCCGGCGACCCGGGCGTCGGGCTCGGGCGTGGCGTCGGTGCCGGCTGGCCGGGCAGCTGCTCGACGATGGCGCGGTTGACGGCGTCGTCCACGCCGATGAGGAGGAAGACGAACTCACCGCTCGACCAGGTGTAGATGTGCGTCCCGGCGGCCGTGGCGTTGTCCTCGGCGCGCGTCCAGACCCGGTTGCCGGCGACGACGGCGGACTCCCACGGGTCCGGGTCGAGCCCGGCGATGCCAACGTATCGTCCGGCGGTCGCCAGGTGTGGCTCGAGATCATCGGTGTCGACCTCCTCCCCATCGACCCGCATCGCGTAGAGCGTCGTGCGCGGCTGCGCGACGTAGGCGAGGGCGAGCGAGGCGAATCGGTTCCCGATCTCCCCGTAGGCGATGGCGATGTCGCCCGGGGTGAGCGCGAACTCGTCGAAGGGCGCGACGACGACGGTCGCGCCGGCCGCCTCGGTCGGCAGCAGGGCGGCGAGCCCGGCGTCCGGCGGGTTCGTGAAGCGCGCCGTCGGCTCGGGCGAGGGCGTGGGCGATGGCGTGGGGGCCGGGGTTGCCGCATCGGCGGAGGCGACGCGGCGACGCGGAGGCCGGCGGCGTCGGTGTGGTGGAGCCGCACGCGGCCAGGGTGACGGCGGTCACGAGCGCCAGGCTCGCCGCCCCCGCAAGGCGTGGCGAGGCGAGGCGGGAGATCGTCATCGGCGG
Source organism: uncultured Chloroflexia bacterium (assembly GCA_963790255.1). Taxonomy (GTDB): domain Bacteria; phylum Chloroflexota; class Limnocylindria; order QHBO01; family QHBO01; genus JACDBZ01. The sequence continues at coordinate 176,553 of CAWBOA010000014.1, read as the reverse complement.
CGGAATGATACCTCAGGCCGCCCCGCGGACCTCCTCGCCAGCGGCGTCAGTCTTCCGGCGCCGTCGCCCCGGATCACGGCGCTGCTCGACGGTCTCGGCCAGCGCCGCCAGCACCTCGTCCCGGAATGTGGCCGGGTCGCGCGACAGGTGCGTGAGCGCGTCCGAGCGACCGATGCGCGTGGCGTCGGTCCCCGACGTGAGCTCGTCGTACGCGTTCGCCACGCCGATGACGTGGGCGCCGAGCCGTCCACGCGGCCGCTTCGCGCGCCGCCCGCGCCGAGCGCCGTCGGCGACGAGTGCCCGATGCCCCTCGATGAGCTGGGCCACGCCGCGCAGCGATGGAATCGGAGCGAGCTCGGCGATGCCCCGGTCGTCGAGCGCGTGGAGGCGCGCGGCGAGCTCGATGCTGCGCCGCTCGTCCTCTGGCAGGGCCAGGCGGTCGGCGATCGCATCGGCGAGGCGCCCGACCCGATCGGCGTGCCCGCGCGCCGTCGCGCCGCTGGCATCGAGCGACCGCGCGATCGTGAGCAGCGTGTCGCGCAGGGACTCCTGCCCGTCGTGGTGCGGGGCGGTCAGCTGCGTGGCGCGCTCAACGAGATGCTCGACCGCGTGCTCGTCATCGCCCTCGCGCAGCGCGGCAGACGCCAGCTCCTCGAGCGTGCCACGCAGGTCGCCGACGTCCGCGGTGAGGCGATCGGCGCGGACGACGCGATCCTCGCCCGCGCGCTTGCCGTAATAGAGGGCCGTGTCGGCGGCGGCGATGAGCCCGGCGCGGTCGGCCGCGTCCTGGGGAGGCCCGCAACGCCGACGGTGATCGTCACCGGGGTCGGATCGCCATCGGTCAGGGTCGACACGGCGCGACGGATCCGCTCGGCGACGCGATTGGCCTGGACCACGGTCGTGCGCGGCAGGATGAGGGCGAACTCGTCGCCGCCATAGCGATAGACCCGGTCACCGCTGCGGGCGGCGCCGTAGATCGTGGTCGCGGCGCGGTGGAGGAGCGCGTCGCCGGACGGATGGCCGTGGCGATCGTTGTAGGCCTTGAAGCTGTCCAGGTCCATCATCAGCACGGCGAGCTGCTGGCCCGCTGGGCGCGTCGCGGTCGCAACCTCCTCCACCAGCTGAGCGAGGTCGCGTTGGAAGGCGCCGTGATTCGCAAGGCCGGTGAGGGCATCGGTGTCGGCGCGCTGGCTCATGGCGTGGTGGGCATCGGCGTTGCGAAGCGCGATCGAGGCCTGGCCCGCGAAGAGCTGGATGAGCTCGAAGTCGCTCTCGCTGAAGTACACCTCAGGGCCGCCGACGCGCGACACGTTGAGCGCCCCGAGCACCTCGCCCTCGCCGAGGAGCGGGACGACCACCACCGCCTCCGGGTCCTCCGGCGTGCCCGGGATCTGGACCGCGCGCGGGTCGCTGAGGGCGTCATTGGCGAGGATCGGCTGCGAGTGCTCGACCGCCCAGCCCATGAGGCCCCGGCCGAAGGGGATGAGGTAGCGTCCGACCTCGGCCGCGTGCTGCTCGCGCGTGAGGACCGGCTGCATGACGCGCCGCTGCGAATCGGCACGGTAGACGGAGAGGTTGTCGTACGCCACGACGTCGTTCAGGCCGTCGGCGATGGTCTCGAGCACCCCGGCCTGGTCGAGGGTGGACAGGAGCCGTTCGTTGATCTCGAGCAGGCGGCGCTGCGAGTCCGCGCGACGCGCGAGCTCCGTCGACTGGGCGACGAGCTGCTCGTGCCGCGTCGCGTTCGCCATCGCCTGTGCCGCGTAGCCGGCGAAGATCGACATCGTCTGGAGGTCGTCGTTCGAGAAGCGGTTGAAGCCCAGCTGGCTCAGGACGATGACGCCCAGGGATCGGCCCTCGTAGAGCATCGGCACGACCAGCATCGACTCGGGAACGTCGTCCGTTCCCTCGATCGTCTTCCCACGCTCGTCGTCGAGGGCGTCGTTGATGAGGAGCGGCTCGCCGCTCTCGGCCACCCAGCCGGTGAACCCCTCGCCGATGGCCACACGAAGGAGGTCCTCGGCATCGTCGGCCTCCGCGTCGAGCATCTCCCGCGTGAAGGCGATCGGATCGCACATCCGGCGCTCCCAGTCGACCCGGTAGATCCGGATGTCGTGGTACTCGGCGAGGGTGCTCGCCTCGGCGACGATCGCCTCGCCGATGGCACGAACGTCGGTGAGGCGGTTCAGCCGCGCCGAGAGATCCTGGATGGAGCGCATGCGTGCCGCCTGGTCGGCCACGGACCGATACAGCCGGGCGTTCTGGATCGCCACCGCGGCCTGGTCGGCGAATGCCTGGACGAGGGCGACCTCCTCCTCCGGCCAGCTGCGATTGCGACGGTGGTACAGGCCGAGCAGGCCCAACGGCTCGTCTCCGCCGAGGAGCGGGACGAGGCAGACCGTGCGGATGCCCTCCGCGGAGTAGGCGCTGCGCAGGAGCCCGATCCGCTGCTCCGAGTCCGCGTCGGCCATCGTGTACGGCCGGCGATCGCGGAGCGCCCGAAGGCCGATCGTGTCCTCGTCGCCCCGCAGCGTCGCGACGTGGGCCAGGAAGTCCTCGCCCAGCCCGTGGTGGGCCGCGATCGTGAACGGATGCTCGCCCCGGTTGACGAGCCACAGGCCCGCCTTGTCCGCGTCGAAGAGGGAGCGGGTCAGGTCGACCACCTCGGTCAGGACCGCGTTCAGGTCGAGCGTGCCGGTCAGCTCCTTCGTGACCGACCTCAGCGCGCGAGCCCGGCGGATCTCGCGGCGGGCGCGGGCCAGCAGCCGGGCGCTGGCCACCGAGGTCGCCACGGTGGCGCCGATCGACCGTCGGAACGCCGGTGAGAGGCGTTCGTAGGAGGTCGCGTCGATGACGAGCAGGCCGGCGCGGCCGCGGCGCGTGAGGAGGGTGATCGCGACGTCATCGCCCTCGGTGGCCAGCTCGGTCAGCGGCATCGATCGAATGGCGGCCGGCGCATGGGCGAAGCCGCCGTGCGCGGCCAGCTCGAGCTCCTGCTCACCGATGTAGACGGCGACGCGCTCGATCTCGACCTCGGTGCGCAGCGCCTCCACCACCATGCGAGCCACGGCCGCGGGCGTGGGGGAGCTCGCCAGGCCAGCCGCGATGCGGCCGAAGATCGCCAGCTCCCCCGCTCGGGTCGGCCATCGGTGACGCGCCCGGCTCCACGTCCATGCCATGGCCGTCCTCGACGAGGAGGCGATTGACGTCTCCGCGACGGAAGCGCCGATCGCCACGAGCGTTGATGCGGTAGGCGGTCAGCCGGCCGGCATCGGTCCAGATGCGGATCGTGTTCGGGTGCACGCCGAGCAGGGTCGCCGCCTGGGCGACGCGTGAGCAGCGCGTCGGCATCGTCGCGGGGCATCGGCACTTCCCGTTCCATCGAGCTTCGGCCGGATTGGAGCTTCCGGTAAGAACCGTGCACCGGATGATGGAAACGGGACGAGCCGTGCGATATGCCTCGTTGGTACCGGTCGGAGCCCGGACGGTCAGGGTGCGGCGAGCCCGAGGAGCGCGCCGACGACGCCGATCGCGATGAGGGCGATGGCAGAGCCCGAGCCCGATCACGGCCACGGCCGCCGCACGACGGCTGCGGCCGCCGAGCAGTCGCATCGCATCGTCGAGCGGCAGGCTCGAGATGAGATAGCCGCCCTCCGGCGGCTCGAGGCGTACGCGGCCGTCCGTGTCGCGGACGGCCCGTGCCAGGACGAGGAGCCGGTCCGTGACGTTGAAGGAGCGCGTCACCGCTCGTGCCTCGGTCGCGCGGCCCTGCCGCTCGGCGAGCATGCGCCACCGCGGACGGCGTGCGGCTCCTCGAGCGCGTCGGGATGCCCGCGCCAGACCTGCGGGATGGCGATGAGCGGCTCGGCCGCGCAGCGCTGGGTCGATGGAGAGCGACCCGTCGTGGTCCCACAGCTCGAACGAGCGGGTCTCGCGCATGCGTTCGATGCTGCGCCAACGGCCGCCGATCCGGACCTCGACGTCGCGGTGAAAGGCGACGAGCCGCTCGCCCTCGCCGGAGTCGAGCGGGTCGCGCACCGGATGCGCCCGGCCACGCGCACCGGCCGGGTCGGCGGGTCATCGACCGAGCAGCCGACCGACCTTCACCTCGCGCGGACCGGCCAGCCGGCGGCGCGAGCCGGGGCTGCGCTTCCGATCGCCGGAGCACTACGCAGCGCGCCGGCCCCGAGCGCCAGGCCGATCGCCGACCACGACGAGCGAAGATGACGGCTGCGGCGGCATCGACGCGATCAGGGGGCGGCGATCGGCGAGGTCGGCGACGCGCCCGCCGCTGGCGCGGACGAGGTCGGCCGGCGGGATGGCGAAGACGGCGTCGGGCAGGCCGGCGGCCGCCCACAGCGCGCTCGTGGTCGAGCAGGCCGCGGTCGACGAGCACGGTGAGCGGGCGATGCGTGGCCGAACGGCGGCACCCCACCGATCGCGAAGCCGGTCGCGGCGCGCGCCTCGTCCCCGTCCGCGCGTCGGACGGCGTCGGCGCCGATCGGCGAAGGCCAGCAGGTCCGGGTCGACGCGATTGGCGCCGGAGACGAGGGCCAGGACGGGCGACTCGTCCGCGACGAAGACCAGCGACTTCACGATCTGCGCGACCTCGCATCCGACGGCGCGCGCCGCATCGGCGGCGGTGCGCGTGCCCTCCGGGAAGCGCTCGACCTCGATCTCGATGCCGGCCTGCGCGCGCAGCGGCGATCACGCGGTCGACGTTGGGGTGCATCGACCGATCATAGGGCGCGTGCTAGGCTGATCGCACAACCCAGAGACGACAGGGGAGCGCGACAGCGCTGAGAGTGCGGACGCCGAGGCATCCGCAGACCCTCGAACCTGATCCGGGTCATGCCGGCGAAGGAAGTCGAAGCCGCACGTGCCGCGGCGCGCCCGCAAGGTTTCGACTTGGGCGCGCCGTTCGTCGTTTCCCGAGCGACCGCTGGGAGGTCCGATGAAGGTCGGTGGTGGTCGCATCCGGCGAGCTCGGCCGCGGCCGACGCCGCCCTGCTGGACGATGCCGACCTCGTGATCGCCGCCGACGGCGGCGCCACGGTCGCTCGATCGGCTGGGCCGCCGCCCGGACGTGGCTCGTCGGCGACCTCGACTCGGTCGACCCCGCGCTCGCCGAGCGCCTGCGAGCAGCGGGTGCCGGCTCGAGCGCCACCCGACCGACAAGGACGCATCCGACACCGAGCTCGCCGTGGAGGCCGCACTCGCCGCCGGCGCGACGGAGGTCGTGCTGCTTGGCGCGATCGGCGGCGCTCGGCTCGACCACGAGCTCGCGAACCTGCTCCTGCTGGCCGACCCGGCGCTGGCCGGGCGCGACATCCGTGCGGTCCGCGGCGGCACGCTGGTGCGCGCCCTCCACGGCGGCGAGCGGCTGGTCCTGCGCGGCGCGGTCGGCGACCTCGTGACCTTGCTGCCGGTCGGCGGCGACTGCCGGGGGCGTCACGACCGATGGCCTGCGCTGGCCGCTCGACGGCGGCGACCCTGCGGCATGGGCCGGTCGCGTGGCCTCTCGAACGAGGTCGTGAGCGCCCCGCATCGGTTCTGATCGACGGCGGCACGCTCCTCGTCGTCGAGACAGCATTGAGAGGAGGATGGCACATGACCACATGCAACGACCGGCCAGGGCGGCTGGCGCATCGTCGACATCGTGGTGGCGGCGGCGGTGGCGGTCGCCTTCGGCGTCGTGTTCCTGGCCTGGAACGCGCTCGCCGCCGCGACCGCTCCCGCTCTTCGCGTTTCTGCCACCGGCCCAGGCGATCATGTACGGCGTCTGGCTGCTGCCCGGCGTCCTCGTCGGCCTGATCGTCCGGCGGCCGGGCGCCGCGTTCTTCGGCGGCCTCGTCTCCGCCGCCGTCTCGGTCGCTCCTCGGCTCGCCGTACGGGGCCGACGCGCTCGTCTCGGGCGCCATCCAGGGCGCCGGCGCCGAGCTGGGCTTCGCGATCGGCCTGTACCGACGGCTGGACGCTGCCGTTCGCCATGCTGGCCGGCGCGCTGTCCGGCCTCTTCGCGACCGCCGCACGACATCCTCGTCTACTACCCCGACACCGATGCCGAGTTCTGGGCGTGTTACGGCGCGCATCGGTCCTGAGCGGCGCGCTGGTCGCCGGCGTCGGCGCCTGGCTGCTGCTGCGGGCGCTCGTCGGCACCGGGCGTGCTGCGCGACTTCGCGGCGGGGCGCGATCAGCGCGAGGTCTGACGCACCGACCGCCCACAATGCGCCGATGCGGAGGCGGCGCGACCGGCACGGATCGAGGCGCGCGGCTGGGGCCTGCGCCACCCCGGCCGCCGCGACTTGGGCGCTGCGCGGCCTCGACCTGACGATCGAGGCGGGGGAGCGCGTGCTCCTGCTCGGCCCGTCGGGTGCAGGCAAGTCGACGCTGCTGACGGCGCTCGCCGGACTCGTCGACCCGTCGGGCGGCGCGAGACCGAGGGCACGCTGCTCGTCGACGGCCTCGACCCGCGCGCGGCGCGCGATCGGACCGGGCTCCTCTTCCAGGATCCCGAGTCGCAGATCGTGATGGGCCGCGCCGGCGACGACGTCGCTTTCGGCCTCGAGAACCGATGCGTCCCGACCGACGGCATCTGGCCGCGGGTCGATGCCGCCCTCGCCGCCGTCGACTTCCCATACGGACGGGACCGCCCGACGCACGCCCTCTCCGGCGGCGAGCAGCAGCGGCTGGCGCTGGCCGGCACGCTGGCGCTGCGGCCCGGCCTGCTCATGCTCGACGAGCCGACGGCGAACCTCGACCCCGAGGGCGCGGCCGAGCTGCGCGTCGTCCTCGGCCGGGTGCTCGAGCGGCTCGGCGCGACGCTCATCCTGGTCGAGCACCGCGTCGACGAGTCGCTGCCGCTCGTCGACCGGGTCGTCGTCATCGAGGCGGGCGGCGGCGTCGTCGCCGATGGAGCGCCGCGCGACGTCTTCCGCGAGCACGGCGCCGCGCCTGGCCGATGCCGGCGTGTGGGTGCCGGACCACCCGCCGCGCGCCCCGCCGCGCCGCGACCGCCCGCGTCCGGCAGACCCTCGTCATCGCCGAGCACGCCGCGTTCCGCTACCCCGGCGCGGCCGACGACGCGGTCGCGAGCGTCGACCTCACCGTGCGATCGTCCGAGGCCCTGCCATCGTCGGTCCGAACGGCAGCGGCAAGTCGACGCTGGCGCTGCTGCTCGCCGGCCTGCTGCGCGCCGCGCGTCGGACGCGTGGTCGCCGGCGAGGCGCTCGCCGCCGGCCGCGGGCACGAGCCGATCGCCGGCTGGCCGGCCCGCGACCTCGCGCGCCGGATCGGCACCGTCTTCCAGGACCCCGAGCACCAGTTCCTGACCGCGTCGGTCCGGGACGAGCTCCTGCTCGGGCCGCGACGCAGGCCGGCGTGGACGAGGCCGCCGCCCGCGCCGGGCCGACGAGCTGCTCGACCGCCTGCGGCTGTCGCACCTCGCCGCAGCCAACCCGTTCACGCTCTCCGGCGGCGAGAAGCGCCGGCTGTCGGTCGCGACCGCGCTCGCGACGGCGCCGCGCTGCTCGTCCTCGACGAGCCGACGTTCGGGCAGGATCGCGCGCACGTGGAGCGAGCTGCTCCACCTGCTCGCCGCGCTGCGCGACGCCGGGCGCGGCATCTGCTTCGTCACCCATGACCGGGCCTTCGTCCACGCCCTCGCCGATCGGACGTTCCAGCTCGGCGGCGGCCGCTGATGCGGCTGCTGACGCCGATCGTCCCGGACCCGAGCGCTCCGCTGGCGCGGGCGAACCCGGTCGCCAAGCTGGGGGCCGCGCTCGTCCTGCTGGTCGCGCTCTTCGCGTCGCTCGACGGCGTCACCGCGGCTGTGGTGCTGGTCGGCCTGCGTCGCCCTGCTGCCGGTCTCCGGCCTGTCGCCTCGGCGCGCTGCTCGGCCGCGCGTGGCTGGTCGGCCTCGGTGGCGGTCTCGATCGGCGTCTTCAACGTCCTCTTCGCCGCCCAGCAGCTGGGGCCGACGGTCGTCGCCCTCGGACCGCTTCGCATCGGCGCCGAGACGCTGGCCAATGGGCCGGGCTGGCGCTCCGGCTGCTGGCGATCGCGCTGGCCGGCATCCTCGCAACTGCCACCAGTGATCCGACCGAGATGGCCGACGCGCTCGTCCAGCAGCCACGCGTGTCGCCGCGCTTTGCCATCGGCGTCCTGGCCACGCTGCGCCTCCTGCCGCTGCTGGCGCAGGAGTGGCAGACGATCGGCATGGCGCGCCGGGCGCGCGGCGTCGAGGCGGGGCGCTCGCCGATCGCGGCCGTTCGCCTGTTCTGGGGCAGCTGCTGGCGCTGCTGGTCGGCGCGATCCGGCGCGCGTCGCGCATGGCGCTGGCCATGGAGGCCCGCGGGTTCGGCGCGATGCCGTGTCGCACCGTCGCGCGGCCGCAGGCGGATGCGCGCGGTGGACTGGGGCTGGATCGTCGGGGCGCTGGCGCTCGCCGCGGGCGCGATCGGGATCAGCCTGGCGCTCGGGACCTGGCGGCCGCTCGGCTGACGCTGACGCGAGCGTACCATCGGCCGATGGCGCACTCCGAGGAGCTCCGCTTCCGCGCCGGCGACGCCTCGCTGGCGGCGACGCTGACGCTGCCCGACGGGTCGGGACGGCCTGCCATGGGCGCTGCTCGTCGCCGAGCTGGCTGCCGCGCGACCGCGACGGCGACTGGGACCGCGCCGGCCACCCGGCCTGGTTCGCCCCGCGGCGGACGGACCGCCCCGACGGGCTCTTCGCCCGCCTTGCCGACGCGCTCGCGACCCGCGGCGTGGCCAGCCTGCGCTACGACCCGCGCGGCTGCGGCGAGTCCGACGGCGCTTGGGAGGACAGCCGACCTGTTCACCCGCATCGACGACGCGCGGGACGCGATCGGCGCCATGCGCTCGCGGCGCGAGCTCGACCTGCGACGGACGGCGATCGTCGGGCACGGCGAGGGCGCCGCCATCGCCATGAGCGTCGCCATCGGCGACCCGGCCATCGGCGCCGTCGGCCTGATCGGCGCCGCCGCCCGCTCGCTGCGCGACGTCCTGCGGCGCGGCGTCGCGGAGCGCGTCCCGCACGGGTGCCGACCGCGAGCACCCGATCGTCGCGGCCCTCGACGCAGCGGCCGAGGAGCTCATCGAGCGCGCCGAGCGCCGCGAGCCGACCATGACGCTCCGCCTCGGTGCCGAGGACGTCGAGCTGAGCCTGGCCGGCTGGGAGCAGGCATTCCACACGCCGCCGCTGGCGCTGGCGACGATGCTTCATCGCAACGTGGTCCTCGCCCACGGCACCGCCGATGCCTGGGCGAATCCCGACGAGTCGCGGCTCCTGGCCGGGGTGCTGGCCGACGCGGGCGGCGAGCTGGAGCTCGTGCCGGTCGAGGGTGCCGGCCACGACCTGGCGGAGGCGTCCGACGAGCGCATCGGAGCGCTCGCCGAAGCGCTCGTCTCGCGCATGGAGCCGCGCGAGCTGCCACCGGTCCTCGTGGCGATCGAAGAGATGGGCGCTGAGGGCTAGACTCCGCGAAATGACCCGATTGACCGCCGGCGACCCGGCGCCACCACTTCGAGCTCAGCACGCCGACGACGGCAGCACCGTCTCGAGCGAGTCCCTCGCGGGCACGCGCTACGTCCTCTACTTCTACCCGAAGGACGACACGCCCGGATGCACGGCCCAGGCGTGCGGCCTGCGCGACAGCTGGTCGCGCGTCACCGAGACCGGCGTCGACGCTCTTCGGCGTCTCGCCGGACAGCGTGAAGAGCCACGTGAAGTTCCGCGAGAAGTACGAGCTGCCCTACCGGCTCCTCGCCGATGCCGGCCATCGGCTGGCCGACGCGTTCGGCGTCTGGGTCGAGAAGACCGCCGGGTCGCACCTACTTGGGCATCGAGCGCACGACCTTCGTGGTCGGCCCGGACGGGCGCATCGAGCACGTCCTGGCCACAGGTCAAGCCGGCCGAGCACGTCGACCAGCTCCTCGAGGCGCTGGCCGCGTGAAGGACGGACGGGCCATCGTGGTCGGCAGCGTCGTCGTCGCCTCGGCCCTGCTCCTCGTCGTCCTCGGTGTGCTCGGCCTCGTCATCCTCCTGGACCCGGTGCCGTGATCTGGATGGCGACCGCCGTCGCCCGTCGTGGCGGTGGATGATCGGCCTCGAGCGGCGCACGCGCGACTGAGCGCGAATCCCCATCGCGGGCTGGTCACGCAATCTGCGATGGAGGAGTCCTCCCGCGACGGACGCTTGGCGGGAGCTCCGCGCGGGAGGGATTTCAAAGGATTGAGGAGAAAACCCCGATGCTCTGGACGATCATCGTCATCCTGCTGGTCCTCTGGCTTCTCGGCCTGATCGGCAACATCGGCGGCGGCCTGATCTGGCTGCTGCTGGTGATCGCGGCCATCGTGCTCGTGTTCCAGCTGCTCAGCGGTCGACGCGCCGTCTGACGGCAGGACCGCACCGGCCCGCCGGTGGTCTGCACGATCCCCGCGATCGCCACGGGGGGAGGCGACCGAGGCGGTGCGCATGCACGTCATCGCGTTACGGGCCCGCCCGGCGCCCGGTGAGCTGACCGGCCCATCGGCTACGCTTGGCGGGCCGTGTCGTGCCTGGCTGCTCGCTCCCGCCGCCGATGCCTGACGACAAGCTGCCCACGCCCGAGCGCGTCCTCGTCGTCGCGGCGCATCCCGATGACATCGAGTTCGGCGCCGCCGGCACGGTTGCGCGCTGGGTCGGCGAGGGAGCCGACGTTCGCTACCTGCTCGCCACGCGCGGCGACAAGGGCAGCGACGACCCGGCCACCGACGTGGCGGCCCTCGCCGCGCTGCGCGAGCGCGAGCAGCGAGCGGCCGCCGCCGAGATCGGCGTCGACGGGGTCGAGTTCCTCGACGAGCCGGACGGGCAGGTCGAGCCGTCGCTGCGCCTGCGCGAGCGGATCACGCACGCCATCCGCGCGTTCCGCCCGGAGGTGGTCGATGACGCACGACCCCACCGTCCTGTTCGTCAACAACGAGTGGGTCAACCATCCGGACCACCGCGCGGTCGGCCAGGTCGACGGTCGACGCCGTCTTCCCGACCGCTCGCGATCCGCTCAACTTCCCGCGAGCACCTCGAGGCGGGCCTCGAGGCATGGAAGGTGGCCGAGCTCTTCCTGTGGAGCACGAACGAGGCGAACCAGCTGGTCGACATCGCCGGCACGCATCGAGCGCAAGATCGACGCCCTGCGCGCATCACGCCAGCCAGTTCCGGTCGTTCGACGAGATCGCGCGATGGGTCCGTCGCCGGAGCGAGGAGCTCGGCGAGCGCGCCGGCTACCGCGCGGCGGAGGGCTTCCGGCGGGTGACGCTGGCCCGATGAGCGTCGACGCCTCGCTGCGGTCGCGCTGCCGCGCTCGGCGCTGCTCGTCGCTGGCCGCGGCGTGCAGCAGCACCCGACGCCCGAGCCGACGCCGATCCCGACCACGTTCCCGACGGCGGCGCCCGAGGCGGCGGCGGCGGTCGCGGAGCGCTACCTCGACGGCGTGGGCGGCCGGCGACTACGCGGCCATGTACGCGACCCTCGACCCGGCGCTGCACGAGCGCTATCCGATCGAGCGGTTCACCGAGCTCCACGCCGCCTTCGCCGAGATGGCCCAGCGTCGAGGAGCTGACCGCCACGATCGGGAGCGCCGGCGACGATCGCGCCTGCCGCCGGAGCCGCGCACCGGAGGCCTTCCCGGCGCCGACGCCGACGCCCACGCCGACGCCGGATCCGTCGGCTAGCGTGCAGCTCCTTCGGCGCCCGCCGAGCCCACGCCGGCGCCCTCCGTCGATCCCGACGCGCCGCTCGCCGGCCCGGTGCCGGCGCTGGCGGTCCCGGTCGAGCTCGCCGTGGCCTCGGCTCGCTTCGGCGCAGCTCGAGCCTCGAACGCGACGCTGACCATGGTCCAGGGGCCCGACGGCTGGCTGCTGCGCTGGAGCCCGAGCCGCTCTTTCCCGGAGCTCGGCGCGCGACGGGACGCTGCGCCTCGACCGGACGCTCGGTCCCGCGGCCGCATCGTCGGCGCCGGACGGCACGGTCTGGGCCGAGACGCGCGAGGACGGCGCGCGCGTCTACCCGCAGGAGGCGCTCGGCGGCCAGGTCATCGGCTACGTCGGCGAGGTCACGGCCGAGGACCTCGAGACGCTGGCGGTGCGATGGCTACCGCGCCGGGGACGTGGTCGGCCGCAGCGGGCTCGAGTTCGGCGCCGAGGACCTGCTGCGCGGCACGCCGGGCTGGACGCTGGTCGCGGTCGCCGCTCGACGGAGCCGAATCGGTGCTGTACGAGACCGAGATGGTGCCGGGCGCCGACGTCGCCATCACCCTCCGCCCGGCGATCCAGGCGCCGCCCAGGAGCGCTCGAGCCCGTACGCCGAGGCGGCCACCGCGGTCGTCGATCCGACGCAGCGGCGACGTGTGGGCGCTCGCCAGCCAGCCAGCCTTCAACCCGAACTCGATGACGATCGGCACCACCTTCGGCGGGCGCGCGCTCACGCCGGCCGGGCGCGGGCAGATCTTCAACAAGGCGGTCCTCGGCGCCTACCCGGCCGGCTCGTCGTTCAAGCCGTTCACGCTGGCTGCCGCGCTCAAGACCGGCGTCGTGACGCCGCAGCAGCCTGGTCACCTGCCCGCCGACGTGGCAGTACAGCGGCTTCACCTTCCGCAACTACATGGACCACTACGCTGCCCGGGCTGGTCGGCCTCGCGCGAGTCGATGGCGTTCAGCTGCAACACGACCTACATGCCGCTGGCCTTCGAGGTCTACCAGGCAGACGAGACGGCCCTGACCGACCTGCTCTTCGAGTTCGGCTTCGGCGCGCCGACCGGCATCGGCTACCTGGTCGAGGAGACCGGGCATCGTCCCCGACGACGCCTGGCTCGCCGAGAACGGGCGCGGCGGCTACTCCGGGCTTCGAGCAGGTCCAGCTCGCGATCGGGCAGGGCGCCTTCCTCGGCACGCCGCTCCAGCTGGCCAACGCCTACGCCGCCATCGGCAACGGCGGCACGCTCTGGACGCCGCGCATCCTGACGACCGCCACGCTCCCCGACGGCACCGTCGTCGAACCGAGGTGGAGCCGACCGTCGCCCACCAGATCCCGGTGAGCCGCGGCGGACCTCGCCTTCGTGACCGATACGCTGGAGGCCGTCACGACGCTTCTCGTACGGCACCGGCGACGGCCGCCTTCGCCGGATTCGGCATCCCGGTCGCCGGCAAGTCCGGCACCGCCGAGACCGGCACGCCCGATCCGCATGCCTGGTTCCCCGCCTACGCGCCGGCCGACGATCCGACGATCAGCGTCGCCACCATCCTGCCCTTCATCCCGCTCGGCACCGGCGGGTCCGACGCCGCGCCGCTCGTGCGGCGCGTCATGGCCACCCACTTCGCCGGCTGACAGGATCGTGGCAGAGCTTGGTGGGCTGCTCTCAGCATGGGGTGCTAGCGTCCCCGTGGTCGTCGCCGATACGCCAACGAGTCGCGTTTGGCGGGTTGCACTGGCGATCGGCGGGACCGCCATCGTCAAGGACTTCAAGCCGCTCGGCGTCGAGGACGAGCTCCGCGGGACCGATCTGCTGATGTGGCGCAAGGAGCCGGCTATGTCCGGTTGCTGTCTAGCGAGGGCACCACCGTGCTTCTCGAGGATGCCGGGGATCGATCACTCCTGCATGAACTCGACGAGCGTGGAGACGGCGCCGCGACGGCGATCGCCGCCGAGGTCTTGCACGCAATGCACGCTCCTCTGGCGGCGCCCGCGCCGGCCACTCTGCCCACGCTCGAGGTCTGGTTCTCAAGCCTTCTCGCACAGGATGGCGAGTCGTCGTCTCCGGTCGCGGAGTATGTCGCCTTGGCTCGAAGACTCCTCGCCGAGCAGCGCGACGTTCGGCCCCTGCACGGCGACCTGCATCACGAGAACGTCCATCGCGCCGAACGGGGTTGGGTCGCCCTGGACCCGAAGGGACTCTTGGGCGATCCGGCATTCGACGCGGGCAACATGTTTCGGAACCCACTCGGTCGTGAGGAGCTGACCTTGAGCTCCCAACGGATTCGCACCCTTGCGAGCGCCCTGGGCACAGCAATCGGGAGAACACAGGCAGACATCCTGCGGTGGGCGATCGCGCACGTTGCCCTCTCGGCCGCGTGGTACGTCGAGGATGGCGCGGATGACAAGCTCCAGCGTGATTTGAGGGTGATCCGCGCATTGCGTGGCGTGCTCGAGGCAAGCGGGTGATGGTCGTCGAGCTCGGGTCCTACCGTTGGCGCGATGCGGCCCGCTCCTTGCACGCCCCAACGAGGAGCAGGTAGCATCGGTGGCGCCGCTCCTTATAGCCCCATGGTTCGACGCCGCCCGGAGAGCGACCACGACGCCGTGATCAGCGATACCGCGATTCCACTGAGGTTCCAGACCGCCGAAGTCGGCGTCGACTGGCTTCAGTGCAACATCGAGTGCCAGGAAGGCTGCCCGGTCAACACGAACTGCCGGGGCTACCTCATGCTGGCCGCCGAGGGTCGCTTCGAGGAGGGCTACATCCTGGCCCGCGACCCGAACCCGGTCGCCGCCATCTGCGGCTACGTGTGCAGCGCCCCGTGCGAGAAGGCCTGCCGTCGCGCCGACATCGACAAGCCGCTCGCCATCCGCGCCATGAAGCGCTTCCTGGTCGACTGGCACTACGGCAACAACATGCCGGACAACGTCGTCGTCCAGCCGCCGACCGGACGCAGCGTGGCGGTCATCGGTGCCGGACCGGCCGGGCTGGCGGCCGCCAAGGAGCTCGGCAGCTGGGGCCACGAGGTCCACGTCTACGAGGCCCTGCCCTCGGGCGGCGGCACGACCCTCATCGGCGTGCCGGCCTTCCGGCTGCCGCGCGACGTCATCGAGCTCGACGTGAACTGGGTGGCCAAGCACGGCGTGCAGTTCCACTACAACGTCGAGATCGGCCGCGACATCACGCTCGAGCAGCTCCGCGAGCGCCACGACGCGGTGGTCGTCGCCACCGGCTGCATGTACCCGGTCGCCATGAACGTGCCCGGCGAGGAGCTCGATGGCGTCATCTACGGCGTCGACTTCCTGAAGCGCGCCAACCTCGGCCAGCCGCAGTGGGTCGGCGAGCACGTCGTCATCATCGGCGGCGGCTACACCGCCATGGACTCGTCGCGCACCGCGCTGCGCCTCGGCGCCAAGACATCGACCATCCTCTACCGCCGCGGGCCCGGACGAGATGGTGGTGGACGAGGAGGAGCAGCACGAGACCCGCTTCGAGGGCGTGCAGTTCGAGTACTTCGCCTCGCCGGTCGAGGTCCTTGCCGGGCCCGACGGCAAGGTCACCGGCATGAACTTCCAGCGCACGCGCCTCGGTCCACCCGATGCCACCGGCCGCCGCAGCGCCGAGCCGATCCCGGGCAGCGAGTTCATCGTCCCGTGCGACATGGTCATCCCCTGCACCAGCCAGGCGTCCGACAACAACGTCCTCGGCGAGTTCGGCGCGCAAGCTGAACCGGCACGTCGGCGTGACCGACACGCGCACCGTGGTCGAGGGCGGCTCCCTCTCCTCGTGGCGCACCGAGCCGCTCAACGGCACGACGCCGAAGGACGCGCAGGGGCGGCCGATGAACAACCTGAACTTCGACTTCAACCGCGGCAACGTCGTCGATCAACGCCGACACCTTCGGCACGACCTCCGACGGCATCTTCGCGGTCGGCGACTTCGTCACCGGGCCGGCCACGATCATCGAGGCGGCCGGCCTCGGCCGGCGGGCCGCGCGCGCTCGGTCGATCGCTGGCTGGCCGGGCTGCGCGGCGAGGAGCTCGAGGAGCTGCCGGTCATCAACCGCACCGTGATCACCCAGAGCCTCGACCACGACATGCCGCGCTTCTACGAGGCGACCGAGCGCCAGCACATCCCGATGGCGCCGCCGGAGCTGCGCCGCGACTTCACCAGCCTGGTCGAGGTCGGCTACGACACGCGTGGCGCGATCGCCGAGGGCACGCGCTGCCTCCAGTGCAACCACAACATCAACATCGACGGGCCGCGCTGTATTCTGTGCGGGCTCTGCGCCGACGTCTGCCCCGAGGGCGTGATCTACATGATCGACAAGGCGCAGGTCGGCGGTGACGACCCGGAGCAGGACTTCTTCCAGGCGTGGCCGCGCGGCATCGCCATGATCATCGACGAGGAGCGCTGCATCCGCTGCAACCTGTGCGTCGAGCGCTGCCCCACCAACTGCATCACCATGGACCGGCTCGAGCTCGAGCGGTTCACGCCTGACGGGAAGGTTCTGTTGGAGAGCTACAAGGACAACGTGCTCGGGCAGGTCGGCCAGCAGGCCGGCATGGCGGTGGACCGATGAGCAACGGCGAGGGCAACCCGATCGTCCGGTGCGATCAAGGAGTCGGCCGCGTGGCGCAGCCTCTTCCGCCAGCCGTATCCGACCACCAGCCGCACCCGCGCGCTGGCGGTCATGAACAACGTCTTCCTGCACCTGCATCCGGTGCGCGTCAAGCGGCACGCGGTGCGCTACACCTACACCTTCTGCCTGGGCGGCATCAGCTTCTTCCTGTTCCTGGCCCTGACCGTGACCGGGCTGTACCTGATGTTCTTCTACGTCCCGTCGGTCAGCCGCGCCTACCAGGACATCCAGGCCATCGAGCGCTTCGATCGCGTTCGGCTGATTTCATCCGCAACATGCACCGCTGGGCGGCGCACCTCATGGTGCTCACCGTCTTCCTTCACATGATCCGCGTCTTCTACCACGGCGCCTACAAGCCGCCGCGCGAGTTCAACTGGGTCGTCGGCGTGCTGCTCCTCTTCTTCACCCTGGCGCTGAGCTTCACCGGCTACCTGCTGCCGTGGGACCAGATCGCGTTCTGGGCCATCACGGTCGGCACGCAGATGGCGACCTACGCGCCGCTCGCCGCCGACGAGTCGAGCTTCTTCCTGCTGGGCGGCATCGAGGTCGGCCAGGGGACGCTGCTGCGCTTCTACGTGGCGCACGTCATCTTCTTCCCGCTCATCACCGCCATCTTCCTGGTCGTCCACTTCTGGCGGATCCGGAAGGACGGCGGCATCAGCGGTCCGGTGTAGGCTGAGAGTGATCCGATGACGATCGAGAAGCGACCGAACGCGACGGCGGACAAGAACGCCCCGACCCAGGCGCCCGAGCGCGCGCCGATCGTCGCTCGCCGGGCACCGGCCCGAAGCTGCCGGGCCCGCCCGGCGTCCCCGGCACGGAGCGATTCCGCCTGCTCGCCTACGTGAAGCAGGAGTCGATGGTCCGGGTCGACAAGCGCCCCGACGAGACGCTCCTGACCTGGCCGCATCTCCTGCGTGCCGAGTTCGTGATGGCGAGCCTGATCATGCTGCCTGCTGGTCGTTACCTGCGTCTGCATCCGGGCGCCGCTCGAGGAGATGGCGAACCCGGCCGTCACCCCGCACGTCGCCAAGGCGCCGTGGTACTTCCTCGGGCTGCAGGAGATCCTGAGCTACTTCAACGCCACCGTCGCCGGCGTGCTCGTCATCCCCGTCTACCTCGGTGGCCTGATGCTGATCCCGTACATCGATCGCACCCCGTACAAGGCCGCCCGCGACCGCAAGCTCATGTGGGTCGTCTTCCTGTGCCTGATGATCGGCGGCCTGATCACGACCTTCATCGGCTCGTTCTTCCGCGGCCCGGGTTGGAACTGGGTCTGGCCCTGGGACGGACTCTTCTTCAACCTATGACGCAGCACACGGCCTACGGCCCGGTCCACGGGCCGCGCGAGGGCGAGATCAGCCGGCGCTCATTCATGCGCCGCATGCTCGGCGTCGGCATCGGCGTGCTCTCGCTCGAGTTCATCGGCGCCACGCTCTGGTTCCTGTGGCCGAACCTGACCGAGGGGCTTGGTGCCGAGATCCAGCTCGGCACGGCCGAGGACGTCAACAGCCTGTTCCCGCAGTGGGCCGAAGGGCTGCCGTACATCTACAACCAGGCGAACTTCTTCTTCGTCAACGTGCCCGCCGCAAAGGCGCTCGTCGAGGGCGAGGGCACGGTGGCTGAGCCGATCCCGGATCCGGGCACCGACGTCGGCGACGAGCTGGCTCCCGAGGACCGCTCGGTGATGGCGCTGTACCGCAAATGCCCGCACCTCGGCTGCCAGGTCCCGCAGCTGTGCGGCGTCAGCCAGTGGTTCGAGTGCCTCTGCCACGGCTCCAAGTACACCGTCCTCGGCGAGAAGCGTGACGGCCCGGCGCCGCGCGGCATGGATCGCTTCCCGATCACGATGAACGGCGACGTCTACGTCGTGAACACCGCGGAACTCGTCAACGGGCCGCCGCCCGGCACGATCACCTTCGACACCCGCGTCCCGACCGACATGCAGCACTGCACGGGCTGACCGATGCGCCTCAAGACGCTCGGCGTGGTCCTCCTCGTCGCGCTGTCGGCTGCCACGATGCTGTACTGGGTCACTGACAACGCCCGCCGAGCGTCGATCGACACGGAGCACGAGGAGGAGCTCCTCGCCTACGGCGCGGTCGTCTTCAGCGAGGACGACACCGAGCCGGCGGCCGCGGGCTGCGCCCGTTGCCATGGCGACGAGGGAGAGGGCGGACCGATCCCGAACGACCCCGACGGCCGGTTGGCGCCATCCCTCCATACCGCGTCCCTCGCCGACAAGCTGCGAACGAACCCGAACTACGTCCATCTCGCCGTGAGCTATGGGGGCGTCGTCGTCTCCGGCAACGTGAACTCGCCGATGCCAGCCTGGAGCGCCGAGGTCGGCGGCTCGCTCAACGTGCAGCAGATCGATGCCGTCGTCGCCCTCGTCGAGAGCTGGGCCGAGGAGGCGGCCGAGGCGCCGCCCGAGGAAGTGCCCGACACGGTCGAGGCCGGCGCCGAGGTCTTCGCGAGCGTCGGCTGCGGCAGCTGCCACGGGCCCGACCTGGCCGGAACCTCGGCCGGTCCGAACATCTCCACCATCGGCAGCGGGCTGGTCGACCTGACCGGCTTCACGACTCCCTCGGGCCTCGACCGGATGGAAGCCGACTACGCGGATGACCCGCGCGTCTTCCTCGAGCAGTGGATCCGGGACTCGGCGGTCAACTACAACGACGGCAACGCCACCGGCATGATTCCCCATCCCGAGGGGACGCTCGGCGAGAGCGCGCTCCAGGCGTTGATCACCTTCCTGCTCGACCAGACGGAGTAGCGGGCCATGAGCACGACGTCGTATCCGGTCTATCGGCCCAAGGGCGGGCTGAACAAGCTGCTGAGCCGGGCCGACGACTTCATGAGCTGGATGCTGTACGGCCACGAGACGTGGCTGGTCGCGGTGCTCAAGGGCGTCCCGCTCTTCCTCTTCATCTACTTCATCGTCTTCTACATCTCGAACTACGTGTACTACCTCGTCACGGTCGAGATCCCGTTCCTGCGCTTCAGCGAGGACGTCGGCTTCCTCATCGCCAACGGCGTTGGCATGACGAGCTTCGCGCTCATCATCATCCTCGGGCTGCTGGCCCAGGCGGCGCGTGGCCGGCGTGGCCTCGGCTGGTCCGCGATCCGGATCTTCGTCCTGCTCAACTACCTGTTGACGGTGCTCATCATCATCCCGCTGATGGCGTTCAACCTGGCGGGCGGCTCGTTCTGGCCGCTCCGGTTCCCGCTCCAGGGGATCGCCTTCGGCGTCATCGTCGCCGGGCTCGGGCTGCTCGCCAGCGTGTACCTCTGGTTCGAGTTCCGCCGCATTACCCAGCGCGAGGCGGCTGAGGCCGGGCGTCGCAGCAGCGAGCTCGCCCGCCGCTGAGCCGGTCGCTCGCGGGACACCTTGCCTGGTCGGCCGTCGTCATCGGCCTGGCCGTCGTCGCCGTCGCGCTCGAGCTCCGCGCGCCCTGCCCGGGTGGCGGCCCGCTCGCCTTCGGTGACTGTGTCGAGGTGCGCCCGTTCGTCATCGGCGTCGTCGGCCTTGCGGCGGCGCTGTACGTGCTCGGCCTCTCCGCGGTGCGCTGGTGGACCGGTGGCCTGCAGCGCCGGGGCGTCGCAGATCGTCGCGCGGCGCGAGACTGGTACCTCCTGGCTGCCGGGCTTGGGCTGCTCGTGGCGCCCTTGCTGGCATTCACACTCGTGTCGGGCCTTCGGTAGGATGGCCCCATGAGCCCGCACGCGGCGACCGACCTGCGCGAACGCCTCCGCGGTGTCGCCACGATCGGCGACGGTGGCCTCGAGGTCGCCGACGAGGCCGCGCTGCGCGGCGAGCTGATGGACGACCTCTGTTTCGAGGCCGTCTTCGGCACCGATGCCGGCGCTCGCGACGCGGCGCGCTGGGTCATCTGGAGCGCCTCGCAGGCGCTCGGGTGCGGCTCGTCCTCGATCCACGAGCTCTACCGCGCCCGCGGGCGCGGCGAGGTGGCGGCCGACGCCTTCACCGTGCCCGCCATCAACGTGCGGGCCGCCTCGTATCTCACCGCCCGGGCCGCCTTCGCGGCGGCACTGGAGCGTGACGCCGCGACCGTGATCTTCGAGATCGCGAAGAGCGAGATGGCGTACACCGAGCAGCGCCCGGCCGAGTACGCGGCGGTCATCCTGGCCGCCGCATTGCGTAGCGGATGGCGGTCGCCCGTCTTCCTGCAGGGCGATCACTTCCAGTTCAACGCGACCAAGTGGGGGGCCGATCCGGACGGCGAGCTCGACGGCCTGCGCGACCTGACTCGCGAGGCGGTCGCCGCCGGGTTCCTGAACATCGACATCGACAGCTCGACGCTGGTGGACCTGTCGCAGCCGACGGTCGCTGAGCAACAGCGCGTCAACGCCGAGAACACGGCCGAGCTGACCCGCCTGGTGCGGACGCTCCAGCCCGACGGCGTGACGATCAGCGTCGGCGGCGAGATCGGCGAGGTCGGCAAGTCGAACTCGACCGAGGAGGAGCTGCGCGCCTATCTCGACGGCTACCTGGAGCGCTGCGGCACGGCCGAGCCGATCAGCAAGGTCAGCGTCCAGACCGGGACGAGCCACGGCGGAGTCCCGATGCCAGACGGGTCGATCGCCGAGGTCAGCATCGACTTCGACACGCTGCGGCGGCTCTCGACCGTCGCGCGGGACGAGTACGGCATGGCCGGCTGCGTCCAGCACGGCGCCTCGACCCTGCCCGAGGACGCGTTCCACCACTTCCCGGTCAACGGCACGGCCGAGATCCACCTCGCCACCGGGTTCCAGAACATCCTGTACGACGGCGGTGGGCTGCCGGCCGACCTCCGGGCCGAGATGATGGAGTGGTGCGTCGCCAACTGCGTTGATGAGCGCAAGGACGGCGAGACCGACGAGCAGTTCCTGTACAAGACGCGCAAGAAGGCGATCGGGCCGTTCAAGCGGCAGCTCTGGACCCTCCCCGGGTCGGCCGCCGACGAGATCGGGGCCAACCTGCGCGCCAGGTTTGGCGTCCTCTTCGACGAGCTCGGCATCGCGGGAACCCGCGCCGTGGTCGAGCGCCACGTCACGACGGTGCCGGTGCCGCGCCCCCTGCCGGCGGCGCTTGGCGGCGGGGATGGGACGACCGTGGTCGCCGGCGCTTCGGTCTTCGAGGACGACGGCTCCGGCGAGTAGCGCCTAGCGCATCCCAACGAGCTTGCGCAGGACCGGCTGGTCGGCCAGCGCGATGAGCCGGCGGGCGGCCGCGGGCGGCAGGGTGGCCAGGGCCTCGGCCGCCCGCACCGTGTCATCGGGCCCGAGCACCGCCACCAGCCGCCAGAGCTGATCGATCGTCTCGTCGTCAAGGCGGTTCAGTGCCTCGAAGACGCCCTCGATGGCGCGCGCGTCGCCTCGCACGAAGATCTCGACGCCCCGGTCGAAGCGCCGGACGAACTCGAGCAGGGCCGCGAACCGTTCGCCCAGCCGAGCCATGTCCGAATCCGCGTTGCGCTCGGCGATCGCTCGCGCCTCCTCGACGCAGCGCGCGATGACGGGCAGCACCGGGTCGGTCTCGCGCTCCTTGCGCGCCGACGCGACGCGGCGGAACCACTCCCAGTGGTCGTCCACGACGGTCCATGCCGTGGCTGCCGGGCCGCGCTGGCCGGATCGGCGGGGAAGCTCGGCGCGCTCGATGAGCCCCCATTCCTCGCACTGGGCCAGCGCCAGGCTGGCCGCGCGGTGGCTCATCCCGAGTGCTCGCCGGACCTCCGGCTCGGACAGCGGGCCGTCGGAGACGAGCAGGTACCCCTGGACAGTGGCGGTCGACGGTGCCACACCCCATGCCGCCCCGATCTCGCCCCATGCGGTCGCGAAGCCGCGGCGCAGGGCCTCGGCGGGCGAGGGAGCCGACTCGACGGCAAACGTGCTACTCACAGGAGCATGTTAACTCGTTGGGATTCGACTCACTGCAGTGAGCGTCCCAGGCTTGACGCGCGAAGAAGCCCCGGCGGGTGAGCCGGGGCTTCGTGAGCGGCTGAGCGAGGCAAATGCCTAGTGGGCGCAGCCGCCCGCCTTCGAGGCAGAGCCGTCGGTGTTGAACGACGAGCCGCACGCGCAGCTGCTCACCGCGTTCGGGTTGTTGATCGCGAACCCGGACCCCATGAGCGAGTCGACGTAATCGATCTCGGCGCCGTCCACGTACTGCTGGCTGAACTGGTCGATCACGATCGGGACGCCGGCGTGATCCTCGAGGCGGTCGCCCTCGTTGATCTTGTCGTCGAAGGCGAGGCCGTAGCTGAAGCCCGAGCAGCCACCGCTCTTCACGAAGAGGCGGAGGTTCGCCTCGGCCTTGCCCTCGCGAGATCGGAGCTCGAGCACCTTCTTCGCGGCAGCCTCGGTGACCGATACGAGCAGCCCACCCGTCGGTGCGCCGCCGGTCATCGAGATCGGCTCGCGAGGAGTCTCTGACAACGTCATATCGGATCGGTCTCCTGATGGGCGCCCGGATGGCGCATCGGGGTTGGATTTCGCTTTGGAAAGTATACCAGCGCGCGCCGGCGTGCCGGCAACGGCCCGATCGTCCCGTCCTTCTCAGGCGGGAGGTGCCGTCGGCGGCGCCGCGGACCCCGCCCGCCCCGACTCCTGGTACGCCTTCCATCCGGTCCAGGCAAGGACGAGCGACGCGACAAGGCCGACCAGGAATTGGATCGCGTCGAAGCTGGCGAAGTTGTCGCCGATCCAGCCGAGCCAATCGATCGCCGTCACCACGAAGGAGACCGCGGCCACCACACCGCCGCCGAGCATGACGAGGCCCTTCGGCGCCGGAAGGTTCGTCCCCGGTGATAGCTGCGGGAGGAGGATGCCGCCAAGGACGACGGCGCCTGCCAGCAGCGCCACGAGCATCAGGGTCCCCCAGCTGTTCATGAGGCTGATGAGCCCCGAGATGACCACCACCGCGGACGCGAAGACCGCCATCCGCTCATTCGCACTGAGCTTCGAGAGATCCACCTGGCACACCTCCTGCCCGATGTCAGCGGCGGCGCACGGGTCGCGCACCGGAGTCGCTTGCTTGCTCGGCAGCCATCGTCATCGTAGAACCGCGGTCAACGTCGGCGGGTCGTGCGGCGGCGCGCCCACGCTCGATCGGTACACTTACGAGCCACGGTCGGAGACCGTCGACGGTCACTGAAGCGCGAGGGCCATCCAGCGTGAGACTAGCCAGCCGCATGGACCGGATCGGCACGGAGACCGCCTTCGAGGCTGCGGCGCGTGCCCGCGCGCTCGAGGCGACCGGCCGCCACGTCATCCACCTCGAGATCGGCGAGCCGGACTTCGACACCCCGCGAAACGTCTCCAACGCGGCCGCGCATGCGCTGCTCGAGGACGCCCAAACCCACTACACGTCGCCGACCGGGATCCCGGCCCTGCGCGACGCGATCGTCGCCGACGTCGCGCGCTGGAAGGGCATCACGACCACCCCCGACCAGGTGGTCGTCACGCCAGGGGCCAAGCCGATCATGTTCTACGCCATGCTCGCGCTCATCGAGGACGGCGACGAGGTCATCTATCCCAATCCCGGCTTCCCGATCTACGAGTCGATGGCGCGCTACGCCGGCGGTACGCCGGTGGCGGCGCCGCTGCGCGAGGCGAACGACTTTCGGATGGACCTCGACGAGGTCGCGAGCCTCATCACGCCCCGCACGAAGCTCCTGGTCTTCAACTCGCCACACAACCCGACCGGCTCGATCCTGACCGACGCCGACATCCGGCGCCTCGCCGAGCTGGCGGTGGAGCACGACCTCGTCGTCCTGGCCGATGAGATCTACGGGCGCCTCCAGTACTCCGGCGAGCTGCTCTCGATCGCGACCCTGCCCGGCATGGCGGAGCGCACGATCACGCTGGACGGCTTCAGCAAGACCTTCGCGATGACCGGATGGCGGCTCGGCTATGGGGTCGTGCCCGCGTGGCTCGCACCCGCGTTCAGCCAGCTCGTCATCAACAGCGTGTCGTGCACCAACGCCTTCGCGCAGTACGGCGCGATCGAGGCGCTCGCCGGGCCGCAGGACGCCGCGAACGCGATGCGCGAGGAGTTCATCGCTCGCCGCCAGCTCATGGTCGACGGGCTGAACGCGATCCCCGGCGTCTCGTGCGTCATGCCGCACGGCGCCTTCTACACGTTCCCCAACGTGACCTCGTTCGGGCGCACCAGCAACGAGATCGCCGACCATCTCCTCTATGACGCCGGCGTGTGCGGCCTCTCCGGCACGGCGTTCGGGTCGTACGGCGAGGGCCACCTCCGCTTCAGCTACGCCAACTCGCGCGAGAACCTTGCCGCCGCCCTCGACCGTGTGGCCGAGTCCCTCGCCAAGCTGGAGCGCACCGGCGCGCTGGTCGGGGCCCGGTGAAGCCGCGCGTCCTCGTCACCCGGATCATCCCGGACGAGGGGCTCGACAAGGTCCGCGACGCATGCGAGGTCGACCTGTGGACCGACGAGCTGCCTCCGCCCCGCGACGAGCTCCTGCGCCGGGTTGCCGGCGTCGACGGGCTCCTCTCGCTCCTGACCGATTCGGTCGACGACGAGCTGCTGGATACCGCTGGCCCGCAGCTGAAGGTCGTCAGCAACTTCGCCGTCGGGTTCGACAACATCGACGTGGCCGCCTGTACCCGGCGGCGCATTCCGGCGGGAAACACGCCCGGCGTGCTGACCGAGACGACCGCGGACCTCGCCTTCGCCCTGATCATGGCAGCCGCTCGACGGATCCCCGAGTCCGTCGATTACGTCCGCGATGGGAACTGGCGGACCTGGGGGCCGATGCTGCTCATGGGCGTCGACATCCATGGCGCGACGCTCGGGATCGTCGGCTTCGGCCGGATCGGCCGCGAGATGGCCCGTCGGGGCCGTGGCTTCGGGATGCGCATCCTCTATCACGACGTGCATCCGGCGACGCCGGAGGAGGAGGCCGAGCTGGGCGCCCGCCGGGTCGAGATGGATGAGCTGCTCCGCGAGTCAGACTTCGTGACGCTGCACGTCAACCTGACCGATGAGACGCACCACCTGATCGACGCGGAGGCCCTCGCGGCCATGAAGCCGACGGCCGTGATCGTCAACACGTCGCGCGGGCCGGTGGTCGACCCCATCGCGCTGGAGCGGGCGCTGCGCACGAACGCCATCTTCGCCGCCGGCCTTGACGTGACCGACCCCGAGCCGCTGCCGGCCGACCACCCGCTGGTGGGGCTGTCAAACTGCGTGGTGGTGCCGCACATCGCGTCGGCATCGCGCGTGACGCGCGGGAAGATGGCGGCCATGGCGGCCGCGAATCTGCTCGCCGGCCTGCGCGGCGAGCGACTGCCGACGCCAATCAACCCTGAGGTCTACGACTGACCGTGCCCGCCTCCCCGCTGAAGATGCCCGACCTCTCCGAGCCGCACAAGTACGAGCACCAGCGGCCACGCCGCCCGTCGCACCTGCCGCGGCGCCTCACGCCGCCGCCGAGGCGATCGGAAGTCCCCGACCTGTCCCTCTTCCTCTACGCCGGCCTGGTCCTGGCCATCATCCTCGTGATCCTGGCGATCCCGTACCTGATCGGCTACCTCTTCCAGGTGCTCTTCTAGGCCTGGGCGGTCCACACCAGGATTCGCTCGCCGTCGACCTTGACCAGCGGGCGGACGAGGTCCGGCAGCTCGATCGGATACGCGCGCGCATCGCCCGGATAGGCGCCCTCGGCGCGCCACGTGGTCCGGCCGTTGGCGAGCCGCCCGGCCAGGTCGAAGCTCGCGCCGTGGCACGGACAGCGCAGATCGCTCCAGTCCGGCCGGAAGTGGAGCGTGCAGCCCATGTGGGTGCAGACCGATGAGAGAGCACGGATCTCGCCAGCGTCGTTCACGATGAAGCCGTTGAAGGCGGCCGTGCTGAAGCGCAGCGCCGCTCCTTCCGGGACCTCGTCCACCCGCGCCACCTCCGTCCAGAAGCCCTCGCCCGACACGAGCGGGTCGCCGTCGCCCAGGGTGCTGCGTCGCTCCGCATCGGCCCGCAGCGAAGCGCCGATGACGCCGGCCGCCATGCCCGCCGCGGCGCCCAGCCCGGCCTGCAGCAGCTGGCGCCGGGAGAGCCGCCAACGTGCCGCGCCCGCCGGACGTGCCGGCTCGCGGACCGGTGGCGGAACGCGGACGGAGGCGATGCCGCCGTCGGCCTCGCGCATGCGGAGGCGAAGCTGCTCGACGAACGCCGGATCCGGCGCCGCCGCGTCGGGCGCCTGACCGCCGGCCGCCAACTCGGCCGCCATGCGCGCCATCTCGGCCTCGTCGCGATCCCCCACCGAGTCCGGGGAGGGCCGCCCATCCCCGAGGAGCGTCTCGAGGTAGCCGTCGAAGCGATCGGCGGCGTCGTTCAGGCGGCGCTCGTCGTCAGCCATCGGTCGAATCCCCGATCAGCGCCGCTCGGCGCAGCGCGCGGTACTGCAACACGCGGGCGTTGCCGCTGGTGATCCCCATCGCGTTCGCCGTCTCGGCCACGCTCTTTCGCTCCAGGAAGCGGAGCTCGAGCACGCGGCGGTAGTGGTCCGGAAGGCGCCGGAGCAGCGCCTGGACGCGGTCGCGAGCGCGATCGTCCGGGTCGGACGGTGGGCGCTCACCCTCGTCGATCGGCTCCCAGCCGGGGGCGACCCGGTCGACGCCGACGAGCGGGAGGCGGTAGAAGGCGCGCCAGTGGTCGGCCGTGGCGTTGTGCGCGACGCGATACAGCCACGCCGCGATCTGGCCAGGCTGACGCGTCGTGTCCAGCTGCTCCACGGCGCGGACGAAGACCTGCGCGGTCAGGTCCTCGGCATCCGGGTGGTTGCCGACGCGGGCGTAGATGAAGCGATAGATCCCCACGACGTGCTCGTCGTAGACCTGCTCGAAGGGACCCGGAGCGGTGGACATCTCACCGATGCCCTACGACCGCGGTTACGACCGGGGCCGAAGCGGCGCGACGAGGGCGGCGGCCTCCTCGAGGAAGCGCGCGTCCATCTCGTCGAATGCGTCGAGGTCGGACCCGTCGACGTCGATCTCGCCGACCACTTCGCCACGGTCGAAGATCGGGACCACGATCTCGCTTCGCGTGCTCGCGAAGCAGGCCAGGTAGCGCGGGTCAGCATGGACGTCGGGGACGATCTCGGTGCGACCCGACGCGGCGGCCGCGCCGCAGACGCCGGTGCCGATCGGGATGCGGGTGTGCTCGGTCGCCTCCGGGCCAACCCACGGGCCGAGCACGAGGTCCGAGCCCTCGACCCAGTAGATCCCGACCCAGTCGTAATGGGGGAATCGATCCCGGAGCAGCTCGACCGCGCGCTGCGCGCCGGTGGCCGGTGATGGGGCGTCGGCGATGGCGGCGCGGAGGACGTTCAGCGCGTCCCCATGAGTGGCCGGGCGTTCCTCTGCGACCGGGTGGCTCACTGCGTCGACGCCGCCCAGCGATCCGCCCATCGATCGATGCCGGCGATCGCGCCACGCAGGTCGCCGCCCTTGGCGGTGAGCGAGTACTCGACCCACGGCGGCACGGCGCTGATCTCCCGCCGCTCGATGAGCCCCTCGTCCTCGAGCAGCTTCAGCCGCTGGGAGAGGGTGGCTGAGTTCGCGCCACCCAGCGCGTCCTGCAGCTCGCAGAAGCGCTGGGTCCGCTCGCCGAGCTCGCGAATGATGCGCAGCACCCACTTCTGGCCCAGCACGGTCAACGCGGCCGTCGCGGCGCACTCGGCGCGCTGAGCCGCAGCACGGCGAGCGGCTCGCGACCGCGGCGTTGCTGGCTGGCTGTGGGAGAGGCCGGCGTCCATCAGGACGCGAACCCTAGCACCGCCCGAGGCGGGCCATCAACCGACGACCCCCTCCCATCGGGGCTGGCTCAGCCCTCGACGGTGACCGTCATGTTCATGCCCGGGTGGATCTTGCACGTGATGTTGTACGTGCCGGGCTCGTCGAAGGTGACCTCCACGTCCGCGCCGCCGGCCTCGTCAACGATGGGGTCGTCAACGGGCGTGCCGTTGCTGCCCTCGGTGACGGTGTGGCCGGTGGTGTCGGTGAAGGTGACCGTCGTGCCGGCGGCGACGGTGAGCGTGGCCGGCGAGAACGCCCCTCCGGCAAGCGAGACGGTGTCGCCGGTGGCGCCTCCACCATCGCCGGTGGCGCCGCCTCCGTCGCTGGCGGGCTGCGACTCGGTGTCGCCGCCGCCGGCGCACGCAGCGAGCGCCATGCGCAATGACGAGCAGCACCCCGGTGAGCGCAAACGGCCTGGATCGGTTCATGGCTGAAGCTCCTCCTGTCATCCCTCGACCGTGATCGTCATCTGCATCGAGGGGTGGATCTCGCACGTGATCTCGTAGGTTCCCGGCTCGTCGAAGACGACCCGCACCGAGCCATTCTGCTCGATCTCATCGTCCACGATCGGATCGTCCACAACGTCACCATCGGTGCCTTCGGTCACGGTGTGCGTGAAGCTGTCGGCGTTCAGGAAGACGACCTCGGTGCCCACCGCGATGGTCAGCTCGCCCGGGTCGAACTGCGAGTTGTCGATACGAACTCGCTCCTCGGCCGTCTCGGGCTCCTCCGACTCCTCGGCCGTCGGGCTCGCAGCTCCCTCGCTCGGCGACGAGGCGGCTGACGACGGTGTCGTCGGTTCGGATTCGTCGGGCGACGGCGAGGCGGCCGTGGTGCACGCGGCGAGGACGAGCGCCAGGGCGGCGAGGATCGCGAATCGGATTCGGGGCATGGGACGTCGGGCTCCTTCTTCTCTCGGGCCGGCAGCATTGTGGTTACGTGCATGGTTACGGCCAGCTCGCGCATTTGACGGTCTCCAACGCGCCATCCATAGTGCGGTGGCCGAGCTTCGCCCCCCAGGTTGAGCATGCCGCAGACCACGATCTACGTGTCGCCCCGCTCCTTTGGGGCACCCGACGACCGCCCGCCGGGCGTCGAAACCACCGACCTCGCGCGCCTCTTCGGCGGCAGCGCGGCGCTGGCCGGCATCTCGCTGCGGATCGAGGGTGGCCGGACGGTGGCTCTGCTCGGCCCGAATGGCGCGGGCAAGACAACCCTCCTGCGCCTGCTGGCGACCGCGATCCTTCCCTCGTACGGCGACGCGCGGGTTGACGGCCTGGACCTGGCCCGCGACCCCGAGCTCGTCCGTGAGCGCGTGGCCTACCTCTCGCATGCCACGGGCCTGTATGACGACCTCACCGCGCGCGAGAACCTCGACTTCGCGGCCACCATGCTCGACACGCCGGATCGTCACACCCGGGTCGCGCGCGCCCTGGCGGACGTCGGCCTCGCCACGCGCGCCGACACGCGCGTCCGGGAGCTCTCGGCCGGCATGCGCAAGCGGCTGGCCCTCGCGCGCATCCTGCTGGGCAACGCGTCGCTCGTGCTGCTCGACGAGCCCTTCGCGGCGCTGGACGACGACGGCATGGCCCTGGTCGAGGGCCTCCTCGCCGCCTGGCACGATGTCGGTGTCACCGTGGTCGTCGCGTCGCACAGCACCGATCGCCTCGAGCCATTCCTCGACGCACGGGTCGTCCTGGATCGGGGCCTGGTAGCGACGGTCGAGGGCGCGGGCGTCACCTTCCAGCCACCTTCGCTCCTGAATGCTCCGCGGCCGGTCGTGGCAACGCGATGAGCGTCCTGCGCCGCGATGCGAGGCTGGCGATGGCGATCGCCGCGAAGGACGCGCGCGCCGAGCTGCGTGGCCGAAGCGCCGCCGTGAGCACCCTCTTCTTCGCGGCCGTCGTGCTCCTGCTCTTCGGCTTCGCGCTCGGGCCTGACTCCGATCGCCTCGCGGCCGCGGCACCCGGGCTCCTGTGGCTGGCGATCGTCTTCGCCGGGATCCTGGCCGTCGGTCGGCTCCATCTGCTCGAGACCGACGACGGGGCGCTCGAGCATCTCGCGCTCTTCCCGATCAGCCGTCGCGCGATCTACGCCGGCAAGGCGCTGGGTGGGTTCGCGGTCATGCTCGTCCTCGGCGCGGTCGTCCTCGGCGCGGTCGGCATCCTGTTCGCGGTCCCCGTCGCGTCGGCCATCGTCCCGCTCGTGGCGACGCTCGTGCTCGGTGCGGCCGGGATCGCGGCGGTCGGCACGTTCTACGCCGGGGTGACCGTCCGCCTCCGCGCGCGTGAGGTGATGCTGCCGCTGCTCATGCTGCCGGTGCTGGCGCCGCTGCTCCTGGCCGCGGTGAAGGCGACCGCGGCTGCCCTCGGCGGCGATCCGCTCGGCGAGCTCGGCGCGTGGCTCCAGCTGCTCGTCGCCTTCGACATCGTGATGCTCGTTGCCGGCGCGGCGACGTACGGCTTCCTGCTGGAGGACGGATGAAGACGCGCATCCTCGGGATGGTTGCCCTGGCCGCGGTGGCGGGCATGACCGCCGTCAGCCTCTTCCTCGTTCCGGCCGACCTCAACCAGGGCGACGCGCAGCGCATCATGTACCCCCACGTCGCATCGGCCTGGCTGGCCTATCTCTCCTTCGGCGTGACGGCGCTCGCCGGCATCCTGTGGCTCTGGCGGCGCGACCTTCGATTCGACGCCGTCGCCCTGGCCGGCGCCGAGATCGGCGTCATCTTCACCGCCTTTGCCATCTGGGGCGGGATGATGTGGGGCGCGCCGGTATGGGGCGTCTTCTGGCAGTGGGAGGACCCACGCCTGACGACGACCGCGCTGCTGCTGGCCCTGTACGTCGGCTACCTCCTGCTGCGACGACTGACCGAAGACCCGGAGCGACGGGCCACCCGGGCCGCGATCGTCGGGATCGTGGCCGCGGTCGACATCCCGATCGTCCACTTCAGCGTCGAGTGGTGGCGCGGCCTCCATCAGACGGCGACGATCGGCTCGCCGGACCGCGTCCTCAATCCGGCGGCCCCGCTGCCGTTCGTGCTCACCCTCCTCGGCACGGTCACCGCCTACACGGTGGTTTGGCTCTACCTCATGATCCGGCGCTACCAGCTGGCGAGGACGGAGGTCGCGCGCGAGGAGGCGGCGCGGGTGGACCAGATCATGCGCGCCCGCTCGGCGGAGCCGGCGAGGTGACCGACGTCGGGTTCGTGATCGCCGCCTACGCCGTCATCGTGGGCGGGCTCGCCCTCTACGCCGTGGCCCTCTGGCGCCGGCTGCGCGCCGCGAACGACCGCCGCGACGAGGGCCGATGACGGTCGCCGCCCCGGTCGAGCCGGTCCTGCCGCCGCCGCGGCGTCCCTGGGGGATCCTGGTGCTGGTCGGCGTCGTCCTCGTGGTGGTCGCCTACCTGGCGTTCTCGAGCATCGGCCGTGCCCTCGTGTACTACCAGACCCCGAGCGAGCTCCTGGCCCTCGGCGACGAGGGCGTTGGCGTGACGATCCGGCTCGGCGGGCAGGTGGAGCCTGGCAGCATCAGCGGGCCGCCGACCGACCTCAGCTTCAATCTCGTCGATGGCGACGCCTCGATCCCGGTGCACTCGACGGTCGCGCCAACGCGCTCCTTCCGAGAGGGGAGCGGAGCCGTCGTCGAGGGCGTCCTCGGTACGGATGGCGTGTTCGAGGCGACCCGGGTCATCGTCAAGCACGATGAGAACTACGTGGCTCCGGAGCCGGGCGGCGACCCGAGCAACCGCGTCTTCGATCCTGGGGACGACTCATGAGGACCGGGAGCCCAAGGCGGTGATCCCGACCATCGGGCACGCGGCCGTCGTGGTCGGCCTCGGCCTGACGCTGTACGCCATCGTCGCCTTCGCGCTCGGCGGTCGCTCGGGCGACTCGCGCGCGACCGTCAGCGGGCGGCGGGCGGTGATCGGTTCCTTCGTCGCGGTAGCCATCGCCTCGGTGGCGATGGTCGTCTCCCTGCTCGCCCACGACTTCAGCGTCCTCTACGTCGCCGAGAACAACGCCACCACCACGCCGCCGTTCATCAGCGCCATCAGCCTCTGGGCCGCCCTGGAGGGCTCGATCCTGTTCTGGACGCTGCTGGCGACGGGATGGGCATCGGTCGTCCTCTGGCGTCACCGCGACCGTCATCGCCACCTGATGCCGTGGGTCGGCGCGGCCCTCGCATCGGTCAACCTCTTCTTCTTCGCCGTCATGACCTGGCCGGGGAACCCGTTCCTGCGCACCTCGCCGGTGGCGAGCGAGGGGATCGGGCCGAACGCCCTCCTCCAGAACCATCCCTTCATGGCGCTCCACCCGCCGCTCCTCTACATCGGCTATACCGGGCTGGCGGTGCCCTTCGCGTTCGGCGTCGCGGCCCTCGTGACCGGACGGCTGGACGAGGAGTGGCTGCGCATCGTGCGGCGCTGGACACTCGTGCCGTGGATCTTCCTGACCCTCGGCATCACGGCCGGCGCATGGTGGAGCTACGAGGTGCTGGGGTGGGGCGGCTACTGGGCATGGGACCCGGTCGAGAACGCGGCGCTCCTGCCGTGGCTGACGGCGACGGCCTTCGTCCACTCCGCCATGGTCGCCGAGCGCCGCGGGGGACTCCGCATCTGGAGCGTGGCGCTCGTCGTGGCGACCTTCGTCCTCACCCTGGTCGGCACCTTCCTGACCCGGTCGGGCGTCGTCGCCAGCGTCCACTCCTTCACCCAGTCGGCGATCGGCCCCTGGTTCCTTGGCGGGCTCCTCCTCGCGTTCGGTGCCGGCGCCGGCCTGATCGTGTGGCGGCTCCCGCAGCTGGCTGGCGGTGGTGGCCCGTCCGGCACCCTCAGCCGCGAGTCGGCCTTCCTCCTCAACAACGTGCTCTTCCTCGGCCTCACCTTCGCGGTCCTGTTCGGGACCCTGCTGCCGATGCTGGTCGCGACCGCCGATGGGGCGACGATCAGCGTCGGGGCACCCTGGTTCAACGGCGTGGGCGTGCCGATCCTCGTGGCGCTCCTCTTCCTCATGGGCATCGGCCCGGCCCTGCCATGGGGCGCCGCGTCGTGGTCGACCGTCCGGGAGCGCTTTACGGTCCCGCTGCTCGCGGCATCGGCGGTCGGGATCGGGGCGCTGGTGCTCGGGCTCCGAGCCGGCGGGTCCCTCGGGGTCCTCGTCCTGGCCGCCTTCACCGCGACGATCATGGTCCATGAGGTCATTCGCGGCGCCGCAGCGCGGGCCCGTGGCCGTGGCGAGGGACCCCCGATCGCCGCCTGGCGCCTCGCGACCCGCAACCGGCGACGGTACGGTGGCTACGCCGTCCACCTCGGCGTCCTCGTCATGGCCGTCGCCATCGCCGTCTCGTCGGGCCTCTCCACCGACCTCACGGTCACCCTCGCCCCGGGCGAGACGGCCCGCATCGGCGCGTACGAGGTCACGCATGAGCGGCTCGTGGTCGAGGCCCTGCCGGACGACGCTCGCGTGATCGAGACGCGCGCCGAGCTCCGCTACGCCGGGCCACAGTCGGGCGCGCTGGACACGGCGCTGCGCGACTATCCCAGCTCGCCGACCGCGATCGCCACGCCGGCCGTCCGCACCTCCCTGGGGGAGGACCTCTACATCACCCTGCTGGCCGCCGACGAGGCGACCGGGGTCGTGAGCCTCCACCTCTTCCTCAACCCGCTGGTGGCGTGGATCTGGCTCGGCGGGGCGATCGTCGGGATCGGCTCGGCATTCGCCATCTGGCCCGACCCGCGCCCGCGCCGCGTGATGGTCCCGGAGCCGGCCGCGACGCCCGCGGCGGCATCGGTCGAGGGCGCCTGATGCAGGCATTGCGCTGGATCATCGTTCCGCTCCTGGTGGTGCCGGTCGGCTGGCTCCTCCTCACCGGCTTCGGCCGTGACCCTCGCGCGATCGCCTCGCCGCTCATCGGGCGGCCGGCGCCGGCATGGTCGCTCGAGACCCTCGACGGGAGGACGCTCGCGAGCAGCGACCTCGCCGGTCAGCCGTACGTCGTCAACTTCTGGGCGAGCTGGTGCATTCCCGCCTGCGTCGACGAGCACCCGGTCCTGGCGGCGAATGGCGCGCGCGACGACGTCGCCATCGTCGGCGTGCTCTACCAGGACGTCGAGGGCGACGCCGAAGCGTTCCTCGCTCGCTACGGCGACGCCGGCTACCCGCACCTGCTCGATCCGAGCGGCGGCCTCGCGATCGATTTCGGCGTCACCGGGCCGCCCGAGACGTTCTTCGTCGACGCCGCCGGGATCGTGCGTGCGCGCCAGTTCGGCCCCCTGACCGACGCGACGATGGCCGAGCACCTGGCCGCCGCGGGAGTCGACGGATGAGGAGCTGGCTGCCGGCGGTCGCGCTGGGACTGGCGGTTGCGGTCGTCGCCATCGTCGCCGTCCTCGCGCTCCGCCCGGTGGACGGCGCCTCGCCGTCTGCACGTGCCGACGCCATCGCCGAGCAACTCCGCTGCCCCGACTGCCAGGGGCTGTCCGTCGCGGATTCGCCGACGGCCGCGGCGCGCGAGATCCGGCGCCAGGTGGACGAGATGATCGCCGCCGGTGCGTCGGACGACGAGGTGCGCGCGCGGTTCGTCGAGCGCTACGGCGACTGGATCCTTCTGGCGCCATCCTCACCGCTGGCATGGCTGGTTCCCTTCGCCGTCGTCCTGGCCGGCATCGCTGGCCTTGGCTGGTGGCTCACGCGCCGTGCGCCCGCCGGTGAGCCGCTGCCCGAGCCACCGTCGGAAGAGGACCGCCGGCGAGTGCGGGAGGAGGTCGAGGTGCTCGATGCCTGAGGTCGCGCTCGTCGCCATCGGCCTAGTCGCGGCCGGGCTGATCGTGCTCGCGCCGCTGCGCCGTGATGCTCCGGACGCCGGCCCGCAGCCCGACGATGCCCTGGCGCTGCGCCATCGGGTCGCCCTCGAGGCGCTGCGCGACGTCGAGGCCGACCGCCGGGCCGGCTCGCTCGACGAGCCCGGGTACGTTGCGCAACGCGCGGAGGCGGAGGCGCGCGCCGCCGCGACGCTGACCGCGCTCGAGTCATCATCGCCACCCCCCGAGACGACAGGCCGGCCGCGTCGTCGGTTTGCCGCGGCCGCAGCCGCGGCGCTCATCGGTGTCGCGCTCGTCGTGGGGTCCGCGCTGCCGGCGACCGGGCTGCCGAACGCGACCGTCATTAACGAGACCCTTGCGGCCGCCGAGGCCGCCGAGACGGCGCGACAGGATGAGATCGCGGACCTCCTGGCGGATCTCGACGCCGACCCGCGAGATCCGTCGACCCTCTCCGCACTGGCCGATGCCTACCTCGCCGGCTCGAGCCCCGAGGACCTCCAACGGGGGGCCGTGGCGCTCCAGGCACTCATCGCCCTCGACCCCGGGCGCGCGGACGCGTACGAGCGGATCATGGCCGCCTATCTGCGCGCCGGCGATGCCGCCAATGCGCGCCTGGCGCACGACGCCTACGCGGAGCTGGAGGGCGCCGATCCCGTCGAGCTCGCCTTCTTCGACGGGTTGATCGCGCTCCGCGGCGAGGAGGATCGGGCCCGGGCGAACGCCGCCTTCGACCGATTCCTCGAGCTCGCGCCGAATGATCCGCGGGCGCCGATGGTCCGCGGGCTCCGCGAGGGCGGCTGACTCAGCGGCCGGCGACCGCGCCGAGCATCCGCTCCAGGCTGGCGAGCTCGTCGGGGCTCAGGCGGTCCAGGAAGTGCGCTGCGACCCCGCGAAGGTGCGTCGGCGAGGCGCGGCGCAGGCGCTCGCGCCCGGCCGTGGTCAGCGAGGCCCATTGCCCCCGACGGTCGTCGTCGCACACCACCCGCTCGACGAGGCCGTCGGCCACCAGCCGGTCGACGAGGCGGGTGACCCCGGAGCGCGACAGGAGGAGCCGGTCGGCCAGCTCGCTCATCCGCAGGCGCCGCTCATCGGCGGTCGCGAGCTGGACGAGCACGTCGTAGTCGGTCAGCGCCAGCTGCTGCTCAGCCTGAAGCTCCCGCTCGAGCTCGCGGACCACGTAGGCGTGCGCTCGCAGGAAGGTGCTCCACGATCTGAGGCGCGGGTCGCCGGGGGAGATGGACGTCTTCATAGTTGCATGGTCAATCATAACGGCGCACGCATCGGGGAGTGCACAATGGGCGGGATGAACGATGCGCCGCCCTGCTCCCACCTCGACCTGATCCGCGACGTCGAGCCATCGTCGACCGGATGCGAGGAATGCCTCCGCATCGGCTCGGAATGGGTCCATCTGCGGACGTGCATGACGTGCGGCAGGACCGGATGCTGCGACGACTCGCCGAACCGCCACGCGTCGGCGCACGTGGGGGAGAGCGGCCACCCGATCTTCCGCTCGCAGGAACCCGGCGAGGAGTGGGCGTTTTGCGTGCCCGACGACGTCTACCTCGACCTGTCGCCCTAGACGGCTAGCATGCTCAGGATGCCTTCGATCAGCTACCCGCCGGCTCCAAGCTCAGACCAGGTCGACGACCACCACGGCACGCTCGTCGCCGATCCGTATCGGCCGCTCGAGGACTCTGACGCCCCTGACTCGCGTGCTGGATCGACGCCCAGAACGAGCTCACCGAGCGCGTCCTGGGTGAGGTGCCCGACCGCCTCGCGATCCGCGAGCGGCTCGAGCAGCTGTGGGATTACCCGCGTGCCGGCTCACCGAGCAGGCACGGCGACCGCTGGTTCCAGCACCGCAACACCGGGCTGCAGGACCAGGACGTCCTGTGGGTCGCCGACGGGCCGGACGACGAGGGCCGGATCCTGATCGACCCGAATGCGGTTGGTGCGGGCGGCACGACGGCCCTCGCCGCCATTGCGATCTCGGAGGACGGAGGGCTGGTCGCGTACGCGATGAGCGAGGCAGGATCCGACTGGCGGACCTGGCGCGTCCGTGACGTGAACAGCGGCGAGGACCTGCCCGACCGGCTCGAGTGGTCGAAGTTCGCGTCCGCAGCCTGGCGTCACGACGGATCCGGCTTCTTCTACGGCCGCTACCCGGAGCCGCCGGCCGACGCGACGTTCGACGCGCCGAACCGTCAAGATGGAGCTCCGGTTCCATCGGCTCGGCGACGATCCGGACGAGGATCGTGTCGTCTTCGCGACGCCCGACCATCCCGACTGGGGCTTCGAGCCGGAGGTCATGGACGAAGGCCGCCTCCTCGTCCTCAACGTCTGGCGCGGGACCGACCCGGAGAACCGGGTGTATGTCGCCGACCTGGCCGCCGGCATCGAGGACGTCGAGGTCCGTCCCCTGCTCGACGAGGCGGATGCGAGCTACCTGCCGATCGCTGCCGTCGACGGGACGCTGTACCTCCAGACCGACCGCGACGCCCCGCGCGGGCGGGTCGTGGCCCTCGACGCCCGGGGCGGCGAGCTTCGGGAGCTCGTTTCCGAGGCCGACGATGCGCTCGAGGCGGTGAAGCTCGTCGACGGACGACTTGTGGCCGTCTACCTCCACGACGCCCGCCATCGGCTTCGCCTCTTCGAGCTCGACGGCACCCCGGCCTCCGACCCGGAGCTGCCGGGCATCGGCACGGTCGCCGACCTTCAGGGTCGCCGGGACGATCGGGACCTGTTCTTCACATTCGAGACGTTCGCCGCGCCCGCATCGGTCATGGCGGTGCGCGTTGCGGATGGCACCGTTACCGCGCACGGCAGGACGAACCTCGCGTGGGACCCTGCAGCGTTCGTCACCGAGCAGGTCTTCGTCACGTCCGATGACGGCACGCGCGTGCCGCTGTTCCTCACCCATCGCCGCGACCCGGCGCCACCCGTCGGCGCCACGCCGACGCTGCTGTACGGGTACGGCGGCTTCCAGGTCGCCATCGGCCCGATGTTCAAGGCCGAGTGGCTGGCGTGGATGGAGCGCGGCGGCCTGCTGGCGGTCGGCTCGCTGCGCGGCGGCAACGAATACGGCAAGGAGTGGCACGACGCCGGGCGCCTGGAGCACAAGCAGAATGTCTTCGACGACTTCGCCGCCTGTGCCCGGTGGCTGGCCGCGTCTGGGCGGACCGATACGGCCCACCTCGCCATCAGCGGACGCTCGAATGGCGGGCTCCTGGTGGGCGCCTCCATCACCCAGCATCCCGAGCTGTTCGGCGCGGCGGTGGCCGAGGTCGGCGTGATGGACATGCTGCGGTTCCACCGCTTCACGATCGGCTGGGGCTGGACGAGCGATTACGGCTCGGCCGATGACCCTGCTCAGTTCCGCACCCTGATGGCGTACTCGCCGTTGCACAACATCCGGCCAGGAACCGCCTACCCGCCGACCCTGGTGACGACCGGCGACCACGACGACCGCGTCGTTCCAGGCCACTCGTTCAAGTTCGGCGCGACGCTCCAGGCGGCGCAGGGCGGGGACGCCCCGATCCTCATCCGCATCGACACCGATGCCGGGCATGGCATGGGGAAGCCGGTGGGAAAGCTCATCGACGAGCGTGCCGACGTCCTCGCCTTCCTGACGCTCACGATGGGCTCGGCTTCGCCCGGCTGATCGTCTCGCCGAACTGGGGAGCTGCATATCAATAACGACTATTCGCTGACGCGTGCGCTGGAGACCACCAACCGGCCACGTCCAGCACCGGCGTGACGTGTCGGCCCACGTACCTCCACTGATGAGAACATCGGTCGCCACTTGGGTGCTCGCGTTCGTAGTCGTGGGCTGCACGACTGAGCCCGCTGGCGCCTCGCCTTCACCGTCAGTGTCAGCGGGCTCGAGCCCAACGGCGCTCGCAACTGCGACGCCCTCTGCCCCTCCATCGGCGGCACCCACCGACCCGCCGCCGGTCGCGGAGCTGCTGCCGAGCACCCTCGACGGGGTGGCGCTGCACA
Organism: uncultured Chloroflexia bacterium; assembly: GCA_963790255.1. Classification (GTDB taxonomy): domain Bacteria; phylum Chloroflexota; class Limnocylindria; order QHBO01; family QHBO01; genus JACDBZ01. The sequence continues at coordinate 137,518 of CAWBOA010000014.1, read as the reverse complement.
CCTTCGGCGTGGCGCAGGACGTCCTCGCGCGGCTGGCCGATGCCGCCGGCGTCGAGCTCGATGAGCTCGACGTCGCCTACGCCAGCGAGCACGGCGCCCGGTTCATCCAGGCCTTCGCGGTGCGATCGCCAAGCGTTCCGGCCGATGAGCTCCTCGAGCTGTTTCCGGACGCCGCCTACGGCGACGAGGCCAGCGAGGGCCGCTCGACCCGGACGGAGGTGCTCGGCGGCCGCGACGTGCTGATCGTGGAGAATGCGGCGCTCATGCCACGCCTCGGCATCTTCCATGGCCTCGTCCACGGCGGCGCGCTGATCGTGGTCCAGGCCTTCACCACCGCGGACGCGGCGGCGATGATCAGCGCCCTCCCGGATCGCTGAAGTCGGTCGCCCGCAGGACCTCGATCCAGAAGGTCGATCCGACCCCCTCCTCTGAGCTGACGCCGACAGCGCCACCGTGCGCCTCGGCGATGTGGCGCACGATCGAGAGGCCGAGCCCCGAGCTTCCCCCCAGCGGGTCTGCCTCGGCGACGCGCGCGCGGGATCGGTCCACCTTGTAAAAGCGCTCGAAGATCCGCTCGCGATGGTGATCGGCGATGCCGATCCCGTCGTCGGCGACGCTGAACCGCACCCGGTCGCCGGCCAGCTCCCAGCCGATGCGGATCTCGCCGCGGAGGTGGCTGTACTTCACGGCATTGTGGGCGAGGTTGAGCAGTGCCTGGCTGAGCCGCCCCGCGTCGGCGTTGACGCGGACACCCTCGATCGGTGGCGGCAGGCGACGGACACGCAGCTCGCGCCGTTCGGCGACCGGACCGACGCGCGCCACGCAGTCGGCCACCACCACCTCGGGGTCGACGCTCGCCAGCGCCAGGCGGGTCTCGCCCGACTCGATCATCGACAGGTCGAGGAGCTCGTCCACGAGCTGGGCGAGGTGATCGGCCTCCCGCTCCACCTGGGCCGCGAAGTCGCGCGCCGTGGCCGCGTCGTCGACGCCGCCCGACGTGAGCGTCTCGGCCAGCAGCTTGATCGAGGTCAGCGGGGTCCGCAGCTCATGGCTGATGTTGGCGACGAAGTCGCGTCGGACCCGCTCGATTCGGCGCAGCTCGGTGACGTCGTGCAGCGAGAGCACGAGGCCGCCACGCTCGAGCGGCATCGCGTCGACCGCGAACCGACGCTCACCGAGCCGGCCGAGCGACGCCTCGGCGCTGATGGGTCCAGGTGAGGCGGCTGCCTGACGCGCGATGGCGTCGAGCGAGGCCGACCCGAATGCCGCGATGAGGCTCATCCCGATCATGTCGGCCTCCCGGCGCTCGGCGATCTCCGCCGCCGCCTGGCCGGCACGAACGATCCGCAGCGCGTCGTCGACGACGACGATGAGATGTCGGCGCCCGGGGCCGAGGAGTGCCTCGAAGACCGTCCCGGGCGTCGGGGTCGTCACGCTGGGCCCGGGGCGAAGGCGTATCCGACGCCCCTGACCGTTCGGAAGTAGTTGCGCCCCTCATGTCCTCGGAGCTTGCCCCGAAGCCAGCTGACGTGGACGTCGACGGTGCGACCGTCGCCGACGTAGTCGTAGCCCCAGATCCGGGCCAGCAGCTGGTCGCGGGTGAAGATGCGGCCCGGGTTCGCCGCCATGTGCGCCAGGAGGTCGAACTCCTTGGTCGTGAGGTGGATCGCGGCGCCGTCGACGGTCACCTCGCGCCGCGCGACGTCGATGTGAACGCCGCCGAAGGCGAGCTCCTCGCGTCGCTCCGGCTCGCGGTCATCGCGCCGCCGCCGACGCAGGACAGCCTCGATGCGCGCCAGCAGCTCAGGGCGGCTGAACGGCTTCGCGACGTAGTCGTCGGCGCCCACCTTCAGCCCGACGACGCGGTCGATCTCGTCGCCCTTGGCGGAGAGGATGATCACCGGGGTCGTGACCCCGTCGCGGCGCAGCACGCGCAGCACCTCCACGCCGCTCATCCCCGGCAGCATGACGTCGAGGAGGATGAGGTCGAGGCGGTCGCTGCGGCCGGCCTCGAGGGCCGCCTCACCGTCGGCCGCCGTCGTGACCTCGTATCCCTCGCGGGTGAGATTGAAGGTGAGGGCCTGTCGGAGCGTCGGATCGTCCTCGACCAGGAGCAGGCGCCGTCGCATCGGTTCGCTCAGGGGTTGAGGTCCTCGACCTGGCCGGTGGCCAGGTAGACGACATCCTCGCCGATGTTCGTGACGCGGTCACCCAGCCGCTCCAGGTGGTGCGCCGCGAAGAGCATGTGGGTCGCCTGACGGGCGCGCTCGGGCGCCGTGACCATCATCTCCATGGCGTCCTCGTAGACGCTGTTATAGAGGTGGTCGATCTCGTCGTCGCGCTCTGCCACCCCGCGCGCATCGGCCTCGCTGATGTCGACCAGCGCTCGCATGGCGGCATGCAGCTGCTCGCGGCAGATCTGCTCCATGCGCGGGATCTGCTTCAGCATCGGGGTCTCTGGCTCGCTCGCCAGCTGTTGGGCGAGCTTGGCGATGTTGACCGCGTAGTCGCCCATGCGCTCGAGCTCAGCCGCCGCGTGGTACAGGGCCAGGAGCTCGCGCACGTCCCGCGCGACCGGTCCCTGGGTGGCGATCAGGGTGGTGATCTCGGTGTTGATCTGGCGCTGCAGCTCATTGACCTCGGCGTCCGCCCAGCGCACCCGGTCGGCGAGGTCGGGATCTCGCGACACGAGGGCGCGCCCGGCCTGCTCCAGGGCGCTCTCCACCTGGGCGCCCAGGCGCAGCACGTCGTCCTTCACGCGGTCCAGGGCGCGATCGAACGTCGCGCGCGTGCCCTGATGGTGCGGCCGGTCGTCGCTGATCTCCATCGGTTCGGCTCCCTTCGCGCCGGTCACCCGAAGCGCCCGGTGATGTAGTCCTCGGTCAGCTGGTTCGCCGGCCGCGTGAAGAGCTGATCAGTGGTCGCCATCTCCACCAGGTACCCGGCGCGATCCTCGCCCATCGTCAGGAAGGCGGTGACGTCGCTCGCTCGCGCCGCCTGCTGCATGTTGTGCGTGACGATCACGATCGTGTAGTTCTCCTTCAGCTCGCGCATCAGCTCCTCGATGCGCAGGGTGGCGATCGGGTCGAGCGCGCTGCACGGCTCGTCCATGAGGATCACCTCGGGCTCGACGGCGATGGCGCGGGCGATGCACAGCCGCTGCTGCTGCCCGCCCGACAGCGTGGTCCCGGGCTGACGCAGCTTGTCCTTGACGTCATCCCACAGCGCCGCGCGCCGCAGCGACGACTCGACCAGCGCATCCATGTCGCCCTTGAAGCCGGCCACGCGCGGACCGAACGCGACGTTGTCGTAGATCGACTTCGGGAACGGGTTTGGCTTCTGGAAGACCATTCCGATCCGACGTCGGACCTCGACCGGGTCGATGCCGTCACCGTAGAGATCGACCCCGTGGTAGCGGATGCTGCCCTCGATGCGGGCGCTGTCGACGAGGTCGTTCATCCGGTTGAAGCTGCGCAGCAGGGTGCTCTTTCCGCATCCGGACGGGCCGATGATCGCGGTGATCTGGTTCTTCGGGATGCGCAGGCTGATGTCCCGCACGGCCCGGAACGATCCGTAGAAGCACGAGAGCTCGGCCAGCTCGAAGACGGTCTCCGCATCACCGACCTCCATCGCCGCCGGCCTGCCGGTCGGCCCCGGGGCGATCTGCTCGGACTCGTCGAGCTCGAGGCGCGTGCTCACGAGCCGTATTGTCGGCCCTCGGTCATCGCTCTGCTCAGCGACCGGGGTCGGTGTGGGCTCAGTGTCGACGGTCATCGGTCACCACTTTCGGTCGTATCGGTTGCGGAGGAGGATCGCGCCCGCGTTGACGAGCAGGATGACGAGGAGGAGCACCACGATCGCGGCCGCCGTGAGCGCCCGGAACTCGTCCTGCGGCTTGCCGGACCAGTCGAACACGATCGTCGGGAGGGAGGTATAGGAGCCACCCAGCATGTCGCCGACCGCGGTGCTGGTGAACGTGCCGGCGACCGCGCCGACCATGAGCAGCGGGGCCGTCTCGCCGAAGGCGCGCGCCAGCGACAGGATCGTCCCAGTCAGGATGCCGGGGGCGGCATAGGGGAGGACGTGCTCGCGGATCGTCTCCCATCTTGTGGCGCCGACCGCGAGAGCCGCCTCCCGAATGCTCATCGGGACCGCGCGCAGGGCCTCGGAGGTGGTGATGACGACGATCGGCAGGATCAGGACGGACAGCGTCAGCGCGCCGGCAATGAGGGTCTTGCCGAGGCCGACGGTGCTCACGAAGACGGCCAGGCCAAGGAGGCCGTACACGATGGCTGGCACCCCGGCGAGGTTGCGGATATTCGTCCTGATGAGGCGGGAGGGCCACGTGTCGCGCGCGTACTCCTCGAGGTAGACCGCCGCACCGATGCCCAGCGGGAGCGCGACCACGGCCACGATCACCATCAGGAGCACCGAGCCAAGGATGCCCTGGAGGATGCCGGCCCGCGCCGGACGCGATGACAGCGGTGATGTCAGGAAGTCGCCCGGGCGCTCGAGGACCGGAATGGCGCGAATGACGATGTCCGCCACGAGGACGACCAGGACCCCGAGGGCCACCAGGAGAGAGAGCAGCAGCGCCGCCTGCACCACCAGCCCGACCCGGTCGCCGCCACCGCCCCGCAGGCGGGCCTCGACCGCCTCGCGTGCTGGGATCGCCTGGGTGCCGGCGGTCATCAGTACGCGCTCCGCACGCGACGCACGAAGGCGTCACTGAGGAGGTTGAGCGCGAGCGTCATGAGAAACAGCAGGAGGCCGACGAAGAAGAGGCTCTCGAAGGTGAGCGCCGCACCGCGGACCTGGTCGGAGCCGATGGCGAGCGCCGTCATGGCGGCGGTCATCGTCTGGCCTGGCTCGAAGGGATTGGACTCGAAGAGCGAGCCGCCGGTGCCGCCGGCGGCGATGGAGACGATCATCGTCTCGCCAATGGCCCGCGAGACCCCGAGAAGGAGCGCGGCGACGATGCCGGACACGGCCGCAGGCACCACGACTCGAAGGCTGGTCGTGCGCTTCCGCGCGCCAAGCCCGTACGCCGCCTCTCGCAGGTAGCCGGGCACAGCGTGCATGGCGTCCTCGCTGATCGAGGCCACAAGCGGCGTGATGAGGATCCCGACCGCCAGCCCGGCCGCGGCCATGTTCGAGAGCGGCGCGCCAGTGAGGGGCTGCACGAGGTTCGGACTGATCCAGGTCAGGGCGAAGAAGCCCAGCACCACGCTTGGAATCGAGGCGAGGATCTCGAGGACCGGCTTCAGCCAGCGTCTCACCCGCGAGCCGGCGTACTCGGAGAGGTAGACCGCCGCCCCGAGGCCAAGCGGAGCCGCCACGAGCATCGCGACACCGCTGATGATGAGGGTCCCGGCCACGATCGTGGCGATGTCGTACAGCCCACGTCGCGGGAACCACCCGTCGGTGACGAGCGCGCCCTTGTCGACGTTGATGAAGAAGTACAGGGCGTTTCCGACGAGCGACAGGATGATGGCCAGGCTGACCACGATCGACAGGCCGGCGGCCGCGAGGAAGAAGGCTCGCACGACGCTCTCACGGCGACGGCGGCCGCGCGCGATCTGGAGGTCCTCCGGGATGAGGGGGGACGCCGGGCGGATGGGCGTGGCCGTCATCTGATCGTCATCCTATCCCGCGTCAGCGGCCCTCCCACGCCGCGCGGGTCTCCTCCAGGGCCGCGGCATCCAGCGCCACGTAGTCGGCCTCCGTCACCGCGGCGATTCCCTCGTCCGAGAGGAAGAAGTCGACGAAGCTCGCGAGCTCGGGACGGGCATCCGCCTCGGTCGCATTCACGTAGATGAAGAGCGGTCGGCTCATCGGGTACTCACCTGACGCGATCGTCTCCGCGGTGGGAGCCACGCACCCGTCTCCGCCGTCCACCTCGATCGACTTCACCGCGTCGGCGTTCTCGTCGGCGAAGGCGAAGCCAACCCACCCGAGGGTGCTCGGCGCGCCGGACACGTTCTCGATGATGACGTTGTCGTCGGCGGCGGTCTGGTAGTCCGGCCGGGTCGCCTCGTCGGCGCCGCGCTCCTCCGCCAGATCGGCCACGACGAACTCGACGTAGGTGTCGTACGTCCCGGACTCCTCGCCGGGCGCCGTGATCGTCAGGGCTGCATCGGCCGGGAAGGGCGCGTGAACCTCGCCGAAGTCTCCGGAGCCGATCTCCTCAGCCAACGCGTCGGCATCGGACCAGTTGTCGAAGCCCTGCGACTCGGGACCGGTCAAGGCGTACAGGTCCGCGAAGCTCAGGCAGCTGACGGCGTCGTTCTCCGGGGAGGTGATGATGCTGATGCCATCGATCCCGACCTGGAGCTCGACATAGGTGACGCCGGCCTCCTCGCACAGCGCGACCTCTTCCTCGCTGATCGGGCGCGACGCGTCCGCGATGTCGATCTCGCCGGCGCAGAACAGCGCGAAGCCGTCACCGGTGCCGGGGCCGTCCACCGAGCCCTCGACGCCGCTGTTGGCAGCGGTGAAGTCCTCGATCACGATCGAAGTGATCGGCTCGACGGTCGATGAGCCCGAGACGACGATCTCGCCACTCAGGCCATCTCCGCCGTTGCCGCCGTTGTCGGGGTTGCTGGAGCAGGCCGCGAGGGCGAGGGTGGCCACCATGGCGATCGCGAATGCGGGGCGCAGCCCGCCGCGGGTCGAATTCAATGCAGATCCTCCGATTGTGGCGCGCCCACGCGGCCGGGTGGCGCGATCGGGCACACGTTCACGCCATGAGCCTCGGCGAAGGCGCTTAACCCCTTCTTATCGGAGCGTCAAAGGTGGGTTAAGCGCGCTCGGTGGCGCTACCCCAGGATCGGGCTGAGGATCAGGTAGGCGACGGCGGCGGTGGTGCCGGAGGCGGGGATGGTGAGGATCCAGGCCGTCACGATCGAGCGGGCGACGCTCCACCGCACCGTCTTCAGCCGGTCCGACGAGCCGACGCCCATGATCGCCGAGCTGATCACGTGGGTGGTGCTCACCGGCATTCCGAAGTGCGACGCGCCGATGATGATCGTGGCCGCGGTGGTCTCTGCCGCGAACCCGTGAACGGGGTCGAGCTTCACGACCTTGGTGCCCATCGTGTGAATGATCCGCCAGCCTCCCGCGGCGGTCCCCAGGCTGAGGGCGGTCGCGGCCGTGAGGATGACCCAGAGCGGGGGATCGAAGGTCGTCTGGATGCCCGCGGTGACGAGGGCGAGCGTCATGATCCCCATCGTCTTCTGCGCATCGTTGCTGCCGTGGCTGAACGCCATGAACGCAGCCGACAGCACCTGGAGCCGGCGAAAGCCGGCATTGAGCCGGCCCGGATGGGACCGCCGGAAGATGTTGAAGAGCAGCCCCATCAACAACAGCCCCACAACGAAGCCGATGAACGGTGAGGCGAAGAGCGGCAGCAGGACCTTGACGAGCACGCCGTCCATCTGCCACGAGCCGATGCCGGCCGAGATGAGCGCCGCGCCGAGCAGTCCGCCGATGAGCGCATGGCTCGAGGACGATGGGATCCCGAGGCGCCAGGTCAGCAGGTTCCAGGTGATCGCCCCGACCAGCGCGGCCGCAATCACCGTCTGCGACTCGACGTTCGTGTCGATGATCCCGGAGCTGACGGTGCGCGCCACCTCCAGGCCGACCAGCGCGCCGGTGAAGTTGGCCGCCGCGCTCATCGCGATCGCCCATCCCGGGCGAAGGGCGCGCGTGCTGACGCTGGTGGCGATCGCGTTCGCCGTGTCGTGGAAGCCGTTGATGTAGTCGAACGCGACCGCCAGGATGAGGACGACGACGAGGGTGAGCGTGAACCCCTCGGGCAGCAGGCCCTCAGGCATGCTTGACGACGATCCTCTCGATCACGTTCGCGACATCCTCACACGCGTCGATCGTGTCCTCGAGGAGTGCGTACATGTCCTTCCACTTGATCACCTCCATCGGATCGGCGCCGTTGGTGAAGAGGTCGGCCATGGCCTGCCTGACGATCCGGTCGCCCTCGTTCTCGAGCCGATGGATCTCGATCCAGTGGGGGGCGATGTCCTTGAAGCCCTTGAGCTTCTCGAGCGCGCGGAGGATCTCCTCGCACTGCTTGGTGATGATCTCGGCCTGCTGCTGGGCCGTCGGCGTCGGCGCGTCGATCTTGTAGAGGATGCAGGTGTCGGCCACTTCCTCGATGAAGTCGAGCACGTCGTCGAGGCGGCTGATCAGCTGATGGATGTCCTCGCGGTCGAACGGCGTGACGAAGGTGTGCTCGAGCTTCTGGCCGATGTCGTGGCTGATGCCGTCACCCTGGCGCTCGAGATCCCGCAGCTGGCTCGCCAGCCGCTCGCGGTGGTCGTACGAGCGGAAGAACTCCTCGAGCATCCGCGCACCGCCGACGACGTTGCGCGCGTCGTCCACGAAGAGCTCGAAGAACTTCTCCTCGCGGGGAATGAAGGGAAGGCGCATGGGCGAGTGCTCGAACCCCGCGGGCTGACGCGCGTGGCCGATGGCCCCTCCATCGGTCTCCGGCGCGCCCACGATACTCGCCCACGCGCACGCTCGTCAGCAGCAGCCGGGACCGCACTCGCAATCGCAGGCTCCATCACAGCAACCGTCGAAACGCATCGTCCTCACCTCCTCTCGGTTGCTACGGGGTGGACCGGTCGTCGCAGGGCTCGCGAATCGGGAGGATGCCGAGCAGGCGACGGCCGCAGGTGCAGAGGTCATCCTTCAGCCGTCGGTCGTGTGCCTCGCGTAGCAGGTCGGCCTCATGGGCCGAGGCGAGGAGCTGGTACGTCACGTTCATCGGTGGTTCCTCGGATGTGAGACGCCACCGTAGGGTGGATATTGATGCTTGTCAATATGGATGAACATCGATATAGTTCGGACCGATGAAGACCTACGACCCCGACGTGCGGCTGCTCTCGGCGCTGGCCGATCCGGTCCGGCTCTCGTTCGTCCGGCAGCTCGTCGAGAACGACGGCATCTGCGCCTGCGACTTCAGCGAGTGCTGCACCGTGAGCCAGCCGACGATCAGCCACCACCTGAAGGTGCTGCGCGACGCCGGGGTGGTCACCAGCGAGCGGCAGGGGACGAACATCGTCTACACCCTGGCCCCCGACTTCACGCGCCGATGGTCCGAGATCGGCGCCAGCCTCGCCGGCCTCGTCCAGGTCAGCTGAGCTCAGCAGGAGGCACTCCGATGACGGACACGATCGATCAGGCCGGGCAGATTCACGAGGCCGTGAGACAGCGCTACGCGGCGGCCGCGACTCAGGCGGCCACCGGCTCCGGCGCGTGCTGCGGGCCGGAGGACGGCATCGGCGCCGGCCTCTACAGCGCCCTTGAGCGCGACGAGCTGCCCGATGCGGCGGTCCTCGCCTCGCTCGGCTGCGGCAATCCCACCGCCGTCGCCGACCTGCAGCCGGGGGAGCGCGTGCTCGACCTCGGCTCCGGCGGCGGCATCGACGTGCTGCTGTCGGCGAAGCGCGTTGGGCCGACCGGACGGGCCTTCGGGCTTGACATGACCGACGAGATGCTCGGACTCGCGCAGCGCAATGCCGCAGATGCCGGCGCCACGAACGTGGAGTTCCTCAAGGGCCACATCGAGGCCATCCCGCTCCCGGCAGATTCGGTCGATGTCGTGATCAGCAACTGCGTCGTCAACCTGGCGGCGGACAAGGCGGCCGTCTTCGACGAGATCGCCCGCGTCCTGCGCCCCGGCGGCCGAATCGGCATCACCGACATCGTGGCCGAGGACCGGCTCAGCGCCGAGGAGCGCGCCGAACGGGGCTCGTATGTCGGCTGCATCGCGGGAGCCCTCTCGTACGCCGAGTTCGAGGCAGGTCTAGTCTCCGCCGGCTTGGCCGATGTCTCGCTCACCACCACCCACCAGGTGACCGACGGCATGCACAGCGTCATCGCGCGGGCAACGAAGCCGACCGGGGGCAACGACGCCCGCGATCTCCCCGCCGGCCACCGAGCTGGCCATGGCCGGTTGCGGCTGCGGGAGCGGCGGCTGCTGCTGAGCCTCAGCCCAGCGTCGATCGTTCCGGAGCCGGCAGGTCGGCGCGGCCGGCGGCGAGCATGAAGAGGCGCAGCCGGTTCCGAATGTGATCGCGCGCCGCGCGGAAGACCGCCAGCCGCTCCTCGGGGCTGCCGGTGGCCGCGGATGGATCCTCGATGCTCCAATGAGCCACGTCACGGACGCCCGGCAGCACGGGGCAGTTCTGCTGAGCCTCGTCGCACACCGTGATGAACCAGTCGAACGCCTGACCGCGGAACTCATCGACCGTCTTGCTGCGGTGGTCGGAAAGGTCGATCCCGATCTCATCCATGACCTGGACAGTCTCCGGCTTGATGCCGGTCGCCTCGGTCCCGGCGCTGAACGCCTGGAAGCGTCCGTCGCCCCAGGCGTTGAGCATCGCCTCGGCCATCTGGGAGCGAGCGCTGTTGTGGGTGCAGACGAACAGGACGCGACGCGTCTCCATGAGCAGATCGTAGCGATCGAGTGTCAAATCGGCGTTAGGCCGCCCGACCGATCCGCCGGTAGAATCGGCGGCCCGTGACCGACGACATCGATCGCTCCTACCGTGCGCTGCTGCGCGTCCCGACGCTGGGACGCGTCCTCATCTCGATGCAGATCGCCCGCATCGCCCAGTCGATGGTCGGCGTCGCGATCGTGCTCTTCACCCTCGACCGATACGGATCGGCTGCCTTCGCGGGCCTCGTCACCTTCGCCAGCATCTTCCCCGGCCTCCTCATCAGCCCGATCGCGGGAGCCCTCCTCGACCGCCACGGGCGGATCCGCCTGGTCGCGCTCGACTACGTCGTCGCCCTGACCGCGATGGCTGTCATCAGCTTCCTCGCCCTAGCCGACGCCTTGCCGGGCCCGCTCCTGCTCCTGATCGCGGTGGTGTCGTCGCTGACCTCGATCCTCAGCCATGTCGGCCTGCGTTCGCTCTTCCCGATCCTCGTGCCCGAGCCGCTCTGGGAGCGGGTGAACGCGGTCGACTCGAACGGCTACGTGGTGGCCGTCATCGTCGGGCCGCCCATCGCGGCGGCGCTGGTGGCGTTCTACGGAGGGCCGGTCGCGCTCCTGCTCATCGGTGTGGCCTTCGGGATCGCGGCCCTCGCCCTCATCGGCGTCCCCGATCCGGCATCGGCGACGGCGTCGACCGGCCGCATCCTGGCCGACGCCTGGGCCGGGGTCCGGTACACGTGGGCGAACCCGACCCTGCGCGGGCTCGGCTTCTCGGTCACCTTCGGCAACCTGGCCCACGGGATGACGACCATCGTCCTGCCGCTCCTCATCCTCCAGCGCTTCGGCCTCAACGAGGCGGTGGTCGGTCTCGCCTTCGCCGTCTCCGGCGTCAGCGGCATGGTGTCGGCATTCCTGTTCGGCCGCATGGACACGCGCGGCCGGGAGTGGAGCCTCCTGGTCTGGCCGATGGTCGTTCTCATCCCGACCGTTGCGCTCCTGCTCGTCGCCGCGGGCCAGCCGGCGATCCCGATCGGCATCGGCCTGATTGTGGTCGAGATGCTGCTCGTCGGGATCCTCGTCGGGCCGATGGACATCGCCCTGTTCACGGTTCGTCAGCGCCGGACCGATCCGGCCTGGACCGGCCGGGCGTTCTCGGTCTCGATGGCCTTCAACTACCTCGGCGTGCCGATCGGCGCCGCGGTCGCGGGCCTGCTGGCCGAGCGCTCCATCGAGGCGGCGATCATCGTTCTGGGCATCGGTGGCGCCATCGCATCGGCCATCACGGCGGCGACGATGATCCCCCGCACCGACCCGGCCAATGCGCCCGTCACCGACACCGCGTCCGGAGCGCCGGCCGAGGGCTGACCAACGCTACCCGGCGACGAGCCGGGTGAGCGCCGCGGCGGCCGCGGCAACGACCACGACAAGGAGGACCGGCCCGCGCAGCGCCAGGACCAGCACGCCAGCCGTGAGGCCGACCACCCGCGCGTCGAGCACGAGCGCCTGGCCATCCCCGAATGCCGTCGTCGCCACCAGCGCGGCGAGGAGCGCCGGCGCGAGCATATTGACCACTGACCGGACCCGCGGTGGCAGTGGGCGGCCCCCGAGAACCACCGGTCCCGCCGCCTTGATCAGGATCGTGCCGAGGCCGATGGCCACGACGACCTGCCACGACGGGCTCATCGCCGCCGGAGCCCGATGAGGGCCGCGCCGGCGGCCGCGATGATCGGAAACCCGGCCGGGGCGAACGGCACCAGGGCGAGAGCGATCGCCGCACCAAGGACGGCCGTCAGGATCGCGCGGGAGTCATTGAGCTGTGGCAGGAGCAGCGCGAGGAAGAGCGCCGGGAACGCGGCATCCAGCCCGAGCGCCCCGGGGTCACCGAGGGCCTCGCCGCCGACCACGCCGATGATGGTTCCCCCGACCCACGCCAGCCACAGCGCGATCCCGGCGCCGACCAATCGATGCGCATCGAACTCCCCCTCACCGCGGGCAGCGATGGCCCAGGACTCGTCGACGACGAGCTGCGACTGGAGGAAGCGGCGCGCTGGGCCCCCGGGGAGGAAGCGCGCGACGCTCACCCCTATCGGGAGGTATCGGGCGTTCAGGAGCAGGGCGGCCGCGATGGCTGCCGCCGGCTGTCCGCCGCCGCTCAGCACCGACGCCGCGGCGAACTGCGCGGACCCCGCGAAGGTGCTGGCGCTCATCAGCACCGCCTGCACGCCGCCGATCCCGCCGCTCGTGGCGGCGAGGACGCCGAAGGAGACCCCGAACAGCCCGACGGCGATCGCCAGCGGGATGGCGGTGACCGCTCCACGGCGGAGCTCGAAGCGGATCGGTGTGGCGTCCTGCATGCCAGCCGATCGTAGCGACCGCCGGGCATCGAGGCGGGCGCCCTCGCTGGTGCGCAGCGGCACCGGTGTCGTCGGCCGATGGCGCGCCGCTTCAGGCCGATGGTGGCACTATGACCGTCCAACCCAACCGCTCCGGACCGCACCGAGAACGGCCGTGGATGCGGACGCAAGATAGGAGGAGTTTTGCGATGCATGCTCGCCTCTCACGCGGCCGACGCCGAGGACCACTGACCGCGCTGACGGTCGCCATGGCGCTCGCCATTGCCCTACCGGCCTCGACGCTTGGCACGAGCCGATATCCGAATCCGGCATTCGAGTACGTCACCCTGACGCCCGCCGCCGCAGGCGGAACCGTGATCGCGCTCATCAACTCTGGCGATACCTTCGACGGGGAGACGTTCGAGGGCATTCCCGATGGTCTCGGCGTCGTGCCGGTCGGCCAGGGGCATCGATATGTGGATCTCTATGTCGCGTTCGAGCAGTCCCATGTCCCGTTCACGGGCTTCGCGGACTTCGAGGACTCATCCGTCCAACGCGCGCGCCTCGACCTCAAGACCATGCAGCTGACCAAGCTGGACGAGGTCCTTCCGGCATCGGCGGGCTTCATCCGATTCTGCTCGGCATTCATGGCCGGGCCCGAAGAGGGCTTCTCCGACTACACGTTCTTCGTGAATGAGGAGTCGGACGACGTCATCGAAGTTCCCGCGGGCGCCCCCTATGGGGCTGACCCCTCCATCACCCCGTACCGCCAGGCCGGCTACAGCGTGGCGCTGAACACCAAGACGGGCGCCTTCAACGAGCTCCCGAGCTTCGGCCGCCACAATCACGAGAACACCGTGATCGCCCCCGGCGGCTGGAACCAGACCATCGCCCTCTCCGGCGACGACACGTTCGTCGCGCCCTCCTCGCAGATCTACATGACGACGGCCGCCAGCCCGAACGCGCTCGTGGCCGACCAGGGCGACCTGTGGGCCTTCCGCGTGACCGCCACCGATGCCGGACCGGTCGACGCAGCCGACCCACAGAACGATGCCAACGACTACCTCGAGATCCAGCCGGGTGACAGCTGGTCCGGCGAGTTCATTCACGTCCCCGACGACATCGCCCGTGGGACGACCGCGGCGCGGCCGCAGGCTGGGCTCGAGGCGTGGTCGAACGCGAACAACGTGTTCCAGTTCGTGCGCGTTGAGGACATGGCGTATGACCCGGATGATCCCCGCGTCATCTACTTCGCCGACACTGGTACGACCCGATTGAAGGAAGATCCGGCGACCGGCCGCCTATTCCGCGCCGCGGCCGCTGCCGTGCCCTACCTCAACACCGATGGGCGAGTCTTCCGGATGGTGCTCAACGAGGAGGATCCGACGGTCGTTGATGAATTGTCGATCGTTGCCCAGGGTCTGCTGGCCGAGCAGCTCACCAATCCGACGCCACCGACCCTCCCGACCTTCAACGTCATCGATGCCGGTGTGGGCTTCCGCGCTCCTGACAACCTGGACGTCAACCACGGCAGCCTCATGCTCCAGGAGGACGCCAGCAACGCCAAGATCTGGCGCTGGGACCTCGCCTCGACATGGACGCACGTCGCAACGGTCACGCATCCGACCGCGCCCTCGGCGGGTGAGTCGAGCGGGATCATCGATATGAGCGAGTGGCTCGGGCCCGGATGGTGGGCCCTCGACGTCCAGTCCCACGTGAACAGGGACCTGGGTCCGGCGGGGCAGACATACGTCACGCCCCTCGGCGGTCCCGTGCTGACGTATCAGACCCGTCGGGAGGATGGGCAGCTGCTGCTCATGCACATCCCCGGCAGCTGACGGTCGACGCCGGACGAGGGGAGCCGCTCGGTCAGCCGGGCGGCTCCTTACGTATTGCGGGAATGAGCCCTCAGTCTTCTCGACCCGCCCAGCGCAGGACGCGGAGGGCGCGGAGCGTGATCCATCGACTCTGGCCTCCCTCCGTTTCGTCGAGGTCGACCAGGAGCTTGGGGTGGTACGCGCGGTCGAGCGGCCACCGCCCATCGGCGTCGCGCTTCGACTCGATGATGCCCAGCGCTTCGGACATCCGCTCGTCGGGCGAGTCGCGGGCGGTCCGCAGGTAGTCGAGCGCGCGCACGACGTCGTAGTGCCACTTGTTCGGGAACGAGACATCCAGCCACCGCTGCTGGCCGATCTCGCCATCCGAGAGGCGTCGGAGGAGCCGCCGCTCGAGGAGGTACTCCTCGCCGCGGACTCGGGCTGCGGTCACGTCGCCGTTTACACCCGTCGACCGCTCGAACTCGAGCAAGCCCTCGAGGACGTTGATGGTCGTATCGAACGACCCGCGGGTCGACCCGTTCTCCTGCTCGCAGTTCCAGCCCCCATCGGCCATCTGCTCGGTCAGCAGTCGGTCGACGATGCCGCGCACGTCCTGGCCGAAGTAGGCACCGATCGCGACGGCGCGGCCGTTGATGCACGGCTCGACCTCACCCTCGAAGAACCGCATGTTGGGGTCGTAGTCCCAGCGCGCCGCCTCGTGGACCGGAGCGATGGCTCGTTTCGCCTCTCCGCTGGTCGGGTCGAGGCCGAACAGGTAGAGCATGTGCAGCGCGTCGACTGTCCCGATCCACTCCGGGAAGAAGGTGCCGCCGCTCCATCGCCCATCGGGATCCTGGGCGGCGAGGATCTCGGCGCCCCAGCCCTCGCGCGCCACGCGGGCCCGCTCGGCGGAGACGTCGGCGGCGGGCGCGTCGACCAGGTCGCGCATCGCCTGCCAGCGGATGGCGGGATCGGAGTCAAGCAGCCAGTCGGTCGCCTTCATGCGTCCATGGTGCCCCAGGCATACGACGCGAGTTGGCAAGAATGCGGACGGTCATGGCGTGAAGGGGCCGCGGGCCGACGGCCCGGATTCGACGGGCTGGGGACTGCTGCTACCCGCGATTCTCGGGCGCTGAACGATTTCGCCTGTCACGACCCTCATCATCCGTAGAAGGTGGTTCCATCGATCACCTCACGGAGGCTGTGTGGACCGAGCTGTGGTGGAGCGAGCCCGCTCTGGCGACCAGGAAGCATTCGCAGATCTGGTGCACCAGGTCAGTGACACCCTGCTGGGTGTTGCCAGGCGGATTCTCCGCGATCCCGGACTCGCCGAGGACGCGCTGCAGACGGCCCTGTTGACGATCTGGCGGAAGCTGCCGCACCTGCGAGACGCCGACCGCTTCGAAGGATGGGCCTTCCGAATCCTTGTCAATGCCTGCTACGCGGACGCGCCGGGCAACCGGCGATGGGCCTCGACCATCCGGGTGCTTCACACCGACCTCGCGAGCGACACCGACGACATCAAGACGGTCTCCGACCGTGACGAGTTGGAGCGGGCCTTCCGCCGGCTGCCGGTCGACCAACGCGCGGTGTTCGTCCTGCATCACCACGTGGGCCTGCCCCTCGTGGTCGTGGCCGAGACCCTCGGCATCCCGGACGGGACGGCGCGATCACGCTTGCACTACGCAACCCGGGCGCTTCGCGACGCGTTCGAGGGGGCGCGCGCGACACAGGATCTCAGAGAAGGACGACCCGCATGAACGACAAGCGTGACTTCGAACGAGCTGTTGACCGATGGTTGGACGACGGCTCTCATGCGACGCCGCCCAGGGTCATCGACGCCGTCCTGCTCGCGGCCCGGAGCACGCCCCAGGAGCGGGATCTTCGGATCTCGTGGACGTCTGCACCGATGAGGCTGCTTACGTACGCGGCAGCCGCGGTCGCAGCACTCGCCGTCGGCGCGGCGACGCTCTCAGCCCTTGGCCCACGCTTCGGCATCGGTCCAGGACCAACGCCTTCCGCTCAGTCTGTGGACCTCGGGATCTTCGAGCCCGTCGCCGGTTGGATCGTCTATGGAAACCGCAGCCGAATCTGGGGTATCGATCCGGCCGCGCCGGATCGTGCGACGAGAGTCCAGGTGGCCGCCGAGGGGGGATCCCGATGGCGTGGTCCAGCGACGGCACCCGGCTCCTCATCCTGCGGGGCGGTGACGGCGAAGAGCAGCTCGTCGTCCTCCACGCCGACGGGTCAGAGACGCAGGTGACCGATCGTGCGATGCAGATCCGAAGCGCGTCGATCTCTCCCGATGGCTCGCGGATCGTTTTCGCGGCGTTCGGACGGGATCCAGCAGGTTCGGATTCGGACTGCTGCGTGTACGTCGTCGAAGCCGACGGCGGGCCCGTCGAGATGCTCCCTGTTCCCGCGGGTCTCTTCGTAGAAGAAGTGACGTTCTCTCCAGATGGGACGCGGATCGCGTACGTGGAGGGCGGCGGCGACCACGGCCACAGCGTGTGGCTGATGGACGCGGACGGCAGTGACGCCCACCGGATCCTGTCGAATGAGACGACCACCGGGCCGAGTCACGTGTATGGCCTCGCATGGTCGCCTGCTGGCGATCGGATCGCGCTCGGACTCGAGGGGAGGATCTACACCTTCTCGACGGATGGCTCTGGCTTCACGCGGGTCGTCGCCAGCGGCGAGCGTCCGTACTGGTCACCCGATGGATCGCAGCTCGCGTACACGATCGAGTGCTGCGGCCTCGCCATCGAGAACGCTGACGGTTCCGAGAGGCTGACGTTCGACTTCGGCGCTGCGGGTCCATGGCATCCTGGGGGGAGCCCTCAGAGCCCCGACGATTCAGCCCTTCAACCGGCGACAAGCGAACCGGTGCTCCAGTTCAACTCGTGGGCGGCGGATGGGTCCGTCGTCGTCGTCCTGGAAGATGGACGCGTGATCTGGAGTGGAGACGAGCAAGACAGGTACCTCGAGTTGCAGCTCACGCCGGAGGGCGTCGAACTGGTTCGATCGAGGGTGATGTCGAGCGGCCTGTTCGAGCGCGACCTCGCTCTGAGGCTCGACAGGGACAGCGCCAGCATGGAGGTCTTCCGCGACGACCAATCGGTGATGGTGACGTGGGGACGTGTTCCGCTCACCGTCCCGGACGTGAGTCTGCAGGCTCGTCTTGCCGAGGCCAGCTCAGCGCAGGCGGTCGAGCTGGCCGAGCTCGAAGCGTTCTTCCGCGATCCAGCGGCTTGGGCGCTGCCGCCCGAGATGTACGGGCAACCCGGGATCACACCGTTCGTCCCGACCCACCTGTGGATCAGCTACGACCGCTCGAGACCGGACTTTTCCACCCTGCCGCCTCCGGCCCGCGAGGTGGTGATGAGGCTTCTGGAACCACCGCTCAGCCGCGGCATCGGTTGCGAGATCTCGATCGCCCACGCACGCGAGGTCGTCGACGCGCTGGTGGAAGCTGGCGTGACCGTTGCGATCGACGATATTCGGACCGGCTTCGGCTTCGACGTTGGTCCCCCGTTGCGTCCCTCGTTCGTCCACCTCCACGCTGCCCTTCCTCCCGCTGCTGACTGCCCGTGACGCGGGCGTGAGGGCATGACGGAATCGCCGTCGAGCAGACCGATGCCGTGCGGCAGATGGGATTCGACGATCGGTTCGTCCGGATGTGGGAGTACTACCTGGCCCTCTGCGAGGCGGGATTCGCGACCGGTGCGACCCAGGACCTCCAGATCGTCTTCCGGAAGCGATCCGTCCCCGCATGACCCGGGAACTGACAAATCCCCGTGCCCGTCGGCGCTCAGGGCTTAGCGCTGGGCCGAATGAGTCGGTGGTACAGGCCGAACAGGATGAACGTTGGCGGCCACTGCCCCACAAAGAGCGCCCAATCGTTCTTGCTCGCAAGCTTGAGAGAGGCGGACACCCCGATGGACGCCAGCGCGAGCCAATACCAGGTCTCCTCGGGGATGTTGTCGGTGACTCTGAAGAATTTGCGCTGGGCGCTCTCGGTCGCCCGTTCCGTGGACTCGTACATGGGTTCTCCTTCAATGGGAGGGCCTTCTGCCAATCGGCGACGACCGATACAAGGCACGGCCCATGCCATGCGGTACGCGCTCCGCTGGCGAACCACATCAACAGCGCTTAGCTTGAGTTGGAGGACGGCGTGGACCCAGAGAACTCCCTGATTCGATTGCGCTGGTACAACGTGGGCATGGGGCTGCTGCATGCCATCCAGGGGATCGCCGTCGTCGCCCTCTCCAATGATTTCGCGCTGCCCGTGACGGGCACGTTCATGGAAGGTCCCCCCGGCACGACAGGCGACACGAGCGAGCTTTTCATGCTCCCCCTGGGACCCTCCGTGGCCGCGTTCCTGTTCATGTCCGCGGCCGCCCACCTGCTCGTCGCCGGGCCGACATGGACGTGGTACCGCCGCAACCTGCTCGAGAAGCGCAGCTATGCGCGGTGGATCGAGTACTCGTTCAGTTCGTCGCTGATGATTGTTCTGATCGCCATGATTACCGGCATCGCCGACGTTGCGGCGCTTGTCGCGCTGTTCGGCGTGAACGCGTCGATGATTCTCTTCGGCCTGCTGCAGGAGCACTACGAACGGCCGGGTCGACCCGCATGGCTGCCGTTCGTCTTCGGCTGCATCGCCGGCGCCGTGCCATGGATCGCGATCGGGATCTACCTATGGGCGCCAGGGTCGAGTGCCGAGCCGCCGGCCTTCGTGTACGCGATCTTCGTGTCGCTCTTTGTGTTCTACAACTCATTCGCCATCAACATGGTCCTCCAGTACCGCGAGATCGGTCCGTGGCGGAGCTACCTGTTCGGCGAGTACGTGTACGTCGCGCTTAGCCTGGTCGCCAAGTCGGCGCTGGCCTGGCAGGTCTTCGCGAACACGCTCGTGCCGGGCTGAACGCACCGCGCCTGATCGACACTACCGCGCTGGCGCCCAAGGTCGTCGCGCTCCTCGTCCGCAGGGTTGCGGCCAACCGGACGACCGGAGTGACGAGGCTTGAGTGTGAGGCCGCCGGCCGTTCCGTTCTTTCGGGTTGTGTTGTCAGCCCTCCGCTGTCACGCAGCACGGCCCGAGGGCAAGCCTAGGGCGGGGCGCTTACTGGCCGGTTACCGAGGTTGCTCCGAACCCCACAAGACGGCCTTCTCTGGCGTTCTGCCCCCGCCCGTGGTATCTCGGGGCGATCCGGGGCTCAGAACGCGGACGACGGGCCGGAAAGCCGCGGGTGGTCCACGTGATAACCCTCTGGCGCTCGGGTGTCCTGACCGGCGAGAGTCGGATCGCGGAGCCGCCCGGGGCGGGGCGTCCGCCGGAAAGGCTCGCCATAGCCGCCGACTGGTCGCGACGGTCGGATCGGTGCGTGAAGATGACGCCGGCCTCCAGAAATGCTCCGGGGATTACTCCTTCCCGGGGATGACGCGGCTGGAGTCGGTTTGTGGCAGCCGCCTGGGCGGTACGACCCTTGCTCTAGGGCCACCATGAAGGTTGTCGCCACATTGCTGGTAGGCGCCATGGCTGGTGCCGTCTCAACCGTCGCGATGAGCGCCGTGATGCTCGGGGCGAAGCGGGCCGGGGTGACCGGGGAGTTGCCGCCCGAGCGGATCATCCGAAGGGCGATCGACACGGTTTCTGTTGAACCGCTAGGCGATCGCACCGAGGATGCCATTGCCGCCGCCGCGCACCTCGGCTTCGGAGCGGTTGTTGGCGCTCTCTTCAGCCTTCTCACGACAGGAACGGTGGCCGTGCGCGGATCGCTGGCGATTGCGGCCCTCACGGGCATGCTTTACGCGACGGGTATCTGGCTCGTGAGCTATCAGGGTTGGGTGCCAGCGCTCGGCATCATGCCGCCCGCATCCGGCGACCGGCGCGGGCGCGTGGTGACGATGCTCACCGCCCACTGGGTCTACGGCGCGGCACTGGGGATCCTCCTGAGGCTGCTTCGGCGCTAGCGTTCACGACGCGGGTCGGCCGGCGTGCGAGCCGGCATGGACACGGCGGCGACCCCGGGCCAACGGACTCGCGACCGATGACTTCACTCCAGCACCGGTCGAGCGCCGATGTGACGAAGAGTCACCCAACGCGCGGCCGGGTTGTGTTGTCAGAGTGGGCCGTGTGGGATTCGAACCCACGACACGAGGATTAAAAGTCCCCTGCTCTAACCACTGAGCTAACGGCCCAGGTCAGGATACTCACGACTCCCGTATGGGCTCGACGATGAGGGTGATCCCATCTCGGGAGTGAACGGTGACGCGGTCGCCGACATCCGCGCCGGAGTCGCATCGTGCCCGCCATGGCTCGCCGGCGACACGGACCTGCCCAAGCGGACGGCATGCGGCAATGACCTCGCCAACCTGGCCGATGAGCGTCTCCGGCCCGACCGTCGGCCGACGGCGTCGAGACAGCCAGACCTCGAACCCCAGCTCGGCGATCTCGAGGGTCGCGCCAATGGCGATGACCGGCAAGTCCCACGGGTCAGGAAGGACGAAGATGGCGAGGAGGATCGAGATGACCAGGAGCACGAGCCGATTGTGATCGCGGGCGATACTGGCCGCGAAGGTGACGGACCCTTCGGAGGACCGATGGACCAACTCGACGAAGCTGCGCAGCTGAATCTGGCGATCGAGCAGGCACGGATTGGGCGCGATGAGGGTGGGGTGCCGATCGGTGCTGTGCTCATCGTCGACGGCAAGGTCATCGGGTGCGGCCGGAACCGGCGGATGCAGGCCGGGAGCGCCATCCGGCATGGCGAGACCGATGCGCTCGAGGATGCCGGCCGCCAGGCCGCATCGGTCTACCGGCGCGCGACGATGGTCACCACGCTGTCGCCGTGTGACATGTGCACCGGCGCGATCCTGCTGTACGGGATCCCCCGCGTGATCATCGGCGAGAACCGAACGTTCGTCGGTGGCGAGGAGCTGCTGCGGAGTCGCGGCGTGGAGCTCGTGGTCGTCGACTCCGAGGAGTGCGTCGCGCTCATGCGCGAGTTCATCGCCGCGCATCCCGACGTCTGGAACGAGGACATCGGCGAGTAGCCCGGTAGCATGGTGAACCGATCGCCGTCATCGGCGATAGGTACCTCAAGGGATCCGGGAGGAACGGGATGCTCCAGGGCCTGCTGGCCCCGCTTCGCGTCGTCCTGCAGCGCAGCCTCGCCGACTGGCTCATCGTGGCCGCGACGTGGCTGGTGATCCTGTGCGCGACGACGCTCGTGGCCATCGGCGTCCTCTACGGTGATGCCGTCGCGCTGACCGGCCTGCGCCGGATCCTGGCCGACGAGCCCGGCACCGCCACCAGCATCTCGGTCCAGATCCGGGCATCCGCCGATGAGGTGGCGGAAGTCGAACCAAAGATCGAGCGCCAGGTCGGACGGATCCTGGGTTGGACCGGCGGCGAGCTGATCACCATCGCCCGATCGGAGACCTATGCGCTCCCGGAGCAGGCCTCCGACGAGACGACGTCGCTGGTGGTCTTCGGCGCGTACGAGGGCCTCGAGCGCCACGCGACCCTGGTTGACGGCGCCTGGCCCGATGCCGGCGCCGAGCCCATGGCGGTGGCGATCTCAAGGTCCACCGCCGATGCGCTCGGCCTCGCGACGGGGGACGAGCTCACGGTCGAGAGCCAGCGCGGCGCCGGGCGGCAGCTCACCGCGCGAATCGAGGGCGTCTGGCAGCCGACCGATCCGACGGACCCGTACTGGCGCGCCGATCCGCTCGAGCTCCAGGGCGTGAGCGAGAGCGGCACCTTCGTCACCCACGGGCCACTGGTGGTCGGACGGGACGACCTCGTCGGGCGCACCGTCTCGGGCAACGTCGGGCTCGAGCTGCGCGCGCTGCCGAACTTCGACCGGCTCGCCGTCGATGATGTCAACTGGATGCGCAGCGACGCCGCGGCGTTGGAGCGACGGCTGGCCGACTCCCTGGGCGACCGCGCCTTCTTCCAGGTCGACACCGAGCTCGACTCGATCCTGTCATCGATCGGGCGCTCGCTGCTGGTCAGCCGAAGCGGCGTCGTGGTGCTGACGATCCAGTTCGCGGTGCTCGCCGGATACGCGCTCCTGCTCGTCGCGGGGCTGATGGTCGAGCAGCGCCGCATCGAGACGGCGCTCCTCCGCTCACGCGGCGCGGGCGTGCGCCACATCGCGCTGATGTCGTTCCTGGAAGCGATGCTGCTCGTCGTCCCCGCCGTCCTCGCGGCACCGTGGCTGGCGGTCGGCATCCTCAACCTCCTCAACCTGAGCGGTCCGTTGGCCGATGCGGGCATCACGATCGAGCCTCGGGTCGACCTCACGGTCGCCCTCATCGCGGCCGGGGCCGGCCTGGCGGCGGCGGTCGGGCTCGTCCTCCCGGCCCTGGGCGCCGGCCGCGGCCTGGCCGCCGTTCGACAGACGATGGCTCGCCAGGGCAACCGGAGCCTCGCCCAGCGCCTCGGGATCGACGTGGCGCTCGTCGTGCTCGCCGCGATCGGCTTCTGGCAGCTTCGCCAGTACGGCGCACCGCTGACGCAGACCGTGCGCGGCTCGGTCGGGCTCGACCCGCTGCTCGTGGCCGCCCCCGCCATCGGGCTCCTGGCCGGCTCGATTCTGGCCCTGCGCATCGTTCCGCTCGCGGCGGAGATCGGCGAACGGCTCCTCTCGGGCCGCCGCGGGCTCGTCGCCCCGCTCGGGGCGCGGCAGCTGTCGCGTCGTCCGCTGCGCTACACCCGCTCCGCGCTCCTCCTCATGCTCGCCGCGGCGCTCGGCACCTTCGCCGGCGCCTACACCAGCACCTGGACGCGATCCCAGGCCGACCAGGCAACGTACCAGACCGGCTCGGACGTGCGCGTGACGGTCTCGCGCTTCGCCCACCTGCCGTCGTGGGCGGTCGGCCAGGCCTATCGAGCCGCCGAGGGGGTGGAGCAGGCCCTCCCGATCGCGGTCGAGCGCTTCGATCTCGCTGAGACCCGGGGCGGCACCATCCTGGCGCTCGACAGCGCGACGGCCGCCTCGGTCGTCGACATGCGGTCCGACCTCGCCACCGTTCCCCTCGACGACCTGATGGCCGGCCTCGTCCCGGAGCCCGGTTCGGTCGGCGGCCTGCCTCTGGCAGAGGACACGACCGGCTTCGCGCTCGAGGTGACCGCCGAGGTCGAGGCACTCGTCGTCAGCGAGGATGAGAGCGTCACCTTCTCTCCCGGCTTCCGTGGCATCTCGCCGGCGGTCGTCGTCCGCGACGGTGACGGCATCGTCCACCACCTCACCGGACCGCGAATCGCGGTCGGGCTCGGCACGAGGGAGGTCGAGGTGCCCTTCAGCACTGACCTGCTCGTCGACGGGGCGCTGTCCCCGGCAGGGCCGATCGCGATCCTCGGCGTCGAGCTCCAGGTTGAGCTGCCCGAGGGGTCGCTCGGAATCGGCAGCCTGGCCGTCGAGCGGCTCGATGCGATCGCCGCGGACGGCGCCATCACGCCGATCGACCTCGGAGCGATCAGCCCGTTCACTGCCGCTGCGGAGGACGCGCTCCCCGGCTTCGGTGCGGCCGATCCCACCGAGCTCGACTTCTCGATCGGCGACGGGGCCGCGGGCGGCGCAGATCCCGTTCCCATCCTCGCGTCCGACGGCTACCTGCGCGCGACCGGCGCCGCGATCGGGGACACTGTGGAGCTTGGCCAGCTCACCCAGCGGCGCCAGTTCACCATCGTGGGCTCGCTCGCTGCCTTCCCGACCGTCGATCCGAACCAGCCATTCGTGATCGCCGACATCGGGGCCCTGGCCGCGGCGGATGAGGCGAGCGGGCGGACGTTGGCGGTCGAGGAATGGTGGCTGCGGACCGCCGACGGACGCGGCCCCGCGGTTGCCGAGGCGATCCGCGGTGAGCCATACGCGACCGACCTCGCGGTGGCTCGCGACGACCTGCACCAGAACCTGATCGGCGATCCGGTGGCGCTCGGCGTCATCGGCGCGCTCGCCATCGGTGCCCTCTCCGCGGTCATCTTTGCCGCCATCGGCTTCATCGTCAGTGCGACCGTCTCCGCCCGTGAGCGGCTCGGGGAGTTCGCGCTGCTCCAGGCGATCGGCCTCTCGCATCGGCAGCTGTCGGCGTGGCTCTCCATGGAGAACGCCTTCCTCCTCATCGTCGGGCTGCTCGCGGGGACCGGTCTGGGACTGGTCCTGGCCTGGGTGGTGTTGCCGTTCGTGACGCTTACCCAGGAGGCGACGCTGGCGGTGCCGCCGGTCGAGGTCGTCATCCCGTGGAGCGTCTACGGCCTCCTCTACCTCGTCGCCGCCGGCGCCCTGGTCGTCACCGTGATCGTCATCGGTCAGCTGCTGGGGCGCGTTCGGGTGAGTGGCGTCCTGCGAGCCGGGAGCGACTGACCGATGGCACCCATCCGGCTGCTCGTCGCACGGCTCCGCCAGGATCGGCTGCCGGGCCTGCTGCTCATCGTGCTCGTCTTCGTCACGGCGCTCCTCGCCGCCGCTGCCCCGCGCCTTTTCAACGTCGCCGCGGATGCGGGCCTGCGCTACGAGATCGCCCAGGCGAGCGTCGTCGAACGCAACCTGCAGCTCGGCCGGATCTTCAACATCACCGCCGTCCCAGGCGAGGGGATGGGCCCGATCGCCGAGGTCGAGAACGAGATCGAGTCCGGGCTGCCGGCCAGCGTGCGCCGCATCCTCAGCGGCGGCTCGATGCTGGCCGAGAGCGTCGTCTACTCGGTCCTCGACCGGCCATCGACGCGGCCCGGCTTCATCACGCTTCAGTTCCAGGGCGACCTGGGCGACGAGGTGCGTCTCGTCGACGGCCGCATGCCGACCGGCACGACCCGACGCGTTCCCGCGCCCGACCTGCCGCCCGGCTCGGTCCCCGTCCCGGAGGATCGAGAGGGCCTGCTGTTCGAGGCGGCGCTCTCGACCGTCACCGCCGAGGAGCTCGATGTCGGCGTTGGGGACGTGATGCACATGTTCTCGTCGCAGGACGACCCGCTCGTCGGGGCCTTCGGCTTCCCGGAGGCGGTGGCGGTCGAGGTGGTCGGCCTGGTCGAGATCACGGATCCGGGCGGCGACTACTGGGCCGGCGACCGCGGCCTGCACGAGCCGACGCTCGTCCCCGTGGGGATTGACATCGTGCTCGTCTACGCCACCGCCCTCGTGTCGCCGGATGCCTACCCGGCCACGACGCAGCTCGGGACTCCGCTGCGCTACTCGTTCCGCTACTACCCCGATGCGGACCTGCTCGACGCCGGGATGGTCGACGAGCTCGTCGTCGACCTCCAGCGCATGGAGGCGACCTACGCGTCCTTCGCCACACAGGCCGACGAGACCACCACGACGCTGCGCACCGGGCTCCTTGAGCTGACGAACCGATTCCTCGCCGAACGGCGCAGCTCGGAGGCCGTGCTCGTCACCTCGCTCATCGGTCCTTCCGCGGTGGCACTGGCCGCCATCGCGGTGCTCGCCCTGCTGGCCGTCCAGCGCAGGCGGGGCGCGCTCATCCTCCTGCGCGGCCGTGGCGGGTCCGGGTGGCAGCTCGTCGGTTCGCACGTGGTCGAGGGGCTGCTCCTGGCCGTCGCCCCGGCGGCCGGTGCCGTGCTGCTCGCCACGGCCGTGGTGGAGGCTCGCTCGGCGCCGGCGACCTCCGTCGTGGCGGGCGCCGTCGCGCTCGGGACGATCCTCGTCCTGGCGGCCGCCGTGCTTCCGCTCGCGGTGCAGCCGCTGCGTCGGATCGGCCGCGAGACGCCGGCGGGCATCGGTGCCAGCCCACGCCGGCTGGCGTTCGAGGGCCTGGCGGTAGGCCTCGCGATCGGTGGCGTTGTGCTCCTCCGGCAGCGTGGGATTGCCGGAGGCAGCGCGGCGGGCGAGCTCGCCGGAGTGGATCCATTCCTCGCGGCGGTGCCGGCGCTCGTCGGCCTGGCCGTGGGCATCGTCACCGTGCGCCTCTATCCCTATCCGGTTCGGGCGGCGGGGTGGATCGCCGCGGCGGGACGCGGGATGGTGCCCGCCCTCGGGCTGCGGCGTGCCGAGCGCCAGGGGGGCACGGGCCACCTGCCGCTCATCGTGCTGCTGCTGACCGTCGCGATCGGCACCTTCTCGTCCGCCATGCTTGCCACCATCGATCGCGGCCAGCTGCTCCAGTCGTGGCAGGTCATCGGCGCGGCGCACCGGATCACCGGCGAGGATCGGCTGCTGGCCACTGTCGACGTTCCCGCCATCGAGGGCGTCGAGGCGGTCGCGGGCGCGCATCTGACCGATGCCTCCGTGGGGATCGCCGGGGGCGGCCGGGTGCGGCTCATGGCGCTCGACGTGGCGGACTACGAGAGCGTCACCGCCGGGACGCCGATCGAGACGCGCTTGCCCGGGGCGCTCATCGAGCCAGCCGGAGAGGGCCGACCCGGCACCACCGATGCGCCGATTCCGGCGATCGTCTCGCGCTCCCTGGTGCGATCGAGCACGACATCGTTCCGGGTGGGAGAGACCTTCGAGCTCACGGTCGAGTCTCGCTTCGCGACGTTCGTCGTGGTCGAGATCCGTGACGCGATGGCGTCGCTCCGCGCGGACCAGGCGTTCATCGTCGTGCCGCGCGACCAGCTCTCCGCCGGCCTTCGGGATCGCCAGCTGCCGACCACGAACTACTTCATTCGGGCTCCGGCCGACGCGGTCGAGGCGATCCGGGCCGCGGTCGCCGAGGCGCGCTCGACCGCGGCGGTGGCCTCCCAGACGGAGCGCCTCAACGCGCTGCGCGAGCGACCGTTGGTGAACGCGATCGAGATCGGCTTCACCCTCTCCCTCGCGGTCGCCGTGGCGTATGCGGCGCTGGCGGTGATCATCTCGCTCGGGCTGGCCGGCTCCGCACGCGCGCGCGAGACGGCCCACCTCCGAACGATGGGCCTCGCCAGGCGTCAGGTGATCGGTCTGACCGTGATCGAGCACGCCCCGCCGGTGCTCGTGGCGGTCGTCGCCGGGCTGCTGCTCGGCGTGGCCGTGAGCTGGGTTGCTCTTCCGGGACTGGGCCTCGGTGCCTTCACCGGCAGCGCGGCGGAGCCGGTCCTCAGTGTCGACCTCGAGCAGCTCGCAGTGCTCACGGCCGTGCTGCTGGCGATCGTCGCCATCGGCGTCGCGCTGGCGGCGTGGATGCAGCGCCGGGCCGACCCGGCGCGGGCCATTCGCGAGGGGCTCGAGTGACGGGCAAGATAGCGAGGTGCGCGACCAGATGAGGGATCCCGGAAGCGAGATCGTCGACCTGCCGCGAGATGTGCCGGCGCCGAGCGCCGCGTCCTGGGCCGAGCCGACCGACCTGCCCGAGCCGGAGGTCAAGGCCCGCCGGCGGTTCGGCGAGGGCGCGCTCATCGTGTGCGACAACCTGGTGAAGATCTTCAAGGTCGCCGACCTCGAGGTCGTCGCGCTCCAGGGACTCGACCTCCTCGTCGATCCGGGCGAGATGATCGCCATCGTCGGCGCCTCGGGGTCCGGCAAGTCGACGCTGCTCAACATCCTCGGCGGGCTGGACGTGCCATCCGCCGGGCGGGCCACCGTGGCGGGCCACGACCTGACCGGCATGGGTCGCAGCGAGCGAACCCGCTATCGGCGCCGCACGATCGGCTTCGTGTGGCAGCAGACCGCCAAGAACCTGCTGCCGTACCTGTCGGCGGTCGAGAACGTCGAGATGCCGATGATCCTCGACGGCTCGGCCAACCGGGCGCGGGCCCTCGAGCTGCTGCGCATGGTCGGGCTCGAGGAGCGCGCCGACCATCGGCCCGAGCGGCTGTCCGGGGGCGAGCAGCAGCGGGTGGCGATCGCCGTGGCGCTCGCCAATGCGCCCGAGGTGCTCCTTGCCGATGAGCCCACCGGCGAGCTCGACACCGCGACCAGCGCCGAGATCTTCGACCTCATGCGCGGACTCAACACCGAGCTCGGCACGACCGTCGTGATCGTGACCCACGACCCGCTCGTGTCGGAGCAGGTCCAGCGCACTGTCGCCATCCGTGACGGCAGGACCTCGTCGGAGACGCTGCGGCGCGGCCGGGTCTCCGAGGAGGGCGAGCACGAGATCTTCGCCGAGGAGTTCGCCGTCCTCGACCGCGCCGGCCGGCTCCAGCTGCCGCGCGCCCACGTCGACGCGCTGAACCTGGAAGGGCGGGTGCGCGTCCACCTCGAGCACGACCACATCAGCATCTGGCCGGACACCCATGAGCGGCGGGAGCCGGACCGATGACCTCCTCGGAGCGATGGGCGCCGGGCCACGGGCCGATGGTGGTGGCCGAGTCCCTGACCCGCGACTACCCGTCCGGCGACTCCGTCATCCACGCCCTGCGTGGCGTCTCGTTCGCCGTCGGGCGCGGCCAGCTGATGGCGGTCAAGGGTCGATCCGGATCCGGCAAGACGACGCTCCTCAACCTGCTCGGCGGCCTCGACAAGCCGACGTCGGGCCGCGTGCTGATCGACGGCGCCGAGGTGTCGGCCATGTCGGAGCGCCAGCTCGTCGACGTCCGGCGGCACACGGTCGCGTTCATCTTCCAGGCCTTCGGCCTCGTCCCGATCCTGTCGGCGGCGGAGAACGTCGAGATTCCGCTGCGCCTCGTCCGTGCCGAGACCGCCGCTCGTGACGAGCGGGTGATGGAGCTGCTCGACCTCGTCGGGCTCGGCGAGCGCGCCAACCATCGGCCGCACGAGCTGTCCGGTGGCGAGCAGCAGCGCGTCGCCATCGCACGTGCGCTGGCCAACCGCCCCAAGCTCCTCCTGGCCGATGAGCCCACCGGGCAGCTCGACTCCGACGACCGGCCACGGCATCATGGCCATGCTGCGGACGGTCGTTCGGGCGGAGGGTGTCACCGCGGTCGTGGCGACCCACGACCCGCAGCTCCTCGACCTGGCGGATCGCGTGCTCGAGATCCAGGACGGGCGGATCCGCGAGGTCGAGCCGGTCGTCGCTGCCAGCTGAGTCTGCGCCGGGCATGCTACCCCCGGTGGCAAGGCGACCGGCGTTTGCGCCGATCCGCTACTGAAGCGCACCAGCCGACCGCTGAGTTGCCCGATCCGCTACGGATCAGTCCCAATTGCCGGGGTTTCCGGACGCCTTGCTACACCGCGTGACGCGCGGCCATCACCCAACGTCCTCGAGCCAGCCCTCCCGGAGCGCTCGCGCAGCGAGCTCGGTCCGGGACGCGACGCTCAGTCGGTCGAACAACCGCCGCAGGTGCGACTCGACCGTCCGGGAGCTGATCCCGAGGCGCGCGCCGATCTCGTCATTGGACGCCCCGTCGACCACGAGCCGCACGACCTCCCGCTCCCGCGCAGACAGCGACACGCCATGGCCGGGACGGACCCCGAACGCCAGGCCACCGGCGGCGGCGCGTCGGATCGCTTCGAGCAGCTCGGCGGTGGGGGCGGTCTTCACGACGAAGCCGGCGGCCCCGAGGCGCAGCGCCGCATCGGCGTACTGCGGATAGTCGTAGGAGGTCACGACGACCACCGCCGGCATCGGTCCGGCCGTATCGCGGAGGAGGTCGAAGCCGGATTCCTCCCCGAGCCGGAGGTCGAGCAGCAGGACGTCAACGCTCTCTCCGAGCAGCGGGCGCAGCTCATCCAGCGAAGCGGCGACCCCCGCGATCTCCATGTCCTCCTGGCGATCGACCAGCGCGGCGGTGCCCTCACGGACGAGCGGATGGTCGTCGACCACCGCCACCCGGATCACTGCGGGCGCCACTCAAGTGCGACGCGAGTGCCGCCGGCCGGCCATCGGCGCACGTCGAGGAGAGCACCGATCTGCTCGGCTCGCTGGTGCATGTTGGCGAGGCCGAAGTGGCCTTGGCCGCGGCGCCTCCTCGGCCGCCTCCGAACCGATGCCCTCGCCGGCGTCGTCGATGGCCAGCGTGACGCGCCCGTCGGTGCGCACGTCATAGCGCACGGCGATCGGCGGACGTCCGTGCTTGATCGCGTTCGTCAGCGCCTCCTGGGCGACGCGGAAGACGGCCAGCTCGACGTTCGCGGGCGGCCGCGTCTCGTCGGAGCGCTCGAGCCTCACGGGGCCACCGGCCAGCGGCTCGACCCGCTCGACCAGCCACTCCAGCGCCGCGCCCGGCGCCGAGGTCGTCGAGGATCGGCAGGCGCAGGTCGCCGACGACGCTGCGCAGCTTGGTGGCGACCTCGCGTGCCTCGTCCGCCTCGGCCTTGTGGCCGCCCTCGTCCAGGGTGCGGACGAGCATCGTCAGCTGCTGGAGTGCGTCGTCGTGGAGGTCGGCCGCCAGGCGCGCCCGCTCGGTCTCAGCCGCCGCCACGGCGAGGTCGCGCTGGAGCTGGCTGCGCTGCATGAGCCCCATGAGCGGCGCCAGGGTGAAGCGGCGCCAGACCACGATGGCAATCAGCCACGCCACCAGCGGGACCCACGCGAGCGGCGTGAGGACGAAGGCCGATATCCCCAGCGTCATCCCAACGACCAGGGCCTCGAGCCGCGTGGAGACCGCCCGGGGCTCGTTTGTATCGGCGGCGA
Organism: uncultured Chloroflexia bacterium; assembly: GCA_963790255.1. Classification (GTDB taxonomy): domain Bacteria; phylum Chloroflexota; class Limnocylindria; order QHBO01; family QHBO01; genus JACDBZ01. Next base: position 106,424 of record CAWBOA010000014.1, on the reverse strand, counting down.
AGGCCACCGGAAGCCCTGGAACGAGCGGCACCAGGCAGGCGAGCACGAATGCCCACGGCTCGTTTCCACCACTGCCCCAGAAGCTCCAGAGCAGGAGCGAGACGCCGGCGACACCCATCGACCAGAACAGGAGGCGACGGCGCCAGACGGGGTCGCTGTGGCGGGCAGCGAGCACGTCCGCCACGCTCAGGCCGGTGAGGGCAAAGGCGGTCGACACCCAGCCCATCTGGCCTCCGTACGACCATGACGTGTAGCCAGCGACAGCGATCGGCAGCCCGACCGATACGCCGAGTGGGATCGCGGCGTCGGCCCAGTGGGTCCCGAGGAAGCCATTGCGGATCGCGAGACCGGCGGCGGCGGCGAACATCACCCCGGTGACAACGTAGAGCTCGGAATTTTGGCTCGTGAGCCCGAACAGGACGACGAGGGCGAAGAGCACGACGGTGAGCGCGTCTCGGAAGGCGGCCGACACCAAGGGCTCGTGAATGGTGACGGTGCGACTGTCCGCGGGCGTGATCGATCGTACCCGCGAGAGCCCAGCGCCGAAGAAGGAGAGGGCTCGTTCGAACGGAAGGACGTACCAGCCGAGCAGCAGCGCCACCAGGATGCTTGGCCAGATCGGACCGCCGGTCGCCGGGTCGTGCACCACGAGCATCGCCGCCGCAACCGGGACCAGGCCAAGGCTCAACAGGCTGGCGCGCTCCCGGACGCCTCTCCCGCTTGCCGATGCCGCCACGACGGCTGGCGCGACGCCGATGGCACCGATCAGGAGGAGGATTGTGCCGGCGTCATCGCCGAGGAACTGGGAACTGAGATAGCGCACGACGACTGCTGCGACGAGCGCCGCCGCGACGAGCGCGCCGGCTATGGCGGTCTGCACCCAGGCAGGCTCCGGATGGTGCCGGGCGAGCGCCCCACCGAGGATCACTGCCGCGGTTCCGGGCACGAGGAAGCCGGCCCCGACGCCAGCCGGCGTTCCGACCTGGACGACGGGCAGGATGAGACCGGGGACGGCGACGGCGGCGGCCACCGCGAGCGCATGCTGGCGCGCGAACGGCCCGGCGAGGCCGTGGACGAGCAGTCTCCAGATGAGAATGGCGAAGAGGAGTCCCAGCCCTCCGATCCAGATCGACTGCCCGAGTTCGAACTCGGCGAAGGAGCGGTTGATCGCGGCGGACGCCTCGATCCAATCCTCCTCGGGGGCGTAGTAGCCGCCGATGGCCGACTCGATACGCTCCGATGCGACGGCCTCGATGGGCAGGCGGAGCTCGTCGGGCGGTTGCTCGAGCGGCCCTCCACACGAGCCGAACGGGTCGCATGCGTACGGGATGGGGATGGACCAGTACAGCTCCTCGAGCGTCCCGCCCTGGAGCGCATCGATCGGCTCGCCGCGCGGGACGTCGCGTCCGTCGGTGGTGGTGAGGTCGAGGATCGTCATGCCTGGCTCGAAGCCGCGTCGGTCGGCGATCCCGCCGGGCGTCACGTCGAGGACGGTGACGACCTCTCCGTCCGTACTCGAGCGTCATGCCGATGTTGACGGTTCCGTGCTTCCACACCACGAGGCCGGCGATCCCCGCGCCGAGCGCGAGGAGCAGCGCGAGGACGTTCGCCACCGTGACCCGACATCGGCTCGACGGTAGCAGAGGGCCATCGGCGGCACCAATGCGGGAGATCACGCAATCGGAGTGGGTAACCCACCGGATGGCGGCATGGCGCGCGGACGCGGAGCATCGGTCAGCAAGGAGGTGAACCGATGCAGACCCTTCGCGCATCCGCCATCGCGCTCCCGTTCGTCGGGTTGGCGCTGGTCGTGGCGCTCCTCTCGCTCCTGATGGGGATAGGGGCATGACCACGACCGAGCCGGTCCTCGAGGCTCGAGGTCTTGCGAAGCGCTACCGCGGCGGGGTCTGGGCCCTGGGGGGAATCGACCTCGCGCTGCCGGCCGGCGGGATCACCGCCCTGGTCGGGCCGAACGCGGCCGGCAAGTCGACGCTGATCAAGACCTGGGTCGGATTCGAGCGGCCAACGCGCGGATCCGTCGCGGTCGACGGGATCGACCCGTGGAAGGACCGATCCGGCGCGCTGGCGAAGCTCGGCTACGTGCCCGCAGTCACCGTCGCTGTACGACGGCCTGTCGGTCGAGGATCACCTCGACCTTGCCCGGCAGCTGCGGCCAGGCTTCGACCGCGACTACGCCCGCAACCGCTTGGCGCAGCTCGACATCCCGGCCGATCGCGGCGCACGCAGCCTCTCCGGCGGACAGCAGGCACAAGTCGCGCTGGCGATCGCGCTCGGAACGCGCGCACCGATCCTGCTGCTGGACGAGCCGCTGGCGTCGCTCGACCCGCTGGCGCGCCGCGAGTTCCTTCACGTCCTGACCGATGCGGTCCGCAGCGACGGGGCCACTGCGCTGCTCTCGAGCCACATCGTCACCGACGTCGAGCAGGCCTGTGACAGGCTCATCGTCCTGGGCGTCGGACGCGTGCTGCTCCACGACACCGTGGCATCGGCGATGGCGGCGCATGCCATCTCGACGAAGGAGCACCCCGGCGCGGTCGGAAGCTTTGGGGCGCCGGATGGGTCGCGCATGTATCTCGTGCGTGGCACCGCCGAGCGGCCGGCGACCCTGGACGAGGTCGTCCTCGGCTACCTCGCCTCCGGGCGATCTCCGGCGGCCGCGGCGTGACCGGCGCGCTGACCTGGGCGCGCCTCTCGTACCGACAGCAGCGCTGGGAACTCATCCTCGTCGTCATCGGCGTGGCCGGTGCTGTCGCCGCGATGCTCTACTTCGTCAGCACGCTGAACGGCATGCGTGCCGCAAACCCGGACTGCCTCGAGTTCCTCCAGGCACAGTTCGAGTCGGTCTCGGGGCCGCCGCTTGCGTGCCAGGCGATCCTCGAGGAGTGGTACTCCGTCCAGGGGTACACCTCGATGCTGCAGACCTTCGCGCTGGTGGCGCCGTTCGGGATGGGAGTGATCCTCGGGGGACCGTTGGTCGCGCGGGAGATCGATGGCGGGACTGCCCAGCTTGCCTGGTCACTGAGTCGATCGCGCATCGGTTGGCTCGTTCGACGAATCGCTTTCGTTGCGCTGTTCGTCGTGGCGCTCATGGCGATCGTCGCCACCGCCAGCGAGCTCCTGGCCGCTGCGATGCAGCCCGATCGGAACCTGGCCGAGGACTTCTTGTTCTTCGGGCAGCGCGGCGTGCCCGTCGTGGCTCGCGGAGTGGGCGCGCTACTGATCGGGGTGCTGGTCGGCGCGCTCATCGGCCGGGTGCTGCCCGCGGTGCTTGTGTCGGCGATCGTCATCGGTCTCGCCTTCGCCGGGCTGAGCCTCGGACAGGAGGCGTGGAACCGCGGTGAAGCGACCGTGCAGCGGCTGTACGACGAAACGGGGCCGATCCCCTTCGACTTCGGCGCTCGCGCCGTGGACTACGGCATCCTGCGCACCGATGGACGGTTCGTCACCTATAGCGAGTTGAACGAGCGCGGCGAGCTGGAGGAGCAGTACGGCGACGAACGGGGCCGCATCTATGCCTCGGCGAGCGACCTGGCCGCGGGTCGCTCCATCGGCGAAGAGGCTCGCCTCGTGATCCCGGGCGAGCGCTATCCGGAGATGGCCCTCCGCGACGGAGCCCTCTGGGTGGCCGCCGGCCTCGCGGCCCTCGCCACTGCGGCTGCCGTCGTCGTCAGGAGGCGGCCCGTGTGATGGGCGCCGCGCGGCTCGCCTGGCGTCTCGAGCGGGCGCAGCTCATGTTCGTCCTGGTCGTCTGTGGCGGAATGTCGACCGCGGCGCTGTGGCTGGCGCTGGACATGCGCTCGCATCTCGTCGGCTGTGGGACGCCCAGCGCCGCCGAGGCATGCCAATTCATCTATCCCTTCCAGGAGTCGCACGGCAATGCCGTCCTGCTTCTCCAGATGATGTTCGGCCTCGTCCCGTACGGCCTCGGGCTCGTGCTCGGCGTGCCCCTGGTGTCGCGGGAGGTCGAGCATCGGACCGCCCTGATGGCCTGGCCGCTGGCGGGCTCGCGGCTCCGCTGGCTTGCCTGGCGGGCCACTCCCACGCTCGCGGTGTGCATCGTCCTCGCCGCGCTGCTGGCATTCGCGGCGGAGCAGATGGGCCAGGCCTACCTCCCGAAGACCGACCTCGGCTTCCTGCAATTCGATGCGCGCGGCGTGCCGCTGGTCATGAGGGCGTTTGCCGCGCTGGTGCTCGGCGTGCTCGTCGGCGCGCTCTTCGGGCGCCTGCTGCCTGCCCTCCTGGTCGGCATCGGCCTGTCGGTCGCGCTCTCGATCGGTTTCGCATCGGTCCGTGACCGATGGCTCCCCCCAGAGGAGATTCCCGTTGAGCTGACCCCATTCGAGGGCGGGAACCCAATGACGACGGAGGTCCTGTACCGGCTGCCGGACGGGTCGATCATCGGGAACGAGGAGGGCGAGGCGCTCATCGAAGCCGCGTATGAGGCCAACAGCTTCGAGGAGCCGGATCCTGCGACCGTGCCCCAGCCGGTGTTCTACGGCATCGGGGCCGACCGATATGCGGATGTCGTCCTCCGCGAGTCGGCTGCGCTCGGGGCAGTGGCGACGGTGCTCGGCGGCGCCGCTGCCCTCATCGTCCGCCGCCGACGACCGGAGTGACTATCGCGGGATGGCGCCTGCTGTGGCATCAGCAGAGGTGGGAGCTGGCGATCCTGATTGGCGGCTGCCTCGTGCTGGCGGCATCGATGGCCTTCGTCGCTTGGCAGATCCCGGTCACCACCGAGGCCCTCGAGGCGTGCTACGCCGAGGCAGGGGACGAGCCGCTTCCCGTCGCCTGCCGCTCGCTGATCGATTGGGGCAACCTCTGGACCACCCTCGAGCCGCTCCTCGTCGGGGTCGGCACCGTCCTCCCATTCCTCGTCGGCTTGCTCCTCGGCGCGCCCCTCGTCGCGCGCGAGATCGAGAAGCGCACGGCGCCGATGGCCTGGTCGCTCTCGCTCTCTCGCCGCCGCTGGCTGGCCGGACGCGCGATTCCGATCGGCCTCCTCGTCGTCGCGAGCCTCCTGCTCGTTGGCCAGGTGAGCGACGCGCTTCAGGCCGTGGCCGATCGACCTTTCGGGTTTGCCGACAGCGGCTCGCGGGGACCGATCGTTGCGGCGCGCGGCGCGCTGATGTTCGGGATGGGGGTGACTGTCGGGCTGGTGACCGGGCGCGTGCTGCCCGCGATCCTCGTGACCGCCCTCGTCGCCATCGCGGTCTTCGGCGCGATCGAGTACGGGAGATCGCAGCTCATGCGGGCGGAGGCGGTGTGGATCGAGCCCGGCGGGGAGCTCGACGCGATCGCGATGATCTACGACTCGCGCCTGCGCGATGACGACACCGGTGAGCTGATGACGTACGAGGAGGCCTATCGAATCTTCACGCCGGAGGATCTCAACGAGGGCGATGGCGTCCCGCCGGGGATGACGCAGCTGTACCTGACCGTTCCTCCCGACCGCTATCCGAGCATCATGGCGCGCGAGATCGCCGCGCTGGTCGGCCTGGCCGGGGCCGCCCTGGCGCTCGGATGGTGGCTGATCGCGCGACGTCGACCGGAGTGAGCGCGCCCGCTGTATGATCGGGCGCGTCGCCACCGAGCCCGTAGGACGGCCGTGCCCAGGCCACCGAATCGGTAGCGTCAACGGCACCATGGCCTGCTTTCCGCAGCCGCGTGCCCACAAGAAACCCGCTCCTCCGGAGACCCATGCGAGTCCTTCTGATCGGCGTCGGCACCGTCGGCGAGGCGATCGCCCGCATCTCGTCCAAGGCCGACTGGTGCGAGGCGATGATCCTCGCCGACTACGACATCGCCCGCGCCAGGACCCTCGCCGATGGGCTGGGCGACCCTGAGCGCTTCCCGGCCATCCAGATCGACGCGCGCGACGCCGCCAGCGTGACCGAGGCGGCCACGGCGCATCGCGCCGACCTCGTGATGAACGCGGTCGACCCGCAGTTCGTGATGCCGATCTTCACCGGCGCCCTCGAGGCCGGTGCCCATTACATGGACATGGCCTGCAGCCTCTCGAAGCCGCATCCCGATCGGCCGTTCGAGGAGCCCGGCCTCAAGCTCGGCGACGAGCAGTTCGCCATGGCCGATGCCTGGCAGGCGCGCGGCAAGCTGGCGCTCGTCGGGATGGGCATGGATCCCGGGCTCACCGACGTCTTCGCCGCACGCGCCGCGAAGCACGACTTCGACGAGGTGCACGAGGTCCACATTCGCGACGGCGGCGACCTCGCGATCCCGGGCTTCGCCTTCGCCCCGGTCTTCAGCATCTGGACGACCATCGAGGAGTGCCTCAACCCGCCGATCATCTGGTCCGACGGTGCCTGGCACACGACCGAGCCGTTCAGCGGCGCCGAGTCCTTCCCGTTCCCGGAGGGGATCGGGCCCGTCGAGTGCGTCAACGTCGAGCACGAGGAGGTGCTCCTCGTCCCGCGCTGGGTTGAGACGCGCACGGCGACGTTCAAGTACGCGCTCGGCGACGACTTCATCGACAAGCTCAAGACGATCCACGCGCTCGGCATGGATCGCACCGATCGCGTCTCCGTCAAGGGGGTGGAGGTCGCGCCGCGCGACGTCCTGGCGGCGATCACGCCGGACCCGATCACTCTCGGGGACAAGTTCCGCGGACGCGCCGTCGTGGGGACCTGGGTGCTCGGTTCGAAGGACGGCAAGCCGCGCGAGACGTTCGCCTACCAGATGGCCGATGCGGAGGAGATCTGGCGCACGACCGGCCTCCAGGTCGTCGGCTGGCAGACCGGCTTCAACCCGACTATCGCCATGGAGCTGCTTGCCACCGGCGCCTGGTCAGGCGCGGGCGTCCTCGGTCCGGAGGCGTTCGACCCCGACCCGTACCTGGCCCTGCTCGACCTGCATGGCATCCACCACGCGACCGTCGAGATGGCGCCCGGGGCCCATCGGCCGACCTGACCCAGCCGACGATCCGGGGGATAATCGTCCTCCGCAGCCAGCCGAGGAGGACGTGATGACGACGATGACCGAAGACGCACGAGCCGCGACGGGTCCCGGGCCCGATGGATCGCCGACGACCGGCAGCCAGACGATCGAGGAAGTGATCCGCCGGACGATCGAGGGGATGCAGCCGAAGCAGGTGTTTGGCGAGCCGATCGAGCGCGACGGCGTGCTCTTCCTTCCGGCCGCGAAGGTGCGCGGTGGCGGCGGAGGCGGCGGGGACAAGCAGGGGAACGCCGGCGGGGGCTTCGGCCTCACGGCAAGGCCCGCCGGGATGTACGTCATCCGTGATGGCAATGCGACATGGCAGCCGGCGCTGGACCTGAACCGCGTCATCATCGGCGGCCAGATCGTCGCGATCGTCGCCCTCCTGGTGCTCCGCTCGATCCTCAGGCGCCGCTGAGCCGATGGAGCGGGGTCGGCGCGCTGGGCCGATCGTCCATGACGCCCTTGGCAGCGTTCTGCTCGAGCCGCGCGACAACCCGATCTACGACAGACCGATCCACCTGCGGCTTCTGTTCGAGGACCCGGCCTCCGGCGAGGAGCACTACCTCGTGCGGTATGACGCCGGCACACGCGCGAAGTGGCATCGGCATACGGCGTCGCACACGATCGTGGTCATCTCCGGTCGGCTGACGGTCAACGGCCGGGAGATCGGCGCACAGGCGTATTGCCACTACGCCGCGGGCGAGCCGATGCACCACGCGCCGGTCGGCGACGAGCCGTGCCTCTTCCTGAACCTGTTCCACGGGCCGTCGGACGTGGAGGCAATCGACCCGCCAACCGTTTGACCGCCTGGGGTCATGCCACTAGCATGGGCCGCCGCGGGGTGGAGCAGTGGTAGCTCGTCGGGCTCATAACCCGAAGGTCGGCGGTTCGAATCCGTCCCCCGCAACCACGCATTCCAGATCGAACGCCGCCTCCCGCCAGGCGGCGTTCGTGCTGTCCGGTTCGGTACAATGCGGCGGCCTACCCCGCCCGAGCGAGCCCCGCAGAAAGGGTCGACGCGCCCGATGACGGTGAAGCCCCCGGTCAACCCGAAGAAGCTGCGCCCGTATGACCAGCCGCCGAAGCGGCGGCGCACCCTCATTCCCGAGCGCGCCCGACAATGCCGCGACCGGGTTCTTCGTTGCCGCGGCCCTCTGGCTGGCGCTCTCGGGTGCGCTCGGGCTGCTTGCCATCGGCCTTCGCATCTATCCCTTCGAGTTCACGATGCCGCTCGGCCTCTTCAACATGGGCCTCGAGTTCGAGGGCCGGCGGGTCGACGTCGCGTTCATCAACGCCGCGGTCTATGGCTGGCTCTCCAACGCCGGCTTCGCGGCCATCGCCTTCATGACCCCGCGGCTGACCGGCCGCCGGATGGTGGCCGAGGCGCTCCTGATGCTCGGCGTCCCCGCATGGAACATGGCGCTGCTCGGCGGCGTGGCCTTCATCTTCATCGTCAATCCTGGACCGAATGCGCCGCTGAGCGGGATGCACTGGCTCTTCGAGGGCGGCCTTGCGGGCGGCGCCTTCATCGTCACCGCCGTGTTTCTCGCCACCGCGGCCCGGTCGCTGCTCAACGGCTACGTCAGCCTCTGGTTCGCCGGCGTCGCCCTCCTGGGGCTGCTCGGCCTGGTCAGCCTGAGCGCGGGCATGGGCGTCTTCGACTTCTTCTTCGGCCTCGACGACCTGCCGACCGCGCTGGCGTCGGCGTACATCGAGCGAGCCGTCCCCGCGCTGTGGCTGCTCGGCGCCGCGTACGCGACGCTCCATTACGTCGTCCCGCGGGCCACAGGCCAGCCGCTTGCGTCGGCTGGGGTGGCCATCCTGACCTGGCTCACCTGGGTCGTGCTGGCGCCGGTTTCGGCCCTGGCTGTGCTGGCCGATCCGAGCATCCCGTTCTTCGTCACCACCGCCGGCGCGGTGGCGACGATGCTGCTCATCGTCCCGGCGTCGCTGGCGGTCGGAAACCTGGCCGGGACGATGCAGGGCCGCTGGACGCTCCTCTTCGGCGCCGGTGCGATCGCGCTCTCGGCGGTCGCGCTCGCCTTCCTGCTCGGCTCGTCGCTGGTGGAGGCGGTCGGCTCGCTGCGCAGCGTCCGCGCCGCCGTCGGCGGGACGGAGTGGCAGAACGGCGCGTGGATCTGGGCCACCTACGGGGCCTTCACGCTGGCGGCCTTCGCGATGGCCGAGCACGCGTTGCCGCGCATCCTGCGCCGGGCCTGGGGCGGCGGCCTGCTCGCGACGGCCCAGCTGTGGCTGGCCTTTGCCGGTGCCGCGATCGCCGGCCTGGCGCTCATGGGCGGCGGCATCGCCGAGGGCTCACTTCGGGGCCAGGCCGCGGCTCCCGAGGCGATCGACCAGGCCCTCCTCATCTTCCGGGCCGGCGGCCTGGCGGGCTTCGGGCTGGTTGCCGTGGCCGGGCTGGCGCTGCTGGCCAACATGTTCGTGATGTACACCGCCGCGGAGCCGATCGAGTTCGCGCTTCCCGGCGCCGCCGCGGCGCCGGCGGGGCACTGACCGATGACCGTCCACACGCCGATCGAATCGCGTCGCTCCGGACTTCCAGCTTGGGCGATCGGCCTCACCGTCTTCGTCTTCCTCGTCGGCGGCGTCTACCTCGCCTCGAACCTGACCGGTGAGAATCCGCCATTCGCCATTCCTGGCGCCAGCGGGCCCGCTCCGGGCCAGAGCGCCGGTCCCGACCCGGCGGTCGGCGAGGCCCTCGTGCAGCAGGGCGGCTGTCAGGGCTGCCATGGGCCGGAGCTCAGCGGTGGCGGCGCATTCCCGAGCCTGCTCGGCGTTGCCGATGGGCCGGTCAGCGAGAACCTCCAGGACCTGGCGACGGATCATCCCGACGACTGGATCCAGCTCTGGATCGACGGGACGACGCCGGAGACCGAGGGCCTCGACCGCGGTGGCATGCCGCAGTTCGGGGGCCAGTTCAGCCCCGAGCAGATCGACTCGATCGTCGCCTACCTGAAGGGCCTCTGACCCTCAGTGGTCGATCCGGCCGTGCGATCGGAGCGCGGCGTTCCGGTCCTCATCGGCGCCGATGAGATGGCGCGCATCGACGAGGCCGCCCAGAAGCTCGGGCTGCCCGAGGACGCCCTCATGGAGTCGGCCGGCGCTGCAGTCGCGGAGGTCGTCCACGCGGAGCTCGGGCGCCTCGCCGAACGCGTGCGCGGACCGGGCGGGCCGCTCGTGCGCCCGCCACTGGTGGTGGTGCTGTGCGGCCCGGGCAACAACGGCGGGGACGGCTTCGTCGTCGCGCGCCGGCTCGCGGCCTCCGGGCGCGCCGTGATCGCCATCCTCGTCGCCGATGCCAGCCGGCTGACCGGCACCGCGGCCACCCACAGCTGGAACGTGCTCCAGGCCATGGCCAGCGCCGGCTCGCTCGAGCTCTTCGTGGCGCCCAACCCGGAGCTGCTCCTCAGGCTGCGGGAGCGGGTCGCCGAGGCAACGGTCCTCGTGGACGCCCTGCTCGGCTCCGGCGCCAGCGGGCCGCTTCGCGAGCCGATCTCCACTGCGGTCGACCTCATCAACGCGTCGCGGACCCACGCCCAGGCCGCGGGTAGGCCGGCATCGGTGGTCGCCGTCGATGCCCCGACCCGGATCGACCTCACGGGCGGGGCCCGATCGACCCCGGTCGTGGCCGCGGACGTGACGGTGACCTTCCATCGGGCCAAGGCCGGCTTCGCCCTCGACCGCGAGGCGCGACGGCTGGCGGGTCGCTACCTGGTCGCGCCGATCGGCATCCCGCTCGAGGCTGAGGAGGGGATCGTCCCTGCCGATGGCGAGTTCCCGCCGGCGCGCATCACCGAGGTGACCTGGGAGGAGCCGACGGAGCGTGCGGACGCGGCCCATCGCCCCGGTGGGGGCGTCGCAGCCGGTCCCGGCCGCACCGACTGACCCGGCAAGACAGGACTCCCTTAGCCGCGCTAACCTTTCGCGAATGTTCGAATACGCCGAATCCGCCGTCGAGGCGGCCCTCGCGGCGGGCGCCCGCTACGCGGACGCGCGGGTCATGGACCGTCGCCACGAGTCGATGAGCGCCCGCAACGGCGAGATCGAGGGGCTCACACAGGAGGGCTCGGTGGGGCTCGGGCGTTCGCGCCCTCATCGGTTCCGGCTGGGGCTTCTTCAGTACGGCTGACCTCAGCACCGATGCGGCGCGCTCCGCCGGCGCGCAGGCGGCGGCCATCGCGCGCGCCAGCGCATCGGTCCCGGGGGCCGACCTGGAGCTGACGCCGGTCGAGGTGCGGCAGGACCACTGGGAGAACGCGGTCGAGGAGGATCCGCTTCAGCGTCACGCTGGCGGAGAAGGGCGACATGCTCGCTGCCGCGACCCGGACGATGAAGGAGCACGGCGCCGACGTCGCTCTGGCCGAGTACGACATCTGGGAGACCACGAAGTGGCTCGCCAGCAGCGAAGGCCACCGCATCGATCAGCACATCGTCGAGTGCGGCGCCCAGATGGAGTCGACCGCAAACGGCGAGGCCGAGACGCAGCGTCGCAGCTACCCGGGCATCCGCGGCCAGTACGGCACGCGCGGCTGGGAGCTGGTGCGCGAGCTCGACCTGCCCGGCAACGCGGCGCGGATCGCAGAGGAGGCACGCGAGCTCCTCACGGCGCCCGAGTGCCCGAGCCACGACGCGATCGACCTGATCATCGGCTCCGAGCAGATGGCGCTCCAGATCCATGAGTCGGTCGGGCACGCCGTGGAGCTCGATCGCATCCTCGGCTGGGAGGCCGCCTTCGCCGGCACCTCATGGCTCGACCTCTCGCAGATCGGCTGCGCTCCGCTTCGGCAGCGATCTGATGAACATCACCGCCGATGCGACCCTGCCCGGCGCGCTCGGCAGCTTCGGCTACGACGACGAGGGCACCCCCGCCCACCCGGTCGACATCGTGCGCGACGGGACGTGGGTCGGCGTCCTCTCCGGGCGCGACTCCGCCGCCCTGGCGGGGCTGCCGGAGTCGGGCGGCGCGGTGCGCGGCGACGGCTACAACCGCCTGCCGATGGTGCGCATGACGAACGTCGGCCTGCTCCCCGGCACGAGCAGCCTGGAGGAGATGATCGCCGCCACCGATGACGGGCTCCTCGATCGACACGAACCGCTGCTGGTCGATCGACGACAAGCGCCTGAACTTCCAGTTCGGCTGCGAGATCGGCTGGGAGATCAAGAACGGCAAGCGCGGCCGGATGCTCAAGAACCCGACCTACACCGGCATCGGGCCGCGGTTCTGGGGCAGCCTCGACATGCTCGGCAACGAGTCGGAGTGGACCTTCTGGGGCACGCCGAACTGCGGCAAGGGCCAGCCCGGCCAGATCGGCCACACCGGCCATCCGTCGGTGCCGTGCCGGTTCCGCGGCGTGCGCGTCGGGGTGCGAGGATGAGCGACCGGCTGCTCGCCACGTCTGCGAGCGCGTCCTCGGCCTGGTCGGCGACGGGGCCGAGGCCGAGGTCACCGTCACCGACCGGCACCGAGGCCCTCACCCGCTTCGCGACCAGCTTCATCCACCAGAACGTGGCCGACGCGGCCCGGCGGTCCACCTGCGCGTCGCGCTCGACGGCCGCGTCGCCGAGGCCGACCGGCAACCAGACCGATGACGACGCGCTCGCGCGCCTCGTGCGCTCCGCGCTGGACGCCGCTCGCCTCCAGCCGGTCGATCCCGGCTGGCCGGGCCTCGCGCCGCCGGCGCCGGCGCCCGACGGTCGAGCATTGGGACGACGCGACGGCACGACGCCGAGCCGGACGCGCGCGCGCGAGCGCGTCGCGCGCCTTCGTGCAGCGCCGCCGACGGCCTCGAGACGGCCGGCTTCTGCTCGACCGAGGGCGTCGATGGCCGCCTTCGCCAACTCGGCCGGCCAGCGGCTGGCCGGCCGCACGACCACCGCCATGCTCGACGGCATCGCGCGCACCGGCACCTCGGACGGATCGCGCCCGTGCGGCGTCCGTTCGGCTCGCGGACCTGGACGGCGCCGCGGCCGGCGCGAAGGCCATCGCGCCGCGCGCGCGACGCCGCCGACGCCGCCGACCTCGAGCCCGGCGCGCTACGAGGTCGTGCTCGCGCCCTCGACTGCGTCGTCGACATCCTCGGCTTCCTGGCGCATCTACGGCTTCAACGGCCGGGCGGTCGAGGAGGGCCGCTCCTTCGCGCGGCTCGGCGAGGCGCAGTTCGATGCCATCGATCACTCTCGCCGATGACGTCGCCCATCCGATGGCCGCCGGCGTCCCATTCGACGCCGAGGGAACGCCGAAGCGGCGCGTCGAGCTCGTGCGCGACGGGATCACGACGCGAGCCTGGTCCACGACCGGCGCACCGCGAAGGCGCTCGGCGCCGAGTCGACCGGCAACGCCGTCGCCGGCGGCGGGCGCGTTCGGCGCGCTCCCGGCGAACCTCGTCCTGGAGCCCGGCGGCGTCAGCGCGACGAGCTGGTCGGCAGGGTCGAGCGCGGGCTGCTCGTGACCGACTTCTGGTACACCCGCATCCTCGACCCGCGCACGATGGTCGTCACCGGGCTGACCCGCAACGGCGTGTGGCTGGTCGAGGACGGCCGCGATCGTCCGGCCGGTGACGAACCTGCGCTTCACGCAGTCGTTCCTCGACGCGCTCTGGCCCCGGGCCGTGCGAGGCGTCGGCTCCGACGCTGACGCTGGTCGGCGGCGCGACGTTCGGGTTCGGCGCCTACGTCGTTCCGTCGCTGCACCTGGCGTCGTGGAACTTCACCGGCGGCGCGAAGGGCTGACGTCGCCCGCGACCCGACGCCGTCACGGAATATATCGCTTTCGATATAACCGCTGACAGATTCCGACGAGGGTCGGGAAGACGTGCGGCCTAGCTGCTGCCAGGCTTGCGCAGCGGCACGCCCGCTGCGCACAGCGCGCAGGCGTCAGGCTCCCACGACGGAATCTCGATCCGGCCCAGGGCATGCAGCGGGCAGCCCGAGCTCCACGGGCTCCACTGAACGGTCGACCATGACCGCCGCCGCGACGCGGCTCGACGCCGGCGGCGCGCACCGCCTCGACCGTCTCGACCAGCGACGCGCCGGTGGTCAGGATGTCGTCGACGATCACGACCCGCTCGTCGGCGCGCGACCGGCCAGCCGCGGCGAAGCGCCCGCCCCCCGCCATCCAACGGCTCGGCGAACGCCGCGCGCACCGATCCCGCCCAGCTGGCGCGCCGTCTCGAACGACAGCAGCACACCGCCGGTCGTCGGGCCGACCACCAGGGTCGGGGCGTACGGCGAGCCAGCACCTCGGCGAAGCGGCGGCACAGCTCGACGCCATACGCGCGGGTGCTGGAGGACGAGGAACTTCTCGAGGTAGCGGCCCGCGTGGCGCCCGGACTTCAGCAGGAAGTGGCCGTCGAGCAGCGCGCCGGAGCGGGCGAAGAGCGACTCGACAGAGGCGTCGCGGAGGGACGCATCGGTCATTCGTAGACGGCGGAGAAGTCGACCGCCGGATAGCGCTCGGCGAGCGCCTCGGTCACCCAGTGCAGGACGTCCGCGGGGTCGTAGAACGCGGCGATCGTGCTGCGCCTCGGTCACGGTCAGGCCCGGCCGGCGCGGCTCGGCGGAGGCGACGACCTCGTCGGGCCGGTCGGAGAGGTCGAGCGAGGTCTCGAACCGACCGTCGGCGCGCAGCACGAGCATGTCCTCGGGCTCGTCGAGCAGCACCAGGTCCCCGGTGCGGCGCAGGACCTCCTCCGCGTTGGCGGCGAACTCGCGCAGGTGCTGGGCCTGGGCCGTCGCCAGCTGCGTGCGGTACGCGTCGGCCAGCTGCCAGAGCCGCTGGGCGGCCAGCGTCTCCTGCTGCGTCGCCGGCAAGCTCGGCCTGCCAGTCGTCGGGCGTGACACCCTCGACGACCTCCTCCTCGCGTGCCAGCTCGTCGGCCGCGACGAGATGGCCGGGCGCGTCCGCGAGCCGCCTCGATCAGCCAGGCGAAGATGTCGGCCGGGTTGTAGAGCTCGATCAGCTCGCTGATCGTGTCGACCACCTGCTCCTGGTCGTACCACTCGCTGTCGGCCGGGATCCTGGTAGGTGAGGCGCGTGGTCCACGTCTCGTCGACGGGGTGATAGAAGAGGTAGTCCTGCTCGTCGTCGACGAGCTTGATCGGACCGATCTCGCGCAGGCGCTCGCGGTTCGGTCTCGAGGAACCGGCGCAGCTGCTCGGTCGCCTCGTACAGGAAGTCACGTCGCTCGAGGTCGGCCTCGACGGCCAGCTCGCGGAGCGCGACGATGCGCGGTGAGCCCGCCGTCTTGTCGCTCACGGCTTGAACACGAAGTCCGGCCCCATCCGCTCCCGCAGGAAGATCGTGTGCTTCTTCTCGAACACTGATTCGGCCACGCGATGGCCGAAGCCACGCATGTCCGGATCGGCGTACAGCTGGTCCAGGACGGCGTAGTTGGGCAGGTCGAGGATGAGGACGTTGTTCCAGGTCGAGCCCTCGGTCACGTTGAACCAGCCGACGAAGCGGATGCCGTACTTCTCCTCCGTCTTTCGGGCGCGGCTCGGGAAGAGGTGGCGCATGCCGCGCTTGAAGACCATGTCGCGGCCCTTGCGGACGTTGAAGAAGGTGAGCATCAGCGGCATCTATCGAGCTCCTCCACGGCGCGCCATCGCGGCACCGATGGCGATCCAGCCGCCCAGTGCGGCCGTCGGTTGCATGGGTCCGCGCTCACTCATCGGTCGTCTCCTCGTCGGTGCTGATGACCCGAGTCTGGGGCTTCGCGACGCCGGTCTGCCGCCCGCGGCCGCGACGGCGATCGGCGAAGAAGACGCGCAAGAGGAACACGCTCGTCATGCTCACGAAGAAGAGGAGGACGAGCGCAACCACCATGAGCGCGATGAGCAGCCAGACCGGCCAGTGGAAGGTGAAGAGGCCGACCGGGATGAGGAGCAGGATGACGGCGAACAGGATCGCCTGGGTGACGAAGCACCCGAATCCCGGCCCCTCGTTGGGGTCGAGGTCCTCGTTGTAGCGAATCGACAAGCCATGCCTCGTCTGATCTGAGCGGCGAGTGGCGGCCGCATGGTCCCATATCGGGCGCGCAGACGCGTCAGGCGCCCTCAGGACCGATATGTCACGCGCCCACCGGCCACGGTCAAACGAACGACACCGGGCAGCTCCATGCCAACCAGCGGCGTGTTCGCCGACGCTGACGCCAGGCTCCCGGCCTCGACGCGCCACCGCGCGTGCGGGTCGAACAGCACGAGGTCGGCGGTCGACCCCGGAGCCAGGCCCCGCGCCTCGCCGATGATCGCGGCCGGCCGGGTCGAGAGCGCCGCAATCAGGGTGGCCAGCCCCAGGCGCGCCCGCCTCGACGGCCGCCAGCCCGAGCGAGAGAGCCGTCTCGAGGCCGATGAGGCCGGGCGCCGCTTCGTCGAAGGGGACCAGCTTCCGCTCCGGCGGGTGGGGGGCGTGGTCGGTGGCGATCGCGTCGACGGTGCCGTCGGCGATGCCGCGCGAGCAGCGCGAGCGCGTCCTCGCGCGAGGCGAGTGGCGGATTGACCCGGCAGGCGCCGTCGTAGGCGAGGGCCTCGTCGGCCACCGGGCTCCTCCCAGGCGAACGCGCGCGAGCCCGCGACCCACGCGTCGGTCAGCGCGAGGTGGTGCGGCGTCACGTCGCACGTCACCGGCAGGCCTCGGGACTTCGCCTCGCCGCACGGCGGCGAGCGCCTGCCGAGGTGGAGAGGTGAGTGAGGTGGAGGCGCGCGCCCGTCTCCGCCGCCAGGGCAATGTCGCGCTCGACGATCGACCGCTCGGCGTCCGGCGACCAGCCCGCCAGTCCGAGCCGCGTCGCCCATCGGGCCCGCGCGCATGACGCCGCCGGCCGCCATGCCTCAGGGTCCTCCGCGTGCTCGATGAGCGGCAGGCCGAGCCGGCGCGGCGGCGCCCATGCACGCGCCGAGCGAGGTCTTCGTGCGGGATCGCCGCCCCGTCGTCCGAGAACCCGACCGCGCCGGCGGCGGCCATGCCCTCCAGGTCGGCAGCGTCATGGCCGTCACGCGCCCGCGTCGCGGCGCCGATGACCCGGACATGGCAGGCCGCATCCCGGGTGGCGTCCGCCACTCGCTCCGGCGGTGTCGGTGGGCGGCTGCGTGTTCGGCATGGCGCACACCGTCGTGAAGCCGCCGTGCGCAGCGGCGCGTGCGCCGGTCTCGATGGTCTCGGCCGCGGGGTCGCCGGGCTCACGCAGGTGGGTGTGAAGGTCGCAGAACCCCGGAGCGACGACAAGGCCGCGGGCGTCGATCACCTCGCCCGTGCCGTCCGTGGCGCTGATGGTTCCTTCATGGACGGCGAGGTCGCGAATCTCATCCGTCCCGTTTGCGGGATCGATGACGCGGGCACCGACCAGGGTGAGTGAGGCGGGCGCATCGGTCAGGCGCCCGAACCGGGCGTCGGTCATGCCGCGCCGGCCAGCAGCGCGAGCACCGCCATCCGCACGGGCACCCCGTTCGTGACCTGCTGCCCGATGAGGCTGCGCGGCCCGTTGGCGAGCTCGGCAGTCAGCTCCACGCCCTCGTTCGTCGGCCCTGGGTGGAGGACCGGCGCGTCCTGGTTGGCCAGGGCCATCCGCTCCTCATCGAGCCTCCAGGTGGCCACCTCGTCGCCGAGTTCGGCCCCGCGCTCGACCTGGACGCGCAGCGTCATGACGGCATCGGCGCCGTGAAGCGCTGCCTCGAGCGTGCTCGCGACTTCCACGCCCGGCCAGTCATCGAAACCGGCGACCCAGGCGGCCGGTCCAGCGACGCGGACGCGCATCCCCAGCGTCGGGAGCGCATGAAGGTTGGAGCGCGCCACGCGAGAGTGGGCGACGTCGCCGACGATGGTCAGCGTGCGGCCCTCGACGCCGCCGAGCGCCTCGCGCAGGGTCAGGGCATCCTGCAGCGCCTGTGTCGGATGCGCGTGCATCCCGTCGCCGGCGTTGACGATTCGCAGGCCCGTCGTTCGTGCCGCGAGGTGCGGCGCGCCGGCCGAGCCGTGTCGCAGGACGAGGGTCGTGACGCCGGTCCGCTCGAGCGTCCGGAGCGTGTCGACGAGTGACTCGCCCTTGGCGGCGCTGCTGCCGGCGATGGCGAGGTCGACCGCCATCGCGCCGAGCGCCTTGGCGGCCAGCTCGAAGCTGACCCGCGTCCGCGTCGAGGCCTCGTAGAACGCCAGCCCGACGGTCTCGTCCTCGAGCAGCGACCGGTTGGCATGGGTGGCGCGTGCCTCGCGCATCTCGACCGCCAGGTCCAGGATCCGCTCGAGCTCCTCGCGCGACAGGCCCTCGACGTCGAGGAGGTGGCGGTGGGCCCAGGTGCGCGGCCCGACTGCGACGGTCATGTGGCGCTCGGCTCCGGGCGCTCGATGATGACCTCGTCGGCGTCATCGGTCTCGGTGAGGCGGACGTGGACGATTTCCTCGAGGCTGGTCGGCAAGTTCTTGCCGACGAAGTCGGGCCGGATCGGCAGCTCGCGATGCCCGCGATCGACGAGGGCCGCCAGCTGGACGGCCCGAGGCCTCCCGTGGTCGGTGAGGGCGTCGAGCGCGGCGCGCACGGTGCGCCCGGTGTAGAGCACGTCGTCCACGAGGACGACGACCCGGCCACTCACCTCCGTCTCGAGGTCCGATCGCTTCACGATCGGCGCGTGGGCGATACGCGTCAGGTCGTCGCGGTAGTACGTGATGTCCAGTGATCCGACCGGGACGGATGCGCCTTCGTGCTGCTCGATCAGGCCGGCCAGGCGCCGCGCGATCGGGACGCCGCGGCTGCGGATGCCGACGAGGACGAGGTCGTCGGTGCCGCCGTTGCGCTCGACGATCTCGTGGGCGATGCGGGTGAGCGCGCGGCGCAGGTCGTCCGCGCCCAGGATGCGGCGTTCGCTCATGCGGGTCTCTCCTTGGCGGCCTCGCCGGACCGCGTTAAAGGGCTCGCCCGCGAGTATACCGAGGGCTCAGTCCTCGTCCTCGTCGACCGCGTCGAACGCGGCAGGGCCGAACCAGCCCTCCTCGGCGCGTCCGAGGAACTCGACTTCATCCGCCACATCGCCGGTGTTGCGGGTGACGAGGATCAGGTCGGCCATCGGTGGCGAATTGTCGCCGGCGAATGGCCTGGCCGCGGTGATGAGGAGGTGGCGGCCGGTTGGTGAGACCTTCACGTCGACCACCCGCCCGGTCCCTTCGGGGACGTCGGTCGCGTCGATCGCATGGTCAAACGTCAGACCGCGCGGATCGCGAGCGTGGCCGAAGTAGATGCGAGCCGGGTCCGGGTACGCTGCGTTGCCACCCTGTGAAAGTCCAGTCCATTGCGTGTCCCACACCGCGTACGCATCGCTGTCCGGACCCCAGGCGATCGCAGCGGATTCGAATGCATCCTGGTCGATGATGAGGTCCGAGAAGAGCGGACGGGTGCTCGCGAAGTGGACGCCGTCCGCATCGTCGACGATCCGGTGTTCGGCAAGCTGCGGGGCGCCTCCCTCGCTGAAGAGCCACTCCGTCTCCGCCGGCGCCATCCGCCCCGCCCAGTAGATGATGAACGCGCCATTCGGGCTGACGAGCGGCTGGAACGCATCGCCGACAGAGTCGTCGGCGATCGACTCGAGCTCGTCGGCGGTGATCTCCTCACCCTCCTCGACACGGTCGAGCGGAATCAGATACGAGACGGGAGATTCGCCCGCCGAGCTGACCCACAAGCGGCCGTCCTCCGCGAAGCTGGCCGCGTACGTCACTCCCGTGCTTGTCAGTTGGCGAGCGGGCTCGTCAGTCGTCGTGTCAAGCAGCCAGACATCGATCCCGGCCTGGTCTTCGCTCGGATCGGCGACGGTGTACGCGAGATAGCGGCCATCAGGCGACCAGAAAAGGCGCTCGAGGAACGGGCTGCCGGCGATCCCCGCTCCGAGGTCGACGGTCTGTCCGAGGCCAATCGGCGAGCTGGGCAGCGGTGAAGCCTCAGGCTCCGTGGGGGTCGGCGCATCGGCGATATGAGTGGCCGACACCTGGTTCATGCCGGAGAGGCCGAGGGCGGTCACGTACGCCAGCCACTGGCCATCGGGCGACAGCTCCGCCACGATCGGTTCGCCTGCCGGCTGGGGCGCCTCCTCGATCGTCTCAGCGGTCGAACCGTCGACGACGGTCATCTGCTGATTCTCGATCGTGTCCCCCGTCACGGCGACGTAGATGTCGGGCTCGGGCGAGGCGGTGGTCGGCGCCTCGGTCGGCACGGGAACCGACGGCCCAGGAGTCTCACCCGGCCCCGGCGTTGCCGGCGGCGATGCGGGCGGCAGCGTGGGGATCGGGGTGACGCTCGGCGGGGCATCGGTCGCCACCGGCCCATCCGTCGGCTGGGGCTCGTCCGTCGCGACCGGCGATGCGGTCTGTGTGGCATCGGCGACCGGCGGTTCGTTCGGGCCGTTGATGAGGACGAGCGCGAGCAGCGCACCGGCGACGACGGCCAAGCCGCCACCGACGCCGGCGAAGATGGCTGGCGGGCGGCGCCACCACGGTGTGCGGCTCCGCTCGATGCCGGTCCGGACACGAACGCCGAGGTCGCGAGGCGGGGCAAGGTGCCGCAGTCCGGACACGATCCGGCGCTGATCCGCGAAGGCAGCGAGCGTCGCCTCGGCACTGGGCGCACCCGTCGAGATGGGCATCCAGGCGCTGCCGCTCGTCGGCGGTCAGGTCGCCGCTCAGCGAGGCGCTGATGAGCTCCTCGAATGGCTCGTGGCGATTCATCGTCATCGCGAGAAGCCCTCAGCTGCGAGCGCGCGCCGCATCTCACCGCGCGCCCGACACAGCAGCGTTCGGACGGCGCCGTACGAGAGGCCCATGACCTCACCGATCTGCTGCGCGCTCATGTCCTCGAGGTCGCTCAGCAGGAGGCATTGGCGATGATTCGGACGCAGCGTCTGGAGGGCGCGCTGGACCCGCTCGTCGAGGGTGGTGGACATCACCTGCGCCTCGGGTCCCGGGCGGTCGTCCGCGCGGTTGGCGAAGGTCGGCTGGTCGTCACTCATGGTGGTCACGTTGCGTCGGCGACGCATGTCGTCGATGGCGGTGTTCGTGGCGATCCGGTAGAGCCAGGATCGGGTGCTGGTGGCTTCGGTCACGGTGTCAAGCTTGCGATAGGCCTTGATGAAGGTGTCCTGGGTGATGTCGGCTGCGCGATCGGCATCGCCGACCATGCGCAGGACGTAGTTGAAGATCGGCGCGGAGTACTCCTCGAAGAGCAGCGCGAAGTCGCGTTCGTGGTCTCTGTCCGCTCGGCTGGTCACCGCGGGTATGCCCCACGGCATCGGGCCGGGCACGGCCATCGAATGCACCTCGTCCTCCGCACAGATCGTCCCCCTCCAGCTGGGCTCTGACGCACCGTGTTGCGCATCTGTTACCGATGCAGGTGACGGCGCAGCACGTCGGCTGCATATTCGGGCGCCGCCGGGTTCACGGCGAGCGCCGTCGCGCGTTCCAGTCCGGCGATGACGCGCAGGCGAGGATGGATCTCCCAGTGCCAGTGGAAGGTCTGGTCGAGCCGCTCGCCGGCGGGCGCCGTGTGGAGGAACAGGTTATAGGGCGGGTCACCGAGCGCGTCCAGCGCATGCAGCGCGCGCTGCAGGGTGGCCGTCGCATCGGTGATGGCGTCGTCGTCGAGGGCGGTGAAGTCGGCGGCGTGCTGACGAGGGACGACCATCATCTCGAAGGCCGAGCGGCTGGCCGCCGGCGTGAAGACGATCGCGTGATGGTCGGCCAGCACGAGCCGCTCCTCGTTCTCCTCTTCGGCCTCGGCCAGGGCGCACCACACGCAGCGGCGGGACTTGATCATCTGCCGCGCACCGCCTCCGATCTCCTCGGCCACCCAGTGCGGAACCTGCGGGATGGCGTACATCTCCAGGTTGAGGTGGGAGCTGCGTGAGCCTGCCTGCAGCCCGTAGCTCTGCACGACCTGGATGTAGAGCGGCTCAGGATCGCCCTCGGCGTCCACGGGGCGCGGATCCTGGGCCAGCGCTCGCATGGCGTCGCGGGCCGCCCGGATGAGGGCGCCGGCCAGCTGCGGGCTGGCGTCGGCCAGTCGCTCGTGGTGGTCGCGCGGCGCCACGAGGATCTCCCACGCGCCGGTGGCCCGCTCGACCTCGCTGATCGACAGCTGTGCCGCGGTGGCCTTGGTCGAGTCGATGCGGTGAAAGGCCTGGGAGCGCAGCGCCACGCGCCGGACGAGATGGACCGGCTCTCGCTCCGGCGACTCGTCGCAATGGCGGCAGTGGGTGCCCTCGACCGGCTGTGCCGGGATTTCGAATGCGGCCCGCTCGAAGGCACGGTCGGCCACGATCGCCGACCACCAGCCGGTGACCGGGTCACGGCGCAGCTCGAACACGGGTTCAGGTTCCCGCGGGACGATGCGGAAGCGACTCCCACTCGGCGCGCAGGAGGCCCATCACGTGGACGTCGTGGTACGCACCGCGGATGAAGTGGGCGCGCCGCATGGTGCCCTCATGCGTGAATCCCGCCTTCTCGTAGGCGCGGACGGCGCGGTCGTTGCCCGCGTAGACGAGCAGGGAGATGCGCTCGAGCCTGAGGGAGCCGAAGCCGAAGTCGCAGATCGCGCGCGTGGCATCGGTGCCGAGGCCCTTGTTCCATTCGGACTTCTCGCCGATAGCGATGCCGAACTCGGCGCTGCCGTTCTCGCCATCGATGCCGTGGAGGCCGATCGTGCCGATCGCGCGGTCGTCCTCGAGGAGACAGATCACGAAGTGGTAGTCGGTCTTCCCCTGCGCGGCCAGCATCCGGTCGAACCAGGCGGACTCGGCGGCGTCGCTCATCGGCGCGCGGGTGGCGAGGTTGTGGACCACGTCGGCGTCGTTGAACCAGCGGACGAAGGTCGGAACGTCGGCGCGTTCGGCCGGACGCAGGTAGACCCGCTCACCCCGGATCATCGGATGACGTTCGGGTAGGCTGGTCACTCGCCCGAGTCTAGCGAAGGAGATTGTCCATGGCTGCCACCCGAACCGCGACCGCGACCTACAGCGGCTCGCTGCTCGAAGGCTCGGGCACGGTGACCGCCGGCACGAGCGAACTGTTCATCGACCTCCCGATCTCGTGGTCCACGCGCAGCGAGGGGCACGGCGGGCAGACCTCGCCCGAGGAGCTCCTCGCCGCGGCCCACGCGTCGTGCTTCTCGATGGCGCTCTCGAACGCCCTTGCCCGCGCGGACATGCCACCTGACCATGTCCATGTCTCGGCGACGGTGAGCTTCGAGAAGGTCGACGACAAGTGGACGGTGACGAAGTCCGAGCTCGACGTCGTCGGCACGGTGCCCGGGATCGACGAGGCGGCATTCGAGGCCGCGGCCGCCAGCGCGAAGGACAACTGCCCGATCTCGCGGGCACTGGCGGGGAACGTCGAGCTATCGGTCACGGCGACCCTGGAGGACGATCACTCCTAGGCGGCTGAAACCTTTGGCGATCCCGATGGCTCAGTAGTGGTGAGCGCCGCAACCCCGCGGCGAACGACCACAGGAGCTGACCCATCGTGAACCCGAACGCAACCCTCCGCGGCATCGTCATTGCCGTGGGGAGCCTCCTCCTCGTCGCCGGCGTGGCCGTAGCCACCGGCGGCTCGCGCGTTGGCGCGTCCGACGCATCGCCGTCCCCAAGCACCGCGGTCGCGACCTTCGGCGCCAGCGTCGAAGCCTCACCGTCATCGAGCCCGGACGCCACATCCTCGCCGGCGGCGAGCCAGGACGACGTCTCATCGTCGCCCGAATCGAGCCCGTCAGCGACAGAAGCCAACGCCGGCGCCTCGTTCAGCCCCGGCGCGAGCCCCTCCGCCAGCGCTGATGACGACGATGGCGACGACGACGACAACTCCGGTCCCGGCAACGGCGACGATGGCGACGACGACGACAACTCCGGACCCGGCAACGGCGACGACGACGATGACGACAACTCCGGACCCGGAAACGGCGACGACGACTCGGGCCCGACGACGACTGATCGGTCGACGTGTCAGTCCGAATGTGGGAGGCATGGCACGATGAAGGCGTGGACGACCGCGCCTTCATCGATGCCCTTCGAGCCGGCGATCGGGACGCCTTCGGGCGCCTCGTCGAGCTGGAGACGGGCTCGGTGTATCGGGCCTGTCTTCGCATCCTCGGCCGGCCTCACGACGCCGAGGACGTGACCCAGGAGAGCTTCATGGCGGCATATCGCGCGATCGGCGGCTACCGCGGGGACGCTCCGGTGCGAGCGTGGCTCCTGCGGATCGCGACGCGCCAGGCGTTCCGCAGGCTCTCCCAGCGCCGTCCAGCCGCGGACCTCGACGCAGTTGGCGAGCCGGCGATTGCCGATTTCGGCGCCGATCCGACCAGGATCGTGGCCGCGGTCGAACGGCGCGACGAGGTTCGGGACGCCGTCGCCAGCCTCCCCGAGCCCTATCGCGAGGTGGTCGCCCTCCGCTTCTTCGGTGAGCTCTCGCTGGCCGAAGTGGCCGATGCGACCGGCAGGCCGGTCAACACCGTGAAGACGCACCTCCGGCGCGGGCTCGAGCGGCTGCGCCCAACGCTGGTGCCCACGAGGGCGGTCCGATGACCCACCACCCCTACGGGCCCGACGAGCTCGATCGGCTCGATCCTGAGCTCGACGACGTCGCGGAGCGAATCGAGCGATATGCCGCCCAGCGCGCGGACGCCCCGCCAATCGGGCTCGCCGCCCGGATCCGGGCGTCCGTCGACGAGGTGCCGGCTCCGGTTCCACCGTGGTGGAAGTCGATCTCGGCATGGAGCGCGCCCGCTCGTGCGCTGGTGACCGCCGCGGGGCTCGTGGCAGCGGTCGTCGGCGTCCTCGCCCTCGGCGAGATTGCGGACATCGTGCGGAACGGCAACGTGGGTGCCTCGCCATCCGCGCCCGCCATCGTCAGCCCCTCGGCCTCCCCGAGCGCAACGCCATCGCCGACGCCATCGGCGGTTCCATCTCCGTCGGAGTCGCCGTCGCCGAGCGTGGATCCGTCACCCAGCCCCTCAGCCTCCGATGACGACGCGTCCGGCTCGCCCGAGCCGAGCGACTCAGACAACAGCGGCCCGGGCGGCGGTGGAGGAGATGACTCCGGGGACAACAGCGGTCCCGGCGGCGGGGATGACGGTGGATCCAGCGGGAGCGGCTCCGGCGACTAGATCCCGTCGAACATCGGCGGGTAGATCAGGGTGCCGGCGGTGACGGGCGGCTGTCCTGGGGCGAGGCGGATCTGGAACGCGTCGCCGGCGTCAGCGTACGGACCGTCGATCCCGTATCGGGCGGCCGGCTCGAATCCGAAGCGGCCGTAGTAGCCGGCTGAACCAAGCACCGCAACGAACGGCTCAGATCTCGTGTCCACGATCTCCAGCGCGGCGCGGACCAAAGCGGACCCGATGCCGCGGTTCCAGTGCGCCGGCAGGACGGCCATGGGCGCCAACGCGAGCGCGTCGCGTCGAGGTGCCTCAGGCTCGAGCGCATCCAAGCCGATTCGACTGATGAGGAGGTGGCCGAGGACGCTCCCGTCGCCGGACGCCGCAACCAGCGACAGCTCGGGGAGAAAGTCGGGCCCGCTCCGAACTGCGTCGACGAGCTCGGCCTCGGCCGGCCCGCGGAAGGCGGCACGGTGGAGGTCATGGATCTGGTCGAGGTCGATCGGCTGCTCGGGGCGGATCGACCAGGCGGGAGCCTCGACCGGCTCGGTGACTGGCATGGAGGTCATGCGGCCCGAAGCAGCATGTGGCGGGCCAGATCAGCGATCGGCACCGTCCAACCCCGTCAGCGCCCACATGTCGGCGTGCTCGCCGGTGGCGTCACGTCCACCAAAGAGGAGCACGCGCCCATCCGCGGTGTCATGGACGAGCTCGGCACCCGCACGCGGCGGCGCCCCATCCACGTCGAGCGGAGTCGCGTCGCTCGAGCCATCGGAGAGGATCCAGGCGTCGCCCAGGAAGCTGCCGTCCAGTGCCTGGCCGCCGACGATGAGGGTCGCGGCACCGATCCGGACACGCGCGTAGAGGTTCCGATCCGGCGGGAGCACGCCCTCGACGGCCGTCCAGACATCCCCGTCGAGCAGCCATCGATCGCCGAGGGCCGTGACACCGGTCGTCTGCCCGGCGTACAGGGTGAACGTCCCGTCATCGGTCCACCAGCAGCCGTGCAGGCAGCGCTCGACCGGGCGCGATCCTTCCGGGGTCGCATCGGTCCAGCTGCCGTCATCGAAGTCATAGGCCCGGGTGTCTGCGAATCGCGCGCCGTCGGACGTGAATCCGTGGCTGATCCAGAGTCGCCCATCCGGGCCGACGGCGGCGCAGGTGCCGTAGCGCGGGATCGGCACGTCACCCGACGAAGGAAGCGCGCGCCAGGCGCCGTCGGTCGGATCGAAGGCCCACAGGTCGTTGAAGAAGCTCGCGCCAGCCTGGCCGGCGAAGACGACGAGGCCGATGCCGTCCACCCACGCCGCCTCGTGCCCGAACCGCGCGGCGGGCGCCTCCCCGGGAGGGTTGAGCTCCGTCCAGGCGTCGCGGCGAAGGTCGAAGGCCCACAAGTCACCGAGCGCTCTGCCGTTGGACCGTCCCCCGAAGAGGAAGGCCGTCCCACCATCGCGGTCGAGGGTCCAGGTGTGGTCCTCGCGGGCATTCGGGCCGGTGGCATCGACGACCGACCATGCCAGCGGGCTTTGCGAGGGTGACGGCGTCGCCGCGGGGGGCGCCGACGAGACGAGGGTCGTTGGCGATGGCGACGCGGGCGCCGGCGTCGCGCTGAGCGACGGAGTGGCAGCGGGCGTCAGGCTGCACGCGGCGACGCTCGCCGCCACGATCGCCGCGAGCACGAAGCGCGACCTCATGCTCCTGAGGATACGCCGGGCTATGTCAGGCCGATGGGGGCGACTCCCAGAGCGCCAGCTCGTTGCCCTCGGTGTCTGCGAAGACGGCGAACCAGCCCTGGCCCTCGACCTCGCGCTTGGGCTCGATCACCGATCCGCCGCCGGCGGTGATCCTCGGGAGCGCCTCGTCGATTGAGTCGACGTTGACGTACGTCCGCACCGACTCGGGAGCGAGCTCGCCACGCTTGCCGATCGCTCCGCCCATGCCCTCCTCGCCCACCGGCGTGGTGAACATGTGGTAGCCCTCGAACCCGGGGATCTCGGGCGGAAATGTCCATCCGAAGACGGCGGAGTAGAAGCCCTTCGCCCGACCTGGGTCGTCGGCCGGAATCTCGATGTGCGTGAAGTCGCCGTGCTTCATCCGTGTCTTCCTCAGAGCGATGGTGTGTCGTCTGACCATACGACGACTGGTCAGCTGAGGTTCGACGCGGATCCGAATCCGGGCTCGAGGCGTCTGGAGGGGCATGCCGACCCTGGAGCTCATCTCGCTCGCGCTGGCGCTCGTCGTCTGGATCGCCGTGCTCAGCGGGCTTGCCGACTCGTAGCCGCCCAGGCATCTCAGTCCTGCGGCGAGAGCATCATGTCAGGGTCGTCGCGTACAGGTTCCCGGTGAAACGCTGCGGCCCGGCTGTGCGAGCCGGGCCGTGTGGTTGGTGGCAATGGAGCGGGAGACGGGGATCGAACCCGCGGCCTCAACCTTGGGAAGGTCGCGCTCTGCCAGCTGAGCTACTCCCGCCGGAGGGCCGTCAGTCTAGCAAAGACCCCGACACGGACCGACGCCGGGGGTAGGTTCCCGGCGTCGGTAGGGGTTGTCGCGTGTGAGTCGACTCAGCGGACCTGGATCGCGCCGCCGCCGCTTGCGTGGTTCGGTGACGCTGCGACGATGCTGGCACCACCGGCGGTGAGGGCGGCGGTGAGCACGAATCCGGCGATCCCGGCGGCCGCGAGGCGCCGGACGGTGATGAGCCGGTTCCCCTCGGTGCTGAAGGGCTTCGAGTGGTCCTTGCGATCCCGCTGGACCTGGTGGATCCGAGCCGCGTGCTGGACCCGCTCTTCGTATGCCGTATTGGCGAGGTGGAAGGTGTGGTGGTTCGGGCCAAGCATCGGATCCTCCTTCGAGCGGTGGTAGCTCGTTTGCTGACGCCATCGTCGGCCAAGGCGCTCCGAATCGAGAGCAACCGTCCGACACGAAGCCCGTCAACGTGATGATCGGTCGCCTGTCGCGACCGACGCGAGCCAGTTGTCGGCATGGCGACACGCCGTCGCGTCCCGGCCCGCCGCCCCTTGACGAGGCGGACGCGTGCGGGGAGAGTGTTGGGCACTGCCCGTTCATCGGTCCGCCCCAGCTCGAGGGAACGCGCGTGCTCGACGAGTCCCTGGCGATCGAAAGCCTGCGCCGCTGTGCGCTCTTCGCCCACGTGGCGGACGATGGGTTGCGGCTGATCGCCGGGCAGATGCGGAGGCGCCGCTTCCGACGGAACGAGGTGATCTTCCACCAGGGCGACATCGGTGACTCGCTCCAGGTCGTCGCCGCCGGCGGAGTGAAGATCGTGCTTCCGTCCACCGAGGGAGACGAGGCCATCATCGCCAGCCTGAAGCCCGGCGACTTCTTTGGCGAGCTCGCCCTCCTCGACAGCTCACCGCGCTCGACGACGGCGACCGCGCTTGAACCCACCGAGACGCTGGCGCTGCCGCGCGAGCAGTTCCTCCAGCTCCTGACCGATGACGCACACCTCGTCCACGCCCTCCTGCACGCACTGGCCGAGGAGCTGCGACGGCTCACCGGACACGTCGAGGAGCTGCACTTCCTCGATCTCGCGGGGCGGCTCTCGATGCGGCTCGTTCGCGTGGCCCGCAACGCGAGCCCGCAGGCGTCCGGAAGAGTCGAGCTCGATTGGCCCTATACGCAGTCCGACCTGGCCGCCATGATCGGCGGAACGCGCCAGAGCGTGAACAAGCTCCTCAGCGGGCTCGTCGACGATGGGCTCATCAGCATCGAGCGCGAGACCCTCGTCATCCACGACCTCGCCGAGCTCGAGCGACATGGCAGCCGATGAGCTGTCGCCTAGAAGACATGGAACCTGTCGCCCCGACGATTCAGGATGACGGGGCCCGGTTCCTACGATGAATTCGTTTAGTGCGAGTACGCTGCCTAGGAGGCGAAACGCATGGATGACTACCGGCGGCGTCCGCCGATGGAGGGCTTCTCCCGTCCGGGTTCGCTCGGCGGGGAGGCACATGATGACGATTCAGTGGAGGGTCACATAATGGGCGACGATCGAGATCAGGACGTGGAGGGCCACGCCATCGGTCAGCGGGCGTCTGACGACGACACCGAGGGCCACATCAACAAGCTTCGCGGTATCGCCGATGACGACGACACCGAGGGCCACATCAACAAGCTTCGCGGTATCGCCGATGACGACGACACCGAGGGCCACATCAACAAGCTTCGCGGTATCGCCGATGACGACGACACCGAGGGCCACATCAACAAGCTTCGCGGTATCGCCGATGACGACGACACCGAGGGCCACACCAACAAGCTTCGCGGTATCGCCGATGACGACGACACCGAGGGCCACACCAACAAGCTTCGCGGTATCGCCGATGACGACGACACCGAGGGCCATCTGGGCGGTCTGGAACGCCGGTAAAGCCACACAAGGGTGGCAGACCCTCCAGTGGATGCCGCGATCGCCGCACTCGTTGCGGCGTCGCGGCGTTCCGCCGTCGGGAGACGGCTCCAGGGTGACATCGAGACGAGGCTCCTCCAGAGCATCGTCGACGCCACCGTGCGCCTGTTCGACGCCGAAGCGGCGTCGATCGCGCTGTTCGAGCAGGATCCCGATCGGCTCGAGTTCCGCGTTGCCGCCGGCGAGAAGGGCGCCGGGGCCATCGGTCTCTCCGTGCCGCCGACGCAGGGAATCGTCGGCTTCGTCTACTCGACCGGCCAGGCGCTCGCGCTGTCGGACGTCGGCAACGACCCACGCTTCAACCGTGACGCGGCTGAGCAGACGGGCTACGTTCCCCGCTCGATCGCGGCCGCGCCGCTCCTCGACGAGGACAACGTGGTCGGCGTCCTCCAGGTCCTCGACAAGCACTCATCGGCGACCTTCTCCCTCCGCGACATGGAGCTGCTCGGCGTCTTCGCCGGACAGGCCACCGTCGCCATCGCCGCGGCAAAGGTCCAGCGCGACACCGGGCGTCTGATCGGCGCGGTCCTGCGGGAGCTCGCCGCCGGGGCGAGCGAGGAAGAGATCGACGCGGCCGTCTCGGCGGCGACCGTCGGCCTCGATGCCGATGACGAATCCCCCTTCTGGCGCCTGGTCGACCAGGTCGCTCGCCTTCGGGGTCTCAGCGATCGCGAGCTCGCGCTCGTCGTTGACATGCTCGAGGTCGTGGCCGATCACGCGGGACGATCGCAGCGCTCCTCATTGCGTCGATGACGCCGGAGCTGCCGGCGTGGTCCGAGCCGTTCGCCAACCCACGCCGTGAGCTCCGTCGCAGCCTCCGCCTGCGAGGCCTGACGCGCGAGTGGGCCTGGGGCGGCGCGACGGGCGCCGGGGTTCGAGTCGGGATCATCGACTCCGGCCTCGAGAACGACCACCCGCGTCTCAACGGGCGCGTGGTCGAAAACGTCACGGTCGAGATGCGCGATGACGGGCCGGTCGTCGTGCCCGACGAGGGAGTCGACATGTTCGGCCACGGGACCGCGTGCGGCGGGATCATCCTGTCGATGGCGCCGGAGGTCGAGCTGGTCTCAATCCGCGTCCTCGGTGCCGACCTGCGCGGAAAGGGCACCGCCTTCGCCGCCGGCCTGGAGTGGGCCATCGAGCAGGGCCTGCAGGTCTGCAACCTGAGCCTCTCGTCCAAGAGCGAGTCGCTCTACCCGATCTTCCACGACCTGGCCGATCGCGCGTACTTCCAGTCCACCGCGCTGGTGAGCGCCGCCAACAACGTGCCGGCGCCGAGCTACCCGTCCCTCTTTTCGTCCGTCTTCTCGGTCGCCGCGCACCCTGAGCCGGACCCGTGGCGGATCTACTACAACCCAGCGCCGCCGGTCGAGTTCGGCGCCTGGGGGGTGGATGTCCCGATCGCGTGGAAGGACGGGGGATCGACCGTCGCCACCGGTAACAGCTTCGCCGCCCCGCATATCGCGGGGCTCGCCGCGCTCATCCTGTCGAAGCACCCGGGCCTCACCCCGTTCGAGGTCAAGGCGGTCCTGGCAAGCATCTCCGACAATCCCGGCCGGCGCCACCCCTGGCGGCACCGGGTGAGCACGGCAACGTGAGCCTGTTCACGACGTACGTCGACCTCTTCCGACGAAACACCGCGCTGGCGCGGCTCCTGATCGGCGAGTTCGTCTCCGGCATCGGCGACTGGCTCTACCTGGTTGCCGTGCTGGTGGTCGTGTACGCCGACAGCAACTCGACGGTCCTGCTGGGGATCGTCGGCGCTGCTCGCATCCTCCCCTACGTCCTGCTGTCGGTTCCCGCGGGGATCGTCGCGGACCGATACGACCGACGGAAGGTGCTGCTCGTCACCGATATCGCGCGCGGCGTGATCATGCTCGCCCTGGCCGCGGCGGTGGTAGTCGAGGCTCCGACGATCGTGATCGTGGCGCTCTCGATCCTGGCGGCCTGCTTCTCGACCTTCTTCGGGCCGGCCATCGCGTCGCTGTTGCCGATGCTGGTCGACGAGCGCGACCTCGGCCCGGCGAACAGCGCCTGGGCGACCCTCGATAACGTCGCGTTCATCATCGGTCCCGCGCTCGCCGGGATCCTGCTCGCGACCGGGAACCTGGCGGTGGCCTTCCTCCTCAACGCGGTGTCGTTCGGGATCATTGCCGTGGTGCTCTGGCGCCTTCCCGTGACGGCCACTGCCGCCGAGGCGCCGCCGGAGCCCAAGGCTACGGACGAGGTGCCGGCAGCGGAGCCGGGCTGGCGTCAGCTGGCCGGCCCGCTGGCCGGACCGTTCGTCCTCGACTCGGCCACGAGCCTCGTGGGAGGCGGGATTGGCGTGCTCACCGTCGTCATCGCGCTCGACGTGCTCCATGCGGGCGAGGCCGGGACCGGGTACCTCAACGCCGCAACCGGGGTCGGAGGCGTGATCGCGGGCATCGCCGGCGGTGCGCTCCTCGCGAGGAGGCTGAGCGTCCCACTCCTGATCGGCGGGCTGGTCGGCGGGATCGGGCTCGTCTGGCTGGCGATCGCCGGCGACATCCTGGTGGCGATGCTGGCGATGGGCGTCGCCGTCGCCGGGCTCCTGCTCCTCGACGTCGTGAACACCACCCTCATCCAGCGGATCGTTCCGGATGCTCTGCGCGGACGAGCGATGGGTGTCCTCCAGACCAGCTCGGCCATCCTCTACAGCCTCGGATCGCTCGTGATTCCGCTGCTGGCCGATTCGATCGGCGTCCCGCAGGTCCTCATTGGCTGCGCGATCGTTTCCGTCGCCGGCGTGCTCGTCGCCCTGCTGCTGTCAAGGGGCGGCGACGCTCCCGAGCCGCTCGATGCGGCGCGGGCTCGGCTGCTCGATCACCCGATCTTCGCGGGACTGCCCATCGCCCGTCTCGAGACCGCCGCCCGGCAGCTCACGCCGGTGCCGATGGCCAGCGGCGAGGTGATCGTTGCCGAGGGCGATGCGGCCGACCGCTTCTACCTCATCGCGGAGGGCACGACGCGGGTGACCCAGGGTTCGGACGCCACCCACCTTCGGGACCTCGGCCCGGGAGACGTCTTCGGGGAGATTGGCCTCCTGCGCCAGTCGCCCCGTACGGCCACCGTGACGGCGGCGACCGACGGGACGCTCATGGCGCTGGATGCGGACGAGTTCCGCGACCTCGTGTCGGCCGGGCCCGGCCTCAGCACGCGCCTGCTCGACCTGTACCGAGGCGCGCTCTCGCGGAGCTGAGCCTCGCAGCGTGGACCGTCGTGTCGCCTAGCAGCTCAAGTCGGGCTCACCGGCTGATGGGTGAGCGACCACCTGGCAGCCGTACTTCACCTGCTGGACGTGGGCGCCCTCGACGGAATCGAAGGTGAGCACCTCGGAGCCGATGACGACCGTCCCGCTCACCGTCGCGTCGCCCATGAGCGTGTTCTGGTGGCTGTTCACGTTCCCCTCGCCGGGGACGCGGACGTGGAGGTGGCCGGTGTCGCGCTCGAGCTCCCCGACCAGGCTCCACGCCAGGTCGAGGGTGACGATGACCTCGTCGCCGGAGACCTCGTCGACCATCGGCACGTCGACGCTCAGCCAGGCGCGGTCGAAGTGCACGTTGCTGCCGAGCGGGTCGAACGTCTGGCCCAGGCCGTCGAAGAGGAGCGCACCGCCGCCCCCACCCGCGGCGAAGATGCCGATGCTGCCCATCGAAGCCGCGCCGGCGCACGCATCGCTCTGGCGGACGCCGACGCCGGTGAGTCCCTGTCGGATGTTCGGACCGGGTCGTCCGCCGAACTTCGCGTCCATGGCCGAGACGAAGACCTCGGTCACGACGCAGCCGTCGATCGCGACGAGGGCGGCATCGGCATGGCGCGACACGATGACGCGCTGGTAGTCCGGGACGGCTGCGACCGCTGTCGCCGGCACCGCGCCGACGAGAGCGACGACGGCGAGAAGGGGGAGGAGTCGACGCATCGGGTGGGACCTCATGGCGCGGGCGCTCGTAATGTCGGCGCTCGCATGGGCACTCGACGGCCGCGCCGCCGCGGGTGTTACCGCGGGACCCGCGGCGAACCATCTCGCGCCGGCGGGGGTATGAGTTGTCGTGAGGACTCTGGACCGGCGCATCTCCGCCGTCGCGCTGGCCGTCCTGCTGGCCGCGTGCGGGTCCCAGGCGCCCTCGACGGTCCCACCGGACGGCAGCGACCTGCCGCGCGAGAGCGACGCGGTCATCCCGCTCCCGTCCGACGGCCCGCAGCTCTCCGCCGACGAGGATCGGCTGCGCGAGCACCTCGCCGCGCTGCAGGGGATCGCCGACGAGCACGATGGCGTCCGCTTCGCCGGGAGCGCGGGCTACGAGGCATCGGTGGACTACGCGGTTCGGGGTCCTCGAGGGGCTCGGCTTCGACGTGAGCACGCCCGAGGTGTCCTTCACCGGCTTCCGCGAGCTTCCCGGCGCGGTGCTCGAGGTCGGCGACGCGCGATTCGAGGCGCCCGATGAGCTGCACGCGCTGATCTACTCGGCCAGCGGTGACATCACCGCGCCCATCGTCCAGCTTCAGGGCAGTGGCTGCGCCGCCGAGGACTTCGCCGACGTGCCGGAGGGCGCGATCGCATTCACCGTCCAGGGTGGCTGCTTCCGGCGGCAGCAGGCCATCAACGCCGCTGGTGCCGGCGCGGCCGCACTGGTCGTCGGATACCCCGACCGCGGGCCCGGCGAGATCTTCCGGCCCACCCTGATCGACCCCGGCGGCATCGAGATCCCGGTGGTGAGCGTCACGGACGAGGCGATCGCGGCGATCGAAGCTGAGGGCGACGCCGCGGCACACCTGGTCGTCGAGACCGAACGGGAGCCGGCCACGCTCCGCAACGTCATCGCGCAGCTCGGCGATGGGCCGTCGGTCGTGATGCTCGGCGGCCACCTCGATTCGGTCTTCGAGGGGCCCGGAATCAACGACAACGGCAGCGGCGTGGCCGCCTTGCTCGAGATCGCCCGCGGCCTTGCCGAGACTGGCGTTCCCGACGGCGGCGCGGTCCGGATCGGCCTGTGGGGAGGCGAGGAGCTGGGAACGATCGGCTCGCGCGCCTACGTGGATCACCTCGACGACGAGCCAGTCGCCTATCTCAACCTCGACATGGCCGGCTCGCTCAACGGCGCCACCCTCGTGTACGACGAGGCCGGGGCGGCCGAGGGCTCCGCCGCCATCACCGATGCGTATGGCGCCTGGTTCGGCCAGCGCGGTGAGCCGTTCCAGCCAACCGATCTCGGCGGCTCATCGGACCACTTCGGGTTCGTCGAGGCGGGGATCCCGACCGGCGGGCTGTTCGCCGGGGCGAGCGAGACGGGAGGCGCCGCGCAGCCGGGTGCGGGTGGCTCCGGTGGTGAGCCGCCGGACGCCTGCTACCACCTCGCCTGCGATGACATCGACAACGTGGACGTCGCGCGCGTGGCCCTCTTCGCCGAGGCGACGTTCGCCGTCGCGCTTGCCCTCCTCGCGGCCCGCTGAGGCTCGCCCTACAGGGCGGAGACGGCGGCCTGGAGCCGAGCGGTTGCGGCGCCGGCCTCGGTTCCGGCGGCGAAGTAGATCGGCTCCCCGAAGACGACCTCCACGTCGCCGCGCGGGGAGGTCCCCTTGCCGCGTTGATCGATCCACGACAGGCGGTGGATCTTCACCTTCATCGGCACGACGGGAGTGGCTCCCTCCACCGCGATGAGGCCAGCGCCGGCCTTGAACGGCTTCAGCGGACCACCCACGGTCAGCTCGCCCTCGGGATAGATGAGGACGCTGAAGTTGCGGTCCAGGCGAGCGCCGAGCAGCTCGAGCGAGCGACGGATCGCCCCCTCCCGGGCCAGCGGGAAGGCGTTGCCGAGGACCGATGCGCCGAGCGCGCGGACGGGGTTGCCGAAGATGTCATCCGCCGCGGCGGCGACCGAGAGGCGCCAGCGCCACACGAACGGCAGGTGGGTGAGGATGATCATGTTGTCGGAGTGGAGGTGATGGTTGGGCACGAAGATGACCGGTCCCTCGAGGCCCTTGAGGTGGTTCTCACCGCGCACCCGGACGCGATAGGCGAGCCCGACGATCGGCACCATCAACAGCTCCTGGAGGCCGAGCCCGACCGCGCGCACCAAGGGGTTGAGCGGCCAGCCGTAGATGCCGGTGTCGCGCTTCGCGTCGCGCGCCGCCTCGACCAATGCGTGGAGCTCTGCGATGGTGGCCTCGGGGTCGAGGATCGCGTCGTCGACGAAGGCACCGAGCTCCTCCTCGATCACGCCGAGCAGCTCGACGCGCGCCAGTGAGTCAAGGCCGAGGTCGGAGGAGAGGCGAGCCTCCGGAGTCACCTGATCGAGCGGCAGGCTGGCCGTCGCCGCCACGACCGCCCGCAGGCCATCGATCCCGCCGCTCGCCGCGGCCGCTGCCGACGGCGTGGGCTTCGCCGCTTCTGCCGCGGCGGGTGCCGCACCATCGAGCGCCGCGAGGACGAGTCGCTTCTTGACCTTCAGGGTGTGCGTGCGCGGGAAGTCGTCCTCGGGCCACACCGAGTGGCCGCGGATCTGCTGACTGCCGGCCAGCGCGGCGTTTGCGTCGCGCACGACGGAGGGCGCCTCGGCCGGGTTGTCCATCAGCAGCACCGCATGCACGCGCAGGTCGCCCGGGTCGCCGACCCCGACGACCGCCGCATCGCGGACGCGACCGTCGCGGACGAGGGCAGCCTCGATGTCCTCCGGGTACACGTTCGTGCCGTCGGCGAGGACGAGCATGTCCTTCTTCCGACCGCGCAGCGTCAGCTGGCCGTCGGCCGAGAGCTCCCCGAGGTCGCCGGTGTGGTACCAGCCCTCGGCATCGATCGCGGCGGCCGTGGACTCCGGATCGCGCCAGTAGCCGGCGAAGCGGTTCGGGCCCCGCGCGATGACCTCGCCGTCATCGGCAACCCGGACCTCGACCCCTGGGATCGCCTCGCCCACCGTCCCGAATCGGTTGCGTTCGGGCCGCGTGAAGGTGAGGACGGGCGCCATCTCGGTTGCCCCGTAGCCCTGGAGCACCTCGAGGCCCATCTCGGTCCAGCGGTTGGCGAGCTCGACGTCCATGGCCGCGCCGCCCACCGCGATCGTGCTGAGCCGACCCCCGAACTGGCCGAGAACAGGGCGGAAG
This sequence comes from uncultured Chloroflexia bacterium, assembly GCA_963790255.1. Taxonomy (GTDB): domain Bacteria; phylum Chloroflexota; class Limnocylindria; order QHBO01; family QHBO01; genus JACDBZ01. The sequence goes on along the minus strand of CAWBOA010000014.1, from coordinate 69,758 downwards.
AGGATGCGCCGCAGGGGCCGGGGCAGGCGGCGCGCCCAGCGGTGCAGCTTCTCGAAGGTCGCGCGCCGGCCGGTGGCGTCGACATGACGCTCGATGGCGTTGTCCAGCAGCTTCAGGCCCTGCGGAACGATCAGCAGCATCGTCGCGCGGAACTCGCGGAAGGTCCGTACCAGCACCGACGGCTGGCGGCTGATGGGATACACCACGCTTGCGCCGGCCAGGAGCGGCGTCAGGAAGCCGACGGTCTGCTCGAAGAGGTGGCTCAGCGGCAGGACCGACAGCAGTCGCTCGTTGCGCTGGAAGTGGAACACCTGCACCAGGCTCCGCGCGTTGCTGACCAGGTTGCGATGGGTGAGCATCGCGCCCTTCGGGTCGCCGGTGGTGCCGGAGGTGAATACGATCTCGAGCAGGTCGTCCGGCGCGATCGGCGGCGTCGGGAGGGGCTCGCTTGCGCGCGCCCGGTCGGGGAGCTGCTCGATGAGCACCATCGGCAGGCCAAGGGCCGATGCCGCGGCCGCGGTCTGGGCCGATGCGATGACGAGCTTGGCCTCGGTGCGCTCCGCGACGCGGCTCGCGAAGTCGGTCAGCGTGCGGAAGTCGAGCGGGACGAGGACCGCCCCGGCATGGATCGCACCGAGGAAGGCGATCCCCCACTCCGGCCGGTTGACCGCCCAGATGATGACCCGATCACCGGGCTCGATCCCGGCATCGGCGATGACGCGTGCGACGCGGGGCGCGAGGGCGGCGAGATCCCGGTATCGCCAGCGACGGGTGCGGAAGGCCGGCTTGATGAGGAGCGCCGGGCGGCGATCGTGCCGCCGTGCCGCCTCCGTCAGGAGGGCCGGAACGGTGTCAACGCTCGGTGCGGCGGCGTCGCCGGTGGTCACGAGGCCGCGGCCGTGGCGAGGGAGCGGAGCGCGCCGTTCGCGTCGACCGTCCACGGGGGATAGTGGGAGAGGGCGATCGTGTCCACGTCCAGCTCCGCCAGCCGCTCGACCGACGAGCGCGCGCCGGCGTGGTCGTGGCTGAAGAACGCGCTTGCATACGTCAGCCGACCGCGGAGCACCTGAAGCACGTCTCCGGTGAAGAGGAGGCGCATGCGCTCGGCGTAGAGGCACACGCTGCCCGGGGTGTGGCCGGGGGTATGCACCACGCGGAGGCCGCCGAGGACCGGGATGAGCTGCCCATCCAGGATCGGCGTCGCGTCGGCGGGCGCCCGAGTCAGGTACTGGATCAGCCGTCCGCGGCGTACGGCCGGATCCTCCGTTCGCGCGAGGGCCTCGCGCAGCGGAAGCCGGAGGCCGGCGAGGTCATCCGGATGGATGAGCACGGTGACGTCGCTCCGATCGCCCACGAGCTCGCGCAGGCCGCCGATGTGGTCCGGATGGCCGTGCGTGAGGATGATCCGGTCCAGCTCGTCCATGCTCCGGCCGATGCGGCGCAGGTAGCGCTCGAGCGTGAGGCGCGTGCCGACCATGCCGGCATCGATGAGGGTGAGCCGCTCCTCGGCGATGAGGAAGGCATCGGCGCCGAGCATCCGGACCTGGTGGACGGCCGGAGCGATCTCCATGGTGCCGGCGATTGTACGTGGCGCCTATCCGCCCTGGTCGCCGGTCGTCATGCGCCGGTACGAGTCGTATCGCGCCTCGCTGACCAGGCCGGCCTCGACGGCCGCGCGAAGCCCGCAGCGCGGTTCGTGGAGGTGCGAGCAATCGTTGAAGGCGCACGACCCGAGATGGTCGCGGAACTCGGGGAAGCACCACGCCAGCTCGGTGGATGGGATCTCCCAGAGCCCAAGCTCGCGGATGCCGGGCGTGTCGGCCACGTACCCGCCGCCGACGGTATCCAACGGGTGCAGCTCGGCCAGCGTGGTCGTGTGGCGTCCCTTGCTCAGCGCATCCGAGACCTCGCCTGTCGCCAGTTGAAGGCCCGGCTGGATGGCGTTGAGGAGCGTCGACTTTCCGACGCCAGATGGGCCGGTCACGATCGACAGCCGCTCCCGCAGGCGGTCGCGCAGCTCCTCGAGTCCGATGCCTGCCTTGGCACTCGCGTAGACGACGTCATACCCGATCCGTTCGTAGGGCCCGAAGACGTCGCGGGCCGCCTCGGCGCCCACGAGGTCGACCTTGTTCGCCACGAGCAGGACCGGCACCTCGCTGTACTCAGCCACGACGAGGAAGCGATCGATAAGGCGTGGGTTCGGTGGCGGCCGATCGCAGGCGAAGACCGCGACCACGAGGTCGGGGTTGGCAACGATGACATCCTCGCGCCATGAGCCGCGCGGCCCAGGCTGGCGCCGGCTGAAGCGACGGTGGCGGGGCTCGACGGCCTCGATCGCGCCCGTGCCGTCGGGCTGCCGCGCGATCGTGACCCGATCCCCGATCACGGCCAGGTCGGACGCCTGGCGCTCCCGCTTCACTCGTCCGCGCATGCGTGCCTCAACGAGGTCGCCCTCGTCGGTGGCGACGGTGTAGAACCCCGAGCGCGCCCTGAGCACGAGCCCCGAGGTGACCGTCATCCGAGCGCCCCGACGACGTTGCCGTAGATCGTGTCGTCACGACGCGGGATGGGCGGCCCGAGCGCCATCCGGCCGTCCCACGGCTCGACCGCGATCCCGATAGCGCGCAGCCAGGCCGTGGCCGGGGCGTTCGAAGCGGGCAGGTTCATCGTGAGCTCCGCAGCCTCGGGGGTTCGTCGAAAGGCATCGGCGGCGATCGCGGCCGCCACGTCAGGGCGATCCGCGATGAACGGTCCGAGCCGCGCGGCGTCGCCGCGCAGCCAGGCGTAGCCGACGATCGCGCTGCCCTCACGGGCGACGAGCATGGGGCGCGCTGGATCTGCGGCCATCGGCTCGAGCAGCCGCCGCCGGTCACCGCCGAATCGCGGGGCATCGAAGGCTGCGACCTCGCGAGCGTCGCGTTCCGCGTCGACGCGCACCGACGGATGGCCTTCGACGGCGCCGCGCGGGAGGCTGACCATCACGCCCGGCTCGATGGCGGTGAATCCGCGGCCGGCGTAGAGCGGCCGGCCGCTCGGCGTCGCGGAAAGCTCGAGGCGAGAGCAGCCGCGCTCGCGCAGGAAGTCGACCACGGCGTCGAGGATGGCGGCACCGATGCCGCGGCGACGGTGGCCCTCCGCGACGATCATGTTGCCGACGATCCCCAGGGCGCCGTACGAGATCCCGGAGCCGACGCCGACGATGCGCCCGTCAGCTTCCTCGACGACCAGGCAGCGGGCGTCCGGCTGCTCGATGGCAGCGCGAAGAGCCCAGTCCTGCGCGCCCCAGCCGACGGAGTCACGCAGCGCGGCGATCGCCGCCAGGTCGGGCGGCGCGGCGGCCCGCATGTGGAGGCTGTCTGGGAGTGGCATCGGGAGCGAGTCTAGCGACGCCGGTACGATGCCCGCGTGAGCGGTCCGGAGCGCGTCGATTGTCTGCTGGTCGGCGGAGGAGTCGCCTCGGTGCGCTGTGCGCGCACGCTGCGCCGGCAGGGATTCGACGGGTCGATCCTGATCGTCGGATCCGAGCCGTCCGCTCCGTACAACCGCCCGCCGCTGAGCAAGGAGCTGCTCCGCGACGACCTGCCTGACGAGCTCGTCCTCGCCGAGCCCGAGGGCTGGTACGACCGTCGCGCCGTCGTCCTGCGGACCGATGCCACCGTGACCGGGATCGACCCCGAAGCGCGCGAAGCGACGCTGGCGGATGGGTCGAGCGTTGGCTACGGGCGCTGCCTGATCGCCACCGGGGCTGAGCCGCGCCGCCTCCCCATTCCCGGGGGCGGCGATGCCCTCCTCCTGCGCACCCTCCCGGACGCGCGGCGCCTCCGTGCCGCCGCCACGGAGGCCGCGCACGCCGCCCCGGTGACCGTGATCGGTGGTGGCTTCATCGGCGTCGAGGTCGCCTCCGGCCTGGCCGCGCTCGGCCTTCGACCGACGGTGGTCGAGATGGCCGCCCAGCTCTGGGGGGGCTCGCTCGGCACTGAGGTCGCCGACTGGGCGCGCGATCGGCTCTCCGCCGCGGGAATCGAGGTCCGCACCGACGCTGCCATCAGCCGGCTCGAGTCGGATGGCGCCTGGATCGGCGACGAGCGACTGCCCCACGCGTTCTCGATCGCCGGCATCGGCGTCGTGCCGCGCACGGACCTCGCGCGGGCGGCAGGGCTGGAGGTCGACGACGGCGTCGTGGTCGACGGCGCGCAGCGCACCTCCGACGCTTCCATCTGGGCGGCGGGGGACGTCGCTCGCGTCGCGGGCCAGCGACGGGTCGAGCACTGGCATGCGGCCCGCGAGTCCGGCGAGCGCGCGGCCGTGGCGATGCTCGGCGAGTCGCCCGCCCCGGTGCGGCCGTCCTGGCTCTTCAGCGAGGTGGCGGGGCATCACCTGGACGTGGTCGGCCTCGCCGCGGCCTGGGACGAGACCGTCGTCATCGGTGACATGCATGGCGACCGCTTCGTCGTCGGCTACATCGTCGCGGGCATCGTCATCCAGATCGCGATCGTGAATGACGCCATCCCGGTGGAGGACGCGCGGGCGCTCGTCGGTGCGGGAGCCTCGGTAGCGGAGCTGTCGCGACTCGCGGGCGTTTGACCGATCGACGCGGCTGGAGGATCATTCCCGCAGGAACACCGACCAAATCGGTCAGGATTCCCATCCCGTCACCCGCAAGCGAGGAATGATGGCCCTCCCCAACCCGGCGCTGACCCAGGTTCCCGACTCCTACAAGTACGGCTGGCACGACGCCGAGCAGCCCCGCACGACCTTCCCCAAGGGGATCAGCGCGGAGGTGGTGGCCGAGATCAGCCGGATCAAGGGCGAGCCGGAGTGGATGACGAAGCTGCGCCTCAAGGCGTTTCGGCACTTCGAGTCTCGGCCGATGCCGAAGTGGGGCGCCGACCTCGACGGGATCGACTTCCAGGACATCTACTACTACGTCACGGGCACGGACAAGGCGGTGCAGTCGTGGGACGACGTGCCGGACTACATCCGTCGCACGTACGACAAGCTGGGCATTCCCGAGGCGGAGAAGAAGTACCTCGCCGGCGTCGGCGGCCAGTACGACTCCGAGGTCGTCTACCACAACATCCGTGAGGACCTCGAGAAGCAGGGCGTGATCTTCCTGGGCACCGATCAGGCGCTCAAGGAGCACCCCGAGATCTTCCGCGAGCATTTCGGCACCGTGATCCCGGCCAACGACAACAAGCTCGCCGCGCTGAACACCGCGGTGTGGTCGGGTGGGTCGTTCATCTACGTGCCGCCCGGCGTCCACGTCGAGCTGCCGCTCCAGGCCTACTTCCGGATCAACACCGAGAACATGGGCCAGTTCGAGCGCACGCTGATCATCGCGGACGAGGGCTCGTCGCTGCACTACGTCGAGGGCTGCACGGCGCCGACGTACTCGACCGCCAGCCTCCATAGCGCCGTGGTCGAGATCATCGTGAAGAAGGGCGCCCGGGTGCGCTACACCACGATCCAGAACTGGAGCCACAACGTCTACAACCTCGTCACCAAGCGCGCCGTGGCCCACGAGGACGCGGTGATGGAGTGGGTCGACGGCAACCTCGGTTCCAAGGTGACGATGAAGTACCCGTCGATCTACCTGGTCGGCGAGCGGGCGCACGGCGAGGTGCTCAGCATCGCCTTCGCCGGCGACGGCCAGCACCAGGATGCCGGCGGCAAGATCATCCATGCCGCGCCCCACACGACCTCGCTCATCACCTCGAAGTCGATCAGCAAGGGGACCGGGCGGACCTCGTACCGCGGCCTGATCAAGGTCTACCCGGGCTGCGAGAAGTCGAAGTCGACCGTCCGCTGCGACGCCCTCATCCTCGACGAGGAGGCGCGCTCCGACACGTACCCGTACATGGAGATCGACGAGGAGGACGTCACCATCGGCCATGAGGCGACGGTCTCCAAGGTCGGCTCCGAGCAGCTCTTCTACCTGATGAGCCGCGGCCTGTCGGAGGCGGAGGCATCGGCCATGATCGTCAACGGCTTCATCGAGCCGATCGTGAAGGAGCTGCCGATGGAGTACGCGGTCGAGATGAACCGCCTGATCCAGCTCCAGATGGAGGGCGCCGTCGGGTGACCGCGGTCACCACGGCCGTCACGCTCGACGCTGACGCGATCGGGCGCATCGGCAAGCATCTCGACGAGCCTGACTGGCTGCGCGACCACCGCGCTGCGTGGTGGACGCGTGCCGAAGCGATCGCCCCGCCCACCGGGCTGGAGGAGGAGTGGCGCCGCACCGACCTCACCGGCCTGCCGCGCGACGCCGGCCTTCTGCTCGACGCACCGCCCACCGCGGTCACCCTTCCACCGCAGCTCGTCGACGCGGGCGTGATCCTCACCGACCTGCGGACGGCCGTGCGGGAGCACCCCGAGCTCGTTCGGCGGCACCTTGGCCAGTCCGATGGCCAGGCCTCGCACGCGCACTTCTGGGCCCTCGCGCAGGCCGCCTGGACCGGCGGCGTCTTCTGCTATGTCCCCCGCGGCGTGGCCGTCGACGGGACGCTCGTCGTGCGCTCCCGGATGCCGGACGGCGCGAGCACCTACCTTCCGCTGACCCTGCTCATCGCCGAGGAGGGAAGCAGCGTCACGCTGCTCGAGGAGACCTCGTCGCCGGACGGCTTCGCGACCTGGTTCGGTGGCGTGGTCGAGATCCGCGCCGAGCAGGGTGCGAGGGTCCGCTACGCGAACCTCCAGCAGCTCGGCGATGGCGCCTGGAACATCGGCTCGCAGCGGGTGATCGTCGGACAGGATGCCGAGGTCACGACGCTGAACGCAGAGGTCGGCTCGCGTGTGACGAAGGTCGGGATCGACGTTCAGATGGCCGGCAAGGGCGGCACGTCGCGGATCCTCGGTCTGCTCGCGGCCGGAGACGATCAGCACATCGATATCAACTCGGAGCAGGACCTCCGTGCCAGCTACACGACCAGCGACCTGCTCTACCTCTCCGCCCTCTACGACCGGGCCCGGGCCGCGTTCTACGGCGTCACCCGGGTCCGTTCCGAGGCGAAGCAGACGAGCTCGTACCAGGAGTGTCGCAACCTGCTCCTCAGCCCCGAGGCGGGCGCGGAGCCGATCCCGGTGCTCGAGATCGAGACGAACGACATCCTGCGCTGCGGCCACGGGGCCACCGCCGGAGCCATCGATCCCATCCAGCTCTTCTACGCGCAGACCCGAGGCCTCGACGCCGATGCCGCGGAGAAGATGATCGTGCGCGGCTTCTTCGAGCAGGTGGTGAGCCAGATCCACGACGAGACGATCCGCGACCGCATCCTCTCCGCGCTGGCGCGCCGCATCGGCACGCAGGAGGGTGGAGCGTGACTGCGGTCGAGCGGGCGACCACCGGCTTCGTGACGGTGGCGCGAACCTCCGACGTCGAGCCTGGCACCGTTCGGGTGATCGAGCTCGACGGTCGGTCGCTGTGCGTCGGCCTGACCGAGGACGGTGAGTGGGGCGCGATCGACAATGTCTGCACCCACGACGGTGGCACGCTCGGCGAGGGCGAGCTCGACGACTCCGCGGTCGAGTGCCCGCGCCATGGCGGCCGATTCGACCTTTTCAGCGGCCGCGTGTTGGCGTTGCCGCCGGTGCGCCCGGTGAGCGCGTACGAGACGATCGTCGACGGCGACGAGGTCCGCGTGCGCCTGGAGGGAGCACGATGAAGATCAGCACCCGCACCGAGTACGGGATCCGGGTCCTCATCACCCTTGCCCGCAGCGACGAGGGCGTGCCGCTCTCCCTGGCGGAGATCGCCCGCCGCGAGAAGCTCCCGCACGCGTACCTCGAGCAGCTCGTCGGGGACCTTCGTCGCGCTGAGCTCGTGACGGCCACGCGCGGGCAGGCGGGCGGCTACCGGCTCGCTCGGCCCGCGGATGAGATCTCGATGACCGACGCCGTTCGCGCGCTCGAGGGCCCGCTGCTGGAGATGCCCTGCGCGGGCGTTGGCGACCTGGAGCACTGCGACCGCCCGCAGCCATGCAGCGTGCACGAGGTCTTCCAGCGCGTCTACGAATCCCTCTCGCTGTCGCTCGGCACGACCAACCTGGCCGAGGTGGTCGAGACCGCCGGCGGCCCGCCCTATCCGCCGGCCGTCCGCCGCCGACGCGCGGCGCAGGCATCGGCTCCCACGCAGGAAGCAAGGAACGCATGACCGACGAACTCGTGATCTCCGGGCTCGAGGTGAGCATCGGGGAGAAGAAGATCCTCAAGGGACTCGACCTGACCGTCCGGCAGGGCGAGGTCCACGCGCTGATGGGCCCGAACGGCTCCGGCAAGACGAGCCTGGCGTACGCCCTCATGGGCCACCCCGACTACCGCGTCAATGCCGGCTCCGTCAGCTGGGCCGGGCACGACCTCCTGGCCGGCCCGACGGCGCTTGGCCTCTCGCCCGACAAGCGCGCTCGGCTGGGCCTCTTCCTGGCCTTCCAGTACCCGAGCTCGATCCCCGGCGTGACCGTCGCCAGCTTCCTGCGCAACATCTACAACGCTGTCCATCACCCGAAGCAGGCCGATGAGACGGGGGAGACGTCGATCAAGTACACCGGCATTCCGCTCGCGAAGTTCCGGAAGCTGATGGAGGAGAAGATGGCGCTCCTCCACATGGATCCCGGCTTCGCCACGCGCTACGTCAACGAAGGGTTCTCGGGTGGGGAGAAGAAGCGACTGGAGATGCTCCAGATGGCGGTCCTGAGCCCGCGCATGGCGATCCTGGACGAGACCGACTCGGGCCTCGACATCGACGCCCTCAAGAATGTGGCCGACGGGATCAACGCCACCCTCTCGCCGGAGATGGGAGTGCTCATGATCACGCACTACCAGCGCATGCTGAACTACGTCACCCCGCAGTTCGTGCACGTGCTGCTCGACGGCCGCATCGTGATGTCTGGCGGCGAGGAGCTCTCCCACGAGCTCGAGGCCAACGGCTACGACTGGGTCCGCGACAAGGTCGGGCTCCCTGCCGGGATCGGCGACGAGGCGTCCGCGCCCGAGCCGGTCAGCCAGCACTAGGTCGCGCGCAGTGGCCGTCGAGCAGGTTCCGGCCACCCTCGACGCCGCCGCGCTGCGCTCCGACTTCCCGGTCTTCGATCGGCCAACGAGCTCCGGCCGTCCCCTCGCCTACCTCGACTCGGCTTCGACGTCGCAGAAGCCCCGCGCCGTGATCGACGCGCTGGCCGATGCGTACGCCCACCATTACGCCAACGTCCACCGAGGCATCTACGAGCTCAGCCTCGACGCCGACGCGCGATTCGAGGGCGCCCGGGCCGCGCTGGCGCGCTTCATCGGTGCGCCGTCCGAGCGCGAGGTCGTCTTCGTCCGCAACGCGACCGAGGCGCTGAACCTCGTCGCCTACAGCTGGGGGAGGGCGAACCTGCGCGCCGGAGACCTCATCGTCTCGACCGAGATGGAGCATCACGCCAACCTCGTGCCCTGGCAGGAGCTGGCGAAGGCGACGGGCGCCAGGATCGAGTACGTCCACCTCACCGATGACGGCCGGCTCGACCTCGACGACCTGCGCGAGCGGCTGGCTCGCGGGCCGCGGCTGCTCGCGGTGACCCATGTCAGCAACGCCCTCGGCACGATCAACCCGGTCGCCGAGATCACGGCCCTCGCCCATGCGGCCGGTGCGATCGTCGTCCTCGACGTCGCCCAGAGCGTGCCGCACGTGCCGATCGACCTCGCTGAGCTCGACGTGGACTTCGCCGCGCTCTCCGGCCACAAGATGCTCGGCCCGTCCGGCATCGGTGCGCTGTGGGGCCGGCGGGATCTCCTCGACGCGATGCCCCCCTTCCTGACCGGGGGCAGCATGATCACGCGGGTGACGCTCGAGGGTGCCGAGTGGAACGAGGTGCCGTGGAAGTTCGAGGCCGGCACGCCGGCCATCGCCGAGGCGATCGGATTGGGTGCGGCGGTCGCGTATCTCGAGGCGATCGGCATGGATGAGGTGCGGGCGCACGAGCGTCGACTCGTCCAGCATGCCTGGGCGACGCTTGGCGAAGTGACTGGCGTCAGGCTGCTCGGACCCGCCTCCCCCGACGAGCACGCCGGCGTGGTGAGCTTCGTCGTCGACGGGATCCACCCGCACGACGTGGCCACCGTCCTCGACCGCGACGGCATCGCCGTCCGGGCCGGCCACCACTGCGCACAGCCGGTCATGCTCCGCTACGACCTGCCCGCCACGACGCGCGCGAGCTTCAGCGTCTACAACGACGAGGCGGAGATCGACCGCCTGGCGGATGGCATCCGCGCCGCGCAGCGCCTGTTCGGCACCGCCTGAGGGACCGATGGACAACCTCTATCGCGACTTCATCCTCGAGCACTACCGCGAGCCCCACAATCGCGGCGTTCTCGATCCGCACGACCTGCACTTCGCGGATGCGAACCCAACCTGCGGCGATGAGATGTCGCTCACGCTCCTGCTCGACGAGGCAAAGGGTCGCGTCGCCGACGTCGCGTTCGACGGGCGCGGCTGCGCGATCAGCCAGGCCTCGGCATCGCTGCTCACCGACGAGCTGCGCGGGCTGACCCTGGACGAGCTCCGGGCCATCGACCCCCGCGACGTCGTCGGGAATCTCGGTGTGCCGATCGGTCCGGCCCGGCTGAAGTGCGCATTGCTGGTCTACAAGGTGCTCCAGGGGGCCGTCATCGGCTCAGCCGCACGATGGCCCGACGAGGCCGACCTGCTGGCCGGCGCCAATGCCGGCGGGTCCGCCCCGTGACATACCGACAGGTGGACGTGGCGGAGGCGATCCGGCTGCGCGAGGCGGGCGCCACCGTCGTCGACGTCCGCGAGCCGATCGAGTGGGATGGCGGGCACATCGCCGGTGCCGTCCACGTGCCCCTCCGGGAGGTGCCCGCCCGCATCGCCGCCGAGCTCACCGCTCACGATGCTCCCGTCCTGGTCTACTGCCAGTCCGGCGCCCGCTCCTCGCGCGTCGCGGAGTTCCTCGTCGCGCAGGGCCATACGAACGTTGCCAACCTCAACGCGCGCCTCGGCGACTGGCGCGCCGCCGGCGGTGCCTGGGACGAGGCTGGCGCTGGCCTCACGCCGTCGCAGGAGCGCCGATACGCGCGTCAGCTGCTCATGCCGGACGTCGGACCCGACGGCCAGCGGCGCCTCTTCGCGGCAAGGGTGCTCATCATCGGCGCCGGCGGCCTCGGGTCGCCCGCCGCGCTGTATCTCGCCGCAGCCGGCGTCGGCACCATCGGCATCGTCGATGACGATCGGGTCTCCGAGTCGAACCTGCAGCGCCAGGTCCTGCACACGACGGAGCGCGTCGGCGTGGCGAAGGTCGACTCCGCGGAGCGCGCCATTGCCGCCCTCAACTCGGAGATCCGCGTGGTGAAGCACGCGGAACGGCTGGATCCATCATCCGCCGAGCGCCTGCTTGGCGGGTACGACGTCGTCGTCGATGGGAGCGACTCGATCGACACGCGCTACGCCATCAATGACGCGGCGGTCCGGCTCGGCAAGCCGGTGGTGCACGCCGCCGTCTATCGCTGGGAGGCGCAGGTGACCACGCTGGTCCCGTTCGACGGGCCGTGCTACCGCTGCCTCTATCCGGAGCCGGCGCCGCCGGACCTGGCGCCCGCGTGCGACGTGGCGGGCGTGATCGGCGTCCTGCCCGGCCTCGCGGGGACCCTCCAGGCGAGCGAGGTCATCAAGCTCGTGCTGGGCATCGGCGAGCCACTGGTCGGCCGCATCGTCGCCATCGACCTGAAGCGCGGCTCGTTCGAGGAGCTCACCGCGGCGCGGGATCCGAAGTGCACCGCGTGCGGTGTCGCCTCGCTCTCCGCAGCGGGCCGTGGCTGAGCCGCCTGCCGCGGCGGTGGTGGAGCTTCATCTGTCGCCCGCGGTGGCCGATGCCATCCGCGCCCATGCCCTCGCCGAGGCGCCGAACGAAGCCTGCGGCCTGCTCTCCGGGCCGCCGGGCGAGGGCCGTGCCACCTGGTTCCATCCCGCTCGGAACGCGTTGGCCAGCCCGTATCGCTACGACGTCCACGGCGAGGACCTCGTCAGGATCGTGCACGAGGTCGAGCGCGCCGGAGGGGAGCTGGTGGCCATCTTCCACAGTCATGTCGGCTCGGCGGCCGTCCCGTCGCCGACTGACGTGCGCGAGGCGCGCTACCCCGTTGCCCACGTGGTGGCATCGCTTGCGGAGCCCGCGGTCACGTTTCGCGCGTGGAGCATCGTCGGCGGCACGAGCGTCGAGGTGCCGCTGCTCGTGGGCTGAGGTCAGCCCTCCTCGGCCCGCCCAGTGTCCAGGTCGAGGATCAGCTCGACCCCCGGCGATCCTTCCTCGCCACCCGACCGATAGCTGAGCAGGAAGCGCGACGAGTCCGGTGGTGGCTGCCAGCGCGCTGATGCGAGGACGAGTCCCTCGAGATTCCCCTCCCACGCGGCCCGAGCCCTCGCATCGAGATGCTCGGCGATCTCGGGGGTCATGCCGCGCAGGTTCGTCTCGAGCACCTCGACCCCGCTCGATGCCGGCGCGACGCTGAGGACGTACAGGTCCTCGCCAAGGGCTGCCTGCGGCGTCCCAGCCAGCTCCAGCGTGCACGTCGACGGCCCGCACGACCCGCCGATGGCCATCGATGGCCACGGCGTTCCGTCGAGCGTGTAGATGACCTGGCTCACGGCTGCAGCGATGGCCTCCGTCTCGAGCTCGTCGGGCACCCCGCCGGGCCGGCGCGAGGTTCGCATCGCTTCGAGGATGGCGGGCGCGTCGTATGGCCTGCCGGGCTCGATGGCGAAGCCGGGCGTCGCGCTCGCCGATGGAGTGGCGCGTGGGCTGGCGTGCGATTCGGACGGGGCGGCACTCGGTTCATCGGTGCCCGGGGGCGAGGTTGGGCTGGGATCAGCGACGCATCCGGCAAGGACGCCGACCGCGATGGACGCGACCGCGGCGCGCAAGCGGCGATCAGTCGAAGGCACGATGCAGGAACGCCGCCATCTGGCCACGTGTCACCGAGGCGCGCGGGCAGAACCGCGTCGTGTCGCAGCCGCCGGTGATCCCCGCCCGCGCAAGGGCGTTGATGGCGCCCTCGTGCTCGCTACCCTCGTCATCGGTGAAGGCGTCGTGCGATGTCATCGGCAGGTCCAGCGCGCGCACGAGGAAGCTCGCCATCTGCTCTCGGGTGACGACGGCCCGTGGACAGTACGCCGAGGCGCGGCAGCCACCGGTGATCCCCGCGTGGGCCAGGGCGTTGATGTCGCCCTCGTGAGGGCTGCTGCCATCGTCGGTGAAGTAGTCGCGCGAAGTGCCTGGAAGGTTCAGGGCCCTGACGATGAAGCTCGCCATCTGCTCTCGGGTCACGACCGCCGACGGGCAGTAGCTCGATGAGGTGCAGCCCGCCGTGACTGCCCTCGTCCCAGGCCCACAGGATGTCGGAGCGGAAGGGGGAGTCATCGGCGTCCGCAAAGGGCCCGCCAATGGTCCATGCCAGGCCGTACGGCTCATCGGAGCCGCCGAACCGTGAGGCACGGACCTCGATCCGCATCGTGCCGGTCCGCCCGGCGGTGATGTCGACCGTCTCGTACGCGTTGTCGAACGTCGCCCCCCAGCGAACGGCGCCGTCCGGGCCGATCACGCGCAGATCGAGATCCGACGCGAGGGTGTCGCTCTTGCCCGTGTTGCTGCTGCCCGACGTGTGGCTGCTCCACGCGAGCGCCACACGAACGCGCTGGCCGCGAATGACGGGGATCTCCCGGACCGGCACCTCGCCGGCCTGCATGGCGCCGATCCGATAGCCGCCGAAGGCGCTGCCCGTCAGGATCCGGTTCGACCACGTCGCGTCCGCCGTGCCGACGCCCTCGTGGTCGATGTTGACCGATCCATCCGGCATGAGCGTGTGACGCCGCGCTCCGGCCAGGAGGAGGGCGCGGGTGCCCTCTGGCCACGTCGCGAGCGTCGGCGCGCGCGCAATGAGCTGGGCGCCGATGCCGGCCACGATCGGGCCGGCCACGCTCGTGCCGTCGCCGATCATCCCGTTGGCGGTGCGGACGCTGACCGACGGCGCCGAGAGGTTCGGCTTGTTGAAGTCGCCGTGCGCGTTCCATGGCGCGTCAGTGCGGTCGCGGTAGCTCGCGCCGTTCGACCCGGGCACGTACCACACCCGATCGTCTCCCCAGCCCCCCGTGCCCCGATCGTTGACGCCACCGACCGCGACGACGTTGTAGCCGGTCGCGGGTGAGACGACGTCCCAGTTGCCGAAGGTCGTGAAGTTGCCCGACGCCGACACCACCAGGCGCCCGTCCTCCCAGCCGATGGCATCGAAGTAGCGCCGCGCCTCCTCGGCGCCGGTGGCCGTGTCCTGCCCGATGCTCGCGTTGATCACGTCGGCGTCGCCACCGCCGGGCGAGACCGCCCAGTCGGCCGCCTCGATGATCGCGCGATCCGTGCTCAGGCTGGGGTGGTATCCGCCGGTTGAGGCCGAGACGAGGTCGGCGCCCGGCGCAACGCCGGGGTAGGTGCCTGACCGGCTGGCAACCGCTCCGCCGACCCACGTCGGGTGATCACCGGAGCCGACGCCATAGGCCAGCCGGCCGGTCGTGCTGAACGACTCGACGACCTGTCCGGCGAGGTCGCCGGAGTTCCGGACGTTGTGGTACTCCACGATGCCGACACGGACGCCCGAGCCCTGGTCGCCTGACCCGCTGGTCCAGTTAGCACGGACCGTTGGGCCGGCGCTCGACATCTCGGTCTCCCACGCTGCCTCGAGTCCGATGCTGAGGACCTCGTGGACGGGCCGCGAGCGCATCCATGCCAGCCGCGGGCACGTCGGCGAAGACGATCGGCGCGGAGGTGCTGACATATGCGATCGTCCCGCCGGCCGCCTCGACCTGGGCGCGAAGCCCCTCAGCCGCCGCGGCATACGCGATCCGTCTGGCCTCCCACAGCTCGCCACGAAGGGTGCGCGCCTGGTCGAGGCTGGCGGCGAGTGGCCGGCCCGCCAACCACTCGACCTCTGGATGGGCGGCGCGAACCGAGGCCTCGGCAGGCTCGGTGTCGGTATCAAGCCAGATCGCGACGGGCAGGCGCGCCGATGCCTGGGCGTTGGCCATGGCATGCGCGAGGGCCCGATCCGCCTTGCCCCGCAGCGCGATGGCGCCACCATCCTGGTCGTTGAGGGCAGCAGCTTCGTCCGTGACGGTGCCATCAGCATCGAGATGGACGGCGTGGACCTCTCCTGAACGCAGGTCGACCAGCTTCCCGGCCCATCCGCCGCCGGCCACGGTCGGCGCTTCATGGATGAGCTGGAAGTCCGCCTCGGTGCCGCCCAGGCTGGAAGCGAGCTCTCGCGCCGCGAGGGTGGCCGGCGGGTCGGCAGACCGGACCGTCGTCGGTGCCGACGCGAGGACGATAGCGCCGCTGAGCACAGCAACGCTGACCCGACGCGCCGCGCGCGCGCCGAATGCCAAAGCCGGAGCTCGAGACGGCGTCCCCTGCGTGGCAGCCTCCCTGGCAACGTGATGGCCAGTGTATGACAACGTCATACGACGACGTCACCTTCAATCGTCGCACCACGGCCTCGACGGTCAATGGCCCGATCGGTGTAGGCTCGACGCAAATGTCCGTCATTCCGCATGCCCCCGCCGCGTTCGGCAGCGAGGTCCACCGTGCTCGGCTGGCCGCCGCCGCGCAGGGAGCCGGCGAGCGCGGGATCGACGCCCTGCTGATCACCCCGTCGCCCGACTACGCCTACCTGCTCGGGTACATGGCTCCGGCGATGGAGCGCCTGACGTGCCTGATCGTGCCGGCCGATGGAGAGCCCGTGCTCGTGCTGCCTCGGCTCGAGGAGCCGCTTGCGCGGCATGCGCTCGGCGCGATGGCGGATGCGCTCGAGATCGTTGCCTGGGACGAGACCGACGATCCGATCCGGCTGGTGCAGGGCGTCCTCGGGTCCGTCATGCGGGTCGCACTGCAGGACCAGATGTGGGCCCGTTTCGCCCTTCGGCTGCGCGCGGCACTCGACCCCGCGGAGCTGATCACGGCCGGCCCCACCATGGCCCAGATGCGTCGGGTGAAGGCTCCGGACGAGATCGATCGCCTGCGCTCTGCCGCGCGCGCCGCGGACGAGGCGATGCTCATCATCACCGGCGAGCGCCTGTCCGGTCGCAGCGAGGCCGAGGTGAGCCGCCACATCCGCGAGCTGCTCCTTGAAGCGGGGCATGACGACGCCGGCTTCGCGATCGTTGCCTCGGGGCCGAACGCGGCCAGTCCGCATCACGAGGCGGGCGACCGCACGATCGGTGCCGGGGATGCGATCGTGCTCGACATCGGCGGAACACGAGCCGGCTATGCCAGCGACACGTCGCGGACCGCCTTCGTCGGCGAGCCGCCGCCGGACTTCGCCGCCCTCTTCGCCGTCCTCCAGGGGGCGCAAGCCGCGGCGTGTGAGGCGGTCCGTCCCGGCGTCCCGGCCGCCGACATCGACGCCGTCGCCAGGGAGACGATCGCCGAGGCCGGCTACGGGGAAGCGTTCGTCCATCGAACCGGCCACGGGATCGGGCTCGAGACGCACGAGGAGCCGTACATCGTGGCTTCGAACCCGGAGCCCCTGGTCGCCGGCAACGCGTTCAGCGTCGAGCCGGGGATCTACATCCGCGACACGTGGGGCGCGCGAATCGAGGACATCGTCATCTGCACCGAGTCTGGCGGCGAGCGGCTCAACACAACTCCCACCAGCCTCTACCTCGTCGAGTAGCTCCTCACTCGCCGGCCCGGTAGGAGCTCACCAGGGCGGTGAGCACCTGGTCGATTGCCGCGTTGGCCTCGTGGTAGGCGCCGGTCACCGCCGACACGTCGGCCGCCCGACGACGGAGGTGGCCGACGATCGCGTCGAGCACCGGCGATCTGAAGAAGAGGAAGGCCTCGACGGTCTCGGCCAGCGAAAGGCCGGCCCGCGACGCCTCCGAGCCGTACAGGGCGCCCATCTTCTCGGCCTCGTCGAGCAGCAGCTGTCGCTCGGCACGCTTCGAGGCGGCCACGTACTCGATCACCAGCTGGAAGGTGCGCTGGCCCCAGCGCCGGAACTCGTCGCGCTGCTCCACTGAGAGCCGCGCCTGCCACGGCTGGCCGGCGTAGCCCGTGCGCTGCATGCGCCGATGCAGCTCGCTCGCCATCGTCTGCGTCGAGCCGGGCAGCCGCTCCATCCCGTAGCGCTGTCGGCGGGGGGCGTTGATCATCGCCTCCAGGCTGGAGCGCAGGAAGCGCCGATGACCGCCCGGGGTCTGGTAGCTCTGGACCTTGCCCGTGTCGGCCCATCGCCTCAGGGTGTCCGGGCCGACACCGACGAGCCGGGACGCGGCTCCCAGCGCCAGCCAGGGATCGTCGGGATCGTGGTGAGGTGTGGCGCTGGGCACGGGCAGGTCCAAGGGCGGGATCAGCGGCGAAGGTCGGTCGCTCGCATTGCGCCAAGCTCGGCCCAGAAGTGGACGAGCGAGGCCATCCCGTCGCGCAGGTTCCTGAGGCTCATCCACTCGTTCGGCGCGTGGAAGTTTCCGGTCGGGTTCGCGAAGCCGACCATGAGCGTCTTCAGCCCCAGCTTCGCGTCCAGCGCCGCGACGACCGGCACCGAGCCACCGGAGCGCTGGAACAGTGGCGCCTTGCCGAATCCGAGCTCGAGGGCGCGAGATGCGGGACCGATACCGGGATGGTCGAGTGGGGTGATCGCGGGCGCCCCGCCATGGATGATCTTGACGCTCACCCGTACCGTCTCCGGCGCGATCGATTCGAGGTGCGCCTTGACCGACTGCTCGATCTCCCGGTGGTCCTGGTCAGGGACGAGCCGGGTCGAGATCTTGGCCGCCGCCCATGCCGGGATGATGGTCTTGGATCCCTCGCCGGTGTACCCGCCCCAGATGCCATTGATGTCGAAGGTCGGTCGGGCGGAGAGGCGCTCGAGCAGGGTATGGCCCCGTTCGCCCTCCATTGATGCCGTGACGCCGGTCTCGTCCCTCCAGCGAGCCTCATCGAAGGGGAGCTCGGCGTATGCGGCGTGCTCATCGTCGGTCAGGTCGCGCACGCGGTCGTAGAAGCCGGGGACGGTGAAGCGGCCGTCGGCATCGGTCAGGGAGGCGAGCATGCGGGTCAGGACGTTGGCCGGGTTGTCGACGCCGCCGCCGTACTGGCCGGAGTGGACGTCGTGCGACGGTCCGTCGACCCGCACCTCCCAATAGGCGATCCCGCGCAGGCCGTAGCCGATCGCGGGCGTGCCATCGTCGTCGAAGGTGTCGCCGTCCGACACGACGCAGACGTCGGCCTTGAGGAGGTCGGAGTGCTCGTCGATGAAGGCCTCGATCGGCTCCGAGCCAACCTCCTCGTCCCCCTCGAAGAAGAAGCGCAGGTTGAGCGGAAGGTGCCCGGCGGCCGCCAACCAGGCCTCGACCGCCTTGAGGTGCATAAAGAGCTGGCCCTTGTCGTCCCCGGCGCCGCGCGCGTAGACGCGACCCTCCTCGTGGCGAGGCTGGAACGGCGGCCGGATCCATTCGTCGAGCGGGTCGGCCGGCTGGACGTCGTAATGGCAGTAGACGAGCACCGTCGGCGCCTCGTCCCCGGCATGCATCCACTCGCCGGTGACGATCGGATGGTGCGCCGTCTCGTGCACGGTGGCGCGTTCGATGCCGATCATCCGCATGTGGTCCACGATCCAGGCCGCCGCGCGTCTCACCTCGCCGGCGCGATCGTGGTCGGCGCTGACGCTCTCGATGGCGAGGAACTCGTCCAGCTGTGCGAGATGCTCGGCGTCGTGCTCGCGGAGATGGGCGAGGGCCGCATCAGTGGTCTGCGCACGATCAATCTGGCTCGTCATGGCCCCGATGTTAGGCGAATATCACCGATGCAACCTCCGGACCCCCTCCCGCGTCAGGACGGCATGCTCAAGGGGCTGATATGACCGCGCGCTTTCGCCATCTCGTCCGAGCACTCGTCGGAGTCGGCCTCGCCCTGGGTCTGCTCGTCGTCCCGATCTCACGCGTCGCGGCGTGCGACTGCGCCATGACGCCGGTATCCGAGGCCGTTCGGTCCGCCGACGTCGCCTTCGTCGGGACGCTCGCGGGGGCCGGTGGCGATGGGGCGATCCCCGCTGAAGAGGGCAAGGGGGCTGTGGTGGGGAGGCCGGGGGTGATCGGCGAAGTGGTCTGGACCTGGCAGGTCGAGGTTGCGCGCGATGCCGAAACGCCAGCCACCGTCTCCGTCGCCGCGTGGCAGGACGACGGCGCGAACTGCGGCGTCTCCTTCGGCGTGAACCAGCGCTGGCTGATCGTCGCCAACGTTGAGGAGGGAACGCTGCGCACGAACGGGTGCCAGCCCAATCGAGTCGTCGACGGGCTCGACGCCGAGGTCGACGCCGTGGTGGCATCGATGGTCGAGGTCAGCGGCGGCGCGGGCGGTGGCGGTGACGGCGCGCTCGCGATGGTCGGGCAGATCGCACCGGTGGTCGGTGGCGTCGCCTTGATCGGCCTCGTGGCTGCGTGGGCATTCCGCCGCGAGCAGGATGCGTGAGAGCCGCGCGGCTTCTCGCGGCGCTCGGCCTGGCGCTCTCTCCATCGCCTTCCGGCGCCAGCCAGCGCGATGATCGCTCGCAGGTTGCTGGTCGCCGGCGTCCTGGCGGCCGCGCTGTCGATCGTGCACGTGGCCTCTGCGATGGCATGCATGTGCGAGCTCACCGATGTCGCTGGAGCGGTCCGCGGTGCCGACGTCGCGTTCGTGGGCACGGTGGTCGATCAGGTGCCCGACCCCGCAGCTGTGACAGTCCTGCACGCCATCCGTGTCGAGCGGTCGACCATGCAGCCCGCGGATGAGGTCGTCATGGTCGACGGCATGAACAACACGTCGTGCGGCGTCTTCTTCGGCGTCGGGGAGCGCTGGTTCGTCGCGGCCACGCTTGGCGAAGCCGGGCTTGAGACGCAGCCCTGCAGTGGCAGCGCTCCCCTGAGTGCGCTGCCGGGCCCCGATCGGCTCGTGCTCGACGACCTCCTGGGCGTCGAGATCGAGGCAGCCGCCGATGACGGATCCGCCGGTATCCCGACACCGATCGTCGCGGCACTCCTGGTCGCCGCGGCCGTCGCTAGTGTCTCGATCGTCGCGTTCCGCGGTCGCGGTTCGTTGCGGCCTAGGTGAAGGCCCCGAGCACGAAGCCCAGGAACAGCGCCACTGCGACGGCGGGAACGAGGCTGCCAACGCGAAGCGCCATCGGCCAACCTGGTCCTCCGGTGAAGGCGTAGACCGGAATCGCGATCGGGAAGAGCAGGACGCCCGCCGACCATCCGATCCGCGCCCGGACGCTCAGGTCCGGGCGATCCTGCACGTCGAGCCAATACGCGGCGATCATCAAGAATCCGCCGACGGCGAGCACCACGAACAGGGTCCAGACGACCGGGAGCATGACCGCCCGATCCTAGCGGCCCGGGGCCTCACCCGCCGTCCGGCGAGCCACGTCCTCGGAGCCGTTGAGGAGATTGGTCAGCAGCGCCATGGGGCGCCGCCGCGGCAGTCGCGGCTCGGCATCTGGCAGGAGCGCCTCGACGCCCGCCCTGATGCGTGCCTCGAGGTCGGCACGCCCCTCCCGGCCTCGCACGTCGGTGGTCGGGATCGGAGGTCCGAAGCGGACCTCGATCCGCTTGCGAAACCACAGGTCGGTGCTGCCGACGATCGGCGCACGGCACGACCGGCACGGCGGACGATCGCCGCGAACGCCGCCGCACCCTCCTCGAATGGCAGGAGCTCCGTCTCGCGAAAGCCGATGCGGCCCTCGGCGAAGATGCCCGAGCACGCCATCGGCCTCGAAGACGCGCCGACGGCGCGCACGGCGCTGGTGAGGGTCGTCTTCTCGGGGTTGTAGGGAATCATCCCGCCGAAGAACGCCATGACCCTGTTCTTGAATCCGCGGCTGAAGTCCGCCTCGCGTGGACCGAACCACGTGATGCGCGGCTCGACCGGGACGGTGGCGATGACGAGGAGCGGGTCGAAGCCGTTGTGATGGTTGGCCACGATCTGGAACGGCGGCGCCGGGCCAGTGCTCGAGGCCGCTGACGCGGACGTCGAAGAGCGGCCGCACCACGACGCGAGGAAGCCCCATGATGAACCGATAGCGTGGCGTGACCTCGACGCTCAGCTCGCGCGGGCCCGTTCGCCGCGATGCGCTCGACGGCCGGATCGGCGGCGCCGCTCATGCCGGCGCCGGGCTCGCGTCCTCGGCCGGTCCGCCGGACGGCGCACGGATCGGCTCGCGAACCCGACGCAGGGCAAGGCCGCCAAGGATCAGCTCCAGCGCCATGACCACGAAGAGCGCGCGGTAGCCGATATCGGCCGCGGCCATCGCGGTCCGCGATGAACAGGGCGAACGCGAAGGTGATCAGCCCGCCGACGGCCGAGCCGATCGGGCCCGCGCCGGCGACGGCGATATTGCTGATGCCCATGTATCGGCCCGGACTCCGCCTTCGGGATGATGTCGGTCATGAGCGCCCAATCCACGCCGAGGAAGACGCCCGAGCAGATCCCGATCGGGACGGCCGCGACGATGACGACCCAGTACGCAGGCGCGACGGCCAGCGTGAGCCCGCCCAGCGCCCCGAGGGCGATGGCCACGTAGAGCACCGGCTTGCGCCCGATCCGGTTGGAGATGCGCGCCCCGGGAATCGCCGCCAGCAGCGCCGCGATGAGCATCGTGATGAGCACCGGGAAGGCCGATCCCTGGGCGTCGTCAGGCGCCATGCCGTGCGCGTTCTCCAGGTAGAAGACCGCGAAGGCCTGCAGCGTCACGAGGCCGGTGAGGACGAGCAGCCGGCTGATCATGACCCAGACGAAGTCCTTCTCGGCCAGGATGTCCGTCCCCCACGCCGACTTCGCCCGCTGGATGAGGGTCAGTTCATTCGGCGGCGCCGGGCGGTCGGGGACCCAGATGACGGTGATGAGCATCGTCACGACCTCGATGAGCCCGATCACCGCGAAGAGCGCCAGCGTGATCTCCGGGAAGCCGACGATGCCGGGAAGGATGGCGATGAAGAGGATCGCGAGCCCCGGACCGATGAGGTTGCCGGCGAGGTTCGCCGCCCCCAGCAGTCCGGAGGCCGTGCCAACCTGGCGGGACGGGACGAGGTCGGGGACATAGCCCTGGTAGGGGCCCTGGGCGAAGTTGCTGCTGAACTGGAGCATCGCCACACCGATCAGGAACGGCACGTAGAGCTCGTTCCAGAACGCCCACGCCAGGAACGTCAGGAACACGAGGTCCATCGCGGTGCCCGCGATGATGTACGGCTTGCGGCGGCCGAGCCGATGGCGGGTGTGGTCGCTGATGGCGCCCATCGTCGGCTGCACGAGGATCGCGATCACGACCCCGATCGTGGTGATCGCCCCGATGGCCAGCCCCGCCAGTGGGTGCTGCGCGCTGCCGAGCACTCCGGGGGACTCGACCAGCCGCGGGATGACCGAGAAGGTCAGTGCTCCCATGAGCGTCGTGATGGCCAGCCAGTAGGCCGTGACCGCGAGCAGCCGTCCGGTCGAGAGCGGCGACTTCGGCCGGCCGTACTCGTCGCGGTCGTCCGCCGCGGAGTGCATCGCGCCCTCGATCACGTCATCACCTCTCGTCGCTCGCATCGGTGCGGGGTCGCCGGCAGCGTAGCGGGCCGGTCAATGGGCGAACCATGCGCTCGCGCGACTGCGGCGTGAATGCGGTGCGGGGTACGCTCGCAGCCTTCATGTCAGCCGGCCCGAGCGGTGACCGCGCGGCGGTCTTCCGCCATCCCGACCTGCGCCGATACGTCTCGGCGCGGTTCATCGCCGCCGTGGCGACGCAGGTCCAGACGGTCGCGGTGGGGTGGCAGGTCTTCGTCGCCACGGGCAACCCATTCGACCTCGGGCTGGTCGCCCTCTCCCAGTTCCTGCCGTTCATCATCCTGATCCTGCCAGCCGGCCACATCGCGGACAGCTTCGACCGGCGGCGCGTCCAGCTCATCACCTACATGCTGCCTGGCGCGTCGCTCGGCGGCGCTGCTCGGCGCTCGCGCTGGCCGGGATCACGGACATCGCGCCGATCCTGGGCGTGATGGTCGCCTTCGGCATCGCCCGGGCCTTCAACCAGCCGACCGGCCAGGCGATCCTCCCGAACCTCGCGCCGATCGAGCTCTTTCCGCGGGCGGTGGCCGTCAATTCCTCGCTCGGGCAGATGGCCACCATCGCCGGCCCGGCGCTGGGCGGCGCGCTCGTCCTGCTCGGCGTCGAGGTTGCCTATGGGCTCGCGCTCGCCCTGCTCGTCGTCGGCGTCGTCCTCCTGGCCGGCCTGCGCGGCGGCGGGCGCGAGGAAGGGGCCGAGCGGGAGCCACTGTCGTGGGAGGCGCTGCTGTCGGGCGTCCGCTTCGTGCGCTCGCGGACGGTCGTGCTCGGGTCGATCTCGCTCGACCTCTTCGCCGTCCTCTTCGGTGGCGCGGAGGCCCTCCTGCCGATCTACGCCGGCGAGATCCTCGACGTCGGCCCGGTCGGGCTCGGCGTCATGCGCGCGGCTCCGGCCGTGGGCGCCGCATTGCTCGCGGTCGGACTGGCCGTGCGGCCCATCCGGCGCCGAGTCGGCCGATGGATGTTCGGCGGGGTCGCCGCGTTCGGTGCCGCGACCATCGTCTTCGCGTTCTCCACCAGCCTGCCGCTCAGCATCGCGGCGCTGGTCGTGATGGGCGCCGGCGACATGGTGAGCATGTACATCCGCCATCTCCTCGTGCAGCTCGAGACGCCGGACGCGATCCGCGGACGGGTGAGCGCCGTCAACTCGGTCTTCATCGGCGCGTCGAACGAGCTCGGCGAGTTCGAGTCCGGCGTGACCGCCGCCTGGCTCGGCGTCGTGCGGGCCGTGGTGATCGGCGGGGCGGCGACGCTGGTCGTGGCCGCAACCTGGACGCGGATCTTCCCGTCGCTCTGGTCGCTCGACCGGTTCCCGCACGCCGAGCGGGCCGAGGGGGAATCCGACGCGTAGGATGTTGGCCCATGGACGACCGCTGCCTGTCATGTGGACGCGACACCCGACCTGGAACGGCGCTGTTCAGCGCTCGGAAGCGCGGCAAGGACACCGAGTCGGGCATCGATGGCTTCCTGTGCCAGGCATGCCAGGAGGGTTCCGCGGTCGTAGGTCCAGATCAGACTTTTCCGCTCAGCGGCCGCTACGTCGTCATCGACCTGTCCAGCAGCGGGGGTCCGGGCATCGGCTGAGCCGACGGCCCTCCGACGGTAGAATCGGCGGGTGATCGATCCCGTTGCCGTCCAGATCGGTCCCGATCCAGCTGCACTGGTACGGGATCATCATCGCCGCCGCGGTGCTCATCGCCGGCACGCTTGGGCACGCGGGTCGCGCGCTGGCTGGGCGAGGATCCCGACGACGGATGGTCGATGCTCCTGCTCGTCCTGGTCCTCGCCATCGTGGGGGCCCGTCTCTATCACGTCGTGCACATGTGGGACTTCTACGCCTCCGATCCGATCCTGATCCCGCAGATCTGGAACGGCGGGCTCGGGATCCCCGGCGGCGTGGCGGGCGGCGCACTCGGCATCCTCGTCTACACCCGGATGCAGGGCCTCAATACGGCGCGCTGGATGGACATCTTCGCCCCGGCGCTGCTGCTTGGGCAGGTGATCGGGCGGCTCGGGAACTTCGTCAACCAGGAGCTGTACGGCCCGCCGACCTCGGTGTGCGGGACCGATGGCTACCCACCCTGCCTGCCGTTCGGCATCCCGATCGACGCCGACCATCGCGCCGGCACCCCGTGGGACGCGGTGACCTACCCGGTCGACACCACCCAGTTCGTCCCGCTCTTCGCCTACGAGATGGTGCTCAACCTGATCGGCATGCTGGTCATCCTGTACGTCATCCGCCGGTTCGGCCCGCGCCTCTTCGCGGGCGACGCGGTGCTCATGTATGTCATGTGGTACGGCGGCGTCCGAACGCTGCTCGAGACGTACCGGGTCAACAACTGGACCATCCTGGGCGTCCCGACCGCGATGTGGGTCGGCATCATCGGCTTCGTCCTGGCGGGAGCCTGGCTTTTCATCCGGCATCGGCGGGGCTGGGGCTCGCCGATGATCCGTCCTGTCGGAGAGGGCGCGACCGAAGCTCCACCCGCCCCGGCGCAGGCCGAGCCCTCCGCTGGCTGACCGGCCGGGCATTTTGCCCGACGTGACCGCGGCGGTCGGCGGGACCCCCCTTGTCGCCCTCGACCGCATCGCCGCCGGCGTGCGCCCGCGGATCGTGGCCAAGCTCGAGCACATGAATCCGGGTGGGTCGGTCAAGGACCGCATCGCCATGCCGATGATCGAGGCGGCCGAGCGAGCCGGCCTCCTGAAGCCCGGTGGCGTGATCGTGGAGCCGACTTCCGGCAACACCGGCGTCGGGCTGGCGCAGGCGGCCGCGGTGAAGGGGTATCGGTGCATCTTCGTCATGGCCGATAAGCAGTCCGAGGAGAAGCGTGCCCTCCTCCGGGCGTACGGCGCAGAGGTGGTGGTCTGCCCGACCGACGTCGATCCCGACGACGAGCGCTCCTACTACCGCGTCTCGGACCGCCTGGCGCGCGAGACGCCCGGCGCCTGGAAGCCGGACCAGTACTCGAACGCGGCCAACCCGGAGGCCCACTACGACACCACCGGCCCGGAGATCTGGGACGCGACCGATGGGCGCATCACTCACCTGGTCGTGTCACTCGGCACCGGCGGCACCGTCTCGGGCGCGGGCCGCTACCTCAAGGAACGCAACCCGGCGGTCCTCATCGTCGGCGCCGATCCGGCCGGATCGGTGTACTCCGGCGACAGCCCGCGGCCGTATCTGACCGAGGGGATCGGCGAGGACTTCTGGCCGGGGACGTACGACACCCACATGTGCGACATCGTCGTCCGGGTCGAAGACCGCGACTCGATGCTCACCGCACGTGCGGCGACGGCCGCGGAGGGGATCCTCATGGGCCAGTCATCCGGGACGGCGATCTGGGCCGCGCTGCAGGTTGCCCGCGAGCTGGACGATCCCGATGCGATGCTCGTCGTCCTCCTGCCCGACTCTGGGCGGAACTACGTCGGCAAGCTCTACAACGACGGGTGGCTTCGCTCGAATGGCCTGCTGGGCGCGGAGGAGTCGGTCGCGGACTACGACTGGCGGGCCACCACGGCAGACGTCGTCCTACGCGGCGGTGAGATCCCCCAGCCGAAGACCGGCTGAGCGCTACTCATTCGGCCCGTACTCCGACGGGACCCACCAGGCGCGCGCCTCCGGCTCCATCTCCTCGGAGTAGACGCATCCGGAGTGCGCGACACGCTCGGCACCGTCCTGATCGGAGCGCATCCACGCCTCGCCCACGTCGATGGGAGCATCACAGATGGCGCACGTGCGGTCGGCGGTCTCCATCCGTCCACGATACTCCCGGCGTCACACTCCGACGCAGTCTGACGTCAGGGTGCCGATGATTTCGCTCGACGAACGGTCCCGCCCGTGGGCCTGGGCGGGCCTGAGCGTGGTGGCGCTCGCGATCGCGTTCCTGACCGCATTCGCCATCGCCACCACCCTCCTCTCGTGGGCGCCGCTTCCAAACGCGGACGAGGGGCTGCGGTTCGATCTCGCCCTCTTCCTGATCCTCTTCGGCGTCCTCGGCATGCTCGGCGTCCTCATCGCCGGGCACCTCGCGCTCGGTCGCTGGCTGGATGTCCGCGCGGGGGATATCGTTCTGCCGTCCGCTGGCATCGCGCTGGCGGTGGCCGAGGAGCTCGCCCTTCACGAGTGGGCCGAGGCGTCGGTCGGCTACTACGACTCGGACTTCATCGGCTGGACCGCGGGACTCTCGTTCACGCTGGTGGCCCTTGCCGTCGCACGGTTCGGAGTCGCGGTTGCACCGGAGGCCGTCGCCGCTGCGCCTCGGATCTTCGCGCAGCTCGCGGCGGTCCTCGTGATCTTCATCGTCCTGACGAACGTCCCCGAGCTCGGCAACGGGATCGGCCCGCACAGCTGGCCGATAGCGATCCTGATCGGCGCCGCGGGGCTGTATGCGGTCGCCGCCGTCGGGATTGGCCTCGCGAGGCGCTGGCGCAACGGCTGACGTCACTGGGCGCTCGGAGTATCGTGGGCGGCCAGAACGCGCAGGAAACGAGGATCGCCATGACGCACGTCGCAGATCCGCCGCTCGCCGGGGACAGCGACGCGGCCGGGCTGGATCGGGTCAACCACTGGATCAACGGCGCCCGGGTGGCGGGGAGCAGCGGCCGTCACGGCCCGGTCTACAACCCGGCCACCGGTGAGGTCGCTCGCCAGGTGGACTTCGCGTCCGCGGAGGAGGTCGATGCGGCCGTGGCCGCGGCCAATGAGGCCTTCTCCGGGTGGCGCGCGACCTCGATCAGCCGGCGCACCGAGATCATGTTCCGCATCCGGAACCTGGTCGAGCAGCATCGCGAGGAGATCGCGGCGCACCTGACCCGCGAGCACGGCAAGGTCAGGACCGATGCGCTGGGCGAGGTGGCCCGCGGGCTCGAGAACCTCGAGTTCGCGACCGGCATCCCGCACCTGCTCAAGGGCGGCTTCAGCGAGCAGGTGAGCACCGGAATCGACGTGTACCAGATCCGCCAGCCGCTCGGGGTCGTGGCCGGCATCACGCCGTTCAACTTCCCGGCCATGGTGCCGATGTGGATGTTCGCCAACGCCATCGCCTGCGGCAATACGTTCATCCTCAAGCCGTCGGAGAAGGATCCGTCCGCATCGGTCTATCTCGGGGAGCTGCTCAAGGAGGCCGGGCTGCCGGACGGCGTCTTCAACGTCGTCCACGGCGACAAGGTGGCCGTCGACCGCATCCTCGAGCACCCGCAGATCGCGGCCGTCAGCTTCGTCGGTTCGACGCCGATCGCGCGCTACATCTACGAGACCGGCACCGCACATGGCAAGCGGGTCCAGGCGCTGGGTGGTGCCAAGAACCACATGGTGGTGCTGCCCGACGCGGACATCGACATGGCCGCCGATGCCGCCGTGTCGGCCGCCTACGGCTCGGCCGGCGAGCGCTGCATGGCGATCAGCGTCGTCGTGGCGGTCGGCGACGTCGCCGATCCGCTGGTGGACGCGATCGCCGAGCGCCTGCCGAAGATCAAGGTCGGGCCGGGCAACGAGGAGGGCTCCGAGATGGGCCCGCTCATCACCAAGGAGCACCGGGACAAGGTCGCCTCCTACGTCGAGCATGCCGCCAGCCACGGCGCGACCGTGCGCGCCGACGGTCGTCAGCACGTCCTCTACAGCGAGAGCGACGGGTTCTTCCTGGGCCTCAGCCTCCTCGACCACGTCACGCCCGAGATGGAGTGCTACCAGAACGAGATCTTCGGCCCGGTGCTGGAGGTCGTCCGCGTGAAGGACTATGCCCAGGCGCTGAAGATCGTCAACGACAACCAGTACGGCAACGGCACGGCGATCTTCACGCGCGACGGTGGCGCGGCGCGCCAGTACCAGTTCGACGTCAATGTCGGCATGGTCGGACTGAACGTGCCGATCCCCGTGCCGGTGGCGTACTACAGCTTCGGCGGCTGGAAGTCGTCACTCTTCGGCGACCTGCACATGTACGGGCCCGAGGGGATCCAGTTCTACACGCGCGGCAAGGTGATCACGGCCCGCTGGCCCGACCCAGGCACCTCGCAGGTCGACCTGGGCTTCCCGCGCACGAGGTAGCCGGCCCCGACCGGCCGCGGGCAGACGTCAGGCGAGTCCTCTAGAATTCGGCCCTTACCGAGAGAGACCGCAGCAGACAGGCAGCGGTGATCTCGTGCACTGGAGGGGATCCCCTTGCGACGACTGCGTACGGCGCTGCTCGGCGCCCTGATCGCCACGATCGCTGTCACGGCACCGACCGCGGCGGGCAATCCATTCGCCGGCGCGACCACGACCGCCGACGGCTACCACACCTACGACTCGGACCAGATCAACATCGAGGGGCTCGCCCAGACGGGCGCCGGCGTCTATGTCGCCGTCCTCGACACCGGCCTCGTGCCGAACTGGACCGACTACTTCCCGCGGTCGCGGGTCGCCACTGGCCTTGGTACCGGCTTCTACCAGAGCCTGACCTTCGCGCAGAGCTCGGAGGACCCGTGCGAATTCATCGAGACCGCTCGCGGTCCCCTGCGCCAGACGAACTTCCTCAGCGCGCGCGGCTCGACCCACGGCACGCACGTCACGTCCACGATCATCGGCTACTCGTACTCCGCGAAGCAGGACGCGCTGGAGGGCTACCCGCTGCCCCCGATTCAGGTCCGCGGGATCGCTCCCAACGCGACGATCATCCCGGTCAAGGTCCTGGCTGACTACACCCAGCCGCCGGCCAAGGGCTGTGAGGAGCCCGGGGTTGGCGGACAGCAGGTGTTCGGCACCGACGAGATGGTCGCCGCCGGCATTGACTACGTCACCAGCCTGGCGGAGGGTCCGCTGGAGGGCTCACGAGTCGTGATCAACATGAGCCTTGGTGACAGCGTTCCGGCGCAGGTCATCGAGGACGCCATCGATGCGGCCATCGCCGCCGGGGTCGTCGTCGTCGCGTCGGCCGGCAACGATGGCGATGCCGGCATGGGCTGGCCGGGCGCCTACGCACAGGTCATCAGTGCTGGTGCGTCGGGCTGGACTGGCGAGTGGCTCGACGCCGACGGCACCACGCCGGACAACGGCGTTCGCTACCGCGTCTGGTGGCTGAAGAACGTCCGCGGCACCGCGGCGGTCGCCGGGGACCTGACGTCGCTCCAGCCGAATTCAGGCAACGTGGTCGAGGGCCCGGCCGTCGCGGACGAGACCTTCGTCGCCGAGTTCAGCTCCTGGTCGCTCGACGCCGACCAGGACCTCGACGTCCTCGCCCCGGGAGACTGGGTGCGTGGTCCGTTCGCCGGCACGCCCGGCTACAACCATCTGCCGTGGTGGAGCAAGGGCTGGGGGGACGTCTTCGGACGCAACGCCGGCAACTTCTACTACGTGGGCGGCACATCCATGGCCGCGCCTCATGTCTCGGCCGTCGCCGCGCTCATGCTGGAGGCGGATGCGACCCTGACGCAGGCTCAGATCGAGACGATCATGACCTCGACCGCGGTCGACATCGGTGCCGGCGCGGCACAGGTGTGGGATCCGTTCCGGGTCGTTGACGGCGCCGCGTCGCCGGGATTCGTGACGGTGACCTGGCCGGCGAACGCGGCCGGCGAGGGCCTGCTGCAGGCCGACTTGGCCGTCGCCGGGGCGCTCGCGCCGTAGTCCTCGCGCGCACCGCGCACCGAACGGGCCGCCCGCACGGGCGGCCCGTTTTCGCTCTCGCTCCGAGAGCGACTACCTCGCCGAGGTCACCTCTTTGAGCAGCGCCTCCCATCGAGGCATGATGGTCCGCAGGTCGAATTGATCGGCGACCTGGAGGGCCTGCTCGCGCGCGGACTCGCGCCAGGCATCGTCCCGCATGGCTTGGTCGAGTGCGTTGGCCAACGCAGGGACATCCTCGGGGGGGACCAGCAGGCCGTTGCGCCCGTGGTCGACCACCTCGTCCGGTCCTGAGGGGCAGGCGAACGCGACGGCGGGCAGGCCGTGCGCCATCGCCTCGATGAGCACCATGGGAAATGCCTCGTGGCGCGACGAGAGCACGTACAGGTCGGCCTCGCGGAAGTACTGGGAGATGTCGCGCGTCACCCCGGGAAAGCGGACCCGTCCGTCGAGGGAGTGCTCGTCCACGAGGCGGAGGTACTCGGGGGGCGGTGCGCCGCCCACGATGCAGAGATCCCAGGTTGGATTCCGCGTTGCGATCTGGCCGAAGGCCTCGAGCAGGAGGTCGAATCCCTTCGCCTCGACGAAGCGTCCGGCCGCGAGGAGGTGGCGCCTCCCCACTGGGAGGACTCTCGGTGCGGTCATCTGAACGGGAGCAATCACCGGGTTGTGGATCACCATCCGCAGCGTCGGGTCAAGCCAGCTGAACTGTCGATCGACCCCGCGGCTCACGCTCACCAACCTGTCCGCACGACCGTACAGCAGCTTCTTCAGGTGTCGACGGCCAGGTCCCAGCCACGCGCGGCCCGGGTCCATGTGTTCCGTGATGATCACGGGGGTGGCCATGCCTCGAGTGGCGAGGATGACGAGGATGTTGCGAAAGATCGAGATCACGACGGACGGCCGCGATCTCTTCAGGTGCGCGCGCAGGGCGAGCGCCTGCCCGATGCGGCTGAGGGGGCCGGGCCAGCGTCCCGTCCGGATGTTCGTGACCGCGACATCATCGTGGAGCGCGAAGAAGGGGGGACCCGCATCGTCAAAGGTGACGATCTCGACATCGTTCCCGGCGCTCGTGAAGTAGTTGGCGTGCAGCGTGGCGACGCGCTCAATACCACCACTGTTCGACAACCCGGGAAGGACAATCGCGAGACGCATGGAGGTCAGGGCGGATGCTCTTGAGGGCGGACGGAGGCTCCCACTATATGCGGACGCACGTCCCCGCTAGGCGGCGGGGTGCCCCCGGCGGTATCGTGCCGGCGCGGCTTCGTCGGCATCGCAATGGAGGATCGTCTTGATGGCTCAACGCATCGCGCGTCCGATTCACCTGGTCGTCGCCTGGCTCCTGGTCGTGGGCCTGCTGGGGCAGGTCTTCCTGGCCGGCATGGGCGTCTTCGATCGCAGCGCGAGCTTCGACAACCATGTGAACTTCGGCTACATCCTCACCGTGCTGCCCGTCGTCCTCATCGTGACGTCCCTCGTCGGCGGCTTCGGCCGGATGCAGGCGATCGCCGCCGCCGTGATGTTCGGCCAGTTCATCCTCCAGTCGCTCCTCGTGGCCCAGCGGGGCTCCGTGCCGGCGATCGCCGCGCTCCACCCGGTCAACGGATTCCTGGTGCTGCTCATCGCGATCTGGCTGGCGCGAGACGCGGGACGCGCGTGGGGTGCCCCCACCGAGCCCGAGGCCGCGAAGCCGGCGAGCCCCGAAGCCACCGCCGGGTGAGGTCGACGCCGAACGCTGGCAGAATGGCCGGCACATGACCGACCGATTCGAGACCCTCGCCGTCCACGCCGGAGCCGACCCTGACCCGCACACCGGGGCCGTCGTGCCCGCCATCCAGATGAGCTCCACCTTCAAGCAGGATGGCGTAGGCGGCCTGCGCGCCGGCTACGAGTACGGCCGAAGCGGCAATCCGACCCGCGCCGCGCTCGAGGGAGCGATCGCCACGCTCGAGAACGCGACGCACGGGCTGGCGTTTGCCTCGGGCCTGGCCGCCACGCAGGGGATCGGCTATCTGCTGGATGCCGGCGATCGCGTCCTGATGAGCGACGACGTCTACGGCGGCACGTGGCGGCTGGCCGACAAGGTCTGGCGCCGCTATGGCATCGAGACCGATGCCATCGACCTGCGCGACCTCGACGCCGTCGCGGCGGCATTCGCGTCCGAGAGGCCACCGAAGCTGGTCTGGATCGAGACGCCGTCGAATCCGCTGATGAAGGTGATCGACATCAGCGCCGTGGCGCGCCTGGCGGCCACGGCCGGCGCCCTCACCGTGGTCGACAACACCTTCGCCACGCCGTTCCTGCAGCGACCGCTCGACCTCGGCGCGGATCTCGTCCTTCATTCCGCCACGAAGTACCTCAGCGGCCACTCCGACGTCATCAGCGGCCTCGTCGCGACGCGCTCCGACGCACTCGCGGAGCGCCTCCGCTTCCACCAGAACGCGGCCGGGGCCGTGCCGAGCCCGTTCGATTGCTTCCTCGTGCTGCGCGGGCTGCGCACGCTGGCGTTGCGGATGGAGCGCGCATCGGCCAACGCGCTGGTGCTGGCCCTCTGGCTGTGCGAGCGGCCGGAGGTCGAGCGCGTGAACTATCCCGGCCTCCCCGACCATCCAGCCGCCGAGCTCGTCGAGCGCCAGATGCGCCTGCCGGGCGCGATGCTCAGCTTCGAGCTGCGCGGCGACGAGGAGTCCGCCCGCCGCTTCGTAGCGGCAACGCGCCTCTTCATCCTCGCCGAGTCCCTCGGCGCCGTGGAGTCCCTCATCGAGCTGCCGGCGCCGATGACCCACGCCTCAGTGGCCGAGTCGCCCCTCGCCGTCTCGCCGACCCTCGTCCGGCTGTCGGTCGGGATCGAGGCGGTCGACGATCTCCGCGACGATCTCGAGGCCGCCTTCGGCGCCGCCTCACAGTGACGGAGGACGCCCCGCGCGAGGACGGCCCGACCGAGCTGGTCGAGACCGAGGACGGTGAGCTCGTCGAACGCCTTTCTGGCGCGACCGCGACGCTGCTCCTGGTGTGGCTGATCGGGATCGGCGCCCTCTCGACGCTCCTGGCGGCGTGGCTCTTCCTGTGGTTCGTCACCGGGCAGCGGCTCGGCGCCGACGCCCTCTTCGGTGGATTCGGGATCTACACGTCCCTCGCCGGCGCCTCGGGGCCCTGCGTCCTGTGGCTCACCGGGCGTGCCCAGGGGCACCCGCTCGCCTGGTTCATGGCCACCGCCGCGAAGATCGCCCTGGTCATGCTCGGCGCCGTCGCCTTCCTCATCTTCGCCGCCACGCTCGTCATGGCCGGGGTCGTGATCGGCCCGGCCGCGCTGCCGGCGGTGGGGGTCATGGCGCTCATGGCCATGGCGCTCAGCCAGATCTGGGCGGTCGCGACCTGGGCCGCCGATCGCTGGATCGCCCGCGCGCGGGTGCCCGAGGCGGACTGAGCCCTGGGCTCAGACCTCGTACGTGCGACCGGGCTCCGCGACCTCGACCTCGCTGCCGAAGGCCTCGGACGCCGTCGTCCGCGCCCACGCACCGTCACCGTCGACGGGAAGGTGGGTCAGGATCAGGCGCTTTGCCCCGCCGGTACGCGCCGCGGCGCCGGCCTCCTCGGGGGTCAGGTGCCCGCGTGGCTCCGGTGGCGCGGCGTCCTCGTCCAGCGAGCGCAGCGTCGCCTCCGCCAGCATGACGTCGGGGCCATCGGCGAGGTCGGTGAGGCCGCCGCAGGGCGCGGTGTCGGCGGTGTAGGCGAGGCGGCGGCCATCGGCCTCGATCCGGAAGCCCCAGCACGGGATGTAGTGCTGGGTCTGGACCGGGGTCAGGGAGAGGCCGTCGAAGGTCAGCGGCGTGGAGCCGTCGTGCTCAGAGATGCGGAAGCAAGCCTCGAAGTGCTTCGCCGAGCCCACACCCTTCGCCAGGTCGTGCATCTGGTCGGCCGAGCCCGGTGGCATCACGACCCGCAGCCGCTGGTCCTTCGGCCGCTCGCGCCATGGATAGACGTAGCGGAGGGTGACGAGGTCGAGCATGTGGTCGGCGTGCATGTGGCTCACCACCACGGCCGCCAGCTC
This sequence comes from uncultured Chloroflexia bacterium, assembly GCA_963790255.1. Lineage (GTDB taxonomy): Bacteria > Chloroflexota > Limnocylindria > QHBO01 > QHBO01 > JACDBZ01. The sequence continues at coordinate 35,494 of CAWBOA010000014.1, read as the reverse complement.
GTCGGGGTGATGGCGCCGGACGAGCTGGGACACCACGCCGGGGCCGATGTCGACCAGCACCCGCCCGCCGCCGCCCTCGACGAGGTAGCCGGCGCACGCCTCGCCGGGATTCGGCGATGCCGGCGAGCGTCCGAGGATCGTGAGCCGCATCAGGAGGCGTGTCCGTGCATGACCGCAGCCTGCGGTCGCAGGTACATGGCCGCATTGCCGTGTGATTCGGGAAGGAAGCCCATGGCCGCGAAGAATGGCACGGCGGCGGGCGTGCTGACCAGCGCGACGAGCCGTCGATCGGGCATCAGCGCTGCTCGATGGGCACGTATTCCCTCGGCTCGGGTCCGACGTAGACCTGTCGCGGGCGCCCGATCTTCGTCTCCTTGGACGACATCATCTCGCGCCACTGGGCGATCCAGCCCGGCAGCCGGCCGATCGCGAAGCAGTTCGTGAACATGCTCTTCGGGAAGCCGATCGCGCGGTAGATCAGGCCGGAGTAGAAGTCGACGTTGGGGTACAGCTTGCGGCTGATGAAGTACTCGTCGCGGAGCGCGACCTCCTCCAGCCGCTGCGCCACCTCGAAGAGGGCATCGTCGGCACCGGTGGCGCTGAGGACCCGATCGGCGGCGCCCTTGATGATCGTCGCGCGCGGGTCGAAGTTCTTGTAGACCCGGTGGCCGAATCCGGCCAGGCGGAACGCATCGTCGGGGTCCTTGGCGCGGTCAACCCACTTCTGGACGTTTCCGCCATCGGCCACGATGCGCTCGAGGGTGTTGATCACGGCCTCGTTGGCGCCGCCATGCAGCGGGCCCCACAGGGCGCTGATGCCGGCGCTGATGCTCGCGTACAGGTTGACGTGCGTGCTGCCGACGAGGCGGACGGTCGAGGCGGAGGCGTTCTGCTCATGGTCGGCGTGGAGGATGAGGAGCAGATCGAGCGCCTCGGCGACGGCGGGATCGACCTCGTATGCCTCGCTCGGCACCGCGAACATCATGTGCAGCAGGTTGGCCGAGTAGCCCAGATCATTGCGCGGGTAGACGTATGGCTGCCCGATCGCCTTCTTGAACGACCACGCCGCCAGTGTCGGCAGCTTGGCGATGAGGCGGTTGATCGTGATCTCGACCGCGTCCGGGCTGAAGATGTTCTGGCTGTCGGGGTAGAACGTGCTCATCCCCACCACGCCCGACGCGAGCACGGCCATCGGGTGCGCATCGGTCGGAAAGGAGTCGAAGAAGTGCCGCATCTCCTCGCGGATGAGGGTGTGATGGGTCACCTCCGAGACGAACCGATCGAGCTCCTCCCGCGTCGGCAGCTCGCCCCAGATGAGCAGGTAGGCGACCTCGAGGAAGGTCGACCCCTCGGCCAGCTGTTCGATCGGATAGCCGCGGTAGCGCAGGATCCCCTCCTCGCCGTCGAGGAAGGTGATGGCCGAGGTGCAGGCGCCGGTGTTGCCGAACCCGGGGTCGAGCGTGATCAGTCCCGTCTCGGCACGCAGGCGGCTGATGTCGAGCGCGTCGTCGCCCTCGGAGCCACGCACCAACGGCAGGTCGAGCTCGCGGTCGCCGATGCGCAGCGTGGCGGCATCGGTCCGAGCGGGAGAGTCGGCGGTCACGCCAGGAGCTCCTCGACCGCTGCCCGCTCCTCGAGCAGCTCGTTGGTGGTGGCCTCGATCCGCGAGCGTGCGAACGCCCCGTGCTCGATGCCCTGCACGATCTCGACGCTGCCCGGCGCGGTCGCGCGCAGCGGGTAGCCGAAGACGAGGCGCTCGGGCACGTCATAACCGCCCGTCGCCGGCGCCGCGATGGCCGACGAGAATGTGCCACCCGTGGGGCGCGCAACGTTGCGGACGGTGTCGATTGCCGCGTTCGCGGCGCTCGCCGCGCTCGACTGGCCACGCGCCTTGATGATCGCGGCGCCGCGCTGCTGGACGCTGGTGATGAACTCGCCCTGCAGCCATGCCTCGTCGTCGATGACCTCCGGCGCGGGCCTTCCACCGATCGACGCGTGCCAGGCGTCGGGGAACTGGGTCGACGAGTGGTTGCCCCAGATCGCAAGGTCGCTGACCTCGGCGACGGGCACGCCGGCCTTCGCCGCGAGCTGCGAGCGTGCCCGGTTCTCATCGAGCATGGTCATGGCGAACCAGCGGTCGGCCGCCATCCCGTGGCGGGCCGCCGCGGTCGAGCCGATGAGGGCGTTCGTGTTGCACGGGTTCCCGACGACGAGCACGCGGCAGTCATCGGCGGCGTTACGAGCGATCGCGGTGCCCTGGCCGGTGAAGATGCCGCCGTTGATGCTCAGCAGGTCCTTGCGTTCCATCCCATCGCGGCGGGGTACGGCGCCGACGAGGAGCGCCCAGTTCGCCCCGCGGAACGCGGTGTCGGCGTCGGAGGTGCAGACGACCTCGTCGAGCAGCGGAAACGCGCTGTCGTCGAGCTCCATGCGCACGCCATCCAGGGCGGGGAGCGCGGCCTCGAGCTCCAGGAGCTGGAGCGCCACCCGGGTGTCGGGTCCGAAGGCCCCACCGGAGGCGATGCGGAAGAGGAGGGCGTAGCCGATCTGGCCGGCGGCTCCGGTCACGGCGACGCGGACGGGGGAGTCGGGCATCGGTCTCCTGTCGAAGCTGGGTCGCGATCGAGTGTAGCGCGCCGGGGCGCGCCCTCAGCCGCTCGCTGCCCAGTCGGCGAGCGCCGAGGCCATCGAGGCAAACGCCATCCGCGAGCGCCACTCCGGCACCTCCGAGCGTCGGACCCAGGCGTGGTCGCTCGACTCGAAGTCAATCGCCACCGGCGCGTCGGGGTCCACGGCCCGCCCGCGGAACACCGCGGTGACCGCGTTCGCCGCCGGCGAGTGATAGACCCCCGCCAGGCCGATGAGCTCGACGTCGATCCCGGCCTCCTCGCGCGTCTCACGACGAGCCGCCATCTCGAACGACTCCCCCGGATCGAGGTAGCCGGCGGGCAGGTCCCAGTCGCCGAGGCCGGGCTCTACCGCCCGGCGCAGCAGGAGCACCGATGGCTCACCGCCGCCGCCGGCGTTGCGCTCGAGGAGGACGGCCGCCGCCGGCTTGGGGTTCGAGTACCAGCGCCAACCGCATCGGTCGCACACGAGCGGCTGCTCGTCCGCGCTTGCGCAGCGGGGGCATGCAGGGACGGATCGGCTCACCGCGGCAGCCTATCAGCGGCATCGCCCGCCCCGTTCGTCAAGGCTGGATCAATGTCCACCGTGTGGATAACATGTGGATAAGCCGTCGAGCCCGTCGCAAGGTCGTGGAGAACCGGGATTGCGCCGGCGCACCGGGTGCCGATATGCTTCGGTCGTCCCGAAGGGGCAGTCAAAGGCACCAGCGATTGCATCAATGGTCCGGCGGCGGTTCCTTCGGGACATTTCGTTGCCCCGAACCGTTCAGCGTTCGAGGTCGCGCTGAAGGCGCCGGACGACCTCGGCCGTCTCGTCGTCGGGGCCATGGCCGGGCTCCGATGCTGGGCCGGCGAAGGTGCCGAACTGCCGATCGCCGGCGTCGCCCAGGCCGGGAACGATGTAGCCGCGCTCATTGAGATGCGAATCCATGGCCGCGACGTGGATGTCGACGTCGTGATGCGCAGTCGACAGGGTCGCGACGCCCTCGGGTGCGGCGATCAGGGAGACCTGCTTGATGCGAGCCGCGCCCCACGCCTTCAGGATGTCGACCGTCGCGGCCGATGATCCTCCGGTGGCGAGCATCGGATCGAGGATGAGGCATACCTGGACGGTGGCCGCGTCGGGCAGCTTGTTGTAGTACTCCACCGGCTTCAGGGTGCGCTCGTCTCGGTAGAGGCCGATATGCCACACCTCGGCGGTCGGGATGAGCTCGAGCATCGCCTCGACCATTCCCAGCCCGGCACGGAGCACCGGCACGAGCCCGACCCGCGGCTCGACCTCGGCGCCGGACGTCCGCTCCAGCGGCGTCTCGACCTCCCGCGCGCCCGTCGCGAGGTCGGCCATCGCCTCGTAGCCCAGGAGCCAGGTCAGCTCCCGGACGAGCTCGCGGAACTTCTTCGGCTCCGTCGTCTTGTCGCGAAGGATCGCGAGCTTGTGCGCCACCAGCGGGTGAGGGCTGACGTGCAGCGATGGGGGGAGGGGGCTGGACATCGGGCCGAATGATAGACGCGCCGCGGACCACAATGGAGGCGTGCAGGCGCTCGATGATCACGCGGCCGGCGCCTACCTGGCACGTCTGCGCCGCCGCGCGGTGGAGCTGCTCGGGGAGCGGATCGTCGGGATCTACGTCGTCAACTCCGGCGCGCGCGGCGACTATCTGCCCGGTCGCAGCGACCTTGACGTCACGATCGTCGTCGATCGCGCCCTGGACGCCGAGACGAGGCGCCTGGTCGCGGACGCGTTCCGGCACGATCAGCTGGCCTGCCCCGCTCCGCGGCTCGAGCTGGTGGTCTACCGGCGGGAGGTTGCCGCGGACCCCGGGCCGAGCCCCGAATTCGAGCTGAACCTCAACACCGGCCGTGCCATCGAGGATCACGTGACCTTCGATCGGGCCGACGAGCCCTCCTTCTGGTTCGTCCTCGACCTCGCGTCCACGGCGCATGCGGCGGTGGCCCTGGCCGGTCCGCCGGGAGCCGACCTGTTCGGGCACGTCTCCCGCCGTGACGTGCTGGCGGCCCTCGTCGGCGCGCAGGCGTGGCACGTCGAGCACGACGCCGCCGCGCCGAATCGGGTGCTCAACGACTGTCGGGCATGGCGCTGGGTCGCGACCGGACGGTGGTCATCGAAGGCGGAGGCGGCTGAGTGGGCCATCGGTGAGGGCGCTGATCCCGCGGTTGTGACGACGGCCCTGGCGATGCGGCGGGGAGACGGCGCCGGCCCGTTGCGGGCAGAGGCGGTGGAGGCGCTATCCGCGCACGTGGGCGAGGTGATCGCTCAGGCGCGAGATCGAGCCGATTGACCCGATCCGCGCTCGCCAAGGACGGGAACTACCTCCCGTGACGGCATGCTGGTAGGCTATGCGGTCCGCAGCACGAGCATTCGCGCCACGGACCGTGCCCGCCCGCTGCCGGCCCGTCGCCGGACGTATCACAGGAGGTTAGGAGAGCATGGTCTTCGGATCGAAGCGTGAATCCAAGCCGGACAGCCTCTCGCGCGAGGACGTGGTCGGGAACCTGTATCCGGATAGCCTGACGAGTGAGGTCGACGTGGCACAGTCATCAAGCGAGTTCCCACGCGGCACCGACCGCGGCAACGAGTCGGTCATCGATCCGCATGCCCGCTTCAACGGCAAGTACGTCAGCGACCGGGACCTGCGGATCGAGGGCGAGGCGCAGGGCGAGATCGAATGCCAGGGGACGCTCATCATCAGCCCACAGGCGCGCGTCCGCAGCGCGATCAAGGCCCATAACGTCATCGTCAACGGTGATTACGAGGGCGACGTCGACTGCGGCGGCCGCTTCGAAATCGGCTCGACCGGGCGCGTCAAGGGCAGCATCAAGACCCAGGTGCTGGTCGTGAAGGAGGGTGCCCACTGGGAGGGCGGCGTCACGATGACCCGCGAGCCCGGTGCGCGTCCGACCGCGCCCGCCCCGCAGCCCGGACAGCCGGCGCAGCGCCAGGGCGGCGCCGCCAGTGGCGGATCCAGCGGTGGAGCGAGCGGCGGATCGGGCGGCATCTTCAGCAAGGGCGAGCGCGAGAGCGCGGCCGCCGGCGCCGAACGCGAGGGCCAGCCCGCCGGCCAGGGCGGCTAGCGCCCGGACCGGAGCCGGCGCATCGCGGTGGCCGACGCCGAACGGGCGCGTCCCGCACGGCGCGGCGCCTCGGCGCCACCCGTCCTTGTCGAAGTCACCCGCGGTGGCCACGTCGAGTCGGGCCACCGCGGCTCAGTCGCCGTCGTTGCCTCTGACGGCTCGCTCATCGCGTCGGCCGGCGCTCCCGAGCAGTTCGCGTTCACACGCTCGAGCGCCAAGCCGTTCCAGCTCGCGCCGTTCGTGGCTTCCGGACGATTCGACGAATACGGGCTCGGCGCCGACGCGCTCGCCATCATGGCGGCGAGCCACAGCGGCGAGGACCGCCACGTCCGGCTGGTCCAGGAGATCCTGCGCCGCGCGGGCCTGACGAGCTCCGTCCTCCAGAACCAGGTCCATCCGCCCTACGACGCCGAGACGGCACAGCGCCTGGTGCGCGACGGCGAGAAGCCGACCGCGCTGCGCGGCAACTGCTCGGGCAAGCATGCCGGGATGGTGCTGTTCGCGAAGGCCTCCGGGTGGCCGATCGAGACGTACTGGCACCCCGACCATCCGGTCCAGCGGCTCGCCCTCGAGACCGTGTCGGCACTCTCGGACGTGCCGATCGAGGAGGTCGCGACCGGCGTCGACGGATGCGGCGTCGTCTGCTTCGGCATGCCGTTGCGCGGCCTGGCGATGGCCTTCGCTCGGCTTGCCGATCCCTCGTCGGTGGCCGATCCGCCGCTGCGATCAGCGCTGACCCGTATCCGCGACGCGATGATGGAGCACCCCGAGCTCGTCGCCGGCGAACGCCGCCGCATCGACACGGCGCTCATGCGGGCCTATCCGAAGCGAATCGTCAGTAAGGGTGGCGCCGAGGGCGTGCTGGCGATGGCCCTTCCACCCGGCGCGCTCGACGCCACGGCACCATTCGGCGATCGCCCGATGGGGATCGCGGCCAAGATCGAAGACGGCAACCTCGGCCGGCGCGCGGGTGACGCCGCCAGCATCGCGATCCTGCGGCAGCTCGGGCTGGTGACCGATCCGTTGGCCGGCCAGCTGGTCGACTACGCGGCACCCCCCATCGTCGACCCCCGCGGCGACCGATCGGGCGACGTGAGGGTCACCCTCCGCCTGCGCTGAGCGGCAGCGACTCGCGCCGCGGATCCAGCCGCGGCGAGCGCCAACGCGACGGCGATCGCGACCCGTCCGGCACGTGGCATGCGTGTAGCGTAGCGAGCGCGATGCGTAGGCGCGTGATGGCTCTCGGCTCGGTCGCGTTGGCCGTCCTCACGGTCGCCTGCGGCCGGATTGGCGGCCCGTCGAGCTCGCTCGCGCAGGAGGATGAACCCGTGCGCTACGTGGCGTTGGGGGACTCGTACACGATCGGCACCTCGGTCGCCGAGGCCGAGCGCTGGCCGAACCAGCTGGTCGCCCGCATCTCGCGCCTCGACCTCGTCGGCAACCCCGCTGTCAACGGCTACACCACGGCCGACCTCATCGACGAGGAGCTTCCCAAGCTGGACTCGCTTGCACCGGAGCTCGTGAGCGTGCTGATCGGCGTCAACGACGTCGTCCGGGGCGTGCCCGACTCCGAGTACGCGGGCAACGTCACGATCATCCTCGAGCGAGCTCCTGACGCGCCTCCCACCGGAACGGATCGTGTGCGTCGCGACCCCGGACTACACCGCCACGCCGCGTGGATCCGACTATGGCGACCCCATCCAGCAGAGCGACGGCATCGTTCGCGTCAACCTCATCCTGCGCGAGGCGTGCGAGCAGCGTGGCATCCGATTCGTCCCCGAGATCTTCGAGATCAGCCAGGGGGTGCGTGGGGATCCGTCGCTCGTTGCCGACGACGGCCTTCACCCGTCGGGCGCGCAGTATCGGCTCTGGGTCGACGCGATCGCGCCGGTCGTGGAGGACCTGCTGTCCGGCTGACGACGTTGCCAGCAGGGTCGACGAGGTGCAAGAGGCCGGTTGCCCCGAGCTGGTTCAGGACGGCGATCGCATCGGCCGGCGACGAAGAATCCGCCGGGAGGAGTCGGGTCCCATCCAGCAGGCACAGCGCAAGGTGGATCGGCAGCTCGAGGCCTCGCCATTCCTCGGCAGCCGCACGGAAGGCCGCCACGGCGGTCTCGTCGCCATCGACCGCCGCGAGCCCGGCGGCGAGCGTCCGCCGGGACGCCTCCGACGCGCGGCCAGCCACGTTGAGGCCGGAGAGGCGCGTCAGCGCCGATGCGGCTCCGTCGCGGTCGCCGCGCCAGAGGTCCGCCCGGGCCTCGAGGATGAGCTGCTGCGCCTGCTCGGCACCAAAGCTCGCGCTCGCCGCTGACGCGGCCAGGCGCTGGGCGTCGTCGAAGTCGCCGGCGGCGAATGCCACCCAGGCGCGGGCGTGCGTCGCTCCCGCAACGACCTGGCTGTCCGTGTCGGAGGGCAGCGGGTGGATCGCTTCGAACGCCAGCACCGGCTCCGGGTCGCCCTGGAGGGCGCCGATGGTAGCGGCGATGGCCAGCAGGTTGATGCGATTGGCGTTCGGGATCGGGCCGTCCACGATGTGGCCGATGGTCGACATGGCCCACCTCCAGTCGCCGGTGTCGAGGGCAACGCTGCAGGCGACCTCGGCGAGCTGGCCCGCGATCTCGCCGACGCCCATGGAGGTGGCGAGCTCGAATCCCTCGCGGGCCGTTTCGAGCGTGAGGCGCGGGTCGTCCGCGACGACCAGCCAGGCGAGGTTGTTCCGGGCGCGCAGCTCCGTCGTCAGGTAGCCGGCGGTCTCGGCCTCGCTGATCGCCCGTCGCAGGTCGGCCATCCCGGCTTCCTCGTCGCCGAGCCGGAACCGCGCCGTCCCCCGCGTGACCAGCACGTCCGTCAGCACGGCGTCCAGCCCGAGCCGATCGGCGGCCTTGATCGCTCGCTCCGCCCACTCCAGCCCGGAGCGCGCGTCGCCGACGAGCAGCGTGGCGCGCGCCAGCTGAGCCGCCACCTCGACGCCGGCCGCGTCCGCGCCGAGGTCGCCGAGCGCGGTGACGGCCGACTCGAGCTCGACGAGCGCCGACTCGTTCCGCTGCTCCATGAGCAGCACGCTGGCCAGCTGCGCCCGTGCACGCGCCGCTTCTACTCCGCTGTTGCTTGCTTCGTGGAGCGCGACGAGCTCGCGAACGTGCCCCTCGGCGACGTCGAGGCGGGCAGCAGCGCGGGCTGCCGTGGCGGCCTCGTCGAGCACCAGCGCCCGTTGAGCCGTCGAGTCGACCAGCCTGAGCGCCTCGGCGAAATGGCCGAGTGCCCGATCGGGGACGTGAAGGCGAAGTGCGTCATGCCCGGCGCGTCGCAGTGCCGCTACGGCCCGACGCGCGATCCGCATGGCGTCAGGATGCTCGGGCGCGATGCGATGTGCCTCCAGGAGGTGCGTGGCGAGTGACTCCGCCACGTCATCCTCCTCGCGCCCCTCGAGAAAGCGCGCCGCGGCGAGGTGCAGCGCGCGCCGTTCGCTGCGGGCGAGCGTGCGATACGCCACCTCGCGAACGAGGTCCTGGACGAAGACGAGCTGGCCGTGCCCGGGAGACACCAGCTCCTCGTCGATGGTGAGCAGCTCGCGGCGCACGAGCTCGTCGGCCAGCTCGCGGACGGAGGCCATCTCACCGCCCGCCACGGCCGCGAGCGCTCCCGGACGGAAGCGCCGTCCCAGGACGGCCGCCGAGAGGAGCAGCCGTCGCTCGGCCAGCGGCAGGGCATCGATCCGCGCGGAGATCAGCCCATGGAGCGAGTCAGGGACGTCGATTCCCGCGCTCGCGCGCCATGGCGCGGCCCTGGACCTCGCACGACGGTCTCCGCCAACCGGAGGACGGCCACCGACGCCGTCCTCGCTCAGGATGCGGGCGACCTCGACCGCGTACAGCGGGACGCCACCGGCCCGCTCGAGGATCGCGCTGACCGTCGTCTCAGCCAGCGCCGGGAGCCGATCCAGGAGGAGCTTGCGCATCGAGGCATCGGAGAGCCGCTCGAGGTGCAGCGTCGTCAATCGGCCGAGCCCCGCGGCCCACGTCGGACGGAGGTCGAGCAGCTCCGGGCGGGCGAGCGCCAGCACGAGGATGGGATGGTCCCGCGTCCACGCGGCGAGGTGCTCGACGAAGTCGAGGAGCGCGGGGTCGGCCCACTGGAGGTCCTCGAAGACGAGAACGACCGGCGACCGGTCGGCGACGCGCTCGAAGAAGCGGCGCCACGCAGCGAACAGCTCGTCCCGGTCGAACGGGTGCTCATCATCCGAGCCGAGCAGGACCGCGACGCGCGGCTCCATCCAGCGCCGCTCGGCGTCATCCCGAACGAGCTCATCGAGCGCGCCGGCGAGCTGGCGGCGGGCGATCGTCGGGCCGGCATCGTCGGCGGCCCTGATCCGTCGCCGAACCATCTCCGCGACGGGTGCGAAGGTGATCCCTTCGCCATACGCCGGAGCGCGACCGACGTGCCACGCGACGACCTCGGGCAGGGCCTCGACCCACTCACCGAACTCCCACGCCAGGCGGCTCTTGCCGATCCCGGCGATGCCAGTGACGGACACGAGGCGCCCAAGCCCGTCGCGCACTACCCCTCGGTACAGCTCGATCAGCTCGCGCAGGTCCCGCTCTCGACCGATGAAGGCTCCGCTGTGGGCGCCGCGCTCCGCCCCGGTTTGTGGGCCCACGATGGGGTTGGCCCGATAGGCCGTCAGCTTCGCGCGCCGCCCCTTCAGCGTGAGCGGTCGGGTGGCGGTGTACGTGGCGGCGGAGCGGGCCAGCTTGCGCGTCGCGCCGTCGACGAGGGTTCCGCCCGCCGGCGCGCGCGACTGGAGGCGAGCAGCGACCGAGACGAGCTCGCCGGCGACCATGCCCTGCCCGCTCGCTCCCAGCGTGACGGCCGCCTCGCCGGTGGTGACGGCGGCACGCGCGGCGAGGGCCCCGCCCGATGCGGCGCCCCCGAGGCGTCCCACGGCGTCCACGATCGCTCCCGCGGCCCGCACCGCGCGCTCGGCGTCGTCCTCGTGGGCGATCGGTGCGCCCCACACGGCCATGACGGCGTCGCCGATGAATTTCTCGATCGTGCCGCCGTGACTGGCGACGATCGATCGCGCCGCCTCGAAGTAGCGAGCCTGGACGCTGCGAACCTCCTCCGGGTCAAGCGACTCGGCCAGGCTCGTGAAATTCTCGAGGTCGACGAAGAGGACGGATACCCGGCGTCGCTCCGCGACCTGGCCGTGCGCGGGATCGGCTTCGCCGGTCGACATTCCGCTCGGATCGGCGGCCGGCAACGTGCCTCCGCAGGCGTTGCAGAAGCGAGTCGTTCCGGTGACGGGCGCCTGGCAGTGCGGGCAGGCCATCGCGAGCCGCGCGCCGCAGGCGCCGCAGAATCGCGCCGCGGGCGGGTTTTCAGCCCCGCAGGTCGAGCAGACGGCGGTCATGCCCTCGCCATCTCGGCGCCCGGGCCGTCACCAGGTCTCCTTGTCGTACTCGATGTGGACGTCGCCGCTCGACTGCTCGACGGTTGCCTTCGCGCGGATGATGCGAAAGCGGAGCCCACGCTCGTGATGCACGACCGTGCTGGTGATGCGCGAGTCCTGCGTGACGCCCGGGATCTCCGCCGCGAGCAAGGCGTCGAGCGGCTCGTGGATGAGCTGCTCAGCCTCGGGCGTGCTGCTCTTTGCCTTGAGGATGTACGTTCGCGACGGGCTGTGATCGAGGAAGCGCTGCTCGTTGTTGCGAATCGCTCCCATCTCGATCCAGACGTTGAAGGTGTCCTCCTCGTGCGGTCCGTAGTCCACCTCATCCGAGTTCGCCATGGTCGCCTCCTCCGTAGGGAGCCCGATCATATGCTCCGCCTCGGCCGTCGCCTACCCGCCACGGCTGCCGATTCGATGGGCAAGGGCTGCTAGCATCGGGCCATGGATCGACCGATGCGCGTGCGCATGGCCCCCAGCCCGACGGGCCCGCTCCACATCGGGACCGCGCGCACGAGCCTCTACAACTACCTCGCCGCGCGTCACGCCGGCGGGACGTACGTGCTACGCATCGAGGACACCGATACCGCCCGCTCGACCCTCGAGTACGAGAGCGACATCATCGACAACCTGCACTGGCTCGGCATCCGCTGGGACGAGGGGCCACAAGTCGCCGGCGGAGAGGACCTCGGGTCGTTTGGGCCGTACCGGCAGCGCGATCGCATGGACCTCTACGCGCTGGAGGCGGATCGGCTGCTCGCCTCGGGGGACGCGTACCGCTGCTGGTGCACGCCAGAGGAGCTGGAGGCCGTTCGGAGGGAGCAGGAGGGGAAGCGCGAGCCGCCACGCTACAACGGGCGCTGCCTGAACCTGACCGATGCGGAGCGCGCCGCGTTCGAGGCCGAGCGTGGCGCATCGGCGATTCGCTTCAAGGTCACTCCGGAGACGGTTCGGTTCGACGACCTGGTGCGCGGCGAGGTCGAGTTCGACAACGCGCTGCTCGGCGACTTCGTCATCGTTCGCAACGACGGGATCCCGCTCTACCACTTCGTGGTCGTCATCGACGACGAGGCGATGGAGATCACCCACGTCATCCGGGGCGAGGACCACCTCTCGAACACGCCGAAGCACATCGCCCTCATCCGGGCGCTCGGTTATCAGGAGCCGCGCTTCGGCCACATCCCGCTCATCCTCAACCCCGACCGATCGAAGATGAGCAAGCGCAAGAGCCAGGTGGCGATCACCGCCTACCGGGAGCAGGGGTATCTGCCCGAGGCGCTCGTCAACTTCCTCGCCTTCCTGGGCTGGTCGCCGGGGACGGAGGAGGAGATCTTCACCCTCGACGAGCTCGCCGCGCGCTTCGAGATCGATCGGGTCCACAAGGGCGGGGCGATCTTCGACAAGGACCGGCTCGACCACCTCAACGGCGTGTACATCCGCGCGCTGGCCGACGACCAGCTCGCGCTGCGGCTGCGGCCGTGGGTGCCTGAGGCCGTTGCCGATGCCGACCTCCTGGCGATCATCCCCATTGTCAGGGAGCGCATGGTCAGGCTCAGCGATGTGGCCGATCTGATCGGCTTCCTGTGGGAGCCTGACGAGGTGGTCTCGTCCTGGTACGCGCCCGATCAGCTGCATCCGCGCAAGGGAGGTCCCGATGAAGCTCGAGCCGCGCTCTCCGCGGCACGCCGCACGTTGTCAGAGATCGCCGAGCCCGATTTCGCCGCCGAGCTGCTGGAGCAGCGCTGCCGCGCGGCCGCCGACGACGCCGGCATGAAGGCCGGCGACTTCTTCGCTCCACTCCGCGTGGCCATCACTGGGAGGACCGTCTCGCCGCCGCTCTTCGCCTCGCTCGAGCTGCTCGGCCTCGAGCGATCGGTGGCGCGGATCGACTCCGCGCTCGGCAAGCTCACGGAGGTCGCCGTTTGACCGATCAGCCTCCGGGCGAGGGCGAGTCAGCTCCGCGGCTCGACGCGCTCCTCGAACTCGACCTGCTCGTGCCGATCCGGTCGTCCTCCGGCGAGATGCCGGACGCGGACCGACTGTCGGCCGACGCCTACCGGCACGGGACCGACGAGGCCGGCGAGCGATTCATCGCCGCCTTCACCACCCCTGACGTCCTGCGCGACTTTGGGCCACCGGGGAGCGACCACGTCCGCGTCCGAGCGCACGACCTCTTCGAGCGCGCCGACGCGGTGCAGGAACGGATCGTGATCGACCCGGGAGCGCCCACCCAGATCGAGATCGCGGTCGGCGTGCTGCCCTTCCTCGTCGCGGGCATCGACCCGAATCGGCCAGATGCGCTCCGCGCCCGGCGTCCGCTCGGCGGGATGCCGCCCCTGGAGGTCCCCGAGCAGGTGCCTGACCCGTTCGGACGCGAGCTGCTCGCCGCCCTCGAGGAGCTTCCGCAGGTCGAGCGTGCCTGGCTGCTCCGTGCCGGCACGGCGTGGACCGCGGGCATCCAGCTCGGCTCGGACGCGGTGCTCGGCGACTTCGACGCGGTGCGCAACCGGCTCCACGCTGTCGCGACCGAGCACCTTGGATCGCGGCGGATGCTCGCGGTCACCGACCTGCGGGCGCCGGCGCTGCGCGAGATCTACGACGCTACCGCCGCACCGGTCTTCGTCCGCCGACGCGAGTCGAAGGGCATCCTGGGCCGTCTCTTCGGCGAGTAGCGGCGGCTACGGGACGAGGACGAGCCGTCCTTCGACGTCCCTCCCGCGAAGGCGGGCATGGGCGGCCGCCGCATCCTGGAGCGGGACAGGCTCCACCTCCCATGTGAGCCGGCCCCACCGCGCCAGCTCGACCACGGCAGCCAGGTCACCGCGCGAGCCCCACGCCACCGTCGTCAGCCACGCCTCGACGGCAGGCCGCGCGAAGCCGAACGGCAGTGCCCCGCCCGCCTCGCCGACGAGCGCGATCGCGCCGCCGGGGGCGACCACCTCGGCTGCATGCGCGAGAGATTCGTCAGACCCGACGAGGTCGATGACGACGTCGGCCGGACCGCCGAGCGACTCGAGCGCCATCGCCGGAGGTCCATCCAGCAGGCCATCGTCCGCACCGAGCGCCTTGGCCCGCTCGAGGCGCCGGGCGTCGAGCTCGCGCACCACGATGCGCAGATCCGCACCAACCCCGGGCACGAGGCGCAGGTACTGGAGGGCGAACCCGCCGAGCGCCCCGCAGCCGATGAGAAGGACCCGGGCACCCGCCGCCAGCCACGGTTCGATGCGTCGCACCGCCCGATACGGGGTGACACCGGCGTCGGCCAGGGGGCCCGCTCGCACGGCGTCGTGGTCGCCGAGCGATATGAGGTGGCGCGGGTGAGGGACGAGCATCGCCTCAGCGTAGCCGCCGTCGGCCTGGAAGCCCGGGGCGCGCGAGGTCGCACAGCGCTGCTCGGCCCCCGCGGTGCACTCCCGGCACGTCCCGCACCCCCATCCGCCGAACACGACGACCGCATCGCCGGAGGTGACGCCGGCGCGGTCGAGCAGAGGGACGGCCTCCGGGCCGGCCGCATCGAGAAAGCCGGCGACCTCGTGCCCGAGGACGCGCGGCAGCTCGACGCGCGGCTGGAGGCCGTCGACGATGTGCAGGTCAGTGCGACACACCCCGCAGCCAGCGACACGGATGCGGACCTCGGTGCCCACGGGCTCGGGGAGGGGCAGCTCCACGACCTGCAGCTCCCCGCCGGGCGCCGCGAGCTGCACGGCGCGCACCCTCGTCAGGCTCCGGCCGACGCATCCTCGGACGCCGCCGGGATCGGCTCCGACAGCGCGCGCATGCTTCGATCGATGAGGGTGTCGGGCTCGGCCGGGTCGAGGACGGCACGCACGGCGCCATCGCGATCGACCGCGATGGCGACCGGGCGCGCGACGTTGACGTTCGCGCCGTCGGCGGTCGTCTCGATCCCGAGCAGCTCAACCGCCGATCGCCGTTCGTCGCTGAGGAGGAGGAAGGGCAGGTGCTGTGCCGCGACGAACTCGGTCTGCTGGCCCTCCGAATCGGTGCTGATGGCCGCCACCGCGATGCCCGCCTCGCGCAGACGGTCGTGGCCAGCGGTGAGGGCCTCGATGGCCTTCATGCCCTTGCGCCGCGCTGTGCCGGCGAGGGTCGGTGCCCCGAAGAAGAGCAGGACGGCGGGCTGCTTCGTCACGAAGCTGCGGAGGTTCAGCAGGTAGCCGTCGGTGGCGCGCAGGCCGACCGACGGGAGCGGGTCGCCGATCCGCAGCGAGGTGGTCATGGCCGGATTGTAGCCGCGCCCAGCCGCACCTGGCCGGAGGCTCGATGGGCCAGCCCATCACGCTCCAGCCCGGCCATGACGCGCTCCCACGCGGGTTCGTCGAGCGGCGGACCGATGCGCTCCGCGTCCCGTGCCATGGCGCGCCGCAGGACGCGCTCGCCCACGGCGTGGCTCGCGGCCGCGGCGAGCCGGCGGACGATCTCGCCCCGGTAGGAACGGTCGGAGCCGCGCAGGGTGGGCTGGACGGGCACCGGGACCCGGGCCGGCGCGAGGCGCGAGGGACAGCCGGAGCGGATGGGGCAGTCGGCGCAGCGAGGGACGCGCGCGCGGCAAACGGCCGCGCCGAACTCCATGCTCGCGTGCGTCCACGCACCGACCTCGGATGGCCGATCGGTCGCGGCGAGCGGGTCGGCCAGTGCCTGGAGCCGCCGTGGCTCGTCCGGCCCGCCGAAGCGACGCAGCAGCCAGCGGCGAACGTTGGTGTCGACCACGCCGGTCGGGTCCCGAAGGCGAGTGATGCCACCGCCCGCGCGGTGTACGGGCCGACGCCGGGAAGGCGCTCCAGCCCGGCGACGTCGGCCGGCCAGCCCTCGCGGCTGACGATCGTCGCCGCTGACTGGAGGGCGAGGGCTCGCCGGTTGTAGCCGAGGCCGCTCCACGCGGCCAGGACGGCGGAAGGGTCGGCGGCGGCCAGCGCGTCGACATCGGGAACCGGGCGAGGAAGTCGGGGAATCGGTCCGCGACCCGCGACGCCTGCGTCTGCTGGAGCATCACCTCGCTGACGAGGACGGCATACGGGTCGCGCGTGACGCGCCACGGAAAGGCGCGTTGTTCGACGGCGTACCAGGCGAGGAGCGCGGAGCGGATCGGTGCGACCGAGTCCAGTGCGTCGGACCCGGGCGGATCGCTCAGAACGACGTCCGCGGCCATCGGCCGAGCGTAGCAGCGCGGTCAGCGACCGCATGGGTCCGGGGTGAGTGCGCTACCGTTTGGCGGCCATGGCCTACCGACTGCTCTGCCTCGACGCCGGGTTCACGCTGCTCACCCCGCGGCGGTCACTGGCCGCTGCGCTGACCGGGTTGATCGGCGCGGATGGCCGCCCCATCACCGAGGAGGACATGCGCGCCGCGTGGGACGACGCGGATCGGTTCTTCTGGGACGAATACCACCGGCCCGACAACGACACATGGAGCGACGACGCGCGCATCGAGGACTACTGGCGCCGCTATCACAGCGTCATCCTCGACAAGGTCGGGGTCGAGGCGAAAGCCGAGGTCCTCGATCGCATCCTCGCCAGCCAGTTCGCGCCCGATGCCTGGGAGCCGTACCCGGACACTGAGGCGATGCTGCGCGCCGTGCGCGCGATGGGCGTGAGCATCGGCGTCATCAGCGACTGGGGCTCGAACCTGCGGGGCATCATGGCCGACCTCGGGCTCGATACCTATCTCGACTTCGTGCTTCCGTCGGGCGCCGTCGGCGTCGCCAAGCCGAGTCCCGCCTTCTACCGCCTCGCGATCGAGACCGCCGACGTGCACCCCTCCGACGCCGTCATGGTCGGCGACTCGTACCGCGCCGACGTGCGTGGGGCGTGGAGCGCCGGCCTCGATGCCGTCTGGCTGCACCGCGACGAGGGGTGAACATCACGCCGGAGGACGAGCCGCTCCCGACCGACGTCATGCGCATCTCGACCCTTGACGAGGTCCCGGCCATCGTTCGTCGCGGCGGGCCGCTGCCGCGCGGCGAGGTGGTCGGCGCCGATCGCTCCGCGACCGCCTAGCGTGCCATCTCGCGCGGCGACGCCGTCCCCGGCGATCGTGGTCGACAAGTTCGGGGATCGGTCCTGCGTCGCCCGGAGGACATCGCCGCAGCCGTCGGGGTCGTCGCTCGGCAGCGTGACGCCGGAATGCGGCCGGTCGTGGTGGTGAGCGCGTTCGAGGGCGTGACCGATACCATCCTCGCCGCGGCGGGGGTCCTCCTCGACGACGCGGCTGGCTGGCTGCGTCTGCCGGCCCAGGATCCCGAATCGGGCATGGCGCGCGAGACCGATCGGGCGCTCGCCACCGGTGAGGCCCTCTCAGCGGCGCTCTTCGCCCTCGGGCTCCAGGCGCGCGGCATCCCGGCCCGCTCGTTCTCCGGGGCGGAGGCCGGCATTCGGACCGCGGCCGCCCACCTCGGCGCCGAGGTCCGGCGCGTCCTGTCGCGCCCGCTCCGCGCGGCGCTCGGCGAGGGGCTCGTTCCCGTCGTCGCCGGTTTCCAGGGCATCGGAACCCACGGGGAGCTCACGACGCTCGGCCGCGGCGGCACCGATCTTTCGGCGGTGGCCCTGGCAGTCGCTCTCCGCGCCGAGCGCTGCGAGCTGTTCAAGGACGTCGGCGGCGTGCTCGAGGCCGACCCGCAGCTCGTGCCCAACGCCCGCTTCCTGCCGGCGGTCGACGCCCTTCAGCTCGAGCTCCTGGCCGAGATGGGGGCGGAGATCGTGCATCCCGTGGCCGTCCGCCGAGCTCGCCGCGGCCGCATGGCGCTCGTCGTGCGAGCCCTCGCTGACGACGCACCGCAGACGACGGTGCGGCCGTCCTCGCGCGACGATGCGGGCGTCCTCATGCTCGCCGTCGACCGCAAGGAGCGAATGGCGCGCATCTCCCTGGTGGGACCGGCGGATCTGATGCCCGAGGTCCTGCCGCTGCCGGCGCACGGCGAGGGGTCGTTCGACGAGGGCGGGATGCGCGTCGTGTGGGCAGAGGTGCCGCTCGCGTCGGCCGCATCGGCCGCTCAGGCGGTGCACGCCTCGTTCATGGGCCGCCCCGCCGTCGCAGGCGACTAGAGCCTGGTCGACTCGTCGTCGGGCGCCCGGCAGTCGCCTTCACTCGCCGGCGCGTCGAGAATCCCGCGATCGAAGTAGAAGTGTTTCACGACGCGACCGCCCTCGATGAAGACGAGCAGGTCCCGTTCGTCGAGGTCGCTGCCGCCGACGACGCCCCACGCCATGCCGAGGGTTGCGTCCACGGTCTCCTTCGGGAGATCCGGCGGGAAGACGCAGACGCGGTCCCACGCGAAGTCCGTGACCTCGGCCAGAAGCGGATCGCCGGCCGCCGCCTCCTGCTGCAGCTCGTCCGCGAGCTCGATATCCGGGAAGCCCTGCGTGGAACGCGCTATCACCCCGAGCCCGGTGATCAGGAGGGCGCCGATGAGGAGCGGTGCGAACACCCAGAACAGCGGATGCAGCGAGCCGCGTCCCAGGTCATCGCGGCTGAACATCGGCGCTCCCCTCCCTTGCCGTCTCCCGCGTGACGACCGCCTCGTGCTCAGCCGGCGCGCCGCCGCGCACCTGGAGGAGCACCGCGGCGACGAGGATCAACGCCCCGCCCACGAGCTGGATCGGGGCCGGCTGCTCGCTGAGGAGCCACGCGGCAAGCCCAACTCCGACCACCGGCTCGAGGGTGGCCAGGATCGCGGCGCGCGATGGTCCCAGGCGCCTGATGCCGGTGATGAAGCACAGGGTGGGAATGCCGGCGCCGACCACCCCAGCAAGCACGACCGGCCACAGGGCCGCCGAGGAGGCGACCGGCTGCGCGAGGTTGCCGACTGCCCCGACGACGAGCGCGATGAGGAGGTACAGCGTCGCCGCACCGGCCATGGAGAGGGCGGCGGCCTGTGGTCCGGGGACGCGGGCGAAGCCGTGTCGGGCCGCCAGGACGTAGAAGGCCTGGGCGATCGCCGCGAGGAACGCGAGCCCGATGCCGAGCGGATCGAGCGCGCCAAGCGATCCGGCACCGGCGACGACCAGCCCCATGCCGGTCAATGAGACCCCGAGCGCCACCCACTGGACCCGGTCGAGCCGATCGCCGAACCAGGCCGTCGATGCGACCGCCACCCCGGCGGGATAGAGGTAGAAGACGAGGAGCGTGAGTGCGATCGAGATCCGTTCGAAGGCCACGAACGCAGCGAAGTTGAGGATGGTGTTGGCGACCGCCGCCGCGAGCACGAACCACCGGTCGCGCGCGGGGAGCGAGCGCAGCGCCTTCGGGCGGAAGCCGGCCACCACGTACGCGACGGCAATGAACGCCGTCACGACCAAGGCGCCGAGGGCCGCACGCCATGTCACCAGGCTGAGCGCGTCGACCCCCGCGTCCCCGGCGAAGCGGCTCAGCGGGCCAAGCGTCCCGAAGCACGTGGCGGCGACGACGATGAACGCCGCGCCACCGAGCCTGCGGGACCGATCAGCAGCGCTCGCCGGCCTCACCGTCCGGCGCTGACCGCGTCGCCGCGCCCGCGTTCGATGATCGCGATCTCGTCCGCCAGCCGGACCTCCTCGGCCTCGAGGGCGTCGATTCGGTCGCGGGCCGCGTTGTGACGCTCGACGAGGTCCCGCACCGCGGCGCCATCGACATAGACCGACGGGTCCGCCAGCCGCTCCGTGACCTCGACCAGCTCACGGCGCGCCGCATCGGCCCCGGCCCTCGCGCGGTCCAGGGCCGGACGCAGGTCACGGGTCAGCCGATGGCGGGCGTTGCGCGCCTCGGCCTCCTGGCGCCGGCGATGGGCGGCCGCCCGTGCCGACTCGCGAACCTTCGGCGCGGTGGCGACCACCCCGCGCGGCGTCGACCGCGCTCCCTCGACCGAGCCGCGCGTCTCGATGTCGACCCCACGCTTCTCGGCGTAGTACTCGAAGTCACCGTCGTACAGGGTGGCGTCGCCGTCGTTCACCTCGACGATGGCATTCGCCACGCTGCGGATGAGGTAGCGGTCGTGCGTGATGAGCACGATCGTCCCGCTGAAGGCGTTCAGGGCGTCCTCGAGGACGTCGCGCGACTGGATGTCGAGATGGTTCGTCGGCTCGTCCAGGCACAGCAGGTTGGCCGGGTCGGCGAGGAGCTTCGCGAGCGCAAGGCGCGTCTGCTCGCCGCCGGAGAGGATGCCGACGCGCTTCTCGACGGAGTCGCCCGAGAAGAGGAACGCCCCGAGCAGGCGTCGCATCTCGGCGGTGGCCATCATCGGCGCCGCGTCGTTGAGCTCCTCGAACACGGTGTTGGCCGGGTTGAGCGCCTCGATCTGGTGCTGGGCGAAGTACGCGACGCGGACGTTGGACCCGAGCTCCCGGGTGCCGGCCTCGAACGGGAGTGCCCCGGCCAGGATCTTCAGCAGCGTCGACTTCCCGGCCCCATTCGGACCGATGAGCGCCACCCGCTGGCCGCGCTCGAGGACGAGGTCGAGGTCGCCGTCGTACACGACGTTGTCGCCATACCTCTTCTCGATTCCCTCCAGCGTGATCACCGTCCGTCCGCTGCGGGGCGGCTCAGGGAAGCGGAACTTCACGCTCCGGCTGCGGCGCTGGGGGGCGGCGACTCGCTCGAGCCGCTCCAGGGCCTTCACCCGCGACTGGACCTGCCGTGCCTTGCTCGCCTTGTAGCGGAAGCGATCGATGAAGGCCTGGGTGTGCGCGACCTTGCGCTGCTGGTTCTTCGCCGCGGCCTCGAGCTGCGCCATGCGCTCGGCGCGCTGCTCGACGAAGTCGGCGTAGTCGCCGACGTACTCGGTGGCGCGGCCATCGTGGATCTCGACCACCCGGTTCGCGACCTCGTTGATGAAGTCGCGGTCGTGGCTGACGAGGACGATCGAGCCCGCATACTGGGCGAGGAAGCCCTGGAGCCACTCGACGCTGGCCAGGTCGAGATGGTTGGTCGGCTCGTCCAGCAGGAGGACGTCCGGGTTCTGGAGCAGCAGCCGGGCGAGCGCGACGCGCATCATCCAGCCGCCAGAGAACTCGCCGATGTCGCGCTCCATGTCGGCATCGGCGAACCCGAGGCCGGCCAGGATGCGCCGTGCCTCCGCCTCCATGCCGTAGCCACCCATCGCCTCGAACCGATGCTGGATTCGCCCGTACTCGTCCATCAGCTCGGTGAGCTCGTCCTCGTCGGCGGCGTCCTCCATCTCGGCTTCGATGTGCCGCATGCGGCGTTCGATGCCGCTCACCTCGCCGGCCCCGCCCAGGACCTCGGCCAGCGCGCTGTGGCCCTTGCTCTCCGCCACCTCCTGCCGCAGGTAGCCGATGACCACGTCCTTCGCCCGGGCGATGGTGCCGGCGTCGGGCAGCTGGTCGCCGGTGATGAGCTCCAGCAGGGTCGTCTTGCCGGCGCCATTCGGGCCGACGACGGCGATCCGCCGCCCGGCGCTGATGAGCAGCCCGACGTCGCTGAAGATGTGCTGCGCGGCGTGGCTCTTCGACACGCCACTGATCGTCACCAGGCTCATGGGGCGAGAATGGTAACTGCGGACCAGCGTCGGCGACGGTGGTGGGTCGGCGATACGGATGCCTGGGGTTGTCGGGATTCCCAGCCTTGCGAGCAATTGGCACACTCGTGCGCGCGGCTGGGTCGAATTCCCATCCTTCGGGCAGCCCACGTTGCTTTGCAACGCGAGCGCGCGCCATCCGCGCCTGATGCGTCCCGACGCGAGGAAAATTGGCGGGCTCATGGCCCCGACCGTGCCACCTGCCCGGTCTCAGAGAGATTTGGCAGCACTCCGGGTCAGTCGGCGACGAGCTTCGCCCCAGACGTGTCGAAGCGGAGCCGGGTGGCCATGCCTGCGACGCCGGCGGCGTTCCACGCCTTCTCGACCGCGTGAGCCGTTGGCGGTGAGTCGCAGATGGCCAGGACGGCCGGACCCGCGCCTGAGAGGCACGCACCCGCCGCCCCGCGCTCGTAGGCCAGCTCGATGAGCTCGCGGCTTCCGGGCAGGAGCGGCAAGCGGAAGGGCTGGTGAAGCTCATCGGCCATCGCCGCCTGGAGCAGGCCGGCGTCCGAGGTGATGATCGCCGTGGCAAGCATCGCGCTCCGCCCGGCCTGGCGGGCGGCCGCCGGATGCGGGACGGCCGCCGGCAGCGCGGCGCGCATCTCGTGCGTGCGGCTCTCGCGCTGGGGGATGAAGGCCATGGCACCACGCCTCGGGCACACGGAAGCGCCTAGCCCGATGCGCCCATCGGCCTCGGCCAGCGCCAGCGTGAACCCACCGTAGAGGGCGGCCGCGACGTCGTCCGGGTGCCCCTCGAGGCGGCTGGCGAGGCGGAGGATCTCGTCTGCGTCCACCGTTCGACGGCCCATCGCCGCGCCGAGCACCGCCCCGGCCACGATGGCCGCGGCCGAGCTGCCGAGCCCGCGGGCCGCCGGGATCATGCTCGACACCTCGAGCCGCCAGGCCTCCGCGCCAGGCCCGGCGGCGATACGCAGCGCTTCACGGAAGGATCGGATGAGGAGGTTTTCGCCGGCCGGCGCATCGTCGGGCGGGGCGCCCTCGCCTCGCGCGTTGAGCACGATCCCGGTCTCGTCCCCGGGCCACAGCTCGGCCCGCAGCTTGAGCGAAAGCGCCACCGCGAAGCAGTCGAATCCGCTCCCCAGGTTGGCGCTCGAGGCCGGACGTCGACGCTGGCGATGGGCGGCAGCGTGGCGGAGTATAGGGTCGCCCTACGTCATCCGGCCGCGCAATGCATCGGCCAACGTCGGACGCCGGCCCGCGACGTTGTTCGGTGGGCCATCGTCCCGCGGACGACGAGACTGCGCGCATGACCCGCACCGCCCAGCACCGCCACCCGCAGCGGAATCGCCGATCGGCCGAGTAGGCGCTGCGCACCGATCCGGTCGTCTGGCTCAGCCCCGTCCAGGCCGACGGCCGCCGCACCTCGTGCCGGTCTGGTTCCACTGGGACGGCGATCGGATCGTCGCCTTCAGCAAGCCGCACGCGAGGAAGGTCGACAACCTGCGTGGCCGTCCGAGCGTGATGCTGGCGGTGGGAACGCCCGGCCCGGAGTTCTCGGTCGACTCATCGAGGCGACCGCCGAGCTCCCCGATCAGCCGTCCGCCAGCCTCATGCCCGAGTTGAAGTTCAATTTTCTATCCCAATTGGTTCTCGCGAAGCTGAGACTTGAATCTTGAGACTTGCCCTGCCTTCTGCCTACTGTCTACTGCCTACTGCATTTTCCACCGGGATGGCGTGCACTTCTCGCCGTTGCCGCAGTGCGTATTTCAGAGTCTTAACTGTCCCGCCACCTTTACCCGACCAAAAGCCAAACACGATCTGGGCCAGATCCACTATGTGACGATTTCTGATTGCGCTCGCAGTCTTGCGCTTTGGTAATTGCAGCTCCACGATGCGATCGACCTGCTCAAGCAACGGCTGAACCCATTGAGGCTGTTTGAAACGCGTGTAAGGAACAAGCGCCCAACAGATTTCGCTGTTCTCAATGAGCCACTCCAGCGCCCACTGATCGATCCCGCGAGAAGTGCCGAGCAACCAGGTCCTGCCCTGAGAAACAAACGCCGACAGATGCTGCTCGAATAGCGTGCGAGCTGTCTCGCGATCGACATCGCGCGAGCCGGTGATCATGATGGAGCCGTTTACTGTCATGGAAGTGACGAGTGTAACGGGAAACCCGCAGTCTGGAAGGGCGGCTTGCGCCCGCCGTTGAGCAATTGGGAAATTTGCAGTCTGGAAGGGCGACCTGCCCCCGCCGTTGCGTCAAAGTCGAGTTGGCACGTAACTCACCGGCACGCAAACTAACAGGCTGCGTTACATCAGCAAGGGCAGCCGCTAATGGCTGCCCTTAATTACGCACCAGGCTACCCCGGTGAGAGACCTACGCACTTATTTGAGTTCCCATTCAGGGGGTGGTGGCTGCCAGGGGTGTATCGGTGTTGAAGATGTCGGCCGCAAGCTTCCAGCTCTGAGCTTCCTTTTTCCACACCACAATATACTTACCCTTGTCGGTCGTTGTGGCGCCGCCTGCTCCGGGGACTGTTGCGTTGTAACGTCCAACTTCGACAGCCAGGTTTCCCTGTGTCTCGATGTGTGTGGCTTCCAAACTCACCATTTTCAAACCGGCAGTAATTGCGCCTTGCCAATACTTTTGAATGTTGGCGCGGCCTTCGACGATCTCAGCGTTGGGCGGCAGCAGACGCGCCTCCATCGTATATAGGTTCGCGACCGCAGCAGCATCGCCTTTATTGAAGGCTTCGATGAATTGCTTCGTGTTTGCCTCGATTGTGGTGCGAACAGACTGTTGTGCGTGGGTGATGGATGCGGCGCAGATTATCAGGAGCGTAACAGCGAGTTGTCGTTTCATTGGGTGTTCCTCACTTTGATTAGCAAGATGGATTAGCCATGACGGCCCCGAGTTCCCAAACGATTAGTGTTGCTTCGTGAAGCTTCGTGTAACTTCGTGGATCGTATGCCTCGATTCGGATGATACGATCCACCCAAATCCCACTAAGCATCACGAAAGAACACGAAATAAGAGTGTTTGTGCAAACGTCAGGTAACAACAACAAGACGTCACCTTTTCGGTTCTTCCATCATTGCTTGAGCAGCTGTCTGCCCCCCGAAGCGAGAGTTGTTGAGTACGACATCCGCGCGTGCCCAGGCCTTTTTGAAGCGTGCTTCGACCAACGCAGCGTCGTCGTTCTTGCCTTGCGCTTTAAGCGCCTGCGTCAAGCCGTACAGCGACCACCCGTTTTCGCGATTGCGGCGTAGGTCTTCCCAATAGACAGTCTCGGCTTCAGGAGCACGGTTCGCAGCGAGCAACACCGCACCGAGCGCCTGACGTGGTGGATAGTGAAACTCGAAAGGTTCGGTGTATACCAACGCGTCTTCCAACCGCACTGCACGCTCGAGATGATTTACACCTTGGTTGTAGTCCTTTTTCGCCGCGGCGATTTCACCAGCCAGAACTTCCTGAGCGATTGAGAGAATCGCGCGTCCGGTGTTTGGCGAGAACAACGGTTGGTCGAGCGCCTTGTCCTCCATGATCTCTTTCAACTTGGCGACTTCTCGCTCGGCTTCGTCAGTTTGACCCTTGCCGAGGAACGCCGTGCCGCGCGCGTAATGCCACTGGCCGCGCATGTATGCGCTGAAAGCAGGCGGTTCAGGCTCACGCAACATCTCGTCCCACTTACCAAAACGCGTCAGGGCGAAGTAGGGCACTACGCGGAAGCCTGCGAGCAGCGGAACCGCCTTCAAAGTCTCATCATCAACTCGCGAAGCCGCTTTGCGTGCTGCTTCGATCGCCATCTTGCTGCGGCCGTCAGCGGTCGCGGCGAACCAGAGGAAGTGGAGGTTGTGCGGATAGTAGGCCATCGGGTAGAGACCCTGCGCACGACACTGCGAAATGTAATCCTCATCGGCGGCGATCGCCAGCTCATTGCTGCGCGCCGCATCGGCATAGCGGCCAACGCGCTGATAGATGTGCGCCGGCATGTGCACCATATGACCTGCGGCGGGCATAAGCGTGATCAGACGATCGGCGGCCGGTTCGGCTTTGAATGGTTCGTAGGCCTCCATCAGGTGAATGTAAAGATGCAGCGCGCCGGGATGATTGGGATTTTGGGCGATAATTTTTTCAGTGAGCCCTACGATCTCCGTCGTGCGGTCATAAGGCGTGCCGTCGCGTGTCCAATAGCCCCAGGGCCGCAAGTCCATAACGGATTCAACGTAAAGCATTGCGATGTCCTGGTCGTTAGGAAATTGGAGATGCACTTTGCGCATCGCGTCGGCATACGCGACGTCGCGCGCTTTTCGATCTTCAGGGCGGCCTGAATACCGTTGTGCTAGCGCTTCTATCAGAGCTTGCTCCCGCGGCGAAGCTTTCGACTTGAGCGCAACGGCTTTCTTGATGACCTCGACCGCCATTCGGCTCGTTATCTGGACCCATCGGCGCGTTGATATTCGGTCCCAACGCGAGTGCTTCGCCCCAGTAAGCCATCGCCAGGTTAGGTTCGAGCCGTGCCGCTTCACGGTACGCGCGCCCAGCTTCGGCGTGATTGAATGCGTAGGAAAGATTCAATCCCTGGTTCATGAAGAGCTGAGCTTGCCGATTCTTGGTGGAAACGGGAAAAGTGTGGTTGCCAAGCTTCTGCAGACGCGGCGCCAGGGCACCGCTTGGGGAAGGCTTATCCTGGTCGGCCGATTTCGTGTAGTGAACGTGGCCAGTGGCTGCGGAGTCGTTCTGGGCTAGTGCAATATTTGGCGAAGCATGATGAAACGCAATTAACGTCGAGCCGACGGCGACAGTGATTAGGAGAACTCGAGCGGGTCGCATGGCTATACTCCTTTGTTCGATGATTGGTTGTTCGGGTTGTGCGGATATTACAGCGGTCGGGGTGTCTGACTCAAGGGCATCCCTGCTGAAGCGTTCTGTTTCTCTTCAACAGAAGCGCCCGTAATTAATTTGCAAGAAGTCGTGAGTTGAGCAGGGCTCGAACCCGCGACCCACTGGTTAAAGGGGCGGTTAAGCGAATTCCATCCAGTTACGGCTCTTAAGTCTATTAACACTTTACACAGGTTGCTGCCGCTTGGAGTACATCCAGTAACAACCATTCATCTCGGTTTGCCGGTATTGCCGTCACAAATTTGTTACAAGAATCAGAACGAGAGAGCGCAAATTCATGGTGTTGCAACAGGCGAACGCAGTTAAAAGGAAACTGATGCTCGATGTCGCGAAGAGCTTTTTTGTCTTACCTGACATCAGGCTTTCAAGACGGATGCTTCAACCAATTTCGCTAGACGCTGATCCGACGTTCACTTCAGATGACACGCCATGCAAGCGAACTCTGAATTGATCATTATTCGCGCGTTCGGCTCATTGAACAGAGTGACGTTTGATTGCCCTTGCCGGATGCGATCCTCAAGCACGCCCTGGTATTTCCAACTGGAATACTCTTTAAGGAGCTTCGCGTTCGCATAAATTTTTTGCGCGGTTTGCCACTCGCCCGCCTTGACCAGCATGTCAGCCATGTTCAGGAAAAAGCCCTCAGGATTATGTGGCGCAATCCAGGAATTCCAGCAGACACGCTTTCTCCCTTCTCTGGTTTCCTTCGACATGTAGGGAGAGAGCATTCGCCGACGCCGAACCGGTGCCGTTCACATTCGCAAAGCGAATCAAAAAATCGCTGATTGTCACGCCTTATTCTTCTCGTCGAAGATCATCGGTTCCCATAGCTCGACCTTGTTCCCGTCCGGATCCATGATCCATGCAAATTTTCCGTTTTCGTGCGATTCCGGCCCCGATACGATCTCGACGCCGTTCTGCTTTAGCTGACCGAGCAATTCGTCCAAATTATCAACCCGGTAGTTGATCATAAATGAAGACTCGCTCGGGCTGAACCATTTGGTGTCGTTGTCCGCTGCGTTCCATACCGTGAGGCCGCCGTCCTCGGCTTTATCGTCAGGCCATCTCAATATCGCACCGCCCCAACTCTCAAGATCGAGGCCGAGATTCTTCTGATACCACGACGCCAGTTCGGCAGCCCTTGTTCCGACTCTTAAAAAATACCCCGCCAATTCCTGTAACCTTCGCCATATACCTTTTCTCCTGATTTGTTTGTATGTTAACCGATCTCTTTCCCTGAACTTCACCCAGCTTTACCTCGCCTCACCATCAAGGGAGATATGTTCATGCACAATAACTCTTCTCATGACTGAGTTCCTCCAACCTCTGTCGTTTTAACCTATGCGCTCATTTTTTTGTCGGCTCGTAGTAAAGAGTTACTGCACCACAACCAAATGTTTTTGTCTTTAAGAGTTTAAGATCAATCCTATCGCTGATGTTCTTAAATAATGGCAAGCCGCTTCCTAAAACAGTTGGCTGAACGCTAAGCTGGTATTCATCAATCAAGTCAAGTTGCCCTAAGGCTACTATTAAACTTGGGCTGCCAACTAAAATGTTTTTACCCGCTTGTTGCTTGAGTTCTAAAACTTCTTCTTTAATGACTTCATTTTTCAGTTCTGTATTTTTCCAATCAACATTTTTCAGTGTGCGGGAAAAAACAATCTTTGAAATATTGTCTATTAGTACTGCAAATTCATCCATTGGTTTGTTACCAGTAAGATTTTTTACGACAGATGGCCAATAACTTTCCATAAGTTGATATGTTATCCTTCCGTATATAAGGGTGTCTGCATTACTTAATAGCTCATTGTAATGTTGATGTATTTCTTCATCTGCAATCATCGCCGTGTGGTCGCAAAACCCGTCAAGAGTCATATTCATTGCTGCAATTAGTTTTCTCATATTCCTCCGTTAGAATCAGATCGAGGTAATTTTGGCTCGTTCGCTGTTGATCCGCAGAACGAGTTCACTCAGCCCCACTAAAGGTCTGAATAATCTAAAGTGGCGAGAGTGAGGACAACTTCCGAGACTATTCCGGCCTTCGCAAGATCTTTTCCATCTTTTTGCCTTTTGCCAGTTCGTCAATCAATTTGTCCAGGTACCGGATCTTTTGCATCCACGGGTTTTCGATCTCTTCCACACGGATCCCGCAAACCACGCCTTTGATAAGAGAAGCATTCGGATTCATTCTAGGGGCTTGTTCACAAAATGTTTGAAAATCTGAGTTTTCCCGGATTTGTTTTTCTAAACCCGCTTCGTCGTAGCCGGTCAGCCAGAAAATAACTTCGTTGAGTTCTTCTTTTGTGCGACCTTTGCTTTCAGCTTTTCTTACATAGAGGGGATATACGCTCGCAAAACTCATTGCAAGAATTCTGTGTTGTTCCATTAGATAGCCCTCCTAACCGAGCGTAGACCGTCCTCGCCGACGGCATCGTGTCTAGCTAAGTTATGGTCCCAAGTCGGGGACGTTCACCAATCTTAGTATCGGGTCGAAAATGTTACGCCACATCAGTGCGATGTCTGCAAGGATGATTCCCATTTCTTTTCTACTAAGCGGTGGTTTTCAATCTACCGCCCATGATCGTCATTGGAAGTAGAATCGCCGTAAAAATAACGTGATACCAAATGGGAACATACGACCAGGACATAACCACCTTCAGTAAACCAAATGCCAACAGTAAAAAGCCGAGGATTAGCGGCGCGCGTTTGTTTTCACCGGCGATCAGCGCGGCCAGAAATCCGGACATCACCGAGACTATTGAACCGAGGACAATATGAATGAGAAGAATGGTCGCGTCTGCGGTGAACTGACCGCCATGCTCAATGGCCGCTTGGAATGCGACTTGATGAGCGCCGAACCACTCCGGCCAGATGGCCGAAAGAACCTTCTCGCTTCCGAACCACGCTATCGCCCAGGCAAAAAATCCGGCAATAACGCCCAAAACAATTCGTACCATAGATTTCTCCTATTTATTTCTTTGAAATGTCTTCACCTGAACTCCATACACTCCGCGTTGACGAATCCAAGCACTAGCCGTCACCCTTCCAATCCGCCGGCAGTTTTACGCACCAATCGAAACGACACAATTGGAGCGGAGTGACATCAGGGTTGTCCTGCGGCATACGCCAATCGTTGTTCTGGCAGCGAACGAAGGTTCACGGGCTCAATCGGCCCAGTCATCGAATGGTCGATCAGGTAGGGACTCTGAACCAAAACGCAAGATGTGACCGTCCGGATCTTCAACATGAATCTCCAACGCCCATGGATAATTGCGTGGAGGATGCCGTACGCGTGCGCCTGACTGAAGGTACTCCTGATATAAGGCGCCTACGTCCTCCACTCCGACCCAGGCCCATGTTCCAGGTTGTCCCTGAGCGCCTCGGCACAGGTAAATCCCAGCTCCGTCACGTGACACGAGCGTGAAATCGTCGGAGCCCCACTCCGCGTTGACGAATCCAAGCACATCAGTGTAGTAGCGGACGGTGGCGACCATGTCGGAAACCCGCAATATCGGCTCGGCGTCCTCAAATTTCGTTCGTTCGTGTGCGGTCGTCATGGCAACCTCCAACATCCACTCCGTAAACAGTCGGGACGGTGGCCTATTAATTATCTAGCAAGCGCTCAATAACAACGCCTGACGGTTTTATACGAGCATGATAATAACGCTATACCGACATTATTAAACGAGCAAAAAGAATTGATAGCTTCATAACCGATCGCCCACCCAAAAACAGAAGCCCGGCGGAGTTTCGAAACCGCCGGGCCTTTTGTCGCTGAAATCACGACTTCCGATTGACTAGGCGCACCATAGGCGCACCATACTAACTTTTTTCACCTTGAATCAAAATTGTAAGTCATTGATGCTAAGGTATGACCCGAGCAGGACTCGAACCGGCGACCCACTGGTTAAAAGAGCCATCAAGCCAATTACAACCAGTTACGGCTCTTGAGATCTATTAACATTTTTCACAGGTTGCAGCCGCTTCGGAGTATATCTGGTAACAGCTATTCATACCTATTTGCCCGTATTCACGTCACAAATTTGCCACAACGAACCGAGCAGCTCAAGATCGTTTGCGCTCGCAGATGCAGACAGCATTTGGTTGGTGCAAGCGCCTGTGCATCTTCGGTGACAGAATCAACCCGTTTGGCCCAGCTTCACGATTTTGAGATTCCAAATCAGCGGTGGTTCTTCAGTAAATGGTCGCTGCGCTATTTGCAGTCGGGTGCGTGCCGTTTGTCGGCTGCGCCTTGATTTGAAGACTCACGGCTCAAGCCCCATCCGCCCAAGAGGTCGGCGTAACGCGGGTCGCCGCGGATCGAATCGAAGAGCGGATCTGTGATCAGGCGGTCCAACAAGCCGCTGCGAGCCCGATAGTCTTTTTCGAGCCAAGCGAATGTCTGATCCAGGTCCCCGAAGCCCAATAAACTAAAGCGACATATTGCCCAAGCGATTCGCGCCTCTGGTACTTTTTCTTCAAGCTCTTTGAGGATTGCCAACGCCTCGTCACGTCAGAGAGGTAGTCCATGTTCGGATCGCCACTCGCGTTTTGAAATGGCAAGACGGCAACTGAATCGATTAGTGTCCTGTTATTCTGTGTGCGGTAAAGGTAGATCGAAAAAGCAGCGCGACGACGATCACGCAGGCAATTGCAAGCACTATAGCCTTCCGAGACTTCCCTCGTCTCAGTTCCCGTGTGCGGAGCGGCGTGCGTTCCGCATCGAGTACAGTGGTTGGTGCGGTGGAGCGACTAATTCTTGCATCAGTTGCGTGTGGCAGGAGCTGGTCTCGATCGCGCTCAATGTTGACGCAGGGCCGGGCTTCCCCGGCCTGTGACCGCTGACCGAGCTTGAATCGCCGACCAATGCCATGCTGTCAACGCGACAGAATCCGAGCGTCTCGTCCGTCTCAACTACATTGCGGGCAGCGTTCATTTCTGGAATGCGGCGACGTCGCGACCCGGTTGAGTGTCGCGCGCCAGATACACTTCATCTATTGCGCCTGCGCCCAGCTTTTAGCGGATCTCGTAGCGGCCGAGTCTTGTGGCTGGAATTAGAGCCATCACTTAATATCGCTGATCAGAACCACATCGCTGGCAACGGCTCCGCGTATCATGGCGAGTTGCTTTTCGTCGCGGGACCAGTCAAACCAGAAAATACGATCAGTTTTGAAGTTGGTTAACTGCGTGGCTGGTCCGCCATCTACCGGCTGCTTCCAGATGTTAGAAACACCCGTGCGGTCGACGATGTATGCCAGTGAGCGTCCACCAGCCGTCCAACGAAATTGCAGC
The DNA here is from genome assembly GCA_963790255.1 of uncultured Chloroflexia bacterium. Lineage (GTDB taxonomy): Bacteria > Chloroflexota > Limnocylindria > QHBO01 > QHBO01 > JACDBZ01. The sequence continues at coordinate 3,647 of CAWBOA010000014.1, read as the reverse complement.
GGAATGATGTCGAACATCTTCAGTGGTGGTCCACCGTCAAATGGAATTATCGCCAGCTTCACTTGGACGCCCATATCGTCCGCAGCATAGTAACAAGCTATTAGCCTGCCGTTTGGCGAGACAACAGGCGACCAGGAGGCTTTGTCCGTGACCTGCATCGGGTTCCCGCCGTCGGTCGGGACTTTCCATAGGCTGAGCTTGCCGTGTCCGTAGTCCGAGTACAGCACCCACTTGCCATCGCGTGAAAAGTAGGGAGATTCCCCACCGCCACCACTAGTCAACTGCTTCACATTGCTGCCGTCCGCGTTCATCCGCCAAACGTTGAAAGCGCCGGCTCGATCGGAGATGAATACAACATAGTTGCCATCAGGTGAAGTAACCGGCCCAAAGTCAGAGTGCGAGTCAAATGTCAGTTGTTTATGGTTCTTGCCATCGGCGTCCATGATCCAGATGTCCAGATTGCCGCTCTCGCTTGAGGCGTAGGCGATTTTGCCTTCGGGTGTCCATGCCAGACTGTCGTAGTGGCCCGCCGCGATTTGCCTGGCACGAGCGATGTCAGCGCTTGGCGCGACCCACATGCCTGATATACTGACGCTTTGGACCGCAGCGATAACGCTTGAGTCGGAATCAAGACTGAGACTGCGATAGTCATTCAAGTCATTGGTGAGCTGTCTTGCTTCGCCGCTTGGATACGACAGCCGCCAGATCTGCTCTGGCCCTGAAAATCGATCCTTGGCTGTCATTATCAGACCCTTTCCGTCCGTGAGCCATCTTGGTTGTCCTACCCAGAACCAGCGTTGCGGTGTAATTGCCCTTTCGGCTCCGTTTTCCAAACGAACTTCGACTATACCTACATGAAATCCGCCGGCGAAGCTGCCTGCAGGGCACACTAAAGTCTTTCCATCGAGTGACCACGCCGGGCCACCTGGAAGAAAATAGAAGTCGGGAAGTTTTCTTGTGGCCAACTTTCTTTCTCCCGAGCCGTCGGCGTTAGCGATCAGCAAAGCATATTCCCCAGTGCTTGGATTAGCTCGCACGAAGGCCAACCTCGTGCCATCGGATGAAAAGGAAATTGGCGTGTGTACGTCATCCAGGAGTTTTCTCGCTGCACCGCCTAACGTGGACACCTGATAGAGTGAGATCGCATTCTTGGTTTTTTCCCAAAGGACATAGTCGACAAAGTTTCCGTCCGGTGTGAAAGTGATGCCTAAGTACTGACCCGGTGCTGGTGGAACGAGCTGAACATTGCTCGTTGCAGCTACTTGCCTCACCCACAGGCTCTGCTGCTCGCCGTCATCAATCGCGTAAGCGATGTATTTCCCATCAGGTGAAACACTGGCCCGGAAGACTTTGCCGATGGTCGTCAGTTGACTGATCCTTATTGCCTGAAATGGCATTGATGATTCCCATCGGCTCCACTTGTAGGCAACAATCCCAACGGCGGCTACCAGCAGTATCACGACAGTTATGCTCACCGCCCTGTGACGTTTGATTTCAGAAACGATGTATTCCGCGCTTGATACAGTGGGCGCGGGCAGGACAGTCCCATTGCTTGACCCTGATGGGCCCGCAGCATCCATGTCAACTCGACTGGAGATTGTCGCCGCGTCAACCGCAGCCGGCTGATAAGAGCGCGCTTGCTCGGCCTCGAACGCAAGCCGCTGCTTAAGCCTCCGCAGGTCGAGTAACAAATCTTTGACTGTCTGGTACCGTTCTTCTCGATCCTTTTCGAGTGTCTTCGAAACAATGCGTTCAAGTTCAGCCGGCACGTCTCGCGCGTAACGGGCCAGCGGCTGAGGTTCTTTCTCGCCGAGAAGTGAAGCCACCACTTGGCTTGAGGTTGATCCTGCAAACGGCAAACATCCGGCAATCATTTCATACAACACAACCCCGAGACTGAAAATGTCTGTTCGCGCGTCTACTGGGATTCCGCGCGCCTGCTCTGGCGACATGTAGACCTTAGTTCCGACTACTGTGCCGGGGTCTGTCTTGTAGGTTGTCGGCGCTTCGGTATCGACCGAGTCCGGCCCCAGTGGTTCAGTGAGTTTTGCCAGACCGAAATCCAGCACCTTCGCGATCCATCTCTGCGCAGCATAATGTTCTCGGGCTTGATGTCCCGATGCACAATGCTCGCCGCGTGGGCAGCCGAGAGCGCGCTGGCGATCTGCGTGGTGATATCGAGGACGTCACTCAGCTTCAGTGACCCATCTCTCATCCGCTTACGTAACGTTTTGCCATCGATGAATTCAGTTGCAATGAAGTGTACAGAATCAGCTTCGTCAATCTCGTAAATCGTGAGAATGTTCGGATGGTTGAGTGCAGACGCCGCCTTGGCTTCCTGTACAAAGCGGTTCATGCGACCTCGATCAACGGCCACATCGGCAGGCAAAATCTTCATTGCAATGTTGCGATCTACTTTGGTGTCGCGCGCCAGATTACTCCACTCATTCCGCCTGCACCCAGCTTTGAGCGGATTTCGTAACGGCCGAGTTTTGTGCCGGCACTGATTGTCACGACAGTCCTTTCACGTTCCGGTTTACTTCGGAAAGCGGACCTTTCTCACCAACTCCTGAAAACGTGGGTCGTCGCGAAGTTTATCCCAAAGCGAATTCCATTCTTGAGGAAAAATCAGCTCGGAAGATTTTTCCTTGGAGCCTTTCTCTAGCCATTCCAACGCGCGGTCCGCAGTCGGACGATTGACCTCGGGACTCGTCGTCTGCGGCAGAATACCGGTCTCGATCTCGCTTGATGCTGGAGCAGAGCCAAACTTCAGTGTGCCCGCACTCTCACGTACAGTGCTTGACTCGCGCACGAGTGGCGTGCCGTCAGTCCGGCAATAGTGAGTTGGTTGGCAACGCTTCAAATCATAAAATTGTTATTTCACGGCTGGAGTCCCATGCGACGCAATAGATCGGCGTATCGCGGGTCTGAGCGCAGGTCGTCAAAATTGTTCCAAGTTGTAACGTCTGGTAGAACCTGGCTCCGCTGTTGGAAATCCTTTTCCAGCCACGCAAACCCCTGATCCTTTTCGCCGAGTCCAACGCATACGCCGGCGAGATATAACCCAGTAGCTTCGCGCCGGGCGTATCGCTCTTCAAGTTCTTTCAGGATCTGAAGCGATTCGCAGCGCCTTCCCGTAACTGCGTAACTGTATCCCAGGCTACTTAAGTAGGTGCTTGCCCTGCCAGACAAATCAACCGCCTTTTGAAACTCCGCGTTCGCCTCTTCGTAACGGCCTTGCTGAGGTATAGGAATCCCAGATTATTGTGTGAGTTTAGGAAATGTGGGATCGAGTGCAATCACCTTATGCACCTCTGCAACGGCGGAATTGATGTCCTTCTTTAGACGATAAGCGGATAACTACGATCTTAGACCATATCTTCCCATGGCTTGCTAACAATGCCCTCGAATGGGTACCGGACGTTCAACTTTGGTTCAATAACTCTACTTTATTCACTCCATTCCATTCCAGCCTAAGTATCTGCTCAACCAACCGTCGACTAAATTCCCCATCAACTAGGTCGAAGCTAGGAGCCTTTCAATGCTAATCTGCCAGATGGGGTCATTTGGCCGTTTACCAACGTCACGAATTTCACCGCCGGGTCCCACGAAGAAGTAACAAAACCCAGAAAACATAGCACTCCGTT
>CAWBOA010000013.1:0-73467 GCA_963790255.1 uncultured Chloroflexia bacterium | reverse complement strand
TGTGGGCATGTTCGAGGACGTCATTGCCAAAGATCCCAAATTCGCGCCTGGGTATGATGTTGGCCAACGCTGACGTGATTCTGTCCATGTCCCCCTACCGTGACGATCCTCAGAGGCTTGCCATCACCTTTGCGGCATCGCACGCGATCATCCGATCGGCCGCTGTGAAGGCGGTTCAGCTCGACCCATGCTGGCTGAGGCGCACGAAGCCATGGAATGGGCGGCAACTCGCGGGAGTTCGCACCGGACAACAGCGTTGATGCCTTCCGCAGGGCGGTCGAGCTGAACCCCACCCTCAGCCACGTCTACATCAGCTATTCGCACGCGGCGCTGCACCCGCTTCGACGATACGCAGAAGGTGAAGGAACCGCTGCGGGCGGCGCTGAACAACGACCCGCTGTCACTGGATTCAACCGGAACTGGCTGACGTCCTGCCGCTGCCGGCCGCTACACAGAGGCGTCGACCTGCTCGATCGCGTGCAGGCTGCCGACCCCTATTTCCCGCTGTGGGACCGGAGAGCAGAGTGCTGGTGCTCACGGGTCGGCTGCGGGAAGCGATCTCCCGCATGGAGGTGTACCCCGCGAGAGGCAACGCCGGATGGCTTGGCGCATGCCTACGCTAGAGCGGGGCGACGCGCAGACGCCGAGAGGCTCGCCGGCGACCCGCCTATTACCGCCTTCCACGCCGCGCAGCCCTCAAGTCCACAATGCGGCACTTGGTGACAAGGATTGCACGTTCGAAGAACTGGAGCGGTAATGGCGAGCGAGCCGCAGCGTCTGGCGCGTTTGCTCACCGCACCCGAACTGGCGCTGATTCACGGCGACGCTCGTCTCGCGGAGCTTCGCAAGAAACTGCGCTTGCCGGTGAGCCGAGCTGTCCCCGCGGACATTCTGCACTTTCCCGCGCGAGTTGTCGTCACGTCGGCTCGGACGCTGCCCACGTCCTCGAGAGTTGAGCGGCGTGAGGAATCGGCCAATGATCGTTCATGCCGACCCCCCCGCCCGCGCCGCTGACCACCGCCTTCGGCATCTTGTCCAACGCACCGGGGCTGCCTCGCCACGGACCTCGGAGTCCCTCGCTCGACGGCGCGTGGCTGGCTGGGCGCTGCGCCGACGGTCGTGGTCTGTCTGGATGTGGCGGACCTCTCTGAGCCGGAGCTCCGACGGGAGGTCCTGAAGCTGCGGCGACGCGTCCAGAAGCTCACGGCGTTGCTGCGGCTCGCTCTGGCCGTGCTACGCACCTCCGGGTTTCGCCTCACAGAGAGCGACCTAAAGACGCCAAAGCCAAGATGCGGGGTCCTGCGCGCCGCGGATTGGGCGCACAAGCACCTGTTAGCGGCGGCTGTAAATTCGACAGTTGTGGCGGGTGAAAATCCGACAGTCGGCAGCTCGATCTGGCTGCCGGCTGCGAGCCTCGCTCTCGGCCGGTCCTGGAGGTTCCTCGGCAGCTCGTCCGAGGTCAGGTGCTTGTATCTGCGCGCGGTCGGCGTCGTAGAGCTGGTGCAGCTTTGCCATCACGATCCAGAGGGGCAGCAACGCGACCATCCAGATCGCGGTGGCCCGGCCTTGACCGTTGACCACGGTCGCCGTGAAGGCCGCGGCGAGGACCGCGATCGAGTCCGCGCCGGCGAGCATGCGGCGAAGGAGGGCCTGCTTTTTCGCGCCCTCGCGGCGCAGGAGCGAGGTAGGGGGTCGGTAACCGACGTCGCAGCGCTCCAGGGCTCGAGGCCTGTTCGCTGCGCGCGGCCTGCGAAGCCATCGGCGGCCGCTGTTGCTCGAGGGGAACCGGAGGCCGCAGCTCGAAGCTGCGGTTGGCGGCTTCCTTGGTGGCGCGCTTGTCCTTCGCCGCCTGGTGGATGCGGATGCCGGCGAACCAGACACGCCAGTCCTCGGACGAGCGGGCAATCGCTTCGTCGATCGCCCGCTCCGCGCCCTCGAGATCGCCGAATCCGCGATGCAGGCCGGCGAGTTGGACCCGGGGCTCGGCCGCCCGGGCTGGACGGCGGCAGCGGCCCGCGCGCTCGCGATCGCCCCCCCGGGCTCCTCCGCGGCCAGCTCGAACGAGGTCACGAGGCACTCGCGGGTGACGAACACGACGGCCGTCGCGACGATTGCCGCGGTGCCCGCCAGGGTGGCGCCCACCCGTATCGCCCGCCGTGGATCCCAGCCTTCGGGGGTGTGCGGCGGCGACTCGCCACTCGCCCGGGCGGCCAGCGCCGGACCGGCGAGCGGCCCCGCCGCGATCAGCGTCGGCGCGAAGGCCGCGGGCAGCTCCCACATCCAGTCGATCGACGCCGCCAGAGCGCCGACGACGAGGATCGCGAGCGCCGGAGTCGCGGCGCCCGTCGGATCGCCGCGCCGTCGCAGCGCGGGCAGAGCGGCCACGAGGAAGAACCCGGCAACCAGCAGGCACACCGGAAATGCCGAACTCGCCGAGCATCTCGAGGAAGAGCGAGTGGGCGTCGCGGGCGAACTGCGGGATCGTCGCGTTGTCGCCCCACCAGGTCTCGTAGTTCCCCGCGCCGATGCCGATCAGGGGCGCGCTCGTGGAAGGCGCTCGAAGCGGCGCTCCAGTACTGGAAGCGCCCGCTGCGGTCGCGCTCGTTAAAGCGCTCGGCGGTGGCAGCAGCATCCTGGCCGGCCGTTGGGGGCGCTGGCGAGTCTCCCGCGCGTCCTCCCGCCCATCGGGTCGAGCCGCACGACCCCGAGCAAAAGCGACCACTCCCAGCACGACGAGCACGACCCGGCGCGAAGGGTGGAGGCGACGGATCAGCGAGGACCCCGGGCCCCAGCACGGCGGCCATTGCGCATCCCGCAACGAGCACAGCCAGCAGGATGTGCCCTTGGAGCTGGGCCGCCGGGGTGTCGATGTAACCGTCGAAGGAGGGGGCCGAAGCGCGCGGCGAGACCCACGGTCACTAGGAGCGGGAGCCCGGCGGCAAGCAGCGCCGCGAGCAGCTCGTGACGGCGCGCGTCGCGCACGAGCAGGATCGCCACGCCGATCGCGGCAGCGCCGATCGCACCCCGGGATACTGCGCCAGGTAGAGGGCCAGCCCCGCCGCCGGGGCCGCCGCCAGCGCGCGCAGCGCGCGCCAGCGACGCGAGCCGTTGTCGACCGCGAGCCAGATCAGCAGCACGACGAAGCCGCCATCGGGTAGGCGAGCCCGTTCCAGTAGTCGACGACCCAGACTCGGACGATCAGCCAGAACCAGCTCATTGCGGTGTTGCTGAACAGGAACGTCGCGATCGGCGGATCCTGCACGACGTGCCCTTCTCATCGTCTTTGCCATTGTCCTCACCCCCTGGTCCAAGAATACAAGCCGGACCGCCTTGTGCGATATAGGGTGCCGGGCTGATTCTGCCTTCGGGTCCCCGTCTGAGCCGTCGCCATAGGGCCTCTGCCTGATTCCGGCAATCGCATCCCGTGGGATAATGTCCTGGGATATAAGAGGAGGAAGATATCGATGGCAGGACAGAGCCCCCACGGCGGACATCGAGCGGATCTGTTCCCACCGACTTTTCACCCGGCGCCACCGTCGCGCTCGACCGGGCCAACCACTTGGCGCAGCGTCTCAATGCCGAGCTCATCTTGGTGCACGCGCTCGATCTTACTCTCGGCGCGGCGGCCGGACTGCCCTCCGACGTGGCGATGATGCCCGCGGTGCAAGAACTCGCGGACAGCTTTCGTGACGAAGCCAAAACCGACATGGCCAAGCTCGCGAAGCAGTACCCGAAGACGCGCCAGGTCATTCTCGAAGGGCTGCCGCGTCAGGTCCTTCTCGAGGCCGCCAGGCGGAAGGCGCCAGCATGATCATCATGGGTACGCTAGGGCGCACCGGTCTTGCTCACGTTTTCTTTGGGAGCATAGCCGAGCACGTCGTTCGTCACATCAGATGCGGTGCTCACCGTGCGGTACACGGCATGAAAGTAGCCGTGCTGGGATCTGGAATGGTTGGACAGACCATCAGTGCGAAGCTCGTCGCCTTGGGGCACGACGTAATGCTGGGCACGCGCGACGTCGCGAAGCTCATGGCGCGCTCTGAACGATCCAGGGCGTTGAACCTGACCTTCGCGGAGTGGAAGGCGCAGCACCCCAAGCTGGCGATAGGCTCATTCAGTCAGGCCGCCGCGCACGGCGAGTTGGTGTTCAACTGCACGTCTGGGGACGGCGCGATCGAGGCCCTAAGGCTGGCCGGCAAGGCCAATCTAAAGGACAAGATCCTGATCGACGTGGGTCGCAAATCCTCTCGAGCTTTCGAAGGGCATGCCTCCGACACTCACCGTACTCAACACCGACTCACTCGGCGAGCAGATACAACGGGCATTTCCCAATGCCAAGGTCGTCAAGGCGCTCAACACGATGAACGCCTATATCATGGTCGAGCCCGGCCGGCTCGGCAACGGTGACCACACGGTATTCGTGAGCGGCAACGACCCCGCGGCCAAGGCACAGGTCAGCGGGATACTCAGAGGATTGGTTCGGCTGGAAGCACATCTTCGACCTCGGCGACATCACGACGGCGCGAGGCGCGGAGATGGTACTGCCGCTCTGGCTCCGGGTGTTGAGCGCCCTGGGCACGCCGATGTTCAATTTCAAGATCGTGCAGTCAAGAGGCATGTCGCCGAGTGCGTTTTAGTTGGGGGGATCGGGAAAAAAAGGGTCTTCGGAGGTGATTCCCAAATGGCTGACGAGTCGCGCACCTCGACGATCGAACAATTGTTGGGCAAGATCGGTCAGATTCACGATAGGGCCACGACCAAGACCGTTTTTGGTGAGCCGCTGCACGCGAACGGCCGCACCGTGATTCCCGTCGCCCGAGTCCAGTACGGATTCGGATCGGAGCCGGTCGAGACGATGAGAAGGAAGACGGCGAAGTGGAGGGGACCAAGGAAGGCGGCGGCGGTGGCGGTGGGGTCTCCGTCCGGCCCATCGCGGTACTCGAGATCACGGATAAGGAAACCAAGATGAAGCCAATCTTCGACGTGAACCGATTGGCGTTGGCCGCGATGCTGCTGGCCGCCTGGAACGTCTTCTGGATCACCTATACGCGCCGGGCTTTGCGGAAGGCTTCGTAGGCGTGCACGCCCGTCAGATAGGGGTGCGAGCCGAAGCCTTGTAGGTCCGGAAACCTGCGCCACACGGCCACGATGAGGGGGTATTGCTTTACCCCCTCATCGCGATGGTGGGTGTGGCCCCCCGGTAATCCACGCCCGTCGCCTCCGACGAAGCCACCAGGATCGACCCCGCCGCAACTCGAAGAGTCGCTGGTCCGTTTGCACGGGCACCCGCGCCCACTCGAAAGAAGGTCCGGACGGAACCCTGCGCGCGACAATTTGGGCATCTACTAAGGAGATCGCGCTCGTTCGGTAAGGAGAGACCGCGAACAATGCAGCAGACTGTCGTCGTGGCCGCGCCGCCATCAGCGGAGCGGTCGCAGCACCCGGTGGTGGCCTATTTCTCCATGGAGATGGGCCTCGATTCATCGATCCCGACCTACAGTGGAGGCCTCGGCGTATTGGCCGGGGATACCCTTCGCGCCGCCGCCGATCTTGGCATACCTATGGTCGGGGTCACCCTTCTGTACAGGAAGGGCCACTTCCACCAGCATCTGGACGCGACCGGCACGCAGACCGAGAGCGCCGATCATTGGTCACCGGAGGCGGTGCTCGAGCCCACGCTCGCCCGCGCGGCGGTCATGGTCGCGGGCCAGCTCGTGCAGATCCGAGCATGGCAGTTCACGATCGGCGGGTCGGGGGGGCCCGCAGTTCCTGTCTATCTTCTCGATACCGCGCTCCCGGAAAACACGGCATGGGCGCAGACACTGACCGACCACCTCTATGGCGGGGATGCGCGCTACCGCCTCGCGCAGGAAGTTGTGCTCGGGGCCGGGGGCTTTGCGATCCTTCACGCGCTGGGGCACGAGGTGCACACGTACCACATGAACGAGGGCCACGCGGCGCTCCTCACGATTGCGCTGCTCGAAGAGCAGACGCGGGGGCGCGGACTGCAGTGCCGCGACCGAGGCCGACATGGAATCGGTGCGCCGGCGGTGCGTGTTTACGACCCACACGCCGGTCTCAGTCGCCCACGATCAGTTCGAGCCGGATCTGGTACGCGAGATGCTGGGCCAAGAGGTCGCCGACGCCCTGACGACGCCGTCTGGACTGCCGCGCGGCACCCTAAATCTTACCTACCTGGCGTTAGACTCTTCCTCATACATCAACGGCGTCGCGATGCGACATGGCGAAGTGTCTCGATCGATGTTTCCCAACTATCCGATCAGTTCCATCACAAACGGCGTGCACGCCGGCACCTGGACGTCGGCGCCGTTTGGCCGCCTGTACGACCGTCTGATCCCGGAGTGGCGCCGCGACAACGTCTACCTGCGCCACGCGGTCGCGATTCCGCTCGAGGACATCCGCAGGGCACACGCCGAGGCAAAGGTCGAGATGCTTACCGAGGTCGAGCGCCGCACAGGGGTCCGGCTCGACCCGGGCGCACTGACTATCGGGTTCGCGCGGCGGGCAACGGCCTACAAGCGCGGCGACCTGCTGTTCTCCAACCTAACCAGGCTGAAGCAAATCGTGAGGCGCGCCGGACCGATTCAGATCCTGTACGCGGGCAAGGCGCATCCCACGCGACGAGAGCGGCAAGGCCACGATCCGGAACATCTTCGAGGCGGCGGCAGCCCTGCAAGATGTCGTCAAGGTCGTCTATCTCGTCGACTACGACATGGAGCTTGCTCGACACCTCTGTGCCGGGGTCGACCTGTGGCTTAACACGCCTCAGAAGCCGCACGAGGCGTCCGGCACCAGCGGCATGAAGGCCGCGTTGAACGGCGTGCCGAGCCTCAGCATCCTGGACGGCTGGTGGGTCGAAGGACACATGGAAGGCGTCACCGGGTGGTCGATCGGTGACAGCCATCCAGAAGAGGAAGCCGCGGCCGAGGTCGCGTCACTCTACGACAAGTTGGAACGCGTGATCGTTCCCATGTTCTACGATCGTCCCGGCGCGTATCGGGCCGTGATGCGGTCGGCGATCGCCCTCAACGGCTCGTTCTTCACAGCGCAACGCATGCTGAGCCAGTATGCGCGCAACGCCTACGCGGTTGCTTCACGTCTGAACGGAGCCTAGAGCGGATCCTCGCCGCGGCTGCTATCGGCTTCACCTTGGTGGAGTCTTGGCAGGCGCATGCTTGGGCGCCTCCCCAGACGGGCTACTGTCCGACAACGGTGTGGCCGCGGCAAGCGCCCCAGCCACCTCGGGGATCAAGATGCCCAGGGCGGCGGTGACAGGAACCGCCAGCATCGCACCCAGGATCCCGAAGAGCTCGGATCCTATTGAGTAGCCCGACAATTGTCGCGAGCGGCGGGACGCCCACGACCTGATGCATAACTCTGGGCACAAGCCAATAGTTCTCGAAGAATTGAATGGCGAGCGCGAGCGCGGCGACCCCAATGACCTGTTCTGGTGATTGCGAGAACGCGACGATTACCGCCGGTATCGCGGCGAGCAGAGGCCCCACGACGGGGATCAGTTCGCCGACCGCGGCGACGACTGCCAGCAAATGCGGGTACGGGATTCGTAGGACGAGAAGGCCCAGGAACGTGACGAGACCAATCGTGATGCTGAGGATAACCTGTGCCCGAAGCCACCGTTGGAACCTGCGGGCGACACTCGCAAACGCGGCTCGCACCCGCGGCCGCCGCTCCTCCGGTGCGATCCAATCCGCTAGCTGTGCAAATAGGGGTGGCTGAAGCAGCATAAACGCGGTGATAACCAGCACGGTGAACGCGCCCGTGAGGCCGCGCAGAACTCCGAGTCCCAATTGGGCCATCTCGGGCTCGTTGCGACTTCTGGCCTTGAGGTACGCCAACAACCGATCGACTGCACCTGACAAATCCGGAAGCCAACTCGCCCCCGCCTGTATTTTCTCCCAGTTAATCTTGACCTGATAAAAGTATTCATTGCTGTCGCCGAGGAAGGACCTGACCTGCTGGCTCGTCGGCGCCCCAACTAATACTGCCAGACCGATCACACAGATGAGCAGTCCCAGGACGACAATCAGGACCGCCGGGGGTCTGGTGACCGAGAACCGACCCACCCTTCGTCCTTCCAGCCACTTGACGACGGGCGATAGTCCGCTTGAAAGGATCCAGGCCAGAATCAGATATGTGAGGATGGTCCCGAGGCGTATGGCCAGGTAGACGAGGCCGACAACGCACAGCATCGCGATCGAGAATAGGAACCCACCGATAAAAACGGTCCGGCGATCTAGCATGGAGCCCCTATTCGCGGCCGTCCGGAGGGGGTAGTGCCGCTCGTGACTTCAATGCATCAAGACAAGACCACTACCGGGTGGTACTCCCGGTAGTGGTCTCGAAGGGATCATTTCCTAGACGGGCTTTCTGGCGGTCACACCTTTCCAAACGAAGAGGAAGACCACTGCTCCCAACGTCGCCACGATGATTGAATAGAGGTCGACCCCGGTCGCGCCAGCGCGACCAAAGGCGTTGAAGAGCAACCCTCCGACGATCGCCCCAACCACGCCGATGACCAGCGTAGCAAGGGGCCCCGACCGCTCTGGGCCAGGAGAGATCATCTTCGCCAGCCACCCTGCGATCAGTCCTACGATAATCCAGGCCAAGAATCCCATCTCAGTCCCCCCTATAGTGTGGCCGGTGTTGACGACCCTGTTGCCAGCGGCACCGACCCATCTCTTATCGTCTTGCTGTTATCGTCTTGCTGTTATCGTCTCCTGGGCGCGTGAATGATCGCGTTGATGACGACCAGCGCGGCGGCGACATAGGCCAGCAGCTTCAACGCTGCCTTTCTCGTATCGGCATTCTCCATGCTCGGGTCTTGACGTACCTGGTGTACGGCCTTGCTGACGCTTTGCTGGATGCCGCCGACGAATTGCTTAGCCTGACCCATGACTTGTTCGAACTGTCCTTTGGCTTCTACGTCGGGCTGGTCCGTCACTCGCCCCCAGCCTTCACGGACTTTCCCGATCCCCTCCTGAACCATTCCTTCTGTACGGCTAATCTCCATAGAGGCTCTCCTTTCCGCAAGTCCGTGAGCGTAGCGATCGATGCAGCAATCCTTACCTGACCGCGTAGCCATACCTGCTAGCATTGGGATGTCAGTGTGTTCTCGGTTGAATCTCCCGCCAAATCAGCGGAAGATCAGCCAGAGGACGAGGATCAAAAGCACTGTTCCGATTCCGATGTACATGGACGCCCCCCCCTTTTACACTGACCTTTATTGAGATTTTCCCCTCATCCGCGAATTCAAACAGTGACACGTCTCGTGGGGATGGTCCGAAGAGGCTGCGGGAGGAAAGCCCCGGCGACAAACAGCCCGATCGCGGCGAGCCACAGCACGCCGGTCAGCGTCACCCGCGGCTGCGTTGCGCGCCCGCCGGGGGCGGTGTTGTTTAGAGAATGCCGTCCGCTGATGCCATGCCGAGAATGAGACAGCCCCAGCACTGCTTGAAAGCGCGGATGTAGTCGTTGTCCGTGATCGCAATCGTCCGCGGGCCGCGGCGCTCGACGCTCGGGAACAACGTCGCCATGCGCGCCGGAGCCGTGCGCTTGAAGTCCACCTCGAACGTAACAGGGGGCGCCACGCGATGCGGCGCGATGCGGCCGGCCTGCACGGCTCGAACCGCTTCCGCCGCGCGCTCGCGGATGAGCGCCTGACCTCGCTGCACGCCCAGGCTGATGCCGACGTACCGGTCGAACGCGTCCTTGATGGGCGCCGTGATAATGCCCCGGAGGCGGCGCTCGGCCTCCGCGCACACGGAGGAATCGCCCGTGATCAGCGCGGCCGGTACCCCAAAAGCGCCCGCGATCCCGGCGTTGATCGCGGCTTCATCGACGGGCTCGCCGTTGATGCGGACCTCGTAGACCAAGCGTCCCAGCAGCGTGTGGTTCAAGATGCCGTCGCCTCCGCCCTCACGCTGGTGGTACCCGACGAAGAATACGGCTTGAAATCCCGCGTCGACGCCTTCCATCTGGGCCAGCAGTTTGTTGCTGCCGCTGATCAGACGCGCTGCGGGGTGCAGCTCCTCGACAAGAAGATTCGTCATCGGCCCGTGGCCGTCGCTCACGACGACGTCCGTCGCGCCGGCCGACAACGCTCCCTCGATGGCGGCGTTTGCGTCGTGGGTCATGATGCGCCGAAAGCGGCTGTACTCGCTGTCGCCGGGAGCCACATGTTTGCCCACCGCGACTCCAGTGATGCCTTCCATGTCGACCGAAATGTAGATGCGCATGCGCCTACGCCGTGTGCGCGCGCTCAGCTTCGCGCAGCCGCTGAGACAGCATGCGCATGAGCTTGGCGCTGAGTTGCGGTGCGGTGTGGAGCAGCGACCAGAACTCGCGGTGCCCGATGACGAGGAGCTTCATAGGCGGAGACCGCGTCGATGCGTCGCCGATCGCGGCCCGCCGTCGATGAGGCTCATCTCGCCGAAGAACTCGCCGGCGCGCAGGCGCGACGTGCGACCGTCCCGGGTCTTCACCGTCGCCTCGCCGTTCGCGATGACAAACAACTCGTGCCCGATCTGGCCCGCCTCGGCCAGCCGCTTTCCGGCCTGGACGTCGACCTCCTCGGCTAGTTGCGCGACCTGCTGAAGCTGTCGGTCCGACAGGCCTTGGAACAGGGGCACCTTCTTGAGGAGCGCGACCTTTCCAGATTTCGAGGACCAGAGCGCCACGCCCGTTCACCTCCGGCGAGTCTGCCCTCTGATTCACGTCACGGTGACGCCTTCCTGCCCGGACGCGCCGACGCGGGTTCGGCGCGTCAGCCTGCCAGCGTGGAGACTCGCTGCACCATCTGGGATTGGAGGAACGTCGCCTTGAGCCGGTCGTCCGGCACCGAGGCGGCCAGACGCTCGACGACCTCCCGCGCCCGCCGCGCGCTGTCTCTGGCGGCCGCGGTCTCGCCGGCGGTCGAGCTGGGAGATCGCCAAGCCGGCAAGCGCCCGCCACAGCACGGGGGTAGCGCCAATGCGCTCGGCATGGTCGACCGCCGCCGCGTAGGCCTCTCGTGCCGCGGGGTGATCGCCCGCCGCGGCGAGCGCCTGAGCCCGGAGGAAGAAACCCATAGGGCCCCAGTGCTCGGTCCCATGCTGATCCACCAGACTCGAGTAGACCAGTCGCCGCCTTCAGGGCCGCCCGCGCGTCACCTCGCAGGAGCGCGATGCGGCACTCCGTGACCGATATCTCCTCGCTCTCGACTAGTATCTGGCTCCGCTCGGCGACTTGTCAGCCTCGATTGCAGCGCCACTGCATCGTCGATGCGGCCGAGAGCGGCCTCGTCCTGTGCGCGCCACGTCAGCGCGAGCGGCTGCCATGCGCCGCCGACCTGCAGCGCGAGATCCGCGGCTTCACGGTCGATCTCCCACGCCGCGTGGAAGTCTTCCATTTCTCTATAGACCGTCCCGAGGGTTATCAGATTGTAGACTCTGAACCGAATCGCGTGAATCTGTTGGGCCAGGGCGGCGCCCCGCGCCGCCTCTTCGAGCGCGATGCCGAACCGACCGGAAGCGGACTCCACTCGCGACGAGACCATGAGCGCTACGCTCAGGTTCCAGACGTCACCGATCTCCTCTAGGACCGAGACGGCTCTGCGTGAAGCCTCGGACGCCGTGAGTACTCGCCTACCATCAGATACCCGTGGGCGACCATGTACTGATTTTCCATCGCCAGTGAGCGGTCACCGGCTCGCTCCGCCATCGCCATCGACTGGAGTAACCACCTGCGGCTCTCTTGCACGGGTTCAGAAATGGAGGTGCTCGCCGATCCCGTGCAGGCTTCCGGCCAGCTCTGCCGCGGCGTCCAGGTCCTGTGGACCGCCGCGGACTCCCTCCAAGATCCGTTGCGCTTCTTCATGAGCCGCGATCCCTTCGCGGTGCTTGCCGTCGTTGAAATACGTGAACCCGATGTGATTGAGGACGCGGCCGATCAGCACCGGATCGTTTAGGCGCTGGGCGATCGCGCGGGCGCGATCGAGGTGCTCGAGCGCAACCGCGATCTGATCCTGACGGCGAAATGCGAGGCCCAGTTGGTCGAGGGCTATCGCCTCCCACCGAGGCTCACCGTGCTCCCTTGCTTGCCCGAGGACCGCGTTGAAGTCCTCGCACGCCCGCTCGTGTTGTCCCATTAGCATCCACACCCCGCCGCGTCCCAGAAGGGCACGCTGGCGTACGTCGGCGGGCGGATCGAGGTCCAGGACCCGGCCGTAGTGGTGCAGCGCGGTGGCGTTGGCGTAGGCGGCGTGCGCACGGTCGCCCGCGACCACCAGATTTGCGATCGACTCGGCTCGCGCACGCGGGTCCTCCGGCTTTCCCAGTTCGCGGCGCAGTGCCACGACCTGCATCCAGTGATGGGCGATGACGTCCGCGAACTCGGGAAGCCGGTCCCCGGCGATCCCGCGGAGCCACTCGGCGTGGTGCGCGTGCCTCGGGACGCGGTGGGCCTTTGCCATCGTCGCATACGCCACATCACGGATGAGGATGTGGCGGAACGCGAATTCAGTTCGCCCGGGATTCGGGATCGCGGCCGACGCGCGATCAGGTCCTTCCCGATCAAGGCAGCAATGACGTCATCGACGTCGACGCGGTCCACGTTGGCGCGCACCGACCCCGAATAGAAGTTCTGGCCTTCGATGGCCGCCGCCTGCAGGACTTGTTTCTCGCCTGGCGGCAGCGCGTCGATCCGGGCAGCAATGACGGCATGAACGGTGTCGGGAATCGCAATCTCGGCCGCAGGCACCGACAGTTCCCACCGACCTACGCCGCCCGGTCCCGCGTCGCGCCGCGTGAGCACGCCGCGCTCCACCAAGGAGCGCAGGAGCTCCTCCATAAACAGCGGATTTCCGCCGGCGCGGTCGAGCACGAGGTCGACCAGGCGCTCGGGCGCCGGCAGGCCCTCCAGGATCCCGTTGACCAGGTGTCGGCTATCGTCCGTGGCGAGCGGCTCCAAGAAGAGGGTGGACGCCGCCCGCTTGCCGCCCATCCACACCGATCGACGTTCGAGCAACTCGGGCCGCGACAGCACGAACAACGCGATCGGCGCCTGGCGGATCCAGTCGGCCGCGTACTCGAGGAAGTCGAGGGACACGTCCTCGGCCGAGTGCATATCCTCGAACATCAACAGCAGCGGCCGCTGCTGGGCCAACGCGAGGAAGAACGCGTCGCATGGCGCCAAACAGCGCTTCGCGCGGCAGCGCCTGCTGTGACGCCGCGAGACCCAGCACGACCAGCATGCGGGCATCGCATCGGCGACCTCGAGGCGCTGCGCCACTCCTGCACCTTACGCCGAGCCAGGTCGAGTGGATCCGTGAATACGATCCGGTCTCGTCGCGTATCGCCTCTGCCAGCGCCCAGAAGGGACACCGTTCCGTAGGGGAGCGCGCGGCCGCGCAGCACACGGAGACGTTTGCGCCATTGCCCGTGTATCCGCGTGCGCATCTCTTGGGCCAGTCGCGTCTTGCCTACACCGCCCGGCGCCAGGATCGTGATCACGTTTCCCCGCCCGTCGCGGAGCACGCGGCGGACGTGCCCGGTCAGCACCGCGACCTCTTCCTCTCGGCCGACGAACGCAGTGGGACGCAGCGCGCGTTCACGCGGCGGAGCAATCTCACCAACGATCCACGCGGTCAGCGGCTCGGTCCTTCCCTTTCACGGTCAGCGCGGGCCGCTCTCCAGGACCGTGATCTCGCGCACCGCGCGCATCGTGCGCTCACCGATCAGGATCTCTCCGGGTTCGGCGTGTTGTTGCAGGCGCGCGGCCAAGTTCACGGCCTCACCCGTGACGAGGAACTCACCCTTGTCGGTAGCCTGAGGATTGGCGATCACCTCGCCGGTGTTGATTCCGATCCGCATCTCGGGGAGCCGGCCGGGGTCGGCGCGCGTCCGGTCGTGGATCGAGGACGCGGCGCGCACGGCGCGCTCCGCGTCATCCTCATGCACGGTCGGCAGGCCGAATACGGCCATGACCGCGTCCCCGATGAACTTTTCGACCGTGCCGCCGAAGCGCTCGATCTTCTTGTCGGGTCAATGCGAAGAACCGCGCACATCTGTTCACGTAACCGTTCTGGATCGACCGAGCTCGCCAGTTGCGTCGAGTTTACAGCGTCCGCGAAGAGTGCGCTGACCAGTTTTCGTTCTTCTGTGGGCGCCGTGGTGGATGCGAGCGGGATGCCGCAATTCCCGCAGAACCGCATTACTGGCGGGTTGTCAAAACCGCAGGTATCGCAGCGCACGGCGGCTTCGGCCGGCCCCGGCGCGCGGGGATCATGTGAGCCAGTAGGTGATGATGCTGCTGAGCGTGGCCGTCGCCCAACGCTGGTGTTCCTGCGGGCGATCCTTCGACAGAGCCACGACGCTGGATGGGACGAGAAGCACGATGCTGATGATGGCGGGCATGATCGCGCGTACGAGCTCGCGGATCAAGAGCGGCGGCGATCAGCGCGACGGCGGCAGGGGCTGCCCCCGTGCCTGCGGGCAGCGCGGCAGGGGCGAGCGACGCAGGGGCCGCCGCGCGCAGTCCGGTTGCGATGATCTGTGCCGCGCCGACGACGATGACTAGCAGGCCGACCACGCCCAGGGCAACAGCGACAATCGTTGAGGTCTTCGACATGCGCGCCCCCTACAGCTTCCACTCGTGTTTCAGCTTGAACATCTTGCGGTAGAAGATCTGGCCGCCGCCAACGTACATGAACAGCTCGATCTGATCGGTCGAAATCGCGTCTTTCGGCGGGGAGTTCTGACCGTATACGATTTCGATGGTCGCAGTCCCCGAGCTCCCGGTAATCGCCGCCGGGCGGTAGCCGAACCACTTCAGCCGGTTACCGCTCGCGAGTACGTCGATGCCCATCCAGATGCCTCGATTGCCGAGCGGCGACGCATAAGTGTAGTTGACGGTGACCGCAGGCGCGTCGGCGTCGCCTGCGAGACGACGCAGTTGACGACGTCGTCGGTGATCGGACTCGGCCGTTCCGGGCCGCCCTGAGCGCGGCATTCGGCGGCGGCCGAAGTCGGAGACGCCGTGGGTGTGGAGCCCGCGCCGGTGTCGCGATGAACCATCATTCCGGCCAGTGCGAAAACCACGGCCATGAGGCTCGATGTGATTCGTCGCATGTTCATACCCCGTATCTTAGCCCTTGATCGCGCCGGCCGTCATGCCGCGGATAAAGTGCTGCGAGAGCGCGACGTAGACGATGATGACCGGCACCGCGGCCAGGGTGAGTCCCGCGAATAACAGGGCGTAGTCGGTGTAGTACTGCCCGAAGAACGCCGTCATGCCGAGCGGCAGCGTCTTGAGATGATCCGCCTTGATGAAGACGAGCGGGAAGAAGAAATCGTTCCAGATGGGAATGATGTTGTAGATCGCGACGATGACGAGCGCCGGCCGCACGAGCGGGAGCATCACGCGCGTGAAGATCGTCCACTCGCCCGCGCCGTCGATGCGGGCCGCGCTGTCGAGATCGGCGGGCAGCGAGCGGAAGAATCCCGTGAGGATGAATACTGCGCTCGGCAGGCCCGACGCCGCGTAGATGATGATCAGCGACCAGAGGGTATCGAGCAGTTGCAGGTCGCGCATTTGAATGAAGAGTGGGATCACGGCCGAGCCGGATCGGGAGCATCAGTCCGGTCAGGAAGTACACGTAGAGCGCGTCGTTGCCCCGGAAGCGGTGACGGCCGAGCGCGTAGCTCGCCATGGCGCCCAGTACGAGGATGATGACGAGCGACGCAACGGTGACCACGACGCTGTTCTGGAAGTAGAGCGCGAAGCGCGCCTCGACCCAGACGCGCCGGAAGTTCTCGAGACTCCACACAGCCGGCGGCGCGAACGGCTCTGGAAGATTTCGCGTGTCGACTTGAATCCCGACAGCACCATGATCGCGATCGGGACCACGACCGACGCTGCGTTTATCAGCAGCAGCGCCTGCGCCGCAATCCACCATCCCGATCGTGGCCTCATCCGATCTCGACCTCGCGCCGGCGCAGCCATACTGCGCCCAGCGTGGACACGGTTACGAGCAGGAGGAACATCAGAACCGCGACTGCCGAGCCGACGCCGATATCTTGGAGACCCGTATCGACCTCGCCGAACGCGGTTCGATAGAAGAGCAAGCCCAGGATGTCGGTCGCACGGTTCGGCGGGCCCGAGATCCCCTGGACGACGTAAGGCAACTCGAACCAGTTGAAGGTCCCGATGAATGTCAGCAACACGATGATCGTCACCGCAGGCGCCAAGAGCGGAAACACGATGCGCCGCGTGATCATCCACTCGCTCGCGCCGTCGATGCGCGCGGCCTCGAGATAGTCGTCGGGAACGGCGTTGATTCCGGCCAGGAACACGACGATCGGGAATCCGAGCCAACGCCACGCGTTGATCAGCGTTAGCGATATTAGCGCCGTGCGCGGGTCGCCGAGCCAAGGGATCGCGAGCCAGCCGAGCCCGGCGGCCGTCAACGTCTTGTTCACGACGCCGAACACGGGATTCAGGAACAGCCCCCAGAGAAAGCCGACGATCACCAACGAGAGCATCACAGGAAGGAAGAAGATGGCGCGGTACGCCCGGAATCCCCAAGGGTTGCGCGCGAGGATCAGGGCGAAGCCCAGCGCCGGCAGGTTCTGCACCAGCATCGTCACGATGAGGACGACGACGTTGTGCCAGAACGCGTTCACGAGGAGCCGCGGGTAGGGAAACACCGTGAACAGACGGACGAAGTTCGCAAGGCCGGCGAACCCTCGGCGCCCGATCCCTTCCCACGTGTAGAAGCTATATGCGAGCGCCGTTAGGATCGGGTACGTCACGAACGCGGCGAAGAGCAGCAGCGCCGGCGCGAGGAAGATCACGAGCCAGAGCCTGCGGCCGGCTTTCATGCCGAGCCGCTTCATTGGGTGGTCAGCAGCGGGGCGTTATGGGCCGTTTCCGCGGAATGTCCTTGCGTGGTCGGATGGAGTGGGTGGACGGGTCGCCCCGTCCACCCCTGTCGATCAGCGCCTGAAGGATTCAACCCACGAGCTGAGCCCGCGCGTGACCTCGTCGCCGACCTGCGCCGGCGTCGACTGTCCCGCCATCATGGCTTGGAGCGACGACTGCAGCAGCGTCGATCCTGTCGGCGTCTGCCACCGGAAGCCCACGAGCATGATGTACGGCGTGGCCTTCCGGTTCATGGCCTGCACCGCCTGGAGGTTCGCGTCCTTGATCTGCACGCCCGGGACCGGCGAGATCTGGGCGAGCATGTCGGTGAACATCTGCCCGAACTCGAGCGTCGCCGTGAAGCGCATGAACTTCGTGGCGGCGTCGAGATGCTGGGTCTTGGCGTTGACGCCGTAGTTGCCGTCTGCGAACGACGACACCCACGGAACCTGGTCGGCCCTCTCGGGCGGCATCGCGAACACGCCGAAGTCGAGGTTCTTGTTCTGGGCCTTGAAGAACCCGATCTCCCACGATCCGCCGATGAACATCGCCGCCTGCTCGTTCAGGAACAACTGCTGCATGGTCGGGTAGTCGACGCCCATGAACCCCTGCGGCATGTAGGGCCGCAGATCGAGCATCTTCGCGAGCGCGTTCGTGTACGTCGGGTCGCGGAACGTCGTCTGGCCGCGGGTCACGGCCTCGTAGAACGTCGAGCCGCCGTAGAAGTTGGGCGCGACCACGCCCGACAGGAACTCCAGCGTCCAACCTTCCTTGCCGCCGTTGGCGAGCGGCGTGACGCCCTTGTCCTTCAGCGTCTTCATGGCGCCGAGGAACGCGTCCCAGGTTTTGGGCACCGACACGCCGTGCTGCTGGAACAGCTTCTTGTTGTAGAACACGACGAGCGTCTGGGTCGCGAACGGCACGCCGTAGATCTTGCCGTCCTTGCGGGCCCTCGCGCCCCCCATGGTCTGCAGCGGGAAGCGCTTGAGCTCCTGGAACTTTGTCGAAGTCGAGCGGCGCGAGATAGCCCGGCGCCGCGAACGTCTCGAGGCCGCCGTACGCGCGCAGGTGGATGATGTCCGGTCCCTTGCCGCCGGTCAGCGCCGACGACAGGACTGTGTTGTATTCGGTCGCCCGGAACGGCACGAACTCGATCTTGATTCCGGGGTTCTTGCTCTCGAAGACCTTGATCATGCGGTCGTAGGCCCACTTGTCCTCGGGCCGCCATGACCAAAACGTCAGCTTGGCTTCGCTCTGCGCCCTGGCGCCGGCCGGCACCAGTGTGGCCGCGAGGAGCAGGACCGCGATCAAGGCTAAGACTCGTCGGTGCATGCGCCGTTCACCTCCCCGTGAAGTAGCACAAGAGGGTTACATCTTACCTGAGATTCCCTCTTCGCGCCTAGGCGTTTCCCGGGGGCCGCGTCTGGAGCCGGATTGCCCGAACGAACGCTTGGGTGATCTCGCGGGGATTGGTGATCGCGGTCCCAACCACCACCGCATGGGCGCCGGCCCGAAGCGCCGCCGCGACCTGTCCAGGCGTTTTGAAGCGCCCCTCGGCGATCACGGGCACAGGACACCGGGGGACGAGGCGGACGATCATGTCCAGGTCAGGGTCATCGGGCAGCTGTACCTTGCGGTCGAGGTATCCGGACAGCGTGCTAGCGACCGCGTCGGCGCCGAGGTCGGCGGCCGCGAGCGCGTCTTCGACCGCGGCGCAGTCGGCGAGCACCGGCAGCCCGAGATTCTCGTGAATGCGCTCAATCAGGGCTTTCAGCGACTCTCCATCCGGCCGCGCACGGCCTGTGGCATCGATGGCGATCATGTCGGCGCGTGCTGCCGCGATCTCGGCCGCTTCGGCATACGTAGGCGTGATCTCGATGGGCGAGCCCGGATAACTGCGTTTCAACAGGCCGACAATCGGGAGGTCCGACGCGACCCGCACCGCGGCGATGTCTTCGGGGCCGTTGATTCGCAGCCCGACCGCGCCTCCGGCCTCGGCGGCTTTGGCCATGGCGGCCATGAAGACTGGGCCATGCAGGGGATTGTCGGGCCGGGCCTGGCACGACACCACGAGCCCGCCGCCAAGGCGGCCCAGAATCTCTTCTGCCCTTGCGGCGCGCTCAGGTGAGATAGGCGGACTCCGGCGCGGACTAGTCGCCGTACTTCTGGCGAAGCCGCGGCGACAGACGCAGCAAGAGCTGCATGCGCTCGACCTCGTTCATCCACTCGGTCGTCACCGCGCCGATGTATTCGTCTCCGGGTGGCACGATGCCGGTCGGGCACGAGGGGCCAAGACGTTCGGACGCCATCTTCCGGTACGTCGACAGCGTGCGCTCGCCGAGCGTCCGACTTCGTGGAAGTCCTCGGCGAGGAACACGACCACCGGCACACGACGGCCGAGGTTGATCTGCACTTCTTCCTGCGCGTCGCTGTGCTTGTCGCGATCGACGAAGCGCAGCTCGACCGCCGGGTTGACCTCGGCGATCTTCTGGAGGATGGGACCCTGGAGCACGCAGTCGCCGCACCAGGCGCCCGCGACGCAGAGCATGTGCATCTTGCGCTTGAACGTCGCCAGCAGCGCGCTGTGCGCGTCGTCGAGCTTCAGGTCATCGTAGACCTTCTGCCAGCGATCCTTGTGGCGCTGCTCGGCGTGCGCGTCCAAGAAAGGCTGGTACGAGAGCGCCTGCTGCCATGTCGGTTCCCAGTTCATGCCTGTGGCCTCCATAGGTTACAATGCGATGGATGACTATCAGTGAAGCCGATGCGTATGCTCGTTTGCGCGATGCCGCGCGCTCCGTCAGCGCCGAACTAACGGTGGACCGCCCGTCTGTCCAGTGGACGGACACGCCATATGCTGGCGTTTCGTACGGACTCTCGCTCGGGTCCGCGCTTAGATTGGCCCATGCGCTACTCTTCATGCCGGCGGCCGATATCGCCGAGGCAGGATGGGAAACGCGCTTGCCGGCGCGTCTCGAGTCCGCATTCCGGTATTTGCAAGGCTTTGCGCAGGTTGCCCGCTGAGGTATTCCCCGCGACGCGGAGGTTCTCCCCCGCATGAACATTGAGACGCTCCAACTGGGCCCAGTGGGCACGAACTGCTTCATCATCGGCGGGGAACGGGGCAGCGCCGCGGCCGTCATCGATCCCGGTTGGGACGCGCCGCTCGTGCTCGAGGTGTTACGAAAGCGCCAGTGGATTCCCGAAGCGGTCGTCATCACGCACGCGCACTTCGATCACATCGGCGGAGTGCGCGGTGTCGTTGAGGGCACCGGCGCGCCGTTTCTGGTTGGCGAGCACGAGGTGCGCGTGCTCCGTGTCGCCGTGGAGCGCGCGATGTCGCTTTTCGGCGTAGCAGTTCCTGAACCGCCGGAGCCGACCCGGCTCCTTCGCGCGGGCGAGACGATCACGCTCGCCGGGCAGCCGTTTCGCATCGTCCACACACCCGGTCACAGTCCCGGGCACATCTGCTTACTAAGCGACGGCGTCGCGTTCGTCGGCGACGTCGTGTTCCAGGGCAGCGTGGGCCGGACCGACCTACCGGGCGGCAACACAGACACGCTGCTGCGCTCGATCGCGACGCATATCCTGACACTGCCGGATGACACCGAGTTGTTCAACGGGCACGGTCCGTCCACGACCGTGGGCCGCGAGCGCCGCTCTAATCCGTTCCTGGTAGGGTTGGAGGCCACCCCAGGCGCCGGTCTGTGATCGACCTCAACACCGACGGCGGCGAGGGGTTCGGCGCGTACGCGATCGGCGCCGACGCTGAGTTGCTCAGGGTCGTGACCAGCATCAACGTCGCATGCGGCTTCCACGCGGGCGATCCTGTTGTGATCCGGCGTACGATTCGAGCCGCCGTTGCTGCCGGTGTCGCGATCGGCGCGCACCCCGGATTCCCCGACCTACAAGGCTTCGGACGGCGTCCCATGCACGTGCCACCCGCCGAGCTCACGGACATGCTCATCTACCAGATCGGCGCCGTCCAAGCGCTTGCGGCTGCCGAGGGCGCGCCGCTTCGCCATGTGAAGGCACACGGCGCGCTCTACAACATGGCCGTGGCCGATGGCGCGCTCGCCGGTGCGATCGCTGAAGCGACCGCCCATTTCAAGGACGTCGTCCTGTTTGCGCTCCGCGACTCTGCGATGGCCGCTGCGGCCGGGGCGCGCGGCGTGCCCGTCGTGTACGAGGCATTCCTCGATCGTGGCTACGAACCGGACGGCACCCTAACGCCTCGCTCGCGGCCGGACGCCCTGATCACAAGTCCGGACGCGGCCGCCGCCCGTGCGTTGCAGATCGCACAGGAAGGTGTAGTGACGGCAACCGACGGCACGATCGTGACGGTTCGAGCACGCACGATCTGTACCCACAGCGACACGCCGGGCGCCCCTTCGCTCGTCGCCGCCGCACGTGCCGCGCTCGAGCGCGCCGGCATCGAAGTTGCCGCACCCCACGTAGATCGCGGGGGCAATCCCCGCAAATCTCGGTAGATCGTGTCGATGGATAAGGTGAACCCGGAGGACGCCATGTCGGTCGAGGTCACGAGACGCCGCTTTACGGTGGACGAGTACTACCGCATGGCCGCCGCGGGGATCCTCGCCGAGGACGATCGGGTGGAACTCATCGAGGGCGAGATCATCGAGATGGCCGCGATCGGGAGGCGACATGCCGCATGCGTCGATCGCCTGAACGTTCTAGTTGTTGAAGCGCTCGGGCGGCGGTCAACGTCCGCGTCCAGAATCCGGTGAGGCTGTCCAACTACTCTGAAGTTCAGCCCGATATCACGTTACTGCGATGGCGCGATGACTTCTACGAAGCCGGACATCCCACGCCCCCAGACGTGCTGCTCCTCATCGAAGTGGCCGATTCGACGCTCCTCTTCGACCGGCGCGTCAAGATGCCGATCTACGCACGCTTGGGCGTCGTGGAGGCTTGGCTGGTGAATCTCGAGAAGGACGTCATCGAAGTGCATCGAGAGCCTTCTGCGTCCGGCTATCACTCAGTAATCCAGTTTGCCCGAGGGCAAAATCTATCGGCCGCCCTCCCTGACCTCACACTTCTGGTCGACGACATCCTGGGCTAGCGACCCACCTCGCGCAGCGGCCAACCGCGATGCCAAGCACCACCCTGAGCCTAGATCGCCATCGCGGTTGTCTTGTCGGCCTCGCCGTCGGCGACGCCCTCGGGACCCCGCTGGAGTTTCGTCGTCCAGGATCGTTTGTGCCCATCGACGACATGATCGGCGGCGGTCCTTTTGGCCTTGACCCCGGACAGTGGACAGATGACACATCGATGGCCCTGTGCCTCGCCGAGAGTTTGGTCGAAACCGGAACCTTCGATCCCCTCGACCAGAATTGCCGCTACATTCGGTGGTTTCGCACCGGCTATCTCAGCTTTACCGGCAGGTGCTTCGACATTGGCCACACTCGCGCGGCGAGCTGGGTGGTCTTGCCGCGACGACCTGGGTCGCCGCCGCCGCGCTGGATGCCGCCGGCTTCGACCCGGTCCTGATCGAGACGGTTGGCGCCGGGCAGTCGGAGGTCGAGGTCGCACGCGTGGCCGAGACGACGGTCGTGGTCGAGGTCCCCGAGATGGGGGACGAGGTCCAGGCCATCAAGGCCGGCCTCCTCGAGATCGCGGACGTCGTCGTCGTCAACAAGGGCGATCGGCCGGGCGCCGAGCGGGCCGCTCGCCAGCTGCGCGCCATGCTGTCGTCGGCGGGTGGGCGGATCGAGCGTGCGCCACCGCCGGTGATGATGACCACCGCGACGACGGGGGAGGGCATCGCCGCCCTGACCGAGGCGATCGACGCGCACCGTTCGACGGCGCGCGAGCCGCTCGCGGCGCGGCAGCGAGCCGCCAACCAGGTGCGGCGCGCGATCGCGGACCTCGCGACCCGACGCGCAACTGGGCGGCCGGCCTGGGAGGGCATCATCGCGGAGGTCGCGGATCGGACCCTGGATCCGGTCACCGCCGCCGAACGGTTGCTCGACGATGGATGATGACCGCATGAAGGTCGATCCCGTCCTCGAGCGATACGGCCCGCCGGCGACGCGCCCGCTGCCCCCGTGGATCGTCGATGCCCGCGAACGGACGACGACGGCCGTCGGCGCGCTCCTTGGCCAGGATGACGGTGACCTTGCCCGCCGCTGGTGGTGGCGCGAGGACCGGGAGGGGGAGGCAGAGGTGCGCTACGCCTTCTATCGGTCCATGGAGGCGCTCGAGCGCGCTGCCGGCCACGCTGCCGCAGCCGTGCTGCAGGCGGGCGCCGAGCCGGGGGGCACGGGGCCGTTCGCCAACGCCACCGTCGCGCGCTGGGACCTTCACGGCCTCCTCCTGCCTCTGGCCGACCTCGACCTCGACGCCGACCCGGGGGGCGGGGAGTGGACCATCCGCCAGACCCTGGCCCACATCCTCTACGTCCAGCGCGCCTATCCGGCCTTCGCCGCGTGGTGGATGTCACGCGAGCAGACGCCCGAGCTGCCGCCGGCCGTCCCCGACGGAGTCGACGAGGGCTTCCCGCCGGAAGGCGCGGACGCGGATGGCTCGCTGGCCGAGGTCCGGGGCCGCCTCGACGACGCGATGGACGGTGCGTCCGAGCGCATGGCCGGCCTCAATGCGGGCCAGCTCGCCACGCCGGCCCGCTGGGCGGGCTACGCGGTCGACGTCGCCTTCCGGCTCGGGCGGATGTCATCGCACCTCCAGGAGCACACGGTCCAGGTCGAGAAGACGCTCGTCATGCTCGACCGCACGCCCAGCGAGGCGGACCGGCTCGCGCGGCTCGTGCTTCGGGCATACGGCCGGCTCGAGGCCCAGGTCTACGCCCTTCCCTCCCTCGCCGCGGAGCAGGCGCGTGAGCCTTTCCTGGCAGCGGTCGACGAGGTTGCCGATGCGTCCGAGC
The DNA here is from genome assembly GCA_963790255.1 of uncultured Chloroflexia bacterium. Lineage (GTDB taxonomy): Bacteria > Chloroflexota > Limnocylindria > QHBO01 > QHBO01 > JACDBZ01. The sequence continues at coordinate 49,631 of CAWBOA010000013.1, read as the reverse complement.
ACGTTCGTCGCCCGGAATCCGTGACCGACTTCGACGCCGACTGATCCGAGTCGCGCGGCGGCTGCTAGGCTGCGAGTCGCATGAGCATCGACCGCGTCTTCGTCATCGGCGCCGGCCTGATGGGGCACGGCATCGCCCAGGTCAGCGCCGCCGCCGGCAAGCGGGTCACCCTCTCCGATCGCACCGCCGACCTCGCCACGGCCGGTCGCGACCGCATCGGTGCGAACCTCGCGCGCCAGGTCGAGAAGGGCAAGCTCGAGCAGCCGGCCGCCGACGACATCCTGGCCCGCGTCGCAACCGCCAAGGGGACCGATGGCGTTGCCGGCCACGGAATCGTCATCGAGGCGGTCTTCGAGGACGAGGCGGTCAAGCGCCAGACCTGGGAGGCGGTCACCACGAGCGCCGATGCGGGCGCGATCTTCGCCTCCAACACGAGCAGCATCAGCATCACCGGCCTCGCCACCGCGACCGACCGCCCGTCGCGGTTCATCGGCCTTCACTTCTTTTCGCCGGTGCCGGTGATGGGGCTGATCGAGATCATCCGTGGCCTCGAGACCGACGACGCCACCTATGACGCCTGCCGCGAATTCGCGCAGGAGCTCGGCAAGACCGTCATCGAGTCGAAGGACATGCCGGGCTTCCTCGTGAACCGCATGCTCGGCCCCTTCATCAACGAGGCGGTCTTCGCGCTCATGGAGTCGACCGGGACGGCCGCGGACATCGACGCCGGCGCCCGGCTTGGCCTGAACCACCCGATGGGCCCGCTGGAGCTGAGCGACTTCATCGGCAACGACGTGATGCTCAACGTCATGGACGTTCTCCACCGCGGGTTCGGCGACCCGAAGTTCCGGGCGGCCCCTCTCCTGCGCCAGCTCGTGACGGCGGGCCACCTCGGCCGCAAGACGGGACGCGGCTTCTATGCCTACGACGAGCGCGGGAACAAGGTCGGCTGATGGCGGTCGAGACGGCCCCGGCCCGCGACCCGTTCGCGCTCACCGAGGAGGAGCGCGGCGTCCGCGACACGGTGCGCGACTGGGCACAGCGCGAGGTCGCACCCGGGGCCGCCCAGCGTGACGAGGAGGAGCGATACGACCGCGGCCTCTTCGAGCGCGCCGGTGAGATCGGCATCACCGGGCTGCCATATCCCGAGGAGCTGGGCGGGGCCGGGATGGGCACCTTCGCCTGGGCGCTGGCTCTCGAGGAGATCGCCGCGGCCGACATGGCCATGGCCGTCAGCCTCTCGGTCCACGTCCTCAGCCAGCTCTGCATCTATGCCAATGGCACGGATGAGCAGCGCGCCCGTTTCCTCCCGCCGATGACGGCCGGGCGCGAGCTCGGCGCGTTCGCCCTCACCGAGCCCGGTGCCGGATCGGACGCGGCATCGCTGTCCCTCGCGGCCCGCCGCGACGGCGACGCGTACCTCCTGACCGGCACGAAGATCTGGATCACGAACGCCGGCGAGGCGGCGCGCTACATCGTCTTCGCCACGGTCGACCGATCGCGCGGCAAGAACGGCATCACCGCCTTCGTGGTCGAGGCCGACACGCCCGGCTTCCGGCTCGGATCGAAGGAGCGGAAGATGGGGATCCGCGGCACGACCGGGGGCGAGCTCGTCTTCGAGGACGCTCGCGTGCCGGTCGAGCATCGGCTCGGCGAGGAGGGGGACGGGCTGCGGGTGGCGCTCTCGGCCCTCGGCGCCGGGCGGATCGGGATCGCCGCGGCCTGCACCGGCCTTGCCCGCAACGCGCTCGAGCTGGCCGCCCGCTACGCCCTGGAGCGGCGCCAGTTCGGCCGCGCCATCGCGGACCAGGAGATGATCCAGGGCATGCTCGCCGAGATGGCCGTCCAGGTCGACGCCGCTCGGTTGCTGACCTGGCGCGCGGCTCGCATGCGCGACGCCGGCCAGCCCGTCAACACCGCCTCGAGCATGGCCAAGTGGTTCGCCTCCGACGCCGCCATGCGGGTCTCGACTGACGCCGTCCAGATCTACGGCGGCGCCGGCTACTCGCGTGACAATCCGGTCGAGCGCCTCATGCGGGACGCCAAGGGAGCGCAGATCTACGAGGGGACGAACCAGATCCACCGGCTCATCGTGGCGCAGGGGCTGCTCGACGGCGCCCGCCGCGAGGGCTGAGCCACGAGACCGCAGCCGGCCCGCAGGGGGCCCGATCCACGATGACGCCCACCATCGCCAGGAGACGAAACCGATGACGACGACTGCCGCCCCACCCGCCGAGCTCGAGGCGTCCGCGACTCCGGCACCGCCGCGGGTCATGCAGACGCCCGAGATCGAGCCGCTCACCGTGGCCCCGGAGGACCAGGCGCGCAATATCGTCGACCTCATCTATCGCTCGGTGGAGCGAAACGCGGGTCGCGAGGCCCTGCGCTGGAAGCTGCCGAAGGGCCAGCGCGCCGAGGGAGCCGAGGAGGGCGCGTGGACGAGCCGAACCTACCGCGAGATGTGGGACTGGGTCACCGGGCTGTCACTCGGCCTGAAGGACCTCGGCGTGGTCGACGGCGACAGCGTGGCCATCGTGGGTCGTACCCGCCCGGAGTGGACGATCAGCGACCTTGCCTCCCTGGCGCTTGGCGCGGTCACCTGCCCCATCTATCCGCAGTCGGAGCCGGGACAGGCGGCCTTCGTCATCAACAACGTGCGGGCCAAGGTCATCTTCGTCGAGAACGTCCAGCAGGCGGCAAAGATCGCATCGGTCCGTGACGACTGCCCGACGGTCGAGCACGTCATCAGCTTCGAGGCCAGCGGCAAGCTGCCGCCCGGGACGCTCACCATCGACGACGTCATCGCGCGGGCCGACATGGAGGCCGCGAACCGGGTCGCGTGGCGCGACGGATGGCTGGGGATCGAGCGCGACCACCTGGCCACCGTCATCCACACGTCCGGCACGACCGCCAACCCCAAGGGCGCGATGCTCAGCCACGGGAACCTGCTCTTCAACTTCGAGGCGGCCAACCAGGTCGTCGACTTCTACGAGACCGATGTCTTCCTCAGCTTCCTGCCGCTGAGCCACATCTACGGGCGCATCGTCGATGAGGTCGTCGCCCTCGGGAAGGGCGCGGCCGTCGTCTTCGCCGAGGCGCTGATCGAGCGGCTGCCGGCGAACATGGTCGAGGTCCGCCCGACGGTCATGGGCGCGGTTCCGCGCCTCTACGAGCGGGTCTACGCCCGCGTCCTGTCCGCGGTCGAGGCCGGCTCACCGATGCGGCAGCGGATCTTCCACTGGGCCGCCGGCCTGGGCGCCAAGAAGTACGCCAATCACCTCGCGGGGCGCTCCGACTCGCCATGGCTTGCCGTCCAGCTGCGCATCGCCGACAAGCTGGTCTTCGGCAAGATCCGAGATCGCACGGGTGGCCGAGTTCGCTACTTCGTCTCCGGATCGGCGCCGCTGGCTCGCGAGATCGGCGAGTTCTTCTACGGCATGGGCATGCTCGTGCTCGAGGGCTACGGCCTCACCGAGACCTCGCCATTCGTGAGCATCAACCGGCCCAACGACTTCGTCTTCGGCACCGTCGGGCGAGCCGCCCCCGGGTCGGAGGTGAAGATCGATCCGGCCACCGGCGAGATCCTGGTGCGCGGCCCGCAGGTGATGCAGGGCTACCTCAACCAGCCGTCCGAGACGGCCCGCGCCATCGACCCTGACGGCTGGTTCCACACCGGCGACATCGGCGAGCTCGACGCCATCGGCCGCATCAGCATCACCGATCGGCTGAAGAACATCATCGTCCTCGGCAACGGCAAGAACGTCTCGCCGGCGCCGATGGAGGCGGCCCTCTCCACCTCGCGCTACGTGGCGCAGGCCGTCATCCTCGGCGATCGCCAGGCCTACACCGGCGTGCTGATCGCCCCGGATTTCGACGAGCTCGGCGCTTGGGCCGCCCAGCAGGGCATCGCCGAGATGCCGCCCGAGCAGCTCATCGAGGAGCGCACGGTCGAGAAGCTGTTCGATGGCGAGGTGAAGCGCACCCTGGATGGATTCGCGATCTACGAGCGGCCGCGCCGCATCGCGCTCCTGCCCCGGCTGCTCAGCGAGGAGGCAGGCGAGCTGACCCCGTCGCTCAAGACGAAGAATCGCGTCGTCCTCGAGAGCTGGGCCGACAAGGTCGCCTACCTGTTCGACACCGCCAAGGAGAGCGACACCTCGTAGCCGTCGTCAGGGTTCGAGAAGAGCTCGAGCTAGAGCTCCGGATCCGCCGGGTCATCGAATTCGAAGCCCTCCAACACCTCAGCGACCGCCGTGCCCAACGCGGAGGTGGGGCTCCAGAGTCGAATCACGAAGGGCCGCCCGTCGTGAACGGCCATTACGTAGCTGACCCACTCGCCTCCCCGTGCCGGATGCTCATACGCCGATATCTCTTCGATTCGGGCGGAATCTCCATCGAGCATGGCAGCACGCTCGAACGGACCTTCGGGCGCGACTCCCTCCTCAGGGGTATTGGTCAGAGTGACGTCGCGCTGAAGCTCCGCCAAGGTGGTCGCAGTGCTGGTCTTGCACTCTTCCCATGGCCCCTTCCCAGCGTCGCATGTGACGACCTCGCCATCGGCATTGCCGGCCCGGAGTGAGAGGTCGATGTTTCCACGGGTTAGGTACAACACGGCCGGGTCGGGGCCGCGGTCCAGCGCCCAGGCGTCCGGTAGCCGAATCTGGAAGCTGCCGTCAGGGGCCGTGAAGGTCGAGAATCGGTCCACCGCCGGCGCCTCGCTCGGTGATGGCAGAGGTGGCGGAATCGGTGCGGGATCGAGCCACCGAATCACGCCAACCTGGATGCCGATCCCGACGGCGGCGGCAAGAAGCACCGCGGCGGCTGCCGCGATTACCGCCTGCAGGACGTCCGGAGAATCCTCCGCGCCCCCGCGCGCCCACGGCGCGATGGAGGGACGCCGCTGTCCCGTCGTAGCGACTCGGTCCAGCGCCGCCGCAAGGTGGCGCTCGGGGGCGTGCTCAGCCCCATCCCGCAGCCAGCGGCTCAAGAGATCGTCGAAGTCCGCGCTGCGAGTCATGCCAGTCGGCCCTCCTCCATGAGGCGTCCCTCGGCATCCATGGCGGCGCGCATGGCCCCCCTCGCGTAATGAAGCCTCGACTTCACCGTCCCCGGCGAGAGGCCGAGGGTCGCGGCGATCTCGGGAATCGTCAGGTCGCGGTAGTACATGAGGACGAGGACCGCACGATGGTCGCTGGAGAGTCGCGCGAAGCCGCGTTCGAGCTGGTCGCGCATCGTGACCGCCGCCTCCGTGTCCCCGATCGCGGCATCACCGGCGAGCAGCTCGATCGTCGGTGGCCGCCCTCGCGCCTGGCGCAGGAGGCGGTGGCACGCGCGCACGACGACGCGATACGACCAGGCGTCGAACCGATCGGCATCGCGCAGCATGGGCAAGTCCCGCCAGATGCTGACGAGTGCCGTCTGCAAGGCCTCGCCGGCCGCATCGGCGTCGCGCAGGATCCGAATGGCGACGGCGTACAGTCGATCGGAGGCGGCCGCAGCGATCTGGGCAAACGCCTGACGATCCCCCTGTTGCGCGCGCTCAACGAGGCTGCGATCCATGGCTGCCCTCCGGCACGGCCGTCCATCGGCCGCTCGACCGGTATGGGATCAGGGGAGCTCTGAAGGGTTCGATCTTCGCACCGATGTCGAAATCGGACGTCGGCACGAGGCGAATCCAGCACGCTCGGGAACGACGCCGGATCGCTCGAGGGCCGCTCGAATGGCGATGCCGCTTGGCCCAGCCTCAGCGGCTGCGCGCGTTCATCTCCTCGGCGAGTGACCGCAGGGTAGCGACCTCCATCTCGCCCACCCCGATCATGCCCATGAGCACGCTGCCCTTCCGCCACACGTACGCGTGGTTGGCGGCGGCATTCCCCAGGTTGTTCGTGTAGGCGCGCGCCTCGTCCTGTCCGAAGCCGAGGGGCTCCGCATGGGGTCCCAGGCCCCAACCCACCTGCATCTCGCCATGGAAGACCGGGAACGCCGCCTCGGCATCCGCTTCCGACGCGTACAGAGCGATCCACGACGTTCCGCATCCCTCGCCCTCTGCGCAGAAGTTGGTCGCGCGACCGTCGAGGAAGCCGGGAGTGGCAGGGCCGACCCGGCCGTAGCGGATCAGATAGTCCAGCGCCGCGAGGCCGCGAAGCGTCGCTTCCACCTGCCAGCCCTGGGGCGCGTTCTGGTTCGTGACGACGATGTCCGCAAGGTCCGGCACGATCGGGGCGGCCTCGGGCGTCGTCACGGCCTCCGGTGACGCGCCTGCGCGCACACCCCCCGGCGACCCTTCGAGTCGCGCGGGGTCTTGACCTCGCTCCGAGAGGAATTGGTACCCGCCGATTCCGACGATGATGAGGACAGCAACGCCGAGTACCGTCACCGCGGGTCTGATGGTCATGACGAGCTCCTTCAGCGGCGTCGGCCGCGCTCTCCGGTCGTGTGAAGGGAGGGCCAGTCCTGCTCGCGGCCGGCCCCGCCCGGAGTCGGGTCAGCGGGCCCGGTCGTCCATCCCCTCGGCGATCTGTCCGAGCTGACCGGCGTCGAAGTCGCCGTAGGTGGCGGCGGCCAGCACGAGATTGCCGACGCGCCACAGGTAGACCTGGGCATTGAACTCGGGGTCGTTGCCGTCGGAGTAGAACGCGCCCTCGTCCCCGAGTTCGACGTCGACGCGCGACGTCAGGCCGTAGCCGTCGGCCGACTGGACTTCCGTCACATAGATGGCGAGCGCCAGCTCAGCATCCTCGACCGTCTCGAAGAGTGCCGTCCAGGACAGCACCCCGGCCCGCGCATCGCTGAACTCGGCATACCTGCCGGCAATGAACCCCGGCTGCTCGAGGAAGGCGCCGGCATCGGGGCCTTCGACGGAGATGACCGGCCGGAGGAGAACGTCGTTCCGATCGGTGAAGATGCCGTCCAAGGCCATTCCGGACGGCGCACCATCGGCATTGAGGACGATTCCCTCGAGCTCGGATCGGTCGACGAAACGAGGCTCAGTCGGTCCTCCGATGTTGGGTCCGCCCGAGACGTATTGATACGCGGCGACGCCAATCACGATCGCTGCGGCAATGCCGACGATCGTCGCCGCGGGCTTCATGGACATGAAGAGCTCCTTCAGCAGCCCCCAGGGGGCGCCGCGCTGTCGTGTCGTATGCACATCGGTCATCGCCGCCGCGATCACTCGGTCCGCGACGACGGTCGGGCCGTCGTCAATCCATCGGTCGAGCACGCGATCGAGTTGCCTCTCATCGGTCATGACGGTCGACTCCCGCTGAGCGCCGGACGGGCGTCCGCCTCGAGGGCGGCGCGCATCGCGCGGCGCGCGTAGTGCAGCCGCGATCGCACGGTTCCGATCGGCACGCCGAGCAGCTCGGCGATCTGCGGCAGGGTCAGGTCGAGGTAGTGCTGGAGGACGAGCACCGCCCGCTGCTCCGGGGGCAGCCTGCGGAACCCGCGCTCCAGCTGGTCGCGGTCGGCGACGGAGAGCTGCGGGTCTCCGGCGCCGTGATCGGTCTCGAGCACGTGGAGGGTTGGGCTCCAGCGTCGTTCGGAACGCGCCTGCGCATAGCACGCGTTCACGAGCACGCGGTACGACCAGGCGTCGAAGCGCGCCGGATCACGAAGCCCGGGAAGCTCGCGCCAGATGGCGACGATCGCCTGCTGGGTGGCATCCTCGGCGAGGTCGGTGTCACGCAGGATCCGGTGCGCGACGGAGAAGAGCCGATCTCCGATGGCGTAGGCGATGTCAGCGAAGGCGCTTTCGTCGCCTCGCTGCGCTCGGGCCACCAGTTCCTGCTCCACGATGTGTACCTCGCGGGCGGCGCGCTCGGTGTCGCCGCTCACACGGTACGAGTGTGGCGAGCGGGAAGTCAGTTCGATCTTCGCTGCCAGAGGATCGGCGTACCATTGCCGCCATGCGAGATGTCTTCATCCTCTCCGCCGCCCGGACGCCGATCGGCAAGTTCGGCGGCGGCCTCTCCACGACGCCGGCGACCGAGCTGGGCGGCATCGCCATTCGAGCAGCTGTCGAGCGATCCGGCGTCGCCCCCGAGCGCATCGACGAGGCGATCATGGGCCAGGTGCTGCAGGCCGGCGCCGGGCAGGCTCCCGCCCGCCAGGCGGCCCTCAAGGCCGGCCTCCCGGAGGGCGTGAGCGCGACCACAATCAACAAGGTGTGCGGCTCGGGTCTCAAGGCGGTGATGTTGGGATCAGCGTCCATCCGCGCCGGCGATGCCGACCTCATCGTGGCCGGCGGGATGGAGAGCATGAACATGGCGCCCTACCTGCTGCCGGGGGCGCGCACCGGGTATCGGCTCGGCAACGCGACGGTCGTCGACGCGACCGTGCACGACGGCCTCTGGTGCGCCACCTGCGACGTCCACATGGGGATGCACGCCGAGCGGGTCGCCGCCAAGCACGAAGTCACCCGCGAGGCCCAGGACGAGCTTGCCCTGCGCTCGCATCAGCGTGCGATCGCGGCCCAGGAGGCGGGCCGCTTCGACGACGAGATCGTGCCGGTCACCGTGCCGGGCAAGAAGGGCGACACCGTCATCTCGGCCGATGAGGGGCCGCGGGCCGATACGAGCGCCGAAGCGCTCGCCAAGCTCCGGCCGGCCTTCCAGCCCGACGGCGGGACGGTCACCGCGGGTAACGCGCCCGGCATCACCGACGGCGCGGCTGCGCTCGTGATCGGGTCCGAGGACGCGCTCAACGGTGCCCAGCCGATGGCCCGCATCACCGGCTACGCCCAGGCCGACGTCGCACCGGAGTGGCTGTTCGAGGCGCCCATCCACGGGGTGCGCCGCCTCATCGAGCGGGTCGGCGGGACGATCGACGACTTCGACCTCATCGAGATCAACGAGGCCTTCGCGGCCCAGGTGCTGGCCGACGGCAACGAGCTCGGCTTCGATTGGGACAAGGTGAACGTCAACGGCGGGGCGATCGCACTCGGCCACCCCATCGGCGCATCCGGCGCGCGCGTGCTGACAACGTTGCTCTACGAGCTCCGGCGCCGCGGCGGGGGCAAGGGGCTCGCCACCCTGTGCCTTGGCGGCGGGGGAGCCGTGGCGATGGCGATCGAGACCGTCTGACGCGCGCGCTCGGGAGCTAGCGGAGCACCCGGTCCAGGGCGCTGACGATCAGCCCTGCGTCGCCGCGGCCGATGACGAGCGGCGGCCGGATCTTCAGGACGTTGCCAATCCGGCCGGACGTCCCGATCAGCACGCCGTCCTCGGCCATCTCGTTCTTCACGCGGGAGGCGAGCTCGGTCGCCGGCTCTCGTGCGGACGCGTCCACCACGAGCTCGACACCCGTCATGAGGCCGCGCCCGCGAACGTCTCCGATGGCCGGATGCCGGACGGCGAGGGCCGCGATCTCGGCGCGCATCCAGTCGCCGACGACCGCGGCGTTCGCGATCAGCCCCTCGTCGTCGATGACGTCGAGGACCGCGAGCGCCGCGGCGCACGCGACCGGGTTGCCGCCGAAGGTGCTGAAGTACGTGGTCCGGGCGGCGAAGCGGTCGGCGATCTCGGCGCGGGTGATGACCGCGGCGATGGGATGGCCGTTGCCCATCGGCTTGCCGAGGGTGACGATGTCCGGCGTCACGCCCCAACGGACGTGGCCCCACAGGTCCTCGCCGGTTCGGCCGTGGCCCGACTGGACCTCGTCGGCGACGTACATGGCGCCGGCCATGCGCGCGGCCTCGACGATGGCGGCGACGACCGCGGGCTCCGGCACGAAGATCCCGTCGGCGGTGAAGCACGAGTCGATGACGATGGCCGCCGGCCGGCGGCCGCGCTCGGCCAGGCGCCTGACCGCAGCGGCCACCTGCTCGCGCGCCACCGCCACCGGGTCCGTCGCATCGGCGTACGGCCCGCGGTAAGTATTGGGGGCCGGAATGGTCTCGACGCCATCGGGGTGCTCGTCCGGCGCCCACTCGGATGGCGTGAGATCGGCGATGGCCGCGGTGACCCCGTGGTACGCCCAGTCGGTGACGAGTCCGGCATCGGCGCCGGTGGCAGTCGTGGCGAGGCGCCAGGCGAGGTCGTTCGCCTCCGACCCGGAGTTGACGAACATCACGGTGTCGAGCTCGGCGGGAAGGCTCGCGGTCAGGCGCTCGGCCAGCTCGACGACGTGCTCGTGGAGGTACCGCGTGTTCGTGTTGAGCGTCGCGGCCTGGCGCGCGATGGCCTCGACAACGCGCGGATGGGCGTGGCCGACGACGGGCACGTTGTTGTACGCGTCGAGGTAGCGCCGCCCGTCGGCCGCCTCCAGCCACGCGCCCTCGCCGCGGACGAGATGGAGCGGTCGCCGGTAGCTCAACGCCTCGAGCGCGCTGCCCAGCACGGCGCGCCGCCGCGACCGCAGGTCGTCCGCGGGTGCGCGTCGCGCGACCGGTGCGCGGGCGATCGCCGCCATGCGTCGCGCAGCGTCGTCGAACCCGACGCCGTCCATCTGCTCGAGGAGCTCCCAGGCCGGCTCCGCCCAGCCGTGGATGTAGGCGTTGTCGGGGTACTGCCGCGTGCGGAAGGCACTGATGAGGATCGTCTGCGCCATCCGGGCGGCCAGGAGGTCGCCGAGCAGCTCGGCCTCCAACGGCTCGAGCGGAGTCGCCGATACGTAGCCGGCCAGGAAGGCCTCGGACACCTCGAAGATGTCGGTCCGGCCACGGACGAGCGACTGCAGCGTGGCCGGCACGTCGAGCACCAGCGCGGTGTGCGCCATGTCGCCGAAGTCGATGATGCCGGTCACCCGACCGCGCTCGTCGAGCAGCAGGTTGTCGAGCGTCACGTCGTTGTGGATGACCTGCGCCCGCATCCGGGGCAGCTGCGGCACCACCCGAGCCTGGAAGCGGGCGATGACCCGGTCGAGCAGGTCGCGCCGGCGAGGATCCTCGATCAGCGACGCATGGCCGAACAATCGCGGGAGGTGCTGCTGGTCCCACAGGATCACGCGACCGGCGGCAGGGTGGAAGAAGCCGCGCAGGGCACGGCCGAGGCGGGCAACGACGAGGCCGATGCCGCCAATGGCCTCGAAGTCGAGGTCCGTGGGATCGGCCGTTCGGCCCGGCATGACCGGCAGCAGCCTGGCCAGGTGCATGACACCGCCGATCCGAACTTCGGCGATCGGCGCACCATCCACGCTCGATCCCGCGACGGGCACCGGGAGCTCGGGATCGACCGCGGCAATGCACTCGACCGCCGCGACCTCCATCTCCACCACGGCCCGATCCTCAGCGGCGTTCGAGACCTTGAGGACCCACCCGCGGCCGGTCGGATCGGTCAGTCGGAAGTTCTGGTCACGCTCGCTGACGAGCGGCTCCACCGCGATGTCGAGCCCGAACGCCGAGCGCGCGACCTCCTTCGCATCGGCAGCGGAGAGAGAGGGCGGCGCCGCATCCAGCACATCGGTCATCGGTTGGATCGTAGCCGCTCGATTCGTGCCGGTGGCTGGACGAAGACCTGCGCTAGAATCGGCAACCGTCACCCGCGACTCGGCCTGCTTCCGCCTTCGGATCATCTCGGCGCGTAGAGGCGCCGGCGTCGCGAGTACCTAGGAGGCACTCAGAGCACCTGATGGCCAGCACCAACGTGGCGGAGGCTCCGAACATCTGGGCCGTGGCCCAGTCCCAGTTCGACCACGCCGCCGACAAGCTCGACCTCGATGACGGCATGCGCCGCGTCCTTCGTGTCCCACAGCGCGAGCTGACCGTGAACTTTCCGGTCACCCTCGACAGCGGCGACGTCCAGGTCTTCACGGGCCACCGCGTCCAGCACAACGTCAGCCGCGGACCGGCCAAGGGCGGCATTCGCTACCACCAGGACGTGACGCTCGACGAGGTACGGGCGCTGGCGATGTGGATGACGTGGAAGTGCGCCTGCGTGAACATCCCGTACGGTGGCGGCAAGGGCGGCGTCATCGTCGATCCCAAGAAGCTGACGCTGCGCGAGGTCGAGGGACTGACGCGCCGATTCACGACCGAGATCAGCCCGCTCATCGGTCCCGACCGGGACATCCCGGCACCCGACGTGAACACGAATGCCCAGACGATGGCCTGGATCATGGACACCTACTCCATGCACCACGGCTACACCATCCACGGCGTCGTGACGGGCAAGCCGATCGCGGTCGGTGGCTCGCTCGGACGCAACGAGGCGACGGCCCGCGGCGCCGTCTTCACCCTCCAGCAGTGGGCGAAGGCCACCGGTGCGTCGCTCGAGGGAGCGCGCGTCAGCATCCAGGGTTACGGGAACGCCGGCAGCATCGCCGCGACCCTGCTCCGGGCGGAGGGCGCCGTCATCGTCGCCGTCAGTGACTCGAGCGGCGGCATCCATAATGCCGCCGGGCTCGATCCGGCCAAGGTCGGCGCCTGGAAGGCCGAGCACGGCACGGTCGTCGGCTTCCCCGGCGCCGACGAGGTGACGAACCAGGAGATCCTCGAGCTCGACTGCGACATCCTCGTGCCGGCCGCGCTCGAGAACCAGATCACCCGGCACAACGCGGCGAACGTCAAGGCCAAGGTCGTCGCCGAGGCGGCGAACGGGCCGACCACGCCCGAGGCGGACGCGATCCTCTATGACCGCGGCGTCTTCCTGATCCCGGACATCCTCTGCAATGCCGGCGGCGTGACGGTCAGCTACTTCGAGTGGGTCCAGGACATGCAGAGCTTCTTCTGGACCGAGAACCGCATCAACGAGAGCCTGAAGGAGATCATGGATCGCGCCTTCGAGGCGGTCCACGAGATGAGCGGGCGGCACGAGGTCGACATGCGCACGGCGGCCTACATGGTCGCGGTCGCCCGGGTCGCCGAGGCCACCCTCCTGCGCGGGCTGTATCCGTAGGCCGGCATGCTGGATCACGAAGAGCGCTTCCTGTTCCGCGAGGAGATCCACAACCTGGCGAACGCGCTCGCCGACCCAGGACAGCTCGACAACGTCGAGGACCTGCTGGCCGAGGTGACGACCAGCCCGCGCTTCGACGCGGACGTCTTCACCCTCGAGCGATCGCTGCAGGTGATGCTGGGCGGACGGGCCGGATCGACCCTGGTCGGGCTTCTCACCGTCGATCGCGGCGTCTTCGAGGAGCTCGGCGAGATGGGCCTGTCGACCGACGTCCAGGAGCGCCTCGTCAGCTGGCGCGCGCGGTTCGGGCTGGTCATCGACAACGCCCTGAACTTCCTCAACAACCCCGACGGCATCCAGGGCCACAACTTCGGGACCCAGGTCAACCACACCGAGGCCGGGCTCACCCTCCAGGGCCGCCTCACGCTCGTCCGCTACAACAACGAGCCGCAGTTCTTCATCGCCGATGCGGACGTCCTGCTCAGCGTCGCGGCCGACATGCTCGAGCGCCTGGGTGAGCACCTGGAGCCGGAGATGCTCGACGCGGAGCTCGTCACGCGCCTGCGCGAGGGCGTCGACCTCGTCGAGCGCAAGACGAAGGCTCGCTCCTAGATTCCAGCGTCCGGCGACCCGGCCGCGGGTAGAGTTCCGCGCATGCCGGCGCGACGCGTCTTCCTGGCCGCCACCGGGCAGAACCGGGGCAAGACGACCACCAGCCTCGGACTGCTGGCCGCGATCCGCGACCGCGGGCTGCGCCTCGGGTTCGTGAAGCCGGTCGGGCAGCGCTACCTCGTGGTCGACGGCACCCGCGCCGACGAGGACGCCGTGCTCATGAGCGAGGTCTTCGACCTCCCCGACGCGCTGGACGACATGTCGCCGGTCACCCTCCCGCGCCACTTCACCACCGAGTTCGTGATGGGCGCAGGTCCACGACGACCTCGAGGGCCGGATCCTGGCCGCGGACGCCCGCGTCGCGCGCGACAAGGACCTGGTCGTGATCGAGGGCACCGGGCACGCCGGCGTCGGCGCGGTGGTCGGCGTGTCGAACGCGCGCGTCGCGGCCATGCTCGAGGCGCCGGTGATCATCGTCAGCGAGGGCGGCATCGGCCGGCCGATCGACGAGATCGTGCTCAACTGCGCGCTGTTCGCGGCGCATGGCGTGCGCGTCCTCGGCGCGGTCGTCAACAAGGTCGACGTGGAGTCGCATCCCCAGCTGCCGGAGGTGCTCGAGCGTGGACTGGCGCAGCACGGGGTCGACCTGCTTGGCTGCATCCCGTACTCGGAGTTCCTCGCCAATCCGTCGCTGGAGCTCATCGCAACCCACCTGGACGGTGAGCTGCTGGCCGGCGAGGCGACCCCGGGCGCGACCATCGGCTGGGTCGCCATCGGTGCGATGCAGGCCGTCCACGCGGTCGAGCTGCTGCGCGAGCGGACGCTCCTCATCACGCCGGGCGATCGCGACGACCTGCTGCGCGCCGCGGTCGAGATCGAACCGGATCTCGGGGGCGATCGCCGCGCGTCATCGGCATCGTGATGACCGGCGGCTTCCGGCCCTCGGAGGCGGTCATCGATGCGCTGCAGGAGCGGGCATCTTCAGCTACCTCGTCCCGACCGACACGTATCGCACGGCCCAGGCGGTCGAGCAGGTCCTCGTCAAGACCCACGCCGGCGACACCGAGAAGATCGCGACCATCATCGACCTCGTCGACGGGGCGCTCGATGTCGACGCGCTCCTGGCGCTGCTGTAGAGGGTGTCCGCGCCGCTACCGAGGGGCAAACGAAGGGAGGCCGGACGTGGGCACCCGCCGGCCTCCCAGGCACCGATGGCGCTCACGGCCGGTGACGGCCGGCGCCGCGGTGACGAGCCGAATCATACGGTCGGGCATATGGACCGCACTAGTACTTTGGGGGCCGAATTTTCGCCTCAGGCGGGGTCTGGCTCGAGCGGCATGTTGTCGGTGAGCCGCGCTCGCCCAATCCATACGGCCAGGAGCGCGAGCGCCGGGCCGGAGATGCGCTGAAGCTCGGCCAGGGTGGTGGCGTCGGCGACGCTGACGTAGTCGATCCGGGCCCTCGGCTCCCCCGAGATGACGTCGGTCATGCGCCAGCGCAGGACCTCGGCGGACCGCTCCCCGGCGTCGTACGAGGCCTTCGCCGCGTTCAGGGCGTTGTAGAGGCACGTGGCCGCGTGGCGCTCCTCGATCCCCAGCAGGGCATTGGCGCTCGAGATCGCGAGCCCGTCGTCCTCGCGGACGGTCGGGCAGATGACCAGGTCGAGGTTCATGAACAGGTCGCGCAGCATCCGGCGCACGAGGACCACCTGCTGCGCGTGCCGCTGCCCGAGGTAGACCCGGGCCGGGCCGACGAGGTGGATGAGCTTGAGCATGACCGTCGTCAGCCCGTCGAGGTGACCCGGCCGTGACGCGCCCTCCAGCTGCCGCGTGAGTCCCTCAACCGTCACGCGGGTCGTGTCGTCGGGCGGGTAGAGGGTGCCGACGTCGGGCAGAAAGCTGATGTCGACCTCGGCGTGGTCGAGCAGGGCGAGATCGCGGACGTGGTCGCGCGTGCCGCCGTCACCCTCGTCGAGCGTGCTGAACGCGTGCGGGTTGACGAACGAGCTGACGACCACGCAACCGTTCTCCTCGCGCGCGCGACGCACGAGCGAGAGCTGGCCATCGTGGAGCATGCCCATGGTCGGCACGAAGCCGACGCTGTCACCGGCGATCCGGCGCTCGCGGATCGCGCCGCGCAGCTCGTCGGCCTGGTGGACGACGATCACGTCCGGCGGCGCCGCCGACCTGTGGGGGTGGCCTCCGCGTCGCCGCGGGTATGACGGTATCGGTCGCCGATGAGGTCCCACAGACGCTCCGCCACCTGACGCTTGGGAAGCATCGGCCAGTCGGTCAAGGAGCCCTCTGCGCCGAAGACGGTGACCTTGTTCTCGTCCGAGCCGACGGCGTCGAACGGCCCGCCGACGACGTTGCCGACGATGAGGTCGAGACCCTTGTCGCGCAGCTTGGCGGCGGCGTTGACCTCGAGGTCGTCCGATTCGGCCGCGAAGCCGATGAGGAACGGCCGCACGTCGTCCGGCATCTCGCCCACCTCGGCCACGATGTCCGGGTTCGGGACGAGCTCGATCTGCAGGTTCTCCCCCGAGCGCTTGATCTTCCGCTGGCTGGCGCGGGCCGGCGCGAAGTCGGCGACCGCCGCGGCCATGACCAGGATGTCGGCCTGCGGCGCCGCGCGCAGCACCGCCTCGCGCATCGCCTGGGCGGTGGTGGCATCGACGACGGTCACCCCACGCGGCGGGGTGACGCTCATCGTGCCGGCGATGAGGGTGACCGCGGCACCACGGTCGCGCGCGGCCTCGGCGATGGCGGCGCCCATCTTCCCGGACGACCGGTTGCCGATGAAGCGCACCGGGTCGAGCGGCTCGCGCGTCCCGCCGGCGCTGACGACGACGTGGAGGCCCTCGAGGTCGCCGGCTCGCGCGAAGAGGCGCTCCACCGCATCGACGATGGTCGGCGGCTCGGCCAGCCGGCCGATCCCCGTCAGCCCGGAAGCGAGCTCGCCGACCTCCGGCTCGATGACGACGTAGCCGAACTCGCGCAGGGTGGCGACGTTGCGTTGCGTGGCGGGATGGGTCCACATGCCGGCGTCCATGGCCGGGGCCACGATCACCGGCGCCCGGCTGGCGCAGGCGATGGCCGTCACGGCGTCGCCGACCAGACCGGCCGCAAGCTCGCCGAGAAGGTTGGCCGTGGCGGGTGCGAGGACGATGGCGTCGGCCGCCTCGGCCAGCTCGATGTGGGCGATCTGCTGGTCGGTGTCGAGCTCGAAGACGTCGTCGAGCACAGGGCGATGGGTGAGGCTCGCGAAGGTGAGCGGCCCGACGAAGCGGGTTGCGGCGGCGGTCATGGCCACGTCGACCACGGCACCGCGCTCGCCGAGGAGCCGCACCAGGCGTGACCGCCTTGTACGCGGCGATGCTGCCGGACACGCCGACCACGATCCGCCGGCCGGCGAGCGACCCGAGGCCCTCGTTCATCCGTTCGCCCGCCGCGGCCCGGCCGCGTTCCCGCTCGCGCATCTGGGCCCACGCGTACCGAATCCCGCGCAGGGTGAGGTCCTTCTCGACCGCGTCGATGCCCGGCACCTCGCGCAGCCACGGCTGGTGGGTGTAGCCGCCGGTGGCGATGACGGTCACCCGACTGCCGTCGGGGGAGCGCTCGATCAGCTCACCGCGGAGCGCCGTCAGCAGGCCGCTCACGAGGCCGATGTAGCCCAGCACCGCGCCCGACTGCATGGCGTGAACGGTGTTGGCGCCGATGGCCGATGGCGGTCGCCGCAGCTCGATGCGCGGCAGCTTGCTGGCTCGCCCGACCAGCGCCTCGAGGCTGAGGCCCATGCCGGGGGCGATCGCGCCGCCGACGTACGCGCCATCGGCGTCGATGAGGTCGAAGTTCGTGCTGGTGCCGAGGTCGATGACGATGGCCGGCCCGCCGAACTCGGTCCGGGCCGCGAGCGCGTTGGCGAGGCGGTCGGCGCCCGCCTCCGACGGACGATCGATGTGGATCTCGAGGATGCCCTCGAGCGAGGCCGCGTCGACGATGGACGGCTCGAGGCCGATCCGTTCGGCCGCGAGGCGCTCCCACGTCTCGGTCAGGGGCGGCACCACGCTGGCGAGGGCGACCGCGTCGAGCTCGTCCAGCCGGTGAGCGTCGAGGGCGAGGAGCCCGCTGAGCATGGCGGCGACCTCGTCGGCCGTGGCGTTGGCGCGGGTGATGGCGCGCCACGAACGCGCGAGCCGATCGTCCTCGAAGAGGCCGATCGTGACGTTCGTGTTGCCGATGTCGGCCGCCAGCAGCTTCACGGCCGGTATCGTAGCAGCCGGTCCGCGCGGCACCGCCGCGGCCGGGGGCGCGGTGTAGACTCGCCGACGATCCGCACGAAGCGAGCCCGATGTCCGAGGCGCGTGCCAAGCTCTACATCAATACCGGGGTCGTCACCGCCAGGAGTGACATCTACAACATCCTGCGCCCCCTCCTGAAGCAGACGGTGACCTACCGCTACTACCGCGGCGCGAAGGTCGAGTCGAGCGGCACCGGCTGGGTGGAGCGGATCGTGGTCGACCATCCCGACATCGCCTCCTACTTCACGCCACTCGCGATCTGCCTCAACCTCGACTCGTTCGACTACCTCCAGTTCGACACGACCAGCGAGCAGCTCCTCGTGTACACGCTCACGATCGGGAACGAGCGGGTCGTCCTCGAGTTCGCCGCGAACGGGCAGCCGCGCCTCGGCCTCGAGGACGAGGATGGCGTGGATGGGCAGCCCGCCCGGCGCGCCCTCCCGCGCAATGCCGAGGAGCTGGCGCGCGACCTGCGCTTCATCCAGATGGAGCTGCTGATGGCCGGTGAGGCCGACGGCGCGGACGGCGATCGCCCGGATGAGGACGAGGACGGGGCGTGACCGCCACGCCGCTTCGCGCGCGGCCGCGCGCCGCCGCGGAGACGAGCCACCGTCGCAGCGTCCTGCCCAGCGGGCTCCGGGTCGTGACCCAGGCGATGCCCGGTGCCCGATCCGCGAGCGTCGCGATCTTCGTCCCGGTCGGCTCGCGGCACGAGGACGACGCGCACGCGGGCCTCAGCCATCTCCTCGAGCACCTCGTCTTCAAGGGCACGCGCGGCCACCCCGAGGCGGGCACGCTGTCACAGGTCGTCGAGGGCGTCGGCGGCAGCGTGAACGCCAGCACCGATCGCGAGCTCACCGTCTTCAGCTCCAAGGTCCCCGCCGAGCGGGTCGACGTCGCGCTGCACGCGGTGAGCGAGCTGGCGCTCCACCCGCTCCTGCGTCGGGCAGACCTGAGCGCCGAGAAGCCGGTCATCGTCGACGAGATCCGGATGTACGTGGACTCGCCCTCCGATCACGTCTTCACGCTCTTCGACGAGCTGCTGTACGCCGGCCATCCGCTCGGTCGCGAGATCGCCGGCACCATCGGATCGGTGCGCCGGGCCACGTATCGGCACGTCATCGAGCACTGGCGTTCGGCGTATCGGCCGGCCGCCATGGTCCTCGCCGTCGCCGGCGCGATCGAGCACGAGGCCGTCGTCGAGGCCGCGACGCCGTGGCGCCCCGACGGCCCGCCGGATGCGGACGGGCCCGTGCGACGTCCGCCGGTCGCGGCGCCAGCCCCGACGCCGGCGCCCGCCGGCGCGATGCGGGTCTCTCATCGGCGTCTGAGCCAGGGCAACCTGTGCGTCGGCATGCCGGGCGTCGCGCGCAACGACCCCGACCGCTGGGCGCTCGACCTGCTCGGCGCGATCCTGGGAGACGGGATGGGCAGCCGTCTCTTCCTGGAGCTGCGCGAGCGCCGCTCGCTCGTGTACGACATCTCGACCTTCAGCGCGACGTACGCCGACACCGGCACGTTCGGCGTGCATGCCGGGTTCGACCCGGAGGACGCGGAGCGCGTGGTGCGCGCGATCGTCGAGCAGCTCGATCGCATCACCACCGAGCCCGTTCGTCCCGAGGAGCTCGACAGGGCGCGGGCGTACACCCGGGGCCGGCTCGAGCTGCGGATGGAGGACTCGGGCGCGGTCGCGGGTTGGATCGGGACGGGCGAGACGCTCCTCCCGCGCATCCTCACCGTCGACGAGGTCATCGAACGGCTCGATGGCGTCACCACCGATGACCTGCTGCGGGTGGCGAGGCGCTTCCTCGCGCCTCGCGAGGCACGCCTCGCGGTGCTCGGTCCGTTCCGGAGCCGGCGCCCCTTCGAGCGGGCCCTGAACGCGTGAGCGACGGCGACGCTGAAGCCGAGGACGCGGGCTCGATCGACCTCATCACCGATGAGCTCGGGCTCGCGCGCGCACAGCTCGACGCCGGCCAACCGGGGCTCGCCGAGGGCACCGTGCGGCGCCGCCTCGCGCATCTCGAGGCCGACGGCGGTGATGGCGGCGATGAGACCGATGCGCTGCGCGTCCGGCTCGCCGAGGCCCTCTGGCGCCAGGGGCTGTCACACGCGGCTCGGGTGGCCCTCGAGGCCGCGCGGCCGAGCAGCCCGCAGCGACGCCTGCCGATCGCGATGCTGATCGAGGCGGAGACCCTCGCCGCGATGGGCGAGATCGACCGAGCGGCGGGCGCCCAGGAACGACTCCTGACCGCGATCGGCGCGGACGAGGCCTTCGCGCTCCGCGCTGGAGTGCCCGGCCGCCTGGCGTGGCCGTTGCCGTCATCGCTCCGACCCGATCCGGTGCGAGAGGGGCGTCCACCGTGGGTGCCGGCGTCGCCCGACGAGCCCGACGTCGCGGAGCCGGAGGGCGGTGACGAGCGAGTCGCGTCCGCTCGCGCTCGGCTGGAGGAGGCGCGCGTCGCCTACGTCGCCGGTGATCTCGACCTGGGCGACGCCGAGATGTCCATCGCCGTGCGGCTCGACGCGGGCCTCGCCGGGGACGGCGTGGCGATCATCGAGCCGACCCTCGGCGGCCAGCCGGCCGCGGAGCGTCTGCTACTCTACGGCGACCTGCTCCGCGCCGCCGGGCGCGAGGTCGAGGCCGGTCGGGCCTATGACCGCGCCGCGCAGCGCGAGCCCTGACGACCACCCAGCCTGGAGATCACCTTGCCATGCAGCGCACCCTCGTCCTCGCCAAGCCGGACGCCGTCCAGCGCGGACTCATCGGCGAGATCATCGGCCGATTCGAGCGCAAGGGTCTCAAGGTGGTCGGCCTGCGCCTCGTGGAGGTGAGCCGCGCGCTCGCCGAGGAGCACTACGCGGTCCACGCCGGGAAGCACTTCTACGACGGGCTGGTCGAGTTCATCACCTCGGGACCGGTGGCCGCCGTCGCGCTCGAAGGGCCGGATGCCATCGCCGTCGTGCGGCGCATGGTCGGCAAGACGATGCCGAACGAGGCCGAGCCCGGAACGATCCGCGGCGACCTCGGCGTGAGTGGCCTGCGCAACCTGATCCATGCCTCGGACGCCCCTGAGACGGCCGACGCGGAGCTCGCGCTCTGGTTCGGTGCGGAAGCGCTGGTCGACTACCGCCGCGAGGTCGACGCGTGGATCGTGGCCGAGGAGCCCGCCCGAGCGGGCTAGTCGCCCGTCGCCGCCAGCGGCGGATAGTCCGGCCGCTCGATGATGCCGATGCGCTCGAGCGGGAAGTAGCGCAGCCACGCGCGTCCGATGATGAGGTCCTGATCGACGGGACCGAAGACGCGCGAGTCCTGGCTGTGGGGCCGGTTGTCGCCCATCACGAAGTACTCGCCTGGGCCGACGATCCAGCTCAGCGGGCAGTCAGAGCGCGGGCATTGGGTCGGCGCGGTCGAGCCGTCCTCCTCGGTCACGACGTAGGGCTCCTCGATGCGCACCGGGCTCTCGTCCGGACGCGTCACGAAGACGCGGCCGTTCTCGAGGCTGACCGTGTCGCCGGGCATCCCGATGATGCGCTTGATGAACGGGATGCCATCGGTGTCGAGCCCCGATCCCGACGGCGGGTTGAAGACGACGACGTCGCCGTAGTGGTAGCCGTCGAAACGGACGGTGAGCTTGTCGATGAGGATGTACTCGCCGTCGACGATGGTCGGGAACATCGAGCTCTGCTGGACCTCGAACGGCTGCGCCACGAAGTTGTGGATGACGAGGTAGATGAGCAGGGTCAGAACGAGCGTCTCGATGACCTCGAACGCGCATCCCAGGGCGCGACGCGAACCGGCGCGCTCGCCGGTGGCGGGCGCGCCGGTAGGATCGGACTCGTCTGAGAGATAGGTCATCGGCCCAGGGCTGCGGGGACGGCCGGCACAGGATAGCGCAAGCGCTGGGCTAGACTGCCTCGACCGATGGGCAGCCTCGTCCTGGTGCGTCACTCGATCACGGCCGCGTCTGCCGCCGGCCGGAACCTCGGCCAGCGGGCCGATCCTCCGCTCGCGCCGGAGGGGATGGCGCTCGCCGAGCGTCTCGCCACGACCATCGCCGCCGAGCTCACGGAGCTGCCCCACGACGAGCTCCGCGTCCTCAGCAGCCCGGCGCAGCGCTGCCGGCAGACCGCGGACGTCGTCGCCGGCGGCCTCGCGCTCGATGCGGGTGAGCCACTCGACGTGGAGGTCGCCGCGGGGCTGATCGAGATCGACTACGGCGCGTGGGACGGACTCACCGCCCACGAGTGCCGCGCCCGCGATCCCGAGCTTCGTGCCGCGTGGGAGGCCGACCCCTATGCCACGCGTTGCCCCGAGGGCGAGAGCGGTGAGGACGTCGCCGCACGCGCCTTCGCCGTCCTCGAGCCGCTCGAGGCGTGGGTCGCCGGCGACCGCGCCCGCTGCGCGATCGTCGTGGCCCACAACCACGTGAACCGCCTGCGCCTCTGCGCACTGTTTCGATGGCCGATGCGCGAGTACCGCGACCGCCTGTCACAGGATCCGGCCGCGTACAGCGTCATCGGCCTCGGCAGCGGCACACCGGTCATCCGTCGAGTGAACGCCGCTCCCGCCTGACCGTCCGGGCGGGGGTCGTGCCGGAGTCCGTTATCATCACTGGCCCTTCCAAAGCGAGGATCCATGTCGGTCGAAGTCAGCCAGCAGCTCCAGCCGGCGATGCAGGTCAAGGTCACGCCGAAGCAGATCGCGGCGAACTACATCCTGCAGATGAGCTCGGTCGAGCTCCAGGAGGCGATCGCCGAGGAGCTCGACGAGAACCCCGCGCTGGAGATGCAGGATCTGCCCACCTGCCCGATCTGCGGGAGCCCGGTGGCGGGGAACTACTGCACCGAGTGCATGCCGCGCAAGGGCGAGGCGGAGGGGGACGACGGCACGCGCCTGAGCGCCGACGACCTGCCCGGCGACGGCGCGACGCGGCTGCGCGACGAGGCCGACGAGTTCGATCCCATCGCTCGCGCCGAGGCCGACTTCACCCTCGACGACCACCTCACCTGGAACCTGCACGCCCTCCTCCCGTCGCGGCTGCATCCGGTGGCCGACCACGTGATCGGGGCGCTCGACTCGAACGGGTTCCTGACCCAGGCCGATGCCGACATCGCCGAGGCCACCGGCGTCACCACCGACGACGTCGCCCAGGTCCTCGACGCGATGAAGGGGCTGGAGCCGATCGGGATCGGCTCGCGCTCCATCACCGAGTCGCTGCTGGCCCAGATCGAGTACCTGGCCGAGGAGGGCGAGCTCGAGATCCCGCCGTTCGCCGTCGAGGTCGTGCGCGACCACCTTGCCGACCTCGGGGAGCGACGATTCCGCGAGGTGGCTGCCGCCATCGGCGCGACGCAGCGTGAGGTCGTATCGGTCTGGGAGTTCGTCAAGGGCAACCTCAACCCCTACCCGACCGCCGCCTTCACCGCCGCGGTGAGCGGCGAGAGCGGGCGCGCGATCGTCCGGCCCGACGTCCTCATCCGCAACATCGACGACGAGCTGACGGTCGAAGTCGTCGAGTCCCGCCGCTTCAGCCTGCGCGTCGCGCCGATCTACGCTTCGCTCAGCTCGACCCTGCGCGGCAACGACACCACCGAGGACGAGAAGCAGCACGTGCGCCAGTACGTCGGGCGCGCGAAGTTCTTCATCGACAACATCAACCGCCGGCGGGCCACGATCCAGCGCATCGCCGAGTCGCTCGTCGAGCGGCAGCGCGACTTCCTCCTCCACGGCGTGCAGCATCTCGTGCCGCTGACGCGCGCCGAGGTGGGGGAGCTGATCGGCATGCACGAGTCGACGGTGAGCCGCGCGACGGCCGAGAAGTACGTGATGATCCCGTCGGGCCAGGTCGTTCCCTTCAGCCATTTCTTCACGGCGTCGCTCGGCATCAAGGACCAGATCAAGCGGATGATCGAGGCCGAGGATGCCGCGCACCCCCTCTCTGACCAGGAGATCGCCGATGCCCTCGGCGCCGAGGGCATCGCCCTGGCCCGCCGGACCGTCGCGAAGTACCGCGACGAGCTCCAGATCCTGCCCGCCCGCCTTCGGCATCGCTGACCCGGCGCGGTCGCTGCGCCGATGCGGTCCGTCCTCCTCCGCAGCCTCGCCGTCATCGGCGTCGGCGGGCTCGTTCTGGGCGGTGTCCTGTACGTGGCCAGCACGGTGGACTCGCGTCCGCCTGAGCTCATGGATGTCGTCCTCACCCAGACGGCCGGGGATGACGACAACCTGGGGCTGATCACGACCAGCCTCGAGATCGTCTTCAGCGAGCCGGTCGAGCCCGATGACGCGGCCGCCGCCATCACCCTCGAGCCCGCCGCGGCCGGCACGGTCAGCCTGAGCGGGAGCAGCGCGATCTTCACGCCGCACGACCCGCTCGAGCTCGAGACGGAGTACATCCTTCGCGTGGCGCCCGGCATCCGCGACATGGCCGGCAATGCCATGGCCGAGGCGCCACCGCCATTCGAGTTCTCCACCGCCGGGCGGCCAACGCTCCTCGAGGCCGCGCCGGCCGACGGCGATGACGAGGTCGCCCTCGATGCGCCGATCTCGCTGACCTTCTCCGCCCTCATGGACACCGCGTCGGTGGAGGGGGCGCTCCGCCTGCGCCCCAACTTCGCCCACCACCTGCGCTGGAGCGGGGCGCTGCTCGAGATCGTCCCGAGCGAGCCGTTGCGCCCGGGACGGTCGTACGAGGTGTCGGTCCATGCTGACGCGGCCGACATCGCCGGCGTCACGCTGGGGGAGCCGGTGACGGTCGCCTTCCGGACGGTCGCGCCGGGACTGGCCGCGCGCACGCTCATTCCCGCCGATGGGATCGACGGAATCGCCACGACCTCGCCGATCGCGATCATCTTCGACCTTCCGATCGATCCGGGATCGGTCGACGGGTCGCTCCTCACCATCGTCCCCGACGTCGCCGGCACGCTCGAGGTCCTGGCGCTACCGGACGACCCCGAGGCCGATGACGGCTCCGGATCGGTCCTCCGCTTCGTGCCATCCGGTCCGCTCCCGGCAAACACGACCTTCGAAGTCGAGCTCGCGGTCGGCGTCACCACCCCGGAGGACGGCGGTGGACTCGCCGGCCCGGTGCGTTGGACCTTCACCACCGGGACCCCCCTCGGCGCGGTGTCGAACCAGATCACCTTTGTCACCGATCGGGGTGGGATCCCCAACGTCTGGGCCATGAACCCCGATGGCACCGGCCAGCGACAGCTCACCGCCGAGCTGACGCCGGTCCTCGACTACGCCGTCGCGCCCGACGGCAGCTCGCTGGTGATCGCCGACGGACGTCGCCTCATCTTCCAGCGCGCCGACGGCGGGGGCCGGCAGGTGCTGACCGAGGCCGGCGTGATCGAGTTCGACCCCGCCTACGCCCCGAGCGGAGGGCGCGTCGCCTTCGCTCGCGCCGACGCCGAGACCGGCGTGGGACTCGGCCTCTGGGAGTGGCGCATCGATGGGGGTGAGGCCGAGTCGATCGCGCTGCCACCCGACGTGCGCGACGACCCGTCACCGTCGGGGGACCCGGACGCACCGGCACTGCGGTATCCGCGCTATGCCCCGGATGGACAGGCGCTGGCCTTCGTCGACCTCTCGGGTTCGATCGGCATCCTCGAGCTCCCGAACGACCGCCTGACGCGGGTCCCGTTCGTCGCGGCCGGGCCGCCGATCTGGCAGCCCGGGTCCGCGGGCATCATCGTCAACGGGGCCCGCCTCGACGGTCCGCCGCGCGAAGCGACCCTGACGGCGCCGGTCACCACCGAGGCCCCCGAACCCACCGACGGCGTCTTCCGCCTCTCCCGGTCGGGCACGACGGCGAGCGAGACCTCCATCCCGCTTGGCCGGCACGTTGTGGCCATCGCTGCGGATGGCTCGATTGCTTACGTCGATCGGGGCGGGTCGCTGTTCATCAGCCGCCCCGGGGCTGCCGTTGCCGGTCCGGCGATCATCGACGACTGGCCCGTCGTCGCCGCCGCGTTCGCACCGGGTGAGCCGACGATGGTCGTCGTTCTCGGCACCGATGCGGACCGCGGGCGAATCGAGCTGCTCGACCTGGAGAGCGTGGACCTGACGCCACTCGTGCCGGATGGCTCGCTACCGCGCTGGCTCCCCTGAGGCCGCCGCGGGTTCCGTGCTAGACTCCGCCCGCCAACGCTGGCGGGCCTGTGACGAACGTCCTCCGCCGGCGATCCTTGTGCGTCAATCCCGGTCGAGAGTGAGCCCGCCTCGTCGTGGCTTCCGGCCGCATGCGGAGGTTCCATGGAGCTCATTACCTGGGTGGTCCCGGTCGCCGGGGTCGCGGCCGTCCTGTTCGCCCTCTACCTCGCCCGCGACGTGATGTCGCGTGACACCGGCACGCCGGAGATGGTCGCCGTCGGCGACATGATCCGGGAGGGCGCGGACGCCTTCGTGCGACGCCAGTACACGACCATCGGCATGCTGGCGCTCGTGGGCGCCGTCGTCATCGGTGTCGTCATCGGCGTGGTCGAGACGCGCGACGTCGCCGACGTCCCGGACCTCGCCGGCGCGCCGATCGGCATCATGACCGCGCTCGCCTTCCTCGTCGGCGCGGCCTGCTCCATGGCGTCGGGCATCATCGGCATGTTCGTGAGCGTTCGCTCGAACGTGCGGACGGCCGCCGCCGCTCGCCGCAGCCTGGTCGAGGCGGTCCAGGTCGCCATGCGCGGTGGCGCCGTGTCCGGCTTCCTCGTTGTCGCCCTCTCGCTCCTCGGCGTGTGGGGCATCTTCATGGCCTACCAGACCTTCATCGGCGACGTCACCGTCGCCGAGGCGCCGTTCCTCATCGTCGGCTTCGGCTTCGGGGCCAGCTTCGTGGCGCTCTTCGCCCAGCTCGGCGGCGGTATCTACACCAAGGCGGCCGACGTGGGCTCGGACCTGGTCGGCAAGGTGGAGGCCGGTATCCCGGAGGACGACCCGCGCAACGCGGGCGTGATCGCGGACCTCGTCGGCGACAACGTCGGCGACTGCGCCGGCCGTGGGGCCGACCTGTTCGAGTCGACCGCGGCCGAGAACATCGGCGCCATGATCCTCGGCGTGGCGGCCTTCCTCATCGCCGAGTCCGCGGGATGGCCCAACCCCGAGGCCTGGATCTTCTTCCCGCTCGTCGTGCGCGCCTTCGGCCTGCTCGCCACGATCGTCGCGATGTTCTTCATCCGCGGCAGCGAGACCGAGAACCCGATGAACATCCTGAACCGCGGGTACTGGGTCACCACGATCCTGTCGGTCGGCGGCCTGGCGCTGACGACCTCGATCATGATGGACACCGGCGGCAGCATCGAGAACGGCCTGCCGGTGTGGGTCTGGTTCTTCTTCGCCGGCCTCGTCGGCCTCGCCACCAGCGTGGCCTTCGTCTACATCACCCAGTACTACACCGCCGGCACGTACCGGCCGGTGCGCGAGATCGCCGAGGCCTCGAAGACCGGCCCGGCAACGAACATCATCAGTGGCACGGCGGTCGGCTTCGAGACGACCTTCGTGACGGCCATCTCCATTGGCATCGCGCTCCTCGCCAGCCACTGGCTCGGCACGCAGGCCAACCTCGTCAACGCGGCCGGCCATGACGTCGGCGGCATCTTCGGCACCGCCGTCGCGACGATGGGCATGCTCATGACGACGGCCTACATCCTGGCCATGGACACCTTCGGACCGATCACCGACAACGCCGGTGGGGTTGCCGAGTTCAGCCGCTCGGAGGCGGGCGCTCGCGAGATCACCGACCGGCTCGACGCCGTCGGCAACACGACCAAGGCCCTCACCAAGGGCTACGCCATCGCCTCGGCGTCGCTGGCGGCCTTCCTCCTCTTCAGCGCCTACATCGACAAGGTCAACCTCATCATCGGCAACCAGATCGCGGCGGGCCGGACCGACCTCGAGCTCCTGACCTCCGTCAACCTGGCCGACGTCGGGGTCTTCGTGGCGGCGCTCATCGGCGCCATGCTGGCCTACTTCTTCAGCAGCCTCGCCATCCGCGCGGTCGGCACGACGGCGCAGTCGATCATCGTCGAGGTCCGGCGCCAGTTCCGCGAGATGCCCGGGATCATGGACTACACCCAGCGCCCGGACTACGCCCGCGTCGTCGACATCACCACGCGCGCAGCGCTGCGCCAGATGGTGGCGCCGGGGCTCGTGGCGGTCGCCACGCCGATCATCGTCGGGCTCCTGCTCGGCTACCAGGCGGTGGCCGGCTTCCTGATGGTCGGCACGATCGCCGGCGTCCTGCTCGCGACCACCCTGAACAACGGTGGCGGCGCGTGGGACAACGCCAAGAAGTACATCGAGTCGGGCAACCTGAAGGACGATGATGGCAACGTGATCGGCAAGAAGACCGATGCCCACGCCGCCGCGGTGGTGGGGGACACGGTCGGCGACCCGTTCAAGGACACGGCCGGCCCGTCGCTCCACGTCCTCGTCAAGCTGCTCGCCACCATCACCCTGGTGCTGGCGCCGCTGTTCATCCGGTAGCGGCTTGGACGTCGTCCTCCAGGCCGCGCTCGTCGGGCTCATCCAGGGGCTGACCGAGTTCATTCCGATCAGCTCCTCGGCCCACCTCGAGCTCGTGCCCTGGATGGCGGGCTGGGAGTCCGGCGGGCTGGTCGGCTCGCTGGCATTCGACGTGTTCCTGCACCTCGGGACGCTGGTCGCGCTCCTCGTCGTCTTCGGCCGGGACTGGATCCGCTACCTGGGCGCCGCGATCGCGAGCCTGCGGGAGCGCCGCATCGGCGACGACCCGGACCGCCGCATCGCCTGGCTGCTGGTGGCCGCCACGATCCCGGCGGCCGCCATCGGCTTCGCGCTTGAGGGGTTCATCGAGGATGCCCTGCACGGCGACAGCTCCGGCACCCGGCTGGCGATCGCCGCCTTCCTCGTCCTCGGGGCCGTCGCGCTGTGGCTGGCCGATCGCCTCGGCCGCCGCGATCGCGAGCTGAACGGGCTCACTACCTCGACGGCGCTGACGATCGGGCTGAGCCAGGCGCTGGCACTCCTGCCGGGCATCAGCCGATCGGGCGCCACGATCACCGCCGGCCTGGCCCTGGGGCTGACCCGCGAGGCCGCGGCGCGCTTCAGCTTCCTGCTCGCCACGCCGA
This sequence comes from uncultured Chloroflexia bacterium, assembly GCA_963790255.1. Lineage (GTDB taxonomy): Bacteria > Chloroflexota > Limnocylindria > QHBO01 > QHBO01 > JACDBZ01. Next base: position 20,780 of record CAWBOA010000013.1, on the reverse strand, counting down.
TCACCCTTGGCGCGGGCCTGTACGGCGTCGCGCCGGCTGCTGGCCGAGGCGCATACCGGCACCGAATGGCTGGCCATCGGCGTCGGCTTCGTGGTTGCTGCCGTTGCGGGCATGCTGGCCATCGGCTTCCTGCTGGCGTGGCTGCGCGAGCGCTCGGTGGCGGTCTTCAGCGCTCTATCGCGTCGGCCTGGCTGCCATCGTCGTCGCGCTCGTGGTGGCGGGCCGCTGAGGAGCCCGTCGCCTTTGACGTGAAGCGCCTCTCCGACCTACAATCGCTCGACCGCCGGGCACCGCCGACGGACGCCTGGCCCATCGGGTACGGCCAGCTTCAGGAGACGCCGCCACCGGTCAACCGACTGGCGCGGGGCCTGGAGCGTTTTTTGTTATCGGAACGCGGATGACGAGCCTGTAAACCCCACGACGGGCCGATGCCTCACCCGGAGGCGCCGCACGAGGAAGAGGGGGCGCGAACGATCATGAACACCAAGCCTGTCTACCTCACGGCCGAGGGCCTCGCGAAGCTCAAGGCCGAGCTCAACGAGCTCATCACCGTCGACCGTCCGCGCGTCGCCGCGCGCATCCACGAGGCGAAGCTCGACGGCGACCTGTCCGAGAACGCCGAGTACGAGGACGCCAAGCAGGAGCAGTCCTTCCTGGAGGGCCGCATCGCCACGCTCGAGCTGCAGCTCCGCAACGCGGAGGTGATCGAGAAGACCAACGGCGACAAGCGTCGGCATCGGCTCGAAGGTCGTCATCAAGGGCGGCGAGGGCGAGGAGACCTTCACCATCGTCGGCTCGGCCGAGGCGGCGCCGCGCGAGGGCCGCATCAGCAACGAGTCGCCGGTCGGCTCCGCGCTGATGGGCCTCAAGAAGGGCGACCGCTTCACGGTCCAGGCGCCGGCCGGACCGATCGAGTACACGCTCGTCCGCATCGGCTGAGCCGCCGTGTTCTGGGCTGACGAGCTCGCGGCGTCGGCCGCCGGCCCCCAGGTCGTCAACGACTCGAAGACCCCCTCGGGCACCGTCCACGTCGGCAGCCTGCGCGGCCCCGTCGTGGTCGACACCATCGCCCGCGCCCTGCGCGACGCCGGCGTGCCGGTCGAGCTGCGCTACGGCGTCGACGACCTCGACCCGATGGATGCCCAGGCGCTCCTGACGCCCGACGCCATCGAGCGCTCCATGGGCGTGCCGCTCGTCGCACGTGCCCGATCCGGCCGGCGACTGCCACCCGTCGTACGCGCGCCACTTCGCGCAGGTCTTCATCGACACCTTCGACGGGCTCGGCATCCGCCCCGACACCTACTACTGGATGAGCGAGGTCTACGGCTCGGGCGCCATGGACCGATACATCCGCGTCGCCCTCGATGCCGCCGCCACGATCCGCGAGATCTACCGGCGCGTGGCGAACGTCAACCATCCCGACGACTGGCACCCGCTGTTCGTGATCTGCGAGAACTGCGGCCGGATCGGCACCACGATCGTCACCGGCTGGGACGGCGAGCGGGTGCGCTACGAGTGCCGACCCGACCTGGTGACGCTGGGCCACCGGCTGCGGCCACGCCGGCGAGGCCTCGCCGTTCGGCGGCCGCGCCAAGCTGCCGTACAACGTGGACTGGGCCGCGAAGTGGGACCTCTTCGGCGTGACCATCGAGCCCGCCGGCAAGGACCTCTCGACCAAGGGTGGCTCGCGGGACCGATCCGACGCGATCGCGCGCGAGGTGTTCGGCAACGAGCCGCCGCGCAACGTGCCCTACGAGTTCCTGAACATCGGCGGCAAGAAGATGTCGACCTCCAAGGGCCTCGGCGCATCGGCGACGCGGATCGCCGAGGTGATCCCGCCGGAGCAGCTGCGCCTCCTCTTCCTGCGCCCGCAAGCCGAACACCGCCATCGAGTTCGACCCCGACGGGACCGATGCCATCCCGCGCCTCTTCGACGAGTCGGACCGCCTGGCCGCGGCCACCGCCGGCCGCGAGGTGCGCGGCGAGCTGCCCGCCGACCACGAGCGTGTCTTCGCCTTCAGCCTCGTCGAGCCGCGATGCCGACGTCGCCGCCGAGGCCGCCGCCTACCGGCCCGCCTTCAGCCACCTGGCCCTGCTCGAGCAGATCCCCGGCGTCGACGTCGCCGAGCGCGTGACGGCCGAGAAGGGCGAGCCCGCTGACCGCGCGCGAGGTCGAGATCCTCGACGAGCGGCGCGCCGCCGCGCGCGCCTGGCTGGAGGCCTACGCGCCGGAGCGCGCGCGGCTGGCGGTGCAGCGCGACGGGCTGCCGCCCGAGGCCGCCGAGGCCGACGACGCCCAGCGCGCGTACCTCGCCGCGCTTGTCGCCGGGCTCGAGGCGGCCGACTGGAACGGCGAGGCCGTCCAGGCCGCCATCTTCGGCACCGCCAAGGAGCGCGACCTGCCGGCCGGCGCGCATTCGCGGCGATCTACCTCGCGTTCCTCGGCCGCCCCTCCGGGCCGCGCGCCGGCTGGCTGCTCGCCGCGCTCGACCGCGACTTCGTCGTCGGGCGCCTGCGCGAGGCGGCCGGCGCCGGAGTGGCGGCATGAGCGTCGGGCTGCAGCGGCTGCGCGACGACGCCGGATCGCCTGAAGCTGGCCGCCGCCGACAAGGGCGAGGACCCGGCCCTGGTCGACCGCGCGCTGGCGCTCGACGAGCGCCGCCGCGACCTGGTCGCCGAGGGCGACGCGCTAAGGCGGAGCGCAACGTCGGCCTCGAAGCGCATCGGCGAGGCGATCCGCGCCGGCGCCGACCCGAACGGCACCGAGGTGGCCGAGCTCAAGGCCGCGTCGGCATCGGTCGCGATCGGATCGACGCCATCGACGCGCGAGCTGGCGGACGTCGCAGGCCGCCCTCGACGACGCCATGCTCCGCATCCCGAACCCGGCCGACCCCGACGTGCCGGTCGGTGGCGAGGAGGCGAACGTCACCGTCCGCACCTGGGGCGAGCCGCTCGCCGGCGATGGCCGTCGCCCGCACTGGGAGATCGCGGAGGCGCTCGGCATGATCGACCTCGCGCGCGGCGCGAAGGTCACCGGCTCCGGCTGGCCGGTCTACCTCGGCGCCGGGTCGACGCTGCAGCGGGCGCTCATCGGCTGGTTCCTCGACGTCCACACCCGCGAGCACGGCATGACCGAGGTCTGGCCGCCGGTGCTCGTCAACGCCGACAGCGCGCGCGGGACGGGCCAGATCCCCGACAAGGAGGACCAGATGTACGTCGTCGACGCGCGACGACCTCTACCTGATCCCGACCGCCGAGGTGCCGGTCACCAACCTCCACCGCGACGAGATCCTCGACGCCGATGCGCTGCCGAGTCCGCTACGCGGCCTACTCGGCCTCCTTCCGGCGCGAGGCCGGCGCCGCCGGCCGGGACACGCGCGGCATCCTGCGGGTCCACCAGTTCGACAAGGTCGAGATGGTGCAGCTTCGCCCGGCCCGAGGCATCGGCGGCTGAGCTCGAATGGCTGACCGAGCGCGCCGAGACGCTCCTGCAGCGCCTCGGCCTGGCCTACCGCGTCGTCCTCATGGGCACGCGCGAGATGGGCTTCGTGCAGGCCAAGAAGTACGACCTCGAGGTCTGGGCGCCCGGCGTCGAGCGCTGGCTCGAGGTCAGCAGCGTCAGCAACTTCCGCGACTACCAGGCGCGCCGCATGGCCATCCGCTACCGGCCGGAGGCGGGCGCCGGAGCCTGGAGCTCGTGCACACCCTCAACGGCTCCGGCCTGGCCCTGCCGCGCACCGTGGCCGCGATCCTCGAGACGTACCAGCATGCCGACGGCAGCGTCAGCATCCCCGACGTCCTGCGGCCCGCCTTCGGCGGTCAGGAACGGATCGGCCCGACCGCCTGATCAGGGTCGCGCCGTCGGCGCCTCGCAGCTGAACTCGATCGTGCCGGCGAAGTCGATCGGATCGGCCTGGCCGACGCCGGTCTCGTACCGCTCGTTGCGGACGAGCCCGTCGAACTCGACGCTCCCCGACAGCCCGTTGATGTCAGCGACGAGCGTGCTCGATGGGTCGGAGACCATGACCAGCTCGGTCGGGAATCCGTCGTCGGGGATCGGTCCGGTGTCGATCGAGTAGATCGTCACCTCGAGCCCGTCGTCGCGCTCATACGCGGCGTCCCACAGGTCGCCCATGGCGAACGACGGGCTGATCGCGTACTCCTGGTCGGTGCCCAGGCGGACGTCATGATCGATGGAGATCCAGAGGTTGCTTCCGTCACTCGTGGACGAGCAGGTGACCGCCGCCGTGGCCTCATCCGCGGTCGGGCTCGTGAGGCGAATCGTCATCGTCCCGTCGCTGGAGACCGGTGCCTCGCGTACCGGGCCCAGGTTCTGGCCGAGGAGCAGGCCGACGGCGAGCGCCCCGAGGGTCGCACCGATCGAGGTGGCGAGCCGCCGCCGGAAGGCGAGCACGACCACCGCGACGATCGCGAGCGCGATCGCCCCGAACGTGATGGCGATGCCGTTGTACGGCTCCCACCACTCCCAGTCGAGCCACGCTCCGGCGAGCGCGCCGATCACGAGCGCAGCCGCCAGAAGGGGGAGCGTCCAGCGCGGCATGCGGGGCCGCTCGATTGTCTCGGTCATGCGATTCGTCTCCGTCTCGGTCGGTCTGCGGTTGGTGTCGTGTCGCCACGATGCCGCGGCCGACCTGCGGCGGAACTGCGGTCAGTGCCGGCCGTGGATGACGGCATGTCCTCGGCCGCGCGCGATGAGCCAGCGGTTGACGGGGAACGCGACGACCCAGGCGATCGCGAGTGCGAGCGCGAGGCTGCCCCAGAACAGGAAGCTGTCGAGGCCCGCCTCCATCGCGCCGGGGATGAGCAGGATGATCGCGTTATCGACGATCTCCATGACGGTGATGGAGAGCGTGTCGGATAGGAACGCGAGCCCGAATGCCGCCCCCAGCGCCATCCCGGAACGGATGAGCGGCAACAGGGTCAGGCTGTAGCCGAAGAGGAAGGCCAGCCCGATCGCCAGCGCGATGGTGGCAGCGGCACCCCAGCCGAGCGCGGTCCCGACCACCACCCCCAGCACCTCGCCGATTGCGCAGCCGGTCAGGCAGTGCGTCGTGGCCTGCGCGGCCAGCCGGTTCAGCGAGACCGGCTCATGCTCCGAGTGGTCCATGCCTCGACCCTAGCCCGAACGTCAAGCGACCGAGGCGCTTGCTACTCTGGTGCGGCCGCGGAGGGGTGGCAGAGCGGACGAATGCGCCGGTCTTGAAAACCGGAGTGGGTGCAAGCCCACCGTGGGTTCGAATCCCACCCCCTCCGCCATCGGTCACTCGCCCAGGCCCGGAACCTCGTGGTGGAGCCGACATCGGGCCTCATAGGTCTCGTCGCCGATGCCACCGATCACGATGAGCGGCGAGTCGGCGCCGGCCGGCTCGCCATCGATCAGCCGCTGCGTCCGCGTCGCCGGCTCGCCGCACACCACGCAGATGGCGGTCAGCTTGGTGACCTGGTCGGCCAGCGCCAGCAGACGCGGCATGGCACCGAACGGGATGCCGCGGAAGTCCCGGTCGAGACCCGTCACGACGACCTGCTTGCCGAGCTCCGCCAGCCGCTCGACCACCTCCGGCAGCCCGTCGTCGAAGAACTGACCCTCCTCGATGGCGACGATGTCGGCATCGGCGACGGAGGACTCGATCTCGGATGAGTGGTCGACGGTGACCGCCTGGTGCTGCGCGCCGGAACGCGAGACCACGGTGACCTTATCGGTGCGCGTGTCGAGGCGCGGCTTCACGAGGATCACCCGCCGTCCGGCGATCGAGAAGCGGCGCAGAAGCCGGAGCATCTCGTCGGTCTTGCCGCAGAACATGCACCCGGCGATCACGTGGACCCAGCCGTGCGTGTAGAACATCGCTGGGCTAGGAGTCTACGTGACCGATGCCGGCCGAGGCCGGCTCAGGCGTCGAGCGCCGCGACCACGACCGGGTCGCCCGTCGGCTGCTCGACACGCTCAGTCTCGATCGTGACCGCGAACGTCGTCGCGCTTCCGACCGCCTGCTCCAGCGTGACCAGGGCAACGCCATCTGTGTCGGTGAGCGTCCCGACCGCGACCGGACCCTCGGGACCGATGAGCCACAGCTCATAGAGCTCGCCGGACGACAGGTCGGCCAGGTCCTCGGCCATGAACATCGCGGCGTCGCCCGACTCGATGACCCAGCCCGAGCCGGCCGAGCCCGTCGCGGCGTGGATGGCATCCGCGCCGGCGATGGCCCTGATGGCCGCGTCGCGCTCCCCCAGCTGCGAGTTGAGGTTGACGCCCCAGGCGCCGACGCCGACCGCCGCGGCCAGCGCGGCTGCCGCCAGCGCCGCCGGCAACGGGCCCAGCTGCCACCACGCGCGTCGAGGCGCCGCCGCGGTGCCCTCCCTCGACGGCCGATGCTCCTGCGGGGTCTCGGCGATCGTCGTCATGACGCGCGCGCGCAGGCCGGTCGAGGGCTCGACCGGGGCCAGTGTGGCCGGGAGCGCCGAGGCAGCGTCGATCAGCTCCCGAGCCTCGTCGTGGGGCCGATGGCAGGTGCGCAGATGGTCGTCCACGGTACGGGCCTCTCCCCGGTCGAGAGCACCAAGCCCGTAGGCGGGAGCGAGCTCGTCGACGGTCGCGCAGTCGAGGTCGTGGCGCTCGGTCATCGTCCGCGGTCCTCGCTGAGCGTCGGCTCACCGACGGGAAGGGGGGCGGCGGTCGTCCCGAGCAGCGCGTCGCGCAGCTTGGCGAGGGCCAGCCGGAGGCGACCGTTCGCCGTTCCCGGCGCCACCCCGGTCAGCTCCGCGACCTCGCGATAGGTGTACCCCTCGAAATACGCCAGCTCGAGCGCCCGGCGCTGCTCCTCGGGCAGCGCCTCCATCGCGGCACGGACGTCACCGGCCGATGCACGGGAGAGCGCCGCCTCCCAGGTCGGGTTCGGGCCGGTGCGCAGCAGCGAGCGCTCGTCCGCGTCGTCGACGTCGACGGTGATGCGCCGGGCGCGGACGCGGTCGATCGCCCGATTGCGGACGACGGTCATCAGCCAGGCGCGCAGCGATCCACGCTCCGCATCGAAGCGATCGATCTTGCGCCACACGGCCACGAATGCATCCTGCACCACGTCCTCTGCTTCATCCCGGCCGCCGACCACCCGCAGCGCGACCGCGAGTGCCGTCGCCGCGTGGCGGTCGTACAGCTCGCCGAGCGCGGCGGTCTGGCCGGACCGGATCCGTTCGGCCAGCCGGACGTCCACACGGTCTGCGTCGTTCATGCGGCGTCCACCTGAAGAACGGGCCGATGCCCTCGTCGCATCATCGGTGCGCTCAGTCGCCGACCACCGCGAGCGCCTCCTCGGGCACGCCGAGCTCGCCCGCCAGGGCCGCCTTGAGGACGTCGGCGGCGGGGGCGCTCCCCGTGAGCAGGCGCACGGTCGCCGCGCTCGCGGCCAGGAACGCACCCTGTCCGTTGGCCACGGTCCCGCCGCTGCCCTGCGCGGCTTCCATGAGCGGCGTCGTGGCTGGGCTCAGGACGAGGTCGAGCACGAACCGATCCGGCGGCAGCAGCTCGGTCGGGATCGGCGAGGATGCCTGCTCGATGCCGATGCCGCTGGCGTTGATGAGCAGCTCCGCCCGGGACAGCTCCGCCTCGATGATCGCGTCGTGCCACGGGCGGGCGCGAAGCTCCATGTGGCGCGCCGATCGGCTGAAGTGCGCGACCAGCGCCTCGGCCTTGTGAAGGTGCCGATTGAGGACGGCGACGTGCTGGAACCCCGCGCCGATAAGCACCGCCACGACGGCCCGTGCGCCACCACCAGCCCCGAGCACGACCGCGTTGCGCGGCCACTTGCCCTTGACCCGCGGGAGGATCGCGGTCAGCCCGATGCGGATGCCGTCAGCATCGGTGTTGTGGCCTCGCAGGCGCCCATCGACCTTGACGAGCACGTTGACTGCGCCGCTCACGCGGGCATCGTCGCTCAGCCAGTCGGAGAGCGGGGCCGCCTTCTCCTTGTGCGGCGACGCGATCAGCGCGCCGGCGAAGTCTCCGTCACGGACCTCGGCCAGGGCATCGGCCAGCTGGTGTGGCCGTCGCTCCCAGCGCTCGATCTCGACCGTCCCGGCCTCGCGCATGGCGGCACCAAGCACGCCCTCGAGTGCGGTCTGGGCGAGCGGATGGCCAATGATCGGGAGTCGGGACGCAGGCATCGCGGGCACACTTTGGATCGTTCACGGGGTATGGTCGGCCAGGGACGGAAGCTCGTCCGAGGCGAGTCCCCATGCTAGCACCGGGGTTCGCATGGCACGACCGAGCGGAAGGGGGGCTCGGCGATCGGCCGCTGGGCGATGGCGCCTGTCATCCGGTGGCATCGGGTCCCGTCCGTGCGTAGAATGCCCCCGACGGAGAGGTCGCATAGTGGCCTAGTGCGGCGGTTTGCTAAACCGTTGAAGGGGGTTTCCTCTTCCGAGGGTTCGAATCCCTCCCTCTCCGCCAGCGCCGCTTCCTCAGCGGCCGCACGGGTGCCCGTAGCTCAGTGGATAGAGCGTCAGGTTGCGGACCTGAAGGTCGGAGGTTCGAGTCCTCTCGGGCACGCCACTCCCCGCGTTTCAAGAGGCCCTTTCGGGCCTCGTTCGGTGTCCGGCGAGGGGTCTGCCCGCAAGTCGTATCGATGGGTTTCGGCGGCTCGAGCAGTCAGTACGTAGCATCCAGACCAATCGGAGGTGTGAGGCGTGCGGAAGATCGTCGTGTTCGAGCTGGTGTCCCTCGACGGGGTCGCGGAGGCCCCGGACACCTTCTTCGGATGGGACGACGCGCTGGACACACAGCTTGCCGCGGTGATCGCGACACAGGACGCGGTCATTCTGGGCCGCCGTACCTACGCCGAGTGGGCGGGGTTCTGGCCGAGTAGCCAGATCGAGCCGTTCGCGGCATTTATCAACGGGGTCACGAAGCATGTCGCGACATCGACGCCCCTTGACCATGACTGGGCCAACACGACGGCGATCGACGGTGGGCTGGTCGAATTCGTTCGGGATCTCAGGCAGCGGCCCGGCGGCGACATCGGCGTCCACGGAAGCATCTCCGTCGCGCAGGCGCTGCTCGCCGCCGACGTGGTCGACGAGCTCAGCCTCGTGATCGGGCCGATGATCGCCGGCCGCGGACGACGACTCCTCGACGGCGTGCCATCGATGAGGCTCGAAGAGATCCGAACCGAGATCTCACCGAAAGGCTATCTGCAGGTCGACTATCGCGTGATTCGGTAGGCCTCCGGGCGCGCCAAACCGTGGCGTATGATCGACGGGTGCCCGGGACACGCGGCGTCGCCAAGCTCGCGAGCCTGGTCCTTCTCTGGATCGGTGCGTACGCCACGCTGATGATCCTGTTCCTCCTCTTCGGCGAGCAGCTCAATCCGCTGCCGCTGGCCGTCCGGGTCCTCCTCGTCAGCGCGATCCTGGTCATCGTGATGTCACAGCTCGTCATCCCGCTGGTGGCCAAGACCATTACCCGTTGGTTCGGCACCAGGACCGACCGAAGGGACTGACACGCGTCACGCCCCGTAGCAACGCGACCGCCGGACGGGCTCGTCGGCTACCACTGTGGCCGCGCGTCGTGCCGGAAGGCCGCTTGGCTACCCCACGGAGCCGTCTGCCGAACATTCCGGACGCCTTGCTACCGGCGGTAGCGCCTGTCCCGGGGAGACAAGTGCCGCGACCTCAGATCCAGCACCATCCGGGTGGCGGACGACCCTGGCTGGTGGTGTCGTCGGGGAGGGCCTGCCCGTCGCAATCGGTGAAGAGGATCCGGTCCTGCCATCCGCCTGGATCGAGTGGCAGGGCGACGAGCAGCGGCAGGTAGATCGCGAACGTGGCGACGACGACGAGGGCGTAGAGCGTCGTGGCGATGCGACCGGCCACGCGCTCCCACGCGCCGGCGGCGAAGAGGCCGAGAGCCAGGCACAGGAAGGGGATCGTCGGCAGCAGGTACCAGATGAAGGTCTGGCTGCGTCCGCCCGACAGGACGAGCCAGGGCAGGTACGTTGCCGCGGCCGCGAAGAGGATCACGGGCTCAGGCCTGGCCATGGCCAAGCCCGCGCGCCACCAGGCCGGCACGAGCGCGACGAGTGCGACGACACCCGGCCACCAGACGGTCGGGTTGCCCAGCGCCAGGATCTCGCGGTACGTTCCGCCACCGTCGCTGAACCAGTACGCCACCGGGCGCTTGAGGAATGGCCACGACCACGGCGGCGACTGGTAGGGGTGGTCGCCGCCCAGCTCGGTATGGAAGTCGAGCATCGCGCGCTGGTGCTGCCAGATGCCGTTCCAGACCGATGCCGGATCCCACGGCGCGGCGAGCAGCTCTCCCGGCATCCGCCCGGTGTAGCTGGCCACGTAGACCAGGAGTGGCACGACGCCGAGCAGGATGACCGTCGGCAGCGCCTCCCGCCGAACGGCACCGACGATCCACCCGCCGAGACCAGCCGTCGGCTCGACCCTGCGGAGCTCGGCGATCTCCCACAGCACCACCAGGCCGATGATGGCCGGCGCGACGTACGCGCCCGACCACTTTGTCGCCACGGCCGCCCCAAGGCAGACCCCGGCCAGGAGCCGCCACGGCCGCCCGAGCGCCAGAAGCCGCCAGCGCGCCCCGTCCCGGGAGCGGTCGCGATCCCGATCCAGGACGATCCCGACGACCGCCCCCACCACGAACAGGGCGATGAACGAGTCGAGCATCCCAATCCGCGAATGGACGAGGTGAAGGAAGTCGATGGCGAGCAGGCCGGCAGCCGCCGTTGCCCCGACGCTCGCACCTCGCCCCGGCGCAAGGCTGCGCAGCAGGCGCCAGCCGAGCAGGTAGACGAGCGGGACCGTGATCGTGCCGGCGACCGCCGCCGCGATCCGCCACCCGAACGGGTCGTACCCGAAGGCCGCGATGCCCGACCCGATGAGCCACTTCCCGAGCGGGGGATGGGTGCGGCTGGCGAGGTCGGTGATGCCGCACACCGACTCGTTCCCGAAGACGTACCAGCATGCGTCGCGGGCGTAGAAGATCTCGTCGAAGACGAGCTCGATCGGGCGCCCCAGGCTCACGAGCCGAAGGAGGGCGGCTCCGAGCGTGATGCCGATGACGAGCGCCGTGTCGAGCCGCGTCCAGCTGCGGCGGTCGCTCGAGCCTTGCGCGTCAGTGTCGATGATGCGTCTCCCGCGCGGGGCCGTACCAGGGGGAACAGGGCGTACGTGGTTGCGCCCGTATGCTAAACACATGGCGGCCTTTGCCACGATCGGGGGCGAAGCACACGAGGAGGTCTGAGAGATCCCATGGGAATGGCTCGTACCGTCGCGGCCGTCTTTGGCGCCGTCTACCTGCTGGTAGGCATCATCGGCTTCGTCATGGATAGTCCGCTCTTCGGACTCTTCCCGGTGAATGCGCTCCACAACATCGTCCACATCGTCCTCGGCGCGATCCTCCTGTACGGATCGATGTCGAACGCGGCCGCCATCCAGACGACGCGAGGCGTCGGCGGCCTGCTCGTGGTCCTCGGCCTGCTTGGCTTCATCGACCCGTTCACGGACCTCGTCCCGCTCGGGGGGAACGACGTCTGGCTCCATCTCGCCAGCGGCGTCATCCTGCTGGCCGCCGGGTTCATGGGCGAGACGGCGGAGACGCGCCCCGCCTGACCGATCCGAAGCGACACGCAACGAGCCCGGCCGATCTGGCCGGGCTCTCTCGCTATGCCCTCAGTGGCGCGTCGGTGTGCCGAGGCTGAGATCGAACGCGCGTGCCACCTCGTCCTGGCACGACAGGGACTCCGGCCTGATCGGGTCGCCGCGCCACACCAGGTAGCGCACGTGATCGGACACCCGCGACAGCCGTTCGCGCGCGTATCCGTTGGTCGGCTGGATCCAGGCGTCGTCGACCGGCAGCCCGTGGCCGGGGACGACCTGGAAGGACACCTGCTGGCCATCGCAGCTGGTGACGACGCTGTAGGCGCCCTCCCACGTCCGAGTCAGCCGGTGGATCGTCCAGCCTGGCAGCCGCTCGCGCACCTCAGCGCGCACGGCGGCCCGGCCGACGTCCGGCATCGACGGAATCGGGATGACGAGCGCGATGACGAACGCGCCGATCAGGGCGGCGACGGCCATGACGGTGCGACGGAGCCCGTGTGGAAGACGCGACATCGAGTCCTCGTGTGGTCAAATCGGAGTTGGAGCCGGCGGCCTTCGAGGCTATCCGACTGCCGATCCCCAAAGCAGGATCCGTACCGGCCCTCTGCTAGACTCGGCGGACGAACGCCACCGAATCGGTGGGATCGAGAGGCGGGCCCGATGAACTACGAACTCTTCATGGCCGAGGCGATCGCCGAGGCACGCCGGGGAGCCGCGGAGGGCGAGGAGCCCATCGGCTCGGTAGCCGTCATCGATGACGCCATGATCGCGCGGGACCACGACCGCTCAGGGCTGAGCGACGATCCGACCGCGCACGCGGTCCTGCTGACCCTCCAGGCGGCCGCACGCAAGCTTGGTCCACGCCGCCTCACCGAGGCGACGATCTTCACCACCCATGAGCCATGCGCCATGTGCGTCGGTGCGCTGCTCGAATCGCGCGTCCGCGCGCTCGTCTTCGCCGTCCCCGATCCGGATCGCGGAGCCGCCGGCAGCGTGATCCAGCTCGCCCGCCACCCCGCGCTGGCGCATCAGCTCTCGGTCGTCTCGGGCGTCCGCGAGTCCGAGGCGCGGCGCCTCGTCACGGAGTCGGCATCGGTCTGACCGGCTCTTTGGCCGTCGCCGGGGTGGTGCGTTAGACTCCCATCGGCCTTGGAGAGGTGTCCGAGTGGTTGAAGGTGCCGCTCTCGAAAAGCGGTGTGCGGGTAACCGTACCGTGGGTTCGAATCCCACCCTCTCCGCCATCGAGCTTCCGCCGGAGAGGTCGCCTAGAGGCCTATGGCGCGGCACTGGAAATGCCGTTCGGGGCAACCCGTCGAGGGTTCGAATCCCTCCCTCTCCGCCACGCCTCGATTGACCGATGCGCCCGCGCCTCCTACCATCGCGGCCGGTCGTGCTAGGCGGGGAACTAGCGGTGCCCTGTATCCGCAATCCGCTATAGCGGAGCTGAATTCCCGGTCGAGGCCCGTACCGTTCGCCCACCGTCACCGCGTCCGACGTTGAGAGTCGGGTCCCGCGCAGCGTTGGTCCGTGAACCCCGTCAGATCCGGAAGGAAGCAGCGGTAAGCGATCGCCTTCGGGTGCCGCGGGACAACCTGGCTGGAGCCGGGCGCGGCGGCGAGTGCGAGCTGGTGCGGTTCGACACCGGGTGCACGACCGACTTCATCCCTCCACCGCGCCGTCGCCGATGGGCGGCGGCGCGAATCGGTGTACGGTAGCCGTCCTCATGCCCGCAGCCCTGACTCCGACCGACGCCGATCCCGGCGCGATTGCCGCTCCCCGCCAGGCCCTGTACCGCCGCTTCCGCGCGCAGCGCTTCGCCGAGGTGGTCGGGCAGGACCCGATCGTCGCGACCCTCATGCGCGCCGTGAGCGGTGACCGGCTCGCGCACGCCTACCTGTTCGTCGGGCCGCGAGGCACGGGCAAGACCTCCACCGCCCGCATCCTGGCCAAGGCCATCAACTGCACGAACCTCGGGGCCGACGGCGAGCCGTGCGACGCCTGTCCGGCGTGCGTCTCGATTCGCGATGGCCGGGCCCTGGATGTGATCGAGATCGACGCGGCCTCGCACGGCCTGGTCGAGGACGCCCGCGAGCTCGTGATGCGCGCCCTCACCTCGCCGGCGGACCTGCGGCGTCGCGTCTACATCATCGACGAGGTCCACATGCTGAGCCCGCACGCGTTCAACGCGCTGCTCAAGCTCATCGAGGAGCCGCCCGACCACGTCGTCTTCATCCTGGCCACGACCGACACGCACAAGGTGCCGGCCACGATCATCAGCCGCACCCAGCGCCACGACTTCCGCCGCCTGGGCGATGCGACCATCACCGCCAAGCTGTCCCGCATCGTGGTCGCCGAGGGGGCTGAGGCCGATGACGATGCCCTCGCCCTGGTCGCTCGCCTGGCCGATGGCGGAATGCGTGACGCCGAGTCGATCCTCGACCAGGTCCTGGCCTTCGTCGACGGGCGCCTGACCACGGCCGACGTCCGAGAGGCGATCGGCCTCGCCGACGACGAGACGATCGTCGCCCTCGTCGACGCGTACGTCGCCGCCGATATCCCTGCCGCGCTCGATCGCGTGGCCGAGCTGGCCGACGCCGGACGCGACATGGCCCAGGTCGCGACCCAGGCCGAGGCCGAGGCCCGCCGCCGGCTCCTCGCCTCCGCCGCCGATCCGGCCGGTGCGCGCCGCCTCGCCACCGTCCTGCGCGGCGTGGCCGAAGCGGCCGGCGAGGGTGCCCGCGAGGGTCGAGCTCGCCTCCTCCTCGAGCTCCTGGCCGTCGAGCCGGCCCCCGCAACTGCCCCGGCGTCGGCCCCGACGCCGACCCTTGCGGCAGCGCCGACCGGGAAGTCGGCTGACGCGCCGGCCCCGCCCAGGGCGAGCCGACCCGCCCCCGCGCCCGCTCCTGAGCCGGTGCCGGAGGTTGCCTCCGCAGAGAACCGCCCGGCCGCCGCGACGCCACTGCCAACGGGCTCGAGCCCGCGCGACGTGGCGGGCGGAGGAGACATCGACTCGTTGCGCTCGCACTGGGCCGAGGTCGTCGAGCGCGCGAGCCCGGTCATCAAGCCACTGCTCAAGGAGTGCCGCCCGGTGGCCCGCGACGGCGCACGGCTGACCCTCGCCTTTCCCGAGGGCCGGGACTTCATGCGCTCGCGCATCGCCCAGCGATCGGCGGCGATCGAGGCGCTGCTGACCGAGATGTTCGGCGGCACGTTCGCGATCGAATGCGTCGCCACCAACCTCGAGCTCGAGCCGCTCACCGTCGAGCAGGCGGTCGGCTCGAACACCGACGACCCCGAGGCCCGCGCGCTGCTCGAGGGCGTCCTGAAGATCACCGGCGGCGAGCTGGTCGACGCCCCCGAGGTGCGCTGAGGCGCCATCCCGCATCAACGCAGAGGAGACGGAGTGAACATCGGTCAGATCACCAAGATCGCGCAGCAGATGCAGACCCAGATGGCACAGGCGCAGGAGGAGCTCAAGCAGACGACCCTCGAGGCCACCGCCGGAGGCGGCGCCGTGCGTATCGTCATCACCGGTGCCCAGGAGGTCCGCAGCGTCGAGATCGACCCGTCCGCCGTCGACCCGGCCGAGGTCGAGATGCTCCAGGACATGGTGATGACCGTTATCAACGAGGCGATCTCGCGCAGCAAGGAGCTCGAGCGCGAGCGCATGGCCGGCATCGCCGGCGGTCTCGGACTGCCGGGCATGCCCGGCCTCCCGGGGCTCGGCTAGGCATCCGTGGCCGGTCTCATCGCGCCGGTCGCCCGCCTCATCGAGGAGTTCAGCAAGCTTCCGGGCGTCGGCACCAAGACGGCGCAGCGCCTCGCGTACCACGTCCTGCGCTCGTCCACCGATGACGCCCGCGCGCTGTCAGCAGCCCTCATCGCCATCAAGGAGCAGGTCGCCTATTGCAGCGTCTGCTGCAACATCACCGAAACCGGCGTCGACCCGTGCGACATCTGCGCCGATCCGCGCCGTGACGCCGCCCGCATCTGCGTCGTCGAGGAGCCCCTCGACGTCCTGGCCATCGAGCGCACGAACGAGTTCCGAGGCCGCTACCACGTCCTCCACGGGGCGATCAGCCCGATCGACGGCATCGGTCCCGACCGCATCCGCGCGCGCGAGCTGATCGGCCGCGTGGCGATTGGTGGGGTCGAGGAGGTCATCCTCGCCACGAACCCGAACCTCGAGGGCGAGGCGACCGCCATGTACCTCGCCGACCTGCTCGGCGAGCACGTGCCGTCGGTGACCCGCATCGCCCGCGGCCTCCCGGTTGGCGGCGACCTCGAGTACGCCGACGACGTGACCCTCATCCGCTCCCTCCAGGGCCGCCGCGCCGTCGAACGCACATAGCCACGGATGGCGAGGTCGCGAGAAACTGATTGGCGATCGCTATCGCAACCGGTAGAGTGGGCGGGTCCCAGCGACACTTCGCCACGTGCTGTGGCGCTTCGGTACGAGGAGGAGAGACTGTGTCCATTCGAAGGGCGGCCGCCATCGTCGCCGTCGGCGTGATGACGCTTACCGCCTGCGGTCCGGGTGGGGAATCGAGCAGCGAGGCGTCAGCGGGCGGATCCAGCGACTGTCACGTCGGCGTGGCGTGGGCGACATTCCAGGAGGAGCGGTACGGGCTGCGTGACAAGCCGGGCATCGAAGCTGCTCTTGAGGCCGCTGGCGCACAGCTCACCGACAACGACGCCGCGAACTCGGAAGAGACGCAAGCGTCGAACGTCGAGGCGCTGCTGGACGCCGGCATCGACGTGCTCATCATGAACTCCGTCAATCCCGAAACGATCCTGCCCTCGGTCCAGACAGCGTTGGATCAGGGCATCCCGGTCATCGCCTATGACCGTGAGCTCGAGAATGCGGACGCTCTCTTCATGACGCACGACAACGTCGGCGTCGGGCGCATGATCGCCGAGGCCGTGGTCGCGGCTGTCCCGACCGGCAACTACGCGATCATCAAGGGTCAGGAAGGCGAGACGAACCCGGAGTTCCTTCGCGAAGGAATGGCCGAGATCCTCGATCCCCTGATCGCGTCCGGTGACATCACGATCCCGGAGGGCGCCGAGGTCTACACCGACGATTGGGATCCGGACAACGCCCAGGACAACATGGAGACGATCCTGACCGCCACCGACAACGACATCCAGGCCGTTCTCTCGGAGAACGATGGGATGGCCGGTGGCGCCGTGGCGGCGCTCTCTGACCAGGGCCTCGATGGCGAAGTCGCCGTCGGAGGCCAGGACGGCGACATTGCCGCCCTGAACCGGGTCGCACTCGGCACTCAGGTGGTCAGCGTCCTGAAGGACGCGACCGAGCTCGGCACCGCCGCGGGTGAGGCCGCCGTCCAGCTCTGCGAGGACCCGGACATCTCTGCGGTGACCGGTGCGGTGGCGAGCACCTCGACCGGAGGCCTCGACACCTACTCCGTGCTGTTGGATCCGTTGCCGATCACTCGGGACAACCTCCAGGACGCCCTCGACCTCGAGTGGCTTACCGTGGAGGAGCTCTGCGCTGACGTCCCGTCCGGAGAGGTCGACGTCTGCCCGTAGTCCGCTAAGAAAAGTAGGGACATCAGGAGCGCCCCGCCCTCAGGGGCGGGGCGCTCGCCGCACAGCCTTCTAGCAGTCGAGGCGCCATGACGACGGAGGCCGGCCGAATCGAATCGCCGCGCACCGGCGGGCCGGGAGTGCGATCCCTGCGGTCACCCCTGTCCGCCCTGGAGGTGGACATCAGGCTATTGGGCATGGTCATCGCCCTGGTGGTGCTGTGGGTCACGTTCAACGTTCTCTCCGACGGCCGCTTCCTGACCCCACGCTTCCTCTGGAACCTTTCGGTCCAGTCCGCGGCCGTCGCCGTGATGACGACGGGCATGGTGCTGATCATCGTGTCGCGCAACATCGACCTGTCGATCGGCTCGATCCTCGGGTTCACGGCCATGGTCATGGGCCTGCTCCAGGCCGATTGGATTCCGGACATCCTGGGTGTCGGTCTGAATGCGCCGGGCACCTGGGTCCTCGTCGCCATGGCGGGCATCGCGCTTGGCGCGTTGATCGGTGGGGTTCAGGGCTTCGTGATCGCGTTCATCGGGGTGCCGTCCTTCGTCGTCACCCTCGGGGGCCTGCTCATCTGGCGCGGCGCGGCGTTCGCGCTCGCGAGCGGCCGGACGATCGCCCCCCTTGATCCCACCTTCCAGCTCCTTGGTGGAGGGCCTCAAGGGTCGCTCGGCGAGACCCTCAGCTGGGTCGTCGCAGGCATCGCGATTGTCGCAATTGGAATCGGCATGGTCGGCAATCGGCGCCGCCGACGTCGCTATGGCTTCCCCGTGCGCCCAATGTGGGCCGACGTCGCGATCTCGGTGCTCGCGAGCCTCGTCGTCGCGGCCGCAGTGTGGACCGTCAACGCCTATCCCTGGCCCGAGCGGCTGGCGGAGGCCTTCGCCATCGAGAACGGGATCCCGATTCCGCCGGGCGGGCTCATCATCCCGACCGGAATCGCGAATCCCGTGCTCATCGCGATCGGCATTGCTGTCCTCATGTCCTTCATCGCCTCGCGACGCCGGTTCGGACGCTACGTGTACTCCATCGGCGGCAACCCCGAGGCCGCGGTGCTGGCCGGCATCAACACGCGCTGGACGATCATGAAGACGTTCATCCTGATGGGGGCGCTGGCGGGCGTCGCCGCGGTCATCGTCACCGCGCGCCTCAACGCATCGACCTCGGCCCTCGGCACCGGCGTCGAACTCCAGGTCATCGCGGCGGCCGTCATCGGCGGGACCTCGTTCGCCGGAGGTGTAGGGACGATCGCCGGTGGCATCCTGGGGGCGGTCATCATGCAGTCGCTGTCGTCGGGCATGACCCTGATCGGGATCCCCAACTCCGGGCAAGACATCGTCGCCGGCGTGGTGCTGATCATCGCCGTCGGCTTCGACGCGTGGCTTCGACGTCGGCGATCGTGAGCAGTGGGGTAGGAACATGACGGCCGCAGATCCTGGGAGTCCGTCACGAGCGGTCCGCCGCCGCTGGTGGAGATGCGGAACATTCGCGTCTCGTATGGCGGTGTCCACGCGGTGGACGGGGTGACGGTCGATCTCCACGCCGGCGAGGTCGTTGGGCTCGTCGGCGGGAACGGCGCGGGAAAGTCGACGCTGATCCGGGCCCTGTCCGGGGCGCATCCGCCGGACGGCGGCGAGATCCACATCGATGGCGCGAAGGTCTCGATAACCAGCCCGCACGACGCGCGGAACTACGGGATCGAGACGATCTACCAGACGCTCGCCCTCGCCGATAACGTCGACGCCGCGGCCAACCTCTTCCTCGGCCGGGAGCTCACGACGAGGTTCGGGTCGCTCGACGACGCGGCCATGGAGTCTGCGACGCGCGAGGTGATCGGCCGGCTCAATCCGAAGTTCCGGAACTTCAAGGTCCCCGTCAGCTCACTGTCCGGTGGCCAGCGGCAGTCGGTCGCGATCGCTCGGGCCGTGCATTTCAACGCCCGCATCCTGATCATGGACGAGCCGACGGCCGCGCTGGGGCCGGCCGAGACCGAGCAGGTGCGCGACCTGGTCAGCCAGCTCAAGTCCCAGGGGATCGGAATCTTCCTGATCAGTCACGACATCCATGACGTCTTCGACCTGGCGGACCGCATCAGCGTGATGCTCCAGGGCAAGCTGGTCGGCACGGTCGACAAGGACAAGGTGACCAAGGACGAGGTCCTGGCGATGATCATCATCGGCAAGCTCCCCGAGCAGGTCTCCGACAAGGAGATGGCCGAGCTCATCAGCTGACGCGGCACCCTCGCCCCGCAGTGGCGACCGTCGACGATCACTCCAAGGGCGCGGCGTCGCCGACCCGGTGGGCCGGGGGCCAGCCCTCGGTTGACGCTACGGGCACCCTGCCGTATAGTTCCTCTTCGCGCCGGCATCGGGCCGGCCGATTCGTCACGAACGGCGGTCCAGTGATCGCGCCGCGTGAAGAGTCCGAGTAAGCCTCACAAGGAGTGCTCGAATCGAACGAAGCTAAGCCCGTGTCTATCGGGCGGGGCAACGTGGCTTATCAGTTGAAGAGTGACAGGAATCCACACGAGTCAGCGGGACAACGTCGAACTCGAAACCGGTGAGAAGGCTTCGGCCGGACCACTGGTTTTTTAACGGAGAGTTTGATCCTGGCTCAGGACAAACGCTGGCGGGGTGCGTGAGACATGCAAGTCGAACGAGGTGCCAACGAGCTTGCTCGATGGTTACCGAGTGGCGGACGGCTGAGTAACGCGTAGGTGACCTGCCCGGAAGTGGGGAATAACTGCCCGAAAGGGTGGCTAATACCGCATGTGGTCGTCGAATCAGTTCGGCGACTAAAGGAGAAATCCGCTTCCGGAGGGGCCTGCGTCCGATTAGCTAGTTGGTGGGGTAACGGCTCACCAAGGCGACGATCGGTAGCTGGTCTGAGAGGATGATCAGCCAGACTGGGACTGAGAACGGCCCAGACTCCTACGGGAGGCAGCAGTCGGGAATTTTGCCCAATGGACGAAAGTCTGAGGCAGCAACTCCGCGTGAGGGATGAAGGCTCTCGGGTCGTAAACCTCTTTTCTCAGGGAAGATCCAAGACGGTACCTGAGGAATAAGCCACGGCTAACTACGTGCCAGCAGCCGCGGTAATACGTAGGTGGCAAGCGTTGTCCGGATTTACTGGGCGTAAAGAGCGCGCAGGCGGCTGGTCAAGTCCGATGTGAAATCTCCCGGCTCAACTGGGAAACTGCATCGGAAACTGATCGGCTTGAAGGTGGGAGAGGGTAGTGGAATTCCCGGTGTAGTGGTGAAATGCGTAGATATCGGGAGGAACACCAGTGGCGAAGGCGACTACCTGGCCCATTCTTGACGCTGAGGCGCGAAAGCTAGGGGAGCGAACGGGATTAGATACCCCGGTAGTCCTAGCCGTAAACGATGAACACTAGGCGTAGTCGGTATCGACCCCGGCTGTGCCGTAGCTAACGCATTAAGTGTTCCGCCTGGGGAGTACGGCCGCAAGGCTAAAACTCAAAGGAATTGACGGGGGCCCGCACAAGCAGCGGAGCGTGTGGTTTAATTCGTCGCAACGCGAAGAACCTTACCAGGGCTTGACATGTGGCGGAAAACGGCGGAAACGTCGTCCTC
>CAWBOA010000012.1:0-116704 GCA_963790255.1 uncultured Chloroflexia bacterium | reverse complement strand
ATCGTCGACCCGGCCACGTGGCGGCTGGCGATCGGCGGCCGCGTGCGCGCCGAGCTGGAGCTGAGCCTCGACGACCTGCGGGCGCGCGAGAGCGTCACCGCGCCGGTCACGATGGAGTGCGCCGGGAACGGGCGCGCGCTGCTCGAGCCTCGCCCGATCAGCCAGCCATGGCTCACGGAGGCGGTCGGGACCGCCGAATGGAGCGGCGTTCCGCTTGCGCCGCTCCTCGCCGAGGCCGGGCTCGAGGACGACGCGGTGGAGGTCGTGTTCACGGGCCTGGACCGCGGCGTCGAGGGCGGTGAGGAGCAGCTGTACGAGCGCAGCCTGACCGTCGATGAGGCCCGGCGCGACGGCGTCCTGCTCGCCTACGCGTGCAACGGCGTCCCGCTGCCGCCGCAGCACGGCTTCCCGCTGCGGCTGGTCGTGCCCGGCTGGTACGGGATGACCAGCGTCAAGTGGCTGCAGCGGATCACGGTCGTCGACGAGCCGTTCACCGGCTACCAGATGGTCACCAGCTACCGGATGCGCAGCGACGACGACGACGAGCCCGGCACGCCGGTCACGCGCATGGAGCCGCGCGCCCTGCTGGTCCCGCCCGGGATCCCCGACTTCTTCACCCGCCGGCGGTTCCTCGACGCCGGCACGCACCGGCTCGAGGGTCGCGCCTGGTCGGGCTGGGGACCGATCGAGCGCGTCGAGGTCAGCACCGACGGCGGCAGCAGCTGGAGCGCGGCGACCGTCGGGAAGCCGCCCGGCCCCGCCGCCTGGGCGCCGTTCGTGTTCGACTGGGACGCGGCCGAGGGCGAGCACGTCGTGTGCGCCCGCGCGCACGACGGCAGCGGCCGCAGCCAGCCCGCGGCGCCGCCGTGGAACGTCGGCGGCTACTCCAACAACTCGCTGCAGCACATCGCGGTCACCGTCCGCGCGTGAGCGGCTCCCATAGCTCGGCGACCGCGAGCGCGAACGTCGGGTCCTCCCCGTCCTCCACCGACCACGCCGCCGACAGCACCGCCTGCGCGTAGGCCCAGCCGTAGACGCGCGCCGCGTCGAAGTCGAGCGCCTCGGCCAGCGCGTCGGCGCGCCGCCTCAGCGTGCGCGCCGGGTCCGGGAGCTCGAGCAGCGCCGGCTTCGGGTTGCGCAGCAGCGCACCAGTCTCGTACGCGGGCTCCCCCACGACACCCTTGGGGTCGATCGCCAACCAGCCGTGGGCGTCCGACCGCAGGACGTTGAAGTGATGCAGGTCGCCGTGGAGCACGACCGGCGCGTCCATCGAGTCGCACAGCTCGACGAACACGCCCGCCGCACGGCTGCCCGGCTCCAGCGACCGGGCCCAGTCGCGCACCGACGGGAACGGGCAATCGCCGGCGGGCGGGCGCCACAGCGCACGCATCACCGCCGCCGCGGCGGTTACCGCGACCTCCTCGGGCTCGGCGTCGAGCTGCGTGCCGGGCAGTACCCGCTCGAGCAGCACCGCGCCGACCTCGCGGTCGATCTCCAGCACGCGCGGCGCGCCGTGGCCGCCGAACCACTCCGCCGCTGCGAGCTCGGGACCGATCCGCAGCACGGCCGCGCTCCCGTCGGCGCGCCGCACCGGCTCGACGTAGTTGTACGAGCGCGGGAACGAGCCGTCGCTGACGAGGTCCCACCGCTCGCGCAACCGCGCCGCGAGGTGGTTCACGCGGTACGGCCGACCGGAGCCGCGAGCTGGCGCGCCGACTGCGCCACCAGCGCCTCCAGCTGCGCGACCTCACGCCCGCCGAACACGCGATCCGGGCCCGGCGACACCACGAGAACAGCGCCGATCAGCCGCTCCGCTCCGGCGATCGGCAACGCCACCGCCACCCGCGGCTCGGCCAAGCTCGTCCGTCCGGTCGCGAGCGTGCGGCCGGCGGTGCCTGACCCTGCGGCCACGCGGGCGCCCAACCGCTGTGGCGCCATGCGCGAGCCGGTCACGACCACGCCGTTGCCGCTCCACCCCGGTGGTGCGAGGACGATCTCCACCGTGGCGGCGCCGACTTCCGCGCGCGCGACGCTTGCCATCGTCGCGAGCAGGTGCTGTTCGCGTGGCGAGAAACCGGCCGCCAGCAGCGCCGATTGGGCCACATCGGCGCCTTCGCGTACGCGATCACTCGTCCCCGCCGCGACCACCGCGACGACCGCAAGAACTCCCGCCATGACGACGGCAGCCGCTATCAGGATCAAAATCCACTCCACGACTACCAAGAACGAGCGTACTCCCTCAGAGTTGGATGCGCGCACGTTGGATTGCTCCAGGACCAGGGTACGCGCGAGCGATCGAGACTTCTGAGCGTACCTGCCCGCAGTGCGACGCGCCCGTTCCGGTCCTGCCCGGCTACCCCGACTGGTGCGATCGCTGCGGCTGGAACCTCAAGGCGCCTCCGCAGCTGGAGCCGCCGGCCGGCCGCTTCACGCGCCTCGCGCGCCATTCGGACGGCGGAGCGGTGAGCGGCTGGCGCGGCGGCTCCTGACGGCGCGGGAGCTCGAGCCGCGCTGGACGCCGGCCCGGATCGCGGCCTACGCGATCGCCATCGCCGTCCACCTGGTCACGCTCGCGCTGATCGCGGCCGGCGTCGCGGCGATCGTCATCGACTTCCCGAACGTCCTCGGCATCCTCATCGGTGCCACGCTGGCCGGCGTTGGGCTGCTCGAGGGCCGCGAGGCGGAGGTACCGCGCGTCGTGCTCAACAGCGCGCAGTCGCGGCGGATCGACGCCGAGCTCGAGCCGTTGACGGCTCGTATCGACCACGAGCTGCTCGACGCGCACCGCGGCCGGCTCTACACCGGTTGATCGACGGTCAGCCGCTCCCCGCGCGCAGCACCCGGTACGGCTGGCCGAGCCGCTCGCACGCCGCGACGAACGCGTCCGGCGGCTCGGTGTTGAACGTCGAACTGCTCGAAGTGCATCGGCACGGCCAGGCGAGCGCCGATCGCGTGCGCGACCGCGGCCGCCTCGTCGCCCCAGAGGTTGCCGGCCACGCGGCGCTCCGGCGAGGCGTCCGTTGATCGGCAGCAGCGCGACGTCGATCTCCCCCACCGCCCGCACGCGCTCCGCGAGCACGTCGTACGGGATCGTGTCGCCCGCGTGGTAGACCGCGTACGGACCGCAGCGCACCACGTAGCCGAGGTGCAGCATCCGGCCCGCGTCGTCGTGCTCGATCTCCTCGTGCGCCGCCGGGACCGCGGTGATCTCGAACCCCGCGACCGAGACGGTCTCGCCATCGTCGATCCCGCGCGGAGCGCGGCCCGCCCGCTCGACCACGAGGTCGCGGTGGGCCTCGGGGGCGACGATCGGGACGTCGCGCGAGCGCCTGCAGTGTGTCCGGGTCCAGATGGTCGGTGTGGGCGTGCGAGGCGGTCACGGCGTCGATGAACGCCAGCTCGGACGGCTCGACGACGAGCGACGTCATCCGCACATGCGGCTTATCCGTGTCCGCGTACTTGCGCGTGAGCGAGTCCGACAGGTACGGGTCGAGGAGCAGGTGACGACCGCCCCAGGCCACGAGGAAGCCGCTCTGGCCGAGCCACCACAGATGGAGGCGACCCGGATCGGCCGCCCGGACGTCGGCGACCAACGCGGCGCCGGACTGCACCGGTTCGATCACAGGTAGCTGACCCCGGTCAGCTCCTCTGAGACCTCCCACAGCCGCCGCGCGGTCGCCTCGTCGTGCGCGGTCTTGGATGCGGACACGAGCTTGGGGTGCCCGCGGCCCTCGAAGAGCCCGTTCGGCCCGACGTACGTGCCGCTCGGCAGATCCGGCACCGTCGCGGCGTACAGCGACGGGAGCGCGCCCTGGGCGTCGCTCTGGCCGATCAGATGCGTGCCGCCGACGATGACCGCCTGGCGCAGCCGGTTGCCGTCCATCCCCGGCCCGGCGGCCTGCAGGTTCGTCCGCGCGATCCCGGGATGGGCCGCGACGCTGTGCAGGTCGAGGCCGGCGGCGGCGCCTCGCCGACCGAGCTCGAATGCGAACTCGGGGTCGCCCTGGAAGATCATGCCCGCCGGTCCATTCGGGAACGTCGTGCTGCGAAGGCCTCTGTCGAATCTGTCCTTGTCGAAATGGCCGAACATCGGCAGCACGGCGTACGGCGGGAAATACGGATTCCAGCGCAGGCCGGCATTGAGCGTGACCCGCGGCGTGATGCGCCACGCGTCCTGCACGTATGACCCGATGTAGTTGCTGTGAACAAAGGCGTTGGTAATGCTGCCCAGCGTGAAGCCGTTGGTGCGGCCGAGAACAAAGTCCGCGAGGCCAAGTCCAGCGACCTGTCCCGTGAACTGGAAGTTGCCGACCGCCTGCTGATAGATCACGCCGTGCGACTCGTCGTGAATGATGTTAACCCCGACGCCAAACTGGTGGCTGCCGCGTACCGGCTCAGATCGTCGCTGAACTGAAACGCCTTGGTCGGCGTCGACCCGGGAACGGTGCCGCCCAGATTGAAGGCGCCGGCGACGCCGACGCGGATGAAGCCGGGCAGGAGCACCGTCGAGCGGATGCCGACGTCCTCGAAATCCATCAGTTGCACGCCGGGCTTGAAGATCTGTGTGTCGTTGTAGGTGACGCGGATGGAGTTCACCGTGTTGATCCCATCACCAGCGAGTCGCCGAACACCAGCGATTTCACCGTGTTCTCGAGCGGCGAGTTGGCATACGTCAGCGGATTCTTGCCGTCGAAATCGTGCACCGAGTCGAAATCGGCGATCTCCACCCGTCCAAACAATGAGTGGTTCGTCGTCCACTGGTAATCGCCGCGGCCGATCACGATCTTCTCGGTGCTGTCGTTCGGGCGGTCGAAAGTGATGCGGCCGCAGGGATCGGCGCCGATCGGCAGCCGCGAGATGATGTTCATCGCCGCGGGCGAGAACAGCGACGGCGATATCGTGTTCCCTACGAACGGCGCCGCCAGGGTGATGGCGCGGCCGTTGTTGCACGCCGGCGACGCGATCTGCGAAAAATCGCCCGCGAGCATCCGCGCCGTCGGCACGTTGGCGAACGCCGAGGTCGGCGTGACGTGCACCTTCGTGCCCTGGTAGCCGATGAAGTAGAACAACTTGTCGCGCAGGATGGGGCCGCCCAGCGTCCCACCGAACTGGTGCCGCCGCAACCCGTCGTCGCGCCGCCTGCCGTCCGGCCCGACCGCCGAAAACGCGTTCGTGGCGTTCAGCGACTTGTCGCGGAAGAACTCGAAGCCGCTGCCGTGCAGCAGGTTGGTCCCCGACTTGGTCACGGCATTGACGGCGGCCGCCGAATGATGGCCGTACTGCGCGGGCAGCGCGCTCGTCTCGACCCTGAACTCCTGCAGCGCGTCAGGAAACGGCAGCGGCAGGTTCAGGTTGATTGTACGGGTCGTTGTGCGTGCCGCCGTCCAGCAGGTAGGTGATGCCGTTCGACATGCCGCCGGCCACCGAAATCGTGACCGTCGGGTAGTTGCGCACGCTGTTGAGCGCGCTCGCGCCCTGCGCCGCGTTGGCGTCGGCACCGCCGGTGGCGAGCCCGGCCAGGAAGATCAACTGCGGTCAGCTGCCGCCCGTTGAGCGGCAGCTCCAGCACCTGCTGGTTGGTGATCACCTGCCCGATGCCGGGGCTTCGTGTTTCCACCAGTCGACGCGTTCCCCTGCACCGAGACCGTTTCCTCGATCTGGCCCGAGCGCGAGCGTGACATTGACGGTCGGATTGGCGCTGACCTCGAGGACGAGGCCGGTCAACCGGCCCGTGCGGAAGCCCTGCAGCGACGCATCGACATAGTACGGACCCACCGGCAGGTTGGTGAGAACTGTACGAACCGTTTTCGTTGGTCGTCGTTTCCCGCTTCAGGCCGGTGGCAGTCTGGGTCGCGGTCACCGTGACTCCGGGCAGCGCGCCGCCGCTCGAGTCGCGTACCGTTCCGTTGATTTGCGCTGTCGAGACCGCCTGCGCGCTCGCCGGCCCGCCGAGATCAGCAGCACCAGGAGGCACGAGACGCACTACGTGATCAGCCGCACCATGCGCATGTCATCCTTCATGTTCGTCGAGGAAGGTTCGGGAGCGCGCACTTTGTACTTCTTTGAACGCGCTGCGTCAACCTGGCCGACTTCCAGGCGTCCATCGCTTTTCTCATGAGCGAGCCGGCCGGCTGCTCGTTGATTTCCAGCCGGATCTGTGGGGGTCGAACACAGTGGCGATCCTCGACCCGATGCCGTTGGTGGGACGAGGGTCGTCGAGGGTCACCCCGGCGCGCCGCACCTGCGCGACCGTGGCGACGAGGTCGTCCGTCTGGAGTCCGATGTGTGTGATTCCTGTCGGGTGTTTGGGGCAGCCTGGACGACCTCCAGGAATGTGTCGCGGCTAATCTGGATGAATGCGGTCGCCGGCCGGCCGTCGGCAGGCGTCGGCAGCCTGAACGCCACCTGGAACCCGAAGTCATCCCGTAGAAAGCCAGCGACTGGTCCAGGTTCGGGACGGTGATCTGCACGTGGTTCAACCGGAGCGCGGTCTTCTCCTGTGCGGCGGCGGGCGTCCCCACGGATCCGACAATCACTCCCGCCACGAACAGGGCCACTCCGGCCGCGCACAGCGCTGTCTTGCGCATATCCATCTCCTTTTACATTGTCCTAATTCGGCTTTAGCCGGACTTCCACTGGTCCGCCTGGAGGCGGACACTACGTGACAGTGAAAGCGCATCATCGGCGAGGAACAGGGCGCAGCAGCGTGCCGAGCGCGTTCATCCGCCCCTCCGAGCCCGTGAACAACCCCTCGGGAAAGCGTCGGAACGTCAACATCTCCAGATACACCCGTTCAAACGCCATCGAGTTCAATCCCAGTCCGCAAGGTACTGCAGACGAAGGTTCATATCGTCGTTGATCTCAGCGCCGGCCATATAGGGCTCAAGTCGGATGCCCTTCCGGCATAGGTCGCAAATAACTCGACGGCTGAATGGAATCCCACCTCGCTGATCGACGCGAGGACCCGGGCATAATCGGGCCGGTCGAGCCGCGCCTGCACGGCATCGAGGCTGATCGGCGTCGCTTCACGCTGGCCGATCAGCACGAGATCATAGCCCCCTTGATCGGAAGGTTATTGCTCCATACCGTGCCGTTGGGAAACACCTCAAAGAATGTGGCGAGCTCGCTCTTCACGGTCTCGGGATCGCTGTCGTAGATCGGCAGCCACTGCGCCACGACGCCGCCGGGGTTCAGATGTGCCTTGACCAGTTCGTAGTATTCCCTTGAATACAGCGTCGACGTGCCCTTCACCCATGGGTGAATCGGATCGGTCGTGATGACGTCGAACTTCTGCCGAGTCGTAAAGATGAAGTGCCGCGCATCGTCGTAGACAATCCGGGTCCGGGGATCGTGCAGCACGTGCGTTATTCTCGCGATCCGAAGTACTCGTTCGAGGCGGGCGGGATGAAAGGCTCGAGCTCGCAGATCATCAGCTGTTCGACGTCCGGATAAGGAACGAACGACCCGGCAGTCACGCCGGCGCCAAAACCGACCACCAACACTGAACGGGGATTCGGATGAATCAGGGCTGGAATGTGCCCCATCATTCGCTCCAGCCGCATGTCCACAGGAGCGGTCGACGCCTCGGCCTTTCCGCTCACGTAGAAGTGCCGCTGGCCCGCTCGTTCGAGGATCAAGACAGAGGAATTGATGCCCTCGCCCCTGAACAGCACCTTGGCGACGGTTCAGTGCGGGTTACAGATCGGCAGCGCGCATGATCGGCGCGATGCGGCGCCCGTAGGCAATCACCTCCCAGGGAACATCGACGACGAGCGAGCCGACCGCGAGCGCGAGCAGGACCGCAGCCGCGGCGGCGACAATTCCCATGGAGTGCGACGTGCGGACGCGGATGACGGGGAGCGCAGCCGCGATCGCACCGAGGCCGGCAATGGCGATGAGCAGTTGTTGCGAGACTCGCGTGCCCCACTCCGGAATGAGCACAAGGCTGAATGCCAGCGCGCCGACGACAGACCCTGCAGTGTTGGCGGCATAGATCTCTCCGGACAGCCCCCGGGATCCTCACCCGGTTCGGCAGCGGCCGCCAGGGCCAAGGGAAAGCTGGCGCCCCACAGCAACGTGGCGGGCAGCATCGCCCAGAGGCAACGCACGACATCCAGTTGAAAATTGAAGAACGGATCCAGCGCCAGCCATGGATCCACCGGCCAGTACGGAAGAGAGTGACCATAGTGTGCGCGCCGTCCAGCCGATCGAGACCACGAGAAGAATCTGACAGACGGTCAACGCCATCGCGGGAGAGGAGACGCGCCGGGCCGCAGAATGAACCGGCGCTGCTGCCGGCCCACAGGCCGACGAGGAACACCGCGAGAATGATTGAGAACGTATACACGGTTCCGCCCAGCAGCAGCGAGAGCAGCCGCGTCCAAACCACCTGCGCGCCAAGCGCGGACAGTCCGGAAACCGCGATCGCGATGTAGACGAACACGCTCGCTCCCGCCCGTCGCGACCGTCGACGCCGCGCTTCGATGCCGGATGCTGCCTCGTACGAATGCGACGCGAGCCAGTGCGAGCACTGGCCACGGCCACGAGCACAGGTTGATGCGCAGCCGCCACGTAGGTCGCAACTGCCATGTCGTGGACTCTCAGCAGATAGAATCCGGCCAGCAGGCAACCGAAAACGGCGCCGGCGATGTTGGCGCTATAAAGCTATCCAAGCCATGACACGCCTTTGGGAGTCGTTTCCACCCAGCGGGCCAGCGCGGGCAGCGAAGCGCCCATCAGCAGCGTGGGAGGCAACAGGCAGACGGCGGCGACCGTCCCTCGCAATACAAGCCCAGCACATCCCTGCGTGACCCCCGCCACGTAGAGCCGCCCGACAAGTGGAACGGCGAGCAAGACCAGCAGCCCGAAGACACCAATTCCGAGTTCAATCGCGGCATAGACTTTCAGCGGATGCACACGGCGAGACACCAGGCGCGGCAACGCCGCACTGCCCAGACACAACCCACCCATGTAAGCCGCCAGCAGGAGGCCCAGTGACACGGCCGACGAACCGATCACCAGCTGCAGCAGCTGAAACCAGACGATTTCGTAGATGAGCGCGGCGCAACCGCTGCCCGCGAGCAGGAGGAGCAGCAGCGGAAGGTCCATTTCGCTATCAATCGCCCCACGGATGGAAGCACACGCACGCGAGTCGGCCGGTCATGGCGACGTACTTTACCTGTGACGCTTCAATTTCAGCCCCGCGAAGCTGCCCTCAAGACGGTGACTATTTCAATGTATTGAGCATTTCGCGCCCTCAGGGCATGTGCCTGCCATCGTCGGCGCCTGTAAAAACCTTGTAAAAGGAGTTGCTGGCTCAGCCGTTTGTGCTGATAATCCGACGACTCTTCTGTCCCATAGAGGTCGTTCACGTTCGCTCAGGAGGTAGGACATGGCAAACCGCGGTATGGCACGTCTGCACGCGGTCGCGATCGCAGGCTGCGTCGTCATGGTCACGACTTTGGCGTCGGCACAAGGGATTACCGGCAACAAACAGGGCCAGGGCGGCAGCGTGGTGCAGGGTGCCGCCGGCACCGGGGCTCGAACGGCGACACGGGCCTCGAGCACTGCGACAAGCCGATGGGCGCGCTGGCCGTCGTCGAGCCGCAGGACTTCGTCCTGGCGTCGCTGCGCCGGTACAAACTGCAGTCGCCGGTCGGCCTCATCCGCCTGATGATTCAGCAGTCCAACTGCTTCATCGTCGTCGAGCGCGGCGTCGGCATGCAGAACGCGATGCAGGAGCGCGCGCTCCAGCAGTCCGGCGAGCTGCGCGCGGAACTCGAACGTGGGCAGCGGCCAGATGGTGACGGCCGACTTCATCCTGACGCCGTCGGTGGTCTTCTCCGAAGGCAACGCCGGCGGCGTCGGCGGCGCGGCGTTGGACGGCTCTTCGGACGCGGCGCGTCGGCGCGATTGCCGGCGGCCTGAAGTTCAAGGAAGCGCAGACCAGCATGCTGGTCGCCGACGCGCGCAGCGACGGTGCAGGTGGCCGCGGCGGAGGGCAGCACCCGCAAGGCCGACATGCGGCTCGGCGGCGCGCTGTTCGGCGGCGGCTGGCGGCGCGGCGGCCGGCGGCTACGGCAACACCAACGAAGGCAAGATCATCGCCGCGGCGTTCATGGACAACTACAACAACATCGTCGGCGTCGTCACGGAACGACCCGAACCTGCAGCGCAACGTCGGCACGCTGGCGCAGGAAGCCGCGGCGGGCGGCGCGAAGGCGGCCGGCGGGTGTTCGGCGAAGGCGATGTGCTGGCGTCCGAAGATCGCGGGCGTGAAGCTGCTGGCGACGCCGGCGGACGCGGCGAAGGGTGGCACCTTGACCCGCAACCGACGAGCTGGTCGTGATTGGCAAAGAGAAGAACGGCTTCATCAACGTGCAGGGCGCCACTGGTCAGGCTGGGTGAAAATCGTTCTTGTGTCGAAGCGCTAGCGATCGCTGCAACTCAGGGCGGGCCCCGGAAGCCCGCCCTTCTCTCGAAGGCTGCCATGCGGTGGACGACTCGGTGCGTGTTCATAACGCTTGGCGTGCTCCTGTGCACGACTTTTGCGGCGGCGCAGTCGCCGCCCTGACCCTCGTCAGTGACATCGACTACATTGCTGGCGTCGACTACCCTGACGGCAAGGATCGTCTAGACCTCTACATTCCCAGGAACGTCAGCAACGCACCCGTGATTTTTTCGCTTCACGGTGGAGCGCTGGAGATCGGCGATCGGCGCGAGGATGAGAGAGCGCCGAAATGATCACCCTTTACGTGGGAGCCTCGGGGGAGTGAGCAGAAAGGGCTGGTCGCGCAGATCGCGGCTGAGCCGCGCATGGCGCTGGCGCCAGGCCTCGAAGCCCCTGGCAATCGTGTCGAGCAGTCGGGCCTTGTGCGGAGACGGTTCCAGCTGGGCCGCCCGGCTGAGGAAGCCGTTGCGCCGAGCTCGGCATACCAGCGGATGTTGTGCCGCCGACGCATTTGATCCTCGAAGAACCCCGCCAGCACCAGACATTGCGCGCCGGCGGTCTCCATCATCAGCCTGTCGTCGCGCAGCGTCGTATCCGACCACGAACTGATCGAAGATCGACGCTGAGGTTCGCCGGAGCCGAGAGCTCGACCGCGGCGTGCGTGGACACCTGCGCGTAGTGCGCCAGCACGCTGGCGTTGTAGAGCAGTTCCTGTCGATCGACGCCGGGCCCCGAGACATCCTTCAGGCGCTGGAAAAAGAACTCCAGCGCCTGCCGATGATCGGTCGCGAGTAGCTCTCGCAGCGGACCCATTCGCTCAGTACATCCCTCCGCCCATGCCGCCGCCACCGTGCCCGGCGGCCCTGCCTTGTGGTCGTCCGGGCGCCTGCGAGATGACCGCCTCGGTCGTCAGCAGCAGCGACGCAATCGACGCGGCGTTCTGCAGCGCCGAGCGGACCACCTTGGTCGGGTCGATGACGCCGGCCTTCACCAGGTTCTCGTACTGCTCGGTCTGCGCGTTGAAGCCCTCGTCGCCCTTCATGTCCTTCACGCGCTGCACGACGATCGCGCCCTCGTGCCCGGCGTTGGTCGCGATCCAGCGCATCGGCTCCTCGATCGCCCGCATGATGATGTTGACGCCGAGCTGCTCGTCGCCTTCGAGCGCGAGCGTCTGGAGCGCCTTCGCGGCCCGCAGCAGCGCCACGCCGCCGCCCGCGACGATGCCTTCCTCGACCGCGGCCTTGGTGGCGTGCATCGCGTCCTCGACGCGCGCCTTCTTCTCCTTCATCTCGGTCTCGGTGGCCGCCCCGACCTTGATGATGGCCACGCCGCCGACCAGCTTGGCGAGCCGCTCCTGCAGCTTCTCGCGGTCGTAGTCGGACGTCGTGTCCTCGACCTGCGTGCGCAGCTGCTTGACGCGTCCCTCGATGGCGGTCTTGCGTGCCGGCGCCTTCGATGATCGTCGTGTTGTCCTTGTCGATCGTGATCTTCTTCGCCTGGCCCAGGTCCTCGAGCTTGATCGACTCGAGCTTGATCCCGAGATCCTCGGTGACCGCCTTGCCGTTGGTCAGGACGGCGATGTCTTCGAGCATCGCCTTGCGGCGATCGCCGAAGCCGGGCGCCTTGACGGCCGCGACCTTGCAGCGTGCCGCGCAGCTTGTTGACGACGAGCGTCGCCAGCGCTTCGCCTTCGAGGTCCTCCGCGATGATCAGCAGCGGACGGCCCGCCTGCGCCACCTGCTCGAGCAGCGGCAGCAGGTCCTTCATCGCGCTGATCTTCTTCTCGTGGATCAGGATGACCGGGTTCTCGAGCACGACTTCCATGCGCTCGGGGTCGGTCACGAAATAGGGCGACAGGTAGCCGCGATCGAACTGCATGCCTTCGACCACCTCGAGCGAGGTCTCGAGCGTCTTGGCCTCCTCGACCGTGATGACGCCGTCCTTGCCGACCTTCTCCATCGCTTCCGCGATGATCCGGCCGATGGTCTCGTCGTGGTTCGCCGAGATCGTGCCCACCTGCGCGATCATCGGACCGCTCACCGGCTTGGACTGCTGCTTGAGCGACGCGACGACCGCCTCGACGGCCGCGAAGATGCCGCGCTTGATGGCCATCGGGTTGGCGCCGGCGGTGACGTTCTTCGCGCCTTCGCGATAGATCGCCTGCGCCAGCACGGTGGCCGTCGTCGTGCCGTCGCCGGCGACGTCCGAGGTCTTGCTCGCGACTTCGCGCACCATCTGCGCGCCCATGTTCTCGAGCGGATCCGGCAGGTCGATTTCCTTGGCCACCGTGACGCCGTCCTTGGTGATCGTCGGCGATCCGAAGGACTTGCCCAGGATGACGTTGCGTCCCTTGGGTCCGAGCGTCACCTTCACGGCGTCGGCCAGGCCGTTGACCCCGCGGAGAATGGCCTGGCGCGACGCGTCGCCGTAGGTAATCAGTTTTGCCATGTCAGCGTCCCTTCCGGCTGGCGGCTCTTCGTCGCGGCGGTCGTCCGGCGGTCGCGGCGCCGACGGCGTCCTCGATCGCGGCGAGCACTTCGTCTTCCTTCATGATCAGGTACTCCACGCCGTCCAGCTTGATCTCCTGGCCCGAGTACTTGCCGAAGAGGATGGTGTCGCCCGCTTTCACGTCGAGCGCCACCCGCTCGCCGTCGTCGTTCACTTTGCCGTTGCCGGCGGCGATCACTGTGCCCCGCTGCGGCTTTTCCTTGGCGGAGTCCGGGATGATGATGCCGCCGATCTGCTGTTCGCCTTCGTCGAGGCGTTGAACGAGAATCCGGTCGTGTAGCGGTCTGACATGCATGAAGTCGACTCCCAACTGGCGTGAAACGGGTGGACGAATCTTCGTCAGCGGAGGCGACAGAAGGGCCGCTCCGCTTAACGAATCGAGAGAATGAGACGCGCGCTTGATGAGGGCTGTGGCTCGGGGCCGGCTCACGTCCGGCGAGGGGCGGCAGTGCTCAGGAAGGTGTTGCTCTGATAAGTATAGTCGAGAGTCCCCGTGCGATGGCGATCAGGGTGGCATCGTGACTGGATGTTCAGCCTGTGTCACGAACGAGACCGATCCCGCTTCGCAAACGCGTCCGCCGGCAGCCAGCCTGCCGGCCTCATTCCCTGGAGTGGAGTCGGAAGCCGCTCGATTGTTGCCCCACTAACCGACCAATTCGCGCCACCCCATGTGTCCTTTGTGCTTCGGCACCAGGAGCTGCGAGCCGGAGGATCGGATCTGTTCCGGGCAGTCGGTTGCGCCGCCTGGCTGGGTCCGACGAAGCCGTACCACCCGGTTGCCGCGGATTTCGATTGGCAGTGGCATGAATAGAGCAGGGCCAGGTCGTGACGTCGAGCAAACGCGCGAACGTCGGCGTCCTGATAATAGAGAAACATCTGCCACTGGCGCTCGAAGATGACCCAGACTCCCTGGATACGGCGTGAGGGATCCGTCAGCGTGATTTGGAGCGGCAGGGCGCTGCCAGATCTTCATCAGGTTGCGGAACAACCGTCGTCTCAAACACCATATCCTGTGCGACGGCCGCGCTTGCCCGCCCTGCATTGGCGGTGACCGCGCACGCTGACGCCACCACGGCCGTCGAACATGCGAATAATGTGCGCCGCAGGGCGGTCACGAACGGAAGCCTACCGGACAGAGTGCTGGGACTGAACGATGAATCTGAAAGGCGCGACAGCGTTAGTCACAGGGGGATCGAACGGCATCGGTCTCGCCATTGCGAAGACATTGACCGAGGCCGGCGCGAAGGTCGCGATAACTGGCCGCGACGAAAAGCGGCTGGCCGCCGCCGGCAAGGCGATCGGCGCCCATCCCATCCACGCGGACGTGGCAAAGGAGGCGGACGTCCTTCGGAGCTATAAGGAACTGTTTCAGATATTTGATCACCTCGACATTCTGGTGAACAACGCCGGCTTCGGCGTGATCAAGCCGCTCGTCGAGATGGATCTCGCCAGCTTTGAACAGGTATTCGCGACCAATGTTACCGGCGCCATGCTGATGGCGCGGGAGGCCGCAAAGCATTTTATCGAGCGGAAGAGCGGCAACATCATCAACATCGGTTCGACTGCGGCCGTTCGCGGCGCCGCGAAGGGCACCGCCTACTACGGCAGCAAGTTTGCGCTGCGCGGGATGACGGAGTGCTGGCGCGCCGAGCTGCGGCAGTACAACATTCGCGTGATTCTCGTGAATCCCAGCGAGGTGCTCACCGACTTCTACGCGACGGCCGGACTCCCGCAGAACAAGGAGAACCCGACGAAACTGCGAGGCGACGACATCGCGCACGCCGTCCGATCGGCGCTCGAAATGGACGACCGCGGGTTCATGATTGAGCTGACCGTTTTCGACGAACCCGAAAGACTGACGCCGTTCGCGATCGGGCGGTAGCCCGATTACTAGCCGCGTCGCCGGTTACGCCTGCAGTAACCCATCCTCTAGGACATTCTCGCTGAGCTGGCCGCGCGTGCGCGGTGCGATCTGCTGCATCCGCTTCAACTTGTGGCGACGCGAAGTGAAGAGGTCTGCAGTAAGTGGAGGGGCATCTCGTTTGCCCGCAGCGCCTTCACGTTGCATTCGATCACTCGAAAGAGAGGACAGCGTGAACAAGCAGATGAAATACGCGGCGCTCATCATTGTGATATTCGGCCTGGCTGGAGCCGCGGCCTGCAGCATGGCCCTCAGGGAGGCCCTCAGCAGGGCTACGCCGCCAGCGCTCGACCTGAACGGATACCAGGAGGTCAACTCAATCTCGACGACCGGCGAAGGGCGCTTTACCGCGAGCATCGATGACGAAGAATCGGCTCCTCACCTACGAGCTGACCTACGCAGGGCTCGAGGGAACGATTACGACGCAGTCGCACATCCACTTCGCCCAGCGCTCCGTCAACGGGGCCATCCATGTGTTCCTCCGGGTGGAGCCGACACCCCGTCCTGCCCGCCGACCGAGGGCACCGTTGCCGGCGTCATCGATGCCGCCGATGTCATCGCCAGCGTCCCGGACAGGGGCATCGAAGCCGGGGCGTTCGAAGAGCTCGTCCACATGCCCGAGCTCGATGCCGCCCGTCGCAGCACGATGTGCAGCGTTCGCTCCCCTCATCGAGCGGCTCCAGGTCGTGCGACCCGTAGGTCGCCTCGACTGCCAACTCCGCCTCCTCCGCGAGGCGGAGCAGCGCGCCCGGTGATGGATACCAGAGTCGGAAGCTGGCCGGAAGTCGGGCTATCGTACCATCGGGCTCGACCACGTCCGTCAGCGTCGAGTAGTCGACGCGAAGGCCCTCCGGCGCCTCGTGGCGCACCAGGCGGCTGCGTCGGACGACCCGCCGCTCCCCCATCTCGCGCTCCCAGTCGATCGAGAGAGGGAGGTCATGCGGCGGGAGCGCGCCGGGCCCCAGCAGGTCGACGATCAGCAGGCCCTCCGGCTGAAGGAGCCGCCTCGCCGCGTCGAGCGCCCGGACGCCGTCCTCGGGCCCCTCGAGGTGCGC
The DNA here is from genome assembly GCA_963790255.1 of uncultured Chloroflexia bacterium. Taxonomy (GTDB): domain Bacteria; phylum Chloroflexota; class Limnocylindria; order QHBO01; family QHBO01; genus JACDBZ01. Next base: position 100,770 of record CAWBOA010000012.1, on the reverse strand, counting down.
GATGACCCCGGCGAGGATGGCGAGCCGGAATCGCTGCGGGTGCCGGACCGTCCGCACGTCCCCGAGCGCGAGCTCGATCCTCCCGTCGTCGCGGGCGGCCTTGAGCCGCTCGTCGCCGGTGATGCGGACGAGCGCTCGATCCAGCAGGGATCGGGAGCCGTCGATCCCGACGATCTTGCGCGCGCCGCCTCGCAGGAGGTCTCCGAAGAGGCGACCGGACCCGCAGCCGAGGTCGATGACCGCGCCCTTCGTGCGCCGCGCCCACTCACGATAGAACGAGAGATCCTCCGTGATCTCGTCGTGCTCGAGGTCGTACAGCTCGGCCAGCCGCTCGGTGCCGGAGCCGTGCCCCGCCAGGATGTCGCTCAGCCTGCCGGCCCCCGCGTCCTCCCACCGCCTGCCTCGCGCAGCTCGGCCCAGGCGCGCTCGACGAGTGTGTGGTCACGGATCAGCTCGGTCGCGGTGGCCGCCAGGATCCGGATGGCGTTGGGCAGCATCCGGTCGCCGTCGGCACCGCCGGCGTGCTCAGCGAACTCGCGGGAGTGGCCGGGCGTCCCCCGCGGGGCGATCCTCAGATACGGATGGATGGTCGGCACCTCGTGGCTGACGTTGGCCATGTCGGTGCTCCCGGCGTTCGGGTCGATCGGGTCATCCGCGATGCCGGCATCGGCGAGGTGCCGGCGCCAGGTCGCGAGCAGGGTCGGGTTGTTGATCATCGTGCGGCATCGGTTCATCGGGTCGACCCTGAGCTCGACCGTGCAGCCGGTGGCCGATGCGGCCGCCTCGGCCATCGCGCCGAAGCGCTCGATCATCGCATCGAGATCCTCGTCCACCGGGGTCCGCACGTACCAGCGCCCGCTCGTGAGGTCAGGGACGATGTTCGGCGCCGCGCCGCCGTGCGTGATGATTCCGTGCACCCGCTCACCGGGCTTCAGGTGCTGCCGCCACTGGGCCACCATCGTGTGGAGCAGGACGATCGCGTCGAGCGCGTTCTTCCCGAGCCATGGGTCGCCGCTGGCGTGCGCCAGCTTCCCGTGGAAGGTGGCACCGATCTCGGTCACGGCCAGGGCCAGGACCTCGGAGCTGTTCGAGTCCGACGGATGGATCTGCAGGCAGACGTCGACGTCGTCGAAGAGCCCGGCACTGATCAGGTGGACCTTGCCGTTGCCCGCCTCCTCGGCCGGGGTGCCGATGAAGCGGACCTCGCCACCGAATTCGCGGCCGAGGATGGTGGCGGTCGCGATCGCGCCACCAGCGCTGGACGAGCACATCAGGTTGTGGCCGCAGCCATGCCCGACCTCGGGGAGCGCGTCGTACTCGCCGGCGAAGGCGATTACCGGGCCCGGGCGATCGCCGACCCAGCGAGCGACGAAGGCCGTCTCCAGCCCGCCCGCCGGCGCCGTCACCTCGAACCCGTGGCGCGCCAGCAGCTCGGCGGTCCAGGCGGCCGCCTGCCGCTCCTCGAAGGCGATCTCTGGCGTGGCGTGGACCCGGTGCGAGAGGTCGAGCGCCTCGGGCAGGATGCCCGCCACCGCGTCGTCGAGGGCTGGAAGAGCCTGGGTCATGCGAGCCTCCTAGGCATCGGTGCGGCCGGCGAACCACTCGGCCACGCCCGCGAGGATGAGGACGAAGATCCCGATCGGGACGCTGAGCACGCCGCCGAGCCTGAGGCCCGACAGCGCGGCGACGACGAGGCCGGCGAGGACCCCGCGGCGCGCCGCCCGCGCCCACGTCCCACGATAGACGATGCGCCGGCGGGCCACGAACTCGGCCAGGAAGGCGAACGGCGTCACGAGCGTCGTGAACGCGGCCGAGGCCAGGACGATCCCGATGACGACGTTCCGCGTCGCGTCCGGGCAGGGCTGCGCGTCGAGCTCGACCGGGCACGCGCTTCCCGCATACGCGGCAAGCAGCAGCGCCATCAGGATGCCGCCCAGGATCAGCGCGGCGACGATGGTGCGCTGGCGACCGCTCATCGAGCGGCGTCTGGGCAGATCTCCCGGAACGGGCAGTAGCCGCAGCGCATCGGCCCCGGCCTCGCCTCGAAGCGTCCGGCGCGGATTCCCTCCGCCGCCGCGGTCAGCTTCTCCTGGGCTCGGGCGAGGCGCTTCTCGCTCGGCTCGACCCGCCCGACGATGCCCGACTCGAGGAAGTGCAGTGCCAGCTCATCGGGCAACGCACCCTGCTGCGCCTCGTGGGCGAGGGCGTAGATCGACAGCTGCAATGACTCGCGCGCGCGACGGTTGGCGGTGGCCAGATCCCGGACGTCGCTGGACTTGTAGTCGGTGATCACGGTGCGGCCGGCTTCGTCGCGATCGATCCGGTCGTACCGGCCGCGCAGGCGGTCAGGGCCGAAGGCGACGGTGAAGTCCTGCTCGACCGCGATGGGGTGCGCCGGGTCGCGCTGCTGGTCCTCCCAGAAGCGCGTCACCGCCTCGTGGGCTGCCGCCCTCCGCGCCTCCTCGTGCTCGCGCGTCAGGAAGCCGACCGACTCCCATGCCGCGTCGAGGGCGGCGTGGAGCTCGTCGAGGGACATCGCGCGCCCGGCGAGCTGTCGCCGGTGGTAGGCCTGGGCGGCGGCGTGGAGGGCGCGACCGTAGACCATCTGGTGGGACGCGGGCGTCGGGATGCGGACGACGTGGCCGTAGCGGTACTTCGCCGGGCAGTCGAGATAGTCGTGGATCTGGCCGTAGCTCAGCATGAGGGCCCGGTCCGCCAGCGCCGGGCGGGGCGCCGCTGCCGCGGCCTCGATCGGCGAGCCTTCGTGGCGGCCCAGCTGCTCGAGCAGCCCGGGCTGCACGACCTCCGCCGGCGTGGCGGGAGGCAGGTCGAGCGCCTCGTTCACGAACTGGCTGACGGCCCGCGATCGGCGACCGCCGTAGTCCAGCGCCCAGCTCAGGTGCAGCTCCTCGCGGGCCCGGGTCATCCCGACGTAGAACAGGCGCCGCTCCTCGGCCGTGTGGTGGTCGCCGTCGGCAGGCGGCGCGTCGCGAACGAGCTCGTCCGGCATCTCGAGGGGATCGCGACGGTCCCAGCCGGGGAACCGATCCGCCAGCAGGCCGACCATGAAGACGACGTCGAACTCGAGGCCCTTTGCCTTGTGGTACGTCAGGACGTGGACGGCGTCGCCTCCGTCCGGCTCGACGTCGGCCGTCGACGGGTCGTCCCCGGTCTCGATGAGCGTGTCGAGCTGCGCCACGAGGAACGGAAGCCGATCGTCGCGCAGCAGGCCGCCCTGGCGGCGCACGATCTCGAAGAAGCGCCCGACGTTGGCGAGGCGCTCCTCGCCCGTTTCCCGTGCCTCGTGCGCCAGCCGGCCGAGCCAGCCCGAGGTCGAGATGAAGTGGTACAGGAGCTCCCCGCAAGTGCGCTCGGTGCTCATCGCCCGATGCGCGTCGAGGCTGCCGAGCAGCCGCTGCACCACCTCGAGCGCGCGCAGCGCGAAGGGCGAATCCTCAGGATGTTCCGCGGCGTCGCGCAGCGCGACCGCGAGGCTGCTGCGACGACGGCGCGCCTTCGTCAGGGCAAGGGTCACGTCGGCCGGAGCCAGGCCGAAGATCTCGCTCGTCGCCAGGTCGTACAGGCTGACCGAGTCGTCGGGGTCGTTCACGGCCCGCAGGAAGCTGATGAGGACCCGCACCTCCGGTTGGCGATAGAGGCCGGCCGTCCCGCTGAAGCGCCACGGGATGCGCGCCATGTTCAGCGCCCGCAGGTACGGATCGGCGTCGCGGTTGCCGCGCACGAGGATGGCGTGGGCGCCCGCCCGACGGCCGGCGCGGAGCGACGCGCCGATCCGATCCGCCACTGCATCGGCCTCGTCGGAGCCGGTCGTGTGGGCCGTCAGGCCGATAGCACCCTCTGCCGGCTCGGACCGGCCGAACTTCATCCGCGCCCGCAGCCGCTTGTCGATCCCCTCTCGCGCCTCGAGGCGCTCCGGGTCGTTGTGGCGGATGAGCCGATACGCCGCGTCGAGAATCGGCTGCCGGCTGCGGTAGTTGTCGACGAGGACGACGCTGGCCGCCTTCGGGTACGCGGCGCGGAAGCCGAGGATGTTCCCGAGCGCCGCCCCGCGGAATCGGTAGACGCTCTGGTCGTCATCGCCGACGACCGTGACGTTGCCGTGCTCGGCGGCGAGGAGCTGGACGAGCTCCCACTGGGCGTGGTTCGTGTCCTGGAACTCGTCGACCAGGATGTACCGATAGCGGCGTCGCTCCTGCTCGAGCACCGCGGGGTGGTCCCGCAGGAGGCGCAGGGCGAGGCTCACCTGGTCGCCGAAGTCGATGCGGTCAGCCGCCCGCATGAGTCGTTCGTACGCGGCGTATGTCGCCGCCAGCTCGGCCTGGCTCGCGGCACGCTCGGCCAGGGCGTCGTCGGCGGGGCTGGCGCTGGCGGACGCGGCCAGGCGAGCGGCCACGTCGGCGTAGGCCTCGGGCGAGACGTCCTCGTCCCGCAGGCGGCTGATGAGCGTGACGAGCGCCGAGAGGAACCGCGTCGGGTCGCCCAGCGGGCGATACCGGTCCAGCGGCAGCTCGAAGAGGCGTTCGCGAAGGAAGATGATCTGCTCGGCGCGGGACAGCACCGCCGACTGGTCGGACAGCCCCGCCTCCAGCGCGTGCTCACGCAGGAGCCGATCGCCGAACGCATGGAACGTGCTGATCTGGGCGTCGTGGTGGCCGTACGGAACGAGCCGGTCGACGCGCTCGATCATCTCGAAGGCGGCACGGTCCGTGAAGGTGAGGGCCAGGATCTCCGAGGGCATCGCGCGCTTCTCGGCGATGAGCCACGCGATCCGTCGGGTGATGACCGTGGTCTTGCCGGTGCCGGCGCCCGCGACGATCAGGAGCGGCCCATCGCCATGGGTGACTGCCTTGCGTTGACGGGCGCTGAGGTCGGCGAGGAGCGGCGGCTGGATGCGGAGGTGCGGGCGCCGCGGGGGCGGTGCCGGCGCCAGCTCCTCGAAGAAGGGGAGCTGATCGGGCGACGGCACGACCGGTGACATTTCGTCGATGGTAACGGAGGAGCGATTCACCCCGCGGTTATCGCGCGCTTACCGGACACCTCGGGTGTCGCGACGACCGCGGCCGCGACGGGCTCGAGGTGTCTCCGCTGAGCCTGCCACCGCCGCGAGGATGGCCTCGGCGTGCCGACGGCTGGTGTGAAGCCGATCCCGCAGGCGCGCGACGGTCATCGGTCCCGACATGTCGCTGACACGAGCACTGAGCGCCGACCACACGTCCGCCGGGTAATCGATCCCGGGCGCGATCTGGCGCAGCATCCCGCCGGCGCGCAGCTGATCGATGATCGCCACGGGGATCCCGAGCCGTGAGGCGAGCCCCTCCACGCGCGGTGGCTCGGCGCCAGCCGAGCGCAGGCCCTCGAGCAGCCGGTCGACCCGCTCGGCCATCTCGGGATCGAGCGCCGGCCGCGCGTCTGGCAGCCCCACCCGGCGGCCGTTGCGCGCCAGGCGACCGTCATCGGCCATCTCCTCGATCACCCGGCGCAGCTCAGGATCCTCGAGCGTCAGCGGCGTCGCGCCCCGGTGCCGAGGAGGCGGCTTCCGGCCGGACGCGCTGCGCACCCGCGACACGAGGCTGTCCATGCGGAGGTCGACCGAGAGCGGCTGCTCGCGATGGAAGCGGCGGAGCGCCGCCAAGATCAGTCGCTCCGCCACTCGCCGCTGCTCGGGGTCGATCGCCCCGATCGTCACCCGGCCCGCGTCCCCTCGATCGCGATCCGGATGGCCGTGGCTTCCTCGTCCGACAGGTTGTGGGGCGAGCCGCCCTTGGCGACCGGCTTGGCGAACACGCGCGTGTTGGCGCGGCCGTGGAGCGAGCTGATCACGATCCCGTCACGGTCCTCGTCGAGCAGCGCGATCGCGAAGCTCTGGTCCGAGCCCGTGTCGTCGAACGGGTTGAACCGCACGAGGCCGATGTGCTGGAGGCTCCGCAGGCTGCGTGCCTCGAGCAGGGCGTGCGTCGCCTCCATCGCTGACATCCGCTCGCTTGCGCGGACGGCGGCCTCGGCGCTGCCCACGAGCCGGTCATGCAGCGATGCGCCTTCCGTGCCCTGGACGAGGTCTCGGTAGGATCGAACGGCGCGGCCGAGGCGGACGCTCTGGACGAGGAAGCCGATGAGGAGGAGGGCGACCAGCGCGCCCAGCGCGCCGAAGGCGATCGCCAGGTTGTCGGAGAGCAACAGGTTCAGATCGGCCATGAAATCGGCGGTATCATAGCCGCCCCGCGGTCGCCCACCCGGCCGCGGCCTGCCACGCATGAAGCAGCGACGACGAGGGAACGATGGCGAGACGAGCAGGAAAGGCGGCCAGCCGAAAGGCGCGCCAGCGGCGCTCCCAGCGGCCGAGTCCGCCTCGGGCACCGGCATCCGTCGCTCCCCCGATCGACGCCGCACCGGACGAGCCACGCGCTCCTGACCCACCGCGTCGCGTCTCCCGGGCGCCCGTCACCGCCTCGGTCGGCTCGACACTGACCGATCGCGAGCGAGCCGAGTACCACTACGTCGAGCGCGACCTGCGGAACATCGGCATCCTCACGGTGGTGATGATCGGCCTGCTGATCCTGGCGTACTTCGTCTTCTCGGCGGCCGGGCTCACCGGCTAGTCGGGCTCTCAGTGGATGGCGGGCATTCCCGCTATCCCTTCGAGGCGGGCTTCTTCGACGCCCGCCGGGCCTCGAGGCGCTGCCGGCGCAGCCGCTGCAGCCGCTCCCCGATCTTGAGCTCGAGCCCCTCCTCCGACGGCTCGTAGAAGACGCGCCCGGCCAGCTCGTCGGGCAGGTACTGCTGCTCGACATCGGCATCGTCGTAGTCGTGCGGGTAGAGGTAGCCCTTCCCGTAGCCGTGCTCCCGCGTCAACCGGCGATGCGCCGCCGGCCGCAGGTGAAGCGGCACCGGCAGCCGGCCGTGCTCCTCGACCTCGGCGAGGGCAGCGAAGTACGCCGCGCCGGCGCGGTTCGACTTCGGGGCCGCCGCCACGTAGGCCGCCGCCTGGGCGAGGGCGTACTGCGCCTCCGGGAGGCCGATCATCTCGGTCGCATGCATGGCGGCGACGGCCAGCGACAGCGCGCGCGGATCGGCGTTGCCCACCTCCTCGGAGGCGGCGATCACGATGCGCCGGGCAACGAAGGTCGGATCCTCCCCCGCCGCGATCATGCTCGCCAGCCAGTAGAGCGCGGCGTCGGGGTCGTTGCCGCGCATCGACTTGATGAAGGCGGACGCGGCCTCGTAGTGCTGGTCGCCGACGCGGTCATAGGCGAGGAGTCGCTGCTGTGCGGCCTCCGACACATCGGCCGCACCGATCGGCGCACCGTTGGCGGTGACCGATGCCGACTCGAGGACGTTGAGCGCCTGCCGGGCGTCGCCCCCGGAGAGGTCCAACAGCGCGGCACGGCCCTCGTCGGTCAGGCTGGCGCGGCCGCCGAGGCCGCGCTCGTCATCGGCCAATGCGCGGTCGACGATCGAGGCAAGCGCATCGGTGTCGAGTGGCTCCAGGCGATACACCCGCATCCGCGACAGCAGTGGCGAGTTGATCTCGTAATACGGGTTCTCGGTCGTGGCGCCGATGAGTCCGATCGTGCCGTCCTCCACGTGCGGAAGCAGCGCGTCCTGCTGGCTCTTGTTGAACCGATGGAGCTCGTCGATGAAGGCGACGGTGCGGCCACCGGCATCGCGAAGCGCCTTCGCCTCAGCCACGAGCGCGCGGACGTCCGCCACGCCGGAGGTGACCGCCGACAGCTGGCGCCACGATCCACCTGCCCGGTCGGCGAGGAGCCGGGCCAGCGTTGTCTTGCCGCTGCCGGGCGGCCCCCACAGCACCATCGAGGGCAGGTGCCCCGGCTGGACGACGCGCGTCAGCGCGCCTTCGTCGCCGACGAGGTGTGGCTGTCCGACGAACTCCTCGATGGTCCGCGGTCGCATCCGGGACGCAAGGGGGGCGTCCGCGGCGACCGATGGATCGAAGAGCGGCTCCGTGGCGTCCGGCGTCGAGCGGCGGCGTGGCATTGGCCGATTATGATGCGCCGCATGGAACAGAACCTCCGGACGCCGGGGCCGACGCCGATTCCGGCAGAGGTGCGCGAGGCCCAGGCGCAGCCGATGATCGACCACCGCGGCACCGAGTTCGCGGAGCTCCTGCGCGAGACGTCCGCCGGCCTGGGGGAGCTGATCGGGACGAGCGGCCAAGTCCTCCTCCTCACCGGCTCGGGCTCCGGCGCGCTCGAGGCGGCGGCGGTCAACACGCTGTCGCCGGGCGACCGGGTCCTCTCGGTCACCATCGGCGCCTTCGGCGACCGGTTCGCCAAGATCGCCTCGGCGTTCGGCGCATCGGTCGATCGGATGGAGGTCGAGTGGGGGCGCTCCGCGGACCCAGACGAGCTGCGCCAGCGGCTGGCGGGCGCCGAGCCGTATCGGGCCGTCCTGGTCACCCACAACGAAACCTCGACCGGCGTCGCGAACCCGATGCAGGCCCTGGCCGAGGTCGTCCGCTCGGCGCCGGGCGATCCGCTCCTCCTCGTCGACGGCATCAGCGGCCTCGGGGCGATGCCGTTCGAGATGGACGGCTGGGGCATCGACGTCGTCGTCAGCGCCAGCCAGAAGGCATGGATGGCCTCCCCCGGGGTCGCGATCGCGGCGCTCTCCGAGCGGGCGGTGACGGCCGGTGAGACGGCGCGCATGCCGCGCGTGTACTGGGACTTCGCCGAGGCCCGTGACTGGGCGGGCAAGGGGCAGACCCCCTGGACGCCGGCCATCACCGTCCTCTATGGGCTGCGCGTCGGCGTGCGCAAGCTGCGCGAAGAGGGGCGCGAGCGCACCTGGCGACGCCACGCCGCCATCGCCGCGGCGGTCGCCGCCGGCCTCGAGTCGCTCGGGCTGCGGCTCGTCGCCGCGCCGCAGGATCGGTCGAGCACGGTCACGGCGGCGTGGCTGCCGGACGGAGTCGAGTGGGGACCCTTCAATTCCGACATGCGCGCCAAGGGCCTCATCATCGCCGGCGGGCAGGGCAAGTGGACCGGCAAGATCCTCCGCTTCGGGCACATGGGCGAGGTCGGCATCGAGGAGATGGCCGATGCCCTGGAGCTCATGGGCAGCACGCTCCCGACGCACGGCCACCAGGCCGATGCGGCGGCGGCGGCACGCACCGCGCGCGAGATCTTCGAGGCGGCCACCGCTCCCGCGTGAGCGAGCCCCGCCTCATCCTGCTCCGACACGGCGTCACCGACTGGAACCGCGCGGGCCGCTTCCAGGGCCACCTCGATCCCCCGCTCTCCGACACCGGCCGCCACGAAGCGCGCCTCGCCGCCGATCGCATCGCGGCCGACCCCGACCTCCGCCCCGCCCGCGTCATCTCCTCGACCCTCGTTCGGGCGTTCGCGACGGCCGGGCCCATCGGCGCGGCGGTCGGGGTCGAGGTCGAGCCCGAGCCACGCCTGATCGAGATCGGGCAGGGCGACTGGGAGGGCCACACGCACGCGGAGCTGGAGCGCAGCGATCCGGAGCGCTACCTCGCGTGGCGCAGCGAGTCCGGCATCAGGCAGCCCCCCGGCGGAGAGCCCATCGCCATGGCCAGGGAGCGGGTCGAGGCCGTCCTCGCCGAGCTCGACGCCGATGGCACCTGGCCGGCCTGCCTGGTGAGCCATGGCGGGACCCTGCGCATCCTCGCGCACGTCGTGCTGCAGCTCGGCGGCGGGAGCACCCGCGCCCTCGACGTCGACAACGCCGCGATCTCGGTGGTGGCACGCGCCGGTGGCGCCTGGCGGCTGGAGCGATGGAACGACTCGCTCCACCTCCTCGGGGTCGAGCAGACCCACGTGGACGAGGCCGAGGGCCGGCCGATGGCCCTCTAGGTTCGGCGCTTCGGTCGCCGCAGGCGGCTGAGCCGGCGCCGGATGGCGAGGCCGACGAGCGGGAGACGGAGCCGGTCGAGCGCCGCCTGCAGCCGCTCGGCCGCGGTGGCGGTCATCCGTCGTCCCGAGTAGGCCTGCCAGACCTTGCCGTCGGCCACGGTCCGGATCGGCTCCGTGTGGGTCGGCAGCTGGTCCTCCAGCCAGCCCGCGTACTCGTAGATCGTCTCCGACGGGCGCGGTCCGACACCGGCACGGCCGGCAGCCGCCGTGAGCTGGCGCCACGCCCGATCCCCCGCCGGCAGCAGCCGCCATCGGCGCTGTGTGGCCCGCATCCGCAGCCAGACCACGACTCCGGCGAACAGGACGAGGATCCCGATGAGGAACGCGTTGCGTCCCCGCGACCCGCCGTCGAGCTCGTCCGCGCTGGCGTCCGGGTTGTTCGGGTCGACCGCCCCCTCGACGAGGTCCGGCGACGCGAGGGCGCTGATGTTCGTCCCGGCGCCGCGCGAGCGGAGGATCTCGTTGTCGAGGAGTGGGTCGCGCCCCGGCAGGAGCTGCGGCGGGACGGCGACCGCCGGATCGCCGGTGGCCCGCGCGAAGCCCGGCTCGATCGTCTTCGTCGCCTCGAAGATCTGCCATCCGTAGCCGGGGAAGTAGACCTCGGCCCAGGCGTGGGCATTCGCCTCGCGCACGAGGTACGTGTCGTCGGCGATGCGCTCGCCCGGCGCGAAGCCGACAGCAACGCGGGCCGGGAGGCCCAGCGATCGGGCCATGAGCACCATGGTGCTCGCGTAGTACTGGCAGTAGCCGGTCCGATCGGCTCCGGGGTCGAACAGGAAGAAGTCGACCAGGTCACCGCCGGCGGGCGGGAGCTGCCCACGCGTCGCGTACGTGAAGCTCCGGTCGTGGGCGAGGAAGTTCGCGAGGCGCTCGGCCAGGTCGTACGGGGTCTCTGCTCCCGCGGTCACCTCGCGCGCGAGCTGGGCGACGCGGTCGGTGATCCGCGAGCGATCGGTGTAGAGGGCGATGACCTCCGGCGGGTAGTCGGTGCCGGCCGCTGCCAGCTCGGCCTCGGTCGCGGTCGAGATCGCGACCCGGAGCGCGTATGCCTCGCCGGATCCGAGCGGGTTGGCGTGCTCGATTCCGCCGAGGACGGGCTCGCCCCCGGTCTCCAGGACGACCGTCGGCGCGAACACCGTCAGGGGCGAGCCGGCGGTGAACAGGTTCCGGCCGATGGTCTGGCGCATCTCGATCTGGATGTCGCGCACTTCCACCGCCGCGGCGACGAGCGGGCGCTCGCTGGTCAGCTCGTCGAAGAGGGGATCCCCGGCCGAGACGGATCGCCGCACGGCGTCCCCGCGCTCGAATCCGCGGCCGTTGTAGACGCCGTAGGCCGCGGTGCGCAGGTAGAGGGGTCGGGGCGCGGCCAGGACGAGCGCCTCGTCATCGTTGCTGACCCACTCGCCCTGCACGATGAAGGAGGGGCCGAACGTGTTGCCGCTGATCCGCGACTGCGGGTTGGTGAGGCTGCCGAACACGCCCTCGAACTGGTCGCGGACCCCGGTCCAGACCCCATCGAAGCTGCGCCACGCGTTGGTGAGGGGGGCGGCGACCGCGACCGTGGTCAGGATCCAGGCCAGCGCGACGCTGCCGGCGGCGAAGCAGGACGCCGGATCGCATGATCGCCGCCGGGACCTCGAGGTTCTCGTTCACGCGCCGACGCTGCCACCCGTCCTGGCGCTCGACCAGGGTGGCGCGCAGCCACAGCAGGAGCGCGGCGAGGACGAAGAGGAGAAGGTGGCCGAAGAGGTCGGTGAAGGTCGCCGACATGTTCGTGATGATCGCGGCGCCGAAGAGGAGGATGGCGTCGAGCACTCGGTGATGGCGGTAGACCGCGTGCGCGGCCGTGAAGGCCGTCGCGAACATGAGCACCCCGAGGCCGATCGCATACGGCGCCATCTGGGCCGGATAGCCGGTGCGCATGACGACGACCAGCCAGTCGATGAGCTCGCCGCGCAGCGCCAGGAGGCGCCCGCCCTGCTCGAGGTCGGTGAAGTATTCGCCGCCGATCGTCCAAAGGACGAGGGCCGCGCCCGCGAACGCCCCGAGCGGCAACGTGATGAGGATGCTCGCCCGGACCATCCCGAGCAGGGCGCCGAGGATGACGGCCCAGACGGCGAGCGGCGCGAGGAACTCGAGCTGCTCGAGCCATTGCGCCCCCTGCACCGACCACGCTACGGCGAGCGCCATCACCGCCAAAAGCCCGAGGCTCAGCCATCCGGCGCGTGGGTAGAGGATCCGCTCGCGCAGGTCAGGCACGAGCCCGCCCCCGGCCGCCGATGGCCTGGGCGATGTCGTCTCCACGCCGCACGAGTCGATGCTCGATGTCGTACTCGGCCAGCGCGTGCCGCACGGCGGCCAGCTCGGCGCGGGCGCCGTCATCGGGGTCGACCCCGATGAACGACGATCGATCGAGCAGGATGACGAGCGCGGCCACCCCGCGGCGTCGCAGCGCGGCCAGCCCACGGACCCAGGTCCGATCGGTCGAGCCGGTGATGATGCACAGCGTCATGCCGCGCCGCAGCTGCGGCAGCGTGGCGCTGATCACCTCGGCGAGCCCGTGCGAGCCATCGGCCTGGACGTTGGCGAGGAGGTGGAGGAGCTTCTGCTCGACGCGCGGGCCGCGGTCCGGCTGATGGACCTGGATGCGGCGCGCCGACGCGGTCATCGCCACCGAGCGGTTGTCGGAGAGGGTGCGCATGGCCACCGATGCGGCGATCGTCACGGCGGTCTCGACGGAGGCATCGGTGCCGATGCCGGCGTGGACGGAACGGTCGAGGTCGAGGGCGATCCACAGGTCGGCCGCCTGCTCGAGGTCGAACTCCTTCACGTGGAGCTCGTCGTGCCGGGCGCTCGAGAGCCAGTGGATGCGGTTGATGGCGTCACCGTGGACGTAGGGCCGCACGCTGCTGACCAGGGGCGTGGCGGCCTCGTACCGGCGGCGAACGCGCGTCGTGCCGTCGATCGGCGACGGCGGCAGCCGCCAGTGCGGGAGCGGGACGACCTCGGGGAAGACGACGATGCTCGTCGGCTGGCCGACCACCATCTCGCTGGTGAAGAGGCCGAAGGGGTCGCCGGCCCGGGCGCGCAGCGCCCCAAATCGGTAGCTTCCGCGACGCGTGAGCGTGACCTTGGCCAGCCATTGCCGCGTCCCGCGCGAGGGCACGCCAACGACGCGGCCCGGGAGGCTGGTCGGAAGCGTCGACTCGTTCCAGAGCTCGACCCACGGCTTGCCGAGGCGATCGTGGTTCTCCACGCGATACATCGCCTGGAGCACCTCGCCGACATGGGTCCGCGGGTTGAGGACGCGGTAGTCGGCGCGGACGCCGCGCAGCCCGCGCGCGGGCGTACAGCCAGGAGCCGATGAGGATGGCCGCGGTCAGGTAGACGAGGAAGAAGAGGAAGCTGATCCCCGTGCTGAAGGCGGCGACGACGAGCGCGGTGCCGACGAAGAGGAGGCGCAGGTGCCGGCTGAAGATGCCCATCTGCGATCAGGAGATCGTGGCGCGATTCGTCTCCGCCGCCGCGGCCGCCTCCGCCACCGGGACCGAGGCCAGAATCTCGCGCACGATCTGCTCGGGGTCGACCTCGCGCAGCGACGCCTGGCTCTTCACGATGAGGCGGTGAGCCAGGACGGCCACCGCCAGGTGCTTCACGTCGTCGGGGATGACGTAGTCGCGGCCCGCCAGCGCGGCGTACGCCTGCGTCGAGCGGTAGAGGTTGAGCGAACCGCGCGGCGAGGCGCCGAGATAGACGTCGGGATGCTCGCGCGTGGCGTGGACGAGCCGGACGATGTACTCGGCCACCGCCTGGTCGACGTAGACCTCCTTGATGGCGGCCTGCATGACGCGCAGCTCCTCGAGGCCGAGCACCTGCTCGACGCTCTCGAGCGGATGGCGGCGCTTCTGCTCGTCGAGGATGACGAGCTCCTCCATCGCCTTCGGATAGCCGAGGCGCAGGCGGAGCATGAATCGGTCGAGCTGCGCCTCGGGCAGGGCGAACGTTCCCTCGTACTCGATCGGGTTCTGGGTGGCGATGACGAGGAACGGCGACGGCATCGGATAGGTCACGCCGTCGATCGTCGCCTGGCGCTCCTCCATGCACTCGAGCAGCGCGCTCTGCGTCTTGGGGGTGGCGCGGTTGATCTCGTCGGCGAGGACGACCTGGGCCATGATCGGGCCGGGCCGGAACTCGAACTCGTGCGTCTTCTGGTTGAAGATCGAGAGGCCGGTGACGTCGGACGGCAGCAGGTCCGGGGTGAACTGGATGCGGCGGAAGGAGCAGCCGATGCTCTGGCTGATCGCCTTGGCCAGCATCGTCTTGCCGACCCCGGGGACGTCCTCGATGAGGATGTGTCCCTCGCACATGAGCGCGACGAGCGCCATGCGCACTTCGGCGATGCTTCCCGACGATGACGCGCTCGACGCTGGCGATCACGCGCTCCGCGGGCTGCTGGACGTTCTTCACGATGTGGTGATCTCCCCTGTGGGTGCCGTGGGCACCGCGGTGGGGGCCCTGATCCTCGCAAGACAATACTCCAGGGCGTTACCGACTGGTTCAGGGACGCTTTGGCCGGGCGATCAGTTGCCGCCCCCACTGAGCCGCAGCCACTCGGCCATGACGCGCCCTGCAATCGGCGCTGCTCGGCCCGACCCGGAACCGCCGCTCTCCACGAGGACGGCGATCGCAATCGACGGGCTCGCCTCGCTCTGGGCCGGCGCGAACCCGATGAACCACGAGTGGGGCGCCTGCTCCCCACCGAGCTGGGCCGTGCCCGGTCTTCCCGGCCGAGCGGGCGTTCGTGATCCCGTAGAGGGTGATGTCACCCTGCCCGGCGAAGGGGCGTCCCAGCTCGCCGTTGACCGCGTCGAGCATCGCGACGCGCGTGGCGCGCGCCGCCTCGCTGCTGATCGACGCGCGTCCCCCCACCCGAGCCGAACGTGTCGGTCACCGTCTCGCTCGCGCGTGCCGTCCTCGGTGTGCGGCCGGACGTCCCGCACCACGAACGGGCGCGGCATGACGCCGTCGCCCGCGATCGCCGCTGCCAGCAGCGCCATCTGGACCGGGGTGACGGCGTCGAGCCCTGGCCGAAGGCGGCGCTGGCGAGCTCGACGTCGTCGCCAAACGGTGCGCAGTCGCCCTCGGCGCGGGCCGTGACATAGCTGGCGCCGACGCCGAGCGGCCGATCGGGCGGGCCGATCTCCATCGGCGCGCAGAAGCCGAACCGGCGCCCCGCCTCGAGGAGGCGATCCGCCCCAAGCTCCAGCCCGACGTGCGCGAAGTAGATGTTGCTCGAGACCTGGAGCGCCTCCGAGAGGGGCCAGAGGCCCGGCTGAATGCCCCCGAGGTCGTGCTCGCGGATCGTGAAGCCCTCGACGACGAATCCCTCGGACTCCTGCCGCGGCTGGTCCTCGAAGGTCGTCTCGGCGCTGATGACCCCGGCATCGAGCGCGGCGGCGGCCGTGAGGACCTTCAGGATGGAGCCCGGGACGTAGAGCCCCTGGCGATCACGGGGCAGGAGCGGCTCCGCCGGGTCGTCCCGCAGCGCGTCCATCGGCCCCTGCGCCGCCGCGGGGTCGCCGGAGATCGGGGTCGCGTCGAACGTCGGGCTCGACACCATGGCGAGGATCGCCCCGGTCGACGGGTCGAGCGCCACGACGGCCCCGGCATCGCCGCCGAGCTCCGCGGCTGCGAAGTCCTGGAGACGGCGGTCGATCGTGAGGGTCAGGTCGCGCGGCTGCGGCTGCCGGTCCAGGACGTCGCCGACGAGGTCGCGGATCGGGTTCGGATCGGTCTGGCCGACCAGGATATCCTCGAAGGCACGCTCGATGCCGGTGCTGCCGAAGCGCAGGCTCGAATATCCGATGACGTGCGTGAACGCGGGGTCCAGGTACGTGCGACGGCTGAGGCCGTCGATCACCTCCGAGGTGGCGAGGACCTGGCCGGTCGCGTCGAAGATCGTCCCGCGCAGCAGGCTCCGCCGGGCGGCGATGACCTCCGGGTTGTCGGCACGCGTGGCGAGCTGCGGCGCCTCCAGCACCTGCCACCACGCGATGCTCCCGGAGACGACGGCGAAGCTGAGCATGAGGTAGAGGCCGAGCCGCCTGACGTTGGTGGCGATCATGAGCCGAGCTCGGCATCGGCGCCGATCGCGCTGCGATGGCTGATCGCCAGGAGCAGGCCGATCATGATGAAGCTGGCCAGCAGGCTCGATCCGCCGTAGCTGACGAACGGCAGCGTGATGCCGGTGAGCGGAATGAGCTTCGTGTTGCCGCCGATGATGATCAGCGTCTGGAGGCCGAGGCTGGCGGTCAGGCCGACCCCCAGCAGACCGCTGAAGTCATCCCGCGCCAGGGCGGCGATGCGCAGGCCGCGGAACACGAGGACCGCGACGAACCCGAGCAGGGCGAATGCCCCGAGCAGCCCGAGCTCCTCCGCGATCGCCGTGAAGATGAAGTCGGTGTGGACGAACGGGATCGTCAGGTCGCCGCCGAGCGTCACGAGCCCCTGGCCCAGGCCCTCGCCGAAGACGCCGCCGCGACCCAGGGCGTAGAGGGCCCGGACCGGCTGGAAGCCGGCGCCGAGCGGATCGGCGAACGGGTCGAGCCACACGTCGACGCGCGCCTGCACGTGCCCGAAAAGCTGGTAGGCGACGTAGAAGCCGGCCACGAACAGGATGAGGCCGATGAGGACGTAGCTGCGCCGCCCGGTGGCGACGAAGAGCATCGTCAGGAAGGTGCCGAAGAAGAGGAGCGCCGTCCCGAGGTCGTTCAGGCGAACGACGATGAGCATCACGACGCGCGAACAACGCCAGCATCGGCAGGAAGTACGGGAGCGGCGGGATCGACAGGAAGCCGATCCGCAGGCGGGCGCTCGTCAGCAGCGTCCTCGTCTCCGCCAGGTAGCTGGCGATGAAGATGACGAGGACGATCTTCAGGAACTCGCCCGGCTGCACGCTCACCGGCCCGAGGTCGATCCACAGCCGGGCGCCATTCACCTCGTAGCCGATGAGGAACGTCGCGGCCAGCAGGAGGATCCCGATCGCGGCCCACGAGTACTTGTAGTGCCGCAGGATCCCGTCGTCCCGCAGGCCGATGGCGATGGCGAGCATCGCCACCAGTCCGACGCCGAACCACAGCAGCTGCGTGGCCGCCATCCCGAGCTCGATGCCGAACGCGCTCGTCCCGGCCAGGTCCTGCGGAAGCCGGTTCAGCATGACGATGCCGATGCCGCCGAGCGCCCCGACGGCCGGGAGGAGGAGCTGGTCGCCCCGGTGGCGGAAGCCGACCAGGACGAGATGGGCACCGACGATGAGGGCGACGTAACCGATGGCCAGGCCGAGCGGCCCCGCCTCGAAGGCGCCGCTGGTGGCCACGTGGGTGACCGCGAAGCCCAGGGGAACCAGGGGAAGGATCGGGAGGAGCAGGCGCAGCTCCGCTCCCCGCCAGGTGATCCGCATCAGGCGCAGGTCACGACCCGCTCACCGTTCGAGCCGCATCCGCACGCGGCCGATGGTCAGCTCGTCGCCGAAGCTGAGGGCCACGGGCCGGTCGATGCGATGGCCGTTCACGTACGTGCCGTTCGTGCTGCCCTGGTCCTCGACGAACCAGCTCCGACCGCGGAAGGTCAGCATGGCGTGGTTGGCGCTGACGAAGTCGTCCTCGACATAGATGGTGTTGTTGACGTTCCGCCCGATCGAGTTGATCGGTCCGAGGGCGATCGTGACGCCGGCCGGCGGCTCGTCATCGGGCGACTCGAGCACCGAGAGGCGGCCGATGCCCGACCGAGAGGCGAGCTGCGCCTGCTCCGCGTTGCGCAGGTCGTGGAGGAGCGATCCGGCGAAGCGCATCAGGACGAGGTAGAGGAGGGCGACGAAGCCGAGCTGGAGCAGCAGGAGGAGGATGCGCAGGATGTCGCCGGTCAACTCCGCACCTGGAACTCGATCTCCGTGTCGCCGATGCGGATGAGGTCGCCCGGTCCCAGCGCGATCTGGCTCACCGTCTGCCCGTTGACGGTCGATCCGTTCCGGCTTCCGAGGTCCGTGAACCCGTAGGCACCGTGCTGCAGCTTCAGCTGGCAGTGGTGGCGGCTCACCATCGGATCGTCGACGATGACGTCGTTGTCGCTGGCCCGGCCGACCCCGATGAGCGGGCCTCCGAGGTCGAACTGCACCGGGCGGCTGCCGCGGGTGCTGACGAGCAGGTACGCCCGGCGAGCCGAGTCCGGCGCCTTGTCGTCGGCGGGACGCGCGAAGACCATCGTGTCGGAGCTGGCGGGCAGCGGCTCGGCCTCCTGCACGCGTCCGCCCCGCTCGTCAGCGACGTTCGCCGCGACCCGGATCTCGCCGCGGCGCGTCCCCTCGTCGGAGAGGAGCTGCACGCGGGGGCGGGCGACGAGGGTGTAGCGCTCGTGCCGCGCGCGCGCCAGCACGCCGTGGGCGAGGTCGTCCTCCAACGAGGACCGATACGACTCGAATGCCTGGAAGTCCGACGGGTGGAGGTGGAGGTCGTACCGATTCGGCACGATCACACCGACGTCGGCGTAGGTCTTGTTGGTGTCCATGGCGCGCTCGATGCGCTTGGCGAGGCTGACGGGCTGGATCGAGGCTCCGAGGCGGCCCGCAGGCGCCTCGAGGAAGCGCTCGAGGAACGCCTCGACCCGCGAGAGGATGCCCATGGCGGCCGATGCTAGCACGCGGGGTACGAACGGCCGTTCGGTATGCACCGATCGGCGGATGGGGTGTCGTTGAGCGTCGTCGGTATACTTCGTGGCCCTGATCGTGCCCTTTCCGCGATCGGGGGGAGAAGAGACCGATTGGCTGACACACTCACCGAATCCTTCTGCGAACGCTGCGGCACGCGCTACGAATTCACGGCGCCGACCCGCCTGAACCCGCTGCGCAAGACGCGGGGGCTGTTCGGCGGGCTGAGGAACTACCTGACCAGCCAGGACGCCCTCTCCGACGCCATCGGCGACGCCATGCGCGACGAGGAGGGGGCGCTGGCGACGGCGCAGCTCGACGCCTTCCACTCCTCTTTCAACTTCTGCATCGACTGCCGCCAGTACACCTGCGTCAACTGCTGGAACGACGACGACGGACGCTGCCGCAGCTGCGCGCCGGTGGCCGGCACCGACGATCTCGGCGACCGCCTGGCGGCCTCGTTCGCCCAGGGCCCCGCCACGGCCGCCCTGCCGGAGCTGCCCCTCCAGCCGGACCCGCGCGAGGCGATGGCATGGCCGACCTCCGACCTCCCGCTCGGGATCCCCACCAACGGTCACGTCCCGACGCCCGAGCCCTGGCCGACCGCCGCCATCGAGGAGCCTCCCGCCGAAGCCCCGGAACGCTTCGTTGGCGCCGATGGCTTCGTGTACGAGACGCAGGCCCAGGCCGATGCGGCGAGCGCCGCCCCGCCGCCCGTCGAGCCGACGTATGCGCCATGGGCCGGCGACGCCCCGACGGAGCCGGTTGCCGCCGAGGCCGCGCCGGAGCCAGCCACCGCGCGGCTGCACGTCGTCGCATGGGACGCGGATGGCGCATACGACGTGGAGATCGACGCCGCTCCCGCCTTCGCCGAGGCGGAGCCATTCGTGGCCGAGGTCGAGCCCGAGCCGTTCGTGGCCGAGGTCGAGCCGGAGCCGTTCGTGGCCGAGGTCGAGCCCGAGCCATTCGTGGCCGAGGTCGAGCCGGAGCCGTTCGTGGCCGAGGTCGAGCCGGAGCCGTTCGTGGCCGAGGTCGAGCCCGAGCGCGAGCCGACGATCGCCGAGGCACCGCCGGAGCCCTCCGTGCCGCATCGCATCGCCCCGATCAGCGAGACGATTCTCCACTTCCCGGAGCGTCCCGCGCCGGTCGAGCCGGAGCCGGCCGAGGTCCATCCGGTCGCCGCCCAGGACGACAGCCCGGAGCTTGCGGCGCGCCGCGCGCAGCTCGACCTTTTGGGGCTCGGCGACCCGGGAGAAGGCCCCGTACAGGAGCCGACCGTCCTGCCGTACCGGTCACGCGGCGCGGCGATCAGCCAGGCGGAGCTCGCCGCGCGGGCCGCGCAGGGCGCCTCCTTCTGGGAAGCATCGGCCCGCGAAGTCGCGAGCGCCGTCGGCAACGTCGGCGTTCAGAACTGCGGCCACTGTGGGCTGTCGCTGTCGGCGACCGCCCGCTTCTGCCGTCGCTGCGGGACGCGTCAGGCACAGCCCGCCTGACGGCGGGCCGTCACGGTCAGTCGCCCGACGGCGTGGGGGTGGAGCCGGATCCGCTCTTCGTGGCAGTGCCGCCCTTGGTGGAGTCGCCCTTGGTGGAGTCGCCCTTTGCGGATTCGCCCGTCGACGACGAGTCGCTGGTCGAAGAGCCGCTCGAGCCCGCTGACGCATCGGACTTCTTCGCGGCGGCCGCGTCCTTGTCGGCGCGTGAGCCGTTCGCGCGCGAGTCGGTTCGGTAGAAGCCGCTGCCCTTGAAGATGATGCCGGTGGGAAAGAGGACCCGCCGCAGCTCGCCGCCGCACCGCTCACAGGCGCTTGGACCCTCCTCGAGCATCGAGTGGATCACCTCGGTCACGGAGCCGCACGAGCGGCACAGGTAGTCGTAGGTCGGCACGGCGCGCGAATGATGGCAAAGCTCGTCCGGCCGCGCAATGCGACCGGACGAGCCCCCACCCGGCTGAATCAGGCCTCGGACGTTCGGGTCCCGAACCTCGTCCACCAGCGTCGCGCGTGACGGGCAGTGACGCTGGACTCCGACGGGGCCGCCTGCGAGATGAGCCGAGCGACGTTGTGCAGGTCGTCGGAGATCTTCTCGCGCGGGAACTTCGTGACGAGCGGCATCCCTTCGTTCGACGCGATGACGGCCTTCGGACCGTTGCTGACCACGGTCGCCGCGATTGGCAGGCCGAGCGAGGAGGCCATGTCCTGCGGCCGAATGCCATGGTTGGCGCGATTGACGATGACCCGGATCACGTTGCCGAGGCCGAGCTCGCGCGCGAGCTCGAGGAACTGGGAGCTGTTGCGGAGGGCGCCGACCTCGGGGGTCACCACCAGGAAGATCTCATTCGCCACCGCCAGCATCGCCATGGTGCGGTCGTCGTAGCCGGGGTGGTTGTCGATGATCACGTAGGAGTGATGGTTCCGGGCCCACTTCACCGCGGCCAGGAGCAGGTCGACGCTGACGCGCTCCGACTCGGCCGGATCGGTCCCCCACGTGAGGACGCGCACGCCGCTGGCGGCGTGGTGTGTCGCGATCTGGTCGAAGGACGCATCGGTCCACTCCTCCGGTGCGCTGTCCGCCAGGTCGGCGAGGCCCATCTTGTACGGGACGTCGAGCACGGAGGTGACGTTGCCGACGCCCACGTCGGCGTCGAAGAGGAGGACCTCGGCGCGCGTCTGCTGGCGCAGCGCGACGGCCATGTTCACGGCGACGGTGGTCTTCCCGACGCCGCCCTTCGGAGCGAAGACGCTCACGACATGTCCCTCGCCGGCGATGGGGGCGGAGGAGAGCGACTCGTCAGATGCCCACGCGCCCGACTCGGTCGGCAGATGACGACCGGTTCGGATGAGAAGGGCCTGGAGCCGGTACACCAGCGCCTCCGCCGGAAGGGGCTTGAGCGCGACCTCGTCGCCGGCGCCACCGACGCCATCAGGAAGCTCAGTGTCGATTCCGACCATGAGCAGGGTCGCTGTCGAGGTGCCGTTGTGCAGGTGGTCGTAGATCGACGAGACGACATCCGCGGGCAGATCGCAGTCGATGACCGCGAGGTCGACGGGCGGAACGCTCTCGGCCTGCCTCGCGCTGACACTCAGCGGCTCGAAGCCGGCGCGCTGGAGCGCATCGACATAGGCGTCGAGCTCTTCGCCGACGGCGAGCAGGATGGTGGGTCGCTCCATTGCCCTTCCTTCGCGGTGGAGGTGGTGAGTCCGGTGACTGAGGTCACCATCCTCGATCTCCCCGGTGCCACGGGCAATGGGACTCGGGCGGGCTGCGGCCCACCCCGAAAGTACTGCCGCTATGCCCCCCGGACCATGCGCATCCCGCACTTCGGGCAATAGAACGCGCTCGCATTCCCCGCCTCGTATCCGCAGTGGGCGCAGTTCAGCCCCGAGCGTCCGCCGATGGATGGCAGTCGCGCCTGCTCGGCCTCGCCGAGGCTCCAGCCCGATGCGAGGACCTGCTGATAGAGCGAGCTGATGAGCTTCTGCGCAATGCGGTCGGTGTCGCCTCGCAGGCCCTTGCCGCCCCACCCGATCACGGCGCGCACGATGAGCTCGCCGGAGAGTTCGTCCCAGTGCGAGGCGAGGCCGCCGACGATGGCGTTGTACTCCGGGTACCCGCCGGTATCGACCTCGCCGTGGAGGAGGCCGCAGGAGAAGGTGTCGACCGTCATGTCCAGCGCATCGGTCATCTCGAGGACATACAGGCCATGGCGACCGATCGGGGTCACCTCACGCCGGGCGAGCACCCACTGCTGGACCTCGTTGAAGCGCTCGATGGCCGGGGACGCGTCCGAGTACTCCAGCGGGAGCGGCAGGATCGACTCGACCGGCGTCTCGCTCAGCGGCTCGACGATCCCCGGAATGGCCGCCGCGACGCCCGGGTCGGCGGGAAGGCGCAGGCCGTCGCTGCTGCGTGCCACCAGCGAGATGCGCAGGCCGTACTCCTGCGCCGTGACCTCTTCCTGGACCGGAACCGGCGGCGGCGGAGGCTGCGAGTCGTCGGACTTCTTGCGCCTGAGGAATGACATGGTCTCGGGACGGCACCTTGTGCTGACAGCGCGGCGATTCTAGCAGTCACCCGCCGCCAGGCGGCCAAGCGGACCCGGGACTAGCCGCTCGTCTCCAGCTGGCGGCGTTCCTCCTCGAGCGCGGACAGACGCAGGCGCTCGCGCTCGACGACGGCCGCCGGGGCGTTGCCGGTGAACTCCTCATTGGCGAGAAGCGCTCGAAGGCGCGCGATGTTGCGATCGATCTCGTCGAGCTGCGCGCGTCGCCGTGCGGCAACCGCATCCGCCGTCGCCGCGTCGATGCCCAGCCACGCCGCGCCGAGCGGACTGGCGGCGACGAGGGCCGGCCGGTCCTCCCCGGCACCGATCTGGATGGGTCGCACCCGGGCGAGCGTCTCGAGGTATCCGCGCAGTGGCTCGAGGCGAGCCTGGGCATCCGCGTCGACCGGCTCGACGTGCAGCGGAACCCAGGCCGCGGCGGGCGTTCCCGACTCGGTCCGGAGGTGACGCACCCCGCGGACGAGCGTCGAGACCTCGTCGAACGCCCGCTCGGCCTCATCGTCCGTCCCCGCGGACGACGGCCACGAGGCTCGGATGAGGAGCGGGCTCGCCCTCGGTCGCGAAGGGCGCGGCCTCGCGGAGCGCCTGCCAGATCTCCTCGGTGACGAAGGGCATGAGGGGATGGAGGAGCCGAAGGATCGTCCCCAGCCCCTCGGCGGCGGCGCGCCACGTCGCCTGCCGGTCGGCGTCCGTCGCATCGGGGCGACGCAGGTCGACCTTCGCCATCTCCAGGAACCAGTCGCAGTAGTCGCTCCAGGCGGCGTCGTAGACGGTCGCCGTGTAGCCCGACAGGTCGAGCTCGTCGAGCTGCCGCGTCGCCCGCTCGGTCGCGGCCGCGAGACGGGACCGGATCCACCGCTCGGCCAGCGTCGGGGCGACCGACGGCGGCGCCGAGGCGTCAGGCTGAGCTCCGAGCACGAAGCGCGCGGCATTCCACAGCTTGTTCGTGAAGTTCCGGCCGCCGACGAGCTTGGCATCGGTCAGGCGCTGGTCCACTCCGGCGGCGTTGCCGGAGACGAGCGCGAAGCGCAGCGCGTCGGCACCGATGCTCCCGATCATCTCGAGTGGATCGACGACGTTGCCCTTCGTCTTGCTCATCTTCTGCCCCAGCGGGTCGCGCACGATCCCGTGGAGGTAGACCGTGTGGAAGGGCTCCGCGTCGGTGAGGAAGAGGCCGAGCATCATCATCCGGGCAACCCAGAAGAAGAGGATCTCGTACGCGGTCTCCATGACCGAGGTCGGGTAGAAGCGCGCGAGGTCCGGCGTCTCATCGGGCCAGCCAAGCGTGCTGAAGGGCCAGAGGCCGCTGCTGAACCAGGTGTCGAAGATGTCGGTCTCCTGGTTCAGATCGGCCGAGGGTCGCCCGCACTCGGCGCAGGCATCGGGACCGGCCTCCTGGTCCGAGACGGTGATGTGCCCGTCCGGGCAGAACCAGGCCGGGATGCGGTGCCCCCACCACAGCTGCCGCCCGACCGCCCAGTCGTGGATGTTCTCCATCCAGTGGGCGTAGACCTTCTCGAAGTGGGCGGGGAGGATCCGGGTGCGTCCCTCGCGGACTGATGCGAGCGCGCGCTCGGCCAGGGGCGCGGTGCGGATGAACCACTGCACGCTGAGCCGCGGCTCGACCACGGTGTCGCACTTCTCGCAGTGACCGACGACCATCTGATGAGGCCGCTCGCCCTCCAGGTCCCCCATCTCGCGCAGCCGCGCGAGGACGGCGGATCGCGCTTCGTACCGATCGAGCCCCGCGAACTCGCCGGCGGCCTCATTCATCCGCGCCGCCTCGTCCATGACCGAGATCATCGGAAGGCCGTGCCGGCGGGCGAGCTCGTAGTCGTCGAAGTCGTGGGCCGGCGTGATCTTGACGGCGCCAGTCCCGAACTCGCGCTCGACCGATGCGTCGGCGACGATCGGCAGGCGCCGACCCAGGAACGGCAGCATCGCTTTGGCGCCGATGAGCTTCCGGTAGCGCTCGTCATCCGGGTGCACGGCGACGGCGGTATCGCCCAGGATCGTCTCGGGCCTCGTCGTCGCGACGCTGATCCAGCGGTCCGGGTCCGGGCTGCCGTCATCGGTGACGAGGTGGTAGCGGACGGTCCACAGCGTCCCGGCCTCGTCGCGATGGATGTTCTCGAGGTCGCTGATCGTCGTGCGGCAGCGGGGGCACCAGTTGACGAGCGCCTCAGCGCGATAGACGAGCCCGGCGTCCCACAGCCGCTTGAAGGCGACCCGCACTGCCTTCGCGCTGCCGTCGTCCATCGTGAAGCGCATCCGGCTCCAATCGAGGCTCGCCCCGAGGCGCCGATGCTGCTCGGCGATGATGTCGCGCGTCTCGTCAATGAATCGCCACATGCGCTCGAGGTAGCGCTCGCGGCCAAGCGACTGCCGGGTCTCCCCCTCCTCGGCGATCATCCGGTCGAGGACGAACTGCGCGGCGATGCCGGCGTGGTCGACCCCGGGCAGCCAGAGCGTGTCGTCGCCGCGCATGCGGTGGTAGCGGGTGAGGATGTCCTCCACCGCCGCGGTCAGCGCGTGGCCGAGGTGGAGCGCACCGGTGACGTTCGGCGGCGGCTGGTGATCACGAAGCGCTCGAGGCCGGGCGGCGCATCGTCAGCGGGCCGGAACGCCCCCGCGGCCATCCAGCGCTCGTAGATCGCCGGCTCGACGGCGGCCGCGTCGTAGCGGGGGGCGATCTCCCGTTGCGGCGTCGTCGTCATCGGTCCATCTCCTTCGTCTCAACACAAGACCCGCTCGTCGAAGGACGAACGGGTCGTGGTACCACCTTCGTTCGCGGCTGCCCCGGTGGCTGCCGCCTCGTTGTCCCGCGCTATCGGGCGGACCCGTCAGGCTCGCGTGCGACCTTCTCCCTCTCGTCCCGCGGCGGGCTTCCAGCCTTGGCGCGCCTCTCTCGAGCGGCCGATGAAGGGGTACTCCTCACGGTCAATGCCGAGCCCCGAGTCTACCATCCGGCGCCCGGCCGGAATTCGTGGCGCGAGGGTCAGCGAGCGCGATCGAGGGTCACGCGGAGGCCGCCCTCGGGCCGGTCCTCGATCTTGGCGCCATCGCCCTCGAGGGTGGTGATGGCGGATCGAACGTCGAACCCGGCGGTGTGCGCCGCCCGGAAGACGAACTCGCCGGTCTGACCGAGGCTGAGGGCGACGCTCTCGATGCCGGCGACGTTCGAGAGGGCCTGCCGGAATCCGGTGATCGCGCCGAAGCTGCCAAGCCCCTTGACGACGACCTCGGTGGTCGTGGACTCGGGAGCCGCGACCGCGGCGGGCGCCTCGAACTCGGACGCGGCCTCGGTGGCGCCGGATTCCTCAGACGGAGTCGGCGGGAGGGTCGCGTCGAGCTCGGCAAGGCGGCCGGCGAGGACCTCCTCTTCCGCGGGGTGGACGTCCGCTGCCGGAGTGGGAACGCCGTTCGTCGATGCCGCCACGGGCTCGACGGGGGCGGGCGTCACGTCGTCGGCCGCAGGGACGCTGGCGCTTGTGTGAGCGTGCGCGGGGGAGTCCGGCTCGGCCGGAGGTGGCTCGGTGGCAGCAGGCTCGCGCTGCGCGACGGGCTCCGGCACCGCCGGAGCGGGCGAGCCGGCCAGGCTGGGCGGCTGGGGCATGCGCTTGGCGGCGGCCGCGAAGGCGGCCGGGTCGTTGATGTCCGAGAGCTGCGCGTGGTAGCCGTCGAGCTCGCGCTCGTACTCGGCGACGCGGTCGCGAAGGGCCTTCGTCTCGGCCTCAGTGCGGGATGCGTCGCTCGAGAGCTGCTGGTCGAGCTGCGACCGTCGCGCGATGACGCGCTGCTCGGCCTCCTGCTTGATCCGCTCGGCCTCCGCGGTCGCCCACTCGCCGATGCCGGCGACATCCGCCTCGGCACGGGAGCGCAGGTCCTCCTGGCGACGCTGAGCGTCGCCTTCGAGATGTCGCACCTGCTCGTCGGCCTTCGACCGGAGCTCCGCGACGCTCGTGCCGCGAGCCTCCTCGGCGACCTTCCGCATCGCGTCGACGAGGTCGCGCATGAACTCGTCCCCACCCTGAGCGGCGGACGCAGCCGCTGCGGGGGCGGCCGCGGCAGCTGCCTCGCCCGCGGGCGCCGGCTCGGCCGGCTGGCCGGCGTCAGTCGGCCCTGCCTCGTCGGTCGTCGTCGCGGCCTCGTCGGTCGTCGTCGCGGCCTCGCGGCGTCGCGCGGCCTCTCGGTCGCCTCTGCGGCCGTGTCGGCCGCCGTCTCGGGCATCTCGGAACCACCCTCTTCCCCGCCCTCGCCGGTCTCGGCGGACCACGGAAGGCGGAATCCCGGACGGCGCTGGTTTGCGGTCATGATGCGCGGATCTCTCCTTGGGCTCGTTCGACCGCCGCGCGGGCGGTGGTGCGGCCGGTCCACATCCTAGCGTCGAGGCCCTGCAATTCTGCAGCCGCCCTAAGTACGGGTCCCCTCCGGGACTCCAGTACTGCCCGACCCGGTTGCTACCATCGCGAGATGCTCGACCTCACGACCCTGCCCGCTTCGGTGGCGATCGCCCTGCGCCTCGGGCTCATCGTCCTCGCCGCCCTGATCGGCTATCTCGTGCTGCGGGCCGCGGTGGGGGTCGGCGTCCGCCATCTCATCGAGCGGCGCCGCGCGCCGGTGGGCACCGACGGCGTGCTGCCGGAGGCTGAGCTCGAGCGGCGTGTCGGGACCATCGGCCGCCTCGTCGTTCGCATCGCCGGCTCGGTCATCGCCGTGATCGCGATGCTGATGGCGCTCGATCTGTTCGGCATCGACATCGGTCCGGCCGTCGCGGGGCTTGGCGTGGTCGGCATCGCCGTCGGCCTCGGCGCGCAGACGCTGGTCAAGGACTGGCTCGCCGGCGTCTTCGTGGTCCTCGAGAACCAGTACAGCCAGGGCGACGCCGTCAGGATCGGCGGCGTCGACGGGATCGTCGAGGACTTCAGCCTGCGGCGCACCCTCCTCCGCGACGTCGACGGGGCGGTGCACAGCGTGCCGAACGGCCAGATCCTGGTGGCCACGAACCTCAGCCGCGGCGGTGGCGGGTTGCCGGAACGGGCCGAGGCCGAGCCGGATGCGGAGGCTGACGAGTGAGGTTCGGCCCGCTGCTGAGTGCTTCGCCACCCGCCCGGTGAGACCAGACCGATCTAGGCGGACTCTTCCGCGGGCTCCTCACGGGCGGCGCGCGACCCGCGCGCCCGACGGCGCGGCTCGGCGTCGTCGGTCTCGGTGACGAGCATCGGCGGCTGGCCGTGCTCGATCGTCTCCGCGGTGATGACGACCTTCGTGACGTCGGTGCGCTCGGGGATGTCGTACATGACGTCGAGGAGCGCCTCCTCGACGATCGTGCGCAGCGCGCGTGCTCCCGTCTTGCGGTTGATGGCGAGGCGCGCGGTGGCCTCCAGCGCATCGGGCGTGAAGACGAGCTCGACCTTGTCGAGGCTGAGGAACTTCGTGAACTGGCGGGTGACGGCGTTCTTCGGCTCGGTCAGGACCTTGACGAGGTCCTCCTGGGCCAGGGCCGACAGGCTGACGACGACCGGCAGCCGCCCGACGAACTCGGGGATGAGCCCGTACTTGAGCAGGTCCTCCGGCATGAGCTTGTCGAAGAGGGCCTGCCGGCGCTCCTCCTTCGAGTGACGGGCCTGCGAGCCGAAGCCGATCCCCCGCTTCCCGACCCGCTCCTCGATGATCTTCTCGAGCCCCTCGAAGGCGCCGCCGCAGACGAAGAGGATGTTCGTGGTGTCGATCTGGATGAAGTCCTGGTGCGGGTGCTTCCGGCCGCCCTGCGGCGGCACGTTGGCGACCGTGCCCTCGAGGATCTTCAGGAGCGCCTGCTGCACGCCCTCGCCGGAGACGTCGCGCGTGATCGAGGGGTTGTCCGTCTTGCGCGCGATCTTGTCGATCTCGTCGATGTAGATGATGCCGCGCTGCGCGCGCTGGACGTCGAAGTCGGCGGACTGGATGAGGCGCAGGAGGATGTTCTCGACGTCCTCGCCGACGTAGCCGGCCTCGGTCAGCGAGGTCGCATCGGCGATGCAGAACGGCACGTCGAGGACCTTGGCCAGCGTCTGGGCCAGGAGGGTCTTGCCGGAGCCGGTCGGCCCGACGAGGAGGACGTTCGACTTGCCGAGCTCCACGTCGTCGACGGTGTGGCCGGCGTTGACGCGCTTGTAATGGTTGTACACCGCCACCGAGAGGACCTTCTTGGCCTGCTCCTGGCTGATGACGTAGCTGTCGAGCTGGTCCTTGATCTTGCGCGGGCTGGGAAGCGGAGCCGCCTGCGCCTTGCTGGCGCGCGGCGTCTCGAGCATCTCCTCCTCGATGATCTCCTGGCAGAGGTTGATGCACTCGTCGCAGATATACACGCCCTGGCCCGCAATGAGCTTGCGGACCTGCTCCTGGCTCTTGCCACAGAAGCTGCAGCGGTACGGGACCTTGCTCTTGGTGGTCATCGGTGGCCGATGGTAGCACGGGCCCGCCAGCAAACCGGGATGACCCGATGGTCGCCCATGCGTCGTAGGATGCACCGATGCCGCCGCTGCGCTTCGCGCGCGTCGAGACCTCGCTGGGACCGATGTGGGTGGCCGAGACCGATCGCGGCGTCGCCGCGGCGACCCGCTCGGACGACGTGGACGCCTTCCTCGCCGCGCTCCGGCGCCGCTTTCCTCGGTCGCCAGTCGAGGCGGCGGACCTCGATGGTGGATGGGTGGACGCGGCGCTGCTTGCCGGTCCGCTGCCGCCCGTCGACCTGGGCGGCCTGGCCGCGTTCGACATCCGGGTCTACGAGGTCGTCCGATCGGTGCCCGCCGGTCAGACGATCACCTATGGCGACGTGGCGCTGGAGGCGGGCTTGCCCGGAGCCGCGCGTGCCGTCGGCAACGCCATGGCACGCTGCCCCCTCTTCCCGGCCGTTCCCTGCCATCGCGTGGTGCGCGCCTCTGACGGCTGGTCGGGCTGGGGCGGCGACGATCGGCTGAAACGGCGCCTGCTCGAGGCGGAGCGACACGGCCACATTTTCACGGGGTGACCGTTAACGCGGTCGATGGACGACGAACGGTCAGATTCGGCCTGAGACGTTCATCGGATGAAAATCTGGCCGCTTCGGGCGTCGGATGGGCGGATACCGTTCACCGGGTGAAAGTCTGGACCGTTCAGGTGGCCCGGGACTACTTCTTGACCTTGTCGGCCTCGGCCGCCTCGGTGGCGGTGGGCACCTCGCCGCCCTTCGCCTGGGCGAGGCTGATGAGCGACTCGTTCGTGCCGGCGAAGACCTCGTCGATGAGGCCGTAGGCCTTCGCCTCCTCCGGGCTCATGAAGTAATCGCGATCCGAGTCGGCCTTCACCTTGTCGACCGTCTGTCCGGTGTGGTCGGCGAGGATCTCGAGCAGCCGCGTGACGAGGTGGAGGTTCTCGCGCATCTGGATCTCGACGTCGGGGGTGTTGCCGCGGAAGCCTGAAGAGCCCTGGTGGATCATGATCCGGCTGTTCGGAAGCGCGTAGCGCTTGCCGGTGGCCCCGGCCGCGAGGAGGACGGCGCCCATCGAGGCGGCCTGGCCGATGCAGATTGTGCTGACCGGTGCGCGGAGGTACTGCATCGTGTCGTAGATCGCCAGCCCCGACGTGACGACCCCGCCCGGCGAGTTGATGTAGAGCTGGATGTCCTTCTCAGGGTCCTCGGACTCGAGGAAGAGGAGCTGGGCGATGATGAGGTTGGCGACGTTGTCCTCGACCGCGTCACCCAGGAAGATGATGCGGTCCTTCAGGAGCCGCGAGTAGATGTCGAACGCGCGCTCGCCGCGGGCGCTCGACTCGATCACCATCGGCACGAGCATCGGTTATTCGGACTCCTTGGCCTGCTCGGTGGGTTGTGCAGTTTCGGGGGACGCATCGGTCCCGAGGGCGCGCTCGATGAGCGCGTCGACCAGTGTACGGTTGCGGATGGTCATGCGCAGGTAGGCGCGACCGCGGCGCGACGTCAGGTACTCGCGCAGCTTGGGATCGTCGTCGTAGCGCGCCATCTGCTCGGCGATCTCGGCCTCGATCTGCTCATCGCTGGCGTCGATCCCCTCTTTCTCGGCGATCGCCGAAAGCACGAGGAGCGTCTTCACCCGCCGGGTGGCTGGCTCCCGCAGCTCGGTCGTCAGCTCCTCGGGCGTCTGCTTCGAGAGCGCCAGGTACTGCTCGATCCCGATCCGCTGCTGCGCCAGCCGCGTGCGCAGCTCGTCGCGCATGATCTCGACCTCGTTGGCGACCATGACCTCGGGCAGCTCGACGTTGGCGTTGGCGGTCGCGAAGTCGATGATTCGGTCGCCAAAGGCGTGGCGGCTCTCGGCCGTCGCGCGCTGCTCCAGCGCGTCCCGGATCTCGGCGCGCAGCTCGTCGACGGTGGCGACCTCGCTGACCGATGCGGCGAACTCGTCGGTCACCTCGGGCAGGAGCTTCTCGCGCAGGTCGAGGAGCTCGACCTCGAAGTGCGCGGGCTTCCCCCTCAGCTCCTCGACGCGGTAGTCGTCCGGGAAGATCACGTCGAAGCCCTTCGTGTCGCCGATCACCATCCCGATCAGCTGCTCCTCCCAGCCGGCGATCATGCGGTTCTCGCCGATGACGAGCGGCATGCGATCGGCGCTGCCGCCGTCGAACGGCTCGCCGTCGATGGTCCCAACGAACTTCACGCTGGCCAGGTCCTCGTCCTGCGCGCCACGCCCATCAATCGGACGCAGGGTGGCCTGCTGCTCGCGCAGCTGGTCGATGACCTGGCCGACCTGCTCATCGGTGACCTCGGACGTCTCGAGGGTGAAGGGGTAATCCGCGTAGGAGCCGAGCTCGACGTCGGGCCGGACGGGGACCGTCGCGGTGAAGGTGATCGGCTGCCCCTCGGCGAGCCCGGTGGGGTCGATGTCGACCGCCGGCTGGTCGATCGGGATGAGGTCGGTCTGGTCGAGGGCCTTGTCGTAGGAGTCGCTCACGAGGTGGTCGATCGCCTCTGCCAGGACGCTGCCCCGCCCAACGAACCGGTCGATGACATGACGAGGCGCCTTGCCGGGCCGGAACCCCGGCACGCGCGTCCGCTCCGCAACGTGGCGGTAGGCCGTGGCGAAGTGGCGGTCGACCTCGTCGGACGGAACCTCGATCTCGAGGACCATCTTCGAGCCGGGCTCGGGTCGGGTGGAGACGGTGACCAATGCAGCTCCCGATGTGAGGAGTGGTGGGCGAGGCGAGATTCGAACTCGCACGTCTTGCGACACCGGCTCCTAAAGCCGGCGCGTCTGCCGTTCCGCCACTCGCCCGGATCGGTGGATGCGGCGGGCCGGCGCTGAGTCTAGCAATGCGCCGATCCCAGCGCTCTGGCGCCGCTCGCCGTATCGTTGCCGTCATGACCTCGCGCGCCGCGTTCGAGAGCGAACCCCCGCGGGAGCGACCCGACAGCCCGCCGAAGAGCTACGGCGTCCCGCGCCGCGGCGGCACCTACGTCGAGTGGGGCCACGTGATCGAGCGCTTGACGAGTGCGGAGGCCTACTGGATCGCGACGGTGACCCCGCGAGGCCGGCCGCACGTGGTCCCGATCTGGGGCGTCATGCTCAACGACGACCTCTACCTCGAGACCGGGGCGCCGATCACGCGCAAGAACCGCAACCTGGCCGGCAACCCCAATGTCCTCGTCCACCTCGACGGCGTGAACGACGCGATCATCGTCCGAGGCCTGGCGGAGCCGATGAAGCCGGAAGGCCCGCTCGAGGACGCGCTGATCGTCGCCTTCCACGCCAAGTACCCCGGCTATGAGCCTCAGCCCGGCGGCTGGGCCGAGGGCGGCCTCGTCCTCGTCCAGCCGTCCTCCGTCCTCGCCTGGGGCGAGATGCCGACCGCGACCCGTTGGCGGTGGCCGGCTGCCGCGCCCGTGAGCGCCCCTACGGACGCGGCGCGCTGATCCCGGAGTAGTCGGCACGCTCGGCCGCGGCCCGTTCCGCTGGGGCGCGGGTGACATCATCCTTGGCGTGCCGAGGATCTGGCTCGGCGGCTCCGCCAACCGTCCCCGCGGCGTCGAGCGGCGCGATCCCCGACGGGGGCTCGCCGGAGAGGAAGCGCTCGACCGCCTTGCGCGCCAACGCCGCGGTGACGATCGCCGCGCCGGCCTCGATCGCCTGCCACGCCGCTCGCTGCGGCCCGGGCGGACCCTCGGCGATCTGCTTCGCGAGCTTCTTGTTGATCTTGCCGTGCTTGCGCGGGTCGTGGCGCCAGCGATGCAGCTCCTCGGAGAGGGTCTGCCGCGCCTCGGCCGTGCGGGGGCCGACCGCGCCGGCCATATGGTCGACCCAGGACTGCATCGGCTTGGGCAGGGCGTCGTACGCCTTCTCGGGATCGGAGCGGAAGAGGCGACGCCGAAGCAGCTTCGCGACGCGCACCGGGCCGCCCACCACGAGGAAGGCCGCGCCGACGCCGAGCCCGACGACGAGCGCCGGGTTCTCCTGGAAGCGCTTCCGGATATCGAGCGCATCGTGGAGCTGGTCGGCCGTGCGCTCCATCTCGACGCGCTTCGAGCTGATGGCTAGTCGCGTCTCAGCAAGCGGGTCTTCGCCCACGCAATGTCCTCCTTGACCGATGCGATCGTCTCCTCCGGGGTGAAGGTCGTGCTGCTCACCTGCTTGATGCCTCGCCACGCCAGGAAGCCCGCCAGCGCCACGAGGGCCACGACGAACAGAAGCGCCACCCACCAGAGGCCCACCACGACGAGGACCGCGATGATCAGGGCCAGCAGCCCGATGAGGAAGGCGATGGCCAGGCCGGCGGCGATCGCCAGCTTCACGATGCCGCCGCGCAGATGGGCGACGTTGCGCGCCATCTCCTGGCGTCCGCGCTGGACCTCGAGCTTCGCCAGTCCGACGCCGTCCGAGATGAGCCGCCTCACGAGGGTGAAGGCATTCTCGCGACGGTGGCCGGCGTCGCCTGTGGTCATGGCACCTCCAGGGTCAGATGCGGTGCGCGCACGCGGCGGCGCGGTGGACGATTCTAGCAACGAGCAGGTTGGGTGCCATCGGCGTCGATCGGGATCCTCGGCTATCCTTCCGCGCCAATGGCCAAGCGACGCACCTCCGGGATCCAGCGGCGCGAGCGCGCCAGCGAGGCCGCCCTCAAGCGCAGGCTCGACGAGCGAAGCGGTCCGACGCTGCCCGACTGGCGCCTCCTGGCGATCGGCGGCGTCCTCGTCGTGGGCGTCGCGATCATCGTGCTCGTCCTCCTGTTCGGGTCCGAGCCGAACCCCGACGACGGGCTGATCCAGCCCGACGACGGCGGAACGCACGTCGCGGTCGGAACGACCTGCCGCTCGCCCGCGGCTCCGTGCGGGCCGGACCCCTACTCGTCACTTCCGGCGACGTCCGGGCCGCATTGGGATACGAGCGGGATCGCGAACTGGGGGGTGTACACAACCCCGCAGAACGAGTCGCAGCTCATCCACAACCTCGAGCACGGCGGGATCGTCATCTGGTACGACCCCGACGAGGTCGATACCGCCGGCGTCGCGGCCCTGGCGCAGTACGTCCAGGCCCAGAACGGCAGCGGCATCAGCGGCCGCTTCAAGTTCATCGTCAGCCCGTGGGGCGCCGCCGAGCCGCTGCCGGCCCCGGTCGTCGTCACCGCATGGCGCTGGCTGCTCCCGCTCCAGACGGCCGATACGGAGGCGATCGACGAGTTCGCGCGATCGCATTACGGCCGCTCGCCGGAGCCGAATGGCGGACCCGGGCCGCCCGCCTGACGGGCCCCGTTCGATTGACCGACCCCGCGGCCTGCGGCATCCTATCCGCGGGCGCCTAGCTCAACGGCAGAGCAAGTGACTCTTAATCACTAGGTTCGGGGTTCGAATCCCCGGGCGCTCACCACCCCAGCTGCGGGGTGCGGAATCCAGCGGCCCGATGGCCCAGACGACGCGGAGGGAGGGGAGATCCGGCCGATCGCCGACGACGGCGACGGGGGACGTTTTGAACCGAGTCGTTCGACGCCAGGTCGCGTCGCTGCTTGCTGCCGCGATCGCCCTCAACATCTTCTCCGCCCAGGTCGCCGCGTGGGATGCCCCGGATGTGTTCCCGCTCGTCGGCGCCATGGACGTATCCCAGTCGGCGACGTCGATCTCCGTGTCCTTCTCGTTCACCGCGCCGGCGGGCGCGCGAATCACCGACCTCCGCATCAGCCTGGTCGGTCCTGGCCTCTCGGAGGAGCTCTATCGCGTGGTCGCGCCGTCGGGCGGCGTCACCTCGTTCGTCGAGCGGACCGGGCTCGAGCCGGGCGGCTACACCGTCACGGCGTCGGCCGAGATCGCGCGTGGCGCCCGCCGGGCCAGTGGCATGACCTCGCAGCCCGCGAGCGTCGGCGTGACCCAGCCGGCACCCGGCATCACGCGCGCCGTCCCGCCAATCCCGGAACCCGAGGCGGATGCCGATCCCGACCCGCTCACGATCGCGGCCACCGTCGCCGTGTATGGCGCCACGCCGAGCGGCATCCTGGCCGCCCTCAGCGCGGCCCGATCCGGCGTGTCGGTGGCGCTCATCGAGCCGACCGGTCACGTCGGCGGAATGATGACCAGCGGGCTGAGCGCGACGGACTACGGCCACCCCGGGATGCTCGGCGGCTTCACCGATGAGTTCTTCGATCGGGTGCAGGCGATGGAGGGCAGCGCCTACGGCCGATGGCGCTTCCAGCCCTCGACCGCGGAGACCGTCTTCCTGCAGATGCTGGCCGAGGCCGGCGTCGCGATCTACGCGAACGAGGCCATGGCCGGGCCCAGCGCGGTCACGATGGACGGGACGCGGATCGACCATTTCGACACCACGCTTGGGCGCAGCGTGGACGCGGACGTCTTCGTCGACGCCAGCTACGAGGGCGACCTCATGGCTGCGGCGGGCGTCTCGCATGCGATCGGCCGTGAGCCGGCCTCGGCCTATGGCGAGTCCCATGCCGGGATCGGAGTGACCGCGACCATCTTCACCGCGCCGACGGGGATCGATCCCGGATTTCCGGTCGCCGCTCCCACCGGGCCGGTCGGCTCGGGGGACAACCGGATCCAGTACCCGAACTACCGCCTCTGCTTCTCGACCAATCCCGCGAACCAGGTGCCGTTCAGCGAGCCGGAGGGGTACGACCCGGCCACCTACGACATCGTGGCGGCGTACATCGACTGGCGCGTCGGGCTGGGGCACCAGCCGGACCTCACCTGGTTCCTGTGGCCAGTGGCGCTGACGAACGGCAAGTACGACGTCAACAACAACGGCCAGGTCGCGATCGGGCTGCACGGGCTCAGCATCGGGTATCCCGGCGGCAACGCCACGCAGCGCGAGGCGATCACGGAGCAGCTGCGCGGCTACACCGAGGGCTTCCTCCACTTCCTCGACGCAGATCCGCGCGTCCCGTCAGCGATTCGCAATCAGATGGCCGCGTACGGCCTGTGCGCCGATGAGTTCGCCGACACGCAGAACTGGCCGAGGATGTTCTACCTGCGCGAGGGACGCCGGATGATCGGCGAGACGGTCGTCACCGAGCGGGACGTGGTCCTCACCCGGACGAAGGCCGACACGATCGGAATCGCGTCGTACGCCTTCGACTCTCATCACGTCTCGCGCTGGATCGACGGGTCAAGCCGGCTGCGGGTGGAGGGGGGATTCTGGAACGGCCGCGCCGCGGCCACGCGATGGTCGATCCCGTACTCGAGCCTGACGCCGCACGAGGACGAGGCAACCAACCTGCTGGTCAGCGTCGCGGTGTCGGCGTCCCACGTCGCGTTCGCGTCGCTGCGCATGGAGCCTCAATACATGCTCATGGGGGAGGCCGCCGGTACCGCTGCCGCCATGGCCAGCGGGCTCGGCGGAGGGTCGGGCGAGGTGCAGTCGATCAGTGTCGGCGAGTTGCGGGCGGTCCTCCGCGCACGAGGGTCGGTGGTCGACAACCACCTCTTCTGGGACCTCGGATCCTCACCGTTCAAGGGCGACATCGAGGCCACGTTCCTCCGCGGGGTCACCTTCGGCTGCACCCCGATCAACTTCTGCCCGACCGCGATCATGCAGCGCCAGGTGATGGCGGCATGGCTTGCGCGGGCCCTCGATCTTCCGCCCGCGACGCGCGACTACTTCACCGACGACGAGACCAGCGCCCACGAGGACAGCATCAACCGGGTGGCTGAGGCCGGCATCACGGCCGGGTGCGGCGCCGGCAAGTTCTGCCCCACCAGCGGCGTGACCCGTGGCCAGATGGCGGCGTTCCTGAAGCGAGCGTTCGAGCTGCCGCCAACGACCCGGGACTTCTTCACCGACGACGAGACGAGCATGTTCGAGGGCGACATCAACCGCCTCGCGGCGTCCGGCATCACCGCCGGCTGTGGCGGAACGAAGTTCTGCCCGGCCCCCATCGTGCCCCGCGAGCAGATGGCGGCCTTCATCTGGCGCGCCATCCGCTGACCGGCTGAGCGACGCTCGGCCCCTGCTACCATGCGGGGCGTCCCGGAGCCGGAGGACCGGTCCGGCGCCGACCATTCCACCGCCGACATCGGAGACTTGCGGTGCCCCACGTTCCGATCGAACGACACGCCCTCGACAACGGGCTGCGCATCATCCTCTCGCGCGACCCGCGAGCGCCAATGGTGGCGGTCAACCTCTGGTACGACGTCGGCAGCAAGCACGAGAAGGCCGGCAAGACCGGGTTCGCGCACCTCTTCGAGCACATGATGTTCCAGGGCTCCGCGAACGTGGACAAGGGGCAGCACTTCAGCCTCGTGCAGGCCGCCGGGGGGACGCTGAACGCCTCGACCTGGCTCGACCGGACGAACTACTACGAGACCCTGCCGGGGCACGAGCTCGAGCTGGCGCTGTGGCTGGAGGCCGATCGCATGGCGTCGCTCCTCCCGGCGATGACCCAGGAGAAGCTCGACAACCAGCGCGACGTCGTGAAGAACGAGCGCCGTTGGAGCGTCGACAACCAGCCGTACGGGGACTGGGACGAGGTCATCCAGCAGCTCACCTACCCCGAGTCGCACCCGTACCACCACTCGACCATCGGCTCGATGGAGGACCTGTCTGCCGCCTCCCTCGACGACGTTCGCGAGTTCTTCGCGACCTTCTACGCGCCGAACAACGCGGTCCTCTCCATCGCCGGTGACTTCGAGACCGATACGGCGCTGGCCATGATCCAGCGCCACTTCGGCCCCATCCCCGCCAACCCGACCCTGCCCGGACCGCCCGACGTCGACATCGACCCGGTCATCGGCAGCGACATCCGCGAGACGAAGGCCGACCAGGTGCCGCTCCCGCGCATCTACCTCGCGCACCGGGTGCCGACGTTCGGCACCGACGCCTTCGATGCGCTCGATGTCGCGGCCGACGTCCTGGGCTCCGGCCGCGCGTCCCGGCTCTACGCCAGCCTCGTCCGCGAGCAGCACCTCGCCCAGGATGCGAGCGTCTTCGTCTTTCCGATCGTCGGGGGTGCGAGCATGTTCACCGTATGGGTGACCGCTCGCCCCGGGGTGACCCCGGAGAGGCTCGAGGCTGCGACCCTCGCCGAGATCGATCGCCTGGCGACGGACGGACCGACCGACGGCGATCTCGAGCGCGTCCGAAACCTCCACGCGGCCCACGCCGCCGGCGCCCTCGAGCGCATCGGCGAACGAGCGGATCGGCTGAGCATGTACGCCTGCCTCTTCGACGAGCCGGAGCGCATCAATGATGAGGTCGCGCGGTACGCGGCCGTGGACGGCGCGCGGATCACCGAGGCGCTGCGCGCATCCATCCATGCCGAGAACCGGGTGACGCTGACGTACGTCCCGGCGGAGGCGCCCGCATGACGGTGGCCCGACCGCCCGCGGGCTCCCCGCGGCCGTATCGCTTCCCCGACTTCAGCCACGCCAGGCTCTCGAACGGGCTCGGCCTGTGGGTCGTGCCGCTCCCGGACCGCGAGCTCGTCAGCGTCCACCTCATGACCGATACCGGCGCGGCCGCCGAGGACGAGACGCAGGCCGGCATCGCCGCCCTGACCGCGCAGCTCCTCGTCACCGGTACCGAGCGGCTCGACGCGTCGGACTTCGCGGAGACGACCGAGCGGCTCGGCATCGAGGTCGGCAGCGAGAGCTCGTGGGACAGCGCCCGCGCCGGCTTCACGGCGCTCGGCAGCAAGCTCGACGATGGCATGGCGCTGCTGGCGGAGATGCTCCTCACCCCGCGCCTCGATGAGCGCGAGTTCGACCGTCTCAAGGCCGAGCGGCTGAACGACATCCTCCAGGCACGCGCCGAGCCCGGACGGCTCGCCGACGAGAGCTTCCTGCGCGAGGTGTACGCGGCCGATGTCCCGTACGGTCGGCTCTCGGCGGGCACGCCGGAGACGGTCGAGCCACTCACCGTCGACGCCGCTCGCGCCTACCACGCGAGCCGATATGCGCCGAACGTGGCCGACATGGTCGTCGCCGGCGCGGTGACGCCGGAAGCGGCGCGCGCGACGGTCGAGCGACACCTCGGCGGGTGGGCCGGCGGCGGAACCGGTCACCGCACCATCCAGCCGACGCAGCGCGGTGCGCGCCGGATCGTCCTCGTCGATCGCCCGGGATCGGTGCAGAGCGAGCTGCGCGTCGGGCACCTCGGGATCCACCGCGACCATCCGCGCTACTTCCCTGCCACCGTCATGGCGGCTCTTCTGGGCGGGGTCTTCGGGAGCCGCCTGAACCGTCGGCTGCGCGAGGAGCTCGGATACACCTACGGTGCGCGCTGCGCCTTCGACCCGCGCCGCGCCGTCGGTCCCTTCACCGCCACCGCCGCCGTCCAGACCGAGGTCACCGTCGACGCGATCCGCGAGCTGCTCGGCCAGCTGGAGCGGATGCGCTCCGAGCCCCCCACCGACCGGGAGCTGGCCGAGGTGCGTGACTTCCTCGTCGGCGTCTTCCCCCTCCGCTTCGAGACGACCGCCGGCATCGCCGCCGCCATCGAGCCGCTCGCCATCTACGACCTGCCCGAGGACTACTGGCTCAACTACCGGTCGCGGATCGAGGCCGTGACGGCGACGGACGTGCTCGAGGCGGCGCGCGAGCTGATCCGGCCCGCCGAGGCGCTCGTCCTCCTCACCGGGGATGCGGCGCGCATCAGCGAGGAGCTCACCGCCGCCGACCTGGGGCCGGTGGACGTGGTCTCCCCCAGCTCCTAGCCCAGCAGCTCGCGCACGGCGTCGATGAGCCGCTGGTTGTCGTCGGAGGCTCGGGCGGTTGCGCGCAGCCAGCCGGCCATCGGTCCGGCGTCGTAGGCGCGCACCACCAGGCCGCGACGGAAGAGCCCATCGGCGAGAGACTGGGCGTCGGGCGGCCGGAACGTCACGAAGTTGCCGAGCCCGTCGAGCACCTCGCAGCCGGCCTCACGCAGGGCGCCGGCGAGCCGGCGCTGCTCGGCCATGATCTCGTCCTGCCGGACGCCGGCAGCGCCGGGATCGGCCAGGGCGCCGAGCGCGAGCGCCTCCGTGGCGGCCCCGACCGAGAGCGGCAGGCGGAGCGCGTCGAACCGATCGGCCAGTCCGTCCGGGACGACCAGATAGCCGATGCGCGCGCCCGCGAGCCCGTGCGACTTCGCGAGCGAGCGGAGCACGAGCAGGTTGTCGAGCTCGTCCTCGAGGGCGATGGCGTCGAGGTCGGTGGCGCCGGCCGCCACGGCGAAGTCGAGGTAGACCTGGTCGACGACCACGATGGCCTCGAGCCCGGCCGCGACCGCGCGGACCTCCCCCAGCGGCATCCCGTCGCCGGTCGGGTTGTTCGGCGAGCACAGCCACACGAGCCGAGCCGCCTCGTCCTCGGCGGCCGCGCGGATGGCCGCGGGCGGCAGACGCTCGGCGGGGTGCCGGCGCGGGACCGGGATGACCCGCGCGCCGGCCAGCCCGGCCTCGACCGCGAACATCGGGAAGGTCGGGGTCGGGACGATCACCGCGTCCCCGGGACCGACGACGCTCGTCGTCACGAGCCGGATCAGCTCGTCGGCGCCGGCACCCGGAACGATTCGCCGGGGCGCGACGCCAATCGCCGCACCGATCGCCTCGCGCAGCTTGTGGTAGCCCAGGTCGCCGTACTCGACCACGGTGGCTGGGTCGAAGCGGCGCCACGCATCGCGCACGCCCGGCAGCGGCCCGCCGCCGAGCGTGTTGAGGTCGTAGCGGACGACCTGCTCGACGCCGAGCCCCACGCTCGCGGCGAGCTCAGCGTCCGATGGCTCGAGCGGATACGCCACGACCTGCCCCGGATGCCGGAGGAGGCGGTGCGGATCGTCGCCGCTCATTCGTCCGGCGCCGCCGGCCAGCGCAGGGCGAAGACGGCAGCCGGCCGCCGCTGCTCGAGCGTGACCGAGCCGCCCATCGCCTCCATCGAGGCATGGACGAGGTAGAGGCCGAGGCCGAGGCCGCGTCCAGCCGCGACCCGGTCGCCGAAGAGCAGCGACGCGACGTCATCCCCGATGCCGGGGCCGGCGTCGCGGACCCGGAGGGTCACGCCGCCAGACCCATCCTCGATGTCCACCTCGATCGGTGCGGCGGGCGTGGAGTAGCGATCGGCATTGGTGAGGAGGTTGGTGATCGCCTGCTCGCTGAGCATTCGGTCGCCGACGACCCGGATCCCGGCGGGCACGTTCACCACGACCTCGCGTTCGGAGCCCCTCGTCCGTAGCCGCTCGATTGCGGCGCCGAGCGCGGGCGCGAGGTCGAACGGCTCACGCGTGGCCTCGACCGTGCCGGTGTCGGCGCGCGAGTACAGCTCGAGCCGCTCGAGGATCCCGATCGCCGCGTCGACCGACTCCAGGGCCCGCACGCCGTGGTTCTCGGCGCGGGCCGGCACACCCGGCTGGCGCAGCGCAAGCTCGATGCGCGCCTTCGCCACCGCCATCGGATTGCGCAGCTCGTGCGCCACGAAGCTGGCGAAGCCTGAGAGGCGGCGGCGCTCGTCCTCCTCCTTGCCGACGTCCCGAAGAAGGACCACCGTGCCGCCGCCCGGGATCGGGGTGCCCTCGACGTCGACGAGGACATCGCGCCCGGACATCGGAATGCGGAGGGTCATCCGGCGCCGGAACGCCTCTCGCTGCCCGATGACCTGGGGCCAGTCGTCCTGCGCCAGAGTCCGCCCGTGCTCGTCGCGGGGATCCGTGAGGCGGCCCCATTCATCGAGCGGGCGTTCGACGAAGCTCCGGCCGAAGAGCCGGAGCGCGGCGCGGTTGCCGTACGTCCCGCGCGGCGAGTCGTCGTACACGATGAGCGGCTCGGGGATCGCCTCGGCGACCTCCTCGAGTCGGGCGCGCTCTCGCTCGGCGGAGCCGAGTGCCTCGGTCGTCTCCTGGCGAGCGGCCTCGACCCGAGCGCGCTCGGACTCCAGTCGCTCCTCAGCGGATCGGCTCAGGGCAAGCGCGCTGGCGGCCTCGCGTCGTGCGAGGTCGGCGCGGCTCACGAGATAGACGATCACCGGGGAGCCGATGAGGAACGCGAACAGCCTCACCCAGTCGCTCTGGGTGAACTCGAGCGTCGGCGCGAGCAGCAGCACGGCGCCAACGGTGACGACGCCGGCGAGATAGGCGAGGAGGGCGGCCGCGGAGCCGAGCGCGAGGCCGGTCACCGCGATCGTCAGCACGAGCAGGACGGTGAACGGCAGATGGCCGCCGGTCGGCCCCATCAGCCACGCCCCGAACAGGGCGGCGCCGGCCCCGAGCGCGGCGCCGATCAGCGCGCTTGGCAGCCGACGGATGAGGTTCACGAGCTCAGGACGCCTCCTCGGCCATGAGGCGCGAGCCTATCACCCGCGAGATCGTCATTCGGTGGGCCGGCCGGGGCGCCGGCGTGCTCGGGCGAGCCGCTCGCGGGCCGCCGAGATGCGCCGCCACGGATTCGTCACTCGCTTCGGATCGAGCGAGTCCGGATGATCCCCTCGAGCGATCTCGGCGAGCAGCGCCGACGCCCTGTCCAGCTGGCCGGCCTCGGTGAGGAGCTGGACGAGGCTGAAGCGCCGCCCCGGCTCGTCGATGGGCGCGGCCATGACGCGCTCCACGAGCTCGGCTGCCCGGCCAGCGTGACGTGCCCGCCGGTGCGCGACGATCGCCGCGCGGTAGTCGGTGAAGCTCGGCTCGATGCCGAGCGACTCGAGGAAGTTCAGCAGCAGCTCAGCATTCTCCGCGCGCTGGTCGGCCGGGCCGCGCCGGACGTGCTGGTCGCGGTACTCCCCGAGCAGGACACGGAGCTCGCGATCCGCCCACCGTCGCTGTGACGTGCCGGCGGCGTGCCGCTCCCCGATTTCCGCGACGACCATGGCGCCACGCAGCTCCTCCCCCGCAGCGATATACGCCTCGCGGAGTCCGACGTCGAGGATCTCGCCCAGGGGCGGATCCTGCTCGAGCATCCGCTCGAGCGCGCCGAGCCAGTCGTCGACGCGCCCGCGCTCCGCATAGTGGCGGGCCGCGAAGCGGAGCCAGTAGCGCTCCGTGTGCTCGCGCCAGTCCTGGCCGGCGATGTGGTTCTCGACGATCCAGCGCTCCTGGACGACGGGGC
The DNA here is from genome assembly GCA_963790255.1 of uncultured Chloroflexia bacterium. Lineage (GTDB taxonomy): Bacteria > Chloroflexota > Limnocylindria > QHBO01 > QHBO01 > JACDBZ01. Next base: position 57,587 of record CAWBOA010000012.1, on the reverse strand, counting down.
CGGCCAGGAAGACCTCCGCCGGAACGCGGAAGCCGGCCACCGACCGCCATTGCGGCTGATGCCACGGGCTCGGCTCGAAGGGCTGGATCGGGCGCGCGCGGCGGCGCGTGGGACGCCCGGGCTCGCCCTCATCGAGCGGCCACTCCAGCGTGCGCGGCCACGCCGGTCTCGAGCGCGTGGTCGTAGTGCAGGCGGCGCACGGGGTCCCGCAGCTCGGCCCAGGCCCGGTTGAGGATCGAGGTGCGGCGCGTGGCGATCTCGGACGTCGGGGCCCGATCGGGATGGTGCCGCAGCACCGCCTCTCGGAAGGCGGCGCGAAGGGCGTCGGTCGAGGCCGACGGCTCCGCGCCGAGGACCTCGTAGAAGTCGCGCGGCTCGGTGCGCACGACGGTCGTCGCGGACATCCGGTGGAGTCTAGCGTCGGCGTGGGCCTGAGCGGAGTTCGGTATGCTGCGCGCCATGCCTGCCACGCCCAGCCCCGGGCAGGCCCGGGCCGGACACCTTCTCATCATCGGCGGAGCGGAGGACAAGCTGCGCCAGCGCCAGATCCTGGCGCGCTTCGTGACGCTCGCGGGCGGCAGCGACGCTCGAGTGGTGGTCATCTCGACGGCCTCGTCTCTCGGCGACGAAGCGACCGAGCTGTATCTGTCCCTCTTTCGCCAGATGGGGATCGCCGACGTGCGCGGCATGCGTCCCCTGGTCCGCGACGACGCGAACGATCGGCGCCTCGTGGCCGTCGCTCGAGGACGCGACCGCCATCTTCATGACCGGCGGCAACCAGCTGCGCCTCTCGAGCGTGATCGGCGGCACGCTCCTCGGCCGGGCGATCGTCGAGCGCCACCGGCAGGGCGCCATGGTGGCCGGCACGAGCGCCGGCGCCTCCGCCATCGCCAGCCACATGGTCGCCTTCGGCACGAGCGGAGCGACGCCGAAGCAGCGCATGACGCAGATGAGCGCCGGCCTTGGGCTCCTGCCCGGCGTGCTCATCGACCAGCACTTCGAGCAGCGCAACCGGTTCGGGCGGCTGCTCGCCCTGGTCGCGCAGTCGCCCGCGCTGCTCGGGATCGGGATCGACGAGGACACCGCCGCACTCGTCAGCCCGAAGGGCATCCTCGAGGTGCTCGGCAAGGGATCGGTCACGATGCTCGACCCGGCGCACATCCAGACCGATGCGTACGAGGTGAAGCGGCATCGGCCGATCATGGTCTCGGGCGTGACCCTCCACTCGCTGCCGTCCGGCTACCGGTTCGACCTGCGCAAGCCGCAAGCTCATGGCGCCGCTGCGACCCGTCAGCGCCACCGATCGCGAGCTCGCCAGCCTCCAGGCGGCCACGAACCGCACGCGGCGCCTCATCCGCAGCATCGCGGCCGAGGGCGCCGACGACACGGCACCGGAGCGCGCTCGCCGGCGCGCGCTGCGCGCTCGCCGCGTCGACGAGGAGGCCAGCGAGTGACGCGCGGCACGCCCGACCGCACGACGCGCGCGTCGCCCGCGGACGGCGGCCAGCGCCCCACCCGGCTCGAGCCCGAAAGCGGAGCTGCGGATCGTCGAGACCCGTGTCTACCGCGGGCCGAACTACTGGAACTACGACCCGGCCATCAAGCTCATCGTCGACCTCGGCATCCTCGAGCACTTCCCGACGAACACGATCCCCGGCTTCACCGAGGCGCTGCTCGAGATGCTGCCCGGCGTCGGGCAGCACACGTGCGGAACGGGCGCGCGTCGGCGGCTTCGAGGACCGGCTGCGCGATGGGACCTGGGTCGGGCACGTGGCGGAGCACATCGCCCTCCAGCTCCAGCGCGAGGCGGGCACGGAGGTCGGCCGCGGCAAGACGCGCGGCACGGGTGACCCGGGCCAGTACCACGTCGTGTACTCGTACGCTGAGGAGACGGTCGGCGTCGCCGCCGGCAAGCTGGCCGTGCGCCTCGTCAACCACCTCGTCGAGGCCGAGCCGGACTTCGACTTCGCCGCCGATCTCGAGGCGCTGATCCTCCTCGCCGAGCGGTCGGCCTTCGGCCCATCGACGCAGGCCATCCTCGACGAGGCGGCCCTGCGAGACATCCCGTCGATCCGGCTCAACGACCAGTCGCTCGTGCAGCTTGGCCACGGGATCCACCAGAAGCGGATCCGGGCGACGATGACGAGCCTGACGGGGTCGCTCGGCGTCGACATCGCGTCGGACAAGAAGCTCACGAACCGGCTGCTGGCGGCCACCGGCGTCCCCGTCCCGCGCTCGGAGGTCGTCCGCAGCGGGGACGCCGCCGTTGCCGCGGCGCGACGCATCGGCTTCCCGGTCGCGCTCAAGCCGCTCGACGGCAACCACGGGCGGGGCGTCATGCTCAACCTCGCCGACGATGACCGCCGTGCGCGATGGGTACCGCGAAGCCCGCTCACAGAGCCGCGGCGGCAGCGTCGTGGTCGAGTCCTTCCTGACCGGCAACGACTACCGCTGCCTGGTCATCGGTGGCGTGCTGTGCGCGGTCGCTCAGCGCGTCCCCGCCCACGTGGACGGCGACGGCACGAGCTCGGTCGAGGAGCTCATCGAGATCACGAACGCCGACCCTCGCCGCGGCATCGGACATGAGAAGGTGCTCACCCGGATCAAGGTCGACGACGAGGCGATCGCCTACGTCCGCGAGCAGGGCTTCGAGCTTGGCGATGCCCCGCCACGAGGTCAGCGGGTCTACCTCAAGCGGACCGGCAACATGAGCACCGGCGGGATCAGCATCGACCGCACCGAGGAAGCGCACCCCGACAACGTCGAGCTGGCCGAGCTGGCCGCGCAGGTGGTCGGCCTCGACATCGCCGGCATCGACCTCATCTGCCCGGACGTCGGCGCTGCCGGTGCGCGAGACGGGCGGCGGGATCGTCGAGGTCAATGCGGCGCCCGGCTTCCGGATGCACACCCATCCGACCGAGGGCGAGGCGCAGTACGTCGCCAAGCCCGTCATCGACATGCTCTTCCCGTCGGGAGCGCCCTCCCGGATCCCGATCGTGGCCGTGACCGGCTCGAACGGCAAGACGACGACCGCCCGGATGATCTCCCACATCATGAAGGGGATGGGCCGCAAGGTCGGCCTCGACCACCACCGATGGCATCTACGTCGACGGCCGCATCGTCAGGCGCGCCGATGCCTCGGGCCCGAAGTCGGCCTCGATGGTCCTCCAGAACCCGACGGTCGACTTCGCCGTCTTCGAGGTGGCCCGCGGCGGCATCCTGCGCGAGGGCCTCGGCTACCACCGCAACGATGTCGCCGTCGTCCTCAATGTCACCGGCGACCACCTCGGCCTGGGCGGGATCCACAGCATCAAGCAGCTCGCCGAGGTGAAGCGCGTCGTGGTCGAGGCGGTGCCGCGCGACGGCGTCGCGGTCCTCAACGCCGACGACGAGCTCGTCGCGGCCATGTCGCGGCACACCTCGGGCTCGGTCATCTACTTCAGCATGGATCCCGAGCACGAGCGGCTGAAGTTCCAGGCCTCGCGCGGCCGCCGCGCGGTGACGCTGGAGCAGGGCCGCAACGGCGAGATGATCGTGCTGCGCCAGGGGCGCAAGTCGATGTCGCTGGTGTGGACCCACCTCATCCCGGCGACGTTCGAGGGACGCGCGCGGATGAACGTCCAGAACGCCCTCGCCGCCACCGCCGCCGCCTGGGCCGCCGGCGCCCACCTCCACGACATCCGCCAGGGCCTGCGCACGTTCACGACGTCGTACTTCATGGCTCCCGGACGCCTGAACATGTTCGAGCTCGACGGCTATCGCGTCGTCGTCGACTACGCCCACAACCCGCCGGCCATGGAGGCGCTCGGGCGAGTTCGTCGAGCGGCTGACCGAGCCGTCGCCGGGCGGCGCGCGCGCCCGGTCACCGGTCGCCGCATCGGCGTCATGGCCACGGCCGGCGACCGCCGCGACGAGGATATCCGCGAGCTCGGCCGGGTCGCGGCGCGGTACTTCGACGAGATCATCGTGCGCGAGGACGAGAACAACCGCGGCCGACCGCGAGGCAGACACGGCCGCCCTCATCGCCGAGGGCATCGAGTCGGCGGGCCCGAGCGCGCGGACCGATCGGTGACGCACCATCCTCGACGAGCTCGAGGCAACGCGGCGCGCGCTCGACCCGGCCGCCGATGGTGACGTGCGTCGTCGTGTGCGTCGACCACGCCAACCAGGTCTGGAAGGAGCTCCAGCGCCGCCAGCACGGCGGCGCCAGCGAGTCCGACGGGCTGCGCGCCGTGGTCGGCGTGATCGACTCGGACGACGAGGTCGACCTCGAGCTCTGACCGCCGATCAGCCGATGCAGCTCGCGCAGCCGCGCCAGGGTCGACCGGCCGGAAGCCCTCGCTCCTCGAGCCAGTCGAAGAGCTCGGAGCGCTCGACGTGGGCCATCACGGCGCAGACGTCTCCGGCTTGCGCGCGTTCGAGGAGGGCCCGCAGGGCCTCGAGCTCGGTCGGCGATGGCCTCGATCTCGCCGGCGTAGCCGCCCTCGCGGGCGCCGGCGCGCAGGATGCTCGTTCATCTCGCTCGAGGTCCCGGCCGCGCAGGTAGTGGCGCTTCTCGGCGATGACGAGGTCGTCGGCGCCGCCGGCGATGACGCCGAGGCGGTGGAGGATCTCATCGGTCCGGTCGCCGGCCGTGCCGTACGCCAGGCGCACCGCCGCGGCCGGCCCGGCGACGGCACGGGCGACGTCCATGAGCCCGGCCATGCCGGCCTCGTTGTGGGCGAAGTCGACGAGGGCGAATGTGCCACGCCGCTCGAAGAGGTTCAGCCGTCCGGGGTTGGTGGCCGGTCCTGCGCGAAGCTGCGCAGGCCCCGGTGCGGATCGCGCGCGGCGTGAGGCCGAGGGCGTCGCACGCCGCCGCGGCCGCCAGGGCATTGGCGATGTTGTAGCGCGACAGGCCGCCGAACGTGACCGGCAGGCTCGGCCGCCTCGACGAGCCGTCGCGGCCGCCGCCCGGCGCCGCGCAGCACGAGCCACCCCTTCTCGAGCGTCGCCGATCGCCCTCCGGCGTCGAGCGCCGCCTCGACCTCGCGCCGTGCGGCCCTCGAGGCTGAAGGCGTAGATCCTCGCCCGCGTCACCCGCCGCATGGCCCAGACCCTCTCGTCGTCGGCGTTCAGGATCGCCCAGCCGTCGCGCTTCGTGATGCGCACGATCGTCGACCTTCACCTCGGCCAGCTCATCGACCGTGTCGATCCCCTGCAGGCCAGGTGGTCGGCGCTGACGTTGGTGACCACGCTGACGTCGTTGGCCGTGTAGCCGATGCCGCGAAGCAGGATGCCGCCGCGTGCCGTCTCGAGGATGGCGACGTCCAGCTCCGGCTCGGCAAGCATCGCGCGACGCCCCGCCGAAGCCGGTCCAGTCCCCCGCCTCGACGAGCTCGCCGCGGACGTAGATGCCGTCGGAATTCGTCATCCCGACCTTGCGCCCGGCCGAGGTGAGGATGTGGGCGATGAGCCGGGTCGTCGTGCTCTTGCCGTTGGTGCCGGTCACCGCGACGATCGGGATCCTCGGCCGCGGACGAGCTGCGGCAGCGGCCCGAGGGCGATCGCCCGCAGGCGCGCCGATCTCGCGACGGTCGGTCGATCGGCCGAGGGCCAGCCGCGCCGCCGCCGCCGCGACCGACTGCGAGATCGTCCGACGCCGCCACGGGAAGGCGATCGCGGTGCGGCAGCGGTCGATCGAGTGGCGGGTCTGCAGCCTCGGCTCGGGGAGGCCGAGCGCGCGGTTCAGGCGGCGGACCGCCAGCGCGGCGCTCGCGGCCACCTCGGCGGCGCGGCCGGGCTCATCGGAGCGAACTCGAGCTTCACGGCCGGGCGGGAGAAGAACCGGTTCGGGCCGTCGAGGACGCGGAGCTCGAGGAGCTCGACGTCGTTCCCGCGCGGCCTCGGCCTCCGGCGACATGGCCGTGAGTATATTGATCGCCATGCCCGATCCGACGCGCTGCGGCGCATCGTCGACGCGCGCCTGCCGCGCTTCCTCGAGGAGCTCGCGACCCTCGTCAACATCGACTGCGGCTCGTACACGCCCGACGGCGTGAACCGCGTGGCGGACCACGTGACCGATGCCCTCACGGGCTCGGGGCCGAGGTCGAGCGGACGGCGCACCGCCCGCAGCCCGACCGCCCCCAGCTCGGCGACCTCGTCGTCGGGCGCCTGGCGGGCAACGGGCCGCGGCTCCTCCTCATCGGTCACATGGATACCGTCTTCGACCCGGGAACCGCGGCCGAGCGCCCGTATCGGGCGGAGGGTGACCGGGCGTACGGGCCGGGCGTGACCGACATGAAGGCCGGGCTGCTGGCCGGCCTCCATGCCATCGGCGCGCTGCAGGAGGCGGGAGAGCGCCCGAGCGTCACCTTCATCGCGAACCCCGACGAGGAGATCGGCTCGCCGTTCAGCACCCCGGTCATCCGCGCCCTCGCTCCGGATCACGACGCCGTCCTGGTTCTCGAGTGCGCCCGCGCCAATGGCGACATCGTCAGCGCTCGGAAGGGGATCGCCGACTTCCACATGACCATCCTCGGCCGAGCCGCGCACGCCGGCGTCGAGCCGGAGAAGGGCCGCTCGGCGATTCTCGAGGCGGCGCACCAGGTGACGACCCTGCACGCGCTCAATGGCCGGTGGCCGTCGGTGACGGTCAACGCCGGCGTCATCCGCGGCGGGACGCGCCCGAATGTCGTGGCCGAGCGCTGCGAGCTCGAGATCGACCTCCGCGCGGCGACGACCGAGGCCTTCGACGCCGCGTCGGCGGAGGTGCATCGGCTGGCGGCGAGCCCCACGCTCGCCGGGGTGACCGTCGAGATCAACCGCAGCGCCGGGCATCCGCCGATGGAGAAGACCGCGGCCTCAGCGCGAATCGTCGACCTGGCGGTCTCGATCGCGGCCGACCTCGGGTTCGAGCTTCGCGACGCGGCCACCGGTGGCGCATCGGACGCGAACACCACCGCGGCGCTCGGGCGACCCACCATCGACGGGTTGGGGCCGGTCGGCGGCGATGACCACTCCGTCGACGAGTGGCTCGACCTCACCAGCGTGGGGCCGCGAACGACCCTGCTGGCGGCGCTCATCGCGCGCCTCGACGACGCGATCTAGTGCCGCACCGGATTCGTCCCCTGCTGCCGGACGCGCTCCTCGTGACGGCAAGCGCCATCGTCTTCGCGGCGACCGGCATCGCGCCGGCAATCGCGGCGACCCACGCCGCCGAACCACACATCGGCGCGTACCTCACATTGCTCGCCTGGTTCCACCTCGCCGTGCTGGCACTCGCCATCGCGGGCGGCATGGTCCGGGGCCTTGGCTCTGTCGCGGCGATCGGGGCCCTTGGCGCCTGGCTCGTGAACGGGTTCATGGGCGCGCTGGACGGGGCCGCGGCCGGGTCGCCATTCGTCGGCGCCAATCCCGGTTGGGTCGCCGTCGTCCGGACGGTTGCCGCACTTGTCCTGTCGCTCGCGACGCTCATCGTGCTCCGGGCCGACCGGTCTCGATCCGATCCGTAGTGCATATATACGGATATACTCTGCGCCCATGCCGGCCAAGCGCGTCCTCATCTCCATCGACGAGCGGCTGCTCGCGCGAATCGACGATGCCGTGCGACGGCGCGGCATGACGCGAAGCGGGTTCCTTGCCCAGGCGGCGGCCGCCCAGATCGACGATGGCCACCCCGACGCGACCAATGGCAACGGCACGGAGGGCGCGGCGGACGAACGCCGACGGCCCGACCTCGGCTGAGCCGTCACCGAGCACGCGGGCTAGAATTGGCGCTCCGTGAGCGATGACCTCCGCCACCGCACGTCCCTGCAGGTGCGCTTTCGCGACATCGACGCCTTCGGGCACGTGAACAACGCCGTCGTCTTCAGCTACGTCGAGCAGGCGCGCATCCGGTACCTCCTCGAGGTCCTGGCGTGGGAGACGACCTTCGACGAGATGCCGGTCATCCTGGCTCACGTCGAGCTCGACTACCGCTCCCCGATCCTCTTCGGCGAGGAGGTGGTCGTCGAGTCGTGGGTCGAGCACATCAGCCGCTCGAGCTTGGGGATGAGCCATCGCGTGATGGCCGGACCCGAGGCGCGCCTGGCCGGGGAGGTGAGGACCGTCCTCGTGACCTACGACTACGCGACGTCGCGCTCGATGCCCGTGCCGGATGACTGGCGGGCGCGAATCGGCGACCATGAGGGCCGCACCTTCGACACCGATGCCCGGCCCGCAGCCGCCGCGGCGCCCTCGTAGCAGACCAGGAGACCCATGGCCGATCCCCAACGCTTCGACCTGCTCATCCTCGGCGGCGGCATGAGCTACGTCGGCGCCATCCGCGCCGCCCAGCTCGGCCTGAGCGTCGGCCTCGTCGAGCGTGACCGGCTCGGGGGCACCTGCCTCACCCGCGGATGCATCCCGTCGAAGGCGCTGCTCGAGACGGCGGACCTCCTCCACCGCGTCAGCGAGCAGGGCGCCGAGTTCGGGCTCAGCGGGCACGACGGGATCGGCCTCGACTACGACGCGCTCGGTCGGCGGCGCGACGCCGTGGTCGACAAGCACGTCAACGGTGTCGAGTTCCTGATGAAGAAGAACAAGGTCACCGTCCTCCGCGGCAACGGCGTCCTGACCGGGCCGACCAGCGTACGGGTCTCCGGCGGAGAGTCCGGCGATGTCGAGGCGACCGCCACCAACCTCATCCTCGCCACCGGCAGCGCCCCGCGCTCCCTCCCCGGGCTCGACGTCGACGGGCGGCTGATCATCACCAGCGACGAGGCGCTCACCCGTGGAGACGTGCCGGGGCGCGTGACGATCGTCGGCGCCGGCGCCATCGGCGTGGAGTGGGCCAGCATGTACAGCGACTTCGGGGCCGAGGTGACGCTGGTCGAGTTTGCCGATCGCATCGTGCCGCTCGAGGATCCGGAGATCAGCAAGGAGCTGACGCGCGTCTTCAAGAAGCGCGGCATCGCGATCCATGCCGGGTCGACCATCGACACCGAGACTCTCAAGAAGGGCGAGGCCGACCTGACGTTCCAGGTCGCCACCAAGGACAACGCCAAGCGAACCGACGTCACCGCCGACGTCATCCTCGTGGCGGTCGGGCGGCGCCCGCTGACCGACGGCATCGGCCTCGAGGGCGTCGAGGGACTCGAGCTCGACCGCGGCTACGTGAAGGTCGACGAGTTCATGCGCACCGGTGCGCCGAACATATACGCCATCGGCGACATCGTTCCCGGCTTCGCCCTGGCGCATGTCGCCAGCCACGAGGCGGTCGTCGCCGTCGAGCACCTCGCCGGCCATGAGCCCGCGCCGATCCGCATGGAGCTCATGCCGCGCGTCACGTTCTGTCGCCCGCAGATCGCCTCGGTCGGGATGAGCGAGGAGGAGGCGCGCGCCGCCGGGCGCGAGGTCAAGACCGGCTCCTTCCCGTTCCGGGCGCTCGGAAAGGCGACTATCGTCGGCGAGATTGACGGCTTCGCCAAGATGGTGACCGACGCCGATAGCGGGATCCTGCTCGGCACCCATATCATCGGTCCACACGCGGGCGACCTCATCGCCGAGCCGACCTTCGCCCAGCTCGTCGAGGGGACCGCGGCCGAGGTGGCGATGAGCGTCCATGCTCATCCGACCCTCCCCGAAGTGCTGCCCGAGGCCGCCCTGGCGGTCGCGGGCGCGGCCATCCACGTCTAGGAGGAGGGAGCGCACATGGCCAGCACCGACACGCGACCCCGCCACGCCGAGCTCGGCCTCTCCGACGAGGACCTCCTGGGCATGTACCGAGCCATGCTCCTGGCCCGCGCGGTCGATGAGCGGATGTGGCTGATGCAGCGCGCCGGCAAGATCGCCTTCATCATCAGCGTGCAGGGCCACGAGGGCGCGCAGGTCGCCACGAGCTGGCCGATGCGAAAGGGCACGGACTGGATGGCGCCGTTCTATCGGTCCATCGCCAGCGTGATGGCCTTCGGCATGACGGCCGAGGACATCATCACCGCCCACCTGGCCAAGGGTGACGATGTCAGCTCCGGCGGCCGACAGATGCCGGGCCACTACGGCGGCGCGCCGTACAACATCGTTTCCCTCAGCTCACCGGTCGGGACCCAGGTCCTGCATGCGGTCGGCATCGCCATGGGCGCCTGGGTGCGCGGCGACGACGTGGTCGCGCTCACCCAGTTCGGCGAGGGCACGGCAAACCAGGGTGAAGTGCACGAGGCAATGAACTTTGCCGGCGTTCACAAGCTGCCGGTCATCTTCGTGTGCGAGAACAACGGCTATGCCATCAGCGTCCCGCTCGACCGGCAGGTTGCCGGCGGATCGGTCGCGGCTCGGGCGGCCGGCTACGGGTTCCCGGGGGTCGTGGTCGACGGCGGGGACGTGCTGGCGTGCTATGCCGCCGCCAAGGAGGCGCACGATCGCGCGCGCCGCGGCGAGGGCCCGACCCTGATCGAGGCGAACGTGGTGCGGATGACGTCGCACTCCTCCGACGACGACCAGCGCCGCTACCGCGACCCTGCCGAGGTCGAGGCGCTCAAGGAGCGCGACCCGATCCCTCTGTTCGCGGCCGAGCTCCGCGCCCTCGGGATTCTCGGAGACGAGGCTGACGAGCGGCTCAAGGCCGAGATCAAGGCTGAGGTCAACGACGCATCCCGGCGCGCCGAGGCGCGACCGGAGCCGACCGCCGACGACGCCCACGAGCGCGTCTATGCCGACCCGATCCCCGGCGGCGGCACGGCGGTCCCCCAGCCGCCGCTCGAGGGAGGCAGCCACTGATGGCCGAGCTCAACATCCTCGAGGCGATCCGCAGCGCCATGGACGAGGAGATGGAACGCGATGAGCGCGTCATGGTCCTCGGCGAAGACGTCGGCAAGAAGGGCGGCGTCTTCGGGGCGACCGAGGGGCTATGGGCGAAGTACGGTGACAAGCGCGTGCTCGATACCCCGCTGACCGAGGGCATGATCGCCGGGGCCGCCATGGGCGCCGCGGTGTACGGCCTGCGACCCATAGCCGAGATGCAGTTCGCCGACTTCGTCTATCCCGCCTTCAACCAGATCGTGTCCGAGATCAGTCGGATCCACTACCGCTCCAACGGCACGTTCGGCGCGCCGATGGTGATCCGCATGCCGTACGGCGGCGGCGTCCACGGAGCGCTCTACCACTCGCAGTCGAATGAGGGGTACTTCACCTCGACCGTCGGCCTCAAGGTCGTCGCGCCCGGCACCCCGGCCGATGCGAAGGGGCTCCTCAAGGCCGCGGTCCGCGATCCCGACCCGGTCATGTTCTTCGAGCACAAGAAGACGTATCGCCTCTTCAAGGCCGAAGTGCCCGACGGCGACACCGTGCTGCCGATCGGCAAGGCCGCGATCGCGCGAGAGGGCAAGCACCTGTCGATCTTCTGCTATGGCTTCATGCGCACCTGCGCGCTCGAGGCGGCCGAGACCCTGGCCCGGGAGGACGGCGTGGAGGCCGAGGTCGTCGACCTGCGCACGCTGCGCCCCCTCGACATCGAGGCGGTCCTCGCCTCGGTCGCGAAGACGGGCAAGGCACTCGTCGTGCATGAGGCGAACCGGTTCGGTGGCTTCGGCGCGGAGATCGCCGCCGAGATCGCGGAGCGCGGCTTCGAGCACCTCGACGGCCCGGTCACGCGCCTCGCCGGCCCCGACGTCCCGGGCGTCCCGTACCACCACACCCTGGAAGACTGGTTCATGATCGGCCCCGCGCGGATCGTCGACGCCGCCCGTCGGCTGGCCGCCTACTGATGCAATCTGCGAAGCTCCCGCGACCGTAAGGAAGGCCCAGAACCGATGGCAACCACGATCAAGATGCCCCAGCTGGGCGAGTCGGTCACCGAAGGCACGATCGAGCGCTGGCTGGTCAAGGAAGGCGACACCGTCGAGCAGTACGACCCGCTCTTCGAGGTCGTCACCGACAAGGTGAATGCCGAGGTGCCCGCCGAGATCGGCGGCACCGTCACGAAGATCATGGTTCCCGACGGCGAGACCGTCGCGGTCGGCACGCCGGTCGCCGAGATCGACGCCGATGGCGCGGGCACGGCGGCCGAGGCACCCGCGGCCGAGGCACCCGCGGCCGAGGCACCCGCGGCCGAGGCACCCGCGGCCGAGGCACCGCCGGCTGACGCGCCGAAGGCGGAAGCCGCGGCGCCTGAACCCAGCCAGGCTGAAGCTGCGGCGCCCGAGCCCGGCCCGGCCGAAGCGGCGCCGGCGGAGGCCGCGCAGCAGGAAGAGGCTCCGGCCGCCACCGAGGCACGGCCCGCCACCGAGGCACCGCCCGCCGCCGAGGCACCGCCCGCCGCGTCCACTCCTGCCCCACCCGAGTCGCAGCCTGCGACCACCCCGGCGCCGAGCCAGCCCACCGAGCCGCAAGCCGATGCGCAGGAGGCCGCGCCGGCGGCCGATGGCGGTGGCCGGATGACCCCGGCCGTGCGTCGCCTCGTGCGAGAGCACGGCATCGACGTCGGCCAGCTCTCGGGGAGTGGTGCCGGAGGACGCGTGACCCGTGACGACGTGATGGCCTTCATTGCCAAGGGCGCGCAGCCGGCGGAGGGAGCGCCACCGCAGGCGGCTGCACCGCAGGCGGCTGCACCGCAGGCGGCGGCCGCTCCCGCGTCGACGCCGCAGGCCGCGGCACCCGAACCCGCCGCTCCGGCGCCGGCCCCCACGCCCGGCCCCACCCGCTCAACCGTGCCCGCGCCGACCGGCGGTGACACCGAGATCCCGCTGTCGCAGATGCGCAAGGGCATCGCGAAGAAGATGACCCAGGTCAAGCAGACCGTTCCCCACGCCTACACCGTCGTCGAGGTCGACATGACCAACGTGGTGAAGTGGCGCGAGGCGAACAACATGGCCTTCAAGGCCCGGGAGGGTGCGTCGCTCTCGTACGTGGCCGTCGTCGTCAAGGCGGTCACCGAGACGCTCCGCAAGCACCCGACCCTGAACAGCCAGTTCGCCGATGACAAGATCATCCTCAAGCAGGCGATGAACATCGGCATCGCGGTGGCCGTCGACAACGGCCTCATCGTGCCGGTCATCGCCAACGCCGATCAGCTGAGCATCAGCGGCGTCAACGCTCGGATCCGGGACATCAGCTCGCGCGCGCACGGCGGCAAGCTGCGCCTCGACGAGCTCCAGGGCGGCACCTTCACGGTCAACAACACCGGCTGGTTCGGATCGGTCAGCTCGATGCCGATCATCAACGCGCCGGAGGTTGCCATCCTCTCGATGGAGGCGATCGTGAAGCGGCCACGGGTGATGGAGGTCGAAGGCTCGGACGTCATCGCCGTCCGGCACATGATGAACATGACCTGCTCGTTCGATCACCGGGTGCTCGACGGCGCGCAGGTCGGCTTCTTCCTCGCCGATGTCCGCACGTTCCTCGAGACGTGGGACGCCAACACCCCGCTCGGCTGACGACGCGCGACGCGGCCGAGGCACTCGACGGGGCGGATCCGCTCGCGGCATTCCGCGATCGGTTCGTCATCCCGGACCCGGACCGGATCTACCTCGACGGCAACTCGCTCGGCCGGCTGTCGATCGATGCCCGCTCGGCGATCGAGGCGGCAACGGAAGAGTGGGCCGCGAGCGCGGTCGAGGGCTGGGAGCGCTGGATCGAGCTCCCGGCGCGCGTTGGCGACCGGCTGGCCTCGGTCGTCCTCGGCGCTCAGCCGGGTGAGGTCCTCGTCGCCGACTCGGTCACCGTCAACCTCTTCAAGCTCGCGCACGCCGCGGCCGACCTGCGCGACGGCCCATTCGTCACGACCTCCGACAACTTCCCCACTGATCGGTACGTCCTCGAAGGGGTCGCGCGGCAGCGAGGTCGCACGTACGTCGAGGCCGATACGGCGGACGAGGCCATGGCGGCCGCCCGCGGCGGCATCCTGTGCCTCTCGCACGTGGACTATCGGTCCGGTCGCCGGCTCGATCTCGCCGGGGTCACCGCATCAGCCGACGCGATCGTCATCTGGGACCTGAGCCACTCCGCCGGCGCCATCGAGATCGATCTGTCGTCGGCGCAGATGGCGGTCGGCTGCACGTACAAGTACCTCAACGCCGGGCCGGGCGCCCCGGCCTTCGCCTACGTCCGCGGCGACCTCATCGATCGCGTCGCTTCTCCGATCCAGGGCTGGTTCGGACGCCGGGACCAGTTCGCCATGCCCGCTGGCTACGAGCCCGCCATGGGGATCGAACGGCTCCTCGCCGGAACGCCGCCCATCCTGCCGCTCACCGCCGTGGAGGCGGGCGTGGCCCTCATCGAGGAGGCCGGCGTCGCGCGGATCGCCGCCAAGGGCCGCGCGCTGACCGAGCTCGCCATCGACCTCGCGGACGCGTGGCTGGAACCGCTCGGATTCGACCTGGTCACGCCGCGTACGCCCGCTGGCCGAGGGGCGCACATCGCGCTGAGGCATGCCGATGGGTGGCGGATCGCTCGCGCCCTGCGGGAGCGATCCCGGGTCGTGCCCGACTTCCGCCCGCCGGACCTCGTACGGCTCGGCTTCTCGCCGCTCACGACGCGATTCGTCGACGCCTGGGATGGGCTCGATCGGTTGCGCACCCTCGTCGAGGCCAGGGAGCATCGCACGATCAGTCGCGAGCAGCTGCGCGTGACCTAGGGCCGGCGCGCGTCCTCCCCGCGCAGTCGACGGACCGCCGGGATCCAGGCGAGTGCCCCGGCCGCCTGGAGCGCCACCCAGATCAAGAGGAGCAGGCCGGGCACGCCGATCGTGGCGGCCGGGACCGCCCAGACCTCGAGGCCCGCGAGGAGGTCGATGCCACCGACGCCGATCTGCAGCTGAGATCCGCCACCCTCGATCCGCGGCGACTCGTCGCCCTGCTGGCCCGCAGGTTCTCCCACACCCGCCGGCCCGCTCCCCGGCCTGGAGTCGGGCGGCGGCGCCGAGGAGCCGCCGGGCGCACCGGGGCCTCCACCAGGGACCGGTGACGGCCGCTCCGACGGTTCCTCCCCCGACGAGGGTGCCTCCGGGCGCGGTGTCTGGGCCGGCCGCGCCGTCGCCGTCGGTCGGACGGTCGGCTGCGGGATGCCCGGCACCGGTAGGGACGGCAGCGGAATGCTGGGCAGCGGCGGCGCCAATGTTGGCCGGGGGGTCGGTGTCGGGGTAGGCGTGGGCGTGGGCGTGGGCGTTGGCGTTGGGGTCGGCGTAGGCGTCGGCGATTGCCAGGTCAGGGTGATCGTTGTCGTCGGCGACCATGTCATGCCGTCCCATACGCGATAGCTCACCGTTCCGCTCCCCGTGAACCCGCCGCCAGGCGAGTAGGTGAGGCCACCGTCCTCGTCGAGGTCGAATGAGCCGCTGATGCCGCCGCCCACGAGCTGGGCGATGAGGCTGTCACCATCGGCATCGGTGTCGTTGGCCAGCACGCCGGGCGCCGCGACCACCAGCGCCGTCCCCGCCGGCCAGGTGTACGCGTCTGGCCTCGCGACCGGGGCGGCATTGGTAACCGTGATCGTCACCGTGGCGGCCGTGCTCAGCAGGCCGCTGGGCCGATACCTGAACGTGTCCGTCCCGACAAAGCCGCCAGCCGGGATGTAGGTGAACCCGCCGTCCGAGCGCAGGCTGAGCGTGCCGTGCGAGACCCCCGAGACAAGGACCGCCGTGCTGGAGCCGAGCAGGCCAACGTCATTTCCGAGGACGCCGGGTGCCGGCCACACGAGGGTCCGATCATGCTTCACGGTTGCGCTGTCGGCGACTCCCGTCGCGACGAGGGCAGCCTGCGCCGCTGACGGCGGGGCGACGAGAAGCCCGCTGAGCGCTGTGCTGGCCAGGGCGAAGGCGACCGCGACGAGCGCAGCGCGATCGCGAAGGCGGCAGGAGACGGCTCGGTGCATCGGTCAGGCGACCTTGGCCTGGAGAAGCCAGATGCGCGGCGAGTCCTGACCCGGCATCGGCGCGTCATCGGCGACCTCGATGCCCGAGATGAACGCCGTGACCAGGCCTTCCTCCAGCTGTGTGCCGGCCGCGTCGCCCAGCCGCTTGAGCGCCTCCTCGATCGCCAGTGCCTTGCGATACGGGCGCGTGGTGGTCATCGCGCTGTAGGCGTCGGCCACGGCAAGGATGCGGCCGATGAGCGGAATGCCGTCTCCCTCGAGGTGATCGAGGTAGCCCTGGCCGTCCCAGCGTTCATGGTGATGGCGGATCCCGGCCCTGACGAGCTCGACGTTCGGGACGTCGCGGACGATCGCGTCCCCGAGAGCCACGTGCTGCTGGAACATCGCGAACTCGTCGTCGGTGAGCTTGGACGGCTTGCGGAGGACGACGTCGGGGATTCCGATCTTGCCGATGTCGTGGAGCAGCCCGGCGAGCTGGATGGTGTGCTGCATCTCCTCGTCGAGGCCGAGGCGCTTCGCGAGGAAGACCGCGTAGCGTGCGACGTCCTCCGAGTGGCGCTTGGTGTACCGATCCTTCGTGTCGACGGCGATGACGAGCCCCTGGAGGACGTCGAAGGTCCCCGACACGACTCCGTCCTCCTCGCCGACCTGCGCGACCCGGACCGCGTCCCCACCGCCGGCCTTCGCCTCGCTCAGCGCGACCGCCGCGGCGGAGAGGAGGTCGGTCACGGAGGCCGCGTGCTCGGGATAGACACCGATGCCAACGCTGACGCTGACCGGCAGGCGCTCCGAGTCTCCGAATTGGACGCTCTCGGCCAGCAGCCGGGCTCGGATGCGGCCGACGGCCGCCTCGATCTCGGGGACGCCCGCGCCGGGCTGCACGAGGAGGAACTCATCCGGGCCGTAGCGCGCGACGTGGCCGCGCGTTGCCTCATGCGCGACCTGGCCCGCGACGAGCAGGAGGACCTGGTCAGCCGCCTCATGGCCGTGGGTGTCGTTGAAGAGACGGAAGTTGTCGACATCGACCAGCGCGACGCCGATCTGCGTGCCGGCGGCTCGCGCGGATTCGATCGCTTCCGCGAGGAGCGCCACCACGGCACCGTGGTTGAGGAGGCCGGTCAGCGCGTCCTGGCGGGTTGCGTCGATCAGCTGGCGGTGCTGGCGGGTGAGGCGCGCCTGTGCCCCCCGGAACACGAGGAGGAGGAGGCCGGCGAGGAGGATCCCCGCGACGAGCGTGATGAGCATGATGTCGCGGCTGGTTGCCTCAAGGGTCGCCAGCAGCTCATCCGCGTCGCGCCACAGCGACACGACCGCGATCGGGTTCTCATCGCCATCGACGATCGGCAGGAACTCCTGGACCATTCCGTTGGGATTCGTCAGGTCGAGCGTATCGAGCGGCTGGCTTGGCTCGATGAGAGTGGCCTGCGGAGCCCCCGACACCGCGCGCGCCATGAAGGCGGAGTCGCCCGCGTGCGCGCCGATGACCGAAGGGTCGCTGCTGGTGATGACGCTCCCGTCCAGCCCGCGAATCTCGAGACGCACGATCCCGTCCTTCTCGCTCAGCGACGCAAGGAGACGCGAAAGCTCTTCGACCCTGGCGGCGGTCGGGCCGTCGGCGTCGACGTCGCTGACACGGAGGTTCCCGTTGACGAAGAGCTCGACCAGTGAGGCGTCGCGGGTGACGACGCCGTTCAGCGTCGCGGTCTTCAGGTTGACCGACGCAATGGCGACGAGCGCGCTCGCCGTCACGCCGACGAGCACGAGAACCACGCCGAAGACCAGCGCGAGCAGCATGGGCCGACGGCGACCACCGCCCCTCAGCCGAGCAAGCAACATTGTCGGCGCACGATAGGGAGGCCGGTCCGGGGGGTCGATAGGACCTCTGCCGCACTCGTACCACGTGCTCAGCGACGTCGCGGAGGGCTCCGTCGGCGCGCCGGCGGCGGGGATGGGACCCGTGGTACTTCAGTTCGCCGGTCGCCGCTCCCGGTAGGCGGTCATGAGGCGTTTGGCGAGGTCTGGGGGCAGGTACTTCACCGCCTCGCGCATCGTCACGCCGCTCGCGCGGTGCGTGCGGGGAGCGACCCAGGCCGCCACCGCATCGGGCTGCCGCTTGCTCGCCTCGCGCAGGACCCACCCGATCGCCTTGCGGATGAAGAACTCGCGCTCCTCGAGCATCGGGTCGGCGCGCGCGAAGAACCGATCCATCGGACCACCCGGCCGAACGACACGCAGCTCGGCCAGGAGCGAGCTGCGCCGG
This sequence comes from uncultured Chloroflexia bacterium, assembly GCA_963790255.1. GTDB lineage: Bacteria > Chloroflexota > Limnocylindria > QHBO01 > QHBO01 > JACDBZ01. Next base: position 39,505 of record CAWBOA010000012.1, on the reverse strand, counting down.
ATCCAGAAGTCGGGATCGGTGGCCCATCGGTCCATGGCTGGCGAGATGGCCCCCGGGTCGCGGACGACCATGCGGGCCAGCACATCGGTGGCCAGGCCATCAACCAGCGCCCACGTCAACGACTCCCGGACGAGGCGCTCGAGGAGCGGAAGGTCGCGACGGCCGAGCCGGTCGTTGAACCGCGAGAGCAGGACCACGGCGGACATGCGACGCTCGAAGTTCGGCTCCGACCAGAGGTCCTCGACGGCGGCGACGAGCTCGTCGTGGTCCATCGGCCCCGCCAGCTCCTTCACCGCGGCACGGATCACTCCGAGGCGGGCACCGAAGAACGACAGCTCACTCTTCAGATAGGCCTTCTCGCTCGCCGCCCGTTCCGGCGTGCCGAGCGCGCGCAGGCGCGCCTCGAGCTCCTCGGCCAGGGTGATCATTCGGCGCATGCTACGGCCCTTCGCTAGACTTTCGGGCATGGCCCTCGATGCACCTCGCCCTGACTTCACGTCGCTGGGTGAGCTGAATGTCGTCTCGAACCCGGCCGGCGGCCACGCCTCGCCGTCTGAGGTGATGTATCCCGGCGGACCGGGGACCGACGGCGGGCTCCTCGCGCCTGGGGACCCCATCCCGGAGAACGCGGGGCCTGGCGGACGACGGCCGGAGTGGCTCAAGGTCCGGATCGGTGCGGGGTCGACGTACGCGAACACGAAGCACGTCCTCCGCGACGAGGCGCTGAACACCGTGTGCGAGGAGGCTCGGTGCCCGAACATCGGCGAGTGCTGGGCGCTTGGCACGGCCACGTTCATGATCCTCGGCAGCGTATGCACCCGGAACTGCGGCTTCTGCGCCATCGACACCGGCCGCCCGCCCATCACCGATCACGACGAGCCGCGCCGCGTGGCCGAGGCGACGAAGCTCATGAACCTGAAGCACGTCGTCGTCACCATGGTCGCCCGCGACGACCTGCCCGACGGCGGGGCGCGCATGGTCGCCGAGACGATCCGCCAGATCCGGCTCGAGAATCCGGCAACGTCGATCGAGGTCCTCATCAGCGACCTCAACGGGCGGCCGGACGACATCCGCACCGTGGTGGAGGCGCAGCCGGACATCCTCAACCACAACGTCGAGACGGTCCCCCGCCTCCAGAAGCCGGTGCGGCGCCGCGCGCGATGGGATCGATCGGTGTCGGTCCTGACGCATGGGCGCGGGGTGGCAACCGAGATCGGCTTCGACGCGATGGTCACGAAGACCGGCATCATGCTCGGCCTCGGAGAGACCTGGGACGAGATCGTCGAGGCCATGCGACTCCTGCGCGACGCGAACGTCGACGTCCTCACCATCGGTCAATACCTCCGCCCGAGCCGCCAGCACCTGCCGCTCGTGAAGTACTACACGCCGGCCGAGTTCATGTCGCTGCGGCGGATCGGGCTCGAGATGGGCTTCAAGCACGTCCAGGCCGGCCCGCTCGTGCGATCGAGCTATCACGCGGCCGAGCAGGTGCCCGGGCGCGAGACCGCCGCGGCCGTCTAGGCACGGATGTGAATGAGCCTCATCCATCGGCCACCGAGAACGCCGGAATCGACAGCCCGTCCCGTTTCCTCGGTCGATCTGTGAGCCGCAGTCACATCGCGGCCAGGGAACGGCGCTTTCCGGTCGAAGAGTGGCCGATGCGTGAGTGTGGCTCACACCGAACGGACCACGCCCGGTGAGCACCGAGACCCCGTTCCGCGACATCAGCGCGCCGCCCGCGTCCGAGGAGCGCCGCCTCCAGCGGCCCCGCCGCGACGCCCCCCACCGCCCAGCCAGCGACGCCCACCCGCTCCTCGCCGCGCATGGCGGCGTCCTGACCGTCGAGCACCTGGGCACGGTCTCGTACCAGCCGGCCTGGGAGCTGCAGGATGAGCTCGCCGACCAACGGCGCGGGCGGCGCATCGGCGACCGCCTCCTCCTGCTCGAACACTTCCCCGTCTACACCATCGGCCGTGGCGGCGACGAGGCGAACCTGCTCGCCACGCCGGAGCGGCTGCGCGAGATCGGCGCCGAATTCGTCCGCATCGACCGCGGCGGCGACATCACCTACCACGGGCCGGGCCAGATCGTGGCCTACCCCATCGTCGAGCTGCGGGACCCGCTCGACCTGCGCCGCTACGTTCGGACGCTCGAGTCGGCGATCATCGCCACCGCGGCCGCGTTTGGCGTGGACGGCGACCGCCTGGATGGCCTCCCCGGCATCTGGGTCGACGGTGAGCGCAAGCTCGCGGCGATCGGGGTCCGGGTGAAGCGCGGCGTCACGACCCACGGCCTGGCGCTCAACGTGAACACCGACCTGCGCTGGTTCTTCGAGATGGTCCCCTGCGGCATCCCCGACAAGGAGGTCACCTCCCTGCAGCACGAGGTCGGATCCGCCGTGCCGATGGACGACGTCGCCGACGAGCTCGCCCGCCAGCTGGCGGCGCACTTCGGCCTCCGTCTCGCCGGTGGCGCTCACGGCGTCATCGGCCCGGCCGGCGCGCGCGAGCAGTGACCGACGAGACCGTCGTCGAGCGCTCCTCTTCCCCCGCTGACGATCCCGACCATGGCGTCCGGCTCGAGGTCGGGGCCTTCGGGCCGTGGCAGACGAACGCCTACCTCGTCTGGGACGGCCGATCGACCGACGCGCTGGTCGTCGATCCCGGCATGGGCGCCAGCGGGCCGCTCATGGAGCGCGCCTCGGCGAACGGGCTGGGCATTCACCTCATTGCCGATTCGCACGGCCACATCGACCACATCTTCGACAACGCCCCACTCATGCGTGCGTCGGACGCGCCCCTGGCGATCCACCCCGACGACGCCTACCGGCTCGGCGGCGAGAACAACTACGGCTTCGAGCTCGAGGCCGTGACCGCCACGCAGGACCTGCGCGAGGGGGAGCAGCTCCGCATTGGCGACCTCGTCTTCGACATCCTCCACACGCCGGGACACACCGAGGGCTCGGTCTGCCTGTACGAGGAGCGCCAGGGCATCCTCCTGGCCGGGGATGTCCTCTTCGCCGGCTCCTACGGCCGGACCGATCTTCCCGGCGGCGACGATGCCCAGATGGTGGCCTCGCTCACGCGCCTGGCGCGCGACATCCCTGAGCCCGTCCGCGTCCTGCCCGGCCACGGCGCCGAGACGACGATCGGCCGCGAGCTCCCCTGGATGCGCCGCATCGCCGAGGCCGGCCGCCTGCTCACTCCGGGCTGATCAGCCGCGCACGTGGCGCGATTCGTTGCAGGCTAGGATCGATCCAACACGAGGAGGAACTCGATGGCGAACCTGCGCATCACCCGGCTCGGCCATGGCGGCGTTCTGTACCAGTCACCCGGCGACGCCTGGGTGTGGGTGGATCGATGGACCGGCGCGCCGAACTACGCGGACAGCTTCCGGACTCCCGGCCAGGTCAACGTCGTGGCGCCGACCCATTGCCACTTCGACCACGTCGGCGACGACTGCGTGGACCTCGTCGAGCTGGCGAGCGTGGAAGGCGCCGTCACGATCGGCAGCCATGAGATGAGCGTCTGGCTCGGCGCGCGCGGGATCGAGGCGATCGGCATGAACAAGGGGGGCACCGTCGAGGCGGCAGGCATCCGCTTCACGATGACCCACGCCGACCACACCGGAGGCGCGACGCTCGGCTCCGGCAAGGACCAGGTGACCCGCGACCTCGGGTGCTGGGGCTGGGTCATCGACTTCGAGGACGGGACGACGGTCTACCACTCCGGCGACACCGACCTCTTCGGCGACATGAGCCTGGTCCGCGAGCGGCACCACCCCGAGATCGCCGTGCTCCCGATCGGCGGCCACTACACGATGGGCCCGCGGGACGCGGGGATGGCGCTCGACCTCATCGGCGCCTCGACCGTCATCCCGGTCCACTACGGGACGTTCCCGATCCTCGCCGGCACCCCCGCCCAGCTTCGGGACGCGACATCGGCCGAGGTCGTCGAGCTCGAGCCCGGCGAGACCTGGGAGGCTCAGCCATAGGCACGGGCCGCCCGGACGCGCCCCGGCGATGAAGCTGGTCGTCACCGCCTTCGTCACGCTCGACGGGGTCATCGAGGCGCCCGGCTTCGACGAGCACCGCGACGGCCGCAACGCGTGGGCGCTCCGGGTGCAGGAAGAGGAGAACGAGGCGTACAACGTCGAGCAGATCATGAACGCAGACGCGATCCTGCTCGGGCGCCGGACGTGGCAGAGCTGGGCCGCCTTCTGGCCGACCGTCAAGGGAGCCGATGAGCTCTCGGGGCGTCTCAACGAGATGCCGAAGTACGTCGTCACGCAAACCCTGCGGCGCGCGGACTGGAACAACACCACGATCCTGGGCGGCGAGATCGCCGACGAGGTGCGCCACCTCAAGGAGCAGCCCGGCGGCGACATGCTCGTCTACGGTAGCGCCGACCTCGTCGACGAGCTGCTCAAGCACGACCTTATCGACGAGTACCGTCTGCTCCTGTACCCGGTCATCCTCGGCAGCGGGAAGCACCTCTTTCGCGACCGGATCGACACCCACCACCTCCGCCTCGTCTCTGCGCGGACCCTGGGCGGCAGCGTCGTCCTCCTCGTCTACGAGCCGGAGTCGCAGGAGCCGACGAGCCCCTTCGTCGAGGCGTTCGCTTGGACCGATGAGCAGGTCCGATCGCTCCAGGCGGCCGAGAACGTCGACCGCGTCCTGGCGACGGTCCTGTTCACCGACATCGTCGACTCGACGGCGCGGGCCGCGGACCTCGGCGACCGGGCCTGGCGCCAGCTCCTCGACCGTCACGATGCCGTGGCGCGCAGCGAGGTCGACCGATGGAACGGCCAGTTCATCAAGAGCACGGGCGATGGGATCCTCGCCACCTTCGATGCCCCGACCCGCGCCCTGCGCTGCGCCTTCGGCCTCCGGGAATCCGTCATCGCCCTTGGGCTCGACGTGAGGGCCGCCATCCACACCGGCGAGATCGAGCGGCGCAAGGAGGACATCGGTGGCATCGGCGTCCACATCGCCTCGCGTGCGCTGACCGAGTGCGGGGCGGGGCAGGTCGTCGTGACGCGCACCGTCCGCGACCTGGCGACAGGAACCGACCTTTCCTTCAGGCCGCTCGGATCGATCGCGATGCGCGGGATCGCCGGCGAATGGGAGCTCTTCGCCGCGGCGCTCGAGTAACCGGTCGGGGTCTCTAGGCTCCCACGTGGAGCGCCGCCTCGCTCATCGCATGAGCGACGAGGACGGCGGCGATGACCATCGAGAGGAGCGCGATCGCGAGGTTCGCCGGCACGGACCGCATGGTGAGCGCCAGCGTCGGTCCGCCATCGCCACGATCGAGCCGTAACGAGGCAAGCGGCAGGACGGCCAGCACGAAGGCGATGCCTGGCGCCACGACCACCGCGAGGTCGACGGCGCGCGCCTCACCGATCAGCGCGACGACCGGATCCACGGCGCGCGCGACGGCGGTGAAGCCCAGCTCATGCCCGATGATCGAGAGAGTGACGATGGCGAGCGTCGGCGCGAGCACGAGGAGCGCGGCAAGCGCGAAGGGGCCGGGATGGCGGTGGGCGGTGTCGAATCGCATGGGTGCATCTCCGTGCAGGTGCTCACGCATCGCCGACGACGCCAGGTCGGCGGCATCGGCAAGGGAGCTGTCGGTGTCCTCGATGAGGTCCAGCAGTTCTGCCTCATAACGCCGCCGCCATCGGTCCGGGTGGAGCCGAAGCGCGAGGCGGGCGACGGCCCGGCCGGCGCGGCTCACGACGCTGCCTCCAGGCGGCGACGGCCGACCCCGACGGCGGCTGACAGGCCGTCGAGGCGACGGCGGAGCTCGGAGCGACCGCGACGTGTCAGCCGGTAGGGCCGGCGGCGGCCGTCGAGCGGCATTGCCTCGATCAGCCCGTCCTGCTCGAGCCGGCTGATCGCGCCGTACAGCGTCCCCGGCCCCATCCGCACCGACGCGAAGCCGGCAACGTCGAGGAGGATCGCGTGGCCGTGACGCGGGCCGGCCGCCAGGCTGACGAGGACGAGAAGGGTCGGGTCGTTGCCACCGCTCACGGGCGAGCTGCCTCACTACTACGTGGGACGTAGTATCCGGCACGGGTCAGGCCGGTGTCAAGCTCAGGCGTCGATCCTGCTACCGTTCTGACCGATGCCCTCCCCCGTCGCCGAGCGCGGCATGGTCGCCACGCCGCATCCGCTCGCCACCGAAGCCGGCGTCGACGCACTCCGAGCCGGCGGCACCGCCGTCGATGCCGCCGTGGCCGCCAACGCGATGCTCGCGGTCGTCTACTGCAACTCCTGCGGCCTTGGCGGTGACGCCTTCGCGCTGGTGTGGGACCCGGCCGAGGGCCGCCTTCACGGCTTCAATGGCAGCGGGCGCGCACCCGCGGCCCTCACGATCGATGCGGTCCGTGGAGCGGGCCACGACGAGATGCCGGCCCGCGGGCCGCTGCCCATCACCGTGCCGGGAGCCGTCGACGCGTGGACGCAGCTGCTCGACCGATTCGGCCGCCGCACCATGGCCGATGCGCTCCTCCCCGCCGCGACGGTCGCGGAGGAGGGCTACGCCCTGACCGCCATCAACGCCCGATCGATCGCCACGTCGCTCTCCTTCTTCGGGACCGATGCGCTGCGCGTCTTCGGATCCGGCCGGCGGCGCGGGCGAGACCCTTCGCCAGCCGCTCCTGGCGGCGGCGCTGCGGACGCTTTCGTCCGGCGGGCGAGACGCCTATTACGGCGGCCCGATCGGCGCCGAGATCGCCCGCGCGATCCAGGCGGCCGGCGGCGTGATGACCGTCGATGACCTCGCCGAGCATCGCGGCGACTGGGTCGAGCCGATCTCGACCACCTACCGCGACGTCGACGTCGCCACGATCCCGCCGAACTCGCAGGGCATCACCGCGCTCATCGCGCTCAACGTCCTGACGGCGCTCGACTGGCCGATGGGCGCGCCGCTGTCTGCCGATCGCCTCCATGCGCAGATCGAGGCAGTGAAAGTTGCCTGGAGCGAGCGCGACCGATGCGTCGCCGATCCGGACCGCGGCCTCGCCGACGTCGATCGGCTCCTCTCGGCGGACCACGCACGCTGGCTCGCGTCACGGGTCGCTCGCGATCGCGCGCAGCGCTTCACGCCCACGAACCCACCCGGCGGAGGCACGGTCTACCTGTGCGCGGCCGACGGTGACGGGATGATGGTCAGCCTCATCGAGTCGAACTACATGGGCTTCGGCTCGGGCGTCATGGGCGGCTCGACCGGAATCATGCTCCAGAACCGCGGCGCCTACTTCTCGCTCGACGCCGGTCACCCGAACGCGCTGGCGCCACGGTCGCGGACGCTCCACACGCTCATGCCGGGGATGCTCCTGCGCGGCGGCCGGGCGGAGGTCGCCCTCGGGGCGATGGGCGGCGACGGCCAGCCTCAGACGATGGTCCAGCTCGTGACCGGCCTGGTCGATGACGGACTCGACCCACAGGCCGTGGTCGACCGGCCTCGGTTCGTCGCCCAGACCGAGGCGGCCGGGATGCCGCTGGGTCCCGTCACCATCGAGTCGGATGGCGTTGACGCGGCCACGGTCGCCGCTCTCGAGGCGCTCGGCCACGAGATCGAGCTGGTCGAGCCGAGGACGCCGCTCACCGGCTGGGCGCAGGTCATCCGCCGCCGGCCGCGACGGGCGGTACGAGGGCGGCGCCGATCCCCGCGCTGACTCGGTCGCCGCCGGCCTTTGAGGAGAGCTGCAGCCGAACGGTCCGAATCTTCTCCCCATGAGCGTTATGCGGGATCCGGCGCTCCGAAGCGTCCAATCGGGCCGCCAGCGTTCACCCGGTGAAAATCTGGACGGTTCGCGAGCAGAAGCACTGGATAACGTTCACTCGGTGAAATTCTGGACGGTTCGCGAGCGGGATCTACGAAAGGTCCTTGTCCTCCATCTCCCAGGCGTGGTCGAGCGCGTGGAAGGCGGTGTGACGCACCAGCAGGGCGATCGTCCAGTTCCGGCCACTCGCCATCCTGCCGTCGGCGTTGTAGTCACGCATGGCGGCCACGAATTCCTCGCGGTGCAAACGGATGGCGTTGGGCGTCAGGAAGTTGTCGGGAGGCGTGAGGACGCCCACCCGCTTCGCCAGGTCGACCACCTCGTTGCCGATGACGTGCCGGACGATCTGGTCTCGATTCCGACCGCCGCCGCGCGGCCCCTTCGCCAGCTCGAGCGAGACGCGAGCGGCGACGTCGTCGAAGAACCGCCACGACGCCTCGAGCAGCGCCACCTTGCGTGCCAGCTCGTCATCGGGCATCGGCGCCTGCTCGAACGAGGACGGGGCGAACGAGATGCCCCAGAAGTCGGTCGATCCCACCCCGACGTGGTCCTCGACGATCTCCAGCTTGCCGGCCCGATCGAATTCGGGTTCGAGCCCGGCCAGGCGCGCGATCGGCCGGTAGCGCTCGCGATACGTCTCGAGCAGCTCGACCGCCGCATCGGGCGTCTTCGCACCTCGGCTCCAGCCCGGCCAGTCGATGGCGAAGGCGGCGACCTTCTTCGCCTTCGGGCCGCGCTGGACGACGGTTCTGACGACCATGCCGTTCAGAATACCCATCGAACCTGACACTCTCTGGCAGGAATCCGGGTCACCATGGGGCCGATGAGAAATGCCCCTCGCATCGGTCTAGAATGGCGAGCCCCATGAGCAGCCAGCCCTCCCTCGTCCATGCCCGCGGCCTGACGAAGCGCTACGCGAACGGCTTCACCGCCGTCGACGGCGTCGACTTCGACGTGCGCCCCGGCAAGGCGTTCGGCTTCCTCGGCCCGAACGGCGCCGGCAAGACGAGCACGATGCGGATGATCGCCTGCAGCTCGCCGGTGACCGAGGGCGAGCTGAGCGTCATCGGCATGGATCCGCGGACCCAGGCGCGCGAGATCAAGGCCAGGCTCGGGGTCGTGCCCCAGATCGACAACCTCGACACCGAGCTCACGGTGCGCGAGAACCTCGAGATGTACGCGCGCTACTTCGACATCCCCGGCGAGGTCTTCCGCAAGCGCGCCCAGGAGCTCCTCGAGTTCGTCCAGCTGGACGAGCGCGCCAACGACCAGGTCGAGCCCCTCTCGGGCGGAATGAAGCGGCGCCTCACCATCGCGCGGGCGCTGATCAACGAGCCGGAGCTGGTCATCCTGGACGAGCCGACCACCGGGCTGGATCCGCAGGCGCGGCACCTCCTCTGGGAGCGGCTGTATCAGCTGAAGCGGCGCGGCGCGACGCTGATCATCACGACGCACTACATGGACGAGGCGGAGCAGCTGTGCGACCACCTCGTGGTCATGGACAAGGCGAAGATCGTGGCCGAGGGCTCGCCGCGGCAGCTGATCGACGAGCACTCCACCAAGGAGGTGCTCGAGCTCCGCTTCAACGATGGCGTGCGCGACGGCCTGAATGGGAAGCTCGACGGCCTCGCCGACCGGATCGAGGAGCTGCCGGATCGGCTCCTCCTCTACACGCCGGATGGCGAGCGCACGCTCGAGCAGGTCAACCAGCGCCAGATTCCGATCGAGTCGGCGCTCGTCCGCCGGTCGAGCCTGGAGGACGTCTTCCTGCGGCTCACCGGTCGCACGCTGGTCGAGTAGGCGACAGATGACCGTCGCCACCCTCTCCGGCCGCGTCTGGCTGCGCAACTGGCTCGTCTACCGGCGCCTCTGGCATCGGTCGCTGGCATTCGGCTTCCTCCAGCCCGTGCTCTTCCTGACGGCCATGGGCATCGGCGTCGGCGCGCTCGTCAACCCCGATGACCTGTCGGCCTTCGGCGGCTTCGAGTACATCGACTGGCTCGGCCCGGGGCTGCTCGCCGCGATGGCCATGCAGACCGCGACCTTCGAGTCGACCTACCCGATCATGAACAAGATCATGTGGGGCCGGAACTACGAGGCGATGCTCTCGACACCGGTCGGGATCCGCAGCATCGTCGGTGGGGAGCTCGGCTGGACGGCGTTCCGGATCGGGACCCTCGCGACCGTGTTCCTCGTGGTGCTCACCATCTTCGGGATCCCGCGGTCGCCGCTGGCGGTGCTCGCCATCCCCATCACGATCCTCATCGGCCTCGCCTTCGCCTCATGCCTCATCGCGTTCACCGCGACCCAGAAGAACGACGTCGGCTTCAGCGCGATCTTCCGATTCGTCGTGAACCCGCTGTTCCTCTTCAGCGGCACCTTCTTCCCGCTCACGCAGCTGCCGGACAACATCGAGTGGATCGCCTGGATCAGCCCGCTCTTCCACGGGGTCGAGCTCGTGCGAGGGTCGATCCTGGGTGGCCTCGAGCTCCTCGCGGCGCTCGCCCACCTCGGCGTGCTGCTGGCCATGTTCGCGCTGGGTGCCTGGCTCTCCGAGCGCAACCTCACCCGTCGGATGGCGGGCTGAGCCGATGACGACGCTGGCCCAGCCCGCGGAGCGACCCGGCGGCCTGGCGACGGCCTGGTCGCGCGTCTGGCGTGCGCGACGACTCGTCGAACGCAACATCCTCGTCTACCGCCACCAGTGGATCATCATCTTCAGCGGCGTCTTCGAGCCGATCTTCTACCTGATCGGGATGGGGCTCGGGATCGGCGGGATCATCGAGACGGTGCGGCTCCCGGATGGGCGCGACATCTCGTACCTCGCCTACGTGGCGCCGGCGCTGCTCGCGACCGCGGCGATGAACGGCGCCGTCTTCGAGACGATCTTCAACGTCTTCTTCAAGCTCAACTACGCCAAGACGTACGACGGCGTGCTCGCCACGCCGATGGGCATCACCGAGATCGCGCTCGGCGAGATGCTGTGGGCGCTCATGCGGGCGGCCCTCTATGCGGTGGCGATGTTCGTGATCATGTTCGTCACCGGCCTGCTCCTGTCGCCGTGGTCATTGCTCATGGTGCCGGCGGCCCTGCTGGTAGCGGCCGCCTTCGCGGGGGCCGGGCTTGCCGGGACGTCCTACCTGCGCACGGTGAACGACTTCGACGTGCCCATGGGTCTCGTCGTCATGCCGATGTTCCTCTTCAGCGGCACGTTCTTCCCGATCTCGACCTACCCGGAGCCGATCCAGTGGTTCATGCAGGCCACGCCGCTCTATCACGCCATCAACCTGATCCGCGGGCTCTCGCTCGGGATCGTCGGCCCCGCCCAGGCGTGGGACTTCGTCTACCTCGCCGGCTTCTTCGCGATCTGCATGACGATCGCCATGCGCCAGATGGAGCGCAAGCTCATCAAGTAGGGCGGGTCAGCGCGCGCCAGGGACGACGTTGAGGGCCTCCATCAGGGTGCGACGCGCCTGGCGCACGGCGGTGCTCGATGGTCGCGCCATCACGAACGTCGACGAGTTGGGGTCGAGGTTGTCGAGGTTGTCGGGCGCGCCCGGGGTCAGGTGCCGCATCGCGGCCGTGAGGTTCGCCCGCAGCGAGTCGACCTCCAGCTCACGAGTGGCGAGCGCGGCTCGGGCATCGGCCAGCGCCGACTCCCGCCCCTCCACCTCGTCCTCGAGGCTGCGCAGCTCGCCTGAGACGGCCATGCGCTGGACCACGGTGCCGAGCAGCGCGCCGGCGGCGGCGAAGGCGAGCGCCTCGAACGTTGCTCGAATCTCCACGAGCCGCGCCCACTCGACATCGCTGGCGCCGATGGCGTCGCCGCGGAGGAGGAACACGAACGCGAGGTAGACGCCGACGAACGCGATGGCAAACAGGCTGCCGAGCACCGTCAGCGTGCTGAGGCGCAGGCCCGACGGCCACGCCACCGAGACGCCGGGTCCCCAGCCGAGGACGCTGAGCACCACGAAGGCAACGATCGCCACCGCGAACACCTGCTCGTCGCTCCACGCCGGCACCACGACCGGCACGAACTTGGTGAGCACCACGATCGTGGCGAAGATGACCGCAAGCCAGGCCATGGGGCCGGCCACCCTCTCGAGGGCACCGTTCGGCCCCGTCCACTGGCGCGCGAATGGCCACTCCCGGACGGCCGCGGCCGTCACGAGGAGCGCCACCGCCCCGACGACGATGGCCAGCGAGCCGAGCGTCGCGACGGACTGCTCGCGGGTGATGAGCAGGATGCCGGCAACGACCGCAGCGCCGGCGGTCACGCCGGCCCCGGCGAAGGCCCCCTTTCGGGACCGGGGCTCATCGCCCTCGGCATCGGTGGTCGTGACCAGGGGGTCGGCCGTGGTCTCAGGGAACCGCGACTCGCGCGCGGAATCGGTGACGGTCAATGCTTCTCCCTCTCGCTGGGCTTGGGCGACTCGGTGGGCGCTGCCCGATGGGCTGGCCATGAGTGTATGACCGGTCGCAAGCCCGCCCGGGCGTGCGTCTCGGCGCGGCTTACGTCCTGCCGACGAGGATCGGCCAGGCGCCGCGCAGGTAGGCCAGGCCCGAGATGAGCGTCAGTGCCGTCGCCCCGACCAGCACCCAGAAGCCGAGCGTCTCGAGCGTCCCGCCGAGGCCGGTGCCGGCCATCGGACCTCCGCTGCTCGCGTCGGCCGCCAGGAAGAGGAGGACGAGGCCGGCGTTCGTGGCGAGCGTCTTCGCCTTGCCCATGGCGCGCGCGCTGATGACGACGTCCTCGACCGCGGCGAGCTGCCGGACCGCCTGCACCACGAACTCGCGGATGAGGATGGTGGCCGCGATCCAGGTCGGCACGAGCCCCATGGCGACCATCGCCACCAGCACGCCGGCCACGAGGACCTTGTCGGCGGCGAGGTCCAGGAAGACCCCGAGGGCCGAGACCTGGTTGCGCGCCCGCGCGATCCATCCGTCCAGGATGTCGCTGGCGGCGGCGGCGACGTACAGGAGGCCGGCCGCGAGGTCGGTCCCCGCCCCGTCGGCCAGGAGGAGCGCCATGATCGCGGGGGTCGCGGCGATGCGGGCGAGGCCAAGGAGGTTCGGGACGGTGGCGATCGTGCTGCGCGCGTCAGCCATCGCCGAGCCGTCGCTCCGTGCCCGCCAGCAGGCGGCTGATGTTGTCGAGGTGGGCGAGGACGACGACCACGCCGATGAGCACCGACGCGATGAAGACGGCAAGGTCGACCCAGCCGATCGCCCACAGTGCCAGGGTCACCAGCGCGACCGTGATCGCGGCCGAGATCGACCCGAGCGACACGAGCCGCGTGCGCCACACGATCAGCCCGAACTCGGGGAGGGCGGCGAGGAGGGCCAGCGGGGCCAGGACGAGCATGGCGCCGCCGCCGGTCGCCACGCCGCGACCCCCGGTGAAGCCGATGAAGATCGAGCGAACGTGCCCGATCACGGCCGCAACGCCGGCCATCGGGCCGCTCCATGGCTCAGGGCCGAGCGCCGTGCCGGCCGCGACGGCGGCCGCGCCCTTCGCCACGTCGAGGATGGCGACCGCCGCCGCCCATCGCGGGCCGAGGGTGCGCAGCGCGTTCGTCGTCCCCGTCCGTCCGGAGCCAGCGTCGCGCGGATCAACGCCGCGCAGGCGACCGACGATGACGCCGGACGGCACGGCACCGATGAGGTAGCCGAGGGCGACCGCGACGATCAGCTCGACGGACGGCATCCGCGCTCAGGGGCCGGTCGAGACGCGCCGCTGAAGGAACCGGAACCCGACGACGAGGGCGAGCGCCACGGCACCGACGATGAGCCCGGCGTACAGCGCGCGCGGCATCCCCTCGCTCCACTGGAGGCTGAAGCCGAGGAATCCGAGCGCCACCGCGATGACGACCGCGCGCACCCAGAAGCGGACGTCGATCGCGCCGGGCTCGCGCTGGGCGCGTGGCTTCCGTGCCTCGCGCCGCGCCGCGTTGCGCTCGGCGCGCGCCCGGGCCGCGGGCGGGAGGGAGGCCCCACGCTCCATGTTTCGCATCTGGCGCTGATATTGGCGCCGCTCCTCGCGTGACATCGCGGAGAGTCTAGCGAGGCTCAGCCACGCGGGTCGACCCCACGTGGTGGCCGCCGACGCGTGCCGGATGGGCCCATCGCCACCGGGTGCCGCGGGTCGTCGACCTTGAGCTGTACCGGGTCGGCGCCGAAGACGGCGTGGAGCCCCCAGTCGAGCGCGACGCGCGCCTTCCCGCGGAGTCCGGGCACCCGGCTCCAGTAGTAGCCGCGCCACATGAACCAGGCGATCCAGCCACGGACCCGGATCCCGAAGACGACGCCGACGCCCGTCCGGTGACCGATGCTGGCGAGCGTCCCGATCGTGCGGTATCGGAACGGCTCGATCGCCCGCGGCCGGCGGTCGATGCTCGCCACGACGTTGCGCGCCAGGCGCTTCGCCTCGCGCACCGCGTTCTGCGCGGTCGGGGCGTGGAAGGTCCCCTCCTCGTCGGCGTTCGGGATCCGTGCGCAGTCGCCGATGGCCCAGACGCCCTCGCGACTCGTCGCCATCGTCGCGCTCACGAGGGCGCGCCCGGCCGCATCGACCTGGATCCCCGACTCCCCGACCAGTGGCGACGGCTTCACGCCCCCGGTCCAGACCACCGTCCGCGACGGAATGAAGGTGGCCTCCTCGCCGATGACCACGCCACCCTCGCGGACCTCCTTCAGCGGCGTGCTCAGGTGGATCTCGTAGCCGCGCCGGCGCAACGTCCGGGCCGCATACTCGCCCATCTCGGCCGGCATCTCCGGCAGCACGCGGTCCTTGAGCTCGACGATGTGGACGCTGGTCTCGTCGGCGGCGACCTTCGGGTAGAAGCGGCGGCGCACGCGACGAATGAAGTCCTCGATCTCGCCGGCCGTCTCGACGCCGCTGAACCCGGCCCCACCGACGACGAAGGTCAGCTCCGCCCGACGCTCGTCCTCGTCCTCCTCCAGCTCGGCGCGCTCGAGCATCTCGATGATCCGGTTGCGGAGGGCGAACGCGTCGGCCAGCGTCTTCATGCCGACCGCGTACTCGTCGATGCCCTTGATGCCGAACGTGGCTGTCTCCCCACCGAGGGCGATGACCAGGCTGTCGTAGGTGAGCCGATGGCGGTCGCCGTCTCCGCCCAGGACGATCACCCGCTTCGCGTCGAGGTCGATCTCCTCCACGTCCGCGGTCACCGCCCAGCTCGACGGCCGGCGCAGCTGAGCACGCAGCGCGGTGACGCAGTGGCGCGCCTCGAGCATCCCGGAGCAGACCTCGGGCAGAAGCGGCGTGAAGAGGCTGAAGTTCTCGCGGCTGACGAGCCAGATCTCGATGTCGTCCCGGCGCCGCGTCAGCTTCTCCAGGTGTCGGGCGGTCTCGACGCCGGCGAAGCCCCCTCCCAGCACCAGGACGCGATGCGGCCACGGCGGCTCGTTCCGGTAGATGGTGCGCATCGGCCAGATGATGGCACGCGGGTCACCCAGGAACCGCGTTCCCGACCGGCGGCATCGGTCTGTACCATAGGCACCGATGCAGCCCCCGATCCACGAGATCTTCGACCAGTTCAAGCAGCAGCTGCCGGACATCGACCCTGTCGAGACGTCCGAGTGGCTCGACTCGCTCGACGCCCTGGTCGAGGCCGCCGGTCCGGAGCGCGCGCGGTTCATCCTGTACCGGCTGCTCAAGCGGGCGCGTCAGCTCCACATCGGCCTGCCGACGCTGACCCAGACCCGCTACATCAACACCATCAGCCCGGAGCAGGAGCCCTATTTCCCCGGCGACGAGGCGATGGAGCTGCGCATCCGGCGCATGATCCGCTGGAACGCGCTGGCGATGGTGCTGCGAGCGAACACGAAGTTCGAGGGCATCGGCGGTCACCTCTCGACCTACGCGAGCGCGGCCAGCCTGTACGAGATCGGCTTCAACCACTTCTTCCGCGGCTCGGATGACGCGCCCGGCGACCAGATCTTCTTCCAGGGCCACGCCGCACCGGGCATCTACGCCCGCGCGTTCCTCGAGGGGCGGCTGACCACGGAGAACCTCGATCACTTCCGGCGCGAGTCGCTCACGCCGGAGCTCGGCCTCTCGTCGTACCCGCACCCGCGGCTGATGCCCGACTTCTGGCAGTTCCCGACGGTCAGCATGGGCCTCGGGCCGATGGCGGCGGTGTACCAGGCTCGATTCAACCGATACCTGGCCGCGCGCGGGATCGCCGAGACCGGCAGCGCCCGCGTGTGGGCCTTCCTCGGCGATGGGGAGATGGACGAGCCGGAGTCGATCGGCGCCCTTGGCCTCGCCGCGCGGGAGGGCCTCGACAACCTCACCTTCGTCGTGAACTGCAACCTGCAGCGCCTCGATGGCCCGGTGCGCGGCAACGGCAAGGTCATCCAGGAGCTCGAGTCGGTCTTCCGCGGTGCCGGCTGGAACGTGATCAAGGTCATCTGGGCCCGCGAGTGGGACGACCTGCTGGCGCGCGACAAGGACGGCGTCCTCCTCAACCGGATGAACGAGACGCTCGACGGCGACTACCAGCGCATGGCCGTCAGCGACGGCGCCTACATTCGCGAGCGCTTCTTCGGCCCCGACCCACGGCTGCGCACGCTGGTCGAGCACCTCTCCGACGACGACCTCGCCAAGCTGCGGCGCGGTGGCCACGACTACCGCAAGGTGTATGCGGCCTACGCCGCCGCCGTCGCGCACACCGGGGCGCCGACGGTGATCCTGGCCAAGACGGTCAAGGGCTGGACCCTCGGCCCCGGGATCGAGGGCCGGAACGTCACCCACCAGGCCAAGAAGCTCACCGTCGACGAGCTGAAGATCTTCCGCGACCGCCTCGAGCTGCCGATCCCCGACGAGCAGCTGAAGGAGGCGCCGTACTACCACCCCGGGCCCGAGGCGCCCGAGATCCAGTACATGCTCGAGCGCCGCGCCGCACTCGGCGGCGTCGTGCCGAAGCGGCGTGTCGTCGCGAAGCCGCTTCCGGCGCCTGAGGCGGGAGCGTTCGACGAGTTCTTCACCGGCTCGGAGCGCCCGGCGAGCACGACGATGGCCTTCAGCCGGCTCGTCCGCAACCTCGTGCGCGACCCGGGCATCGGTCGGCGCATCGTGCCGATCATCCCCGACGAGGCGCGCACCTTCGGCATGGACCCCCTCTTCAAGGAGGTCGGCATCTACAACCCGCTCGGGCAGCGCTACACGCCGGTCGACGCCGAGCTCCTGCTCAGCTACATCGAGAAGACCGACGGCCAGCTCCTGGAAGAGGGCATCACCGAGGCCGGCTCGGTCAGCTCGTTCCAGGCGGCCGGCACGGCCTACGCCACCTGGGGCGAGCCGGTCGTGCCGTTCTACACGTTCTACTCGATGTTCGGTCTCCAGCGGACCGGAGACCAGGTGTGGGCCTTCGGCGACGCGCGAGGCCGCGGATTCCTGATGGGTGCCACGGCGGGCCGGACGACCCTTACCGGCGAGGGCCTCCAGCACACCGATGGCCACTCCCATGTGCTCGCCAGCGTGGTACCGAGCATCCTCGCCTACGACCCCGGCTACGCCTACGAGCTGGCCGTCATCGTGCGCGACGGCATCGACCGCATGTACGGCGCACGCAACGAGGACGTCTTCTACTACATCACCATCTACAACGAGAACTGGGCGCAGGCGGCGAAGCCTGACGGCGCGGACGAGGGCATCCTCCGCGGCCTGTATCGGCTGCGCGAGGCGACCGCCGGCTCACGGCGCGTCCAGCTCCTCGCCTCCGGCCCGACGCTGCAGCAGGCGCTGCGCGCGCAGGCGATGCTCGCCGAGCGATACGACGTGGCGGCCGACGTGTGGAGCGCGACGAGCTTCCAGCAGCTCCGGAACGACGCCCTCGACGTCGAGCGCTGGAACCGCCTCCACCCCGACGCCGAGCAGCGGGTGGCCTACGTTCGCCAGTGCCTGGGTCCGTCGGAAGGGCCGATCGTCGCCGCCACCGACTACCTGAAGGCGGTGCCGGACATGGTGGCGCGCTGGATCGACCGGCCGTACACCGTCCTCGGCACCGACGGATTCGGGCGCTCGGACACGCGCGAGGCGCTGCGCGCCCACTTCGAGGTCAACGCGGAGCACATCGCCTACGCCGCGCTCCACGGCCTCTGCCTGGACGGCAAGTCCACCCCGGACGAGCTGAAGCGCGCCATCGGTGAGCTTGGGATCGATCCCGAGCGGGTGAATCCTCTCTTCGCCTAGGGTCAGCCCCCGGTGAGGAGCGGCGTCCCGCAGGCGGCGCAGTAGGCGTCCTCGCCCGAGATCACGGTTCGGCACCGGCGGCAGCGGGCCGGCAGCAGCGCCGCGATCGCCGTCCGGACGCCAATGACCGCCGCCCACAGCAGCCTGCCCACCGACGGCACGTCGGGCTCCACCGTGACCACCGGCGACGAGCCGGGAAACCGCATCGGTGCGGGACGTACGACCTTCGTGTGGAACCGCAGCCGCTCCCGGTCGTAGACGGCCCGAGAGGCGGGATCGCTGAGCACGGTCCGCACGGTGTTGACGACCTGCATCTCGGCAGTGGCGCGCGTCGATCGGTTGCGATCGGGGTGAAACGTCCGCGCGAGGCGCCGGCACGCGGCGGTGATCTCGTCGGTCGAGGCGGTTGGGGGGACCCCCAGGAGGCGGTAGACGTCGCGCTCAGGGGTATACGGGAGAAACGGCTGCTGCATGGCTCCACGGGCAGGATAGCGCCTTCCATCGGGTCTCGCCCGTGAAGATCGCACGCGCGATTTCGCAATGCGTCTTGCTAATTTGATAGAAGGGGTTGACAGATTGGATGGTTGATCGTACAGTGCGGCAATCGAACGCCAAATCGCGAGCCAGGTCTCACTTTCTGGTAGGAGCCAGCACCAATGATCGACTTCCGCCTCTTCTATCCGCAGATCAGCATTGACGAACAGCAGCGACAGCGGCGGCCGCTCCTCGGCCACGCCGCCCAGCGCGTCTACCAGCTGCCGGCCGATCGACGCGTCCCGCGCCACTCCGGGCGCCGCTAGCCATGGTCCATGACGTCATCGCCACCTGCCCGGTCTGCAGCGGCGAGCTGAGCGTCACCCGCCTGCATTGCCGCAGCTGCGGAACCGCGCTGGAGGGCGAGTTCGGCGTCGGGCGCTTCGGGCGTCTCGACCGCGAGCAGATGAGCCTTCTCGAGAGCTTCCTGCGGTCGCGCGGCAACCTCAAGGAGATGGAGCGCGAGCTCGGCATCAGCTACCCCACCGTGCGCGGCCGTGTCGACGCCCTGGTTCGAGCCCTCGGTTTCGGCGGCGAGATGGACTCAGCCATCGATGACGACCTCGGCGAGGTCGAGCTCGAGGAGGATGCCGCCCACGAGGAGAAGCGGACCACCGAGCGCCGCGACATCCTCGAGCGCCTGGCGCGCAAGGAGATCGGCGCCGAGGAAGCGGCTGAGGCGCTCCGCGCCATCGGGGGCGTCCCCTGATGGTCACCTTCGTCCGCACCCAGGAGATCGAGCATCGAATCGGCCATGCGGGCCGGTTCGCTCTCCGGGTGACGAGCACGGAGACGGAGCTGACCGCCGTCGACGGAGACGTCGCGCGCGTTCGTATCGAGTTCGAGCTGCGGGCCGGCTCCGAGTCGGAGGCCGATGAGCTGTTCGAGCGCATCCGCTTCCAGGTGCGGCAGACGTCGGATGCGCTCGAGGTCACCGAGCCGAGGTCGAGCGAGAGCGGGATCGGGGCGATCGCCCGCCTCATCGGCATCGGCAGCGCGCGCGTCGAAGCCTCCGTCACCGCCGAGATCCCCGCCGGAGCCCAGATCAGCTATGAGGGTGTCAGCGCCGACCTGACCGCCGAAGGCTTCAAGGCGGCACAGCAGTACCGCACCGTCTCCGGCGACGTCTTCCTCGACCGGCTGGGTGGCGACGTCCGCGTGCGCGGAGTGTCGGGCGACGTCAGCATCCGTGGCGACCACCCGCTGCGGCTCGAGATGAACACCGTCAGCGGGGACGTGTCCGCATTCGCCCCTCGCTTCGACGAGCTTCGGCTGGCCACGGTCAGCGGCGACGTCGAGCTCGAGGGGCAGCTCATGGACGGCCCGCAGCACAAGATCGAGACGGTCAGCGGAGACCTGTCGCTCGGCATCACCGGTGGGCTCACGCTCGAGGTGCGCGGCCTCTCATCCGACGCGCACGTCTCGGTCCCCCACCGTTCCGAGGGCTCGCGCGATCGCCGGCGCTACGTCATCGGTGACGGAAGCGCCCAGCTCCTCTTCAGCTCGATGTCGGGCGACGTCATGGCACGTCCGACCAGGCGATCCACCGGCTCCCTGCCGACGCCGCCCACGCCGCCGACCCCACCCACACCTCCGACCCCGCCGACGCCGCCGTCACCGGCGGTGAGCCCGGACGAGCAGCTCGCCATCCTGCAGGCGCTCGAGCGGGGCGAGATCGACGTCGACGAAGCGGCCGCGCGCCTCGCGGGAAGGGCGACCGATGCCTGAGGAGCTCGAGACGATCCTGCGCCTCGTGGCGGAGGGGAAGCTCAGCCCGGAGGAGGCTGCGCCGATCATCGACGCCCTCACCCAGGCCGAGCGACGCGAGCCCGGTCCGCGGCACCACGACCGCATCGGCCGCCACATCGAACGGGCCGGCCGCCACGCGCAGCGCCAGATGGACCGCGCCTTCCGCCAAGCCGATCAGGCCATCGAGGAGAGCCTCGAGGCGGCGGGTAAGGCGCGCGGGCGCCAGCTGCGCATCAAGGTCACCGAGCGCGGCCGACAGGTCGTCAACCTCCGGATCCCGATCGGTTTCGTCGAGACCGCCCTCCAGTTCGTCCCCGGCCTCGGGGGCGACCAGACCCAGCGCATCCGCGAGGCGGTGAGGGCCGGCGCGACCGGCCCGATCCTCGACGTCGAGGATCCCGACGGCGACGGCGTGCTGATCAGCGTGGAGTAGCAGACGCATGGAAGAGCTCGTTCACCCGACCCCGGATTCGCTCGCGGCAACGCCCCAGATCGACATCTCGGCGCGCCCCGTTCGCGGGCCATCGCTCCTCCAGCCGCTTCGCGAGCGCGACTTCCGCCTCGTCTTCAGCGGCGAGACGATCAGCGTCCTCGGCGATCAGTTCCACTTCGTGGCACTGGCCTGGCTGGCTCTTCAGCTGACCGGATCCGGGCTCGCGCTCGGGACCGTGCTCATGACGGCGGCCATTCCCCGCGCGATCTTCATCCTCGTCGGCGGAGCATTCAGCGACCGCTTCAGCCCACGAGCCCTGATGCTCGTCTCGAACGTGATCCGGGGCGTCGTGGTCGGCGTCATGGCGGCACTCGTCCTCGGCGGACGCGCCGAGCTGTGGCACCTCTACGTGCTGGCCGCCCTCTTCGGAATCGTCGATGCCTTCTTCTATCCGGCGCTCAACACGATGATCCCCATGGTCGTCAGTGAGCGCGTGCTGCCGGCGGCGAACGCCGCGATCCAGGGATCGGTCCAGGTCATGGGCCTCGTCGGGCCGGCGCTCGCCGGCGCGGTGATCGCCCTCGTCCAGACGGGTCCCGCCTTCGCGATCGATGCCGCCAGCTTTGGCGTCGCCGCGCTGGCCGTCTTCTTGGTCCGGGGCGGCCGGCGCGCGACGCCACCTTCCGACGCGGCGCAGCCGCACGTCCTCGCCAGCATCGCCGGCGGCATTCGGGCCGCTTGGGCCGATCCGGCCGTCCGCGGCACCCTCGTCCTGACGACCGCGTTCAATCTCGCCTTCAGCGGAACGCTGAGCGTCGGCCTCGCGTGGCTGGCGGAGGAGCGGTTCACGGCGGGCTCGGCCGGGTTCGGCATCCTCTTCTCCGCGTGGGGCGGTGGGTCGCTGATCGGTGCTCTCGTGGGCGGCTCGATCACCCGGCTGCCGCACTTCGGTACGGTCCTGCTGTCGATGGCCTTCGTCCTCGGCCTCGGCCTCGCGGCCATCGGCATCGCGCCAAATCTGCTCGTCGCGCTGGCGGTGATCGGGCCGATGGGCATCCTCATCGGCTTCGTCAACGTGCAGTACATCTCCTGGCTCCAGCGCCGGGTCCCCGAGGAGCTGCGCGGCAGGATCATGAGCCTCGTCATGCTGGCCTCGATCGGCCTGGCACCAGTCTCCCTCGCCGCGGCCGGCGCGCTCGTCGATCTTGGCGCGGCAACGCTCATGTTCGGCGTAGCGGGCGCCATCGTCCTGGCCGCGGCGCTCGTCGGGTTCGTGTGGGGCGTGCCCGGCCACATGGACCGTGAGCCGGCGGTCGCATGACGCTCGCGATCGAGGCCATCGGCCTCACCAAGGACTTCGAGAAGGGGCGCCGCACGATCTGGCAGCGGCTGCGCCGCGAGCCGGACCAGCGCGAGACATTCCGCGCCGTCGACGGCATCGACCTGAGCGTGGCCGAGGGGGAGGTCTTCGGCATCCTCGGCCCGAACGGCGCCGGCAAGACGACCACGATGCGGATGCTCGCCACCCTTCTCGAGCCGACGGCGGGCACGGCCCGCGTGCTGGGGTTCGACCTCGTCACCGGTGCGCGCGACATTCGGCGTCGCCTCGGTGCGGTCCTCTCCGGCGAGCGAAGCCTGTACTGGAAGCTCACGGCGCGCGAGAACCTCGAGTACTTCGCCGCCCTCTATCACGTGCCTCCGCGCGAGAGCGCGGCGCGGATCAGCCGCATCCTCGAAGGGGTCCATCTCACCGATCGCGCCGACGACTACGTGGAGAAGTTCAGCACCGGCATGCGCCAGCGCCTGGTCCTTGCCCGCGCCCTCCTGCCGGAGCCATCGCTCCTCATGCTGGACGAGCCCACCGTCGGGCTCGACCCCCAGGCCGCCCGCGACCTCCGGGAGCGCGTCCTTCAGCTTCGGGACGAGGGCCGCACGGTCCTCCTCACCACGCACTACATGGAGGAGGCGGACCAGCTCTGCGACCGGATCGCCATCGTCGACCACGGCCGGATCGTGGCCCTCGACACGCCCGAGGGGCTCAAGCGCGGGCTCCACGCTGCCGAGGTGGTCCGACTCGAGGTGACGGCCCCGGAGCGGGCCGATGCGGCCCTCGTCGATCGCGTTGCGGCCGGCGGCCAGGTCACGCAGCGCGAGCGCACCAACGGCTCTCTCCACCTCACCGTGCACTGCACCTCGGCGCGCGACCTCGTCCCGATCGTCATCGACGCCGCCCGAGATGAATCCGCGGAGGTCCGCAACATCCAGGTCCTGCCCGTCTCGCTGGAGGACGTCTTCATCTCCCTCACCGGGCGGGCGCTGCGCGAATGAATCTCGCCGACGTGAGGGGCGACCTCCGCGCGTTCTGGGCGGCGACGCGCAAGGAGTGGCGGATCCTGCGCCGCTACAAGGGCACCTTCCTGTCGTTCGCGTTCTGGCCCATCGCGCTTCCGCTGGCCTTCGTCTTCCAGGCCGAGGCCTTCAGCGCCGGCCGCGCGGACACGGCCGCCGCCTTCGCGAGCCGCACCGGCACGAGCGAGATCGCCGGCTTCCTCTTCCTTGGCTGGACGACGTACATGTGGCTCAGCCTCATCCTGTGGGGCCCGGGCACCGCCCTTAGGACCGAGCAGGTCCGCGGCTCGCTGGAGGCCGTCTTCCTCACGCCGGTCTCGAGGCTGGTGATCCTCTTCGGTCCAGCGGTCAGCCAGCTGGTCTGGGCGATCTGGGTCTTCGTCGTCGTCGGCGTGGCGCTGTGGATCGGGTTCGGCGTCACGATCGGCCCACTCGAAGCCCTTCGCGCGCTCGCCGTCATCGCCGTCGGAATCCCGGCGCTGTATGCCATCGGTGCCCTCTTCGGGGCCGTGGTCCTGCGCTTCGGCGACGTGAGCCCGCTGGTCCAGGCCGTGCGCGGCCTCTTCACCGCGGTCTGCGGCATGAGCTTCCCCATCGCCGTTCTCCCCGACTGGGCCGAGCGCGTCGCGCTGGCGCTCCCGCCGACGTACCTCATCGCCGACCTGCGAGCCGTGATGCTGAATGGCGTCGGCATCGGTCGCGTGCTCGGCGACCTGCTCGTGCTCGGCGGGATGGGGCTCGTCCTGGCCGTGCTGGCAGTCTTCGCCTTCCGTCGCACGGAGCAGTACGCCCGCCGCGGCGGGCGGCTGGCGCAGTACTGATGGGCGAGCTTCGCGCCGAGGCGCGGGCGGCGTGGGCCGTCGCCCGCAAGGAGCTGCAGGTCATGCTGCGGTATCGGTTCAGCGCGGTGAACCGGGTCATCCAGCCCATCTACCAGGTCCTCATCCCGGGCATCCTGCTGGCGCGACCTTCGCCATCGGCGGGGAGGCGGTCGGGCTGTTCGAATCGACGGGCACGACCGACCTCGCGGGGTACCTCTTCCTCGGCATGCTGGCCCTGACGTTGACCTCCGCCGGGTTCTGGGACGTCGCCTTCTCCTTGAAGATGGAGCTCGACGCCGGGACCCTGGAGCCGGCCTGGCTGACACCGACGCGGCCCGAGACCTACATCGTTGGCCTGACGTTGGCCGGCATCCTGACGGCGACGGTCAGCACGGTCGTCCTCGTCGGCGTCGGCATCCTCCTGTTCGGCGCGGGGATCGCGCCCCAGCTGGCCGTCGCCGTGCCGATCATCGCCCTGACCTCGGTCGGGGTGCTCGGCATCGGCTATCTCGTCGGCGCGGTCGTGATGCGCATGCGCGACGCCAACTTCTTCGTCGACGCGGCCGACTTCATCTTCGCGGCACTCTCGGGAGCGGCCTTCCCGATCCTCGTGCTCCCCGAATTCGTTCGCTGGGTGGCCTACCTCCTCCCGACGACGCACGCGCTCGACCTCGTCCGCGTGTCGGCGCTGGGGACGCGCCCCCTCCTGCCTCCCGCGGTCGAATGGGTGGCCCTTGCCGTCACCAGCATCGCGTTCGTCGTGGTCGGGCGATGGGCGTGGATGGCGACCGAACGGCGCATGCGAGTGCTCGGCACGCTCAACCAGCACTGAACCCGCCGCCAACCGTCCGCCGATCCCTACACTCGCCGACGTGGAGCCAGCGACCACCGACCTCACCGTCTCGCTCGTCGAGCACACCAACTTCGCGGTCTCCGACCGCGCGGGCGACATCCTGCCGGGCACCTACCACGGGTTCTTCGTGGCCGATACGCGCTTCCTGTCGCGGCTCGTCCTGCGCCTCAACGGCCGCCGTCTCGAGCCCCTGGCGTCCGGGGGCGAGAATCACGGCGCGGGCACCTTCTACCTCGCCAATCCGCGCTTGAAGGGCGTCGCGCCCTCGACCATCACGATTTTCCGCGACCGCACGGTCGGGACCTCGCTGACCGAGCGGATCCGGCTCATCAGCTACAGCCCCGACCCGATCGAGGTCGAGGTCGGCCTCGAGCTCGACGCCGACTTCGCCGACATCTTCGAGGTCCGCGGCCGGCGACGGATGCGGCGGCGCGTCACGGCCGAGCAGCACGGCCGGACGGTTCGGTTCGCCTATGAGCACCGCGGCTACCTGCGCAGCACCACGGTCTCGTTCGACCGCGCCGTGAGCGGACAGCGCGGGCGACTCGGCGTCACGGCCCGCCTGCAGCACGGTCGACCATGGGACCTCGTCCTGCGCGTTCAGCCGGGGATCGACCATCCCGACGACCGACCGGAGCGCGCCGGGGCGCGACGCATCGACCCCGAGCGCGTGCGCGCCTGGCAGGCCGGGCTGCCACAGCTCCGAACCCACGGACGGCCGCCTGACGAGGGCATGGCGCCGCGCGGTGCGTGACATGGCGTCGCTGGTGCTCACCGGGCCCGCGGGGCGCTTCATCCCGGCCGCGGGGCTCCCCTGGTACCTCGCCATCTTCGGGCGCGACTCGTCGATCACCGCCATGCAATCGCTGATCCTGGGCCCCGAGATCCCCTATGGAACCCTTCGCCAGCTGGGCAGCTACCAGGGCACCGTCAGCGATGCATGGCGCGAAGAGGAACCGGGCAAGATCCCGCACGAGGTCCGGAGCGGCGAGCTGGCGACGCTCGGCTCGATTCCGTTCGACCGCTACTACGGATCTGTGGACGCGACACCGCTGTTCGTGATGCTCTTCGCCGCCGTCTGCCGATGGAGCGGCTGGCTCTCGCGCGATGGGGCGCCGGCGCGACGGCGCCGAGCTCCTGAGCCGATCCTCGAGCTCCTCCCCCACGCCGAGGCCGCCCTCGCCTGGATCGGCCGCCAGGCGCGGGACGACGGGCTGGTCTGGTACGGGCCGGCCCGACGCGGCGGCATCCGCAACCAGGCATGGAAGGACTCGCGGGACAGCATGCGCTACGCCGATGGACGCATCGCGGGCGCGCGGATCGCCGCGGTCGAGGTGCAGGCCTACGCGGTGAGCGCCCGGCGCGGCATGGCCGCGGTCTACGCGGCCCTCGGGCGGCGGGCCGACGCCGACCTTCAGCGCGCGGCGGCGGACGAGCTGGCGACGGCCATCGACGATCGGTTCTGGATGGAGGACGAGGGCACGTACGCATTGGCGCTCGACGCGGACGGCCGGCGGGTCGACGGCGTCGGCAGCAACGCCGGCCACCTCCTATGGGCGGGCGTCGTGCCACGCCACCGCGTCGGCTCGGTGGTCGATCGGCTCATGGCGCCCGACATGTTCACCGGCTGGGGAATCCGGACCCTATCGTCGCGCAACCCCGGCTACAACCCGGTCGGCTACCACACCGGCTCGGTCTGGCCGCACGACACGAGCCTCATCGCCATTGGGATGGCACGGGCCGGTCACGCGAGCGAGGCGCAGACCGTCTTCGACGCGCTGCTCGACGCGGCCGACGCCGACCAGTCGGGCCGCCTCCCCGAGCTGTTCGCAGGATTCGAGCGCGCCAGCACCCCGGACCTCGTGCCCTACCCGACCGCGTGCGCGCCACAGGCGTGGGCGACCGGCGCCATCTTCGCCGCCGTCCGCACCATCGCCGGCATTCCGGTGGAGGACCGCCTCCCCCACTGGCGGCAACTCGAGCTCGACCCCGCGCACCGACCACGATGGAATCGAGCCGATCTCGCCTCGGTCGAGGGCGCGTGAGGAGCGCGCCCGACGAGCGCTGGTGGGAGGGCGCGGTCATCTACCAGGTCTATCCGCGCAGCTTCGCCGATGGCGACGGTGACGGCATCGGCGACCTGTCGGGGATTCGCGACCACCTCGACCACCTGCGCGGGACCGATGCGTCCCTCGGCGTCGACGCGATCTGGCTCTCCCCGATCTATCCCAGCCCGCTCCACGACTTCGGATACGACATCAGCGACTACACCGACGTCGCCGCCGAGTACGGCACGCTCGATGACCTGGACACCCTCATCGCCGACTGCCACGCGCGGGGGCTGCGCTTCCTCATGGACCTCGTGCCGTGCCACACCTCGATCCAACACCCGTGGTTCGTCGAGGCGCGGGCCTCGCGCGCCAGCCCGATGCGCGACTGGTACATCTGGGCCGACGCGGGACCCAGCGGCGGGCCCCCGTCGAACTGGACCGCGGCGTTCGGTGGCTCGTCGTGGGCATTTGATGCGACCACCGAGCAGTACTACCTCCACTCCTTCTACCCGGAGCAGCCGGACCTGAACTGGCGCAACCCCGCGGTGGCCGAGGCGATGGCCGAGGTCATGCGCTTCTGGTTCCGGCGCGGCGTCGACGGCTTCCGGGTCGACGCGATCTTCGCGGCCATCAAGGACGACCGGCTGCGCGACAACCCACCCGACCGACGCGCCGGCGCCATCCCCGGCCTCGCGGCCGGCGGCGGCCAGGATCCGCTATGGAGCATCAACCGCCCGGAGGTGCACGACGTCATCCGCCACCTCCGTCGCGTCGCGGCCGAGTTCCCCGGTCGACTCCTCGTGGGCGAGGCGTACCTGCCTGTCGAGGAGCTGGCCGGCTACCTCGGACGCGGCGCCGACGACGAGTTCCACCTCGCCTTCGACTTCGAGCTGCTCCTCTCGCCGTGGGAGCATCAGCACCTGGCGCTCGCCATCGAGCGGTCCGAGGCGCTCCATCCCGCGGGCGCCTGGCCGACGTACGCCATCAGCAACCACGACCAGTCGCGCCATGCCACCCGGTGGGGTCCCGACCGCACCAGGGCCGCGGCGTTCTTCCTGCTGATGCTCCGCGGCGTGGCCGTCCTCTACGCCGGGGAGGAGATCGGGATGATCGACGCCGATCCCGCCCAGCTGCCGGATCCGCCGTTCGATCGCGCCGGACGCGACGCCTGCCGTACACCGATGCAGTGGGACCGCTCCCCCGCCGGTGGATTCACCACCGGCGCGCCATGGTTGCCGCTCGTCGACCCCGAGGACCGGAACGTGGCGGCACAGCGCGGCGACCCCGCATCGCTGCTCGCGCTGTACCGTCGGCTGATCGCCGCGCGCCGATCCTCACCGGCGCTGGCCCGGGGAGCACACCGGTCGATCTTCGGCGTCGCCCCCGACGTGCTGGCCTGGCTGCGCGAGGCCGCCGGGGAGCGGATCCTCGTCGTGCTCAACGTGGGCTCGGGGCCGCAGGACTGCGACCTCGGCTCCGCGCAGGTGGGCACCTCCGGCGACGTCGTGGTCGGCACCGGGGTACGCGCGGGCACGGTCGACCCCTCCAATCTCCGGCTGGAGCCCCACGAGGGCATCGCGATCCGGCTGGCGCCTTGAATCGCGCTGCAGTGCGGTACGCCCAGTGCTACCGTACCGCGCCGTGACCCGCCAACCGCCGCCCGACGATCGCCGCGTCGACCCCCTCCTCGAAGTCCGCGAGAAGCGACGCGGCAAGCGCCCCGGCGACGCCTACGTCCGCATCGTGCGGCCCTTCGAGAGCGACTTCCAGCGCGGGGGCGACGAGGGTGAGCTGATCGCCACCGAGCGCACCGTCCTCGGCCGTCGCGGGTGGAAGTCCGGCCTCCGCCACTTGCGCACCTGGCTCATCGGCCGCCCGATCCACAGCGAGCGCGAGGAGCACGAGCGCCTGACGAAGGTGAAGGGCCTCGCGATCTTCTCGAGCGACAACATCAGCTCATCGGCGTACGGGCCAGAGGAAATCATGCGGGTGCTGGCCCTCGCCGGGGCCGGGGCGCTCACGCTGACCCTTCCGCTGGCCGGCCTCATCACCGTCATGCTGGCGATCGTCACGGTCTCGTATCGGCAGACGATCAAGGCCTATCCGAAGGGCGCGAGCAGCTACATCGTCGCCAGCGACAACATGGGCTCGACGATGGGCGTCCTCGCCGCCGCGGCGCTCCTGATCGGCTACGTCGTCACGGTGGCGGTCTCGGTCTCGGCCGGCGTCGCAGCACTGACCTCGATCGTGCCGGACATCGTCGCGTACAAGGTCTTGATCAGCTCGGGGCTCGTGCTGCTGATCATGCTCGGCAACCTGCGCGGCATCCGCGAGTCGGGCACGATCTTCATGATCCCGACGTACGCCTACATCCTGGTCATGCTGGCGATCATCGGATACGGAGTGGTCCAGGTCACCTTTGGCGCCGTCCCCGCCTTCGCGCCGCCCGACGGGTGGAGGCCGGTCGAGGAGGGGACGCAGGTCCTCGGGCTGTTCCTGATCCTGCGGGCCTTCAGCCAGGGAGCGGTCGCCCTGACCGGCGTCGAGGCGATCAGCGACGGCGTGCCCGCCTTCAAGTCGCCGGAGTGGCAGAACGCCCGGACGACGCTGACCTGGGCCGCGATCGTGTTCGCCACCCTGTTCGTCGGCATCGCGTTCCTGCTCACGCGCCTCGGAATCCAGCCCGATGGCAGCGACACCTACACCGTCCTCAGCCTCCTCGTCCGCACCCTGGCCGGCGAAGGGGCGATCCTGGTCGTGGCCCAGGTCGCCACGGCCCTCATCCTCGTGCTGGCCGCCAACACGAGCTTCGCCGACTTCCCGCGCCTCAGCTCGTTCCTGGCACGCGACGGCTTCCTCCCTCGCCAGTTCGCCTTCCGCGGCGAGCGCCTGGCGTTCACGACCGGGATCGTCGCGCTGTCGGGCATGGCCATCGGGCTCCTCTTCTTCTTCGACGCCAGCGTGACGGGGCTCATCCCGCTGTACACCCTCGGCGTGTTCATCGCCTT
This sequence comes from uncultured Chloroflexia bacterium, assembly GCA_963790255.1. Lineage (GTDB taxonomy): Bacteria > Chloroflexota > Limnocylindria > QHBO01 > QHBO01 > JACDBZ01. The sequence goes on along the minus strand of CAWBOA010000012.1, from coordinate 9,697 downwards.
CACCCTCTCCCAGGGCGGCATGCTTGTGCGCTGGTGGCGTCGGCGCGAGGCCGGTTGGCGCGCCGGCCTGGCGATCAACGGGCTCGGCGCCCTGACGACGGCCGTCGTGGCGCTCGTCGTCGGGAGCAGCAACTTCTTCCAGGGCTCGTGGCTCGTGATCGTGCTCGTCCCCCTGCTGATGATCCTCCTCATGGCGATCAGCCGGCACTACCGCGAGCTGGATGGCGCCCTCGCCCTCGACCACATCCCCGACCGCGAGGAGGTCGCCCCGCGTCCGATCGTGATCGTCCCGGTCGCCCGGCTCGACCGGGTCGCGCGCCAGGCGATCGCGTTCGCCAACTCCATCAGCACCGATGCCGTGGCCGTCCACATCACGAACGATCCCGCCGAGGCCGACGAGATCCGGGAGCGCTGGCCCGCATGGGCCGGCTCGACCGAGCTGGTCGTGGTCGAGTCGCCGTATCGCGCCCTCATTGGCCCGTTGCTCGCATACATGGACGCGCTCCAACGCCAGGCGCCGGATCGGCCGATCCTGGTCGTCCTCTCCGAGGTCGTCCCAAAGCACTGGTGGGAGAACTTCCTCCACAACCAGACGGCGCTCCGCCTCAAGCTGCGGCTCTTCGCGCGACGCAACACGATCGTGGCGGACGTCCCGTACCACGCTCACGAGTGATCGAGGCGTAACCGCACGCGAAGAAACCTTCGACGGCGGCACCGATGCTGGCGCCCGGCATCGGCCGCACCACAGGAGGATTCCGCATGCGCAACCGACCACGCGTATTCCTGCCCCTGGCCGTGATCCTCGGCCTCGTGGCCTCGCTCTCGCTCGCCGGCGTCGTGCTCGCGGCTGAGACCACCCTGTCGGCCGACCTGGCCGGCGTGACCGAGGGTGACAACCCCGGCGATCCCGATGGCAGCGGCAGCGCCACGATCGTCATCGACCCGGCGGCGGGCACCGCGTGCTGGGAGCTGACGGCCGAGGGCATCAACCCGGTGACGCAGTCGCACATCCACATCGGCGCGGTCGGCGAGTCCGGTGACGTCGTCGTCCCGCTCGACGTCGATGGCTTCGAAGGCTCCAGCGAGGGCTGCATCGAGCCAATGGAGGACGCGGCCGTGCTCCAGGAGATCGTCGATAACCCGGCCGGCTACTACGTCAACCTCCATACCGAAGACTTCCTGGCTGGCGCGATCCGCGGCAACCTGGCGGCGACCCCGCCGAACACGGCCCTCCCGGTGAGCGAAGGCTCGCTGGTGGCGCTGATCGGCGCGATCCTGCTCGGCATCGCGGCCGCGGTCGGACTGCGATCCTGGAGGCTGGTCGCAACGCGCGACTGACGCGCTCCCGTCGTGTGCCCATGGCGGCCCCGGCCCTCGGCCGGGGGCCGCTCCTCGTTCACCCGACTTCGTCAAGGTCCTGACCATCGAGTCGAGCACCGCCCTCGCGACTTCGTGATCGCCCGCTTCGGCGGTCTCGCCGCCGGGAGCGCCATCGGTGCCCGGTACGTTCTCGTCCCTGTGCGCCGCCCGCCTCGCGCGCTACGGTCAGCTGAGCACGGCCGCGAGCGTGGTGCGCATTGACACCGGCCGGTATGGTGGCGATCCCTCGCGACGAGCGCACCGGCAGGAGTGCGGAGACGATTGAGGATCGAGCAGTGGAGCCAGGGGCGGCGAATCCGACGTTCGACGGCGACCGACCAGAGCCCGATCTCGGGCCGCTCGCCGTCGTGCCTGCGACAGACGCCGGCGGCTGGGCCGTCGTGAACACCCGCACGTTGAAGGTCGTCGAGCCCGGCTATCGCTGGGCGCAGCGAGCCTCGGCCGTTCGATGGGCCCTCGCCGAGCTCGATCGTGAGCGGCGCGAGGAGCTCGAGTATCGGCGACGCCTGGACGAGCCCGTCGCGCGCGGGCTCGCCAGATCCTGGGCCGCCGCTCAGCCCGACGCCACTCGACGGCGCGCCGGGGCAACCTGACGCGGGTCGCCGCCCGGCGACGACCCGGCTTTCTCCTCACCTTGTGCTATCGCGTTATGCCGGTGCCAGACTCGATGACATCACCGGCCGCGTCGATCACCTGCCACTGGAGTTCGGCTGGGCTCACGCCTTCGCGTCGAAACGCGATCACCCAGGCGCCATCGGTGACGTGACCCCCGGCGGTACCCGGGCCAGCCACGACAACTCGACTGGCACCCTCCGGCGCCGTGCCAAAGAAGAGCGTGTTCCAAGCTTCGCCCGTCTCCCCCTCTTGAGTAACGAGATGGGCGGACATGCCACCTGCAGTTCCCTCGGCCACCGTTTCAGCGGTCCAGGTGGTTCCCGTCTCGGATCGGAACGCGACGACTTCGACATCGTCGCCGACGATCCGCGCACCGACGGCGACCGTCTCCGTTAACGCGACGAGCCCGTCGCGACTGACGCCCTCGCTTTCCGCCAGCTGCGCCAGGGTGGTCGTGCATCCCGGCAGCAGGCCGGCGAGGACGGCGAGCGTCAGTGCGTGTACGTGCCGAACAGGACGAGGGCCCATTGCTCGTTGGTGGGGGTGACGTTGATGCTCGGAGTCCTGCTGAAGGTGAAGTCGTACTGGAGGCCGCCGAACGTGTGGTAGTACGCGAACACCACGTTGTCAGTGCGCCCGACGAGGCTGTCGGTTCGGATGCGAACGTCGATGAGGCCCCAGTTCATGGGGCAGACGAAGAACCCGGGCCTCCACTCGTGGAAGCTCCACGCGGTTCCCGTATTCGCTGCGCCGTCTGATGGCCATTCGTCGAGCGGCGCCTTGCAGAGGTCGAAGTTCCCATTGATGTACTGACCGCTGCCGAGCTGACTGTAGAGATACGCGCTGCCCGCCCATGCGGCGGCCATGGTGTCCCACGACGAGTTCGTCATGTTCATCCCGGCTGGCCCACGCCACTCCGAATACAGGTAGATCCGCCACTCATAGGGCCTGGTGCTTCGAGTCTTCGCGACCGTCAACGAGATGTACAGGTCCTCCTTCATCGCGGAGCCAGCAACGGCTTCGTTCGGGATGGTCAGATTGCTGCTCGGCGCCGACGCCGACTCGACAATCTCCTCCGGGAACGAGGTCCCATCGACTCGTTCCGTGACGCGCACCTTCTTCCGGCTGTACGAGACGACAAGCTCCCGAGCGCCGTCAGTGAAGACCGCTCCAATGCTGGCCTTCTCGGCCGGAGCCATGGTGTCCAGGGCCAGCCGGCGCTCGGCTTGCGTGAGGATCCGCTCATTGGGAAATGGGACGACCCGCTCGGCGGCGGCCGCGGCGGGCGCCTTGATCAGCGTCACGGAGGCCACGAAGGCGACGGACAACGAGACGGCAATCGGGCGAGGAATCATCGCGCAGCTCCTGTGCTCAGGAGGCGTGAACGGCCACGATAGCCACGCCCGATTACCAGCCGCTTATCGCGAGGCCATCGCAACACGCCGCTCGATGCGATTGCTTCCACGCCCGGAGACCGCGAAAGGACCGAATCCACGGGAGGCGGATCGAGGCCGCAGGCCCAACCGAGCTACGCCAAGAGCCGATTGCTGATGCCACGTGTCATCTCGTGCCAGCCACCACGGAACCGTGGCGGCAGGGCATTGGCGCGCCCGGAGGGATTCGAACCCCCGACCTGCTGATCCGAAGTCAGCTGCTCTGATCCACTGAGCTACGGGCGCACGATTCACGCTCAAACAGAGCGGATAACTCGGATTCGGCATTGTGCCACAGGGCTCAAACAGCGCCTGACCGGGTCGTACAGATGCTGCGAGATCATGAGCGAAGGTCTGGATCGGGGCTGCGTTAATCGGAAGACCACGCCTACGACGCCAGCAGCTCTCCAGCGCGAGCAGCCCCAACGGCGTGGCCTTTGGCTCGATAGAGCGCCGCTGGCCTCCTCCGCCGCGGCGGCCCGATCCGTCGGTGTCCCCCAGCGCTCGAAGGCTCGCCGCCTTTGCGAGCAGCGCGTCAGCTCGCAACTCCGGCATATCCGTCGATGTGCTTAGCTCAGCCGCCTCGGTGCTCAGTCGCACGGCCTCATCTGCGTCGCCTTTGGCGATTGCCGTCCGGGCGAGGAGCGAGCGAGACCGTAGTTGCATCTCTATGTCGATGTGCCGACGCCTGCTCGGTACGCTCGCGCCGCGTTCCCGGCAGCGCACATCGACGTCACCGAGCATTCAATTGGCACTCAGCTACGGCGGAGCGAATGCTGGAGTCCGAGGAGATTGATCTCCGCGCCGCCTCGACGGATGAGAGCTGCATCGAGTCTAGAAGGTCACGTGCGTGCGTCCACTCGTCCGCGAGCATCTCGACGCGGGCGGCGACGTATTGGTCATACAAAACGTCTGGCTCGGCCCCCGCTTCCTCGTCCGCCTTCACAGCAGCCCGCGCGGTAGCTCGTGCTAGTGTCAAAGTCGCCCTGAATCGCCTGCAACCACGCTAGATCGCCATAGCGCGCGGCGCCCCTTTCGCCCGCAGACAGCCCGTCGCTCGCAAGGTCCCGGATGCGGCGCTCCGGCCGTGCCCGCCTCGGTCGGGCCCGTAGATCAAGGCCGCCGCAACATCGCCTTGGCACAGCGTGATCAGCCGACGATTCTCCGCGCGCAAGCGCATGGGCGAGTGCGCGTTCGGCCGGCGCTCAGTGCTTCCCCGTACTGCCCACGCGCGCGACGAGGACGCTCGTAGCGCGCTCGCCACCCACGCGCGAGCCCCACATCGTCAGCGGCAGCGGTGAACACCTCGATCGCGCGGTCGGCCCGTCGAAGCATGCTGTCCGGGTCAAATGCGGGCTCAGTGATCATCTCCATGAAGCCCTGCATGAGTTCGACGTCGGCTGTGACCGTGGGCTCTCCGATGTCGACAGCTTCGTCGGCTAGGGCTCTGGCGGCTCCGAGATCGCCGATGGATACCATGGTCCGGATCGCGTCGGGCAGTGCGCGCTGGCGAACCTCGGTTCCGGGCGGTGAGAGCTGCAAGTCCACGCCGCAGCAGAGCACGCAGCCCCTGACAGGTCTGATCGTTCGTAGGCGCGCCTGCCGGCGGCTAGCAGCCATGCGGCGGCCCACAGCGCCTGAGTCTTGTGCTCCAGTCCCACGTCCTGCCGATAGCGCACCGCCTCCCCGAGGTGGTGGCCGATGATCTCTGCGAACTCGCCAACCCGTTCGCGGGTGACGTGCTCGAGCCAGTCGGCGAAGCGCTCGTGGAGCTCGGCCCGTCGCGCTTCGGCAGCGCCTCGTACGCGGCGTCGCGGATCAGGATGTGGCGGAAGCGGAAGGCGTCGTCCGCCGGTCGAGCTCGCTGCGGTCGGGCACGACCAGCTCCTTGCGCACGAGCGCCATGCAGCCGCGCGTCGAGCTCGTCACGCGGCGTCCTCGGGCGACGAGCTCGACGACCGCGCCGCGCTCGAACGACGCGCCCGACCACCGCGGCGCGCTCGACGACGGCGCGCTCGTCGCGGCGTCAGGCGGTCGAGCCGCGCCGCGAGCAGCGCCTGGATGTGGGCGGGATCGCGAGCTCGGCGAGGTCGCGCGCCGGCCTCCAGCTCGCCGTCGCCGACGCAGGACGCCGTCGTCGACGAGCATGCGCAGGAGCTCCTCGACGAACAGCGGGTTGCCCTCGGCCGCCGTCGGCGATCCGCTCGCGGACGCGGCGTCGGCAGCGCGGCGCCGCCGAGCAGGGCGTCGATCAGCTGCTCGCGTCGCCGTCAGCGCCAGCGGCTCGAGCAGGAGGGTGGTCGCGTTGATCTTGCCGCCGCCCCATGCCGGGCGCGCGTCGAGCAGCTCGGGCCGGGCCGGGCAGAGCAGGAGCAGCGGGGCGTCGCGGGTCCAGTCGGCGAGGTGCTCGATGCAGGTCGAGGAAGGTCGGCTCGGCCCAGTGGATGTCGTCGAGCACGACGACGAGCGGCCGCTCGGCGCGCCAGCGGCTCGAGCAGCCGGCGCACCGCCCAGAACAGCTCCTCCTGGGCAGCCGCGTCGTCGCGACAGGCCGATCGCGGTCGCGAGGCGCGTCGGCGACGCGCTCGCGCGTCGGGTTCGCCGGCCACGAGCAGCGTTCGAGCTTGGCCGCGCCGGCGTGCGGTCGTCGCGATCGTCGATGCCCGCGCGGCCTGGCGTACGACCTCGGCGAGCGGCCAGTAGGTGATGCCCTCGCCGTAGGGCAGGCAGCGGCCGCGCAGGACGTCGCGCCGCTCGCCGAGCGCCGGCCAGGAACTCGGCCACCAGGCGGGTCTTGCCGACGCCGGCCGGCGCCGAGCACGGTGACAGAGCTGGCAGCGCCCGCTCGTCGACGGCGTCGGCGAACGCCTCGCTGCAGCGCGGCCAGCTCGCGCTCGCGGCCGACCAGCGGCGCGTCGAGCCGCCGGGCGTGGCCCTCGGCGCCGGCGACCACGCCGAGCAGGCGGTAGGCCGGCACGGGCTCCGCCTTGCCCTTGGCGTCGAGCGGCTCGGCACGGCTCGGCGTCGACGGCGTCGCGCACCAGCCGGTAGGTCGGCTCGCCGAGCAGGATCTCGCCGGGCGCGGCGGCCTGCTCGAGGCGGGCGGCCATGTTGACCGCGTCGCCGGTGACGAGCGTCTGCCCGGCCGCCGGGTCGCCGGCGACCACCTCGCCGGTGTTGACGCCGTGCGGATCGCGATGGCGCACGCCCGCGCTCGCGTGCCGAGCTCGGCGTTGAGCGCGCGCAAGCGCCGTCACGCATCTCGACCGCCGCGCGCACGGCGCGCAGCGCGTCGTCCTCGTGCGACGGCGGGAATGCCGAAGACGGCCATCACGGCGTCGCCGATGAACTTCTCGACCGTGCCGCCGTGGCGCTCGATGACCGCCTGCATCGCGCCGAAGTAGCGGCGTCATCAGCGCGCGCACCGACTCCGGGTCGAGCCGCTCGCCGAGGGCGGTCGAGCCCGTCACGTCGGCTGAACAGGACGGTCACGACCTTGCGGCGCCTCGCGCGGCGCGGGCCGCGGCGCGTGCGAGCGGGGTCCCGCACTCGAGGCAGAACTTCGCCCCGGCCGGCGGGCCTCGACGCCACACGAGGGGCAGGCGTCCACGGGTCGAGTCTAGGCGCAGTGTCGAGCGATAAGGCGCCGGTGCTGTGGCTAGGTCCACAGCTACGGGCGCGAAGAGCCCGTGCGGCCCACTCCTGTCCCCGTGCCCATGGATTTGCCGCCGGCAGTGCGACCGGCGAGCAGGAGAGCAGATAACTCGACGCTCTACGCTCCCCCGCCCACGCTCGGTGCTACAGCACATCCGCCGGGATAGTCCGAAGTCAGCTGCTCTGATCCACTAAGCGGGCGGTATGCACGCTCGGTTTGAGCGTATGAGCGGTAGAGGACTTGACGCAAAGTCTCTACCGAGCCTGGCAACCATATCATCGAGGATGGGGCATTCCTCGCAGCGCCATCCGGGACTGCCAACAAGCGGCCGAGTCCGCGAATCTTCCGAGCGAGGGATTTGGGGCGCCCAGCGCGTCTAACGGATTAGATGTCGCGCAAAGTGCATCAGGTCTCATGGAGCAGGGCAGGATGACAACGCCCATGGTCATCGCATCCGGGAGCGATCTCAGCGCCGTCGTGAGCGACGAGGAACGGTTCCGTGATTGGTACGACGCAACGCTGCCGCAGGTATACCGCTACCTCGCCGCGCGGTGTGCCGGCGACGACGTCCTCGCGGAAGAGCTGACCCAGCAGACGTTCGTCGAAGCGGTCCGCCACCATGATCGGTTCGATGGTCGGGCGGACGTCGTCACCTGGTTGTGCGCTATCGGCCGGAACAAGCTCGTCGACCATTACCGACGTAACTCCCGCGAGACCCGCCGCCACGGGCGCCTGATCGGTGCGTCGACCGGTGGCGCCGACCTTGGCAGGGGGTCGAAACGCGCGACGCCGTGGAGACCGCCCTCGGGTTGCTGCCCGCGGACCAGCGCCTCGCCATCCTCTTCCACCACCTGGATGGCCTGACTGTGCGTGAGGTGGCGGCCCTGATCGATCGCAGCGAGAAGGCCACCGAATCCCTCCTCGCGCGCGCCCGCGACGCCTTCCGGCGTGCATATGGAGACCCGACCGATGCATGACGATCAGCTGCGCTCCCTCTTGCGGACTCTCAAGGACGGCCCGGATCCGAACCCGGCGTTCGCGGACGCCCTCTACGCACGGCTTCAGGTCGTCAGGTCGAACCGTGGCGCGCGCCGGTCCCCGCTCCTCCTGCTCGTCGCGGCTGTGCTCCTCGCGGCGTTCGGGACGGCGCTCGCGGCAGGCACGGGACTCATTCGCCTTCCGTTCGTCGTAAATCCGTCGCCATCGCCCAGCGCGAGCGCCTCTGGCCTTGTCGTCGCTAGCGGATCGCCCGCTCCATCGGGCAGCGTCCGGCGCCGGCGCCCAGCGACTCGGCTGTCCCATCGGTCACCATCGATCCGGAGCTCGCGGGCCGGGTGGTCTGGGCAGAGGCGGACGGACTCCGCCTTCGCTCCGACGCGTCCGAGGAAAGCGAGTCTTGCGACCCTGCGTCGCGGGCCAGCTCATGGGTACCACCGGTGGGCGGACCACGGTCGACGGCATCGACTGGTACGAAGTGCGCATCGGCCCCGGTGACCTCGCCGGCTGGGTCGCCGGCGGACCGGACGACGACTGGCTGCGCCTGGTCGACGACGGGGCGGTGACGTTCCGGTGCGATGGCTGCGGTGATGTCGCGAGCTTGGTGAGCGTGACACCCCTCGGTGACGCCTCGATCTCCACGCTGGGGGACGCGCATCAGGTCGTCGAGTGGCGGTGGTCGCCGGACGGAACCCGCCTCGCCGCCGCACGGGGGGGCACCACCCTGCCGTATCGTGTCGTCCTGCTCGACGAGACGGGCGGGGAGCTGGCGGACCTCGGCATCGGAGCCACGCCGACCTGGTCGCCGGACGGGACGCGCCTCGCGTGGTCGGGGGAGGACGGCCTCGTCGTGACCGATGGCAACCTGATCCCTACAACGCTTGAACTCGGCGGTCTTGCGTACGGAACGCCGTACTGATCCCCTGACGGCACGCTGCTCGCCATTATCGCCGCAGAGGACCCCGGGATCATCGACGCACCCGTGTCCCTCTACGTCGTGTCGGTGGAGGGGGGCAACCAAGGGTGGTGCGGCCGGGACGCTCGACGGGATCGCCTGGGCCCCGACAGCTCCGGCTGGCTTGGCGCGGTCAACCTGGGCAGCAACCCGAAAACGCCTTCGTCGTGCCGGTCGGAGGCGGCGAGCCCGAACCGCTGCTCGGCGGCGGCGCCGCACAGACGCCGATCTGGTCGCCCGACGGGGCTCGGCTTGCGATCATCACGCCGGATGGCCTGCTGATCGCTGACGGCGACGGTATGGAGCCCGATGTGCTGGTCCCGAGCGAAAGCGGGCTCACGATCGGCGAAGTGGCCTGGTCCCCCAGTGGGTCCTGGCTGCTGTACTTCACCTCGACCGGCGGCGAGCCGACAATGTGGATCGTAGCGGCCGACGGAAGTGGCGCGCCGAGGGCGATCAGTCCGGCCGGCGCCGCGGCCCAGCAGGCCGACTGGCCACCTGTCGCCGATGCCCTGAGGATCGGCTGCGCCGGGTGATAGAGATCTCGTAGACAGGCCGATGCGTTGACGTCAATACCGACAGCAGATAACTCGGCCGTCTACGCTCCCCTCCCACGCTCGGGCTACAGCGCATCGGCCGGGATAGTCCGAAGTCAGCTGCTCT
>CAWBOA010000011.1:0-45854 GCA_963790255.1 uncultured Chloroflexia bacterium | reverse complement strand
CGCAGTTGATGCACTTGTAGCAGGACCCGTTGCGGACCATGATCGAGCCGCAGTCCGTGCAGGCCGGCGAGTCCGCGGTGTCGAACACGACCGGCGCCTGACCGACCGCGAGCCGCTCCTCCCGATCCTTCTGCGCCGTGTTCTGCGCCACGATCTTCAACCCATCCAACAGCCCATTCGCCGCCGTCTCTTCCTTCGCCCCGCCGGCCTCGCCACCAACCGGGAAGTTCCCCACGGCCTCAGCCGCCGTGTCGCCCGCACCCTCCTGGACCTGCGCCAGCAGCCTGATGCCGCAGGGACAGAGGCCGAGGTCTTGGCACCACCACCCTCAGCGGACCGTGTCGAAGTGGAGTCGGTCAGTGGTTGTAGCCGCCGGGGGCGGCGCGGACGCGCCGCTAGCGGAGCGCGAGCGCGGTCGGGGTGTCCCCAGAGGCTTCCCCACTCACTGCCTTGGCGTCCGACAAGGTCAGCTGCCGGTTGATGATGCCGACCGCGTCCTTCTCATCTGCGACATGAACTTCGTCGCCATGTACCTGAAGATGTAGTCGACCAGGGACTTCGCCATCGGGAATGTCCCTGTTCGTCGTGAACCCGGCCGGCTCGAAGCGGAGATGGCTGAACTTGTTGACGAGATCCTTCAGCGGCACGCCGTACTGGAGCGAGAGGCTGACCGCCGTCGCGAAGGCGTCCATGAGGCCGGAGATCGTCGAGCCCTCCTTCGCCATGCGCAGGAAGATCTCGCCGGGGGTGCCGTCCTCGTAGAGGCCGATCGTCAGGTAGCCCTCGTGGCCGCCGACGTTGAACTTGTGCGTGATCGAGGCGCGCTCGTCCGGCAGGCGCCGGCGGAGCGGCTTGTAGATCGTCTGGACCTCGGCGGCAGCATCGGCGACCGCCGCGGCGCCCCGGCCCTCGTCCTTCTTCGTGTTGAGCGGCTGGGAGCGCTTGCGAGTTGTCGCGGTAGACGGCGATCGCCTTGAGGCCGAGCTTCCAGCCGTCGACGTAGACCTTGGCGATCTCATCGGCGGTCGAGTGCTCCGGCATGTTGACCGTCTTGCTGATGGCGCCCGAGATGTAGGGCTGGACCGCCGACATCATCTTCAGGTGGCCGTTGTAGTGGATCGAGCGGCTGCCGTTGGCCGGCTTGAAGGCGCAGTCGAAGACGTCGAGATGCTCGTCGCGGATGTCGGGCGCGCCCTCGATCGTCTCGTGCTCGTCGATGAAGGCGACGATGCGATCGGTCTCCTCGGCGGTGTAGCCGAGCGCCTTCAGCGCGTGCGGCACCGTCTGGTTGACGATCTTCAGGTAGCCGCCGCCGACGAGGCGCTTGTACTTGATGAGCGCGATGTCCGGCTCAACGCCGGTCGTGTCGCAATCCATCATGAAGGCGATGGTGCCGGTCGGCGCCAGGACGGACAGCTGCCCGTTGCGGAAGCCGGTCTTCTCGCCGAGGGCGACGACCTCGTCCCAGCCCAGGATCGTGGCGTCGAGCAGGTCGTCGGGCACCAGCTTCTCGTCGATCCGATACGCCGCGTCGCGGTGCTGGCGCATGACCTTCAGGTACGGCTCGCGGTTGACCGCGTAGCCGGCGAACGGGCCGCCCTGGTCGCGGCTGATGCGGGCTGACTGGAGCGCCGCCTCCGCCTGCATGAGCGCCGTGATCGCCGCCGCGTAGGCGCGGCCGCCATCGGAGTCGTAGGCCAGGCCGCGGTTCATGAGCAGCGCGCCGAGGTTGGCGTAGCCCAGGCCGATCGGCCGGAAGTCGCGCGAGTTCTCGCCGATGCGCGGCGTCGGGTAGCTCGCGTTGTCGACGATGATCTCCTGCGCGGTGAACACGATCCGCACCGCGTGCTTGTAGCCCTCGATGTCGAACTCGCCGTCGTCCTTGACGAACTTCATGAGGTTCAGGCTCGCCAGGTTGCAGGCGCGAGTCGTCGAGGTACATGTACTCGGAGCACGGGTTGCTGGCGTTGATCGGCGCGGTGTTGGCGCTCGTGTGCCAGCGGTTGATGTTGTCGTGGTACTGGATGCCGGGATCGCCGCACACCCATGCCGCCTCGGCCATCTTCTTCAAGAGGTAGCGGGCCTTGACGGTCTCCACGGGCTCACCGGTGGTGATCGCGTGCGTCGTCCAGTCGGCGTCGTTCTCGACCGCCTCCATGAACTCGTCCGTCACGCGCACGGAGTTGTTGGAGTTCTGGAAGAAGACCGATGCGTACGCCGCGCCGCCGTTGAAGTTCCCGTCATAGCCGGCGTCGATGAGCGCCCAGGCCTTCTTCTCCTCCTCGAGCTTGCAGTCGATGAACTCCTCGACGTCCGGATGCCCGACGTTGAGGATCACCATCTTCGCGGCTCGCCGCGTCTTGCCGCCGGACTTGATGACGCCGGCGAAGGCGTCGAAGCCCTTCATGAAGCTGACCGGGCCGCTGGCCTCGCCGCCGCCGCGGAGGGTCTCCTTGGAGCTCCTGATGGTCGAGAGGTTGGAGCCGGCGCCGGAGCCGAACTTGAAGAGCATGCCCTCGGTCTTGGCCAGGGTCAGGATGCTCTCCATCGTGTCGTCGACGCGAGTTGATGAAGCAGGCGCTGAGCACTGCGGGTGGGCGTCGATGCCCACGTTGAACCAGACGGGGCTGTTGAAGCTGGCGCGCTGCTTGAGGAGGATGTCCTTCAGCTCGTTGCGGAAGGCCTCGGCGTCCTCATCGGTCGCGAAGTAGGCGTCCTTGATGCCCCAGTCGGCGATCGTGTCCGCGACGCGGTCGATCATCTGCTTGGCGGAGCGCTCCCGCTCCGGCGTGCCGAGGTGGCCGCGGAAGTACTTGCTGGCCACCACCTGGGTCGCGAGCTGCGACCACGCCTTCGGGATCTCGAGGTCCTTCTGCTCGAACACGGCCTCGCCGTGCTCGTTGGTGATGATCGCCTCGCGCGTGTCCCACTCGACCGTGTCATACGGGTGGACGTCCGGGCGGGTGAATCGGCGCTCGATGGTGAGTCCCGTCCAGGTCTGCGTCTCGCCCGCCGTCAGCTGACGGTAGCCGGTCCCCTTCTTCGTCCCGTTCCCGTGACCGTTGCCGTTGCCGTTGGTCGCGTGGCCATTGGCGCTGGTGGGGGTGCTGGTATCGGCCGCGGGCTTCGTCGGGGAGGCGGATCGAGCCATGATCTGGATGAGTCCTCTGGGCTGCGGAGGCCGGTTTTGGGCGCGAATGTTGCGTCGCCCTCGACCGGTCCGGCGCCTTCCGAGCGCCGTATCGTCAGGCCGTCGAGTGTATGACGCGTGCACCGCCGCGTCAAGCAAAAACCACAACATCTGGTGGTACCTTCGGTTCGACCCCCACAACATGATGTAGCGGTGCCAGTGGCGAATGTGTGACACGTGTGGACGGATTGTGGGGAAGTGGGGTTCCGCTGTGGACGGCCTGTGGAGGGGTGGGTTTGCTCGCCTCGGTAACCAACGGACATCGAGGGCTGGATTCGGGTGACGGGTGTCGGGGATTCGTCAGGATCGGTAACAAGGGGTCATTGGGAGGGGGGTCGATGGCCGTTGGTTATCGGTCCGGGTAAGCGGCGCGGCGGGATGGGGGCCGATGGCCGTTGGTTATCGGTCCGGGTAAGCGGCGCGGCGGGATGGGGCCGATGGCCGTTGCGGTCCGGGTAACGGCGCGCCGGGATGTGCGCGATGGCCGTTGGTTATCGGTCCGGGTAATCGGCGCGCCGGGATGGCCCAGGCCGTGCCGACGACGAGAGCAGGAGGATGCCGTTCGCGCCCGGGTCCCGGGCATCCGCCAGGGCGCGGAGGATGTCGCGGCTGCCGAGCGGGAATGACCCGAGCGATGCCGGATCCGCCAGCCGGAGGGCGTGACGGTTCGCGCGGGTTGCCCGCAGGACGGCGATGAGACGGGTGGTCTGGAGGTCGCGCGCCTTCAGGAGGGCACCGCGCGACTGAGCCTGCCAGTCAGCCAGTCGGGTCCACAGCTCGAAGAGGATCGTGCATGCCGCGACGGCTGCGACAGCGTCTGCCGCTCGAAGGTCGCCGGCGATGGGCATCGGTACCTCGGTGCGCCACTGCCACGACGGGTGAGCTCGCGCGCGGAGGTCCGAGAAGAGCGCGAGCTGCGGCTGATCGAGCAGCCGCCGCCCGGTGGGATAGGCGCGAACGGAGAGCTTCAGCCCGACTGCAGCCGCGATCGTGACGAGCTGTCGGTGGGTGATGGACCGCACGTGGCCGCGCTCAACGAGGCTGATCCGGGCGACCGACGTGCCGACCGAGCGCGCGACGACTCGCTGGGTGCGCCCGGACATCAGCCGCGCGACCCGGATCTCGCGGCCGATGTCGCGCAGCTGCCAATCGAGGTGTCGGGCCGCCTCGTGTCGACCGGCCGATGTCCGATTCACCATGGGGCCATCGTGGACGCGGCCGGTTACGGTGGGCGTACCGCGGGATTACCGGGTGGGATAACGAACGGCGAGCGGGACCGGCAGGCGCGGTCGAAAGCAGCCGGGAGTTATCGGCCTCGATAACTGGCGACCCACAGTTGCGGCCTGGATGTTTGTTGGTTATCCGCACCGACAAACGCCGACGGCGAGCCAGAATGTCGATCACGGGGCGGGAGCCCAGCTGTACGTTCCGTACGAGGATGGGTCGTGCGTCACCTGGCTGACCCAGGTGCCATCCAGGTCCATGACCCAGAGGTCGTGCGGGCCGTCATGGGTGGCGTCACTGTCGCGGGAGACGAGGAGGTGACTCCCATCGGGTGACCAGACTGCGGCACTCGCCTCGTCGGTCTCATCGTTCGTCGAGATCTCGTGGTCATCGGTTCCGTCCGGGCGAACGAGAGCCACCACGGAGGTGGGTCCATGGAACCGGGTGTAGGTGATCCATTCCCCAGTCGGTGACCAGGAGACCGCCCAGGCAGAGCCGGCACGAGGAGTGATCGGCCGGGCATCGCCGCCGTCGAGGTCGACCACGAAGACCGCGTCGTCCTTGACCGCGAATGCCGCCTGACGACCATCCGGCGACAGGCTGATGACGGGCACGTGGAGGAAGAGAAGCCTCGTATCGGGCGGATTGAGCCGGCGCAGGCCCGTGCCGTCGGTGTTGATGACGTAGACGTCGCCGGCATGGTCCACGATGCCCTCCGGGCCGGTGTCGACGAAGAAGACGATCTTCTTCCGATCCGGGGTCACACCGTAGGGGTCGACCTCCAGCCAGTCCTCGGCGAGTGGCGTCACAAGCCGCAGATCGGAAAGGTCCGGCGAGGCAACATAGAGGCCGTTGCGGGACGGATCCGTTTCATCCATGCCGTTGAACACGATGAGTCGGCCATCTGCGCTGGACGCACCCACGAACAGGCTGAGCGTCTCGATCGGCGGATCGACCACGACCTGATCGCTGCCGTCTGGATTGAGCGTCTGCAACGACCAGGTCCCGTGCCCGGTTGGGCCGACCGAGAGGATCTGCGACCAGTCGGCGGACCAACGTGCAGCGCCGCAGCCCACTCGTTCGCAGATGGCTTGCTCGTCCGTGCCGTCGGTCCTGATCGTGAAGTACAGCTCCTGATCGTCGATGCCAGGTCGATTGAACAGGATCAGACCTGCCGGGATGTCGGCCGGGTTCGCGGTGATCTCAGCCGTGGCGGTCGGTTCAGACGTCGGCGACGGAGCTGGCGACGCGACCCCGCTGGCCGCCCCCGAGGTCTCGCAGGCCGCGACGTTGAGGGTCAGCAACAGCGCGAGCGAGGCTCGGGTTCGAGGAATGATCACGCCCATCGCCTCCCGATCGGCATTGAGAACGTCGTCAGGCTCACCACGCGGCCGGAGTCACGAGCGAGCCGAGGAAGGTCCCCAGGTAGCGCGCGTCGTTGCCATCGGCGCGCGTGATCCACAGGTCGATGAAGGAGTCGTCCCCCGATGGTCGGCTCACGAGGAGCCAGTCGCCATCGGGTGACCACTGAATCACGCTCCCCTCGCCCAGGTCGACAAGGTTCGTCCCGTCCGCATCGACCACGAATACGGTGGGTGGGTCCCCAACCTCGGGGAAGGCCGTGAATGCGACGCGTGCACCGTCGCCGGACCACAGCGGCACCCCGACCTCCACCGCTTGCCCGAGCTGCCCATCGGAAATGAGAACGCGTTGACTGCCAGATAGCGCATCGACCAGCACGAGGGACGACCGGACCTCGCCGCTGCACTCGAGCGGAACCCACTCCGAAAGACACTCCCTCCGCCCAATCGCGAAGGTCGAGCCGTCCGGTGACCATGCCGGTGTCCAGGAATATCCAGTCGTGTCGTCGAGCATGTCTCGCGGCGTAGAACCGTCGACCGGGACGACGTAGATGTGCTCGTGGTTTTCGGCGGTGGCCGGCTCCCCCAGGCGAGCGCGATTGCATGGAAGGCACGCCGCAACGACGAGGGCGGTTTCATCCGGCGACCAGCTCGCAGCACCCCGGATGTCCGCACCTGCAGGAAGCGGCAGGAAGGTTCGACCGCTTCCATCGATGTTGGCAACGACGATGCCGTCCGCGATCCCGGTCACGCCTTCCTCGCCCGGAACCTGGAACCCGGATGTATGAATCGCGGCGACGCGACGGCCTGCCGGCGAGAGGACCCAGCCCTGGGACTGATTCGCGCCGCCCTGCCAGACGTCTGTTGGCAAGTCGCAGCAGATGAAGGTGAGGCCACGACCGGCAGCCGTCAGGGTGTCGAGCGCCATCGGCTCCGTGCCGAGGTCGTCGGTCATCAGGATGTGCTCTCGGTCCGGCGCCCACTGCAGGTTGAGCTGATGCGCGGAACAGTCCTCCGCAGTCGTCCCAAGGAGCGTCTTCGCCCCGGTGCCAGCATCCAGGCTGAAGAGGTCGTAGGGGGCGAGCCCGCCTGAGCCACATGGACTCGGCGACTCGTGAGGCTCGTAGACGAGGATCAGGCCGCCGCCGAGGGGGGCCTCGGGGCTGGCGGAGGCATCGGGCTCCGGCGTTCCCTCGGCATCCGGCGAGGCCTCGTCCGATGGCTGGGGCAGGGGTGTCGGCCCGACGTCCGGTGACCTGACGAACAGGCTGACGCCGATCAGGGCGACGACGATCAGTGCCGTCGCGGCAAGGGCATAGGGAACGGAACGGCTCATGGTGGGGAACCTCAACCATCCAGGTCGCATGCGACGCTGGGGCGTTGTCTCAATCTGGGAGAGGGCGGCGGTCAGGTGCTGAGCCGGAAGGCGCTCGTCGCCGAGATCCGCCCAGGCCCGCAGCTGGTCGTCGAAGTCCATTCGCTGGGTCACGCCGACCGCCCTCCAGTCAGGGCCGGCCTGTGATCCGCCTCGATGGCCGATCGCAGCGCCCGCCGCGCGTAGTGCAGCCGAGATCGCACCGTGCCGACCGGGATGTCGACAATCGCGGCGATCTCAGCGAGGGAGTAGTCCAGGTAGTAGTGCAGGATCACCGCGGATCGCTGATCCAGGGTGAGGCGCTGGAACGCCCGGTCCAGCTGGTCACGATCGGCGATCGAGATCGACGCATCGGGCATCCAGGCGTCGTTCTCGAGCAGACCGAGATCGGCCAACGGCCGCCGTCGCCGGCGCATCTCGTCACGACAGGTGTTGACGAGGATGCGATAGCTCCAGCCGGCGAACAGGTCGGCGTCACGCAGCCGGGGCAGCTCCTGCCAGATCTTCACCAGCGCCTGCTGCGTCACGTCTCCGGCGAGGTCCCGGTCGCGCAGGATCCGATGCGCCACCGCGTGGAGCCGATCGCCCAACGTGACGGCAAGCTCGCCAAAGGCGACTCGATCGCCCCGACGCGCCAGCTCCACGAGTTCTCGGTCCACGTGTCCTCTCCGTCATGCAGTTGACCTGCTGATCTGAACGACGAGAGGCGGGCAGCGCGGGTTCAATTGTCGGTGCTGATCACGGAGTCCAGTCGGCGAATTCCTCCTGGGCCGCGTCGCTCGTGATCTGGAACAGGTCGCTTCCATCGGGCCGGACACGATAGATGTCGGCAGTGCCACCAGGAGGCGCCAGGCTAAACACGATCCACGCTCCGTCTGGCGACCAGCTGCCACCGAACGCGACGCCGTCCACCGGGACCGTATGGCGCTGGCCCTTCTCGAATCCTTCAGTGAGGCACGCAGACTACGGGGCGGCTACGTGGCGCTTACCAGCGCCGATAACCAACGGCCAACCAGGTCGGGTATTGGCCTCAGATGAGGCCGGAATTTACTGGCGCCGATAACGAAGGGACCCTTGATGGGCGTCGCCTCTCCGTTGATTACCCGCAGCAGTAAACGCGCGACTCGTCGGGGCGAGCGGCTGGTGCCGGTCGGTCAGGCCGGCTCGTTCTCACCGAGCGCGATCGCCGCCGCGTCCCAGATGTCGATCTTCCGACCCTCGGCCACCGCGGCGAGAAACTCCGGATCCGCCTCGCCGCGGAGTGCTCCAGCCTGGGCTCCATGCCGACGCCGAGTGGCCATGCCCGGCAGTCTCTCCACCTCGGCATCGGCCGCTCCCCACAGGAGGCCGGCGCGACGCCGGTCTGCGCGAGCGAGGGCGACCCGCGCGAGTACGACGAGCGACCAACATGTGCCGGGCCGATTTTCGTCCGGTCTGTACAGGCGAAGGGCCTCGTCGGCGTCGCGCTCAGCCTGGTCGACATCCCCGCGGTCGAGCGCGAGCTGCGCCAGCCTCCAGAGGACTCCCGCCCGCCACCAGTGCCACCGCAGGTCGGCCGCCATCTCGGCGCTCCGGCGGAGGAGCTCAGTGCCAGCCTCCACGTCGCCGCCCTTGAGGTGGACCTGCCCGAGGACCGAGTAATTCGGAATCTCGATGTATGGGAAGCGTCCACGGGCGATCTCCTGTGACTGCTGCAGGAGGTCGCGCGCCCGCTCGAGCTCGCCACGCTCTTGCGCGCTGTTGCCGAGGCGCTGGAGGAGCCCCGCCACGCCACGCTCGTCGCCGAGCTCGCGGTACAGGGCCAGGCTCTCCTCGTACGGCTGGTCGCAGGACTCGAAGCGCCCAAGGACATGCAGGGCTCCGCCACGGACGCGGAGGACACGGGCTTCAAGAGCCGGCGGAAGGTCGTGGGCCGTAGTGAGCAGTTGGTCGAGGCGGCTGACGACCTCCTCAGTTGCGTGGATATTCCAGAAATTCTCGAGGGCGATGACGAGCTCGAGGGCCAGCTCGACGTCGTGGTCGGCCGCCCAATCCAGCGCGATCCGCATGTCGTCGCGCTCGGCGAGGACGACGGGAACCCGGAATGGCTCGTCGTCCTCCTCGGTCAGGTGGGCGGAGCTGGCGATCGCCAGCATCCGCTCGGCGTGGTGTCGACGGACCGCGTCGGCCTCCTGCGACTCGCGCGAACTGCTCAGCGGCGAACTCGCGGATCGTCTCGAGCATCCAGAATCGTTCCTCGCCGAGGCCGCCGATGCGCCGCCGGAGGAGGCTCTTGTCGAGCAGCGACTCGAGCGTCTCCAGGTCGGCGTCGCAGACGACTTCGGCGGAATCGATGGTGCACCCCGCTGCGAAGACGGCGAGACGCGCGAAGAGCGCCCGCTCTTCATCGGTGAGCAGGTCGTAGGACCATTGAATCGTGGTGCGGAGCGTTGCGTGCCGCTCCTCCGCGTCACGCGTTCCCCTGAGCAGGTCGAGCCGTTGCCCGAGGCGTTCCAGCAGCGCCTCCGGCGCGAGCAGCTTCGTGCGGGCTGCAGCGAGCTCGATCGCCAGGGGTAGCCGATCCAGGCGGGCGCAGATGACGGCGACCGCGCTCGAGCGCTCGACCTCCGGGCGAACGGCCCGCGCGCGGGTGACAAAGAGCTCAATCGCCTCATCCTCCGCGAGTGTGGGCAGGTCGAACTCGCGTTCGCCCTGGATGCGAAGCGCCTCGCGGCCCGTGACGAAGACGCGAAGCGCGGGGGCGGCGAAGACGATGTCGGCAACCGTGCGGGCGCCGTGCGGCAGGAGGTGCTCGACGTTGTCGAGGACGACGTGGGTGCGGCGGCCCTGCACCGCGGACGCAATCCCACTCGTGCTCGGTTCTTGCGCTCCAAGAGCCTGGGCGACCGCGGGCACGATCAGGTCAACGTCGCGCACCGGCGCCAGCGCCACGAACACCGTTCCCCCGGATGCGTCGTCAGCGAGCAGCCGGGCCAGCTCGATCGCGAAACGCGTCTTGCCTGCCCCTCCTGGGCCCGTGATGGTCAGCACGCGCGGCTCGTCGTCGTACACCATCGAGATGGCGTCGTACAGCTCTCGTTCGCGACCGAGGAACGGCGTCGTCGGGACCGGAAGCTCGATGCTGCCCGGCGTGCGGACCGGCGGGAACTGACCCGGTCCGAGCTGATGCAGCCGGACCGCGCCATCGAAGTCCTTCAGCCGATGGGTGCCGAGTTCGACGAGCGGCTCGCCATCCAGCAGGGCGGCCGTCGATGCCGAGACGATGATCTGACCGCCATGCGCGAGCGCGGCGACCCGGGCGCCGCGATGGACATCGGTGCCGACGTAGCCCTCGGCCGCGAGTGTCGGCACCCCGGTGTGCAGGCCCATCCGCACGTGGATCGGTCCGTCCGCCAGCGCGGCCTGCGCCTCGCGTGCCGCGGCAATGGCTCCCGTCGCGGTCGGAAACGCGACGAGGAAGGCGTCACCCTGCGTGTCGACCTCGACACCGTCGTGGGCGGCGAGGGCGTCGCGGACGATCCGGCGATGCTCAGCCAGCGCATCGGCGTAGGCGTCGGGCCCGAGCTCATGGAGCAGCCTGGTCGAGCCCTCGACATCGGTGAAGAGGAAGGTGACGGTGCCGGTCGGGAGGTCAGCGCGCCCCACGCTCAATCGGCCGGAACGACGGCCGCCTCGGTTGTCGAGGGCGGGGGCGTCGTGCTTGAGTCAGCGCCGAGTGCCTCGTCCAGACGATCGAGGGCGGGGCGGGCGCGCACCGACTCGAAGGTGGCACGCGCACCATCCGCCCAGGAATGAACCTCGGGCTGGTCGGGCAGCAGGATGAGCGCATCGAGGACGAGCCACGCCGCGGTGAGGTCCTGGGACATGCGCAGGTACTCCGAGCGGGCGTCCCGGAATCCGGTGAGGGCCTCGTCGGGTCGACCCTCCAGGGCGGCGATGCCTGCGGCGAGCTGCACCCGCAGCGCCCGGCTGAGCGCCCCGCCCGCAGGGTTCGCCCCGACGCGCCGCTCGACCTCGCGCATCGCGTCGAGGTCCCGGCCCCACGCCGCGGATCGAACCGCGAGGCGGAGCGCATGCTCCCAGGCCGTGTCGAGGTCGTGAGCCGCCAGCGCCATGCGGACCGCCTCGTCGAAGTCACCCCGGTAGAGAGCCGATTCGGCGGTGTGGTACGCGATGAAGAACCCCTCACCGGGGTCGGGATCCGGGCCGGCGAGGGCAACGAGGTCCGCGACGAGAGTCTCGTCACCTTCACCACGGACGCCCTGGAAGAAGCCGAGCATCCCCCGCATGCGAACCCGATCGAGTCGGGTGTAGGCGGTGGGCGTGGCCTCCTCGATGAGCCGAATGTGCTCGTCCCATCCGCGGCCCTCGCCGAGCAGCGACATGCCCACGGAACCGACCTGCCAGTTGTAATTCTGGCGGTCCCCGACGTCACGCGCGATGCCGAGGGTCTCGCGCAGGATCTCCGCGCATCGGACGGGATCGTTGTCGCCCAGCGTCAGGGCGAGGTTGTTGCGGGCGCGGAGCGCGATGCCGGCGGTCCCTTCGGCATCGGCGCGCTCGACCGCGGTGCCCAGGAGCGAGAGTGCCTCGCGGGGTCGCCCGATCACGGAGAGCGAGACGCCCTTGTTGATCATCGCCTCGGTCACGACTCCCTCGAGGTCGAGCCGCTCGGCGATCGACAGGGCCACATCCGCGGCGGCCACCGACTCCCCGTACCGATTCGTCCGCATCAGCAGGCGGGATCGGTACGCCTGGATTTCGGCCAGCACATGCGGCGCGTCGACGGTGCCGGCCAGCGACAGCGCTTCGGTCAACACCTCTTCGGCCCGCTGCGTCAGACCGCCATCGATGAGCGCCCGCCCCAGACGGGCGGAGGCCATTGCCTGGGCGGCGATGTCGCCGAGGTTGCGCGCGGCGTCAACGCCGGCACGGGCATAGTCCGCGGCCTCGGGCCGGCCGGCCTGGGTTGCGGCGGCGGCGGTGCGATCCAGCGTCGCGATCCGCGCGTGCGGGTCTTCGGTCAGGGCGAGCTCCTGGTCGAGCAGCGCCACGGCCTGGTCGGGCGCCCCGAGCTCGAGCGCCCGGTTCGCGGCGGCGGAGAGCGCGATCCGCGCCTGGCTGGCGACGGCATCCGCCTCCGGACCGGGCTCGGACGCGAGGTGCGCCGCAACGTAGTGGCTGGCCAGCGCGCCCGCCAGCTCGGCGTCGCCCATGGCCTCGAAGTGGCGTGCGACCGACAGGTGCCGCGCGCGCCGATCCCGTCGGGCGAGGGTCCCGTAGGCGACCTCACGGATGAGCGACTGGACGAACTTGTGATGCCCGCGCTCCGGTGAGGCCGGGTCACGCTCGATGTCGAGCAGCTCGCGGCGGACGAGGTCCCGGAGCCGCGGCTCGAGCGTATCGGCGGACGTGCCGGCCACGGCAGCGAGCGCGTCGGTGCTGAACACCTGGCCAAGGACGGCGGCGTCCTGAAGCAGGCCGCGGTTTGATGGATCGAGCGCGTCGAGGCGCGAGGCGATGAGCGAGCGGAGCGTCTCCGGCACGGCGATCGTCCCGAGGTCGCCGGTCGGGACGTAGACGTCACCGGCGCGGGAGAGGCGCCCATCGGCGAGAAGCCCGCGCACCATCTCGACGGCGTACAGCGGCATCCCCTCGGCACGGCCAACGATCGCGGCCTGTGCCTCCTCCGGCAGTCCCGGGACGAGGCCCGCCAGAAGGGCACGCATCGAGGTGTCGTCGAGCGGCTCGAGAGCGATCCCGGTGAGCTGCCGATGGCCGCGGCCCCAGTCGGGCGCCCGGTCCGCCAGCTCCGGCCGGGCCAGGGTGATGACGAGCATCGGCAGCGCGCGGGACCACTCGAGCAGGTGGTCGATGAACCCGAGGAGGCCCGCATCGGCCCACTGGAGGTCCTCGAAGA
Organism: uncultured Chloroflexia bacterium; assembly: GCA_963790255.1. Classification (GTDB taxonomy): domain Bacteria; phylum Chloroflexota; class Limnocylindria; order QHBO01; family QHBO01; genus JACDBZ01. The sequence goes on along the minus strand of CAWBOA010000011.1, from coordinate 32,784 downwards.
CGAGGACGGTCGTGCCGGTGTCCGCGACCCGCTCGAAAAACGCGCGCCACGCCGGGAACAGCGCATCTCGACCGCCGGTCGGGGCCGGCTCGAGGCCAAGCAGCGACAGCAGTGCCGGACCGATGCGCTCGCGTTCGCTCGCGTCGGGCACGAATTCCTCGAGGGTCGCGGCGATCCGCTCGCGCGTCGTGGGCTCGTCGGCGTCCTCGGTCAGCCCGGCCCGGCGGCGGACCATCTCGCCGAGCGCCCAGAACGTGATCCCCTCGCCATACGACGGCGACCGGCCCCGATGCCAGCGGACCCGCTCACTGATCCCGTCGACGTACTTCTCGAGCTCCCACACCAGCCGGCTCTTGCCGATGCCGCCGGGTCCGCTGATCGTCACGAGCCGGATGCGACGCTCCCGCCCGGCGGCGTGCAGCGCGTCCTTCAGCTGACGGAGCTCCTCGTCGCGGCCGACGAACGGCGGCTCGAGACCATCGCTGCGTCCCTGGCCGCCGCGCTGGGCGATCACGCGAACCGCCTGCCAGGCCGGAATCGGGCTCGTCTTGCCCTTGAGTGACCAGTCGCCCGTCGCCTCGAAGGCGATTGAGCGCTCAGCCGCGCGCATCGTCGACTCGCCCACGAGAACGGTCCCCGGCTCGGCCACGCCCTGGAGTCGGGCGGCCGTGTTCACGAGGTCGCCGGCGACCATGCCCTGGTTCTGGGCGTTGAGCGTGACGGCCGCGTCTCCGGTGAGGACGCCGGCCCGTGCCCGGAGGTCGGTGCCGATGCCGGGGACGGCGTCGACCAGCTCGAGGGCGGCGCGGACGGCCCGCTCGGCGTCGTCCTCGTGGGCGATCGGCGTGCCCCACACAGCCATGACCGCGTCACCGATGAACTTCTCGATCGTGCCGCCGTGCCGCTCGATCGCGTCCCGCGCCGCCTCGAAGTAGCGGGTCAGCAGGTCGCGGGTCGACTCCGGGTCACGGTCCTCCGCCAGCGTCGTGAAGCCGACGAGGTCGGCGAAGAGGACGGTGACGAGTCGCCGCTCGGCGGATGGGGCGGCGCGGGCAGGGCCCTCGACCGGCTGGGCCGTGTCGACGGGGGTGCCACAGCTCCGGCAGAAGCGAGCGCCGGTCCGGATCGGCTCACCGCAGCTGGGGCAGCCCGCCGACAGCCGCGCGCCGCAGGCGTCGCAGAATCGGCCTCCGCCCTCATTGTCCGTACCACAGGCGCCGCAGCGCATGGAAGCCTCCGCTCGGTGGCGCCGAGGGTATCGCACGCGGCAAGGGCGCCCGCCGGGTCAGGCCCGAATGGCGGGGTCCGCGAGAAGGTCGTCGATCGCGTCTGTGAGCTGGTCGATGCTGAACGGCTTCTCGAGCGTGGCCACGTTGTGCTCTTGCTCCAGGCCCTCCTCGATGGCTCGCAGGGCGGGCGGGTCCGCGCTGCACAGCAGCACCGGAATGCCGGCGAACTCCGGGTGCGCGCGCACCTCCTGGGCGATCTCCCAGCCGTGGTCGCCCTCGACCCCGAGCCGCACGTCGATCATGAGCAGGTCGGGCTTCGACGAGCGAATGAGGTCGATCGTGTCGGGTCGGTCGCCGTCGATGAGCGTGGTCTCGTACCGATCGCCCTCGAGGATGTCGTGGACCAGGTCGAGGAACTCGGCGTTGTCGTTCACCACCGTCACACGGGCCATGGGGTTCCCTCCGTTCAGCCAGGGGCATGGCAAGGATACAACCGACGCTCTCTGATTCGACGATGCGGTCCGATCAGCGGTTATAGCGTTAGTGATATATCGGCTGATGGGATTCGAGGGTTCCCCAAAGGAGGGGTCAGGCCCCACCCAAATCCGAGTGGGGCAGTACGGATCGGGCCGGGTCGATGGTCCCGTTGGTTGCCCCCAAGCACCCATGACGATCCCGCCGGAACCACAAGGTACGGGGGGAGTCCGGGGTTGTCGGGGCGTACGAACGGTGCCCATCCTGTCGCGGCTGCCAAGCAATCCGAGCGTCCAATCAACGCACCGCGAGGCCCACGCATGAAGCATCTCCGAAGCATCGTCGCCGCCGTGGCAGTGCCCGTCATCATCCTCACCCTCTTCGCGGTGAGCAGCGTCTTCGCCGGTCCGCCACAGGGCAAGGCCGACCTCTGCCACTCGGCAGGCGGGCACAAGTTCGTGCAGATCTCGGTCAGCACCAACGCCGTGCCGGCGCACATGGCGCACGGCGACGTCGCCGTCGACGAGTACGGCGAGTGCCCCTGATCACTCGGGCCGCGTGACGCCGACGCGTCACACCAATACGAGTCCGATTCGCACCGATGGCGTCCGAAAGGACGCCATCGCCGTCTCCCCAGGAGGATCCCCATTGACTGTCGATTCGACCGTCGCCGAGCCACGGTCCGCTGCCATCCCGGTCACGGCCGCTGCCGCCGCGACGCACCCGGCCGTCTCCATCGTCATGCCGTGCCTCAACGAGGAGGAGACGGTCGCCGTCTGCGTCGAGAAGGCGGTGGGCTGGCTGCAGCGGCGAGGAATCCCGGGTGAGGTCCTCGTCGTCGACAACGGCTCTACCGATCGCTCGGTCGAGCTGGCCGAGGCGGCCGGCGCCCGGGTCGTGCACGAGCGGCGGCGCGGCTACGGCCAGGCCTACCTGCGTGGCTTCGCGGAGGCGACCGGCGAGTACATCGTCATGGGCGACTCCGACGACACGTACGACTTCAGCGACCTGGATCGGCTCATCGAGCCGCTCGACCGAGGCGCCGACATGGTCCTCGGCAACCGGTTCGCCGGCGGGATCGCAAACGGGGCGATGCCGTGGGCGCATCGGTACATCGGCTCGCCGATCATCAACGCCGTCATCCGCCTGTTCTTCGGCACGCGGATCGGCGACAGCCAGAGCGGCCTGCGCGCCTTCCGGCGCGATGTCCCGGATCGGCTCAGCCTGCGCTCGAGCGGGATGGAGCTGGCGTCCGAGATGATCGTCAGCGCCGCACGCTCCGGCATGGCGATCGCCGAGGTGCCCGCGCCGTACGCGATCCGCCGTGGCGAGAGCAAGCTGAACACGGTCCGCGACGGCTGGCGACACCTCCGCTACCTGCTCCTGGCCGCGCCTGACTTCCTGTTCACGCTGCCCGGGCTGGCCATGGTCGCGCTCGGCATCTTCGCCACGACCGTGTCGCTCGTTTCGGCGGACGGCATCACCCTCGGCCCAGTGACCTGGCGGCCGGTCTTCGCGGGCACGATCCTCCTGGCGATCGGCGTGAACGCGGCCCTCTTCGGCGTGGTCGCCAAGCTGTACGCGGTCGGTCACGGGCTCATGGGCGAGGACCGATGGTCGCGCGCCTACCGACGCTGGTTCCGGCTGGAGGCCATCCTCGGGCTGGCGGCGCTGCTCTTCGTGGCCGGCCTCGCCGTCGAGCTGCTCCTGTTCGGCGCCTGGACGACGAACGCGGTCGCGGTCCAGGGCCTGTCGCTCGCGGCGCTGGCGCAGACGCTGATGATCGTCGGTGCGGAGCTCGGCCTGGCCGGCTTCCTCGTCGTCACGGTGGATCCGGCGTAGCCCGGAAGGACCGATGCGGATCGCCTTCGTCTACGACGCGCTCTATCCCTGGGTCAAGGGCGGCGCCGAGCGCCGCTTCCACGAGGTGGCGACCCGGCTTGCCACGGATCATGACGTCCACCACGTCAGCTGGCAGTGGTGGGATGGCGCATCGACCATCGAGCGCGACGGGATGACGCTCCACGGCGTCGGCGCGGCTCCGACGCTGTACGGCGGGGACGGCAAGCGGACCGTTCGCGAGGCGGTTGCGTTCAGCGCCCGGCTGCTGCCGGTGCTGATGCGGAACCGCTTCGACGTGATCGACTGCTCGGCGACCCCATACCTGCCGCTCTACCCCACCGCGCTGGCGGCGCGGCTGACGGGCGCGCGGCTGGTGGCGACGTGGCACGAGTTCTGGGGCGAGCACTGGGCGGAGTACCTGCCCCATCGGCCGATCGTGGCACGGGCGGCGCGGATGCTCGAGGGTGGCGCGCGACGCCTGGGAGATCGGGTCGTGACCGTCTCCGCCTTCACCGCCGAGGCGATGGGGATGGCCGATGACCCGCGCGTCGAGGTCGTCGGGAACGGGGTCGACGTCGCCTCGCTCACCCGCCGCACCACGGCGCGCGAACGGACGGACCTCGTCTTCGTGGGGCGCCTGATCGACGAGAAGCGGGTCGACCTGCTCATCGATGCGGTGGCCGCCCTGCGCGGCCGATTCCCCGACCTCACCTGCACGATCGTCGGCGACGGCCCGGAGCGGGCCACCCTTGAGCGCCGGGCGGCGGCAGCCGCAGTCGACGACCGCATCACCTTCACCGGCGCCGTCGAGTCCGATGCCCTGCCCCGACACCTGAAGGCGGCGCGCATCCTCGTCATGCCATCGGTCCGCGAGGGGTACGGCATGGCCGTCGCCGAGGCGCAGGCCGCGGGCGTCGTCCCGGTGGTCGTGCGGGCACCGTTCAGCGCGGCGAGCGAGCTCGTGCGGGACGGCCGGGACGGGATCATCGCGGAGCCAACGGTCGATGGGTTGGCCGACGCCATCGGCTCGCTGCTCGACGATGGGGACCGGGTCGTTCGGATGGCGCGCGCCGCACGGACGGTGGGGCGCGCTCGTGACTGGGACGTCGTGGCTGCCCGGATGGCCGAGACGTACGAACGGACGGCCACGACCCCGCGGGCCATGCCGGTACGGAGCGTCCCATGGTCGTGAGGGAGACGCCGGTTGGCGGCGCTGCCAAGCGGCGACCGGTTGCCACGAACGGGATTCCGGCTGGCGACCGGCTGCGCGCGGCCCTTGCCTCCGGCGTGGCCGTCGACCGTCACCTGCCCCGCCTCGTCGCCGGTGCCGTGCTGCTCGGGATGGCGTTCATCGTTGCGGTGACGCCGATCGGGAGCGGCGACTACGGCCAGTGGCTCATGACCTCGCGGCCATTCCTGGGCGAGACCGCACCCTCCTATCGCGACCTCGGCGGGGTTCCGCCGGTCGTGCCGATCCTCATCGCCGTCGCCCGCACCCTCCTGCCCGACCCGGTGGCCGCCCTCCACCTGACGGCCGTGCTGCTCCTCGTCGGCCTGGGCGGCGCGATGTACCTCCTTGGCGCCACCGTGGCCGGCGGCCGATGGGCGGGGGCGCTCACGCTCGTCATGGGCCTGCTCGTCACCGACCGATTCACCGAGCTGTTCGCCTTCGGCGGCCTCCTGCAGGCCGGATCACTCGTGCTCGCCATGGTCAGCATCGCCACATTCGTGCGGGCGGCCCGTGAGCCCAGCGTCGAGCCCCGAACCTGGTGGATCGGCGTCGGAACCCTCGGCCTCGCCGCCATCTCACACGTGGGGACGGCGACGATCGTCCTCCCGGCTGCCGGCGTCGTCGCCGGGCTGGCGCTGCTCGCACGCCCGGAGCGCGACTTCGACGCACTGCTGCGTCGCCTGCGGCTGCCGCTCATCGGCCTCGTGGCCCTCGGGCTGTTCTGGCTCCTGGTGCTGCGAGTTGAGAGCACGGGCTTCGTGTCGAACCCCGCGAGCCTGGCATACCGCGGGCCTGACCGCCTGTGGGAGCTCCTTCTCGAGCGCTGGCCGACCACGCTCGTCCTCGTCGTCGGCAGCGCCGGCATCGGTCTCGGCGCCGTGAGCTCCCTCGTGCAGCGCCGGTTCGATGGCTGGGTTGCCCTGGCCGCCTGGTCGCTGGTGACCTGGTTCGTCCTCGCCTACGCCATCGTCAGCGGCTCGGCCACCGACTACCCGCGCTTCACCACCCCGCTCCTCGCGCCCCTCGTCGTGGGCGCCGCGGGAGCCCTGCTGTGGAGCCTCCGCGCGCTGGCCGCCACTGCGCGGGACCAGGGGCTCGGCACGGTCGCCGACCTCGTTCTCCCGGTCGCCGTCGTCGGCATCGTCCTCGTCGCGACGCCGTTCGCGATCGACCGGCACGGCCGTCAGGCGAGCTTCTACGCGCTACGCGACGTCGACGCGCTGGTCGCGGCGAGTGCCTGGATCGACACCGCATTGGACCCGGAGATGACGGTCATGGCGGATACGCGCGAGGCGAAGTGGGTCGAGGGCCTGACGGGTCGCTCAGCGCTCTTCAGCCAATCGGTGCGCTACGCCTTCCGCTCCGACGAGTGGCAGCGCAGCGTCGAGGCCGACGCGCTCCTGCGGTCGTCCGAGACCCTGACCAGCGGGCTCGTCTCGGCCGGCTGGACCGACGACGTCGGGGCCGATGCGACCGCCGCGCCAACCGGGCTGCAGGTGCGCGTGAACCACGGCGGCGAGATGGTCGAGCTGCTGCGGATCGCGCCGCAGGCAACCATCCTCACCAACCCGGATGGCGTCTCGGTGAGCGCCGCCGACCTCGCGCCGGCCGGGACGTCACGCGGCGGGAGCAGCACCAGCCTGGCCCTCGTCACGCGCTGGAGCGACGCGGCCGGCGGCCCGATCAGCCACTCCCAGACGGTGAACGCCTACATCAACGGCAGCACGCTGCGCATCACCCAGCGGGCAACGGGACGCGTGCTCACCACGCTCCTCGCGACCGCACCCGGGCTCGTCATCACCTCGATGGAGGTCGATCCGGCGGATGGGTCCGCGGTGGCGTGCTACACGCTCATCGGTCCGGGCGAGCCGTGCGTCCGGATCCACGCCACCCAGGCCGACGCGGAGATCACCGCCGTCGATCGCGGCATCCAGGTCCAGACGACGTTCTCGGAGCGGCTCGACATCCTCGTCACCGCGCTCACCGCGGGCGCAGCGGCGGTCGACCTGCAGTTCCTCGATCCCACCGCGATCGCCGAGAAGCACGACGTCGGCGCCGCGGTCCTGTATGCCGCGGACCCGGCCTACGCGACGCGCGCCGCGCGCCTCGCCGCGATCGGCTTCGTCGAGGGTCCCGCGTTCGGGCCGTATCGGGTCCTCGTGCGCGAGGACGAGGCCGCGTCTCCATGACCAGGCAGCGGACGCTCGTGGTCGGCGGGTACGGCTACGGCAACGTCGGTGACGAGGCCATCCTCGCCGGATTGCTGGCGCGGCTTGGCACCGACGGGGTGACGGTCCTGAGCCGCGACCCGGCGGCGACCGCGAGCCTTCACGGCGTGCGCGCGGTCGGCCCGCGCGACGCCCTCCGGGCGCTGCGCGACAGCACGACCCTCCTCGTCGGCGGCGGCGGCCTGTTCGGCCGTGACATGGGTCGGATCGGGCGGCTGCTGCCCGCCGTCGGACTCGCAGCTCGCGCCGTGGGCCGTCGCGTCGTCATCGAGGGCGTGGACATCGATGAGGACCTCTCCCCGACCGCGCGCCGTCTTCTGCCGCCACTCCTGCGACGCGCCGATCGCGTCACGGTGCGGGATCAACGCTCGGCGGAGCTGGCGCGAGGCTTCGGCGTGGAGGCGATCGTCGTGCCTGACCTCTCGGATGCGATGCCGGCGGCGACGCCGGCCGCGGGGCGCAGGCTCCTGCAGTCGGCCGGAGTCGACCTGCGGCGGCCAGTGGTCGGCCTGGCGCTGGCCGGTCTGCGGCCCGAGCTGTGGGAGCGCACGAGATCGGCCGTGGCGGAGGCCATGGATGCGCTGCCGGACGTCGAGTTCTGCTTCATCCCGATGAGCCGCCACCCATCGGTCCCGACCCACGACGACCTGCGAGCGGCGATCGAGCTGCGCGAGCTCCAGCCGCGCCTGCACGTGGTCGAGGCGGTGGGCCACCCGGCCGAGGTCCTGGCCGCCAACGGCCACTTCTCCGCGGTCGTCGCCATGCGCTACCACGCCATGCTCTTCGCGGATCGCGCTGACGTCCCGCTCGTGCCGATCCCGTACGCCGAGAAGACGATGCGGTGGCTGGCCGACCATGGCCGCGTCCCGGTCGAGCCGAGCGCCCATGCCATCTTGGCTGCCCTGCACGCGTCGCTCGACGCCCGACTCGAGCCGATCCGAGCGGCGTCGTGACGACCGTTCGGCGCTTCCTGCGTCCGGCGATCGGGCTTGCGATCCTCATCGCCGTCCTGCTGGCCGTCGACGTCAGCGCCGTGCTCGAGCGGCTGGGGGACGCCGATCCGGTCCTCGCCGCACTCGGCATCGCCGGCCTGGTGGCCGTCCACCTCGTCGGGGCAGGGACCTGGCGCCTGCTCCTCCGGGAGCTGGTCGACGTCGATCTTCCGTGGCGGCCGGCCGTCGCGCTCTACTACGGGGCGCAGGCGATCGGCGGCCTGACACCGGCGAACGTCGGCGGCGACCTCCATCGCATCGTCGCCGTTCGCGCCGCCGGCCACGGGCCTCGCGCCGCGGTCGCGCCCGTCGCCGTGCAGCGCGCCACGAGCCTGCTGGGCCTCGGCATCCTCGCCGTGATCGGGCTGACAGCGCTCGCCGGTCACGCTCCGGCGGCCGTCCCGTTCGTCGCGATCGGCCTCGCCTTTGCCGTGGTGCTCGCCGGGCTGGTGGGGGCGCTCGTGATCGGTCGCGTCGGCCCGGCGGTCGCGCGCCTCCCCGTCGTCCGCCTCCTCGGCGTCGAGATCGGCCCCGACGAGTCGCCGATCGCACCCACCCGGCGCGCCGTTCACGCCGGGGCCAACGGCCTGGCGCTGGGCGTGGCGTTCCACGCGATCGCTGTGGGATGCAGCTGGCTGCTGATCGCCGCCGTGGGGCCGGCCACGCCGGTCATGCCGATCCTTGCGGCACTCGCCGTCGCGCGGCTCAGCCTCGCGGTGCCGATCACCCCGAGCGGGATCGGCATCCAGGAGGGGGCGCTCGCCATCCTCTTCGTCCAGCTCGGCCTGTCTCCGGAAGCGGCGCTGGCCGGAACGCTGCTCGGCCGGGTCTCGCTCGTGGCGACCTCGGTCATCGGCGCCGTGCTCCTCGCTCGGGGGACCAGCCTGCCGCGCTCCGGGCCGGTCGCGACCGGCGCGTCCGCCGCGCAACGAGGCTGAACGACCGCGTCACCATCGGCTGTCGAGACCGATCGACGAGGATCCGGGCCTGAAGGGCTCCATGGCACGACCAGTGCATTGGTGCGTTCCCTCACCACATCGTCAAAGGGGGAATGACCCATGGCAAGCAACGGATCAACCACGCTCAGCGAAGAGATCGCGGCCGGCGTTGACGAGACGCCGATCGACCCACTCGCCCAGACGGGGCAGCAGGTCAAGCAGGACGCCGGACACCTGGCCTCCCGCGCCGCCGACATTGGACTTCAGCAGGCCGACCGCGGACGGCAGCAGGCGGCTCAGGGATTCGATCAGGTGGCCCAGACCATCCGCCGCGTCTCGACCGATCTCGAGACCGAGCAGCCGGCCATCGCCAACGCCGCGAACGTCGCGGCCGACGGGCTGGAGCGCGGCGCACGCTACCTCCAGGAGACCGACGCCCGGGAGATCCTGAGCTCGATCGAGACGGCCGCCCGCCGGCAGCCCCTCCTGTTCCTGGGCGGCGGTTTCGTGCTCGGCGTCATCGCATCGCGCTTCATCAAGGCCGGGAGCCAGACGGCCTCCGACCGATCGACCTCGAACGGCTATGGCGCGTCCTCGCTCGGCACGAGCCTTCGCTCGCCGCAGGGCTACGAGGCGACCGGCCCCGGCGAGTGGGCTGCTCCGACGACCCGCTCCGCCGAGGAGATCTGACGTGGAGGCCCGAGAAGAGGGCCGAGGGATCGGTGAGCTCCTCGGAGACCTCGGTCGCCAGGTTTCGACGCTGGTTCGCAAGGAGATCGACCTCGCCCGCGTCGAGGTGACGTCCAGCGTCGGACGGATGAGCCGCGGCGCCGCGATGGCGGGCGCGGGGGGTGCGCTCGTCTACGCCGGGCTGCTCGTCCTGCTCGCCGCCGCCGTACTCGGCCTCATCGAGGCCGGCCTCGACGGCTGGCTGGCCGCGCTCATCGTCGGCGCAGCGGCGCTCGCCATCGGCGCGATCGTGACGTCGATCGGCATGAAGCAGGTGCAGGACACGGACCTGGCGCCGAACCGCACGGCGGACACGGTCCGCGAGAACGTCGAGTTCGTGAAGGAGCAGATCAAGTGACCCGTAACGCGCTCGACGACGAGCAGCACACGACTGAGGAGCAGCTGGTCGCGGAAGACCATCTGAGCTCCGACGAGGCGGCCGACGTCGCGGAGATCGAGGCCGAGATCGAGGAGACACGCCTGGAGATGGGCGGGACGCTCAACGAGCTCGGTGACCGGCTCGACCCCGGCAACCTCGTCAACCAGGCAAAGGAGAACGTCCGCGAGGCGACCATCGGTCGCGTCGAAGACACAGCGAAGGGGGTATCGACCATGGTCATGGACACGATCAAGCGCAATCCGATTCCGTCCGCGCTCGCTGGTGCTGGGCTGGCACTGCTCTGGGCGAACCGATCGAAGGGTGAGCCGTACAGCAACCGCTACGGCCACGATCCGGCGTATCGCGCAAGCGGCGGCCCGGACCTCGGAGCGACCGCGCGCAGTGCCGCATCAACCGTCGGTGACGCCGCCTCGACCGTTGGTGGCAATGTCGCCGGCGCGGTCGGCACGGTGGCCGAGGGCGCGCAGCAGGTGACCGGCGAGGCATTCGACCGCAGCCGGGAGACGGTCGGGCAGGTCGGCGGTCAGCTCGAGCGCTTCATGAATGCCAACCCGCTGGCCGTTGGCGTCATCGCCGTGGGTGCCGGGGCGGTCGTGGGCTCGCTCCTGCCGGAGACGCCGCAGGAGAAGGAGATGCTCGGCGACGCCAGCCGGCAGGTCGGTTCGGTCGTGAAGGACACGGTCGACAAGGCCAGCACGAAGGCCCAGGAGACGCTCGATCGGGCCGAGGAGACGGTCGGCGCGACCAGCTGACGCTTTCTCAACCAGGGGGGAACTCGACACCCGGCACGCTCGCCGGGTGTCGTGGTGTCGGGTCGCTATCTCGCTTCGAGGCTAGTCGGCGGTGCCCTCGAACGTGAATGGCGCCGACGCGAACAGCGCGATCGCATAGAGGCGGTGGATGTGCGCCGCATCGGAGGATCCGACCTCATGCGTGTCGAGCAGCTTCAGCGAAAGGCTGTCCAGCTGGAGCGCGGCACCGAAGCTTCCGACGTCGCCATCGGCGTCGCTCGTGAAGTCGAGCTCCCCCTCTCGCAGCTCATAGGTGCCGGCGTCGACGACACCAATGGATTCGCCAGCTGACTCGACGGCCATCTCCCAACGGCCATCGGTCGAAAAGGTCAGCTCCATGGCGATCTCGCTGGGAGTCGCCTGATCCTCCGGCCACGGGGCGAGGTCCTGTCCGTCGGCCCAGGCAACGAAGTCCGACTCACCGAGGCCCGCGGCGAGCATCGCGGTACGGACTTCGCCGAAGGTGACCGGTCCGGTGCTCCACGTGCCGACCAACGGATCGGACGGGACGTCCGACCAGCTGACGTACGTTTCCGTGCCCGGGGCGTCGGTGATGCGAGTGAGGTCGCTGCCGTCGGGATGGACGATGTACAGGTCGGTCGTGGCGGCCGCGTCGGTGAACAGCGAGAGGATGATCCACGCGCCGTCGGGCGACCAGGCCGGACAGAACGCGTAGACGCCTCCCGTTGCCGCGCTCTGCAGCTGGACGGGCTCGACGCCGTCGGCACCCAGGAGCTGGAGCCTGCCATCCTCGGTCACGAAGGCGATGCGGCTGCCATCCGGCGACCAGGTGGGACACGCGACGCCATGGGAATGAATCTCACCCGGCGGAACGATCAGCTCGAGATCGCTGCCATCGACCCCAACCGTGTAGAGCGCCCCGGTCTGATCATCGGAGGGATTCGCCGCCACGCCGCACTTGCCGCGCACGAACAGGACCTGGAGCCCATCCGGCGAATACGACGAATTGAAGTCGTTCCCGCCGCATTCGCCGTTCGTGCCGACGACCGATGGATTCGGGCTCGTCGTGACCCTCACGGCACCTCCCCCTTCATCGGCGTCGATGGAGTAGATGCCCTCGGTCTCGGGATGCTCATCGTCGTCCCAGCTGCACAGCAGCCTGGTGCCGTCCGGCGACCAGCCCTCGCAGTTCAGGAAGCCATCGGTCAGCCCTTCTGGCGCCAGGAGTACGACATTCGAGCCGTCGGCGTCGACCACGGCGCTCACGGCCGGGCCCATCGGCGGGGTGAAGACCGTGAGGGCCAGCCGGGTCCCGTCAGGCGAGAGGATCGGTCGGAAGATGTCGCCCTCCTCGTCGATCTCGAGGCGCTGCTCCTCGTTCCCCCCCGCGGCGAGGGTGAAGGTACCGAGGTGATCTGCCTCCCAGCTCGAGGTCGCATTGAATCGGTCGAAGGCGATCTGGCCGAACGGCAGCGGACCGATCGGAACGGTCTGCGGACTCGCGGTAGCCGACGCCGATGAAGGAGCAGTGGGTGATCGCGAAACCGATGCCGCGGGACTCCCAGACTCCATGGTGCACGCGGCCGATCCAACCAGGAGGGCCACGACCACAGGCGCAAACCATGGGCGCACACCGGTCGCGGCTCGATGACCGTTCACAGGCCGAACTCGATCGTCTCGACGACGGCGCTCAGCTCTTCGAGGGTGAGCCCGTTGGCGTGGTCGACGACCTCGATCGCGATCGTCTCTCCGCCCGGCGCCGTGAGCAGGTAGAGCCTGGTCGTGAAGGTGGCGTTGATGAGGTGATGGAGCCCCGCTGGCCCGACACCGACGAGAAGCGGCACGAGCGGCTCTCCCGCATGGGCGTACGGGCAGGTGGATGTGTGAGCCTCGGCCAGATTGAGGTCGATCACCAGGCCGTCGAGCCCACCGATCGCAATAGCTTGCGGCTCCGATTGCCATCAGGCCGGATGGCTGCTGTACCACGCCGACATCGCCTGGGCGTGACGCCGATGTCAGGCTCTGGCGCCTCGTCACAGTTCGCGCTGGCCGGGGCGACCCCGTCATACAACCCGATGAACTCGCTCGTGTCGTTGTTGACGCCGGGCAGGTCCCCGCTGGGCGGCAGGAGCAGGAAGTTGCCCGGCAGGTCCTCGTCGTTCGCCCAGCCCTCGGGAACCGTGTACCGGAACGGAGTCTCGAACTCGCTCGAGGCGTACGTGCCGGGCGCCAGGGGTCCACGGCATGACCCGAGGACCCGAGACGGGCAGAGGACCATCTCTGGGGGCGACTGCGTCGGCACCCCTGTTGCGGACGCACTCGGCAGCTCGGATGCCGCGGGCTCTGATGACGGCGAGCCAGCGGTCGCGCAGGAGGTGACGATCGCCGCCGAGCCGAGGAGCGTCGCGATGACGCGGCGCGGCCTCATCGCGTCGGCTGCCAGACGGCGTCGTTCAAGATGAAGATCTCGGCCTCCAGCGGCGGCGGATACGGGCAGGTCATGCATCCGGCTTCCGTGAGATCCGCCGCGCTGGCGGCATCCTGCTGGCGCTTGTTGGCGCCGCCCGCGTCCATGGTCCACAGCTCGAAGGCCGCCGCCAGGTCATCGGGGATCAGGCCGGGCGGGAAGTGGACGTAGGCGATTCGCCCATCGGCGGTCCAGTTCGGTCGAGCTGAGGCGCCATCGTTCGTCAGGCGCTGGAGGCCGCTCCCATCCGGGCGAATGGAGTAGATGTCGTGCTCGATGACGAGTGGATCGGTCGCGGCGCCGTCCCACACTGTCGAGACGAAGGCGATCCGCGTGCCGTCCGGCGACCAGTCGGGGTCGATGGCATGAAGGTCTGCCGGCCCCAGTTGGCGGAGGTCGCTACCATCCGCGTCCACGACGAAGAGGAGGGCCGCGCCTTCGGCCTCACCCGGGACGACGACGCCCTGCCGAGCAAAGACGAGCATCGTCCCGTCCGGCGACCAGCGCGGCGCGTCGTTGCCACCCAGCTCCGGATCGGTGATGCGTGTCGACTCCAGCTCCGTGATCGCGCCGGTGGCCAGGTCCATCGTGGCGATGACGGAGGTCATCTCCTCACTTCCATAACGGACGAAGGCGAGCCGCGAGCCGTCGGGGGAGAAGACCACGCCGTCGAATCCCGAGCACGGCCCGTCGCAGAGTGGTCGGGGCTCGGAGCCAGATCCATCGGTCAGCATGAGTCCGGCACTGCCCGCGCTGTCCTCGCTGAAGAGGAGTTGCCGTCCGTCGGGCGACCAGGCAACGACGCCCTGGCGCCCCGGCCGGTCCGGGAGGAGCTCGTGCGCGTCCGTCCCGTCCTCGTTCGAGACCCACAGCCGCGGGCGGAAGCAGCTCACGGAGACGAAGCTGTCGGAGCACTCGAGGCCGGGCTGGAGTGGCTCGATCCGGGTGTAGGCGATGAGCCCCGCGCCAGCGGGCGGCAAGGACGGCACCTCGCTCGGGGACGCGAGCACGACGGGGGGTTCCGGTTGCGGCCGTAGCCAGCCACCCACGACGAGTCCGGCGACGAGCAGGCCGATGAGGGCGACGACCGCAACGAGGCCCCATGCGAGTCCGACCGACCGGTTCGTCGGCTCGGCGGCGATGGTGCCGCCACTGGCGGCGATCAAGCCACGCCGGGCGCTGTGGGGTCGCCCGAGCGGCGTCGAGCGCCCGCTCGAGGCCCGCCGGCTGTCCATGCGCGGGGCCCTCGGCCAGCCACGTCGCAAGCCGGTCGTCGTCGTTGTGCATCATCGCAATGGCTCCGAGGCTGCGGTGGGCGCGGTGGACGAGCCGGCGAGCGCCTCGCGCATCGCCTTTGCTCCGTAGTGAAGTCGCGAGTACACCGTGCCGGCCGGAACCTTGAGGATCGCGGCCAGCTCCGGCGCCGAGTAGCCGGCGTAATGCGTGAGGACGAGGGCGATGCGCTGGTCGGCCGGCAGACGCACGAAGGCCCGCTCGAGCTCGTCGTGGTCGGCCAACCTGCCGTAGTCGTCCCCGGCTGCCGGCGTGTCGACGCTGGCGCCGAGAACCTCCTGCGGACGTCGCTGGTTGCGGCGTGCGAGGTCACGACAGGCGTTGACCAGGAGCCGATGCAGCCAGGCATCGAACCGATCCGGCTCGCGGAGGCCGCGCAGGTCGCGCCAACAGCGGACGACAGCGTCCTGCGTGGCGTCCTCGGCGGCCCCACGGTCCCTCAGGATTCGATAGGCGATGGCGTACAGGCGGTCGTAGGCGGCGCCGATGATCGCGTCGAACGCGGCGTGATCGCCCCTCTGCGCCTGCCGGACCAGCTCTTCCGTCATCGGTCGCCTCGACCTTCGGCGCGGTCATCTGCCGCGCTGATGAGTATGGCGTCGGCCAGGGCCGATTCCTTCAGCCTTCACCGTCGGATGCCCGCCGCCAGTGCTCGGTCTTGACGTGGCGCGCCGCGCAGGTCAGAAAGAGCGCAGCGGCGACGGTTCCGAGTGCCGTCGCCCGCGAAGCTGCCCGCGGCCCACGCGGCGGAACGGAGGATTCATGCGTCCCTTCTCCCTGGCTCGATCCTGGTTCTCGGCGCTCGCCGTGCTGGCGCTGCTCCTGGTCATGACCGCCTGCAGCAGTGGCACGGGCGCCACGCCACCCCATCGCCCAGCGACGAAGCGACGACGTCGCCGTCGCCGAGGCGAGCGAGACCGTGGAGCCGGCGGAATCGGATGCGGCACCCGGCGAGCTGTCGCTGAGTGTCACCCGACGAGGTCGAGGCCGGCGCCCAGTTCGACGTCGAGTGGACCGGGCCGAACGCCCAGGGCGATTACGTCGCCGTCGTCCCCCAGGGCGCCGAGGAGTGGACAAACACCGACGACTACTTCAACACCAACGCCGGGTCGCCGGGAACCCTGACCGCGCCGACCAAGGACGGCGCCTATGAGGTGTGGTACGTGGACGGCGCGACTGAGGAGGTCCTCCTGAGCGTCGGCATCACCATCCTGCCCTTCACCGGCGATCTGCTGGCGCCGGACGAGGTGCCCGCCGGAACCGAGTTCGAGGTGGCCTGGAACGGATCGGGCGGCCAGGGCGACTACGTCACGATCGTGCCCGAGGGCGCAGAGGAGTGGACGAGCACGGACGACTACTTCGATGTCTCGGTCGGGCCCATCGGCCTGCTCTACGCGCCGATGAAGGATGGCGAGTACGAGATCTGGTACGTGAGCGCCAACCGCGAGATCCAGCTGCGACGACCGATCGTCGTCCTTCCCCTGGAGATCACGATCGACGCGCCCGACGAGGTCGCGGCGGGCTCGACCTTCCAGGTCAGCTGGACCGGCCCGGACGGCCAGGGCGACTACATCACGATCGTGGCGGCGGGCGCTCCCGTGGGCTCCTTCCTCGACTACTTCTACACGTCCACCGGGCCGACCGGCGAGATCGATGCGCCGGATGAGCCGGGTCAGTACGAGCTCTGGTACGCGACCGAGCGCGTGCGTGGCGTCTTCTTCCGCGTGCCGATCACGGTGAACTGAGCGTCCGAGTCCGCGCGACCCGGGTGCTGCCGCTCGTGGTGCTGAAACCCGTGTGACCCCCGGTCATTTGCCGGGGTTGATAACCAACGGACGCCGGCGTCGTCGAACCGGCCTCGAAGCGGCCGGGATGTACCGGCACGGGTAACGGGCGGCACCTGGAGTGCTCGTCGTTGACCGTTGATTACCGATGGCGATAACGCGGGCACTGCGCTGTCCGTCATACCGGCGGCGAGACACTCGCGGACAGTCGCCTAGCTGAGGCCGAGGCGCGCCTCGAGGTCCGCCGTCGGCTCGCCGAGGATGCGCCGCGCGCGGAGCTCCCACCATGGAGCCCCGAAGGCGGCGGCCTCCTTCGCTGCGAGCGCGGCCCGCTCGGCCTCCCCGAGCAAGCCCCGAATGAGGTCGGGCGAGACGCGCATGAGGACCGTCCCATCCGGATCATCCGAGTTCGCGGAGCTCTGGCTGGCGACCGACGCGGCCAGGTCGCGGCGGCCGGCGCGGACCCAGGCGTCGACCACGGTCTCGATCGCGGCGAGGAAGTGGGGGTTGGACATTGGGACGGCCGCATCGGTGAGGTCCTCGGCCGGCATGGGCTCGGGCTGACCGGTCGCCTGTGCCACCCACACGCCGATGGCGCCCTCCAGCATCCGTCCATACGGCGAGGGGGTGGACGGAAAGTGCCTCTCGGTTTCCTTCCACCACCGCTGGAAGTGCTCGACTAGCCCGGGATCGCGGCGCGCGGCCGCCATCGGCAGGAGGACGACCCAGGTCCGGAAGCCGAGGCGCTGGTAGGCGTAGCGCTCGGCGAGCGCGACGGCCGCCAGGCCGGCCTCGATGGCCGCATCCCAGTCGCCGATGACCCAGAGCGCCTCGCAGCGCGAGTAGTGCCCCCAGCCCAGCTGCTCGGTCTGGCCGTGCGCGGCCGCGAGCTCCGACGTCGCGGCGAGGTCCACGAGCGCGGCGCGCGGATCGACGTCCGCGGCCCGGACCGCGCGGATCCGCCCGGCGATGACCGCCTGCTCCCACCGACCGCTCGCCAGGGCTCGCTCGTGGAGCAGGGTCCAATGCTCGTCGGATCCGACACCCACTTCGTCGAGCGCGCTCGCGCGATGCAGGAGGACATCGACCTCGAGCGCGGGGTCGCCGGAGAGCTGTGCGGCGTCCCAGGCGGCGTTTGCCTCGGCTTCGACGCCATCGGATCGTCCCTGCGCCGACACCGCCCAGGCATGCAGACCGTGGAGACGGGCTCGGGCCGGCTCCGGCAGCTCCGTGACTCGCTCCAGCGTGGCCGCGGCGAGCTCCTCGGCCTCCACGAAGCGGATCTGCTGCATGTAGGCGCGGCCGAGCTCGTGGGCCGCTGTCGCCAGACCATCCTGATCGCCCTCGTACAGCTCGAGCGCCGCCCCGATCTCGCCGATGCCCGCCTCGAGGTCGGCGCTGGCCGCGAGGACCTGGCCCAGGCGGAGTCGACGGCGCGCGCGATCCCGGGTCGCCGCCCCATCGGTCAGCGCGATCGACCGACCGAACATCCGGGCGGCCGCCTCCGGCGCGCTCAGCGCGAGCGCGGCTTCCGCCGCGCGCTCGAACCACTCGGCGCCCGAAGCCGCGAGCGTCGCGCGCTCCGGCAGGTCTCGGGCCGCGAGCGCCGGCAGCGAGTCGAGGGCGCTGGCGTAGTGCTCGGCGACCGCCTCGGCCACGATCCCGGCCCGGTCGCCGGCTATGGACGCGAGCCACTGCGGCCATGGCCACATGGAGCCTCGCCCGCTCCGCGCGCGCCAGCGACGCGTACCCGGCGTCCCGCAACAGGGCGTGGCGGTAGGCGTAGCCCTCGCCGGTCATCGGGTCCTCGATCGGCCCGGCCAGGAAGGCACGTCGACGGAGGCGTCCAGGCCCCTCGCGCCCGTCGTCGAGCTCGCCAGCGCCGGGCGCCCCGACCGGCAGGCGGCGTCCGGCGACGGCCCCGCGGCGAGCCACCGGCGCGCGTCCGGCGGCAGGTCGTCCAGCTGGGCGGCGTAGATGGCCTGCACGGTCGCGGCAGCGCCACCGCATCCGGCTGGTACGGCCAGCGCCATCCATCACCGCTCGCGGACGAGCTCCCGACGCCGGCCCACGTGCGCAGCAGCTCCTCGATGAAGAGCGGCGTCCCGTCCGAGCGCTCGACGACCGCGCGGACCAGCTCATCGGGCAGGGCGTCACCGACCACACGCGTGGATCAGCGCCCCCGCGTCAGTGACGGGCAGCGCTGCGAGGTCGATCCGCGCTCCGGCCGCGCACCACTCCGGCGCCGACTCGAGCAGGCTCGGCCTGGCCGTAGCCACCACCAGGCGTCCATGACGGGTCGGGCGCGGCCGGCCGCGGTCGAGGAACGCGAGCAGGTCGCCACCCGCCCAGTGGATGTCCTCAACGAGCCAGGCCGACGGCCACGGCGCCAGCGCATCGAGGGCCGTCGTCCAGGCATCGAAGCGCGCCTCGCGTTCGACGGCGAGGTCCCCCACCGGCCCCCCTTCGCCGGGGCCGGGTTCGGCGAGCCTCATAACCTCATCGCGGATCGACCGCGGCGCGCGCCGCGGCACGCCGGCCTCCGGCGAGGGCGGCGCTCGACGTCACCGGGTCCGGCGGCCGTCGAACAGCTGAGCGACTGTCTCGTACGGGGCAGTCGCCTGCGGGCGAACGCGCGCTGCAGCACGTGCCGTGAGCCACCGCGCGCGAATTCCGCAGCAGACGGCTCTTCCCCACGCCCGGCGGCGCGACGATCACGAGCGCTGGCCGCCCGGCCTTGCGCAGCTGCTGCCACCGCGGCGAGCAAGTGGCCAGCTCGGCATCGCGCCCGAGCATCGGAGCACGCAGCGCGCCGAGCGCCTCCTCGCGGGACGGCTGTGCGCGAGCCCGAGGCCTCCCAGACCGCGACCGGCTCGGCCTTGCCCTTCAGCTCCACCGCGCCGATCGGCCTCGTCTCGATCGTCTCGGCCACGGTCAGCGCCGTCAGCTCGCCGATCAGGACCGTGCCGGGGCGCGCCGCGGTCTGGAGCCGCGCCGCGGTGTTCACCGTGTCGCCGGTGACCCGGCCGGCATCCGGGCCGGTGGTCGCGTGGACGACCTCACCGGTGTTGACGCCCGACCCGGAGCTGCAGTGTGCCCGCATCCATGCCCAGCCGCGCCCCGATCTGCTCGATCGCGCCGAGGAGCGCCAGCCCGGCATGCACCGCCCGCTCCGCGTCGTCGTCGCGGGCGCGGGGCGCGCCGAACACCGCCATGGCCGCGTCGCCGATGAACTTCTCGACCGCCGCCATGTCGCTCGATCGTCTCGCGCGTCGCCGAGAAGTAGGCGTCCTGGACGGTGGCCACGTCCTCGGGGTCGAGCGCTCGGAGAGCGGCGTGAAGCCGACGAGGTCAGCGAACAGGACGCTGACGATCCGACGTTCGACCGCGGGCAGCACGGCCGCGGGCTCGGGGGCATCGGCCATGGGGGAACTCTAGGGGGTGTAGGCAATCCGGCAACGGCTGTGAATTTGCCCGCGCCGATAACCAACGGCCATCAAAGGCCGCTGATGGCTCACGGAGCGGCCACCATTTGCCGATGCGAGTAACGCACGGCATCTGAAGGGCTCGGCGTTGTCCGTTGATTACCGATGCCGACAAATGCGCCGGTTCGCGAGGAGGTCCCCGCCCGCGACCGTTGCCGATTAGTCCACCACTCGGTGACAAACTTGAACCCGGGGCTGCCCACGATGCGGGTCAGCCCGGAACCGTCGGCGTTGATGACGGGATTCTGGTCGGGATGCCGTGGTCGAACGAGTTGCTGGTGTCCTGCAGGTAGAACATGATCCTGCCGCCGTCAGGAGACCAGACCGGGCTCCGGGCGAAGCGTCCCTGGGGATCCTCGAACACCATCCTGAGGTCGCTGCCATCGGGCCGAATGGTCCACAGCGCCCCGGTCGTCCTGAGCCGCTCCCTCCGCGAAGAGGATCCTCGAGCCGTCCGGTGACCAGCGCGCGTTCCACCATGGCCGGACGTCTCCGGTCTGAAGCTCATGGGCGTCGGACCCGTCGACGTTCACGACCCAGAGTGACCCCGCCGAGGTCGATCGGGAAAGTCCGGCTCGGCCCGCACGGCGCGGAAGAACACCAGCTGCGTGCCATCCGGGGAGTAGTCCAGCGGCGGAGTCGTGCGGCAGCCCGGGCCGGTCTCGTGACCCGCACCAGGTCGCTGACGTCCGTCGCGAGCGCCGTGTAGATGCCGTTGCGCGCGGGGTCCGTCTCGTCCCAGCCCTCGAACGCGATCCGCGTCCCGTCCGGCGACCACGCCGAAGGCACCAGGTTCAGCGTCTCGTCCGGCTGGGGCAGGAGCGCGAACTCCGATCCGTCGAGGTTGGGCCTAGGTTCCGCCCGACCGCGCCCGTGAAGTCGTCGCCCGGCATGACAAGGATGCTGGTGCGGTCCGGCGACACGCGGTTGATGCAGCAGTAGTCACCCTCGTCGTGCACCTTCACCGGGCCGCTGCCATCGGCGTTGATGACGTACAGGCCGCCATCGGTCAGGAGGACGTGGCCCTCGAGGTCGACCGGCTCGGCGGATGCGCTGCCCGTGGCCATCCCATCGGTCTGATCGGGCGATCGGTCGGAGGTGTCCGACGCCGCCGGAGGCGACGTGGCGCATCCCACCAGCGCGAGGGCGAGGGCGAGGGCAACGGCGCGGCGATTCATCGCAAGCTCCCATCGGTGACAGGTGGTGGTTTCTCACCCCTACAGGGAGCCGATGACCGCAAAAGGTGACACGGGACCCCGCAGGGTTCTCGCCCTCGACCGGGATCGGCCGATCTGTCACCTTTCAGGCCGATTCGCTCCCTGTACGGGCAGATGGAATCCGTGGCAGCCACGGCGAGCGGCGCCGACACGATCGAGGCGGTGTACCGGCACGAAGCCGGCCGACTGTGGCACTCGCTGTACGCCTTTGCCGCCGATGCCGAGATCGCCAGCGATGCGGTGGCCGAGTCGTTCGCGCAGGCCATCCGCCGCGGGACCGCGATCCGCGATCCGGCGGCCTGGGTGTGGCGATCGGGCTTCCGCATCGCGGCCGGCGAATTGAAGCGCCGATCCCGCAGCGTCGACCTCATCCCCGAGGGCTCGTACCTCGATCCGGAGGTCGACACCGAGCTGCTGGCCGCCCTCGCGCAGCTGCCCGACCGGCAGCGTGCCGCCGTCGTCCTCCACTACTACGCCGATGCGCCCGTTCGCGAGATCTCGCGGCGCACCGGCATGTCTCAGCTCTCCGTGCGGGCGAACCTGAGCCGCGGCCGGAAGCGCCTGAAGCAGCTGTTGGGTGAGCGTCATGGATGACCTTCGAGACCGATTCGGTCGCCTCGACCGCATCGACCCGCCGGACCTGTGGACCGAGGCCGTCGCCCGCGCGGCGGAGCTCGAGGCGGTCTCGATGCGTCCAACCATCCTGCGGCTCCTGCTCCTCGCGCTGGCACTGCTCGCGGCCTTGGTCGGCGCCATCGCCATCGGGTCCTGGCTCACGCGGCCGGCGCCGGATCCGATCGACCTCGCCTTCGACAACGGCATGATCGTTGGGCAGCATGAGTGCCAGCTCCTCGCCATCGATCCGGCGTCGAGCGAGGCGCGCCAGCTCGTCCCGAGCCCACGGGGCTGCTCAGACGGCGAGCATCCGATGGCGTACATGGCGTGGTCCGCCGATGGACGCTATCTCGCCTACCTCGTGCATCGGTCGTGCGGCGCATGTTTCGAGGACTTCCCGCAGGAGGTGCTCGACGAGGCCGGGCCCTGGCTGTACGACGCGACGACCGGCGTCGCCGGCCAGCTCGCTCCGTGCCCAGAGCGGTATTGCCTGGAGCTCGACATCTCGCCTGACGGCTCGCGAGTGGCCTACATCGCCCATGACGGCGTCGGGCCGAGCTGCGCTGATCGTCACCGAGGTCGGGGCGGGCGGCGCGGCGCGTCGTGTGCAGCTGAATGGAATGCCTGGGCGGCCGAGCTTCTCGCCCGATGGACTGCGCATCGTCGTGGCCGCGATCGCCGGTGGAGCTCCCGGTCTGTACACGGTCGACCTCGCGGGAGTCGTGCAGGGCTCCAGGCCCGAGGCGCCCGAGGCCGTCCTCGTGCACCGGGGCGGGGCCGTGGCGAGCCCCGCATGGTCGCCCGACGGAGCCTGGATCGCCTTCGCGTCAGTCGAGGACGGCGACGGCGGCATCTGGCTGATGCGGGCTGACGGGACCGACCTGCGACCCCTGGCGGTCACGGACACCGACGAGCCCAGCGCGCCCGCATGGTCACCGGATGGCACCCGCATCGCGTACGTGCGGACCTCCGGCGGGAGCCCGAACACGCTCGGGAAGCTGCAGCTCTGGACGGTGAGCAGCCGGGGCAGCGAGCCGACGATGATCTACGAGTCGGCCTGCTGCATCCGGGACTGGAAGGCGCCCACGTGGTCGCCGGACGGCGCCTACATCGCCTTCGGGGTGACCATCGCCGGCCCCGTCGACACCGGCGTCGCGATCATCAGGCCCGACGGAACCGACATTCAGTTCCTCTCGGCCGATGCCCTCGAGCCCGCCTGGCAGCCGCTGCCCGCGGAGTCGCCGCCCTCGGAGTAGCCGCGTGCGGTCTAGCCGGTGACGGTGCGCCGAGCGGCCGAGCTGTGCCGCGACGCCGGGTGGCCCTCGGTGACGAGGAGCTCCACGAGCTCCGCTGGGCGGCAGGGCCGGAGCGAAGTGGAAGCCCTGGCCGAGCTCGCAGCCCAGCTGCCGGAGCTCGGTGAGGTGCGCGGCGCTCTCGACCCCCTCGGCGATCGTCGTGGAGCCCAGCCGCCGCGCGAGGTCGATCACGCCGCTGACGATGGCGCTCGGCGCGCGGGTCGGCCTTCATCGACTGCAGCAGGCCCTCGTCGATCTTGATGACGTCGAACGGGCTGTCGAGCAGCCGGCTGACCGATGCGAATCCGGTCCCGAAGTCGTCGATCGCCAGCCGCACGCCGAGCGCCTTGAGGGCGGACAGCGTGGTCGCCACGCCGCGCGGGTCGGGCTGGAGCGTCTCGGTCACCTCGAGCAGGAGCTGCTCCGGCTTCAGGCCCGACGAGACGAGCACGTCGCGCACGAGGGTCACCAGGCCGGGCTGCACGAGCGCCAGCGGGGAGAGGTTGACGCTCAGGATGCGACCGCTGCCGGTCGGGCCATCGGCGCCCCAGGCGGCGGCCTGGCGTCCGGCCTCCTCGAGGACCCATCGGTCCAGCGGGCCGATCGCCCCGGTCAGCTCGGCGAGGTGGATGAAGTCGCGCGGCATGAGGAGCCCGCGGGTCGGGTGGCGCCACCGCACGAGGGCCTCGACGCCGGCCAGCTCGCCGCGTCGCGAGCTCGATGATCGGCTGATAGTGGAGCTCGAACTGGTGGTCGCGGATGCCGCGCTCGAGGTCGCCCTGCAGGCCCATGGTGCGGACGACGACGTCGTGCGTGCGCGGATCGAAGACGCTGTGCCCTGCCTTGCCCTTGCTCTTCGCGACGTACATCGCCACGTCGGCCTCGCGCATGAGCGTCTCGGCGGTGGTCGCGCCGCTGCGTCCGACGCCGATGCCGATGCTGGTCCCGATCATCCGCTCGTGTCCGCCGATCACGCTTCGGCGCGCCGATGGCGGACTGGCAGCCGCTCGGCCAGCTGGCTGGCGGTGCCGATCGATGCTTCGCGGTCCACCAGCACGGCGAACTCGTCGCCACCAAGGCGGGCCACCGTGTCCGAGCCGCGCACTGAGTGCCGGATCGCGTCGGCGACGAGGGTGAGCAGCTCGTCGCCGGCCTGGTGGCCGTAGGTGTCGTTCACCGTCTTGAAGTCGTCGAGGTCGAGGAAGAGGACGGCGACCTGCTCGGATCGGCGGCTGAGGGCGTGCTCGAGGCGGTCGTAGAAGAGGGCCGCGGTTCGGGAGGCCGGTGAGCGGATCGTGCAGCGCCCGATGCTGCAAGCTCACGCTCGAGGCTGCGACGCGCCTCGGAGCGTTGGCGTGGAGGTCGGTCACGACGCCGCCGAGGCGGGCGATGACGAGCAGGAAGAGGACGACGCAGCCAGTCGCCACCACGGGCACGTCGACCGTCTGGCCGGTGATCGCCTGGATGACGAGCACGGCGGGAGCCATGAGCGAGGCGCCGGCCAGCATCGCCAGGCGCATCGGACTGAGCTGCACCTCGCCCAGCTCCGCCGGCTCGGCCACGCTGCGCATCGATGGATGCAGCGCCGCGGCTGCCCACAGGAACGAGGCGGCCATCCAGCCGATCTCGACGATGTGGCCGGTCGTAGTAGCCGTCCTCCAGGGCGAGCACGGCGTACGGGAAGTCGGCCAGCAGAAGCGCGACGAGAGCGACGAGGACGAGCTGGAGGGCCGGGACGCGTCGACCGGGGGCGAGGAAGAGCCGGACGAGCACGCCGAGGAGGAGGATGTCGAGCACCGGATAAGCCAGCGCCACGCCGATCTCGAGCATCGAGGCCATCGGGTCGGCCACCAGCGGCGCCATGAGGAAGGTCCAGCTCAGCAGCCCCGCACCGACCGCGACCACGAGCGCGTCGATCATCCCGGCACGGTCGCCGCCGGGGATCCGCCCGCGCACGAGAGCGATGATCGCCAGCGCCGTGAGCCCGACGCCGGAGAGGTACAGGACGTCGGCAACCGATGGGAACGGCTCGAGGCCCATACGACGAGAGCACGACCCACGTCCAGTCGCCGGCCACGGTCAGCGTCTGCCCCACCGCCAGCACGATCCACGGGCGCCGGTCAGCGGGTCGGTGGATGAGGACGCCGATGAGGATCGCGATCGGCGCCACGGTGCCGGGGATCTGGTAGGCGAGGTCCTGCTGGGCCGCGCTCAGCGCGGTGAAGTAGAAGGCCAGGAACGCCGCGCCGACGACGAGCAGCCCCAAGCTCAGCCGGCTTCGGTGGCGCCAGAGACGCGCGATGTGTGCGATTCGCATGTGGCGTCGGATCCCGTACGGGCGCGAAGGTTCCCTGCTCGCGCCGAGTTGCTCTGACGGTACGGCCTGCGCGCCGCCGCGAGCACACCCCATTGGTCCCGGTTCAGGGGAGGACTCAGTGGGCTTTGTGCCGCACGCATGGCGTGGTGCTCCACCTGGTAGCAACCCCGTCCGCGGATCGGTCCGTGCGGCTACGCGGTGGAGCAAGTCGACTGCCCCGGCGGGCACCAGGTCCACCGCGGTAGCAAGTTGCATCGAAACGCGGTCGCCTTGCTCCAAGGGGTGACCAGCGAGAAGCGGAAAGAAGGCCATAACGAGTCGCCGATGAGCCCGCGCGAGCTTCGCCCGATCAACGGCTGCCACCCCTTGACAGCCACGCCATTCACTCCTACCTTGTCATTCACATCTTGTTGAACGATACGTAGGACCTGAATGGCGAAGCAGACCAGCATCGATCCCGCGCCACCGGCCGAGATGCTGATCACCGACCTCGAGCAGCTCAAGGCCGTGTCCGACCCGCTGCGCCTCCAGCTTCTCGAGCACATGGGCGAGCCCCCGGTCCGGGCATGGACGGCGAAGGAGCTGGCGGAGCGGCTTCGCACGAAGCAGACGAAGCTCTACCACCACCTGAATCTGCTGGAGGAGCGCGGCTTCATCGCCGTGGCGGAGACGCGCGTCGTCTCAGGGATCCTGGAGAAGCGCTACCGCGTCACCGCGCTCAGTTTCCGGGTCGACCGCGGGCTGTTCGGGTCCGACGCCGCGGCCGATGCGGTCGGCGACGTCCTCGACGCGATCTTCGAGAAGACGCGCAACGAGATCGTTGCCGGGCAGCGCTCCGGGCTGATCAACATGAGCGAGCAGGACTTCGAACGCCGCCGGATGGCGATATGGGCGTCCTACGCCCGCCTGAGCCCCGCGAGCGTCCGCAGGGTCATGAGCCAGATCGAGAGGCTCGCCGAGATCGACGACCTCGAGGAACCCGGGGGTACCGACTACGGGCTGCTCCTCGCCTTCTACCCCCGAGCCAGCCAGAGCAAGGAAGACTGACCGATGACCGACAAGGCCCCCATGGGCGTCCGCGACGTCCTCCGCATCCGCGACTACCGATACCTCTTCGGCGGCCAGGTGGTCTCCGACATCGGCGACGGGATCACCTTGCTGCTCCTGCTGCTGGTCATCAACGAGATGACCGGATCGCCGCTCGCGCTCGCCATCATGGCGATCGCGGAAGCGGTCCCCGCCTTCACCGTCGGGCTCGTGGCCGGCGTATACGTCGATCGGTTCGATCGGCGCAAGATCATGCTCGCCTCCGACCTGCTGCGAGCGGCGCTCGTCCTGACCTTCGGCTTCGTGCAGAACCCGGAGCTGCTGCCGCTGCTCTACGTGCTCGGCTTCACCCAGGCATCGGTTGGCACATTCTTCCGCCCGGCACGTGGCGCCATCCTGCCGCGCATCGTTCCGGCCGAGGGCCTCGCCGCCGCGAACTCGCTGGCGCAGGCATCGATGATCATCGGCGGCGTGATCGGCGCCGGCATTGCCGGGCTCATCTTCGGCACGCTTGGGACGGCGACGCTCGGCTTCGCCATCGACGCGGCCACCTTCCTCGTCTCGTTCGCGCTCATCTCGCGGATCAGCGCCTCGGTCGGGCGGATCAGCCCGGAGGCCAAGGCTGCCTCGCAGCGCGCCAGCGTGGGCGGCTCGGTTCTCGAGGGGCTGCGGATCGTGCGTGGATCGCGTGTCCTCCTCGGCATCCTGATGGCCGCCGGTGTCACGATGCTCGGTCTGGGGGCGGTCAACGTCCTCTTCGTGCCGCTCATCATCAACGACCTGGACGTCTCAGCTACCTGGATGGCCGGCATCGACGCGGCCCAGACGGCGGGCATGCTCGTCGCCGCCGGCCTGGTCACGTTGCTGGTGCGGCGCCTCGCACCGACCACGATCGTCACCCTCGGGCTTGCCGGGATCGGCGCATGCATTGCACTCATGTCCGGCGTCGGCGAGGTGTGGCAGGTGCTTCTTATCCTCGTCGCCGTCGGGCTGCTGCTGACGCCGCTCCAGGCCATGGTCCAGACACTCGTCCAGACCTCCGTCGGCGACGCGACACGCGGCCGAGTGGTTTCGCTGCTGCAGGCATCGATGTCGACGGCCAGCGTGACGTCGATGGCCATCGGCGGCGTCCTCGCCGAGCTGACCAGCATTCGGACGGTGTTCCTGGTCGCCGGCGTCATCGTCATCGCCGCCGCCGGCATCTCGTTCCTGATGTTCCGCGGGGTGTCGGGCCGGCCGGTCCCCGCACCCGGGGTGACCGAGAGCGGAGCGGCCGAGCGGGCGATCAGCCCGTTGTCGTGACCTCCGTGCCGGTGACCGACTCGTCGACCAACGACGGTGCATCGGCGAGGGCCTCCTCGAGCTCCCTCAGCCTTCGGGCGGCCTTGAGGTCAGTCATGGTCTGGCGCGCCTCGTCTGCCCAGCCGCGAACCTCCGGCTCCTCGGGCATGAGCTGGACGGCGAACAGCGTTCGCACCGCCAGGTCGTAACGCTGCTCGATGCTCGCCACCAGGGCCCGGAGCTCGCGGAACGTCTCCAACGCCTCCTGTCGACGTCCCGAGAGCGCCGCCTCGGCTCCGGAAGCGGTCATGATCCCGACGCGTGAGAAGGCGCCACTGCCCGGCAGGTTTGCCCTTCGTCGCTGAATCTCGCGGACCCGATCGATGTCGCGCAGCGCAATCGCGATCTCGAGCGCCTGATCGAGACCTACCTCGGGGTTCTGAGACTGCATGTCGGCGACGACCATGGCGTTGCGCCAGGCTCCCTCGTAGTCGCGCCGCGCGGCGGCGGCGTTTGAGAGCGCCATGTGCAGCGAGAAGCGCTCGTCGGTGTTGTCACTGTCGCCGACGATCGCCTTCATGTCTCGCTCGAGCTCGTCGAGGTGCTCGCCGCGTTCCGCCTCGAGCGCGCCGAGCAGCACGCGGATCCGCGCCCGGTCGGCGCTGAGCGTGGCGCTCTCATACGCCTCGCGCATGAGGCTGATGTGCTCATCCCAGTCGCGCCCCTCGAACATCGCGCTGATGCCGGCCGTCGCGGTGAGCCAGTTGTACATCCCGCGGTCACCGACCTCGCGCGCGAGGTCTCGAGCCTCCTCCAGCATTCGCAGGGCCTTGACCGGCTCGTCGTCCTGATAGGCCGAAGCGAGGTTGTTGCGCACGCGCATCTCCAGGTTCCGGTCGCCGAGTCGAATGACGAGCTCGAGCGCAGCCTCCTGGAGGGCGATCGCCTCGCGCCGGCGCCCGAGCATGCTCAGGGCGGAGCCGCGATTGACGAAGCCTTCGACGACGATCCGCTCGAGGTTGAGCCGCTCCGCAATCGCGAGGCCGCGGTCCGCCAGAGCTGCCGCAACCTCGCCTTCACCGAGCCGCATGTGCACGCGCGCGGCGTGCTCGAGGGTCTCCGCCAGGACGGGATCGTCGCCGAGCGCCTCCGCCTCCGGCACCGCCAGGTCGAGCACGTCCCTCGCGCGAAGCAGTTGCCCATTGTCGATCAGCACTTTGCCAAGGCGCGCCGTCGCGGCCGCAGCGGCGACCGGGTCGTCCACGGCCAGATACGCGGCGATCGCGGCCGAGCCGTAGCGCTCCGCCTCACGCGACGCGGCAGCGGCGGACTCCGCCGCTCGATCGAGGATGGGCGCACGGTCGATCGGCTCCGCGGCGACCGTCAACGCCTGCTCCAGGAAGGTCAGCGCCTGATCGTGACCACCGAGCGACGCGGCTCGGTCGGCGGCGCCAACGAGGGCGAGCCGAGCTTGCGCAGCAACCGCATCCGCCTCCGCACCCTCGTCGGAGGCCTCTCGAGCCGCCAGGTAATGGCCGGCCAGGGCGCCGGCGAGCTCGTCGTCGCCGATGCCCTCGTAATGGCGTGCGACCGCGAGGTGGCGCGCGCGCCGGTCACGCCGCGCCAGCGTCCCGTAGGCGACCTCACGGATGAGGGATTGCACGAACTTGTGCTGCCCGCGCTCAGGCGAGGCTGGATCGCGCTCGACGTCGAGCAGCTCGCGACGGACCAGGCCCGCCAGACGTGGACCCAGCTCACCCTGATCTGCGCCGCTCACCGCAGCCAGCGCATCGACTCCGAAGACCTGGCCAAGGACGGCAGCGTCCTGGAGCAATGCGCGGTCGGCCGGATCGAGGCCGTCCAGGCGAGAGGCGATGAGCGCGCGGAGTGAATCCGGGACCCGGATGGCCGAGAGGTCGCCGGTCGGCTCGTAGACGTCACCACGCCGTTCGATCAATCCGTCCGCGAGCAGGCCGCGAACCGTCTCGACGGCGTACAGCGGCATCCCCTCGGCGCGCCCGACGATGGCCGCGAGCGCGTCCTCCGGCAAGCCGGGGACGAGGCCGTTAAGGAGCTCGCTCATTGCGGCATCGGTCAGCGGATCCAGCGCCACGGCCGTCAGCTGCCGCCGGTTGGCACCCCAGTCGGGGCGCCTGTCGAAGAGCTCTGGCCGGGCCAGCGTGACGACCATGATCGGCAGCCCGCGCGACCAGTCGAGGAGATGGTCAATGAAGTCGAGCAGGCCCGCATCGGCCCACTGGAGGTCCTCGAACGCGAGCACCGTCGTGCCTCGCTGCGCGACGTGCTCAAAGAGGCTGCGCCATGCAGGGAACAGGACGTCGCGACCACCTTCAGGACCCTCTTCGACCCCAAGGAGTGCGCGCAGCGCCGGTCCGATGCGCACGCGCTCGGCCTCGTCCGCCACGTACTCGATCAGCATCGCGTCGACCGCCGCTCGGGTGGCCGCCTCATCGGCGTCCTCGGTCAGCTGCGCCCGGCGTCGGACCATCTCGCCGAGCGCCCAGAACGTGATCCCCTCGCCGTACGACGGCGAGCGGCCGCGGTGCCAGTAGACGTCCTCAGCGACGCCGTCGATGTACTTCTCCAGCTCCCAGACGAGCCGGCTCTTGCCGATGCCGCCCGGTCCGGTAATCGAGACGAGCCGCGGCCGGCGCTCGCGCCCGACGGCGTGAAGGACCTCCTTCAGCTGGCGCAGCTCCTCCTCGCGCCCGACGAACGGCGCCTCCAGCGTGTCGGCGCGGCCATGCCCCCCGCGCTGGGCGACGACCCGGACGGCACGCCAGGCCGGCACCGGCGTGGTCTTGCCCTTGAGCGCGTGGTCGCCGATCGGCTCGAACACGATCGAGCGCTCAGCGGCGCGCATCGTTGCTTCGCCGACGAGGACCGTCCCCGCCTCGGCCACGCCCTGGAGGCGGGCGGCGGTGTTGACGAGGTCGCCGGCCACCATCCCCTGGTTCTGAGCGTTGAGCGTCACGGCCGCCTCGCCGGTCAGGACGCCGGACCGCGCCTGGAGGTCGGGCTGCAAACCGCGCACCGCGTCGACCACTTCGAGCGCGGCGCGGACCGCGCGCTCGGCGTCGTCCTCGTGGGCCACCGGCGTCCCCCAAACGGCCATGACCGCATCGCCGATGAACTTCTCGACCGTTCCGCCGTGTCGCTCAACGACCTGGGTTGCAGTCTCGAAGTACTTGTTCAGGAGCTCGCGCACCGCCTCCGGGTCACGATCCTCGGCCAGCGTGGTGAAGCCGACGAGGTCGGTGAAGAGGACCGAGACGAGCCTGCGCTCTGCGGTCGGAGCCCCCGCGCTTGCCGTTGCCGCTGCGACGGGCGCGGCCGTGGCATTGGCGGACGTGAAGGCGTGACCACACGTCGCGCAGAAGCGCGCGTCGGCGCGGTTCTCGGCGCCGCAGCTGGGGCACGGCGACGCCATCGGACTCCCGCAGTTGTCGCAGAATCGGCTCCCGGCGCGGTTCTCGGTCCCGCACGCAGCGCAGCGCATCGGCCTCCTCGGGTGAGTGTGACGCGGAGCGTACTCCGCGCCGCAAGCGTGGACAGCCTGCCACGGGCGTCGGCAGCCTGGAGTCGGTCCCGCGTCGGCGCCGATAGATCCTCAGAATATGGCAGGAGAGGGAGGCCGCGCTCAGTCTTGCCGATAGATCGGTCGCGTCCGAGCGTGACGAGCGCGCCAACGCGCCCCTCGTGCTGATCGGTGACCGATTGATCGTGCGGATCCGGCGCAACGGGCCGCTCACGCGCAATCCGGACGATTCATCGACACCGACGCATTGCCGAGGGCGCCTTGACCGTCGACCGATGATTGGTCGAGGGAGGGCAGCCACAACGGAGGGCAGAGCGTGAGCACGGCCGACACGACGAGCACCGCGACCTACGGCGGATTCGGGGTCCGCACCCTGGCGATCCTGCTGGACGCCATCATCCTCGGCCTGCTGACCAGCGCGATCGCGCCGATCATCGGCGTCGGATCGATCGTGACCTCCCAGACGACCGCCGGTGGCATCACGGTGAATTACACCGCCAACGCGCTCGCCACCGGGGTCGGGCTGCTGTACTTCGTGGGCTTCTGGAGCCTGCGCGGCCAGACGCCCGGCATCATCCCGTTCCGCATGCGCGTCGTGCGCGCCGTCGACGGCTCGCGCCCCGACTGGGTGGTCTGCCTGCTCCGGTACGCGGGCCTCATCATCTCGATCGCCGCGATCTTCATCGGCGTCATCTGGGCCATCTTCGACAGCCGCAAGCAGGGCTGGCACGACAAGATCGCCGGGACCCTCGTCGTCCGGGATCCCGCCTAGGGGACGAGGGGGACGCGCGGGTCCGGCTCCATCTCAGCCCACGCCTCGCGGACGTGGTCGAGGGCAGGGTCGAACGAGCAGGCCATCGTGCGGATATCGCCGGCCAGCGCGTTGAGGTAGTAGGCGTCGTCGCCGTGGCTGGCGACGAATGGGTGATACCCGTCGCGGACGATGACCGTCTCGCCGTCGCGCACCGCCCACAGGCCATCCGCCGCGCCGCCGTACAGGCGCTGGATACCCCACGCCTCGGAGCGGCGGAATCGGTAGTGGTAGACCTCCTCCAGCACCGCCTCGCGCGGCATGTCGTCGGTGTCGTGCTTGTGCGGCGGCCACGAGCTCCAGTTGCCCGACGGCGTGAGGACCTCGACCACCTCGAGCCGATCGGCGGGGAACTCGGGCGTGATGATGTGGTTGATCTGCCGCGTGGCGTTGCCGGCGCCGCGACCTCGACGCGGACGTCCTCCGGACCGATCGAACCGGTCCCGCCGCGGCTCCGCGACCCGATGCCGGTGCGGTCGCCACGGCGACCGTGATCGGCCCATCGTGCGGCGTGATGGCCGCTGCGTGGCCGGGCGGCAGGTAGGCGGCGGACGGAAGGCCATGCCAGACCGATGCGCGGCCCCGCAGCTCCAGCTCACCGACGTCGAACGACCCACCGGCGAGGGCCACGACGGCGGTCTCGCCCCGCCACCGACCTCGATCGGTCGTGCGCTCGTGGACCGTGAACGAGAGGAAGCTCCATCCGGCGCGCTCTGGTGTCACCGGATCACCCGGGCGAGCCGCGCGTCCGGATCGGTCACGCCAGCAGCGCCTCGCCGACGAGGTGGAGCAGCTCGT
>CAWBOA010000010.1:0-67033 GCA_963790255.1 uncultured Chloroflexia bacterium | reverse complement strand
GTCGGCCTGTCGGAGGGCAACATCTTCGCCGGCGAGTTCCTCGCGCCCCAGATGTTCTTCTTCCGCCCCGCACCCGGCTGGTCGCAGTATCGAACGCCGATCGCCGGCTACTACCAGTGCGGCTCGGGGACCCACCCGGGGGGCTGCGTGATGGGTGCGCCGGGCCGGCTCGCGGCGGGCCAGATCCTCAAGGATCGGGAGCTGCCAGGGCCCGGTAGCCTGACGCGTACCAGATGAGCGGCGCCGCGTCCTCGCGATAGCCGGCGGAGACGATCTCGCCCAGGAAGATGGCGTGATCACCGCCGTCGTGGTGCTCCGTGAGGCGGCAGTCGAAGTACGCGAGGGCGCCCTCGAGGATCGGTGAGCCCGTCTCGGCCTCGTGCCATTCCGCGTCGCAGAAGCGCGTCACCTTCGAGGCGGTCGTGGGCTGCGCGAAGCACTCCGCCAGCGCGCGCTGGTCGTCGGCCAGGACGCTGACGGCGAAGGCATGGGAACCGACGATGGCGCCATGGGTCTCGGCCTTGCGGGCGATGCTGGCCATGAGCAGCGGCGGGTCGACGCTGATGCTGGCGATCGCATTGGCGGTCATCCCCGCCAGGAGCGGCCCGTGACGCGCGGCCACGACGGTGACCCCCGTTGCGAAGCGAGCCATCAGGCCGCGCAGGCGTCGACGCTCGTCCTCGTCCATCAGCCTAGAGCGTGGTGAGGATGGCGAGTCGCTGGACGGCGAGGAAGAGCCGGAAGAAGCTGTCGCCGTCTGACGCTCCGAACGCGATCGTGCGGGGCCCAGCGCGCTCGACCCCGGGGATGACCGCGGCATGCGCCGCCATGCCCGGGAGCCGGAAGTCAACTTCGCCGGCTAGAGGCGAGGCCGGACGGTATGGACGCATTTCGCTGAGCCGACGAAACGCCCCTGCCATGCCGGCACGGATGGCCGCATGGGCCGCGTCAGGAGACAACGAGTCGGCCAGGGCATACCCGAGGCCTCGCTTGACGACGACCCGCTCAGCCCACGGCAGAAGTGCAGCGACCTCCGCGGCCAGGGCGTCATCGCCGGCGACGAGGATGACGGCGATCCCGAAGTGGCCGAGGCGGATCGCATTCAACGCGGCCTCGTTGTGCGGCAGGCCGTTGACCCGGAGCTCCTGGACCGTCGCCGACGAGTACGTGTGGGCGATGACGCCGGTCGGGTTGCCGGCGCCGGCGTGGTACCCGATGAAGGCGGCGCCATCGAATGGGCCGTCCCCATCATCCCCGATGCCCTGGCTCATGCTGAGCGGCTTGTCGCCGATGATGAGCCGGGCACGCGGGTCCAGGTCCTCCGCGCGCAGGTTGCGCATCTGCCAGTGGCTGTCGTTGACGATGACCTCGGTTGCGCCGGCCTCGAACGCAGCCGCGATCGCGGCATTCGCCTCGCCCGCCATGAGTGCCCGGCTGCGGTCGTAGTCGGCCCGATCGGTGGTGGGGCCGAATGAGACCTGCGCGGGATGGGCGACGCCGGCGAGGCCCTCCATGTCGACTGACAGGTAGATGCGCATCGGTCAGCGATAGCGCTCGAGCTTCTCGAGCATGCCGCTGGTCGTCTCCCAGTCCTCCACGCTCGGGGCCTCACCCCGATGGAGATGGAAGAGCGGCACTGAATTCCAGCACGGCCCGTCGATGCGCGGCAGGTGGATGCTCAGGTCGCCGCGATCGAGCAGCGCGACGAGGGTCGCGCCCTGCTCGCCGCCACGGGCGATGGCGCGGTCGAACAGCTCCGCGAAGGCGTCTGGGCCGCCGTACTCGATGTTGATGCGCATCGCCGCGAGCCCGGTCTCCGGCGGTCGAACCGTGGCCGCGCTCACGTCAGGAGCCTCGCCAGCCAGGACCACACCACCGCCGACCCGATGACGGCGAAGGCCAGGACGAGCAGCAGCAGCGCGCCGCCAACCACGGTCGCCCAGAACGGGACGCGGGTCTCCGGCAACGGCCGCTGGTCTCGCGGCAGCTCGGCCATCGATCCGGACCCGAGCCACACGGCGAGGGCATCGCCATCGACACGGACCTCGACCTCGTCGTCGAGCGGCATGACCACGAGGCGCTCGCCGGTCGCCAGCTTGTCGGTCGTCAGCAGGGCGCGTCCGCGACCGCCATCGGTCTCGCGCACGAGCACGGCATGGTCGCCGGCGGCGCTCAACGCCGATGCCTCGAGCCGGCCCGCGCGGCCCACCGGTAACGAGGGCGGCAACGCCGTCTCGGGGGAGGTCTCCACGGGCCGGATGGTATCAGCCGTCGAGATTGGCGAGCGTCGGCTCCAGGGCCCGGATGCTGTCCAGGGTGATGGGGTCGAGGACGAGCTGGACATGGGCCACTCCGGCGTCACCGAATGCGCGCAACCCATCGGCGAGCGCGCCGGTATCGGCGCCGGGAATCGGGTCGGGGCTCGGTTCGTCCTCCCGGCCCGCCGGCCTCCCGACCGCGCCCGGGAAGGCGACCAGCAACGCCAGCGTCCGCTCCACCTCAGCCGGGTCGCGATCGACGGCGCGACAGGCCTCGTCGACGCGGTCCCGGATGGGAAGGTAACCCTCGACGGTGTTGCCGAACCAGACGAAGTAGGCGTTCCAGGCGTCCACGTGCGGCAACGTGATCTCGAGCATCCGCGGCCCGATGGACCCCACCATGAGCGGCGGCCCGCCCGCACGGCGGGGTGGTGGCAGCAGCGGCAGATCGGCGACATCGAAGAATTGCCCGGCGTAGTTGACCGAGCCCTCGCGCAGGAGGCGCCGGATGATCGTGAAGGCCTCCTCGAACCGGCTTACCCGCTGGTCGAAGGGGAAGCCGAAGGCTCGGTATTCCGCCTCGTTCCAGCCGGCCCCGAGTCCCAGGATCAGGCGTCCCCCGCTGATCTCGTCGATCGCCGAGGCCTTCACCGCGAGCATTCCAGGGTTGTGAAAGCTCGTCGCGGCAACGAGCGGCCCGATCTCGATACGGGTCGTGACCGCCGCCAGCGCGGCGAGCTGGCTCCATGCCTCCCACGGACCGACGGGCTCTGGGCCACGGTCACGATAGATCAGGTGGTCTCCGACCCAGATCGAGTCCAGGCCGATGCCCTCGGCCAGCTCGGCCATGGCCCGCAGCTCCTCCCAGCGCACCACGCGCTCGACCTCGGGCAGCTGGATCCCCACCTTCAGCGGTCGTGTCATCCGCCGATTCTGGCAGGGCTTGTGCCCGGCGGTATCGTGGCCGGCATGGCGGCCCCCGACCCGCTCGCCAGCGAGCCGTTCAGCTACATCTCTCGCGCTGATGGATCGATCGTGATCCGCTATCACGCCGCACCCGTGACGCTTCTGCGCGGGAAGGCGGCGACCCGCTTCGTGACGCGCATGGATGGCGCCGACGGCGCTGCGGCGCAGCAGCTCATGGCCCGCGCGACCGGGAACTTCAAGCGCGGCAACGAGCGGCTCCCCCAGGATCGGCGGTAGCCAGCGGGCATGGCCGAGCGCATCGACGTCGCCATCATCGGTGCCGGGCCGGCCGGCCTGGCAACCAGCCACGAGCTGACGCGGGCCGGCGTTGGCCACGTCGTGCTCGAGCGCGGCGAGATCGGCCAGTCGTGGCGTGGTCGGTGGGACAGCTTCTGCCTGGTGACGCCGAATTGGACGGTCCAGCTGCCAGGCGGCGCGTACGCCGGTGACGATCCGGACGGATTCATGCCGCGTGACGAGATCGTCGACCACTTCGTGCGCTATGCGGCCGCGTTCGCCGCTCCGATCCGGGAGGGGATCGAGGTGCTGTCCCTTCGGCCCTTGGCCGACGGCGAATTCGAGCTACAAACCTCGGACGGCGCGATTCGCGCGGCCCGCGTCGTGATCGCGAGTGGGGCGTATCAGCGACCGTATCGCCCGCCGGGGGCAGCCTCGCTCCCGGAGAGCATGCACGCCATCGACGTCGAGGGTTATGAGAACCCGGGGGAGATCCCTCGCGGTGGCGTGCTGGTCGTCGGCAGCGGCCAGTCAGGCTGCCAAATCGCCGAGGAGCTCGTCGATGCCGGTCGCGAGGTGTTCCTGGCCTGCGGTCGCGCCCCGTGGACCCTGCGCCGGATTGGCGGGCGAGATCTGGTCTGGTGGGCCGTCGAGTCCGGCTTCGTCGAGCAGCGCGTCGAGGATCTCCCCGATCCGAGGGCTCGGCTGACCGCGAACATCCTCGCCAGCGGCCGCGACGGCGGCCACGACCTCCACCTGCGCACGCTGCGCTCGCGAGGCGTCAATCTCCTCGGCCACTTCATCGGCGGGGATGCCCGCCGAGCGCAGTTCGCCCCGGATCTGGGGGAGACGGTCGCGTGGGGTGATGAGCGCTGCCGGCAGTACAGCGGGCTCATCGCCCGGGTCGTGGAGGAGCGCGGGCTGCCCATGCCGGACCTCCCCGATCCGGAGCCCTTCGACGGTGCGGCGCCCGAGAGCCTCGACCTGGCCGGGATCGGCGC
Source organism: uncultured Chloroflexia bacterium (assembly GCA_963790255.1). Taxonomy (GTDB): domain Bacteria; phylum Chloroflexota; class Limnocylindria; order QHBO01; family QHBO01; genus JACDBZ01. Next base: position 62,571 of record CAWBOA010000010.1, on the reverse strand, counting down.
GGTCATCTTCACGGGCGGCTTCCGGCCCGACTACCAGCGATGGGTGGATGTGCCGGGCGCCTTCGACGACCTCGGCTTCCCGGTCCACGTCGACGGCCAGAGCGAGGCGGCGCCCGGGCTCTACTTCGTCGGCGTCCACTTCCTCCGCAAGCGCAAGTCGTCAGTCCTCTTCGGCATGGGCGAGGACGCCGCGATCGTCGCGCGCCACATCGCCGGGAACGCGGCCTGAGGCCTCAGGCGACGCGCTTCGTCTTCTTGCTGACGTAGTCGACGAGGACGTACTCGCCGAGGTGCTCGGGCTCCACGTAGAACGCTCGCCCGCGATTGATCCGCGACATGAGATCGACGAACTCGGACAGGTAGCGGCTGCGCTCGAGCATGAACGTGTTGATGACGATCCCCTCGCGCGTGCATCGGCCCACCTCGCGCAGCGTGGACTGGACGGTGCGCAGCGTCGGCGGGTAGGCGAACTCGACCTGGCCGTTGTCGATGTGCGCGGTTGGCTCGCCGTCGGTGATGACGACGATCTCCTTGTTGCCGCCGGTGGATCGGCCAAGGAGCTGGCGGGCGATGATGAGCGCGTGCTGGAGGTTCGTGCCGTACTCGAACTCGTACGGCGAGAGGGTCGGGATCGACTCGGGCTTCAGCTGGCGGGCGTAGTACGCGAAGCCGACGACGAAGAGCCGATCCCGCGGGTACTTCGTGTGGATGAGGGTGTGGAGTGCCATCGCCACCTTCTTGGCCGCCGATGAGCACCCGCGCAGGAGCATCGATCGGCTCATGTCGAGCAGCAGCACGGTGCTGCTCACCGTGGTCTCCTCTGTGCGCGAGACCTCGAAGTCGGCCGCGCTGATCGAGACCGGCGTGCCCGGCCCGCCGCGGGCCATGGCGTTGAAGAGGGTACGGTTGATGTCGACCGCGAAGGCATCACCGAACTCGTAGCGTTTCGTCTCGTCGGTCGGCTCCCCTCCACGCCCCGGGCGCGGCAGGGCGTGCCCGCCGAAGCCCTCGCGCCGGAGGCGGCTGAAGATATCGGTCAGCGCGCGCATGCCGAGCTTGCGGGCGGCCCGCGGGGTGAGCTCGAGGTGCCCTCCCTCGCGATCCAGGTAGCCCGCCTCCTCGAGCGACCGTGCCAGCTCCTTGAGCTGGTCGAGGTCATCGATGGCATCGTCGCCCGCGAGATCGCGCAGCGCGTCGGGGTCGACCTGCTCGAGGGCGTCCGGGTCCCTTGCCGCGCCGAGCGATTCCTCCATCGCGTCGTACTGCTGCTGACGGTCGATCGCGGCCAGCGCATCGGCCAGGGCCATCGGCTCGTCGCCCTCGAAGGGGTAGGGCTCGCCGAACGGAAGGTCGGGCCGCGCGGCCTGGAGGTTGCCGGCCAGCCGCGCCATGTCGATCCGGAGCCGATCGTCGCGCAGCAGGTCATCCATGAGGTCGCGCAGCTCGTCGCGCATCTGTGGGCTCATGCTGTTGAGCAGGCTGGCCATCTGCGAGGCCTGGCGATGGAGGTGCTCGATCAGCTCATCGGTGTTCGACAGGCCCGGCGGGAAGTAGCGGCCGTGCTTCGCCATGAACGAGTTGAAGTCGTCGGTCGTCTCGGTGCCCGTCGCGTGCTTCTCGAGCAGCGCGTTCAGGTCGCGCACCATGTCGCGTACCCCATCGAGGTCCTCGGGCGTGATCCGCTCGACGCCCTCCTTGAGCCCCTGGAAGTAGGTCTGCAGCATCTGCTGCCGGAGCTCGTCGGTGAGCTCGCTGAAGGCGTCGCGGGCCGCGTCGTCCATGAATTCGTAGTCGCTCAGGCCGTGCAGCCGGCCCGACAGGTTCGGAGGCAGCGCATCGAGCCGGTTCTCGCGCTGGCGGGCCGTTCGCCGCATCACCTGCTCCGCCATGCGCGCGGCGTCCTGTTCGGGACCTGGCGGCGCATCGAGGCTGCGCTGCTCCGCCTCGTTCGTGCGTCGTGCGATCCCCGCCCGCTCCTGGTCGAGGATGGCGTCGAGCCGCTCGTTGAGGTCGTCGAGCACGCCCTCGAGGTTCGAGCCCTCCAGGTCCTCCTGCCGCCGGGCGCGGAGCCGCTCCATGATCCGCCGCAGGCCGGGGATGTCGCCGCCACGCGTGCCGCGCAGCCCGCGCTGCATGAGCCGCTGCAGGGCTCGCCGGACGTCACCCTCCGCGAGGATGTCGTCCGAGAGCGCATCGAGCACGTCGTCCGCGTCGAAGGCCGGCAGCTGCTGGCTGCCGTCCCACCGGCTGTAGCGGATGGAGCTCATGGTGGCGCCAGCCTAGGCCGATGCGGTGGCCGCGTCCACGGTGGGCATCGTGGCAGGGCTCCGGGGTGCTACCGGGGGTCGCAAGGGGACCGCGGAACGGCAGCGGTTGCTACGGGATGGAGCAGGGCGGCCTGCCACCGGTCGCTGGGTCAGAGTTCGCAGCAGGACGCGGGCGTCCGAGGTCGGGTTGCTACGCCCCGTAGCAGATCTCCTAGGGCACGATGGTTGCCAGGTCGCTGAGCAGGAGCTCTCGGTCCTCGTCCTCGACAATGGCCGACCCAAGCTCGCGAGCCCTCGCCAACGCTTCGCCAGCCGCGGCGTCGTCACCGGCCACGGAATGTGCGCGCGCGATGGCCTCGTGCGCGAACGCGACGTCCCAGTCGCCGATGCCGTGCTCCTCGCAGATGGCGAGGCAGCGTCGGGCGTGCCACAACGCCGGCTCACCGCGGCCGAGCATGGAATAGACGCGCGAGCACTGCCACTCCCCGCGCGCGAGGTTGGCCGGCTCGCCAACCCGCCCCCAGTGATGTCGCGAGGCATGGGCAGCGTGGAGCATCTCGTCGTCCTGCATCGGTGTCCGATTCGGGGTCTCGATGAGCGTCCAGACATGGTTGAAGAGGTCGACCGCCAGCTGGCGCTCGGTGGCCGGATCGATCCCGGCGGGGGTGGTGGTCGTGGTCATGATCGGCTCCTCGTGGTCGATGGCTCGGTTGAGCCAGTGAATCTGTCGTGCGGCGCGGGCCTGGATCGCCATCAGGCGAGACCGATGGGCGGCCAACAGCCGCGTGCGGGCCTCCGGATCGGCGCCGATGACGGCACGGATCTCGGGCAGCGCCAGGTCGAGCTCCCGCAGGCGGGCGATGAGGCGAGCGTCGTCGAGCTGGGCTCGTGCATACGATCGGTACGAGGTGTCCGGGTCGACGCGGGCGGGCTCGAGGATCCCGACCTCGTGGTAGTGCCGCAGCGCTCCGATGCTCAGCCCCGCCAGCCGCGCGAAGCGGCCGATCGACAGTAGCTCGTCCATTCCGAGCCAGCATGGGGTCTCGGGTAGGTCGAGAGTCAAGCCCCCGCATCGAGGGCGATGTTGGCCGGGGCCAACCGACGGGCCGTGTCGCGCATCTCACGTATCGACACCAGCTTTATCGGAGACGCATCGATGTCTCGGCGCTTGATCCTCGTCTCCGTCCTCGCACTGGCGGCCGGCTGCCAGGCGATGGCGGAGTCACCGCCGACCTCGGTCGGCCCCACCGCGACAGCGGCGGTTGCCCCGACCGCGGCCGACGTCACCACCTATCGAGGCGACGCGGCGCGCACCGGAGCCATGCCGGGCCCGGGGCCGTCGGGAACGCCGACGATCGCCTGGACGTTCGCCGCGCCGGGGCCGATCACTTCGTCGCCGGCCGTGATCGGCGGCATCGTGTACCTCGTCGCTGGCAACGGCGACGTCAACGCCCTGAGCCTGGAGACCGGGCGCGTCGAATGGACCGCCACGCTCGGAGCGGAAGCGGGTGCGTCGCCCGTCGCGGCAGACGGTTGCCTCGTCGTCGGCGATCGCCAGGGAGTGGTGCACGCCATCGGAGTCGGGGATGGCGAACCGTGCTGGACGGTCGAGACCGACGGCGAGATTGCGGGGTCAGCGGCCCATGCCGGCGACCTCGTGGTCGTGGCGACAACCGCCGGCACCGCCTACGCGCTCCGCGTGGCGGACGGGGAGATTGCGTGGACCGCCGATCTGGGGGGCGGGGTGTCCCGGTCGATCGCCATCGCCGACGGCCTGGTGTACCTCGGGATCGGGGGCGGAACGCTCGTCGCCGTGAGCCTCGACGATGGCTCAGAGGCATGGAGAGCCGACGTCGCGTCCAGCGGCGAGATCTCCACGCCAAGCGTGGGTGACGGCATCGTGGTCGTCGCATCGGGTCTCGAGGCCGAGGACCCCGCGGCCCGGGCAGTGGTCGCGCTCGACGCCGCAACTGGCGAGCCGCGCTGGACGTACCGCAGCCCCTCGGATGCCCAGCTCTACACACCTGCGCTCGTCGACGGGTTCGCCTACGTCGTCGGCCACGACGAGCGCGTCGTCGCGCTGGACAGCGGAAGCGGCGATCCCGTCTGGGAATTCGAGGCCGGGACGGAGGTGGAAGCGCTCCCGTCGGTCGCGGACGGGATCATCTACACCGCGGGGAACGATGGAACGGCGCTCGCCATCGACGCCGCGACCGGCGAGGCCGTCTGGAACGTGCCGATCAGCGGGATCGCGTGGGCGCCGACCGTGACTGGCGGATACACGCTCATCGGCACGAGCCTTGGCACGCTCTACGCGATCGGAGGATCGGGCTCATGAAGGGGATACGCGGCGAGTCGGCCACGCGAGTCACCCGTCGGTCGACCCACAACACCCTGGGCGGCCTCGTGGGCCTCGTGTCGCTCCTGGCCGGGTGCGGCATGGGTGTGACGGATGAGGCGTCAGGCGAGCCGATGCGGTCCGCATCCGTCCCACCGTCCGTCACCGTGGAGGCCTCCGCGTCCCTGGAGCCATCCGAGATCGCCGGGCCCAGCCCGATCGTCCCGAGCGACGTCCCCGACGAGGCCGACCTCGAGCTGGCGTGGGAGGAGAGCGGCGACCGGCCCACGCAGCCCGGCGTGTCGAGCCCTGCCGTGGACGCGGAGGGCCGTGTCTGGGTGGCCGTCTCCTTCGACGACACGTTCTGGATCTTCAACCGGGACGGGCAGTTCCTCGAGGCATGGGGGACGTCGGGGTCGGACGTCGGCGAGTTCGACTTCGCCCCCAACGAGAACGACGCGTTCGGCGCCATCGCCTTCGCCCCGGATGGCAGCTTCTATGTGGCCGACACCGGAAACCATCGCGTGCAGCACTTCGACGCGGAGCGGACGTTCCTCGAGGCGTGGGGCGACTTCGGCACCGGAGACGGCCAGTTCGCGTCTCCGAGCGTCATCACCGTGGCCGGAGACGGCAGCGTGTACGTGCTCGACGACCAGCGCGGCGACATCCAGCGATTCGACGCGGATGGAACCTTCGACCGATCGATCGCGCCGGGCCGCGTCTGGCCGCTGTCGCTCGCGACCGACGCGGATGACAACCTCCTGTATGTCGAGGGGATGCCGGCGACGCTCCACCGGCTTGCCCGGGACGGGACCGTGCTCCTCCGGGTCCAACTCGACGGGCTGCTCGACTTCCCGACAGGCATCGCGGTCCGCGACGACGGGCGCCTGCTGGTTGCGGGCATCTCGGGCTCCGGCGCCTTCGAGGAACCCGAACGGTTGATCGAGCTTGCTGCCGACGGCACCCTCATCCACGCCTGGCCCACCGGGGCGGACGGGATCGCGCTCGACCCCGGCGGCGATCTGCTCTACGCCGCGTTCTATCGGTGGGACCATCTCCGCGCATATACGCTCCCTGAGGATTGACTCGAGTCGATGAACTGCCGAGCGCCGGCGTCACCCGGACTGAGAAGGTCTCGTGTCGCTTGAGGCGGCCGCGGATCACGCCCCTTCTCGGGTGAGCGATGCGGCCCTTCTCGACCGGGCGGCCCGCGGTGACGTGGACGCCTTCGACGAGCTGCTCACGAGCCGGCTCGATCGGCTGTTTCGGATGGCCGTGGCGATCACGCGCAGCGAGGCCGATGCCCGCGACGCCGTCCAGGACGCCAGCGTTCTGGCCTGGCGCGAGCTGCCACGCCTCCGCGACCGCGGCCGATTCGATGCCTGGCTGAGCCAGATCCTGGTGAACGCCTGCCGCGGAATCCTGCGACGGCAACGCCGCGTCAGTCATCACGAGGTCGAGATGGACGCCGGTGATCCGACCGGGCCCGATGCGCGGCGCTACTCCGCTCCGAGCGCGACGGAGTTGGTCGGCGAGACCGAGGCGATCCGGCGCGCCTTCGAGCGCCTCGATCCGACCGCGCGCGCGCTCATCGTCCTGCATTACGTGGAGGCCCGTCCGCTGGCAGAGATCGGAAGGGCGCTTGGGTCGCCGGTTGGAACGATCAAGTGGCGCCTGTCCAACGCTCGCAAGGCCCTCAACCGCGCTCTCGAGGCTGAACGCCGATGAATGCCATGAATCGAGACGAGCTCATCCGCGACGCCCTCACGCCGGCGGCACATGTTCAGGCGCCCATCGACCTGGGCGACGAGATCTATCGCACGCTCATCCGCACGCCGCAGCGGCGTTCCGGAGCATGGCCCTTCGTGGCAGGACGGACGCCCGCGATGGCCGGCCTGTGGTTGCTCCTCATCGTCTCGATCCTGATCGCAGGACTCGTCTTCGCCATCGGCTCCCTCCTGCCCAGGCCGGACGTCCCGGGGATCATCGGGATGTACCACGGGGGCCCGGAGCGGACCGGCATCATGCCCGGGCCCGGCCCCGCGGGCACGGTCGACGTGGGCTGGAGCGTCACTCGGCGTGGGGGCGTCCCGTTCAACGTCATGCCGGTCGTTTCCGGCGACTCGGTCTTCGTCGGCGACGCGAGTGGGTCAGTAGCGGCTCTCGACGCGCAGGGTGGTGGAATCCTGTGGGAAGCCGACGTCGCCAGCCCGGTCACCGCGTCGCCCGTGCTGGTCGACGACCTCGTGGTCGTGGGGACCGAAGACGGCGCCATCGTCGCGCTCGATGCCGCGACGGGCAACGAGCGCTGGGCCTTCGCCGCCGGGAGTCGGGTCGGGGCGTCCCTGGCAGCCGTCGACGGCACGGTGTTCGCCGGTACCGACGACGGCACGATGTACGGCCTCGAGGCCACGACGGGCGCGCCCCTGTGGGAGCACGCCGCCGACGGCGCGATCACGAGGGGCCCCGCCATCGCCGACGGGGTAATGTTCCTCGGGGCGGAGGGCGGGCAGTTTTCGGCCATCGATATCGCGACGCTCCAGGTGCGTTGGGTGGCTGAGCTGGGACCCGGTGAGCTCGCGACACCTGCGGTTACAGATGGGACCGTCTATACCGCGACCGGCCTCAGCGCCGACGTCGCGCACGAGGTCGTCGCCCTTGACATCGCGGACGGGTCGCTGCGCTGGGCCTTCGCGGCTCCGAGCGACCAGACGGTGTTCGTGAGCGCGGTCGCCGACGGCCTGGTCTATGCGGGCTCCGAGGATTCGAACCTCTACGCGATCGACGCGGCCTCGGGAGCCCTGCGCTGGACCCTCGACACCGGCGGTGGCGTCGGCTCGCTGGCTGCGTTCGCCGACGGCGTGCTGTACGTGCCAAGTGCCGATCGATTCGTGTACGCCGTGGACGCCGCGACCGGCGAGGAGCTTTGGAAGGTCGAGGTCGGCGGTGCCCCGAGCATCCCGGTCGTGATCGCCGGGCGCGTCATCGTCGGGACCGACCTCGGGACGGTCGTCGCGATCGTGGGGTCAGACCGCCGCTGAGGGCCGCCGCGATGACGGGAAGTCACTCCCCGAGCTCCGGCAACGGGATCGGCTCAGGCGGGTCACCCAACGGATCGGCCAGGCGGAGGCCGTACCAGGCGACGTCGTGCCAGGCTCCGAACTTGTGGCCCACCCGCTCGTAGACGCCGATGCGGCGCATCCCGATCGATTCGTGCAGCGCCACGCTGGCGGGGTTGGGCAGGGCGATCCCGGCGTAGGCGTTGACAAATCCCTGTCGGCGCAGCCTCGGGATGAGGTCGTCGTACAGGCGTCGCCCGAGCCCGCGGCCCTGGTTGCCATCGGCGACGTAGACGGAGATGTTCACCGACCAGCGATATCCGGCGCGCTCGAGGTGTGGACCCGCGTAGGCATAGCCAATGACGCCGGACGCATCGGTCGCGACGAGCCACGGCGTGCGCCGGAGGATCGCGCCGATGCGCTGCGACATCTCGTCGGCCGACGGCGCCACGGCCTCGAACGATGCGATCGTCGTCTCGATGGCCGGCCGGTAGATCGCGGCGATCGCATCGGCGTCGCGCGCGGGATCCGCCAGCCTGATGGTGACCTCGTTGCTGGGCACTCGGACATGGTGGCGCGAACCCATCTCCGAGCGCTCGGCGATCCGTGGCGATAGGCGCGTCCTGCATTGGGCGGCCCGCACAATCGCATCTGGTCGCCGTAGCGACCGGGTGGGATGATAGGCTCGAAACGCGGCTGACCCGTGCCCGGAGGAACTCATGACACGCGCGTCCTTCGTCAGGCTCAGCGTTCTGGCCCTCATGCTGGCCGCCTGCTCCAGCCCAGGTTCGTCCAGCCCGGCCGATGCGACCGAGTCCGAGCCGCCGGCGAGCACGGCGCCATCCACCGCTGCCGTCGTGCCACTCGAGCCTGGCCGGCTCGACCCGGGAGTGACCTACGTCCTTCCCGATTTCGGCGGGCTCGCCGTCAACCTGGCGGTCGAGGGCTGGCTGGCGACGCTGCCGAACGGTGGCGACGTCATCGCGACGGGCGGGCGGACGGTCGCGTATTTCCTGCGACCGCAGACGGTCATCTCGCCCGATGAGACGGGTCGCCTGTCATGGCCGACCGATGTGGCCGAAGCGAAGGCGGCCCTGAACGCCGCCCGCGGTGTCACGGTCGAATCCGCCGAGCCGATCACCATCGCCGGCATCGAGACCGAGCTGCTGCGGGTGTCGGCGAGCGGCCAGAGCGAAGCCGCCCCCCTCCTGCAGACGGGATCGGGCGAGGTGGGCCTCAGCGACGGTGACACGATCGTGATCCTCATCCCGATCGAGGGCGAGGTGGTCATGCTCACGGTCGAGCGCGAGGGCGACTACGCCGCGGCACTCGAGGAGGGCCAGGTGCTGCTCGACGGCCTCCTGTTCAGCGAGTAGGCCCGCTCCCGCTCCACATCGCGGCACGCGACGTGCTGCTTCCCGTGGCATGAGCACGAATGACATCCACGGCATCGAGAGTGGCTGGAAGGTGAAGGCGGCCGATGGGCCGGAGGTTGGCACGGTCGAGGAGACCACCGACACCTACATCGAAGTGAAGTCCGGCCTCATCAACGCGACGCACCGATTCCTTCCGGCGGGCACGCTCGCGCATGTACGCCCGGACATGAAGGAGATCGGCATCTCGCTCACGAGCGAGGCGGTCGAGCAGGGTGACTGGTCGGAGAAGCCGATCGAGCCGCCCCGCACCGAGGGCGCACCCCTGAACGCGGACGACTCCGGTGAGGCCGATCCGATCGCGGTGGGGACCATCCGCGACCCGGAGAAGCCCGTCTCGATCTGAGCGGCGAGCGCGCTAGCGGCTGAGGCTGCGCACCGGTCGCCGTGGCCGGCGACGGCCGCGAGTGAAGCGCACCTGTGCCCGCTGCGCATCGGCGGGCCGTGAGCCCGACATCGGGCGGTGACGGCCGCCGCCGGTGCGGAGGCGGATCGGCTCGGGCATGATCGATCGGTTCGGCTCGAAGCCCGGGACCGTCACGGACGGGATCGTCGTGCCGAGGTGGCGCTCGATCTCCCGCAGCAACGGCGCCTCGTCGACGCAGACCAGGGACACGGCGCTGCCGGTGACGCCCGCTCGACCGGTGCGGCCGATGCGGTGGAGGTAGTCGGCGGGAACCATCGGCAGCTCGAAGTTCACGACGTGGGGCAGCGCCTCGATGTCGAGCCCGCGGGCCGCGACCTCGGTCGCGACGAGCAGGAGGATCCGTCCGGCCTTGAGGTCGCCCAGAGCGCGCACGCGCTGCGGCTGCGACTTGTTGCCGTGGATCGCCGAGGCGGCGATGCCGTCGCGGTTCAGCTGCTCGACGAGCTTGTTCGCCCCGTGCTTCGTCCGCGTGAAGACCAGCGCCTGGTCGATCTGCCGCGTGCGGACGAGGTGCGTCAGCAGCTCGCGCTTGCGCTCACGATCGACCGGGTGGATGACCTGCTCGACGAGGTCCACAACGGTGTTCTCCGGGGTGACCTGGACCGATGCGGGCCGATCGAGGAGGCCTTCGGCCAGTGAGCGGATCTCGCGCGAGAAGGTCGCCGAGAAGAGCAGGTTCTGGCGGCGATCCGGGAGGAGCGCCAGGATCTGGCGGATGTCGCGGATGAATCCCATGTCGAGCATCCGGTCGGCCTCGTCGAGGACGAGGATCTCGACCGCGCGCAGGTCGATGGTGCCCTGTCGGGCGTGGTCGAGCAGCCGGCCGGGGGTGGCGACGACGATCTCGGCCCCGCGTCGCAGCGCGGCCATCTGGCCGCCGTAACCGACGCCGCCATAGATCGCGGTCGAGCGCGCCGTGCCGCCCGAATAGTCGCGCACGGACTGCTCCACCTGGATGGCGAGCTCACGGGTCGGTGCGAGGACGAGGGCGCGGACGCGCCGCCCCTGGACGGGGCGCTCAGCGAGCCGCTGCAGCATCGGCAGCACGAATGCGGCCGTCTTACCGGTCCCGGTCTGGGCGCCGGCGAGGAGGTCCCGCCCAGCGAGGACGAGGGGGATCGCCTCGAGCTGAACGGGGGTTGGATCGATGTATCCCTGGCGCGCGACGGCGCGCAGCAGGTCGGGCTGGAGCCCGAGGGCAGAGAAGGACAAGGGAGAGTGCTCCTGACGTGGCCCACCCGCCGGGTCCGAAGACATGGGCGGGGCCCGGTCAGGGCGAAGGTGGTGAAACGGGTCGAGATGGGGGTGAAGCCTGTGGCGCTGACCGGAGCGCCAAATCGAACACGTGTGCGAAAGCGTAGCACACCCACGGGGTGTACGCTTGGAGCACGCCAGAGATATCCCCAATGACCGACACTATCACCATGACCGAACGTTGCATCCACGGCTTCGAGCCGCAGCACTGCGCCAACTGCCGTCGCTGCCCGCACGGGCTCTTCGAATCACGATGCGCAGTGTGCGGAGCGCCGCGGACCGCCCGCGAGGCCACGATCATGCTCGCCAACGATGCTCCCCGTGCCTCCGAGGAGCACCGCGGCTACGAGATCCTCTACGTCGCGGGTCAGCGCAGCTGGTACATCAAGGCCGATGCGGACGCGCCCGTGTCCCAGGCATCGTGGGGCTCGGCCTTCCAGGCCCGACGCGCGATCGACGCCATCCTCGACACGCCGGCCCCCGCCGCCACGAAGAAGCGCAAGAAGGGCAACTGAGGCATCCCCGCCTCCGGCGGGTTGTCAACCGGAGCGACGCGTTGTGATACTGCGCTCCACGGTAGGAGGAGCCCGGTACCCGAGTGAACTGCACCAGCTGTGGCGCCAGCAACGACGCCGGCCGGAAATTCTGCCTGAATTGCGGAGTGCGTCTGGCGCTGCCGTGCCCGACATGCGGATCGCCGAACACCCCTGAGGCTCGGTTCTGCGGCGAATGCGGTGGCGGCCTCACTGCTGCCGATACGGAGACCGCCGCGACTCCGGCGGCGACGCTCTCCACCGAGCGCCGCGTCGTCAGCGTCCTCTTCGCGGACCTCGTCGGATTCACGACGCTGAGCGAGGGCCGAGACGCCGAGGACGTCCGAGCCCTGCTCGACACGTACTTCGAGTCATGCCGCTCGATCGTCGATCGCTACGGCGGTGCCGTCGAGAAGTTCATCGGTGACGCCGTCATGGCGGTGTGGGGCACGCCGATCGCCCAGGAGGACGACGCCGAACGAGCGGTTCGAGCCGCCCTCGACCTCGTCGATGCGGTGAAGCGAATCGGCGTGGAACGCGAGATCCCCGACCTGTCGCTTCGGGCGGCGGTGCATACCGGCGAGGCGGTCGTGACCATCGGCGCCAGCGGCATGGGGATGGTCGCCGGCGACCTCGTGAACACCGCAAGCCGCCTCCAGTCGGCCACGCCACCGGGCACGGTGATCGTGGGTGAGGGCACGCAGCGAGCGGCCAGCGACGCGATCGTGTTCGAGCCCGCCGGCGAACAGGTGCTGAAGGGAAAGGTCACGCCGGTCCCGGCCTTCCGGGCCCTGCGCGTCGTCGCCCAGCGCGGCGGCGTCGGCCGCACGGGCGGGCTCGAGCCCCCGTTCGTGGGCCGTGACAGCGAGCTCCATCTCGTCAAGGACTTCTACCACGCCACGGCGCGAGAGCGCGGGCCGCGCCTCGTCTCGGTCATCGGGCAGCCGGGAATCGGCAAGAGCCGGCTCGCCTGGGAGTTCCTGAAGTACATCGACGGCGTCACCGAGGTCGTGTACTGGCACCAGGGCCGATCCCCGGCCTACGGCGACGGCATCAGCTTCTGGGCCCTCGGCGAGATGGTGCGCATGCGGATCGGTGCCGACGAGAGTGCGGATGACGCGTCGACGCGCATCCTGCTGGCCACCACCCTCGATGAGTTCGTGCCCGACCCGGACGAGCGCCGCACGCTCGAGGAGCCGATCCTCCACCTGCTCGGGATCGGCGAGGGGGGAGGGCGCGACCGGGGCCAGCTGTTCCTCGCCTGGCGGACCTTCTTCGAGCGCATCGCGGATGTCGCGCCGGTGGCGATGGTGTTCGAGGACCTCCAGTGGGCCGATGACGGGCTCCTCGACTTCATCGAGGAGCTCATCGCCTGGTCACGCGGACACTCCATTTACGTCATCACCCTGGCGCGCCCGGAGCTCCTCGACCGGCGCCCGACCTGGGGCGCGGGCCAGCGCAGCTTCACCTCGCTCAATCTGAGCCCGCTCACCAACGAGGACATGAAGGCGCTCCTGGACGGCCTCGTCCCCGGGCTGCCCGAGACGGTCACCGCGCAGATCGTGGCGCGAGCGGAGGGAATCCCCCTCTACGCCGTGGAGACCGTGCGGACCCTCCTCAACGACGGTCGCATCGAGCGCGATGGCGGCACCTTCCGGCCGGTGGGCGACCTCACGCAGATGGCTGCCGTTCCCGAGTCACTGCAGGCGCTGATCGCCGCGCGCATCGATGCGCTGCCCGCCCCCGAGCGCATGCTGGTACAGGACGCATCGGTGCTTGGCCTCGCCTTCCCCGATCCGGCCCTTCGGGCGGTCTCCCGATCGGCGCCCGAGGAGATCGGGGCGATGCTGAAGCACCTCCTCCAGCGCGAGCTGTTCACGATCGACGACGACCCGCGGTCGCCGGAGCGCGGTTACTACCGGTTCGTCCAGAGCCTCCTGCGCGAGGTCGCCTACGGCACGCTGGCGCGGGACGATCGCCGCGCGCGCCACCTCGCCGCGGCTCGCTACTACGAGGCCCTCGGCGACGATGAGCTGGCCGGCGTGCTGGCCCAGCACTACGTGGACGCCTACCGTGCCCACCCCGACGGCCCGGAGGGCGCCGCGGTGGCGGCCCAGGCCAGGGTCGCGCTCCGCGCCGCCGCACAGCGCGCCGCCGATCTCGGGTCGCATCGCCGGGCGCACGCCTACCTGGCGAGCGCGTTGGAGGTGACGATTGACCCGGCCGATGAGCTCGACCTGACCGAGCTCGCCCGGGACGCGGCGCAGTCCGCCGGGATGCTCGACGCCGCGATCGTCCACGGCGAGCGGGTCCTGGCGCTCTGCACGCAGGCCGGCGACGCGGGCCGCCGGCGGCGCGCAACGGCGGACTTGGGCAACATCCTCATCGAGGGCCACCAGCAACGCGCCCGCAGCATGCTCACCGAGGCACTGGCCGAGCCGGACCTCAAGCCGAGCGACGAGGGATGGGTCCCGATGGCGACGACGCTTGCCAAGCTGGAAATGCGTGCCCTCAACGAGCACCGCGCCATCGAGCTGGCCGACCTGGCGCTCCCCGAGGCACAACGGATGGGCGACGACGAGCGCACGCTCGACTTGCTCATCACTCGCGGCGTCTCGCTCGTGAACATTGGACGGTCGCTGGAGGCGGTGGTCGTCCTCCGCGGCGCGCTCGATCAGGCGCGCCGTCTCGGCCTGACGGGGATCACGGGCCGCGCGGCGATCAACCTTGGCTACGCGCTCGTCAACGACGACGTGGCGGCCGCGTTCGAGGTGACGCGCGAGGCCCTCGCCGATGCGCGGCGGCTCGGCGAGGTCGGAGCGATGCGGTACCTCCTCGGCAACCTGGTCGACTCCGGCACCGAGCTGGGCGAGTGGGATTGGTCGCTCGCCGCGACGACCGAGGACGAGCACCTCTTCGCCGAACCGGCCGAGCAGCTGTGGTTCAGCACCTTCCGCGCGATCATCAATGGCTATCGAGGCGAGGACATCTCCAAGGTCGCGCGAGCCAACCGCGAGACGAGCCTCGCCTTCGACGACCCTCAGTTCCGGACCATCGGACTCATGCCGTCGGCCATTCAGGCCCTCATCGGCGGCGACTTGGGCCGCCTCACCACACTGGCGGACGAATCGGCGCGGAACGGGGTCTCCGGCGTTGACGTGGCGATCCTCGGCGCCCATCTCGCGGCCTGGGAGAAGGACCTCGAGCATGCACGGCACTTCCGCGTCATGCACGAGCCATCGCCACCCGGGCGCCGGACGGATGCGCTGCAGGCGGTGATGGATGCCGGCATCGCCGCGCTCGAGGGCCGCGACCACGATGCTCGCTCGCTGTACGCGGCCGCGTTCAGCGGCCTGCGTGAGCAGGGCATGCAGCTGTGGCTGGCGATGACCGCCATCGACGTCGTCGTCACGAGAGGGATGGAGCCCGATGAGCGACGTCGAGTCGCCGAGGAGGCGCGTGAGATCCTCGCCCGGCTCCGCGCCGCGCCACTCCTCGAGCGCCTCGAGCGAGCGATGGTCGCCGCCGGTGAGGAGCCGTTCGCGTCGGAGCCAACGGGTCCCGGTGTGCCCCAGGAGGCCGCTCAGGAGGCCTGACGCCCGACCTGAGAGCGAGTCTCACCTCGGGCCCGGTGCGGCATCGATGTTGCACCCTTCTGTCAGGTACACACAGAGGGGAACCTCATGGATCGACAGACAACTGTCCTCGACATTTACACCTTCCCGGAGCACACGTGGTCGACCGTCGACCTCTCCGGATACAGCGTCGAGGCGACTGATGGCGGCATCGGCAAGATCGATGACGCGACCTACCAGGTCGGCTCCAATGCGCTGGTGGTCGACACCGGCCCGTGGATCTTCGGCGAGAAGGTCATGCTGCCCGCCGGGGTCGTCTCTCGGGTCAACGAGACCGATCACAAGGTGTGGGTCAACCTCACCAAGGACGACATCCACAACGCGCCGCGCTTCGACGAGTCGCGGTGGCACGATCCCGTGTACCGGGATGAGGTCGGCACCTACTACATGGGTCGTTTCAATCGACCCACCGGCCCCGACTACGGCACGGACGACCGCTCGAACCTGAGCTGACGCCGTCCGCGACCCGACACCTGGGCCGCCTCGCTCTTCGGAGCGGGGCGGCCCTGGCCCTATCTAGCGTAAGCCGTCGGTAATCCCTCCCGCGCCACACTGCGGGGATGCCGGCGCAACCTGCCGGCGTCGCCGAGGCCGCCCGGCGTGGCCGGTTTCAGCTCGCGCAGATCATTCGCGACCTACGAGGTGCACGCGCGAGCGCCGGGCTTAGCACGCACGCGGGGCAGGACCTAGTGCAGACGGGAACCCCCGTCGGGCTCGTCATCCCCGGAGCCCTCGCGCAGGAAGCGCTCGATGTCCGCGATCAGCTCGTCCCCGGCCGGCAGCTTCGACTCGTCGGCAAGGAGCTCGAGGCGCTCGACGTGGGCCTTCGTGTCCTCATCGCTGGCCGTGGCCGCGTCGAGGAGGTTGCGGCGCTCGAGGGCCCTGGTCGCCAGCTGCCCGATGGGTGGCTCGATTCCCAGGTGGAGTCCGAGCGCCGAGAGCAGCGCAATCGACGCCGCGGGATAGGTGGCATTGACGTAGTGCGGCACCTGCGCGAAGAAGCCGACGGCCGGCATGCCGTTCTCCGAAGCGGCCAGCTCGAGGACCGAGAGCGCCGCTGAAGGCACCCGCAGCAGGCCTTCGGGCCCCTGGCGGATTCCCTCGGGCAGCAGGCCCGGCGCCGATGCGGTCGCCAGCACCGGGACCGGCCGGGTGTGCGGGACGGCCGCCGGAATGGCCCCGAGGCTTGCCCAGCTGGCGACGCCAAGGCGGCGGGCGACCTCGACGACGTCGGTGGTGAGCTCGCGCCATCGGTAATCGGGCTCCGGCCCGCGCAGCACGAGGATGTCGCGGCCGCCGATGCGCGCGGCGGTGAGCTCGAGCTTCGGCCAGGAGAGCGTCATGGGCCGCCCGTCGATGATGTCGAGCGTCGGGCGGCGCGCGCGGTAGTCGTAGATGGCATCGGCGTCGAAGGTGGCGACGAGGGTGCTGTCCTCGGCCAGCTGGGCTGCCGCGGTCGTGCCGGCCGCACCGGCATCGACCCACCCCTCGAGGGCGGCGACGAGCACGGGAGCGTCGAGCTCCGGGACCTCCTCGAGCCGGTACAGGGACATGGGAAGAGGATACGCGGCATACACTCGTGGCATGCCGAAGCGCCCTTCCGATGCGCCGCCCGACTCGAACCGGCTCGTCCGTCAGACCGCCGGCACCTACCGGACCGAGGACGAGCGATTCGAGGTGCGCCAGGCCGATGTGGGCTGGTTCCTCGTCGACTCGGAGCAGACGAACGAGTTCGGCCAGGAGCTCATCCACGGCCCCTACCCGACGCTGAAGGCCGTCCGCGACGCGGTCCCCGGTGCCCGGGGACGGAAGGTCGTCCCCTTCCCCACGCCGAAGGCCGACACGAAGGCGAAGGGGAGGACGAAGGACAAGAAGAAGGAGCCTCCCCCGCCGCCGCCGAGCTGGATCGACCGGCTCCCGACGGCCGAGGGTCGCGGCGTCCGCAAGCTCATCGCCGCGCTCGAGGCTGAGGGCATCGCCGGGGCCGAGGATCTCGTGAAGCGCGACCGCGACGGGCTGCTCCCGGCCGTCGCGATCCGCCGCATCGACCGGGCCCTCGCAGCGATCGTTGAAGAGGCCGCGCCGAAGGATCGCGCCACGACCAAGGCCGTGGTGCGCCGGGTCGCCGAAGCGATCGGTGGCGGAGGCGGCTCGCGCGACCTTCCCGGCTGGACGCTCGTCGAGCTGCGACCGGACGATGACCCGCCCCCGCATCGGCGGATCGACCTCCGCGACTGAGCGCCGATCGGGTGAGCACGGTGCGCCTCGCGACCGCCTCCGAGATCGGCGAGCTCGCCGCCGTCCTTGCCCGCGCCTTTGCGCACGACCCGTTCTACGCCTACCTCGCCGGCGACGCGCCCGAGCGCAATCAGCGCATGCGCGACGGCTGGACCGGGATCCTGCGCCACACCTCGGATCACCTGTCCGCGACGTACACGACCGATGACCACGCCGGCGCCGCGGTCTGGCATCCGCCCGGGTATCGCGGGGCGAGCTTCATCGGCAGCCTCCGGCTGCTCCCATCGGTCCTTCGCCTCGCCGGCAGCATGCGGCGCCTGCGGGAGGTCTCACGGGCGGTCGAGGCGCTTGAGGAACGACGAGCGCATCACATCCCCGTGCCGCATTTCTACCTGTCGGCGCTCGGTGTCGAGCCGGAGCGCCAGGGCGAGGGCATCGGGACGGCGCTCGTGCAGCCCGTGCTCGAGCGGGCGGACCAACGCGGCACGCCCGCCTACCTCGAGACCGCGACCGGGCGCAACGTCCTGCTCTACGAGCGCCTCGGCTTCGCCGTCGTCGAGGAGCTGACCCTGCCCCGGACCGATGTCCACGGCTGGCTCCTGCTGCGCCGTCCGCGGCAGTAGTCCGACCAGGCGTCGCTCTCAGCAAATATATCGTTTGTGATATATCGGCTGATGGGTGCCGGATCACCCGGAGTAGGCGGCTTTCCGAACGGATGTGCGAAATTGCGACACGGAAGCTGTCGCAAACTCGCATGATCCTGCTCGCATGACCGATACGCGCGTCGCCGTCACCGGCCAGGCGATCACCGTCGAGCGCCTCGTGCTGTCCGATCCGACCCTCGCCGCCTTCCTGGCGGAGACGTCGGAGGCGGACCGACCGGCGCTCGCCGAGCGCGCACTTCGCATCGGCCTCCTCGCCATCTGCAACGCGAACGCCACGGTCAACGTGGACGTCGTCAAGGCCGAGTTCGGCCGCCTCGTGGCTGACATGTCCGCCAAGCAGGCGGAGGCGGCCCAGGCGCTCGAGGCGACCCTGCGCACGAACTTCGCGGACCAGGACGGACGCCTGCCGCGCCAGCTGGAGGCGTACCTCGGCGACTCCGGCAAGCTCAACCGGCTGGTCGGCGACCTCTTCGACGAGGGACGGCGCGACTCCGCCCTCGGCCGCCTGCGCGAGCTGCTCGGCCGCTACTTCGAGGGCGACGGCTCGCAGCTCGCGACGCTGCTCGACCCGACCCGGCACGGAAGCCCGCTGTACCAGTTCCGCTCGGAGATGACCGGTGAGTTCCGGCGCCTCAACGAGCGGCTGGAGGCCATTGAGGCCGGGGCCAAGGCTCGGGCCGAGGAGCGCGCGAAGGGCACCGCCAAGGGCGCCGACTTCGAGACGGCGCTCGAGAATCGGCTTGGTGAGCTGGCGCGCGGCGTCGGCGACCTCGTCGAGCGCACGGCCACGGACGGCGGCGACACCATGGCCAGCAAGAAGGGCGACCTCGTCATCACCATCGACCCGAGCCGCACCCGTGGCGCGCGACTGCGGATCGTCGTCGAGGCCAAGGACCGACCCATGCCGCTCGGCCGCATGACGACTGAGCTGGCCCAGGCCCGGGTCAACCGCTCCGCGGCCATCGCGCTCGCCGTCTTCACGCCTCACACCGCCCAGGCATCGGTCTCGCCGCTGGCGCTCGTCGGCAACGACGTGTTCGCCACGTACGACCCGGAGACCGACGATGGCGTCGCGCTCGAGGCCGCCTACCGGACGGCGCGCATCCTCGCGCTGTTGACCCTGCGCGATGCCCCGGTCCAGATCGACGCCGCCGCCGTGAGCCGATCCCTTGAGGACCTGACCCGCCAGGTCGACGTCGTTCGCAGCCTGAAGTCCAAGCTGACCAGCATCGGGACCACGGCCAACGACGTGTCCGGCGCGCTCGACACCCTGCGCATGGGCGTGCTGCGGAGCGTCAGGGAGCTCGAGGAGCAGCTGTCCGTGGTCGAGGAGGCATCGGGCGGCGCCCTCAGCGCCTGACCTCGAGGCTCATCGCCGCGTCACGATCAGGAACAGTCCCGCCACCGCCGCCACGCCGGCACCGCCGAAGACGATGATGCTCGCCCATCGGATCGCGGACGGGTTGACGAGGCCCGGGGCGAGGATTTCGAATGCCAGCACGGAGCCGATGACTGCCACGACCGAGAGGCCGGCCCCGACGACGAAGGCCCACGGCTCGCGCTCGCGCATCGCGTCGGAGACCTCGCCCGCCAGAAAGCCGGACACGATGAGGCCGACGCCCATGCCGGCCGTGAGCGCCAGGTAGCCGAGGTCCGTCAAGCCGCCCAGTGCGAGGAGGATCAGGAAGCCGAGGACCGCGAGGCCACCGCGGAACCAGACCCGGGCGTAGCCGCGGAAGATGACGACCGGCAGCGCAACGACGATGTCGGGGACCGCTTCCGGCTGCTGAGCCCGGGCTGCTGCCGCCGCCCGCTGGGCCTCGACCTGGCTCTCGTCCGCGTCACGCGGGGTCTTGCATCGATAGCAGATCGGATCCTGCAGCCGGTTTCCCTTCCAGCAGGCGCGGCACGTCCACCCATCGGCAAAGGTCATGAGGCGCCCGATTCTACGGAGGTGGTCAACGCGGGAGGGAAGGCGTGACACGCGGCCCGGTTGCGACGTTGAATGCGCAGAATGGCCAGTCATCGATCACGTCGCATCACAGCCGCGTTTCTGGCGGCGATCTTGGTGGCGGGCTGCGCGACCGATCGGCCGGAACCGTCGGCCGGGCTTCCAGGACGCGGTCGTGGTCGAGGTCTCCACCGGCGCGATCCGCCGAATGACCAACGACGAGGCATACGACATCCCGCTGGGCTGGACCGACGATGGCTCGGCGATCCTTGTCGCCAGCAACAGGGGCGACCTCGGTAGGGAAGGTGATGTCTGGGAGGTCGACATCGAGAACGGTGACCTCACCCGGCGGCCGAATGCGGGCCACGCACCCAGCACGGTCCTCCGCTCGCCGGATGGGCGATGGGACGTGTTTCTCAGCCCGCGATCGAGGCTCCTCCTCGGGAGGGCGGGTGCCGGATCAGGTCAGCGGATCGGGCACGCCGACTTCCGGTCCGGCGCGGCATGGTCGCCAGACGGGGCGTGGCTGATCTGGACGGAACGCATCCGTGCGCGCCAGGACGATCTCTTCCTCATGCGCGTCCCTGACGGCGAGCCGCGGCGCCTGACCGAGACGGAATCGGACGAGACGACGCCGGTCTGGGGCCCATCCCGCGCCAGCTTCCCCTGATGGCCGACCTTGCGCATCGGTCAATATCGGTTTACGGTAGACGCCCATTGACCATTGAGGGACAGCCGAGCCGATGCGCGCCTTTGAAGCCTCCACTGAGATCGCGGCTCCCGCCGAGCGAGTCTGGGCGATCCTGACCGATGCACCCGCCTACCCGAGCTGGGACTCCGGCGTGACCGGGGTCGATGGACGGATCGCCGATGGCGAGAAGATCACCGTGCACAGCGAGGTCAGCCCCGGCCGAGCCTTCCCGGTCACGGTCGCAATCCGGTCGCCGGACGCCATGACCTGGACCGGCGGCATGCCGCTCGGGCTGTTCACCGGCGTGCGGACATTTCGCACCCAGCCCGCCGGCGACCATCTCACTCGCCTGACGATGCGCGAGGAGTACTCGGGGCTGCTGGCCGGCCTCATGTTCCGATCGATCCCCGACCTCGACCCGTCGTTCCGACGCTTCGTCGAGGGGCTCAAGGCGCGTGCCGAGGCCGGCTAGGCGGGGCAGCCCCGGCGCCGATCCATTCGAGGCGCTCGGCGACCCGCAGCGACGGGCGATCCTCGCGCTCCTTGCCGATCATCCGCGAGCTGTCGGGGACCTCGCCGCTTCTCTCCCGGTCAGCCGGCCGGCAGTGTCCTGGCACCTGCGGCTGCTGAAAGAGGCCGGGTTGGTCGAAGAGGAGCGCGTCGGCACGCGCCGGATCTACTCGTTGCAGCGCGCCGGCCTCGAAGCGGTCGCCTCGTACCTCGAGGGGGTCTGGGGCGACGTCGCGACGCGCTTCCGGCTCATGGCCGAGAACACGGAGGAGCGATGAGCGTCGATCCCATCGAACCTCTGCGCCTCGCCTTCGACGTCGCGTGCAGCCCCGAGCATGCGTTCATGACGTGGACGAAGCGCATCGGGTCATGGTGGCCGGCCGACCACACGGCCTCGGGGGAAGCGAACCTTCAGGTCGTGCTCGAGGGACGCCTCGGTGGTCGGATCTTCGAGCGAACGGAGGGTGGGCAGGAGCACGATTGGGGTGAAGTCGTGGCCTGGGAGCCGCCGCATCGGCTCATCTATCTCTGGCACCTTCGACGAGACCGGGCCGACGCGACCGAGGTCGAGATCCGCTTCACCCCAGCTGGCGCTGCGACTCGGATCGAGATCGAGCACCGGGGATGGGAGCGGCTCGGATCCGAGGGACAGGGCTGGCGGGACCGGAACATGGGCGGCTGGAGCACGCTGCTGCCCCACTTCATCCAGGCGGCCGAGCGGGCCGCCGCGTAGCTTCAGGAGAGTTCGACCTATGGCAACGACCGGCAAGGGCACGAAGGAAGATCCCTGGCAGCTGAAGACGCCGCCCGGGACGAGCGAGTACACCATGTACCGCGACGAAGCTGCTGACCCGCCCCAGATCGTCTGCCAGGTCGGCTCGACGAAGCTGACGTACGACGTGCGGGCCATCGACGACCTCCACGCCTGGCTCAAGGAGCAGGGCGACTGGGTGCCGCTCGGTGCGTCGGACGAGCAGAAGGAGGCGGCCGCGGGAACCGTCGAGGCCTTTGGCCGGGCGTCGGACAACCCGGTCGGCGGCTGGTACGGCCTGCGCAAGGGCTATCGCGGTCGGTTCGGGATGTACATGCCGCCGCTGCTCGAGG
Source organism: uncultured Chloroflexia bacterium (assembly GCA_963790255.1). Classification (GTDB taxonomy): domain Bacteria; phylum Chloroflexota; class Limnocylindria; order QHBO01; family QHBO01; genus JACDBZ01. The sequence goes on along the minus strand of CAWBOA010000010.1, from coordinate 40,466 downwards.
CGCTGGGCCTCGCCGAGCTGGAGCACAACCCGCGCAACAACCGGATGCGGGCGATCTAAAGGTCATCCGTAGGCGCGGCGCCCACGAGTAACACGAGCGCCCGCGGTCGGCGTCTGGACAACCACGCACCGCGGCGCGATCCCGCGGTCCGACCGCACCGCGAGCCGATACCCTGCCCGTGACAGGTCCACCCGCCCACGAGGACGCCCCACCGATGGACTACCGATCCGAGCCCGACGAACCCCAGCCGTGTCGCCAGTGCGGCGCTCCCCTTACGCCCGGAGCGACCTTCTGCGCGGAGTGCGGCGCCTCACAGCGCGTGCAGGTGGCTTCGGGCTCTCGGCTGCCCCCTCGGCCGGCCCGCCCGTGGTGGATTCCGGTGGCGGTCGGCGTCGGGGCGATCGCGGCCGTGGCCGGTGGTGCGCTGCTCGGCCTGGCGGTCATGGGCGACCGCACGGGCGGCGGACCGAGCCCGACCCCCTCGGGCACCTCGTCCATCGGCGCGGGTTCCAGCGCGCCCAGCGCGTCCGCGGCGTCGAGCGCCTCGGCGAGCCCGAGCGCCAGCCCGACGCCCCCACAGGCGGCGGTCATCCCGAACCGGGCGATCGTTGCTGTCGCGGGTGACGCGCTCGACCTGCGCGCATCGGCGAGCGACTCGGCAGCGGTGAAGACCACCCTGCCGGTCGACGAGCGCCTGTTCGTGATCGGCGAGCCGACCGATGCCGGCGACGTGCGCTGGTACCGGGTCGCCATGCTGCGCGACCTCGAGTGCACCGGGAGCTGCGACCTCATCGGCTACGTGGCGACGCCGCGCGAGGAGGCGGCGGAGGCGACCCTCGCCGAGATTGACGTCGACTGCCCCTCGTCGCCGATGACTGACGAAGACGTCGTTGCCTTGAACCCGCTTGAGTCGCTCCACTGCTACGGGCGCAACGACATCGTGGTCGAGGGCACGATCGAGCACCCCTGCTGCTCGCCGCCCGGGCCGTTCATCTACCGCCCCGAGTGGCTGGCGAGCCCGAACGCGCCGGCCTTCATGACAGCCGTGGAAGCCGGGCTCGGCAACGTCTTCTTCCGCCCGCATCCCGACGCCGATCTCGAGGTTCCCGAGCGCGGCGACGTCGTGCGCGCCACCGGCCACTTCGAGGATCCCGCCGCGACGAGCTGCCGCGTGACGGTCGTCGAAGAGGCGGCCGCCGATGGGGTCACCGCGCCCGATCCGGCTCGCGTGATCCTCGACTGCCGCGCCACCTTCGTGTGGACCGACTACGAGGTCATCGGCCACGAGGACCTCGGCCCGTGCTGTGGCTGGGATGCGGACAGGTTCACGGTGGGCCAGCTGGAACGACGAGTGACCGTCGGTTGAATCGGCTGTTGGGAGCGCGGCTCGCAGGCTGACCTAGGGCTGCCAGGCGGGCTCGCTGCCCTCGATCTCGAACAGCACCTCGCCGGTCGCGGCGTCGAGGATCGTGATCATCGGCTCCGGGACCGGGATCTCGACCGCGATGCGGGTGCCGTCGGCTGACCACGCCGGCGCCTGCCCGATGGCCCCCGACCAGATCCGGGTGCCGTCGAGATCGACGAGCGCCAGCACCGGGATGGCCTGCTCGTCGACGTCGTACGCGAGGAGGACGCGGCTCATATCGGGTGACCAGAGCGGCGCGTAGCCGCCGGCGAGGACGCGCGCGTCGGAACCATCGGCGTTGGCGACGCTGATGGCTGCCTCGTTCTCGATGATCAGCACCATCGATCCATCAGGCGACCAGACGGCCTGCGTGCCGGGCTCCGTTCCGAACGGGTCGACCACCCGTGCGTCGAGCGCCATCGTGTGCAGGGCATCGCTGAAGGATCCGTCGTCCGTCTCGAGCACCATGCGAAAGCCGATGCGGTCATCGGTCACCCATTGAGGCTCGAATCCCCGTCCCAGGTCGGTGGTCTCGCCACTGGCCACGTCGTAGACGTACATCGATACGGGATCGCTCGTCACGTCATCGACTTCCGAAAAGAGGATGCGCGTCCCATCCGGCGACCATTGCGGGTTGGCGCCGAGGGCGACCGAGCGCTCCTCGCTGCCGTCGGCGTTGACGATCCCGATCGGTGGCGGGACCGGCGCGCCGACCTTCGGCGCGTTGAAGGCGAGCTGCATGCCGTCCGGCGACCAAGCCGGCCCGCTGGCGCCCGTGGCTCCGGCGGCGAGGCCGGTGACCTGGCGAAGGCTGCCATCGGCCTCGACCACGAAGACCTGGCTGGCCGGGTCATTCGGGTTCGGAGACTGCACGAGGGCGAGACCGGCTGCGGGATGCCCCTCGAACGACGGCGCGGCGGAAGCGCTGGGTTCCGGCTCCTCGCTCGAGGGTGGCGATGGCGTCGCCCGCACGGTCGGGGCAGAACTCGTCGAGCCGGATGGATCGCCGGTGCCGGTGGTGCAGCCAGCGAGGAGCAGGGCCGCGATGATCACGGGAGCGGATCGGTGGCGCGGGCGCATGGTCACAGCATGACCGCGCCGCGTCAGGTCGGACGCCGGGAATCGCGAACCGCGGCGACTGCCGTCCCGGCCGCACCGGCGGCGGCCAGAGCCGCAGCGACACCGAACCCGGCCGGAATGGAGGATGCCCCGGCCACCAGCCCAACGAGCACCGGCCCGCCACCGAAGGCGAGGTCGAGGAATCCGCTGGTTGTGCCGAACGCGGTGCCGCGCTCGGATGCCGGGGCTCTGTCGACGATGGCGCGGAAGAACGCCGGCGTGGTGAACGCCACGCCAAGGGCCGCCAGGGCAGCCCCGACGTAGAGGCCGATCGCGGACTGCTGCGTGGCCAGCACCGCCAGGCCGACCGCGATGAGCGCGAGCGCGGCGGCAGCCAGCCGGAAGGCGGGCACGCGATCGGGCAGCTTCGCAAAGAGGACGCGCGTCCCGACGACGATGAGCCCGAAGAGGAGGAGCACGGGCCCGGAGCCCTGCATGTCGAGGTCCTGGACATACAGCGCGACGAAGGCGAGGAACCCGGCCATGCCGGCGACGCCGGTGAAGAGGCCGAGCGCCGGAAGGACCGATGGACCATGGAGGATGCGCATTGGCCCCGGATCGGCGGTCCGATCGGCCGTCTCGCTCATGGCGATCGGGATGAGCCCGGCGACGAGCGCGAGTGCCGCTCCGCCGATCCAGGCGAGTGTGTAGCCGCCGGTGGCGAGGAGCCACTCGCCAACGCCCGGGCCGAAGGCGATGCCAAGGTAGAGGGCGAGGGAGTTGTAGCTCAGCGCCTCACCGGCCCGGCCCGGCGGCGCGAGGTCGGCAACCATCGTGAAGCCGGCGACGAAGAAGAAGGCCTCGGCCACGCCGAGGATCAGCCGCAGCCCGATGAGGATCCACAGGTCGGTCGCCAGGAGATGCGCCGCGACCGCCGCGGCGGCGAGGAGTGCGCCCCAGATGAGCAGCGGGCGCCTCCCGCGCAGGTCGGCGGCCCGCCCGGCCACCGGTCGCAGCAGGAGAGCGGTGATGCTGAACGCGCCGACGGTGATCCCGACGCCGACCTCGTCGGCGCCGAGCGTGCCCGCCGCGAAGAGCGGCGTGAGTGGGATGAGGACGCCGGCGGCCGTGAAGTACGCGAGCTCCGCCAGGCTCAGGCCGATGAAGGCCGGCGTGAACAGGCGCTGGGGATCGCTCGGTGCCTCACGGCTCGCCATCGGTGGCGTCAGCCTACCAATCGCGCCGCCGATGACGCTTCAGCTTCTGCGGAGTGGCGGCGTCACTCGAGGACGGGGGCGGCGTCCCAGCCGTCGAGCATGGCCTTCCGACGAGCCTGGTGGCTGGCCACGAGCTCGTCGAGGTCGATCTGCTCCGTGGATGCGTCGGGCGTCGGGGCGGCGAGGAGGTAGCCCTGCCCGCTCGCGATCTTCAGCTTGCGGATGACGTCGAGCTGCTCCACCGTCTCGATTCCCTCGGCGACTACCGCCGCGTGTGATCGCGCCGCGATCTCCTGGATCGCGCGAAGCACCGTGACGGCCGAGTCGCGCAGCACCCCGCCCCGCACGAGCGAGAGATCGATCTTGACGATGTCGAACTCGATCTCGCTCAGCAGCTGGAGCCCGGCGTTGCCGGCGCCCACGTCGTCGGCCGCGATCCGGAACCCAGCGGCGCGGCACGCCTCGAGGTTCTCGCGCAGCTGATCCATGTCCTCGATCGTCTCGCGCTCGGTGAGCTCGAGCACCACGCGGTCCGGGGTCAGATCGTGGCCGCCGATGAGCGAGACGAGCTCGGTGACGCGGAACTGATCGGTCTCCAGCGAGCGTGGCGAGACGTTGACGCTCAGGTATGCATCCCCGAGGTCGTCACGGATCCCGGCCGCGATGGTCGTGATCGCCAGCATGTCGAGCTCAACGGTCCGGTCCGCCAGCTCGGCGGCGGTGAAGAGGGCGGTCGCGTCTCGGAAGCCAGCCTCCTCGGTCGGGCGAACCAGCCCCTCGAATCCGACCGGCCGTCCCGAGGCGACGTCGAAGATCGGCTGGAAGACCGGGCTGATCGCCCGCTTCGCGACGACACGGTCGACGGCCTGGGCGAGCTCATGCGTCGAGCGGCCATCATCGGCGCTGGCGTGCCGCTCCGGGTCGTAGACCTGGACGTCGGTCCGCCCGTGGCGCTTCGCCCAGTACAGTGCCGCGTCGGCGTTGGCGAGGAGCTGGCGCCCGTCGGGGCTGGGGCTCGGGTAGGCGGAGACGCCACACGAGAAGGAGAACGCGCGGCCGTAGGTCGTCTCGGCCGAGACGGCGCTGGCCAGGATGCGGCGCAGCACGGTGTGCGCGGCCTGGGCATCGGCGTGCGGCAGGAGGAGGGCGAACTCGTCTCCACCGATGCGGAACCCCCGATCGGCTGAGCGGCTCGACCCGACCAGGAGCCGGCCGACCGAGGCGAGCAGCTGGTCGCCGCCGACGTGGCCGTGTTCGTCGTTGACGCGCTTCAGGTCGTCGAGGTCGATGATCGCCAGCGCCAGCGGGTGCTGGTGGCGCGCCGCGTCCTCGATCTGCCGATGCAGCTCCTCCTGGAAGGCCCGATGGTTCCCGAGCCCCGAGATGGGGTCGAGAAGAGCGTCAACGCGGGCCTGGGAGTAGAGCGAACGCAGCTGCTCGGTCATCGTCTCGAGGGCCGCGGCCGGGCCGATGATGGCTCGCGCGATCAACGCCATCCCCACGGGAAGGACGACGGCGAGCGCCCCGAGGCGGACGATGAGCGGGATCCCGGAGCGATCGGTGCCGCTGACCACGACTTCGAGCGTGACGGCCGCCATCACCAGGGCAAAGAACAACCCCATCCCCAGCAGGACGCGGTCGCGAAGGGCACTCAGGGCAGCGTGCTGGCTCGTCGCGGCGTCGGCCCGGTTCGGACCGTCGGCCATCACGATGGCCACTCCTCGATGAGATCCGGGCGCTGAGCTCTGTCGCGGCGCTCCGAATCGCAGCACCGTACGGCGGCGCGCGCCAACCCGAAAGTCGCCATCGGGGTCATCCCCCGCTGGGACCTTTGGGCCATCCGGTCCCAATTTGAGGCGGTGTTACGGTCCGCCACAGGCCCCCACGCCACGCCATGAACCGAATTCGCATCACGCTCATTGCGATCATCGTCGCGCTCCTCTGGTCCGCGCCGGTTCAGGCTGCCAGCTGCAATGGGGCGTCGCACCAGGTCACCCTTTCGAACGGTGCGGCGACCCCGGGCTCCGGGGGGACGACCACGCCGATCACCTTCTCGGTCCGCTACAGCGACACCGCCGGCTGCGAGCCCACCGCCATCACCGTCTCCGTCGTCGGGGCAGGGACGTTTCCGCTGACCGGGTCCGGGACCGACTTCGCCGCCGGCGTCGTGTTCCGCCGCGCCATCACCCTGCCGGCCGGCAGTCACGGCTACGCCTTCAACGCAACGAGCGGTGAGGGCAACGGCACAAAGACGGCAGCGCTGACCGCGGTCCGGCCGACCGGGGTGCTCATCACCGCGCCGACCCCACCCCCGACTCCGGCCCCGACGCCGAAGCCACCGACGCCCGCCCCGCCGGCCGTCGTGCCACCGGCGCCGCCGGCGCCGCCGCGCCCCCAGCGGCGCCCCCGCCCACCGCGACGCCGACGGTCGCGCCCACCGCCACTCCGACGGCCGAGCCGGCATCCCCCTCGTCAGAGCCGACGGCGAGCGACACGGCCGCCCTCCCGAACCTGCGCGACTCGCACGCCAAGCCGGCAGCGCCCATCGCGCCGACGCGGGCGCCCGACTCGACGCCGGCGGCCGCACCATGGTCGATCCCGGACTACCTCACCAGCTACCTCGTCACGACGGCGGCGGGACTCATGCTCTTCGCGTTCCTCATGCGTCGCCAGCTGCGCCCGCTTCGGGTGTCGTTCGGCACCCGGGCGATGCCCGCGGTGGCCGAGGTGCCGGCACGCGCGGCGGAGCGCGTGACCCCGTTGCCGGCCGTGCGAGAGCTCATTCCGCCCGTCAACCCGAACCTCCTCCACGACGGCGAGGAGGAGGGGCTCGGGCCGGACCCGAACGAGGCCGGCACGCCGCGCTGGCTGCGACCCAGCGTCCGGAACGCTCGCGGTGGACTGCGGGAGCTGCGGCAGCGCGACTGGTAGTCAGCGCGGGGGTACATTTCCGACTCGGCCGATTGCTCATCCATGACGCACGCCCGAGGAGGGATCGATGTCCTCAGAGTCCCCGCAGCCCACGCCGACCACCACCCCGGTCACGTCGCTCGATGACCCGCGGGCGATCACGGTGCTCAGCACCGAGCACTGGAGCCTCCTGACCTCGCGGTCGCTCGCCTACAACGAGGCGTTCGTGCGCGGCGGGATGTTCCTGACCTTCCTGTCGATGTCGTTCGTTGCCCTCGCCCTCCTGGCGCAGGCGATGTCGTTCGGCGACCAGTTTCTGACCGTCGCGGCGGTCGTCCTCGCCTTCGACCTCGTCGTCGGGATCACGACCTACGCGCGCATCAACGGCGCAAACGTCGACGACCTGCGCGCCGTCCACGGGATGGCGCGTATCAGGCACGCCTACGCGGAGATCGCGCCGATCGTGACGCCCTACTTCACGACGGCCACCTATGACGACATCGACTCCGTGCTCTCAGCCTACGGCAGTCCACCAAGCTCCGGGCTTGGCGTGGTCGTGTACGGCATCTCCACATCCGGCGGAATGATCGGCCTCATCACGTCGATGGTGGGCGGCGTCTTCACCGCGGTGGTGAGCATCATCCTCGGCGCGACCGGCGGTCTGCCGATCTGGCTGGGTGTCGCGGGTGGGGTGATCCTGTTCGCCCTGATCGTGGTCGCCACGACGGGCGCGGTGCCGCGCCACCAGGCCGCACTGGGGACCAAGTTCCCCGCCCCGACCGCCGCAGCGGCGACCCCGACCGAGGACTGAGGGCCGCCTAGCGGGAATCCTCCTCGGGCTCCTCTCGCGGGGCATGCTTCGCGGCGGTGTGGGCCACGGCGAAGGCCCGCCCCTCGTCACCGTCGTACTCCTCAAGGGCGCTGTTGAAGGCCTTCAGGAACGCGTGCTTCTGATGGGTCGAGTACTGGTCGACCTGCGCTTCGGGCAGATCACCGACCTTGTCGTATGGCATGGCTCGTCACCTCCTCCAAACCTCGACATCGCAACCGACATGCCGGGTCGAGTGACCGATCGGCGCCGCGAACGGTCGAGGTTTTCACCGGGTGAACGTTATGGACCGAACAGCGGAATGAACGGTCCGGATTTTCACCGGGTGAACGCCACGGGCCGATTTGGACGCTTCGCGCCCCGAATTCCTACATAGCGTTCATGCGGTGAAAAAATCGACGATTGGGCGCCTGCGGCACGGGCCCCATCCGCCGTCAGGCGATGACTGGTACCCCAACGGCCTCGAGGCGACGGCGGAGATGCTCGCCGGTGAGCGTGCCGGAGGCGCGCACCAGCTCCGCGGGCGGCCCCTCGAAGACGACGCGGCCACCGTCGTGGCCGGCGCCCGGCCCAAGGTCGATCACCCAGTCCGACCGGGCGACGACGTCGAGGTTGTGCTCGATCACGATGACGGTCCGTCCCGAGTCGACCAGCCGGTCGAGCAGGCCGATGAGGTTGTCCACGTCGTGCATGTGGAGGCCGGAGGTCGGTTCGTCGAGGACGTAGACCTCGGCATCGCCGGACATCTCGATCGCGAGCTTCAGGCGCTGCCGCTCGCCCCCGGAGAGCGTGTTCAGCATCTGACCCAGCGAGACGTAGCCGAGGCCGACATCGACCAGGCGTTCGAGCATGACCCTCGCCGCCTTCTCGGTGAAGAACCCGCGCCGCCTCCTCGATCGACATGTCGAGGACCTCGGCGATGTTCTTGCCGCGCAGGCGGTACTCGAGGACCTCATCGGTGAATCGGCGGCCCTCGCACACCTCGCACACGCTGACGACGCCCGCCATGAAGGCGAGGTCGGTGTAGATGAGCCCGAGCCCCTTGCACTCCGGGCAGGCGCCCTCCGAGTTCGCGCTGAACAGCGCCGGCTTCACGCCGTTGGCCGATGCGAACGCCTTGCGAATCGGGTCGAGGATGCCGGTGTAGGTGGCGGGGTTCGATCGACGCGAGCCGCGGATGGCGGATTGGTCGATGACGGTGACGGACGGATCGGTGCGCGGCAGGCAGCCGTGGATGAGCGAGCTCTTGCCCGATCCCGCCACGCCGGTGACGGCGACGAAGACGCCGGTCGGCACGTCGACCGATACGTCCTGCAGGTTGTGGAGCCGGCCGTTGCGGATCGGGATCTGCGCCGGTCGCCGTTCGCACCGCCTCCTTGAGCGACTGCTGGACCTCGAGGTGCTGCCCGGTCGTCGTGCCGGATGCCGCCAGCTCGTCGTAGGTGCCCTCGAAGACGACCTCGCCGCCATGCGAGCCGGCGCCCGGCCCCATGTCGACGACGTGGTCGGCGACCCGCATGACCTCGGGATCGTGCTCGACCACGAGGACGGTGTTGCCCTTGTCGCGCAGGCGCTGGAGCAGCCCGTTCATCTGCTCGACGTCGTGGGCGTGCAGGCCGATGGTGGGCTCGTCGAAGACGTAGGTCAGGTCGGTCAGGCTCGAGCCGAGGTGACGGACCATCCGCGTGCGCTGCGACTCGCCACCTGACAGCGTGGACGACTCTCGATCGAGGCTCAGGTAGCCGAGGCCGATCTGAACGAACGTGTCGAGCACCGCGCCGAGGTGGTCGAGCATCGGCCCGGCACCGGGCTCGTCGAGGCTGCGGATCCAGGCCGCGAGATCGCTGATCTGCATCCCCGAGCACTCGGCGATGTTCTTGCCGCCGATGAGCGACGAGCGCGCCAGGTCGTTCAGCCGGGTGCCACCGCACGCGGGGCAGTCGGTGAACGTCGCGATCCGCTCGACGGCCGCGCGCAGGGTGGGCTGGAGCGAGTCGGCGTCCTTGACGAGGTAGCGGCTGCGGATCTTGTCGACCAGGCCCTCGTAGGTCAGGTTGAAGTTCTCGAACTTCACCTTCGTCGTCTCCCCGTACAGGAGGCGCTGCCACTCGGCATCGGTGAAGTCGCGCAGCGGCTTGTCGGGGTCGAAGAACCCCGAGTCGACGTAGATGCGGTGGTACCAGGTGCCGACCCCGAAGCCCGGGAAGATGATCGCGCCGTCGTTCAGCGACTTGTCGCGGTCGACGAGCGCGTCGATGTCGACGCTCGAGACGCGGCCCAGGCCCTCGCACTCGGCGCACATGCCGCCAGTGATCGTGATCTCGCGCGACTCGGTCTCCGAGCGGCCCTTCTCGAGCGTGATCTCGCCGCTGATCGTGCCGGCCGGGACGTTGAAGCTGAACGCGCTCGAGGGTCCGATGTGCGGCTTCCCGAGACGGCTGAAGATCACGCGGAGCATGTCGTAGGCATCGGTCACCGTGCCGACGGTCGAGCGCGCGTTGGTGCCCATCCGCTCCTGGTCCACGACGATTGCCGCGCTCAGGTTCTCGAGCGAGTCGACGTCGGGCCGCGCCGGCGTGCCCATGAAGCCCTGCAGGAAGGCGGTGTACGTCTCGTTGATGAGGCGCCGCGACTCCGCCGCGATCGTCTCGAACACCAGGGAGCTTTTCCCCGACCCCGAGACCCCCGTGAAGACCGTCAGCTGTCGCTTCGGGATGTCCAGGCTGACGTCTCGCAGGTTGTTCTCGCGCGCCCCCCGAACCTTGATCGCGCCCCAGTTGGCCGCTCCGTCAGTCATGGATCGATTCTGCCGCATCGTCCCTTTGACCGCGAACGGCCAAACATTCGTCGGTGCGCCGCCTCGAATGGTCAGTCTTCTGGGAAAGAGATCGTCGCGAGGATCGGCTCAGCGAACTCGTCCCAATAGGCGTCGATCTCGCCATCGAACGCATAGATCTGGAATGTGACGGTGGTGCCCCGGACGTCCAGGGCAACGAGGCGCAGGACCTCATCCTCAGCTAGGAAGGCCGTGTCGTCCCCGAATCGCAGCAGGACCCATCGAGGGAAGTCCGGGATGTCGGTGCACGCCGCTCCCTCTCGCCCCACGACGTCGACGGTGAGGCCGGTGTGTCCACCGAGGTTGATCGCAGCCGGCTCGGACACGACCAGGTCCGAGCGACTCTGGATCCAGGCGATGAGGTCGCTGGGCCGTGGGCCGATCACGGTCGGTTCCGCCTCGTCACACGGGCCCTGCAGCCCGACCTGAATGCGCCCGTAGTCGACCTCACCCTCCTCACCCGGGACAACGATCGACCAGCCGTCAACGTAGCTGCGACGCGCGAACCACCCGTCACCGACGGTGAAGGCCATAGGCGGCTGCACGGTGTCATTCCGGTAGGGGCCCGAGACGAGCCTCCCGAGCTCGAATGGGCGGGCTTCGCCAGGGGCAGGCTCGGGGCGCGCCTGGACCAGCGACTGTGGCGCCTCGTGCCACGTCGGCGTGCACGCGGAATAGTCGGGGTCATCGGTCAGCTGGGTAGTGTCACCGCCCTCCAGGTCGAAGAGATAGATCTCCTCCCTCCCGGGCTCGCCGGCGTGAAACGCCAGCTGGGTCCCGGTCGGCGAGAACGACGGGTGCTTGGGAAGCGTGACGTCGGCCGCGAGCTCGCGCTCGACGAAGCTGTCGCCACCCTCGCTGATCAGACCAACGAGCACGGCTGCTGCTGCCGCATTCTCGACGACCAGGATGGCAAGACGATCGTCGTCCGGCGCCAGCGCCATGCCGACCGCCGACGGCTGGCCGAACTCGATGCCGAGCGGCTCGACGTCGGCCCCATCTGGCGTCATCGATTCGAGCGCCAGCGTGCCGCGGTCGAAGTGGTGGCGAAGGATGAGCAGGCTGCCATCGGCGCGATACACCAGATCGACGACCGCCGACTCGGGCGGCGGGGGCTCCTCTTCGAACGGGACCTCGATGATCGGCCCCGCGACCTGCTGAGGTCCCGACCCATCCCGCGGCGTGATCCAGATCCGATCTCCTTCCGCATGGGCGACGGCGGAGCCGTCGGGCGCGACGCTCAGAATCGTCGCGCCGAAGCCGTTGATGCCCTGGGTCTCCCGCGGCGGCGCGATCATGGAGACGGACTCGGCGGTGGGCTCGACAATCGCAATGCCGCCCGGTCCGCGCAGGGTGCTGCCGATGAACGCGATGGCGGACCCGTCCCGCGACCACGCGGGGTCGAACTCGAGCAGGTCTGAGCCGTGGGTCAGCCGGTACGGCGCTTCGCTCGGCGTCTCGGGATCGAGGACGAACAGCTTGCCTTCCACCGCGTCCTCGTCGCATGCGGCGCCGCCAAGGGGGAACTGGCGGCTGAAGATGATGCGCGCACCGTCGACGGCAACACCGATGCCAGTGCCGGAGCCGGAGGGCGTCGGACTGGGCGATCCTCCGAGCCCGCCGTTCAGGTTGAGAATCGCAAGTCCGCCGAGTGCTCCCGCCGCCAGGCCCACCGCTGCCACCACCGGCCAGCGCCGGCCCCCGATCCGGCTCCCGAGTCTTCCGACTGGCGTCGATGACTGACGGCTTCCGGCGGCGACCGCGCCTGGCGCGGTGGCGCGGTAGAGAAGCATCGGCTCGGCGATGCCCTTGAGACGGCGCGTGCCGACGGACTGGAAGCTCGCGACCTGGCGGGTCCGTGTGAGCCCGCGAACCGTGTCGGAGACGAGCACCTCGCTCGCGCTGGCCTGTGAGCAGATCCGCGCGGCAAGGTTGACCGCCGAGCCGACCGGACCCTCGGCCGTGTCTGCGGTTTCTCCGGCGTGGACGCCGACGCCGACCCGGATGGGGGCATCGGGCGTCGCCGCCGACTGTCGCACCGCCTCGGCCACGATCTCGAGGGCGGCGGAGACCGCCCGGCTGGCCGACGGGAACAGGACGTAGAACGAGTCGCCCTCGGTTTTGACCTCCGCTCCCTGCTGACGGGACACCACTTCGCGCACCAGGCGCCGGTACCGATCCAGCAGCGTCGCCGCGGCGTCATCGCCGTGGTGCTCGACATAGTCGGTGTACCCGCGCAGGTCAGCGAAGAGGAAGCCCCTCGTCGCCGCGGCGACCGGCGCGGGGACTCCCGCCAGCGCCGCAGCGGCCGCCCGCGCGAGCTCGCCGGCGGATGCGTATCGGTCGTCCGGGTCCTTCGCCATCGCCGTGGCGATGACGGCGTCGAGCCCTTCGGGCACCTCGGGGCGGACAGCATGGGCGGACGGCACCTCAGCCTGAACGTGGGCATAGAGCACCGCCATCTCCGTCTCGCGGCGGTACGGCGGGGCTCCGGTCAGGGTCTCGAACAGCACACAGCCGAGCGAATAGACGTCGACCCGGTGGTCGATCTGGCGTCCCTCGACCTGCTCGGGCGCGACGTAGTCCACCGTCCCGACGACCTGGCCGGTGCGGGTGACCCCGGCGGCATAGGCCGCGGACTTGGTCAGGCCGAAGTCGGACAGGTATGCGTGGTCGCCGCCGGCGGTGGTGGCGCCGACGAGGATGTTGCCGGGCTTCACATCGCGGTGGATGAGGCCGGCGCGATGCGCCGCATCGAGCGCGTCGGCGATCTGGCCCACGAGCCTTACTGCGCGATCTGGATCGATGGCACCGCTCTCCCGGAGTAGATGGTCGAGGTCCGTGCCCTCGACGTACCGCATGGCGATGAAGGGCTGCCCATCGATGTCCCCGGCCTCGTAGATGGGGACGATGTGCGGGTGATCGAGCGATGCCGCGGTGCGCGACTCGCTGACGAAGCGGTCGCGAAACGCCGACTGGTCGCCGAGCTCCGGCGAGAGGAGCTTGAGGGCGACTCGGCGGCCGAGGCGCTCGTCGCGTGCAAGGTAGACCGCGCCCATCCCCCCTCGTCCAAGGAGGGCCTCGATGCGATAGCTGCCGAATGCGGCGCCGGGACCGAAGGCCATCGGCGGGATTATGCGGTGGCACCTGCCCCCAGAGGAAGGGGCTTGACAGATCACCTATCGCGATATATCGTGATCGCACACAACGTATCACGGAACTCTTCCATGCACGCAACCACAATTTCCCATCACGCCCGCCGATTCCGCCATCGTTCACGCGACCATGGCGGCCTGCATCGGTTCTTCCATCACGGCCGTGGTGGCCGATCCGTCCGGCGCGGCAACGTCCGCTTCGCGATCCTCGCCGCCCTCCAGGATGAGCCGATGCACGGCTACCAGGTCATCCAGGCGCTGGAGACCCGCACCCAGGGCCGCTGGCGCCCGAGCGCCGGATCGATCTACCCCACCCTCCAACTGCTCGAGGACGAGGGCCTTCTGACGAGCTCGGAGGTCGATGGCCGCCGCACCTATGCGCTGACCGATGCCGGCCGCACCGCCGCCGATGAGCATCCACTGAGCGCCGAGCGCTGGCTCGAGACCGATGATGCCGGCGGCCCGAGCCTGCCCGAGCTCGCAGGCCGCCTGGTCGCGGCTGCCGCTGAGCTCGAGCGCAGCGGGACCGATGAGGCCCGCCAGTCCGCGCGGGACGCGCTGGTCGATGCGCGCAAGCGGATCTATCGGCTGCTCGCTGACGACGAGCCCACTCCCAGGACCTAGTCGATCAGTCCGTGGCGGTCTGGACCGCCGACCCGACGGCGCGGTCGGTGGACGATGCCGCAGCCGGTTGCCGCGGAGCCCGCAACGCCTCGGCCAGGCGCTCCTGGAACGGCTTCGCGCCGAGGCGCTCGAAGGTCGCCCGCGCGTCATTGGCGGCGGCCGTGACCTCCGGCCCGGAGCCGCCCACGACCGCGATGAGGTTGAGCTGGCATTGCGCTTCCTCGAACGCCAGGCCCAGCTCGCGCCATCGGCGGATGGCGTCGGCGAAGCCGGCCAGCGCCTCGCTCGATCGGCCCTCCAGCGCCGCGAGCGCGGCTCGGGCCTCGGCACGGGTGGCGGCTGGAGCGCGGCCCGGCATGTCCTCGATCATGGAGAGCGCGTGCGTGACTCCCGATGCGTCTCCGAGCTGGGCGGACGCGCGAATGGCCGTCTGGACCGAGGGATTGTCCGGTCCCAGGCTGGCCTCGTACGCCCGTCGGGCGAGCTCCTGAGCCCGCCTGGTGTCGCCACGCGCGAAGGCCACGATCGCCTCCGCCTCGTAGACCGACGCGAAGGCCTGCATCTCCGACACGTCGACGAGGAAGGCTTCGAGACGGGCGAAGCCGTCGGTGACGTCGCCGCCCCGCAGGCCCACGATCTCGGTGTGCCGCAGCAGGGCGGCGATGTCCTCGGGGTCGGCCTCGACCGCCTGCTCGGTCTCGGAGGCCACCCAGTCCCAGTCGCCGATCTGCATGCCGATCTGGGCGGCGTTGGGAAGTAGGTAATTCATGTATCCGAGCATGCCGAGGTGCCGTGCCAGGTCCACGCCCTCTCGGGCCGTGCGATACGCAAGCTCGGGATCCTCGCCCGCGGCGACGTAGCTGAGGTTGACATGACCGCGGAGCTCGACGTCCGGCATTCCGTGCGACGACGCCGAGGCGATGGCCCCGATCTGCGACGCGATGGCCTCGCGCAACCGTCCCGCGCTCGCCAGCGCGGGGCCGCGCGTGATGAGCAGCATCAGGACCTCGTGAGTCAGCTCCAGCCGCTCGGCCAGTGGCAGGGTCGCCTCGGCCACGCGCAGCGCGTCGTCACGCCGGTCGATCAGGTTGTACGCGCGCGCCAGCTCCCCAGCGAGTTGGACATAGGCGGGCGTTTCGGCCAGGTCGGCGTACTCGACATGCGCTGGCTCGAGAAGCGCGACTCCCTCGGCGATCCGGCTGAGCATGTTGATGGCCAGGGCGTGCCGGGTGAGCGTCGCCATGATCCGCTCGCGGTCGCCGGTCGCGCGCGCCAGCTCGAGGGCGCGGGCCGTGTGGTCGCTCGGTCCCTCGCGCAGGCCGGCCAGGAGTCCGGCGTCGCCAGCCGCTGCATGGAGCTGGAGCTGCTCGGCCGGATCCGGGGTGACCTCCAGGGCCTTCTCCAGGAACCGGACGGCCTGCACGAACGAGCCGAGCGCACGAGCCCGCTCGGCTGCCGCCCGCAACGCGACGCGAGCCTGTGCGGCGACGGCCTCTCCCTCCGGGCCATCGGGCTGCGCCTGATAGGCGGCCACGTAGTGCTCGGCCAGCGCGCCGGCGATGGCCTCATCGTCGAGAGTCTCGAAGTGGCGCGCGGCCGCGATGTGGAGGCGCCGGCGGTCCTTCCTGGCCAGGGTCCCGTACGCCACCTCGCGGATCAGGCCCTGCACGAAGCCGTACTGGCCCTGCTCGGGCGAGCGGAGGTCAACGTCGAGCGTGAGCATCTCGCGCCGCACCAGGCCGCGCAGCCGGCCGGTCAGCTCCTCCACGGGCGTGCCGCTGACAGCGGCCAGTGAGTCGGTGCTGAACGCCTTGCCGATGACCGCCGCCGCCTGAAGGAGTGAGCGGTCGGCCGGGTTGAGCCCATCCAGACGCGAGGCGATGAGCGCATGCAGCGACGGCGGGACCGAGAGCTCGGACAGGTCGCCGACCGGCCGGTAGGCGCCGCCATCCTCGGCGAGCATCCCCTCGCTCAGCAGCATCCGGACCGTCTCGACCGCGTAGAGCGGAATCCCATCGGCCCGCTCCAGGACCCGGTCCACGACGGCATCCGGGAGGCCGGGCACGAGGCCGGCCAGGAGCTCGCGCATGGAGGCCGCATCGAGTGGCTCCAGCACGAGCGAGGTGAAGCTGCGACGCCCGGCGCCCCAGTCGCTGCGCCGATCCAGCAGCTCCGGACGCGCCAGGCTGATGAGGTAGATCGGTCGATCCCGGGACCACTCGAGGACGTGCTCGATGAAGTCGAGCAGGCCGTCATCGGCCCACTGGAGGTCCTCGAAGACGAGGACCACCACGCCGCGCTCGGCGATACGCTCGAAGAAGACGCGCCAGGCGGCGAAGAGCGACTCGCGCTCAGTTCGCTCAGCGCCCTCCCCGGCATCGAGCCCGAGCAGCTGGAGCATCGCGGGCTCGATCCGGCGACGCTCCGTCTCATCGGTCAGCCATTCGTCCAGGCTGGCGTTCAGCTTCGTGCGCGCCACCGTCGGCTCATCGGCGTCGGTGATGCTCGCCCTGCTGCGGACCATCTCGGCCAGCGCCCAGAAGCTGATGCCCTCGCCGTACGCGGGCGATCGGCCCTGGTGCCAGTACACGACCTCGGTCACGCCGTCGATGTACTTCTGGAACTCCCACACCAGCCGGCTCTTGCCGATGCCACCCTGGCCGATGATCGAGACGAGCCTCGGCCGGCGCTCAGCCGCGGTGGCGACGTGGAAGTCCTTGAGCATGCGCAGCTCGGGCGCGCGGCCGACGAATGGTGCCTCGAGATGCTCGCTGCGACCGGCACCGCCGCGGCGCGCGACGACCCGCAGAGCACGATATGCGGGCACCGGGGTCGTCTTGCCCTTGAGCTCGTGCTCGCCGGCGGGCTCGAACGTGATCGCTCCACTGGCGGCCTGGAAGGTCGACTCCCCCACCAGCACGGTTCCGGGCACGGCGACCGACTGCAGGCGCGACGCGGTGTTGACGAGGTCACCGGCGACCATGCCCTGGTTCGTCGCGCCCAGCGTGACCGCGGCCTCACCGGTCAGGACGCCGGCGCGCGCCGTCAGGTCCGCACCGAGGTCTTCGCCGATGGCGCGCACCGCCTCAACGAGATCCAGTGCGCCGCGCACCGCGCGCTCGGCGTCGTCCTCGTGCGCGGTCGGCGCACCCCACACGGCCATGACCGCGTCGCCGATGAACTTCTCGACCGTCCCGCCATAGGCGCCGATGATCTGGGTCGCGGTCTCGAAATAGCGGGCCAGGAGATCGCGCACGGCCTCGGCGTCGCGAGACTCGGAGAGCGTGGTGAAGCCAACGAGGTCCGCGAAGAGGACGGAGACAAGGCGACGTTCGGCGGTCGGTGCATCCTTGTCGGTCTCAGCCGCGGTCGGCTGAGCCTCGGCGGTGAGCGCCGTCCCACACTCGCCGCAGAACTTCACGCCCGGCGCGTTCGAGGCCCCGCAATTCGGGCAGGCCGCGGCTAATCCAGTCCCGCACTCGCCGCAGAACTTCCTGCCCGGCTCGTTCGTCGTCCCGCAGTTGGGGCACTCCACGCCGGGAAGACTAGGGCCTCGCCGCCTCCGACGGAAGACTGGCCAGGCGTCAGTGGGTCGCGGCCAGGAACGCGGCCTGAACCATCTCGACCGGCCAGTACGTGGAGGTCTCGCACCAGCCTGGGTTCGACACGCACGGGTATTGGGCGCGTCGCGTCGACCCCGGTGCTGAGCTCTTCATGTACCCGCTGTGGAGGATCCAGTTCGGCGACGTCGTGTAGCGCCATCGGTGCGGCACGGACATCGCGGTCGCGCTCGTCTCCTGGACGATGAGGTCGCCGTGCGATCCGACCGCCGTCCAGTCGGTGCCGCCGGTTCCCTGCGGATTCATTCCCCACGTCTTGAGCCAGGCGATGAGCGTGGACGACGGCTCCATCTCCGCTCCCTGGGTCGACCCCGTCAGGGCGGCAAACGACGCACCGCTGTGCGGTGTGCCGAGGGTGATGACGTCCTCGACGAGCAGCCTCGGAAACGAGTCGACGCCCTGCTTCGAGAGGGCATAGCGGATCAGGAGCCCTCCCATCGAGTGGGCGACGACGTCGACGGCGATCCCCCTGGCCGACCAATTGGTCGAGATGTAATTGGCGAGATGCCACGCCAGGTGGCGAATGCTGGTGTTGTTCGAGTGGCTGGTGCCCGTGTGCCCGAACCAATGGGTGTGGTCGCCGAAGCAGCCCATGCAGCCCATCACCGTGTTCGGCCGAGTCGTGCAGCTGGTGTCCGCGGATGAGTACTTCGGGATGTAGAACCCGCCGGTCCATCCGTTCGCGCGCAGCCTGTCGATCAGGAAGCCCCAGTCGGCCTCGCAGTTCGTGCCGTTGTAGCCATGCAGGAAGATCGTCGGCTTGCTCGCATCATCGGTGCGAGCGTTGGCGGGAGTCGCGGTCGCATGCTGGACGACCATCGTCAGGACCATGCTGACGGTGAGGACCGCCACGCCGGGTCGCCACGTCATCGGTCTTGCTCGATCCGCTCGGTCATCGTTACTCCGTGCTCCCCGGCTCGTGAGACGTCGACCATGTCCCGCTTGTCACGCCGACGGATCGTAGGCGTCGGGCCCTGCGGCATGACTACGGTCCCGCGGCGAGTTCAATGGGTTCGTGCTTGACGTGAGGAGCACCATCTGGCCCATGGCGGCGAGGGACGGCCCCGGTCGGAACTCACCGATCGGGAGGCGACTGACTGGCTGGATCGACGTCCTCCTCGGAGTCGGCGACGAGCCCACCGACGACGACGACATCCGGCTGCGCAAACGGGTCGCGATCGCGGCCGGCATCGTGCTCGTGATCGCCCCGCTCCAGCTGCCGATCCTCGCCCAGGGACTCCCGGTGGGCTGGTTTGCCGCCGTCGCGATGCCGCTGGTGAACGCTACCAACCTGCTCGTGCTCGCCCGCACCCATCGATTCACGCGCTACGTGACCGTGCTCGTGGCGAACGTCCTGCTCTTCCCGGCGGTGATCGAGATCGTGCTCGGCGGGATCGGCGGCGCGAGCGGCACGATGGTCTTCGCGTTCCTCGCGCCCGTCCTTGCGCTGCTCGGGCTCGGTCCGCGAAGGGCGACGGCATGGTTCGTCGCCTTCCTCCTGGTCCTCGTCGCCGTGATCCTTCTCGACCCGATCATCAGCCGCACCATCGAGCCGCAGGCCTACCCGATTCGTTTGGTCTGGTATGCCGCGAACCTCGGCGTCCCGCTCGGTATGACCTTCGCCCTGCTGCGCTACACCGATCTCCGCCGCCGCGAGGCGGAGGCGCGCTCGGAAGAGCTCCTCACGAATGCCATTCCGGCGCCGATCTCCGCTCGGCTGAAGCGCGGCGAAGTTCGCATCGCGGACACGTACCCGGCGACGACCGTGCTGTTCGCCGATCTTGAGGGATTCACGCCGTGGACACGACAGACCGATGCCCCCCTCGTGGTGGCATTCCTGGACGAACTGTTCAGCCGATTCGACGCGCTGGCGTCGCAGCATGGCGTCGAGAAGATCAAGACCATCGGCGACGCCTACATGGCCGTGGCCGGCGCGCCGGAGCCGAATCCCGAGCACGCCGCGGCCGCGATCGACCTCGGTCGGGCGATGCTGAGTGCCGTCGCTGAAGCCCGCGAGCGGTCCGGAGCGCCCCTCGCACTGCGCGTCGGCTTGGCAAGTGGCGCCGTGGTCGGCGGCGTCATCGGCAGCCAGCGGATCCTCTTCGACCTGTGGGGCGACACGGTCAACACCGCGTCGCGGATGCAATCATCCGGGGTGCCCGATCGCATCCAGGTCGCGCCGTCGACCTACGAGCTCCTGCGCGACCGCCACGCCTTCGACGAGCGGCTGCCGATCGAAGTCAAGGGGCTTGGACCGATGACGACCTACCTGCTGCGTGCTGAGGCCTAGGCAGGTGGAGCACACTGGCTTGCTCGCTGGGAATCCGCATCCGGAGGTCGGTGCCATGAACCTGCGCCGAATGATCCTCGCCATTGCCCTCGTCGTTCTCGCCGCGCTCCTCGCATTCGTATCGACGACCCCCCTGAGCGGGACGGGCCAGCTGGTCCTGCTGGGGATTGCGGCCGGCTGTCTCGTCGCCGTGGCGGCGCTCTTCGTCTGGCGTCGCCTCGGTAGCGTCCTCACCTTCCTGGCCGGGGCCGCCGCCGGGCTCATGGGCGCGATCCTCGCCGGACTCGCCGGCCTCGGAAACTCGCAGCCGACGACCGAGGTCCTCGCCATGACGTACCTCGGCGGCGCCACGGCGCTCGTGGCGCTCGTCGATCTCGCCGCGATCGTCTTCGGACGCCGCCCATCGAGCGCGTAGGAGGAGCCATGCAGACCATCGGCATCGTCCTGAATGTGGACACGGCGCAGACGGCCGAGTTCGAGGCTGGATTTCGGGCCCAGGAGGCGCCGATCTGGGCTGACCTCCACTCCCAGGGGCTGCTGGTGATGGCGACGCTCACGCGGCTCGACATCACCACCAAGAAGGTCGAGGGAGCGGCGCAGTACCTCGTCGTCGCGATCTTCGCGACCGACGAGGGCCACCACGCCCACGACCAGGACCCCCGCTTCGAGGCCTGGAACAAGCGGGCCGACACGTTCCAGATCGCGGAGCCCTACGTCTTCGGCGGCGACACGATCGTCAACGTCGGTCCCTGATCGGGCCGTGGACTGGGCTATGAGCTCTTCCTACGGCGCGGCGGCCATCTGCCCAGGGCGGCGGCGCAATTGTCAGTTGATATATCAGTAACGCTATAACCGCTGACAGCTCACGGCCGGCGGGAAGGCGACCTCGAGCAACTGAATCCGTGCCCCCTAGAGCGCCAGGACGAACGCCTCCATCGGGGCGTAATGCTCGTAGGTCTCGGTGGTCCGCGGGGCGCCGTCGACCGGGATCTCCAGCCGCGAAACCGCACCCGTCGTCAGCAGTGCGTACGCGCCGCTCGGGACGACCTCGGTGGCATGGTTCTTCAGGAGCCGATGCGCCAGGACCACGTCCGGCCCGCTGAGCTCGCGCCGTCCAGCCATGGTGACCTCGACGTATCGCCCAGCGTGGATGATGAACTTGAGGTCGAGGGCGTTCGCTCGCAGGCACGCGTCGCACGTGCAGGCCCAGACCTCACCGACCTGGGCCAGGCTGGCTTGGAAGGCGGCATAGCAGGCCCGTATACCGTCGATGACCGCTTCGCCACGCGGGGCGTCGGTGGTGCGGCCGAAGACGAATACTGCGTCACCCTCGAGCTTCGCCAGCTCGTAGGGCGGGACGAGCGAGCCGACGATGCCGTCGAGCAGGCTCGACATCATCCGATAGGCCTCGGGGATGTTCCCGCCCGCGAACGCGTCATCCGCGTGAGCGGCAGCCACCGCCTGCAGGAACGAGGTGTAGCCGCTGATGTCCGCAAGAAGCAGCGGACCCTCTCCGACGTCCTGTCGATATCCACCCGCCAACTCCGCCCCTCCGACCGCCATGGATCCAGAATAGTCCTCCGCGGTTGTCCCGCTCGGGCCGCCGCGTGTCTCAGCCTGGTCAATTGAAGGCCGCTAGCGAAGCGAGTCGGCGACCATCTGACCTCGGTCGATCGCGAGGTCGAGGGCGGGGACGATGGCCATCCTTCGCCCGTCGCCAACGAGCTCCCGGAATCGATCGGAGCCGAGCTCGACCTCTGCGCCACGCATCGCATCGGGCAGCCAGCCGGTCCAGCCGGGAGTCAGTCCCGTCCGATCGACGTGCGCCTGGAGGGCGCCACCAACGCGAACGGCCGCATCAGTCTGGCCCGCGCTGTGGAGCATCAGGGCGGCAGCCTCGAGAAGGCCGACGATCAGCATGCCATCCTCAGTGCCGCGGCCCGCCCGCAACGCCGTGATCAGGGACGCGAACGCCTCCGATACGTTTCCCAACCGATGCTCGGTCATCGCCAGGCCCACGCCGACAAACGCCTCGTCGTCGTCACCCCAGACCCTCTGGAATGTCTCACCTTCCTCGATACGTCCACGTTCCAGAAGGTCCACCAACTCACGGTAGAGCTTCCGAGCTTCCTCGGGGTCGCCAAGGCGGAGCTCCACGTCGGCGAGCCCTTCGAGCGCATGCGCAATCCCGAGCGGGGATCCATCCTCCTTCCGCAGTCGCACCGCCTGCTTGCCAGCTTCGCG
Organism: uncultured Chloroflexia bacterium; assembly: GCA_963790255.1. Classification (GTDB taxonomy): domain Bacteria; phylum Chloroflexota; class Limnocylindria; order QHBO01; family QHBO01; genus JACDBZ01. The sequence continues at coordinate 18,277 of CAWBOA010000010.1, read as the reverse complement.
GGCACCGGCGAGATCGCCAAGGTCGGCCCGGAGCGAGGCGAGATCGTGCAATGTGGCGGCCATCTTCCCGCCGTGGCTGCCCCGACGTCGAGCGAACTCGAGGCTGCGCTCCTTGATCGCGATCGCCTTCTTCGGGTCGCCCCGGAATCGCGGGAACTCGCCCAGCGATGCGAGCATCTCCTCCGCTTCGGCGTCGTCGGTCGGCGGCGAGAGCTCGAGCCCCCGCTCGTACCATCGCTCGCCGCGCACCACGAAGCCCGAAGCGATCCAGAACAGCCAGAGCACGCGGGCGATACGGAGGACGCTCGCGCCGTCGCCTCGCGCCAGGAACCACTCGACGGCTGCCGCGACGTTCTCTTGATCCGGCCGAACGAGCTGCATCTCCGTCCTTCGGCGAATCTCACTCGACTTCTCCCCCGAGCGGATCTGCACCACCCAGTCGCGGAACCACGCAGCATGTCGCTGGGCTAACGTGTCGCGAGCTCCATCCTCGGTGAGCATCTCGAGTGCGTACTCGCGCACGGTTTCGAGCATGACCAGCCGCGAGCCGACCCGGTTGACGAGCGACGCGTCCACGAGCCGACCCAGGGTGCTCATGTCTGCCCTTGCCACCGCCTCAGCCGCGTCGAGGGTGCACCCGCCCGTGAAGATGCCCATCGCGGCAAAGGCACGCCGGTCGGATTCATCGAGGAGATCGACGCTCCAAGCCACCGTCCCGCGCAACGTCCGCTGCCGATCCGGCAGGTCCTCGGCGCCGGCGTCCAGGAGGTCCAGCCGATGGTCCAGGCGCTTGAGGAGGTCCGCGGGCTCGAACAAGCTCGTTCGCGCGGCGGCGATCTCGATCGCCAGCGGCAGGCCGTCCAGGCGCTCGACGATGTCCGCCACGACGGGAACCAGGGCCTCCGAGATCTCGAAGGCTCCGGCGCTCGTGGCGCGGGCCACGAAGAGCTCCCCGCCGGGCCCGAGGCTCCCCTCACCAGCCTCACTCCGCGCGGCCAGGGGTTGGACGCGTACGACCCGCTCGCCACGGATGCGCAGGGGCGTCCTCGACGTGACCAGCAAACGGGCCTCCGGCGCAGCGGCGAGGAGGGGCGCGAGGGCGGGACCCGCACCCGGAATCTGCTCGACGTTGTCAATCACCAGCAGCATGGGCCGCTCGGCGAGGAAGCGGCCGACGACGCCTGACGGATCGGCACTGTCGGCCCCCACCCCGATGGTGCTCGCGATGGCCGCCGGAAGGCGATCGGCGTCCGTGATCGGCGCCAGGTCGACCACGAAGGTGCCGTTCGGAAAGTACTCGGCGCGGTCCGCCGCCACGGCAAGCGCAAGCCTCGTCTTGCCGATCCCGCCAGGGCCCGTGAGCACGACCAGCCGCTCCGACTCGAGCAGGGTGCTGATCGTTTCGACCTCCTCCTCGCGGCCGATAAGCGCCGACAGCTCGGCCGGCAGGTTGTTCGGGTGGAGGTCGATCGACTTCAGTGGCGGGAACGCCTCCCGAAGGTCCGCGTGCTCGAGCATGAACACGTGCTCGGGCTCTGCGAGGTCCTTGAGCCGATGCTCTCCCATGTCGCGCAGCGAGGCCCCCTCCGGCAGCGACCCGGCTGCCGCCTGAGCCGATGCGCTGCTCACGAGCACCTGTTCGCCGTAGCCGATCGACTGGAGCCGCGCGCACCGGAACAGTGCGGGGCCGAAGTAATGGTCGCCGCGACGGACGACGTCTCCGGTGTGGATCGCGATGCGACAGGCGATGCGCTCGATGTCGCCCCAATCCTCGCGAGCCAGGGCTCGCTGTGCCTGGAGCGCTGTGGCGATGGCATCGGCGGCACGCCCGAAGGCGGCGTACACCGCGTCGCCGACCGTCTCGAAAATGACGCCGGCATGCGCGGCGACCGCCTCCTCGAAGAGCTCGATATGGCGCGCCAGGGCCGGCCCCATCAGGTCGGGGTGGCGCTCCAGCAGCTGGGTGCTGCCCTCGACGTCGCTGAACAGGAACGTGACCGTTCCTTCGGGCCAGGGCACGCGGCGCATCGTCCACGCAGAGGAGGATCGCACGCCGATCAACCGCGCTACGCTCTCGAGATGGAGATCGCCGGAGTCGTGGCCGCGGCTCTGCTGGGCGTGGTCATGGCCTTTCAGCTTGCCCTGGCGCTGGGTGCGCCGTGGGGAGCCGCCGCGTGGGGCGGGCAGAGTCCGGGCGTCCTGCCAACGCCGATGCGGATCGCCAGCGCGGCCGCCGGCCTCATCGCCTACCCGCTGCTCATCGCCGTGGTCCTCGCCGCATCGGGGCTGATCGACGACGGCTGGCTGCCGGTCGACGGCACGATCGTGATGTGGGTGCTCGCCGCCCTCCTCGGCGTGGGGGCGATCATGAACTTCGTGTCGCGATCGCCGCCCGAGCGCCTCTGGGGACCGGTCGCGCTGGCCACCGCGATGAGCTGCGCGATCGTCGCCTTTGCTCGCTGAGCCGATGACGGAGCTGACCGACATGACTCCGACCCGAGCCGCGACCGATGCCGTGAGGAGGCGCGACGTCCAGGTCGGCCTGCTGTTCGCGGTGGCCATCATCACCGCCCTGGCAACGATGGCAGTGTCGCTCCTCTTCCCTGAGCCAGGTGAGGGCGGATTCTTCTCCTACGCGTCGGTGGAGCCCGACCGCGCCTTCGTCTGGGGGTTTCTCACCCTCGCGGCGGTCAACGTGGTCGTGAGCGTCGTGGCCGCTGCGCTCGTGTTGGTGCTCCTCACCCCTCGGCGCGGCTGGCCGTGGAAGCACGGCGGGATTCGCGATCGCCATGGTCGGCTGTGCCCTCTACGCCATCGGCGTGGGGGGTTGGGCGATGGTGTATTTCTTCGCCACCGATTCGCCCGCGCTGGATCCCGCCACCGCGAACGCGTTCGTCGAATCGGTGAACGCGGACGGATTCCACCTGTTTGCCGCGCCATTCGGCGGTGCGATCCTCGGCACGCTCGCCACCGCGCTGTTCGCCGTCGGCCTCTGGCGGTCGGGGAACCTGCCGAAGTGGGTCATCGCGCTCGCCGTGGTTGGTTCGATCGTCACCTTCCTCCCGCCGGAAGGCGTGCTGGGCGCGCTCCTCGAGCTACCCCAGGCAACGGCGAGCGTCCTGGCCGCCTGGTATCTGTGGCGTCAGCGTCACGAGCTCCTCCCCGATCGGGGCCGGCCGACCTGAGAGGAGTCTCGCCGCGCTCAGCGGATATATCGATAACGATATAAACGATGACGCGTTCGGACAGCGCAGCTCAACGGCACCGGTGGGCCCGGCAGTAAGCGCCGCGCTGCTACCGTCAGCGGATGGATCCCGAGGCCATCCTGGCCGGCCTGAACGACGAGCAGCGCGAGGCGGCCAGGCCACGACCGGCCCGGTCGTGATCCTCGCCGGCGCCGGCACGGGCAAGACGCGGGTCATCAGCCACCGCGCCGCCTACGCCGCCGCGACCGGCGCCATCGACCCGAAGCGCGCGCTGGTCGTGACCTTCACCGAGAAGGCGGCGGCCGAGATGCAGCATCGGCTGAACGCGCTGGACCTGCCGCAGGTGCAGGCATCGACCTTCCATGCCGCGGCGCGGCGCCAGCTCGCCTACTACTGGCCGCTGGTTCACGACCGGGAGCTGCCCGAGGTGCTCGACACGCAAGCTGCGGATCATCGGTCCCTTGGCCCGCAGCCTGCCCGGCGGCTACAAATTCACGCCGGCGAAGGACCTGGCCGATGAGATCGAGTGGGCCAAGGTGCGGCGCATGACGCCCGGAGACCTACCGGCCGGAACGCGAGCCACCCGTGCCCGCCGACGTCTTCACCCGCCTCTGGCGCCGCTACGAGGCGGCCAAGGCGCGGAGCGAACCGGATCGACTTCGAGGACATGCTCACCCTGGCCGTCGAGCTGTACGAGCCCGACGAGGACGCCATCGGCCTCGTGCGCCAGCGCTACGCGTGGTTCAGCGTCGACGAGTACCAGGACACGAACCGGCTCCAGGAGGACCTGCTCCGGCTGTGGCTGGGCGATCGGCGCGACCTGTGCGTCGTCGGCGACCCGGACCAGACGATCTACACCTTCACCGGCGCCAGCAGCGACTACCTGACCACCTTCGCGGACCGATACGCCGATGCCCGCGTCGTCCGCCTGAGCCAGAACTACCGCAGCACGCCACAGGTGATCGACCTGGCCAACCGGCTCATCCCCGGCCGCGAGCTGCGCTCGACCGCCACCGATGGACCGATCCCCGACCTGGTCCCCCACGCCGATGGCGACGCCGAGGCTGGCAGCGATCGTGGCGCGCATCCAGGCGCTGCATGGCGGATGGCGTCGCGCCACCGAGATCGCCATCCTGGTGCGCACGAACGCGCAGCTCGTGCCGTTCGAGGCGGCGCTGACCGGCGCCGAGCATCCCCTTCACCGTGCGCGGCGTCCGCTTCTTCGCCCGCCCCGACGTCCGCGCCGCGCGCGCGGCGCTCAGGGCCGATGGCGACGGGCGCCTCTCGCGCATCGTCGCGACCGCTGGCGCACGGAGCTCGGCTTCGACGAGGCCGCCCCGCCGGCCCGGGCGCCGAGGCGCGCGACCGCCACGCGGCGCTGGGCACGCTGCTCGCCATCGCCCGGTCGCTCGAGGCTGAGCGGCCCGACGCCACGGTCGCCGACTTCCTCGCCGAGCTTGCGCGGCGCGATGCCGCCGAGGCCGACGCGGGCGGCGAGGGCGTCACGCTCTCGACCCTCCATCGGGCCAAGGGACTCGAGTGGGACGCCGTCTTCCTGCCCGGGCTGGAGGAAGGCACCCTGCCGATCCGCCAGTCGGCCTCCGATGCCGACGCGCTCGCCGAGGAGCGCCGGCTGCTCTACGTCGGGATCACCCGCGCGAGGCGGCACCTGGTCCTCTCCTGGGCGGCCAGCCGGGTCGGCGCCGAAGGGACCGGTGCGCGCGCGGCCGTCCCGCTTCATCGCCGAGCTGCGGCCGAACGCCGTCGCCCGCCCGGCCCCGGGGCCGTCGGCCCCGGCGGCCACGCTCGAGCTCACCCCCGCCGACGAGCCGCTGCTCGCCAAGCTCATCGACTGGCGCCGTGAGCGAGCGCGGGCCGATGGCGTCCCGGCCTACGTCGTCGCCGACAACAAGACGCTGGCGGCCATCGCCGTCCGGCGACCGTCGGACGAGGTGGCGCTCCTGGGCGTGCCCGGTATCGGTCAGCGCAAGGTGGCGACCTATGGCCCGGCGATCCTGGAGATCGTCAGCTCGAACTGATCGAGCTATGGCTCCTCGGCTTCGTCGTTCCAGAGCACGGGCGCACGTCGGGCCAGCCAGATGGCCCAGAGCGGGAGGAGGATGCCAAAGGTGATGCCGAGGAGGTAATCGTCGAACGGGAACGCGTACAGGTAGACCAGCGGGGCAAGAACGATCGACGCCACAGGGATCAGGTACGACAGCCAGCGCCAGGCTGAGGGCATGCCGGCCTCGTTGCCGAGCGAACCGGCGATCAGGAACCCCGGAATCGCCAGCAGGAGCGAGCCGACGAGCAGCCAGCGCTCCACGTTGAAGATCGTGCCGTTGATCATTTCGCGCGCCATGACCTCTTCGTTCCGCAGCCCACACTCGCACAGCTCGGGGGACGTGAGGAACGGCAGGGCCCCGATCGGGACGAGCTGCGACGCGAGGCCGATGAAGCCCAAGCCAAGGATCGTGATCATGGCGAGCTCACCGCGCGCATCGTCGTCCGATGCCAGGCGGCGCATCAATAGCCCCAGCGTTGCCAGGGCCGCAAAGCCGATGGCGAACGCTGCGAACGACGTCATTTCGATCGGCCACTGGCTCGTGGCGAAGGCGTAGAAGGTGAGGTTGCGGTCGACGAAGTCATCGGTCGGTGGCTCCGGAGGCGAGCCGAAGAGCTCGAAGGCCAGGGCTGCCCGGATGAGCACTCCGACGAACAGGCCGAACCCGGCCACCCATCCCAGGACGCGAGCCGCGCTCGCCCACTCGATGCGTCCCACGTTCACGCTCCTCCGCTGCGTTCCCCGCCTCCGCGGATCATGCGCGAATAGGGGCCACGTTCGCAACGAAATCAGGCCAGCGACGGACACAGCAGTCGGCGCGCGGGCACGTTCCCCAGTCGAAACCCGCGGCGTACAATCCGGCGACACCGAAAAGATCGCACCCCCGAGCGTGCACCGTTCATGGAGGAGAGGGAGCCATGAGGTTCGCTGCTTGGGTCTTCGTGATCGCGCTCGTTCTGGCCGCCTGCACCCCGCCGCTAGGAGAGTCCGGGAGACGGCGGGGGGGCGGCGGGAGCCCCGGCGCCGAGGATCGCCAGGCGATGGCGGAACCGTCGAGGGCAGCATCCGGGTCGCGCTCGGCGACATCGAGGGCGTCGAGACGCTCAACCTCCTCATCGCGCTCGAGCGGGTGCGCGAGCGGGGCATCGATGTCGAGCTGATCGAGTTCGCCGAGGAGGACCTCGCCGCCGAGGCCGTGCTGGGCGGACAGGCCGATGTTGGCCTTGGCGCTCCGTACGCCGTCATCCAGGAGACCGGCGCGCCGATCCGGATCCTCTGCCAGCTCCAGACCCTGCGCTTCTTCGCGATCGTCGACGCCGAGGCGTATCCAGACTGGCAGGCGCTCGATGGCGAGCCGTTCACCGTCCATTCGCGCGGATCCGGGACCGAGGCGATGGCGCTCCTCGTCCAGCAGGAGGAGGGCATCGAGTTCAGCGAGATCAGCTTCGTGACCGGCGCGGAAGTGCGCGCCACCGCGCTGATCCAGGGCAACGTGCAGGCCACCTTCCTCGACATCCCGAGCCGCAACTTCGTGATGGAGGAGGCGCCCGACCAGTTCCACGAGCTGCCGCTGCCCGACATCAACGCGACCGACGAGGCCTTCGTGGCCAACACCGATTGGCTCGCGGACGAACCAGGAGGTCGCGCAGGTGCTGCTCGAGGAGACCCTCGACACCTGGAACGCGATCATCGAGGACCCGAACTTCGTCGCCGATGAGCGCGACCGGCTCGGGCTGGCCGATGACCTCGAGCCTGAGCTCGAGGAGCAGATCGTCCCGTACTTCGAGGAGGCCGGCCAGGAAGGCGTCTTCGCCACCGATTGCGGCGGCGAGGATGCGGCACGGACCGACTTCGAGTTCTACAGCCTCGTCGGGCAGGTCGAGGGCGATCCCGCGACGCTGAACGTCGAGGACTTCTGGGACCTCGGGCCGCTCGAGGCCGCGCTCGGCGCGGGAGGCTAGCGCCTGAGCTCCAGCACCACCGTGCCGGTGACCGGCAGCGGCCTCGCCGCGCCGGCCGCCGGCGCCGCGCGCCAGCCCGGTGCGTGGGGGGGCACGTGAGCCCGCCGCGCGCAGCACCTGCTGCGCGCCGGCTCGATCGTCCTGGTCCTGGCGCTCTGGGAGCTGGGCGGCCGGATCCCGGTCAGCCTGACCTTCCCGAGCTTCACCGCGACGATCACCGCCTTCGGCGGATGCTTGCCGATGGCACGTTCCTGCGCGCCTACTCGGAGACGATCGGCCCGCTGCTGGTCGGCGTGGCGCTCACCGCCGTCGGGGCGTCGCGGCCGGCGTGGCGATGGGCCTGTCGCCGAAGGCCGAGTGGCTCGGCGTGCCGGTCTTCGTCATCCTCCAGGCCGCCCCATCGGCGGCGATCATCCCGCTGATCACCTTCATCTACGGCATCGACTTCACCGCCAAGGTCTTCGCCGTCGTGCTGCTCAGCACGCCGGTGATCGTGCTGAACTCGTATCGCGGCATCCGCAACACGCCGGTCTCGCTGGTGGAGATGAGCCAGGCGTTCCTGGCCAGCCGCTGGCAGCGGATCTGGAAGGTCATCCTGCCCGCGGCCAGCGGCCTCATCTTCGCCGGCCTGCGCCTTGGGCTGGCCCAGGGCTTCACCGGCGCGGTGCTGGCGGAGCTGCTGATCACGCCGACCGGCGTCGGCGACCTCATCACCTTCTACCGTTCGCAGGCCGAATACGACCACATGTACGCCGCCATCCTCTCGATCATCCTCGTCGCCAGCGTGACCATCACGCTGCTCGCCCGCCTCGAGCAGCGCCTCTTCCGCCCGGAGCTCCGCTCGCCATGACCGATGCGACCGATGCGATCCCCGCGACCAACCCGGCGGTGCGCGTCGAGGGGCTTGACCAAGGACTACCCCGGCGGTACCCGCGCGCTGGAGGGCGTCACATTCGACGTGCCGGCCGGCGAGCTGACGAGCCTCATCGGCCCCACCGGCTGCGGCAAGACGACGACCCTGAAGATCGTTGCCGGGCTGATCGGCCGACGGCGGGCCAGGTCATCGTCAAGGGCCCCCCGGTCACCGGGCCGGGGCCGGAGCGCGCATTCGTGTTCCAGGACTTCGCGCTGCTGCCGTGGGCGACCGTGCTGCGCAACGTCGGCTTCGGGCTCGAGCTTCGCGGCGTCCCCAAGCAGGAACGTGACGCGACGGCGCGCGAGTACATCGTCAAGACGAACCTGGCCGGCTTCGAGGACCACTTCCCGCACCAGCTCTCGGGCGGCATGCGGCAGCGGGTGGGGCTGGCCCGGGCGCTGGCGGTGGATGCCGACATCCTGCTCATGGACGAGCCGTTTGCATCGGTCGACGAGCAGATCCGTCGCACCTTCCAGGAGGACCTGCTGCGGCTCCTGAGCGAGGAGCGCAAGACGGTGCTCTTCGTGACCCACTCGATCGAGGAGGCCGTCTACGTCAGCGACCAGATCGTGATCCTCACCCGCGGCCCGGGGCGCGTCACGAACACGGTTCGGCCGCAGATCCCGCGTGACGGCACGTCGGACGAGATCCGCCGCAGCCAGCCGTACCTCGACGCCGTCGAGGAGATCTGGGCCGAGCTGCGCACGTATGCCGAGGAGGACATGCGGGCGCCAGCGGAGACGGCGTCATGACGATCGGCGGCCGCCGTGTGCCGATGGCGCTCTCGCTGCTCGTCTGGTTCGCGATCTGGGAGGTGGTCGGCCGCCTGGGCCTCGTCTTCCTCATCCCGCCGTTCACCGACGTCCTGGCTGCGATCGGGACGGTCGTCACCTCAAGCCGCTTTGGAGAGGCGGCGGTGGTCACACTGCAGGCGTTCGGCATCGGCATGGCGCTGGCGCTGGTGGCCGGCATCGGCGTCGGCTTCCTCATGGGCCGAGTGAAGTCGATCGGCGAGCTGATGGGCATGTGGGCGAACATCTTCGAGAGCTCGCCGTTGACGGCGATCGTGCCGGCACTGATGGCGCTCCTCGGCTTCGGCCTGCCGACCATGATCGTGACCGTCTTCCTGTTCAGCGTGTGGGTCATCGCCCTCGACACGCAGGTCGGCGTCGCGCACGTCAACACCTCGCTGCTCGAGATGGGCCGATCGTTCGGCGCCACCCGCCGCCAGGTGGTGACCAAGATCGTCCTCTTCGCCGCGCTGCCGGAGATCCTGGCGGGCGTCCGGCTCGGGCTGATCCGCGGCGTCAAGGGCGTGATCATCGGCCAGCTGTTGATCGCCATCGTCGGGATCGGCTATCTCTTCGAGCGCTACTCCCGGGGCTTCCTGATGGCCGAGTTCTGGGCGCTGCTGCTCATCGTCTTCGCGTTCGCCTTCGCTGCGTCGGAGGTCGTCGGCTTCTTCGAGCGGCGCGTCGCCGCATACGCAATGAGCCGATGACCGTCAGGATCGACCGATGAACTTCGTGATCCCGCCCGCCCCGCCGGTCGACGCTTCCCGTCGACGGCACGGACGCCGTCTTCCCGGTTTCGCGCGTCTTCTGCGTCGGGCGCAACTACGCCGACCACGCGGTCGAGATGGGCCACGACCCGGACCGCGAGCCGCCCTTCTTCTTCATGAAGCCTGCCACCGCGGTGGTGCCGCTGGGCGGCCGCATGCCCTTCCCGGTCGCGACCGATGACCTCCACCACGAGATCGAGCTGGTCGTCGCGCTCAGCTCAGGCGGTGCCGACGTCGCCGCGGGACCGGGCGCTCGGTCAGGTGTTTGGGTACGCCGTTGGGCTCGACATGACCCGCCGCGACATCCAGACCAGGGCAAAGGAGATGGGGCGCCCGTGGGACATGGGCAAGGGCTTCGACCAATCGGCGCCGATGAGCGCCATCCGACCGGCCGAGTCGATCGGCCATCCAGACGCGGGCGCCGTCTGGCTACGCGTCAACGGCGAGCTGCGCCAGGAGGGCGACCTGGCGCAGCAGATCTGGAAGGTGCCCGAGACGATCGCGTACCTCAGCACCCTGGTCGAGCTCCGCGCCGGTGACCTGATCATGACCGGCACGCCGGCGGGCGTCGGGCGCGTCGTGCCCGGAGACGCTCTCGAGGGTCACATCGACGGCGTTGGCGACCTCCGCGTCGACTACGAGCGCTGACACACATCCCGGACGACGAGTGACGACCGCGTCACCCGCTGTTCAGCGCGAGACCAGGTCGCGTCCGAGGAACACCAGCGTGGAACCCGGATGCTCGTCTCGACGAGCTCGGGCACCGATGGCGGCGCGTCCGGGTTGGCATCGGGCATCACATGGCCGGAGCCGAGGATGACGAGTGCCGTCCCCCCGCGTCAAGGACCGAGATAGCGGCGGCCGCGAAGCTCTCGTTGCGCTGGAAGATCCAGTGGTCGAGGCACGTCGGATCGCGGTCGTCACACTCGGTCGTGGCGGTGATGATCGAGCGGTCGACGGGTGGGTCGCCGGCGAGGACGCGCAGTCGGTCGCCATCGGGCAGGGTGCCGTTGACGGCCCGGACGAGCTCGAAGAAGCGCCGATAGACCCCCTGCTCCCACACGGCTCCCTGCGTCGACTCCCGCCACACGGACGCGAGCTCGTCATCGGTCACGTCGCCCCCGTCGACGTACGCATCCACGATCCCCTGGAGGCGGGAGTTGCCCCATTCGATGACGATGGCATCGACCGTGGCCGGGAATCGTGGGTCGCACAGGAGCTGAGCGAACAGGGCGTGCTGGGTGCCCGAGCCGTGCTCCTCGCCGATGAAGACCGCGTCATGCCCGTTGAACGCATCCAGGACGGTGTCGACCGCGGGGTCTCCGGTCGGCGCCGGGCACCCATGGGCCGCGGGGTGCGTGGAGACCCAGTCCGGGATCCCACCGGGTGGCAGGGCCATCCCCTCGGGGCGGATCTCGACGCGACCCGTTCCATCAGGGCGAACGACGAACAGGGTGTGGCCGGAGATCAGCAGATGCCTCCCGTCCGGCGACCAGGTCACGAACTGGCCGATCTCGGGCGTCACACGCCGTTGGTTGCCTCCGTCCGCGTCCATGATCCAGACGTCGCGATGCTCCCCGGGCTCGCCGCTCCGCCAGCAGTCCTGGTCTTCGGGAGCCCACAGGCAGTCGTCGCGCTCGCTGCTGAACGCGATCGACGACCCGTCCGGGGACCACACCGGCCAACCATCGCCACCGGGCGCATCGGTCAGCTGCTGGACGTCGCCGTTCTCCAGGTCGACGCTGAAGATGTCGTAGTCCCCGCCGGCCGGCCGTTCGAAGACGATGCGGGTGCCGTCCGGCGAGAACGACGGGTACTCGAACCATCCATCGACCTCGATCCGGCGCAGGTCCGACCCATCGGGCCGCACGAGGTAGCCGGAAAGCACGCCGTCTCGGTCCGAGTTGAAGGCGATCCACGCTCCATCGGGGGACCAGTCGGGACCCCAGTCGTTCGCGGGATGCTCGGTCAGGTTGCGCGCATTGTCCCCGTCAGCGTCGACGATGTAGATCTCGTCGTCCTCGTTGATGCCACGACGGGAGTCGCGGTAGACGACCTGCCGGCCATCGGGAGACCACGCTCCGTCGAACTCGGCACCCGGGAGCCCGGCGATCGTTCGCCACTCCGTTCCATCGACGTTCATCGTGAAGACGTCCTCGAAATCGTCGAACACGATCCGACCCTCGAGGTCCGCCAGGTCGATCGCCTCGCCGATCAGGACCGGCGTCTCGCCGCGCCCTTCGACCCTCGACGGCCCAGACGGACTGGCCGCGACCGACGGCGACGGCTCGTCCGACGGGGTTGCGGAGCCCGATGCGACGAGATCACACGAGATCAGGACGGCGGCCGCAACGGGGACTCCGGCCCATCGAACGGCCGTGCCAGTGAGTGACATCGATGCCAATACACCGCGCTCCCCCGAGCGGTTCCTGGCGATGGCCTCAGGAGCGGCTCTGAGCAGTCAGCACGAGGACGTTGGTCGCCTCGGACCGACCGCGCAGATCCAGGCTTCGGCGTTCGGCATTCGGCGCGCGGAGACCCGCCGACAGCGCCGCCGCCTCGCTGACGAGCAGCTCCCCCGCCCCGGCCTCGGACGCGAGGCGGGCGGTGATGTTGACGGTGTCGCCGAGAGCGGTGAACTCGATGTGCTCGGCCGTGCCGACCGCACCGACATAGGCGGGTCCGGTGTTGATGCCGATGCCGATCGGCGCCCACGGCGCATCGGTGTCGTTGCCCGTGGTGCGCAGGAGCTCGAGGGCGGCGTCGATCGCCTGCGCCGCATGGTTCCCGTCCGTCATTGCGGGAACGAGGATGCCGATGACCTCGTCGCCGACGAATTTGTCGACGATCGCGTCGTGATCGACGAGGACCTCGGCGGCCGTCGCATAGAAACGGTCCATGAGGGCACGGAACTCGGCCGAGGGCATCGACTCGCCAAGCTCGGTCGACCCGCGGATGTCGGCGAACAGGAGGGTGCACTCGATCTCGGCGCCCTCGCGCTTGCGGTAGATGTCCTTGAAGCAGCCGCGGCAGTACTTCGGATTGCCCGGCCATGGGCCCAGGCCAACGAGCCGCATGAATGGACCGCCCGGCAGGCCGAAGGGGCGCGTGCACATCTTGCAACGCGGCGCGCTCGGGATCGTCCGCCAGAAGCGCCTGAGCCGTCGAATCTGCTGGCTCTTCTTGAGCTCGGGCTCGCCCATCCGCGCCGGACCGAACTCTCGCGGCTCATCGGGTTGACTCGGGCGTTCGGGGTCCATCTGGCGGTCCTTCGAGCGGCGCACACATTGTCCCGCCGAGGGCAAGGCTAGGGCTGATCGGCCAGCACGCCAGCCCGCCGCACGATGGCGGTGAGCATCCCCGAGGTGTATGCGTTCTCGAGCGTGCCCTCCCCGAAGCGCTCGCTGCGCACGTAGAGCGTCAGCAGCTTGCGAAGGTCGTCCGCCGAGGCCGATGCGACCGCCTCCGGATGATCGAGCAACGCCTGGCCCTCCGGCGTCGCCGCCCAGGACATCCAGTCGAACGGGGTGATCCAGCCGCCGAGATCGGCCAGGAAGGCCTCCGCCTCAGGCGACGGCTTGTACCAGCCGAGCACGGTGACGCCATCCTCCCGCTCCCAGGATGGCTCCCACTCCCCGAAGCTGAAGCCGGGAGCCTCGAACACCGGAAGGTGGCGCGCCAGCCGACGCAGCCGATCGGTCAGCTCCGGGTCGTGTGCTGCCATCGGGCGGTACCCTAGCTGACCATGACCTATGACCGAGCCCAGGCCGCGTCGCGCGCCGGGGTAGAGCCCGCCTATGTCGACCGCCTGCTGGAGCTGGGGATCCTCTCGCCGGGCGGCGACGGCCAATTCTCGACCGGCGACCTGCGACGGATCGCGCTCATCCGGATGCTCGAGCAGGCCGGCCTTCCGCTCGAGGGGATCGGCACGGCGATCCGCGACGGCCAGCTGTCGCTCGGATTCATGGATGCGTCGAGCTACGACCGCTTCAGCAGCCTCACCGACACGACCTTCGCCCAGCTCAGCGCGGCCACCGGCGTCCCGGAGGAGCTGCTGAAGATCATCCGCGAGGCCGTCGGCTTCGCCGAGCCGAGCTCGGACGACCAGGTGAGGGACATCGAGCTGCAGATCGCTCCCCTGGTCCAGGCGCAGATCGAGGAGGGGTTCCGTCCCGCCGTCATCGAGCGCTGGCTGCGCCTCTATGGCGAGAGCATGCGCCGCATCGCCGAGACCGAGGCCGACTGGTGGAACACCGAGGTCGAGCAGCGTCTGATGGCAACCGGGATGAGCGCCGCCGAAATGATGGAGCACGCTGACGTCGGCGTCGCCCAACGGATGGCGCCGTTGCTGGACGACGCCGTCCTCGGCATCTACCACGGGCACCAGGAGCACACCTGGACATCGAGCATCATCAACGGCGTCGAGGCCGCGCTGGCGGAGGCCAACGTCTTCAGCCGCCTCGAGCATCCGCCGAGCATCTGCTTCCTGGACCTGACCGGCTACACGCGCCTGACCGATGAGCACGGAGACGATGCCGCGGCCGACCTCGCCAGCCGGCTCGGAACGCTCGTGCGGCGCTCATCGGCCCAGCACGGTGGCAAGCCGATCAAATGGCTCGGCGACGGCGTCATGTTCTACTTCCGCGAGCCCGGTCCCGGCGTCGAATCGGCCCTGGAGATGGTGGAGGAGGTCGTCAACGTCGGGCTCCCACCCGCGCATGTCGGCCTGCACGCCGGACCCGTGCTCTTCCAGGCGGGGCACCAAGTCGTCGCTTCACGCAGCGCATAGCCTCGCGTGGTGTCTTACGCGCTGTGCAGACCGGCCATGCCGACGGTGGAGTCCTTTGTGCATCGTGCTCATGCACGCCCCTCTCCGTCCCGTGGTTTCATGCGTCTATCCGCGAGTGACCGCCGATCCAAACGTCCGGATCTGCCGCGATCCGCGCGGTCGCAGGGTGCCGGTGATCGATCCATGTGCGGACACGCGGCACGGGTGAGGTGCGTCCTCACGTCACAACGACGTGCTGAGGATTCGGCAGGCCAGGACGCACCGCCCGTACGCTGGAGGGATGAACAGCTATCTGACCGATCAGCGCGATCGCCCGGTCAGCGCGTTCGTCGCCGTCCTCGTGGCGCTCCTCACTGGCGGCTACATGCTGCCGTGGGCGGTCGCGGCCCTGCGCGGCAAGTCGAACCACTGGACGATCTTCTGGATCAACCTGCTGGGCGGCTGGACGGTGATCCTGTGGATCGTCGCCCTCGTGATGTCTTTCGGTTCCCACAAGACGATCAGTCGCTACTAATCCTCTCGTTCGCGACCATGGCCCCCGGCACCTGCTCTGCCCTCGGTGGTCCTGCACGATCCGGACCAGGAGTTCCCGGACGACCCGTGTACCTGCCCTGGGAGCTGGCGTACGGCCGGCCACCTCCCCCCAAGGCGATCGGGTTGCGGGAAAGCAAGCCCCGGGGATCGGCCTACCCTCGTCAGGGTGAGTAGGGCTTGACGTGCGTCGCTCCGATCTGCTCGCTGTTCAGCGCACCGGCACGGTGCGGTGGTTCAAGAAGGAGAAGGGGTACGGCAGGATCACCGCGGACGATGGCGAGGTGTTATTCGTCCACTTCTCCGACATCGTCGCCGACGGCTACCGATCGTTGAAGGCCGATCAGCGGGTTGAGTTCATCTGGCGGGGCGGGATCGTCGACCATGGTCGCCACCACGCAGACGAAGTGCGCGTGCTCCGTTGAGATGCACCGCCGGGGTGGCTTTGATCCGGTGTCGCGAGCGGATCTTCTGGCGGCACAGGGACCGCGCGGATCGCGGCATGAGCGGGCGCTAGCCGCGTGCCCACCCTCACCCGGGACCTAATCTGCCCTCATGAGCTATGGGCTGCGTGACCTGGATGGCGGGCGGGTTGAGCTGTGCGACGAGTGCGGTTTCGACGAACGCGAACCGCGCGACCTGGCACAAGCGAGTGACCACACGTAGGCGGCCTGCCACACTGTGCACTCTCGGGCGAGCAGGATGGACGTCACTATGGGGACCGCGATGGCACACGTCTCCCGCACCCGCACGGCGCTGCTTCTCGCCCTGTTCAGCTGCCTGGTGGCATCGTGCTCGAAGACCCCCGACAGTACGGAGCAGCGAACCGCACCGAGCAGCGAGGAGCTGGCGGCAAAGATCGCATCGCTGGCGGAGGTATCCGCCGACTTCGACCAGGTGCGATCCATCCTGGTCGCACGGGGCGGCGAGCTCGTGTACGAGAACTACTACGGCACCGATGCCGACGCCTACCGGGACGTCCGGTCGGCCACCAAGAGCGTGACCTCAACGCTGATCGGGATCGCCATCGGCGATGGGTCCATCGGCGGCGTCGATGACACGCTGGCGCAGCTGCTCCCCGAGGACGTGGACGTGATGTCCCCGACGGTGCAGGCCACAACGCTGCACCAGCTCCTGACCATGAACGCCGGGCTGGCCCCGGCGGAGCCGGGTGGTGGAATTGGTCCGGTCGGTTTCACCCAGTCGAAGAACTGGGTGCGCGAGATTCTCGCCGACCCGGAGAGACCGCCCGACCAGGGCTTCGAGTACTCCAACGACACCTCTCACCTGCTTGCGGCGATCGTGAAGCATGCCACCGGCACCTCGCCACTGGACTACGCGCGAAAGCGCCTCTTCGGGCCACTGGGCATCGACACCACACCGGCATGGACCGACGACGTATTCATGCGCGAGAACATTGAAGGCTACGAAAAGGCCGGCTTCGCCTGGCCACAGGACCCGCAGGGCATCAACATCGGCTGGTCGCAGCTCAAGCTGCGATCACGGGACATGTTGAAGCTGGGCCAGCTTTTCCTCGACGGCGGCCGGTGGGAGGGCAAGCAGATCATCTCGAAGGAGTGGGTAGATGAGGCAACCACGCAGCAGATCGAGGCCGCCGATGGATCATCCGGCTACGGATACCAGTGGTGGACCGGCGACCTTGATGGCGATAGCTCGTTCCAGGCGTTGGGGTACGGCGGCCAGTTGATCATCGTCGTACCCCAACGCGACCTCGTGATGGCCACCACAGCCGAACTCCGGCTGACCGCCCAACAGCCACGGCATCGACGCCGGCGTCCTCCTCGCGATCATCGAGGATGCCGTGGTCTCGGATTCCCCCCACGAACTGATCCGCCGCCCAGCGGGTCGACCCCACGATCGCCGACGAAGACATCGTGGCGGAATGCGCACCCACTTCATGCCTGATGGACGGGACTGGCGGAGGAATACGCGCACCTGGCGCGTGAGAATCTCCCCGAACCACCCGACCGGGACGCGCGTGCTGCTTCTCCGGTTGCCCCGTCCGCTCATCGGCACGACCGCGCGCGCTCCGCGGCAGGAGCGGGCGTTCGTAGGCGGCGTCACTCGCCGCGGTAAGACGCGTCTTGACGCTGGGTTGATCGGCGCCTCTCAGTGCCCTGAGTGCGAGTCGGCCGTGTCAGCCGTCCAGTAGTGCGCGAGTGGGAGCGCTAGTCAGTAGTCGGTGCCTTGGGAAAGACTCCGTGGCCCAACCAAGCGAAGAGACGCTGCTCCTCGTCGCCCCCAGCCCCCACATGTCCACCCTGCGACAGGAGTTGGCGCCCGGAATGTGGTCTGCGAGCCAGTGCGCCTGACGTGCGGCACCAATTCGGCGTCGCCGTGGCTCCCATGACCTTGGTCGGGACGTCGACCTCGGTCACGAGACTGGAGTTGCGGGCAGTGGCGATGTTGTCGTCGATGTAGCCGGCGGCGCCCTGTCGCGCGGCTTCGCGAACGACGGTGTCGAACATGGAACGGATCACTGGCTCGATGATGCCGTCGATATCTGGCAGCACCGTCATTGGCCCCAGTCGACGAACTCCTCGAACTCCTTGGTCAGCTTGTCCCGTCGGCACGGACCATGACGTCTAGGTAGGCGAGCTCGTCATCGGGCATCGCCGCCTGGATCTCATCCGCGAAGGGTGGCGCCTCTCCGGCTACCACCGCACACCGGGTCACACGATCGGGCATCAGCGCGGCGACGGCCAGCGCGGGGCCGCTTCCCCCGGAGTAGCCGGCCACGGCGAAGTGGTCCCATTCAAGGAAGTCGGCCACGGCGGACACGTCGTCGACGGTGTTGGCCAACGTGCGCCCCGGTCGTCGAGTTCACAGGCCGTATCCCGGCCTGTCGTAGGAGCAGACGGCCAGACTGTGCCGAACGTACGCGTCACTGGGATCTCGGAGCATGCGGCTGCCGGGTCTCGGGTGAAGCCAGAAGATGGGCGCGCCGTGCTGGTCGCCCCATAACCGCACTCCCACCTCACGGTCATCGATGGTGGTCACCACGAAGTCGCCTTCGAGACCGTCCACGTCCACACCCCCCGTTTGCCGGTGCAGCGCCCAAGCCGCCAACGCTGCCTGCCGGAAGATCAGGCGCTGCTGTCCACAGCAGAGCCGTCAGAGCCGGCGCCGTCAAGGGCGACGGCGCCTGAAGGTCAACGAAGCGCAAGGAGAAGCCAACGACGCATGGCCGTGCCCGCCGCCTCTCACTGACCAGTCTGCCCGTCGAT
>CAWBOA010000009.1:0-160442 GCA_963790255.1 uncultured Chloroflexia bacterium | reverse complement strand
AGGCGGCGATTGAGCCCGCGGTCCACCGGCCGCGGGCTCGTCGCGTGGACAACGCGTCTTGGGTTGATCGATCGGCGTCCGATGCTGTGGAGCGCTATATCAATAACGATATAACGGCTGACAGCGCGGCAATTACCCCGGAGACACAGGTCCGTGTCACTCACCAGCCGCTCGACGCCAACCGGTCCAGAGATCGGGTCGGCCACCGGACCTGTATCGGGTCGCGACGCCCGTCCTACGGTCATGTGGTCGGACCCCGTTCGGAGCAGATCACCCCCATGACCACCGGAACCACTTCGCAGGCGACAGCCGACGCTCAGCCAAGAGATGGCCAGCACGACTTCGACTCGCTGCTTGGCACCTGGGACGTGAAGCTGCGCCGGCTGCTGCGCCCGTTGACCGGATCCGACGAGTGGATCGAGTACGAGGGCACATCCGAGTGCCGCCCGGTCTGGGATGGTCGCGCCAACGTCGACGAGTTCCGCGTCCACAGCCCGGCGACCGGCGCGCGAATCGATGGACTCACGCTTCGGCTGTACAACGCCGAGACGGGGGAGTGGAGCCTGTACTGGGCGAACGCGAATAACGGCGCGCTGAGCCTGCCGCCGACGGTCGGCCGATTCACCGACGCCAGCTATGGCGAGTTCTTCGACGACGAGGACCTCGACGGCCGCCCGATCAAGGTGCGCTACGCCTGGTCCAACATCACCGGCGACTCCGCCGCGTTCGAGCAGTCCTTCTCGGCGGATGGTGGTCAGACGTGGGAGCCGAACTGGATATCGACCATCGTCAGGGCCGCCGAATAGGTCAAAACTGTCCTTAGCGACCCTTCGGATCGTCGAACGACGTCTCCTTGACGACCGCGCCGATAACGCGCAGCGCGCCGCCCTCCTATTTCTCGAGGAAGGGCGCCCAGCCGTACATCCCGTATGCCGATGGCTCGTGGGTCACCTGGCCGATGACGGCGCCGTCGAGATCGATGATCCAGAGATCCCGCTGGCCGTCGGGCCCGCGTTGGACAAGGAGATAGTCCCCGTCAGGCGACCACACCGCAGCCTCGGCCTCTTCGGACGCATCGGCGGCGGTGATCCTCCGCTGACTCGTGCCGTCGGGACTGACGAGCTCAATGACCGATGTCGACCCATCCAGTCGCGTGTAGGTGATCCACTCTCCGGTCGGGGACCACGAGACCGCCCAGACGAAGCCACTGCGTTCCGTGATCTGGCGGGCCTCTCCACCATCGAGGTCCACGATGAAGATGGCGTCGTCGACGCCAAATGCCACGCTGCGCCCATCCGGCGACATGCTGCCTGCATCGAGACCGACCCACGCATGGAAGGTTCCCGGTGGATTCAGCTGGCGCAGGCCGCTCCCATCGGCATTGACGACGAACAGGTCGCCGGCATGCGGTACGTCGCCCCTTGCCCCGTTCTCGGCGAAGAACACCACCTGGGAGCCATCTGGCGTGACGCCGAACGGCTCGGTCCGAATGACGCCTTCGGGATTCGGCATGACGAGGTGGAGGTCCGCCAGGTCTCCGGAGCCAAGGTAGAGGCCGTTCCGCGACGGATCGGTCTCATCCCAGCCGTCGAACGCGAGCCACTCACCGTTCGGGCTCGCCGCTGCAGGACCGAGGTTCAGCGTCTCGATCGGCGGGTCGAACACGGTCGGGTCACTTCCGTCGAGTCCCATCGTCATGAACGAGAAGGTGTCGTGACCCGTCGGGCCCATCGTCCAGACCTGCCTGCCGCTCGGAGACAAGCGTCCGCACCCGCAGCCCTGTCGCTCGAAGAGTGCGTCCTCGTTCGTCCCGTCGGTGTTGATCGTGACGAAGTCCTCGACCTCGTCCGCCGAAAGGCGGGAGAACAGGATCCGACCCGTGGGGACTGGCGCGGGCGTGGGGCTGGATCGGGGCGACGGCTGGACACTCGGTGACGCCCCTCCCGCACTGCACGCCGTCATCAGCAGGATCAAGGGGAGGGTCGCGAGCCTCCGGTTCACGGCAGCCACCACACGGCTGCGTACATGCCCGGGGTGTGCGTCACCTGGACCGCATTGCCGTCGAGGTCCATGACCCATAGTTCGCCCGCGCGCTCAATCCCGCGCTGATGGATGAGGAACCGTCCGTCCGGAGACCAGTCCACACAGCAGGCGGGCGCGTCAGCCGTGTCAAGCGTTCTCTCGCCAGTGCCGTCAGGATTCACGACCGAGATGACCCGGGCGCCGCCCACGAGGGCATCGAACGCGATGTGATCGCCCATTGGCGACCAACGTGCGTGAATCACGTACCGAGCCCAGGCGGAGACACGCGTCGCACGCACCGGGCTCACATCCGCCACGAAGACCGCGCTTCGACCGTCGACATCCTCGAGATCGAAGGCGGCGAACGCGACCTGACGGCCGTCCGGTCCCCAGCTCGCCGGGTTGAACCCAACGATGTCGAAGCCCGCCAGGACCGTCCCGGCCGGGTTGAGCTGGCGGGGTTCGCCCCCCTCGGCGTCGACCACCATGAGGTCTCCGGCGTGCTCCAGATCAAAGCCGGTGCCGCCCTCCCGGAAGAGCGTCAGAAGTTGCCCGTCGGGCGAGTACGCCATCGGGATGTAGTGGCGGCCGTCGGGGCTGGCCACGATCTGCCGGAGGTCGGAGCCATCCGCAGCCGATGTATAAGCGCCGATCCGCGACGGGTCGTCGTCACTCCACCCGTCGTAGGCCAGCCGGTCGCCCGTCGGCGACCAGGCACGCGGGGCAAGATTCAGACCCGGCGGCAGCGGAAGCTCGTGGTAGCCCTCGCCAGTGACCTCCATGACGGCGGTTCCGATGCCGTCATCGGTCTCGATCGGCACGGCGATCATCCGGCCGTCGGGCGAGCCAACGGCACACGCAAGGCACCCACCGGCCGGCATGTCGAGCTCATGCTCATTCGCGCCATCGGGCGAAATCGTTACGTAGTGATCGTCCCCGCGGACCGTGCGCCCGAACAGGATCGTGCCACCGCCTGGTGAAACCGCCGGCGATGACGGCGCAGCGCTGGTTTGTGACGACGACGGAGTGACGCCCGATGCCTGGCAGGCCGTCAACGTGAGGGCGAGAGCCAGCGGAGGTCCGCTCCGCGCACTACGGCGTGCCTTGCTCACCACGCCGCTCCGTGGATCCACCGAAGGAACGTCCCCAGTGGCCGGGCGTCGCTCCCATCCGCCCGCATGATCCACACCTCCGAGAATCCGTCGACGGCGGCCGGCCGGTCCACCAGGAGCCACTCACCATCCGGTGACCACTGGATCAGGTCGCCGGCGCCGAGTTCGATCAGATCCGTCCCGTCGGCGTCGATGACGAAGACATGTGGCTCGAGGTCGTCGCCGGTCGCCGAGAAGGTCGAGAAGGCGATACGCCCGCCGTCGCCAGACCACAGCGGCAGGCCGATCGACGAGCCTGCTCCAAGCTGATCGCTGCTGACGAGCACGCGTGGCGTTCCTTCGGCGGCCACCAGCACCAGCGACGAACTGATGTCGCCGCCGCACTGTGGAGGCGCCTCGTCCGACGAACATTGACTCCGGACCGTCGCGAGCGTCGTGCCGTCCGGAGACCACGTCGGGGTCCACAGCCAGCCATCGGTGTCGTCGAGCAGCTCTCGTACCGGAGAACCGTCGAGCGGAACGATGTAGAGATGATCGTGGTTGGTCGCGGTGGGCGGCTCGTCTTCAATCGCGTGATTGCATGGACGGCACGCCGCAACGACGAGGGCGGATTGATCGGGCGACCAGTTCGCCCAGCCCCGGATCGCCGCACCCGCCGGAAGGGTCAGGGTCGCCACGCCGGTTCCGTCGATATTGGCGACGACGATACCGTCCGAGATACCGAGGGTCCCCTGCTCACCCGGGAGCTGGAGCTCGGCGGTGTGCACCGCGGCGACGCGATCGCCCGCGGGCGAGATCAACCAGCCATCGAAGTGGTGAGCTCCGCCCTCCCAGACGTCCGTCGGAAGGTCGCAGCAGATGAATGTCAGATCGCGCCCCGCGGACGTCGGCGTGTCGAGGGTCAGCGTCTCCTGACCGAACTCATCGGTGACGAGGACTCGCCCTCGGTCACGTGCCCACTGGAGCGTGAGATATCGCGCCGAGCAGTCCTCCCCGATCGTCCCGAGAAGCGTCTGCGTCCCGGTGCCGGGGTCGACCGTGAGGAGCTCGAATGGTCCACGAGAGCCCAGGCCACACGGAGCGGCCGACTCGTCGGGCCGGAAGGCGAGGATGAGGCCGCCGCCGAGGGGACCCTCCGCACTCGCGCTGGGGTTCGGCGAAGGCATCACCGGCGGAGTCGGCGGCGGATTCAGCAGCTCGCCGACGAAGACGGCGCCGGCCGTTCCCACGACCGCCAGGGCGACGACCGCGGCGGCGACGAGCGCCATCCGCACGAAGCCCGGTCGCCGTCGCGACGCGCCGATCGCCGCTTCGGCGATCCGCCCGGCATCGAACGGCTCAACCGAGTCCTCCGCCCGCACGCGCAGTGCCCGCGCAAGGCGAATCTCGAAATCGGTGTCAGTCATCGGTCAGCTCCGAGCGCAGGCGATCAACGAGCTTCTTCAGACGGCCGCGCACCCCCTCCGGGCTCAGCCCGAAGTGGGTGGACAGCTCGACCGACGTGAAGCCGAGGACATAGCGGAGGCCCAGCAGCTCCCGGTCGCGCGGTTCGAGGCGGTGCAGGGCCGCTTTCAGGTCGAGGTCATCGAAGTGGTCGACCGGATCGGACAGGCCGACGAGCATCGCCTCAGAGTCCGTAGGACGCCGGCGGCGAAGGATCTGGCGCGCCTCGTTGGCGGCGATCGACAACAGCCACGGCCGAATGCGCTCGTGATCTCGAACGCGCCGAAGGCCGGTCCAGGCGCGTTGCCAGGCGGTCTGCACCGCATCTCGGGCGAGGTCCGGATCGCCGACGATGACGCCGGCGAGGCGCAGCATGTCCGGGTGGTGCGTGGCGACCAGGGTGGTGAATGCCGCTCGGTCGCCGGACGCGGCGCGGGCCACGATCGAGCCCTCGCCCAACTCGGCGGGCGGCGCACCCTTCACGGTCGTATCCAAGCGGTCGACATCCACACACCTACAGATGCGATGGACCACCAAAGCGTTTGTCGGACTCTAGAAGTCGATGCGTCCGGCGAAGTGCTCGCCGACCTCCGGGCGCGTGAGCTGGTAGATCGCGAGCCGGTGGCCGCCTGGCGTCGTGAACGAACAGACCGGCCCGTGCGGGATCTCGAGCATGTGTCCGCGCGTCCAGCCGCGAGACTCCAGCTCCTTGATCGCGACGCCGATGTCCTCGACGCGATAGACCATCACCGGCCGGTCGCCTTCGAGGTGGCCGGCGAGGAGGAGGCGCGGCGATTGCTCGGCCAACTCGACCATCGCGACCCGCGTGCCCATGCCCTCGACCGCAAAGATGACGCGGGCGCCGAGAACGTCGGCGAAGTGGCGGACGTCCGCCGCGACGTCCGCGCTCGGCATGTAGATGAAGTCGAGCCGCTCGAAGACGGACGCCGCGTTCATCGGCCTAGGCCCTGCGGGCGGCCTCCATGGCGGCGGCGAAGCGGCCGATGCCGGCGTCGACCATCGCGTCCGAGGCGGTGAGGCTGATCCGGAACCAGCCGGGGACCTCGACCACGGTGCCGGGCAGGACGAGGACCCGGTGCTCGGCCAGGAGGTTGGTGAAGGCGAAGTCATCGGCCAGGGGAGAGCGGGCCATGGTGTAGAAGGTGCCCTCGGGCATCGAGGCCTCGTAGCCCATCTCGCGCAGGGCCGGGACGAGCCGGTCACGGCGCGCCTGGAGCGCGCCGACGTCGATGCTGAGCTGCTCGAGCTCGTGGAGCGAGTGCTGGAGCAGCGCGTTCGGGAACGTGTAGCCGGCGGCGATCTGCTGGACGAAGATCTCGTCGCGCAGCGCTTCGCGGTCCGGCGCCGTCGGCGGAACGGTCAGGTAGCCGATGCGCTGCCCCGGCGCCAGCAGGGTCTTGCCGTACGAGTACGTGATGATCGTGTGGGGGTGGAACTCGGCCGGGCTGTGGTACTCGAGCCCATCGAACACGATCCGGTTGTACGGCTCGTCGCTGATGATCCAGATCGGATGGCCGATCCGATCGCCGGCATCGGCCAGGAGTGCGGCGAGCTCGCCGAGGATCTCCGGCGAGTAGATCCGACCGGACGGGTTGTGCGGGCTGTTGACGATGATCGCCTTCGTGCGCGGGCCGATCGCCGCCCCGATGCGCTCCAGGTCGAGGTCGAAGTCCGGGGGCTCGAGCTTGACCCGCACCGGCTCGCCGCCGGCGGCGAGGGCGAGGATCTCGTAGAAGAACCAGGGCGGCGAGAGGAAGACGAGCTCGTCGCCAGGGTCGAGCAGCACGCGCATGGCAACGGCCAGCGCGGCGAAGCCGCCGTTCGTCATCGCCACGTCGTTGGGATCCCAGTCCATGCCCGTCCGGCGGGAGAGCGTCGTGGCGACGATCCGCTGAGACTCCGGCTCGCTGAGCTTGTACGCGAACCAGTCCTTGTTCTGGGGCTCGAGCCCGCGCTGGAGCGCCGCGACATACTCGGGCAGGGGCATTTCCTGCGGGTTGCCGACCGCGAAGTTCGCGATGTCCGGGTCCGTGTTGAGGCGGGCGAACGGGCCACTGAAGAAGGAGAGGAAAGGCGCGACGCTCTGCCGAAGTCGCTCGCGCTGGGATGGGGCGACGGTGCTCATCAGTGCTCCTCGGGAGTTCCGCCCAAGGATCGCGCGAGGGCGTTGGTTGACGCAAGGGGCCGAGTGACGTAGGACGCGCTTGCGGCGGCGGTGAGAATGGGGCACATGGTCAGCGAGAGCGCGCCGCCGTTCAAACCGCCGGACCTGAGCTCGGGGCTGTCCGAGCCAGTGCGGGACGCCGTCGCGCGTCGCGCGTGGCGCGAGGTGTTCGATACGCTCGCCGCTGCCGACGCACAGGGGACCCTCGGACCGCAGGAGCTCGAGCTCATGGCGCAGGCGGCATGGTGGACCGGCCAGCTGCCCGTCGCCATCGAGGCGCGCGAGCGGGCCTATGGGATGGCGGTCAAGGCCGGCCAGCCCGCGCTGGCCGTGATGTCGGCCCTCAACCTGGGCCACAACAACATGCTTCGCAACGATGTGACCATCGCGGCGGCATGGCTCAACCGTGCGGAGCGGCTGCTTGCCGGCATGCCGCGCAACGTCGGACACGGGTGGCTCGCCCTCAACCGCTCCTTCCATCACGCCCTCTCGGGCAACAGCCAGGCGGCGCTGGAGGCGGCGACAACGGCGCTCGACATCGGCGAGGAAGTGGGCGACCCAGACCTGACCGCGATGGCGATGGCGAACAAGGGCAATGCGCTCATCTCCATCGGCGAGGTGGAGGCGGGCCTTGCGCTCGTCGATGAGGCCGCGGTGTCGGCGGTCGGTGGCGAGCTCGAGCCGCAAACCGCTGGCGGCGTGAGCTGTAGCGGCATCGAGGCCTGCGCCATGCTCGGTGAGTGGAGCCGGGCGGTCGCGTGGACGGAGGCCCAGGACCGCTGGTGCCGTCGCGAGGGAATCGATGGCTTCCCCGGAATGTGCCGCCTCTTCCGATCGGAGACGAAGCAGCTGCGGGGATCGTGGCTCGAGGCCGAGGCCGAAGCGCGGCAGGCGTCCGTCGAGCTCCTCGGCTTCATGCCGGCCGGCGCCGGCTCGGCCTTCTACCGGCTCGGCGAGATCAAGCGCCTTCGCGGTGACCTGCAGGCGGCCGATGACGCCCTGCGCAGTGCCCACGCGTACAGCATCGATCCGGAGCCCGCGCTGTCGCTGCTCGAGCTCGCGAAGGGCAGACCGGACGTGGCGGCCGCCGGCATTCGTCGGGCGCTCAGCGACCCGTCGCCGACTCCGTCGTGGCGTGCGCCATCGGACAGCCCGCTGTACCGCATCCCTCTGCTTCGCGCGCAGGTGGAGATCGCGCTGGCCGTCAACGACGTCAAGACCGCCCGGGAGGCAGCGGACGAGCTCGGGTCCATCGGAGAGCGATTCCACAGCACGGCGACGACCGCCGCCGTCGCCTCGGCCCGCGGCGCCGTCGAGCTCGCCGAGGGAGATGCCGGTGAGGCGGCCCGGTCCCTGCATCGGTCGATCGACCTGTGGGGCCAGGTCGTGGCGCCGTATGAGGTCGCGCGCAGCCGTGCCCTGCTGGCGGAGGCGTACGTCGCCGCCGACGCGCCGGAGCGGGCCGTCATGGAGCTTCAGGTCGCCCGGGATGCGTTCGAGCACGTTGGCGCCATCCCGGACCTCCGCGCAGCCGAGGCCCGCCTCGCCACGCTGTCGGAGGGCACCGAAGCGCCAGCGCCAACGGCCGGCGCCGCACGCGTGACGCGGACCTTCGTGTTCACCGACATCGTCGACTCGACGAAGCTGGCGGAGCTCGTCGGTGACGAGTCGTGGAGCAAGCTCATCCGCTGGCACGATGAGACCATCCGGGCCGTCGTGGCGGAGCATGGCGGGGAGGAGATCAAGGCCACCGGCGACGGCTTCTTCCTGGCCTTCACCCAGCCCCGCGCCGCGGTCCAGGCGGTGGTCGCCATCCAGCGCCGCCTGGCCGCGCAGCGCGACGCCCAGGGCTTCGCGCCGGCCATCCGCATCGGCCTGCACACCGCGGAGGCGACGCGGCGCGGGCTCGACTACGTGGGCACCGGCGTGAACATCGCCGCGCGCATCGGTGCCGTGGCCGAGGGTGCCGAGATCCTCGCCAGCGAGGGTACTGTCGCGGGGTTGGGGGGCTCCGTCGCCGTGTCCGCAGCGCGAACGGTCAACCTCAAGGGCATCGGGGAGCCGGTGGAGGTCGTCTCGATTGACTGGCGATGATGGCCTGAACGGAAGGGCGCCCCGCCGCGGCACCGGAAGGCTCCCGTGGATCCTTGGGCTGCTCGCCGGCGCATGGCTCCTCTACATCGCCGTGGTCTCGATCGCGCAGGCACCCGACGCGGAGGCGATGGGCTACGTCGTCGGCTACCTCGGCGGCGCCGTCCTCATCGCCCTCGTGATCCGGTTCATCTACGTTCGCATCAGATCGGCCGACGCGCGACCGCGCTTCTGGTCCCCATGGATCATCGTGATCGCCGCCGTCGTCACGTTCATCGGGCGAATCGGCAACGCGCTCTGATCCTCATGAGCGAGACATCGGCAATTGACACGTACCTCGACGGCCTTCCCGACGGTCAACGCCGGCTTCTGCAGGGCCTCCGTGAGCGCGTCGCCGGCCTCGTCCCTGACGCGACCCAGGAGATCAGCTACGGGATGCCCGCCTTCAAGCTTCGCGGCCGGTTCTTCCTGTCGTACGCCGGATGGAAGTCGCACTGCGCGATCTACCCTCTGACGGACGCCTTTGCCGCATCCCACGCCACGGAGCTGAGCGGGTTCGACCGCACCAAGGGGAGCCTGCACTTCACGCCCGAGACCCCCCTGCCCGATGCGCTGCTCGACGCCCTCGTGCTCGATCTGGTCGCCGACCACGCTGGCACGTCATAGGTTCGGAGGGCTCTCGTTCATGTCGGCGAAGCCACGAAAGAACCCCTCGAACCTGGCCGGCGAGATGATCTCGATCATCCGCGCTGGGACGCGGCCGGCGGTCCACATCGCGTGGACCTGGTTGCGCGGCTTCACGATGTAGCCGCCGGGCTTCAAGGCGACCTCCTGGTCCTCCGATCGGAAGCCGATCTCGCCCTCGAGCACGATCGAGATCTCGCCCTTGCGCGTATGGAGATGCGGGCGGACGAGGGCGCCGACCGCGAACGGGTGCTCGACCACCGAGAGGGCGCCGCCGGTGTCGGCACCGTCGACCTTGAAGTGGACGCCGACCCAGGGGCCGAGGCGCCCGGCGCGTCCTCCTCCGGGCTGCACGACCTTGCGGCCGTCAACGGAAGATCTCGTAGCGCACGATCTCGCGGAACCCGATCCGCCGATAGACCGGAAGGCCCATCTCCGTTGCCTGGAGCACGATCGGGTCGCATCCCCAGGCGCGCCCGGCCTCGACAGCGGCCCAACTCGCCGCCGTCCCGACGCCGCGCCCACGGGCATCCGGGACCGTCCCCACGGCGTACACGCCGCTCACGGACCCCGTTCGGATGGCGATCGAGGTGCCGACCGGGCGTCCATCCAACTGGGCCGTAAACGCACGAACCTCGGGATCGGCGAGCATGGATGCCGGCATTGCCTGGGCCATTGCACCGGTCAAGCCGTCCACGATCGTGATGCCGACCCCTGGAGGCGGCGCGGCGGGAACTGGCGAGAGGATCATTCCCGACAAGGTCATGTGGTGGCGCAGCCCGATGGAATGCAGGAAGGGCTTCAACGGCTCGCCCTCCTCCTCGACGATCGCGACCTGGTACGAGGGAGTGCGCCGCCCGACCCACTCCAGCGCGTCATCGAGGGCGACTTCGGCTGTGGCGCCGACGATCACGCATCCATTGAAGAGTGGGTCCGCCAGGCCGCTGACGAAGGCGAAGATGGAATCCGAGTCGAGGATCTCGCCGGCCGCGCTGTGATCGGCGAGCTTGCGGTACGAACCGATGTAGTTGAGGTGGGCGTCGGCCAGTTCGGACATCGGCGATGGCTCAGGCGCTGACGCGATCGATGTGCTGGAGCAGCTCGTGGGCCGCGAGCTCGACCTCCTTGTGGCGGAACTCAGCGGCCCGGTAATGGCAGGCGATGATGCCGCTGCGGTGGATGCGGCGAAAGTCCCCGAACACGAAGGCGTGGCGGGCCTTCGTCTCATCGGTCGCGCCCTCGGTGAGGCCGAGATGCCACTCCGCGTACTCCTGCCAGGAGTGCCGCTCGAGATAGGCGTTCTCGTCGTCGGCGCGCGGCTGGACCTCGCCCCAGTCGCTCTCGAGCACGTACTGCCGCGCATCGATGAGCTTTCGGGCTCGTGCGACCGCCCGATGGTTGACCGCATAGCTGGCCATGCCGACGGCCCCGCCAGATGCGTGCCAGCCAAGGATCGATGGTTCCTCAGATGGCCCAATACGGCCCGGTGAGCCCGATCGCCGCGAAGTGGGCGAGCAGCTCCTCCCGGCTCGGTCTTGTGTAGTCGATGGAGAATTTGCGCGCGTAGATCGGTCCGCTCAGCCGGTGCACCTCGTCGGGCGTGAGCGAGACGGTCGAGTCGGCTGGGCCGCACAGGTCGGACGCATCGCGGTGCTCAGGGGACGCGAAGAAGACCATCGTGTTCGAGCAGGTCGTCACGATGTCGCTCCACCACTCGCCCGGCGGCCGAGCGAGGTAGACGAGCGTCTCGGCCGGCTCCACCACCGTCGCCCGCCCGCCGCTCATCTCGACGTGGATCGGCGTCGCGCAGTGGTGACAGTACGAGTCGATGCGCACCGGCTGGCCGAGCATCGTGTGGAAGGCGATCGCGTCCCAGGCGCAGTTTGCGAAGTGGCGCCGCGCGCCGGCGGTCACCACGAACGGCGTCGCGATCGCGGAGAACGGGAACGCCATCAGGATCCGCTCCGTGCCGGGGACGAGGGCGAGGTGCCGCGCGGCCTCGAGCTCGCGGAGGGCAGCCGACGCGTCATCGCGGCTCGTGGAGAACCGCGTCATCAGCTCCTCGACGACGGGCGGGGCGCCGCGATCCCGGAGCTGCTCGAAGATGAAGAGGCGCATCCGCGCCGGGAGCGGTACATCGGTCATGCTTGGAGTATGCCGACGCAGCCGAGACCGATGGCGGCCGGGCGCGCCTCCCACGTCACCGACCTCGGGGACGGGACGATCCTGCGCATCGGCGGCCGGCCCGCCGAGGAGGCGCGGATGATGGAGCTCGCCCGCTCTCACGGATTTCCGGCGCCGGCCGTCCACGAGGTTCGCGCTGACGGGCTCGTGATGGAGCTGATCGTCGGGCCATCGATGGGCGCGCGGCTGCGTCGGCGGCCGTGGCTGATGCGGAAATCCATCATCGAGCTGGCCGATCTCCACGCGCGCCTGCACCGCATTCCGTTCGAGGAGGGCAGGCTGGTGCACTTCGACCTCCACCCCGACAACGTCATGCTCGGTCCGGAAGGCCCGGTCCTGATCGATTGGACCAACGCGCATGGCGGAAACCCCGATGCCGACCTCGCGATGACGTGGCTGATTCTCGAGACGAGCGCCGGCCCGCTCGGCCGCCTGGCCGCCGGCATCTTCCGCGGCGCCGTTGGCGGAGACGCGCTTCGTCGCGGCTCCGCCGAAGCGACCGCGTTCCGCCTTGCCGACCCGCACGTCACCGATGCGGAGCGAGAGCGCGTCAGGCGGTCACGCCCGTAGGGCTCAGGGGATGACGGCCTCGTCCCCGGGTCGCGCGCCGGCTGCGGGCGCGGGCTGCGACCACCCGCGCAGCGAGAGCCACAGCGCCGGGATGGCGGCGAGCCCGCCGATCAGCGAGACCCCGAAGATCCACCCCGGCCCGCCGAACCCCGATGCGACCGACCCGACCCACGGCCCGACCATGAGGGCGAGGCTGAAGACGGTCGCCGACAGGATCCCCTGCGCCGTGGCCGCGGTCGCCGCGGGCGCGTGGCGTGCGACGTGGGTCACGCCGCCGACGAGGACCAGGCCATAGCCGATCCCGTGGAGCACCATGGTTGCGGCCGCCAGGATCGGGTCGTCGATGAAGGGCAGGGCGAGGGCGCGCAGCGCGAAGAAGCCGGCGCCGATCAGCAGGAGACGGTCGCCACCGACGCGCCTGGCGAGCCAGGGATATGCCGACATGATCGGGATCTCGATGAGCGCGCCGATGGCCCACGCAGATCCGACCAGCTCGCCCGGCGCCCCCAGCTCGATGAGGTGGATGGAGAAGTACCAGTTGATCGCCATCGACGACGAAAACACGAGGAGGATCGCGATGAGAAATCGCCCGAGCCCAGGGTGGCGCAGCACGCGACCGATCCCGCTCAGGTGCGGCAGCCGCGCCGCCGACGCGTCGCCGCGGAGGGGCAGCGTGGCCACGGCGAAGGCCGCGAGCGACGCGACGTAGACCAGCGAACAGGACTCCGGGCGTGGTGCGCTCGATGAGCGCGCCGGTGATGAGGACGACGACGATGAACGAGCCCGAGCCCCAGGCCCTGAGCGCTCCCCATCGGTTGCGGTCGCCGTGACAGATCTCGAGCGCCCGCGCGTCGAGCGTTGGGCCGAGCCCGGCGAACGCGAGGGCCATGACCGCCACCGACAGCGCCATCGCCGCGACGCCGACGACGAGCGCCAGGGCGACGGCGCCCGCCGAGGAGATAAGCGCCGCCGCCGGGAGCAGCAGCGGCGACCCGGCGAACCGGTCGGCGAGGGCGCCCCACACCGGTGACGCGAGCAGGCCGGCGGCCGCGGAGAGCGCGGTGAGCAGTCCGATCGTCTCGAGACTGAGCCCGCGATCGGCGTAGAAGACGTTCAGGAACGGGAAGAACGCGCCGACCGCTCCGTAGAGAGCCACATACCCAAGGCGGCTGGCGGTGAGGGATGACATCGGCACGTGGAAGTCTGCCAGACACGCCGGCATCGATGACAATGCGGTACCGCCGATGACCGATGCCACGACCGAATCCCCGCCCCCTGAGATCATCGAGTTCCCGCTGCGCGGCGAGTGGCTGGCATTCAACTCGCCCGGCGACCGCGTCCCGAGCCACGGCACCGACATGCTCGGCCAGCGGTACGCCTTCGACCTCGTCCGCGTCGATCGGCGCAAGGGGTGGCACATCCATCCGGCAGGCGGGCTCCGCGCGAACCTGCTCGGGTTCCCGATTCGCGAGTGCTACGCCTGGGGACAGCCGATCCACATGCCGTTCGAGGGTGAGATCGTGGCGGCGGAGGACGGCTGGCCCGAGCGGAGCCGGGTCGTCCCGCTCCGCGAGATCGCGCTCGCCATCTGGAACGGCATCCGGTTCAATCCGGAGAAGCGCGGGCTGCGGCCGCTGCTCGGCAACTTCGTCATCGCCAGGCGGAGTGGCCAAGGAGACCTGTTCGCGCTGTTCGCGCACCTCGCGCCGACGTCGGTCGCGGTGGTTGTGGGCCAGCAGGTCGGGGTGGGCGATGTCGTCGGTCGGGTCGGCCACACCGGCAACTCCACCGCGCCGCATCTCCATCTCCAGCTCATGGACTCGCCGGATCTGTTGACCTGTCAGGGCATTCCCTGCGCGTTCAGCGCCTACGAGGTGGAGCTCGACGGCCGATGGGAGCCGGTGAGAGGCGGGATCCCGAAGCGAGAGGATCGGATCCGGTCGATCGGCTAAGCCCGCTGGTCAGCATCACTGCACAGTCGGGCGTATACTCCCCGATCCGCGCCGGTCGCGTCCGAGCCGCCGACGGGCCTCTCTTTGACAGGTGAGGAGACCCATGCGACGTTCCCTTCTTGCTTCGCTGCTCGCCGCTGCCGTGGCGCTGACCGTGATGGTCGCTCCGGCCTCGGCGATCACGGGCGGTCAGCCGGATGGCAACGGCCATCCCCAGACCGCGCTTCTGCTGTTCCCGGGGCAGACCTTCTGCACCGGTGCCCTGATCGACTCGCGCACGATCCTGACGGCCGGTCATTGCACGGCCTTCTGGACCGAGCTCGCCGCCGATCCCGAGGTGCCCGGAAACGACACCATCCAGGTGAGCTTCTCGCCACAGGCGTCAGTCGATGAGGACTGGCTCCCCGATGGCGGCACCTGGCATACCGCGTCCGACTGGGAGACGTATCCCGGCTATGTCGACGCCGAGTGGCCGTTCACCTTCGACTACGGCCTGCTGTTCCTCGATGCGGCTCCGGGCATCACCCCGGCCACCCTCGCGCCGGTCGGCACGCTCGACCCGATCCTGAACGTGCCGGGCGCGACCGCCCAGCTCTTCGATGATGTCGGGTATGGCGTGCAGGGCAACATCCGTGGCGGCGGCCCGCCCCGGACCGCCGTGACGTGGACCCGCAAGATTGCCGTCCAGCGCTACGCGCCGGGCAACGGCTCGACGACGGGAATCTTCCACGAGACGTGGTTCATCCTGAAGGCCAGCCCGTCGGCCCAGCACGGCAGCGGCTGCGGCGGCGACTCCGGCTCGCCGATCTACCTGCACGGCACGACCACGATCGTGGCCGTCCACACCGGCGGCTATCGCCTCGGCAAGGACGGCGTGCTGTGCGGACGGATCAGCTCGCTGAACCACCGCGTCGACGTCCAGCCGATCTACGACTGGATCCAGGCGAACGCCGTCTGACCGTCGCACCGGTTGACCCAGGGCCCGCTCCGGCAGCGCCGGGGCGGGCCCTCGTCGTTCCCTGACCCCACGGGGCTATGCTGCCCCGATGGACTTGGGCCTCACGGACCGCGTCGTCCTCATCACCGGCGCCGGCGGCGGCGTCGGCCCGACCCTGGCACGCGCCTTCGCGGGGGAGGGTGCGGCGGTCGCACTGCACGTCCGCGACGCGGCGATCGAGGGTCGCGGCCACGAGGCGGCCGAGGCGATTCGCGCGGGAGGTGGCCGAGCGACGGTGGTCGGGGCCGACCTGAGGTCGACCGATGCCGTCGCAGCCATGGTCGCGACCGTGGCGCGGGAGCTCGGACCGGTCTCGGTCCTCGTGAACGCCACATCCGCGTACCGCTCGGAGCCGCTTGCCGAGATCACCGACGAGAGCTGGGGATCAATGATCGACGACATGCTCGGCGCGACCCTGCGCGTGACGCGCGCCGTCGCGCCAGGCATGCGGGATGCCGGCTGGGGCCGGGTCGTCAGCTTCGCTTCGCGCTCGGGCCTGGCCGGCGTGGCGAAGGCCGCGCACTATGCGGCCGCGAAGGCCGGGGTCGTCGGGTTGACCGCCTCCCTCGCCAAGGAGCTCGGGCCTGACGGCATCCTCGTGACCGCGGTGGCGCCGACCCAGATCCTCACCGTCAAGAACGGCCAGCCGTCCATTCCCACTGAACGAATCGAGAAGATGGCGAAGTCGATCCCGCTCCGGCGGCTCGCGACCCCGGAAGACGTCGCCGGGCTGGTGGTGTGGCTGGCATCCGCGTCCAACACGTACGTGACCGGCGAGACGATCAGCTTCACGGGCGGCGCCAAGACCTGACGTGGCACGCCCGATGCGACGGCCGACGGCATGAACGCGATCAGGACGTTGGCGATGGCCAACCCGGCATGGACCCGCCTTGCGTGGCTGCTCCTCGCGGTCGTCTTGGCGGCATGCAACAACGGCAGCGACGGGGGCGGCGCGCCCGCCTACTAGCCCGATCGTCCGATCGGGCTCCATGCCGGATTCACAGTTCACGCGCATTTGCCGGCGACGCTCTCTTCATCGGCCCATGAGGGGCCGAATGAAAGGAGAGCACTCACGTGAGCACATTCTTCCGGCTGCTGGCAGCCCTGCTGCTGGTTGCGGTCGTCGTCGGCATCGGCGCGGCGGTCTACAACTCCGGCGTCTCGGCCGGACTGACCGAGGCGGCTGTTCAGGCGGCTTCCTCAGGTGACCCCACGCCGGTCGTTCCCTACGGCTATGGCTACGGGCCCTACTGGCACGGGCCGTTCGGATTCGGGTGGGGAATCTTCGGGATCTTCTTCTGGATCCTCGGGATCTTCCTGATCATCGGCCTCATTCGCGCCGTCTTCGGCTTCGGCCGTGGCGGGGGCGGCCACCGGGGTCATGGTGGCTGGGGTGGCCGGTACGAGCGCATGGACGAGCTCCATCGCGAGCTTCACCGACGCGAGTCGGGCGAGGGCGAGCAGCGCCCGGCCGGCGCATGAGGCGCCGTACCATGCGGCCAGCATGCCGCGCATCCTGATCGTGGACGACGAGCCGAAGATCGTTCGGCTCGTCCACGACTTTCTCGAGGCGGCCGGATTCGCCGTGACCAGCGCCGGCACGGGTGACGAGGCGCTCATGCGCGTCCGGACCGAGGCGCCCGACCTCGTGATCCTCGACCTCGGCCTGCCTGGCCTTGATGGGCTCGACGTGACGCGCGCCATCCGTCGCGCGGGGAGCCTCCCGATCATCATGCTGACGGCACGCGACGACGAGACGGACAAGCTCGTCGGGCTCGAGCTCGGCGCCGACGACTACGTCACCAAGCCGTTCAGCCCGCGCGAGCTCGTCGCCCGCGTGCGGGCGGTGCTGCGGCGCCACGCATCGGCGGGGGAGGAGGGGCGCCTTCGTGCCGGCGACCTCGAGCTGGACGTGCCGCGCATGCGCGTCACGCGGGCGGGGACGGGGATCGACCTGACGGCGACCGAGTTCGCGCTGCTCGCGGCGATGGCCCGGGAGCCGGGGCGCGTCTTCACTCGCGCGCAGCTGCTCGACGCGATCCATGGCATCGCCTTTGAGTCCTACGAGCGGGCGATCGACGCCCACGTCAAGAACATCCGCCGCAAGCTCGAGCCGGCCCCGCGAGCGCCGAGGTATCTGCTCACCGTCTACGGCGTCGGCTACCGGTTGGCGGACTGACGGACCGATGACGCAGGAGGAGGAGCGCCCGCCCGGCCGACGTCACGGCCATGGCTGGGGCGAGGGATGGGCGCAGCCGCGCAAGCGGCCGCCGTGGTGGCCCGAAAGCGAGGCCTGGCCGCCCGCCCGCCCCGAGGCGTGGCGCGCGATGCAGCGGCGGTTCGTGCGGCGCATGGCCGGCTTCGCGGCCACCGCGCTCGTCGTCTTCGCGCTCCTCATCGTCGGCATCGCGTGGCTCGTCGGCACGCTGCTCGACCAGCAGCTCGTGGGCTCGCTGCTGCCGGCGATCGGCATCCTCATCGCCGTCCTCCTCGCGCTGCGCATCCTGCGCGGCTTCAACCGAACCGCGGCCCCCCTGGGCGACCTCGTCGAGGCGTCCGCGCGGGTCGAGGCCGGGGAGGTCGGCACCCAGGTGGAGGTCCGCGGCGTGGCGGAGGTACGGACGCTTGCGCGCGCCTTCAACGCCATGAGCACGCGGCTGGCCGAGACGGACGAGGGGCGCCGCCGCCTGCTGGCGGACGTGAGCCACGAGCTCCGCACGCCGCTCACCGTCATCCAGGGCAACGTTGAGGCGATGATCGACGGGCTCTACCCGGCGGACCGCGAGGCGCTCGAGCGCATCCTGGCCGAGACGCGCCGAATGGAGCGGCTGATCGAGGACCTCCGGACGCTCTCGATGGCCGATGCCGGCGCGTTGGCACTCCGACGTGAACCGATGGACCTCGGGGTCCTCGCTGCCGACGTCGCCGCGGCCTTTGCGCCGCAGGCGCTCACGGCCGAGGTGCTCCTGGCCGCCGATCCGATGGTCGACCTGCCCGACCTCGAGCTCGACCCACTCCGCGTGCGCCAGGCCATCGGGAACCTCGTCTCGAACGCGATCCGCCACACGCCGAAGGGTGGCCGCGTGACGCTGAGCGTCGCGATCGAGCCGGACGGCACCCAGGTCGTCGCCGTCGCCGACAGCGGGATGGGCATGGATGCCGATGCCGCCGCGCACGCCTTCGACCGCTTCTGGCGCTCGGCCGACTCTCCCGGCGCCGGCCTGGGCCTCGCCATCGCCCGCGACCTCGTCACCGCGCACGGCGGCACGATGGAGCTGGCCAGCGCGCCGGGGCGGGGGACGATCGTGCGCTGCCGATTCCCGCCGACCCTCGAGCCAGCGTAGCCCGTAGAGTGGCGCCCATGCGCGCCTGGCTGAGGACGACCTGGCAGCATCCATCAGCGGTGCTCCTCGCCGCGCAGCTGCTCGGCGTCGTGGTCTACCCCTTCATGGGCGACTCGACGACGGGCCGCGCAATCTTCTCGCTCTTCTCCCTGCTCGTCCTGGTGGTCGCCGTGTGGGCGACCCGTTCGACGCCCGCGCTGTGGTGGGTCTCGATCCTCCTCGGGCTGCCGGTCGTCGCCCTGACCCTGCTCGAGGCGGCCAATCCACTCAACGCCACGATCGTGCTCTGGTCGTCGGTGCTGCACGCGGCCTTCTACCTGTACACGTCCTATGGCCTGCTGCGCTACATGTTCCGCGACCGATGGATCACCCTCGACGAGCTCTACGCCACCGGCGCGACGTTCACGGTCGTGGCCTGGGCGTTCGCCTACCTGTACGTCGCCGTCCAGATCGTGTGGCCCGGGTCGTTCACCGCGGCCGTTGACCCGGCGGCGCAGCGCACCTGGGTCGAGCTGCTCTTCCTCTCGTTCACGACGCTCACCAGCACCGGCCTCTCGGACGTGGTGCCGGTCATGCCGCACGCGCGCGCCCTCGTGATGATCGAGCAGGTGGCCGGGCTCATGTACGTGGCCCTCGTCATCAGCCGCATCGTCGGCCTGACGCTCTACCGCGGGCGGGGTGGGGGCAGAGCGTAGCCCCGCGACCCCGCGCCAGCGGCAGCCCGGCGGGCGAAGCTCGGGTGGCACGCGCCTCCCGCCCGCTCCCCCGACAGGGAACGGCAACCGACGAGGTTCGATCGGCGCCGATAAGGGGTACGGCCCACGGCGGATGGCGTATCACTCGCCGTTGACGTTTCCACGGATAATCGCTCGCGAATCGTGGATGCCCTCGCCATCGTCGGCCTGGCGGCCCTCCTGCTCGTCAAGGAGGCGGGAGTGCCGATCCCCGTGCCCGGTGACCTCCTCGTCATCGGCGCGGGCGTGAGCCTCGCCGGCGACCCGCCGGTCGCCCTCGCCGTGCTGGCGGTGATCCTCACGGTCGGCTATCTCGGGGGCGCCATCCAGTTCCTCATCGCGCGACGCGTCCTCCGCGGCCCACTGCTGGCCGCCCTGGATCGGATCGGGATCGGCGCGGCGCGCGTCGAGTCGCTGGCCGACCGGCTTCGCCGCTCAGGCGCGCGAGGCGTCGCCATCGCGCGAATGACCCCCGGCGTGCGCATCGGCGCCACGGCCGCGGCGGGCATCGCGGCCATCCCGTTCGCGGCGTTCCTGCTCGGCCTGGTCGTCGGCAACGGCGTCTTCGTCGCCGGGCACTTCGCGCTCGGCTACCTCCTCGGCGCGTCGGCGACCGAGCTCGTCGCCGGGCTGGGGATGGGCGGGCTGCTGATCATCGGCGGGGTGCTCGCCTTGCTCGGTGCGGTCGCCTGGCTCCTGCTGCGCCGGCGGAACCGCGCAGCACCGATGACGGCCGCGACCTCGTGGGCGGACGCCTGCTGCCCGGCCTGTCTCACGGCCGCCGTCATCGTGGGCGAGTAGGCGGCTGCCTCCACTCGCGCGGGTCGGCTACGGCCAGATCGAGACGACGACCGCCACGATGATCAGGCCGATGGTGTGGTACGCGCCATTGATCGCGAACCAGGTCCACGGCTCGGGCTTGTTCGGATCGAAGCTGGCGTCCACGAAGGTGTGGGCCAGGGAGAGTCCGACGCCGACCACGAGGCCGAGGACGATCCCCTCACCAAGGCTGTCGCTGCCGGTGGCCGCGGCGAGCATCCCCACCGCGATCGCCATGACGATGTAGGCGACCAGCGGCACGACATAGGTCATCGCGCTCTGCTGCGGCGGCGTGCGACTCGCATCCCAGCCGATCGAGCGCTGCCACGCCTTGGCGAAGAGCACGTTCGAGTACCACAGCGCGCCGAGAGCGAAGTAGATGACGGCCCCCACGATGATGGCGAGCCAGTTGAGCTCGCCCAGGGCTTCGAAGCTCACGAGTGCAGATCCTCCGTTCCAATCCTGCCGCACCCCCGGATCAGCCTATCGCGCCGCGCAAGGATGTCGGCCGAGGGCCATCGGGGCAGGCGCGGGACGGAGGGACTACCATCCCCGCATGACGCAGCGCGCCCCGATCGACGACCGAGCGCTCACCGGCGAGTCCGAGGCGTGGCATCGGCTGCACGCCGCGATCGACCGCATCACCCCCGACATTGCCGAGCTTCCGGGCTACTTCGAGGAGGGCTGGACGGCGAAGGACGCCGTGGCGCACCTGGGGACCTGGATGGCGCGCGGCGCGACGATGCTGCGTCAGATCGCGGCAGGGACGTACCGCGAGGGCGAGATCGACGTCGACGCCGAGAACGCGCGCTTCCTCGACGCCATGCGTGACGTCCCCCTCGACACCGTGCACCTCCAGGCCGCTGCCGCGCATGGCGAGCTGCTGAGCGCCTGGACGCAGCTGCCCGAGGTGACCGAGGCCGCCGCGTACTGGGTGCGCAAGGCCGGACCCGAGCACTACGCCGAGCATCTGCCGCGACTGGAGTCCTGGCTCGAGGAGCTTTCGTCGCGCTCACGCTGACCCCCGTTGGAGTGCCCCACATGCCCCGGATTGCCCACCTCCTCGTTGCGCTTGTCCTCGTGA
Organism: uncultured Chloroflexia bacterium; assembly: GCA_963790255.1. Taxonomy (GTDB): domain Bacteria; phylum Chloroflexota; class Limnocylindria; order QHBO01; family QHBO01; genus JACDBZ01. The sequence continues at coordinate 139,221 of CAWBOA010000009.1, read as the reverse complement.
CGGTCGCCCTCGGATTCCCAGCGCCCGCGGCCGTCGACGCCGATGCCGGCCTCACGGCCGAGGTCGCGGCGGCCTACTTCCCGCGCTACGACGATGCCGAGCTGCACGCCATCGCCCACGAGCGCGTCGCCGAGATTGCCGCGTGCGGGTGCCTCGACCACGAGGGGATGCGGTCGGGCACCGCCGAGGTGCTCGCGTACAACGAGGGCTTCCCGGATCCGGTCGCGCGGGTCGTCGTCAACTGGGCATCGAGCCCGGGCCACCACGGGATCCTCAGCGACCCGTCCTATGGGCGCATCGGTTGCGCCGAGCGGGACGTCGATGGACGACACTGGTTCGCGTGCGTGCTCGCCGCGGGCCCCTTGCCGCCGGCCCCGGCCCCGGTCGTCCTCCTGCCGAACACGGGGCTGCCAGCGCCCTGAGGGCGCGCCCCGGCCCCCTGGCGAACGGCGTCCATATCCGCAGTCGCCCCGCAGTGCGGGCCGATATCGTCGCGCCATGCATCCGACAGGAGCCGACTGACCGATGAACACCGCTCGACGGCTCTACCTCTATGTCCTCTCCGGCATCAGCCTCGGTGTGCTCGTCGCCGGCATCAGCATGCTGCTCGCCGCCGTTTTCGCAGCCTTGGGCATGGACAGTGGCTCGGCGGTCTGCTGTGAGGTGGACCAAACGCGGGAGCGCCTCACGCTCGCATCCGCACTGACGGTCGTTAGCTTGCCGATCTGGCTCATCCACTGGCTTGCCATCGAGCGGAGCCTCCGGCCGGAACGCCCCGCTGCCGCCGCCGAGCGGACCGCGGGCGAGCGTGGCCTGTACTTCGCCCTGGCCATGGGGATTCTCCTGTTCGTCACCGCAACCAGCCTCTCTGCCGTCATGCGCGACGTTGTCGCCAACCTGGCCCACGCCGAGACGTTCTCCGGCGGGACCGCTCAGCCACTGGGCCTTGCGATCATCGCCGGCGGAGCCTGGCTCGGGCACATTCGGATTCGCAATCGCGACTGGGCGCGTGGACCCATGACGGGCGGCAGCGCTTGGCTGCCGCGCGCCTACCTCTACCTCGCGGCGCTCGTCGGCCTCGTCAACCTGCTTCTGGGCCTCGGCGCCCTGCTTGAGGTTGGTGGACGGCTCGTCCTCGGGCAGCCGCCCGAGTTCACCGCACCCGGCGATCGAACGTGGTGGGCCTATCCGCTGTCGGAGGCGGTCAACGGCATCGTCATCGGCGGCGCGGTTTGGGTGGGACACGTCGCCTATGCTCGCCGGCTCATCCAGGATCCGGGATGGCGGGGCGAGAGTGAGCGACCGGCCCGGCTGCGCGCGGCCTACTTCGTGGGCGCCATCCTAGCCGGCGCAGGTGGCGCCGCCTACTTCCTCGGCCTCGGGCTCGGCCAAGCGCTGCAGGCGGCGCTCGGCGTCGCGCAGGGCGACACGGCCGCCACCGTGGCCGGATCGATCGTCATCCCCATCGTCAGCGCAATCCCGTTTGCCATCGCGTGGTGGGGCCACGCACGCGCCATCGAGGCCGAGGCCGCCGCCTCCGGCCAGAGCGTTCGGAGCGACGCCGCCGACCGCCTTGTGGTCTACCCGACCGCGCTGGTCGGGCTGGCCTTCGGTTCGGTCGCGCTCGCCTGGCTGATCGGGGTCACGATCGACGTGGCGTTCGGAGGAGATCGCGTGCTGATCGGTGGCGGGCTGGCACGCGAGCAGTTCGGGCGGCTCGCCCCGCACTTCGTCATCGGGGCGGTCGTGTGGCTCTGGGCATGGCGCCGAGCGAGCTCGCGCTGGGTCGCCGACCAGAATGGCGAGGCCGGATCGACGATTCGCCGCGCGAGCGTGCTGCTTGCGCTGGCAGTGAGCGTGATCGCCGGCATCATCGCCGGGGGCGTGATCCTCTATCGGGCCTTCGGCAGCGCTTTCGGCATCCAACAGTCGACCGATGCTCTCTCCGAGCTGAGCCTGCCGATCGGTGCGTTGCTCGTAGCCGGGGCCGTCGCGGCATATCACGCCGTGGTCCTTCGGCGCGATCAGTCCGTTCGCGTCGACGCCGTCGAACAGGAGCCGGAGGCCGTCGCGCCAAGCGTCCCGGTCGCGCTGTCACTCGCCGGGCCGGACGGCGCCGACCTGGGCGCCATGGTCGATACGCTGCGGGCGCAGCTCCCGCCCGGATACTCGCTCGAGATCACGCCCTGAGGGCGCCCGGCCGGCTCGCTACGATGCGCCGATGAGCTCCTACCATCCCTGTCGCGTCATCCTGGTGGGGATGATGGGAAGCGGGAAGACGACGGTCGGACGCGCCCTCGCCACCGCGACCGGGTGGGCCTACGTCGATAACGACGAGCTCGTGCGGCGCGCCACGGGGTCGACGTCCCGGGCGCTGCTCGCCGCGCGCGGGCCGGAGGAGATGCGCCGTGCCGAGCTGGCCGCGCTTCGCCTCGGGCTGGACCTCCCGGAGCCGGCCATCGTCGCCGCGGCGGGCGGCACCATCGCGGACGACGAGGCGCGTCGCTGGTTGCGCGATGCCGGGATGGTCGTCTGGCTGCGAGCGAACGCCGCCGCGCTCGCTTCACGGGCGCCCCGTGGCGCGCATCGGCCCTGGCTCGAGGGCGACGCCGCGGGATGGCTGCGCCAGACGTCGGAGGAGCGCGCCCCGCTCTACGAGTCGGTCGCGGACCTCATCGTCGACACCGATGCCGGCGCACCACGCGACACGGTCGCCGCGATCACCGCCGCGCTGCGCGATGACGGCCGATGTCTCGATCGGCTCACGCCCTCGCCCGGCTGACCGCGTCCATGAAGGTGCTGACCCGCGCCGGGTCGACCGGGTTCCAGGTGCCGCCATCCACCTTCAGGCCCGACCCGACGATCACGCCGTCTGCCTCCGCGAGGTAGCGCTCGACGTTCTCCGCCCGGGCGCCGGTGTTCATGAAGACGGGCACCTCGCCGCCGACGGCCGCCCTGGCCTCCCGCACCGTCTCGAGGTCCGGCTCCGCCCCGGCCCGCGGACCGGCGATGAGCAGGACGTCGATGAGGGACGAGGTCATGGCGCTCCGGGCGCGTTCGGCGACCGTGCGGGTTCCGAGCGGCGAGGCGAACTCTGGGGTGATGTTCGCCATGAGGAGTACGTCCTCCGCGTCGATCGCGGATCGATAGCGCAGGAGATCGGCGGCGTCGGGAGCCCAGATGCCCATGTCGCTCTCGTACGCGCCAGTCACGACCTCGCGCATGAAGCTCGCGCCGGTGGCTCGGGCCAGCGCAAGCGCCGCCCTCGGATCCCACAGGATGTCGACGCCGAACGGCCGGTCGCGCGGACGGAGCTCGGCGACCACGGCCGCCATGGTGGCCGGGATCTCCGGACCGACGTCGAGCGCATACGGGCGGTCGTCCTCGTTGCAGAAGAGGATCGCGTCGACCCCTCCGGCAACGAGGTGATCGACGTCGCGGCGAACGTGCTCGACGAGCTCCTCGATCGAAGTTCCGCGCCGGAAGCGCGGCGTGCCCGGCAGCGCCGGCAGGTGGGCCATGGCGATGACCGGCTTGGGCATCGGGAAGGTGTCGGCGAAGGTGGCCTGGCTCGGCATCGGCTCCTCGCAGGAGGGATCGGTGCCGCGAGCCTACCAAACGGTGGCGGCCGGCCCGCGATAATCGGCCGATGCGATCGTCCGTCACCCGACTCCTGGTCGGCGGCTTCCTGGCACCCGAATCGGTCGCGCCGGGGGAGCGCGTCATCGTCAACGCCTGGGTCGTTCGCCATCCGGAGGCGACGCTGCTCGTCGACACCGGCATCGGCGCGCACCTGCCCCCGGAGGACGTCAGCGAGATGCGCTTCCTGCGCACGCCGATCACCGACGCGCTGGCGACGGTCGGCCTCGTCCCGGACGAGATCGACCTCGTCATCAACTGCCACCTCCACGTCGATCATGCCGGCGGCAACGTCGAGTTCCGCGGGACGCCGATCCTCGTCCAGCCCGCCGAGCTGGAGGCGGCACGCGGGCCGGACTACACCGTCGCCGAGGACATTGACCTCGAGCACGGCTCGTATGACGTTCGCGATGGGGAGCACGAGCCACTGCCGGGCATCCGCGTCCTGCCGACGCCCGGTCACTCGCCGGGCCACCAGTCGGTGGCGGTCGACACCGATGCCGGCAGGCTCATCCTCGCCGGCCAGGTCTTCCGGGATGCCTCCGGCTTCGCCCGCGCGATGACCGCCTACCGCCTCTCCACGGAGGGCTATGAGGATCCGCCCGAGTGGCCGCCGTGGATGCCGCGGATGTTGGAGCTGGAGCCGTACCGGGTCGTGTTCGGCCACGATCACGCCATCTGGCAGCCCGACGCGTGACTCCGCCGACGCTGACGCGCCGGCAGCTCAACCGCGCCATCCTCGAGCGTCAGCTGCTGCTGCGGCGGGAGCCGACGACGGCCATCGCGGTCATGGAGCGGCTCGTCGGGATGCAGGCGCAGAACCCCGGCGACCCGTACGTCGCACTGGCCGCGCGGATCGAGGGGTTCGACCCGGCCGAGCTGTCCGATGACATCGCCGAGCGCCGGGCGGTCCGCGTCACCGGGCTGATGCGCGGGACGATCCACCTCGTGTCCGCCCGTGATTGTCTCGGGATCCGGCCCCTCATGCAGCCCATCGCTGAGCGCTGGTGGCCAACCAGCCCGTTCGCCCGCAATTTGGTCGGGCTGGACCTCTCCGAAGTGGTGGCCGCGGGACGCGCCGTCATCGAGGAACGCCCACGCTCGATCAACGAGATTGGCCGTGTGCTCGCCGAACGCTGGCCGGATCGCGACGTCGAGTCCCTCGGATACGCGGCCCGCGGCCTCCTGTCCGTGGTGCAGATCCCACCGCGCGGGCTGTGGGGCCGAGGCGGGCGGCCCGTCCTCGACACCGTCGAGCACTGGCTCGGGGCGCCACCGGCACCGATCTCCCACGAGGATCTCGTGATCCGCTACCTCGCCGCCTTCGGGCCGGCCACGGTGGGGGACCTGCGGACGTGGTCGTCACTGCGCGGGTGGCGGGAGATCGTCGAGCGCCTGCGTCCCGGCCTGCGGACCTTCCGTGACGAGGCGGGACGCGAGCTGTTCGACGTTCCGGACGGCCCGCTTCCCGAGCCGGACGTCGCAGCGCCGGTCCGCTTCCTTCCCGAGTACGACAACATCCTCCTCTCTCACGAGGACCGTAGCCGGATGGGGACCGTCGACCTGCGGGGGGTGTGGTGGAAGGGATCGGTCCTCGTCGACGGCGTCCTTGCCGCGACCTGGCGGATCGAACGCGAGAAGGAACGCACCCGCCTGCGGGTCGGCCTCTACCGGCCGCTGCCCGACGCGGAGCTCGCTGATGTCGAGGCGGAAGCGGGAGCGACCCTCGGCTTCCTCGCCGGCGAGGTCGACGAGCGAACCATCGAGATGGAGGTCCTTGCCGCATGACGGCGAAGGTCGAGTTGGCGCCCGGCTCGATCGGCCGGTCGCTCGAGGACCTGATTCCCGCGACGGCCCCGGCGCGACCCCGCTGCCTCGGCGTCCTTGACGGCACGCTGGCCGGTCACGCGTGGGCCGACGACCCGCTCAACCCAACGTGGGTGATCGTCATCGAGATCTCCGACGGTACCGTCTATGCCGGCGGGGCGCTCACGGCGGACCTCATCGTCAACGTCCTCGCCGGCGTGACCACGGCCTCGGGCGACCTGATCTTCGGCTTCGACGGACCCGACGATCCGGTACGCGCCCACGTGCCACCGGACCCGTACTACGTCGGCGAGGCGATCGACTTCACCGACCGCGTCCCGCCGCCGGATGACGCGGCCACGCCGACCCTCGAGGCCGGCTGCGAGCTCGTGCGCATCGGCCCCGAGCTCCTCCCGCTGACCGAGTGGTACGACGACACCCTCGTCGCCTTCGGGTCGGTCGAGCGGTGGGCCGAGCTTGCCGTCGGCTATGCAGTCATGCGCGGCGACGAGATGCTCGCCGATGGCATCGCCGGTCCCCGTATCAGGGGCAGCCTCGAGATGGGCGTCGCGACGCGCGAGCGTGCCCGCGGTCGCGGCTTCGGCACGATCGTCAGCCGCGCCGTGGCCCGCGCCTGCGAGGCGACCGGCGAACGGGTCTGGTGGAACGCCAGCGCCACGAACGAGCCATCGCTCGCGATCGCCCGCCGGCTCGGGTTTCGCACCGAACGCCGCTACGAGCTGGTCGCCTACCGCACCGATCGACTGCGGTGACTTCGAGCACCACTGTTGTGGTGGCGGCAAGGTCCGGCGTCTAAACTGGTTGCACGATGCGAGTCAGTTTCGGAACGCTCAAGGTCAACGCCATCTCGCTGCTTCTGGCGGTGGCGCTCCTCGTCGCCGCGACGGCGACCGTGCTCGCGATCCGCGGCGGCCTCCAGGAGCAGCCCGCCAACCTGGCGGCAAGCCAGGAGGCCGAACCGGAGGACGCGGCCGAAGACGCGCTGACGCACGCCGCCGATCGCCTCACGGCGAACGAGGTGGCATTCGACGAGGCAGTCCTGTCCGACCTGGCGACGCGTTACGGGGTCGGCGGCGCGGTCCGCGTCCTGGCCTGGGCGGATGAGACCGGCATGGGCGTCGACGAGATCACCGCCCTCCGTGACGGAGACGGGACCGAGGATAGCGCGATGGGCTGGGGCGCGATCGCCCGCGAGCTCGGCGTGCAGCCGGGCATCGGCTCGATCATGGGCGGCGGGCACGGCCGCGACGACGCGCCGGGCCAGACCAAGGTCCAGGACGACGACGAGGCCGCAGGTTCAGAGGACTAGCCAGCATCGGCTAGCGTAGGCGCGTGGATGCGCCTCCAACCCGGACCGCCACGCGGATCCGGCGACCCGTTCGCCGGGAGGGCGCTGAGCGCTACCTGCTCCTCATGCTCGTCGCATTCGCCGCGACCGTCATCGCCACGCGATGGTTCCTGGAGATCACCGGCTTCCCGCAGATTGGCGGGGGCGACCTGCACATCGCGCACGCGCTGTGGGGCGGTGTCGCGCTCTTTGCCGCGGCCATCCTTCCGGTGCTTCTCGCCGGCCGGCTCGTCTATACCCTGGCCGCCGTGCTGGCCGGGATCGGGATGGGCCTCTTCATCGACGAGGTTGGCAAGTTCATCACCGCCGAGAACGACTACTTCTACCCGGCGGCGGCGCCGATCATCTACGCCACCTTCCTCCTCACCGCCCTCGTCTGGCTGCGCGCCCGCTCGCCCGACGACCCCGACCCGCGCAGCCAGCTCCTCACCGGCCTCGAGCTGCTCGAGGAGTCGGTCGAGGGCGACCTGCAGCGTCGAGAGCGCGACGACCTCCGCGACCGGCTGGCGTCGGCCGCGGGTCGGGCTCCGGCCGTGGAGCAGCGACGCCTTGCCGACGTCCTTCTCGGCTTCGTCGAGGCCGGCGAGCTGCGCGTGGCCCCCGACCCGGTCGATCGGTTCGGCGGCCTGCGCGCCGGCTGGCGACGTCGTGCCGACCGCCTGCTCGGTGGCCGCGGCCTCCGCTTCGTGATCGTCGGCGCGCTGCTCATGACCGGCATCGGCCAGGTCCTGGCCCTCGTGAACATCGGCTCGGGCCTCACGGTCGGTCCCGGTTCTGAGGTGTCGCCCCTGACGAGGTTCCAGATCGTTCACCTCGTGGTCGAGGCCCTGGCCGGCGCGCTCGTGGTGGCCGGGGCGGTGCTCGTCGCGGCCGTCGGGCGCCATCGGCTGGGGTGGACGCTGGCCTACTTCGGCCTCCTCGTCGTCCTCACCCTCGGCGACCTCATCTCGTTCTACGTCCGCCAGTTCGACTCCGTCGTCGTCGTCATCCTCCACCTCTTCCTCCTCGCGGCGGTCGTGGCCTACCGCGACGAGCTGCGCTCGGAGGTCCCGTCCGGCGTGAGCGCGGGCACGTCCTAGGCGGTCTGCTACGGGCAAGGCCGACTTCTCTCCCGCTGCCGACGCGTACGCTGTGATGGTGAGACGCCTATCGATGATGGCTGCCACGTCGGTGTTGCTCGCGGGCTGTCTGTTCGCTGGACCCGAGGCGCCGCCCGAGTGCGGATTCCCGTCGGGAACCGATCTGTCATTTGCCGGCCGGGCGACGACCGCCGAGCTCGACGTCCAGGAGGTCGTCGGGGATCCGATGAGTGACGACCCGGCCGACATCTACATCACGGCCGAGGGAGTCGACATCACGCCCGAGGAGAGCGACCAGGGTGAACCGCGCCATCGCCTTGTCTGCGCGATCTACGTCAACGACTCGGGGTTCGTCGAGATCACCGTTCACCCTGACGACGGGGGTCGGTTCACCACACCCACGCCGTTTCCGATGACGTCGCCACCGCCCGCCGGGGTCACACGGGCCGATGCGATCGAGGCTACCCTCGCCTGGCTGCCCGCGGACCTTGACTGGACGATCGCGAGCGTGGAAGTGGGCCCGATCGGTCGCGTCGCTCCGATCTGGGAAATCGGCGACTGGTCGCGCGACCTCTCCGCCGATGAGTGGGTGTGGAAAGTCTTTGCGAAGCGGCCCGACTACGGAGTCGAGGTCTACATCGACTTTGTCGATGGCTCGGTGCTTGGCTTCCTCGAGAACGTCGTCGACTGATCGACGGCGTCCATCGGCTCCGGCGGCCGCCGGTACACTCGGGCCGTGCTGCGCACGCTCGGGATCACCCGCTACATCACCCCGCTCCGCGAGGGAAGCTCGCTTCCGGCGCTGGTCGAGGCCGAAGACGGTCGCGAGTACGTCGTGAAGTTCCGCGGCGCCGGCCACGGCGAGAAGGCCCTCATCGCTGAGCTCGTCGTCGGGGAGATCGGACGCCTGCTCGGGCTCCCCGTGCCGGACATCGCGCTCGTCATGCTTCCCGAGGAGATCGCCCGCGCCGAGTCGCACGATGAGATCCGCGATCTGCTCGGCTGGTCGATCGGACTCAACCTCGGGATGGCATTCGTGCCCGGGTCGCTCGCCCCGGACGTCACGCGCGGTCCGCTCGAGGGGCCGGACTGGGCGGCGGACGTCGTGTGGTTCGACGACCTGACCATCAACCCGGATCGCACGGCGCGCAACGCGAACATGATCGTCGCCGCGGGGCGCACGTGGCTGATCGACCACGGCTCGGCGCTCTACGTCCACCACGCCTGGACCGATCCGGACGCGCACGCCGGCCGCGTTTTCGAGCGGATCGCGGACCACGTCCTCCTGCCCTTCGCCGGCCCGATCGGCGAGGCCGACGGGCGATTGGCGAGCCGGGTCGACGCGGCCTCCATCGGCACGATCGTCGACGGAATCCCGACCGAGTGGCTGCGCGACGGGCGGTTCGCCACGCCGGACGCCGAGCGAGACGCCTATCGACGCTACCTGGCGCTCCGCCTCGAGGCGCGCGCCACCTGGGTGGCGGAGGCCGAGCGAGCGCGGGTCGAGGTCCAGCGGCGTGCCGTCGCCTAGCGCCTTCTCCTACGCGGTGGTCCGGATCGTGCCGGACATCGAGCGGGAGGAGTTCCTCAACGCCGGGCTCATCCTCTTCTGCCGCGAGCGGCGCTATCTCGACGCCCGAAGCTCGCTCGACGAGGCGGCGCTGGCGGCGATGTGCGCCGGATGCGACCATCCGGCGATCCGCGATCAGCTCGACTTCGTCGAGCGCGTCGCTGCCGGCCGGATCACCGCGTCCCCGCTTGCGGCGATGAGCCAGTCGGAGCGATTTCACTGGCTCACGACCCCGCGGAGCACGCTCGTACAGCCTGGGCCGGTGCACGCCGGCACGACCGAGGACCCCGCGGCCACCTTCGAGCACCTCCACGCGCTGCTGGTCGATCGGCCCGGATGAGCAACCGACGCGCTGCGGCCGTGATCGCCCTGGCGGCTGCCGCCTTCTTCGCCCTCTCGTTCGAGCGTGGGGAGGACCTGCAGACCGGCACCTGGGCGCGCGATCCCTGACCTGCGGCTGCTCCACCTTGGAGCTAGGCGACCGCCCATTCCGGCGGAGTGCTACGAATCCTGACCCAGCGCCCGTCAGCCTCGGCGGTTTGCTACGCCCCGTGGCACATTTGGCGCAACCACGGTCGGAATGGCACGCGTGGTAGCGCCGCACGGACCGTGCGGCGACACCACAACGGCCTGCCGCGCACACAATGTGTGGGGGTATCCAAGGTGAGGCGAAGGACATGACATTCGAGTCGCGCAAGTCGCCGCAGGAATTGCAGGATCGTTTCACCGCTGCCATCGCCGGCGTCGACGGCCTTGAGCCGCGGCAGATGTTCGGCTACCCCGCTGCCTTCATCGGAGGCAATTTGACGACCAGCCTCCATCGCGACACATGGGTCGTGCGGCTTCCCGATGACGAGCGCGAGGCTCGGCTCGATGGCGGCTGGACCCAGTTCGAGCCGATGGCCGGGCGGCCGATGCGCGGGTATGTCCTCATGCCCGACGAGGTCGCAGAGGATCCGGACCAGGCACGCGCCTGGGTCGAGCGCGCCGCCGCGTACGTCCGCACGCTCCCGCCGAAAGCCCGCAAGAAGCGCTGAGGTGGGCCCCTGGTCGAGCGCCTGGCTGGCTGACCAGGCGTTAGGATCGGGGCATGGAACGAGCGATCGGGATTGGCGGTGTCTTCTTCCGGTCCATGGACCCGGTGGCACTGGCGCGCTGGTACACCGAGCACCTTGGCGTCGACGCCTACAGCGAGGAGACCGATGCCACGTGGTGGCAGGAGGCCGGCCCGACGGTGTGGTCGCCGTTCCCGGCCGACACCGACTACTTCGGCCGTCCCGAGCAGGGCTGGATGATCAACTTCCGGGTTCGTGACCTCGAGGCCATGCTGACCCAGCTGCGCGAGGCCGGGGTCGCCGTCGATGAGGCGATGCAGGTGATGGAGGGCATCGGGCGCTTCGGGTGGGGGACCGATCCGGAGGGCAACCGGTTCGAGCTGTGGGAGCCAGCGCCGGAGGCGCTCCAGCGCCCCTAGCGGCTCGCTACTGGGTCGTTCGGCGGTTGTAGAGCCAGAGCCCGAGCGGGAAGGCCACGACCAGGATTCCGAGTGACCAGAGGATCGACGGGATGGCGGCCGGCCCGCCGACGCCGTTGAGGGTCAGCGAGCGGACGGCATCGGTGACGAGCGTCATCGGCTGACGGTTGGCGAACCACTCGAGCCAATCGGGCATCGTCTTGGTCTCCACGAAAGCGCTGCTGACGAACGTGAGCGGGAAGACGACGGCGAAGATGATGCCCTGCAGCGCCTCCGGCGTCCGGACGAGGGCGCCTGCGGCCACGCCGAGCCACGAGAGGGCGAAGCCGAAGAGCAGCATGAGGCCGATGGCGGCAACGCTGGCGCCGATGCCGCCGGTCGGCCGGAACCCGACCAGCATGCCGACGATCCACATGATCCCGATCGCAAGGAGCGCCCGCAGCAGGTCGGTGACCGTGCGACCGGTGAGCACCGACGACTGCGACATCGGAAGCGAGCGGAATCGGTCGATCATCCCCTTCTGGAGGTCGTTCGCCAGGAGCACCGAGGTGTAGATGCCGGCGAACGCGATCGTCTGGACGAAGATGCCCGCCATGAGGAAGCTCGTGTAATCGACGCCCGGGATGACGATCGCCCCGCCGAAGACGAGGCTGAAGAGCAGCACGAACATGATCGGGCTGAGGGTGACGTCGAGCAGGAGCTCCGGCGTGCGGCGAATGTGGAGCAGGTTGCGCCGCATCATCTCCCACGTATCGCGCAGCCACCATGCGAGTGTCATGCGGCCACCCCGTCGTCCGGCCTCGTCTCCTCGGCGGGACGCCCGGTCAGAGTCAGGAACACCTCGTCCAAGGTCGGCCGGCGGAAGCCGATGTCGTCGACGCGGACGTCAGCCGAATCGAGCTCCCGAATCGCGCGCGTCAGAACGCCGTCCTGCGAGGACAGCGCCACGCTCGCATGTCGCGTCTCGGGTTCGATGCGCGCCGGCCCGTCGCCGAGCGCCTCGAGCACGCGCTGCGCGGCCGGCAGGTACTCCTCGTTTCGGATGGTGATCTCGAGGCGCTCACCGCCGACCTGGCGTTTCAGCTCATCGGCCGTGCCGCGCGCGATCGCGCGGCCGTGGTCGATGACGAGGATGTCGTCCGCGAGGCGATCGGCCTCCTCGAGGTATTGCGTGGTCATGAGCACGGTCGTGCCGCCACGCGCGAGGTCCTCAATGAGGTCCCACATCGAGAGCCTCCCCTTCGGGTCGAGGCCCGTTGTGGGTTCGTCCAGAAAGATGACGGGCGGCTCGGCCATGAGGGCTGCGCCGAGGTCGAGCCTGCGACGCATGCCGCCCGAGTACGTCTTCACGGTGCGATCCGCCGCATCGGCCAGCTCGAAGTGCTCGATGAGGTTCGTCCGCCCGCGTCCGGACGGTGGCGGCATCGACCCGGTAGAGACGGCCGATCATGCCGAGGTTCTCGCGCCCGGTCAGCAGCTCGTCGAGGGCCGCGTACTGGCCGGCGACGCCGATCTTGGCGCGCACCTGGTCGGGGTGCTTGAGCACGTCGATGCCGGCGACGGTCGCGGTGCCCTGATCGGGGCGGCTGAGGGTCGTCAGGATGCGGACGGCGGTCGTCTTGCCGGCCCCGTTCGGGCCGAGGACGCACAGGATCGTCCCCTCGCGCGCGTCGAGGTCGAGGCCCGCGAGCGCGTGGGTGTCACCGAAGGACTTGTGAAGGCCGACGGCCTCGATCATTGCCTGAGACATGGGAGTCGCCAGCCTACCCCAGTGTCCGGGCAGCTGCAGGGACGGCACCGGACGGCGTTCGCGCATACTTCGGCGATGCCGCGAGTCGCCGTCATCTTCACCGGCGGAACGATCTCGATGCGCCGTACCGGAGCCGGCAACGTGCCCTCGCTCGGCGCCTCCGAGCTCCTCGCGCTGGTCCCCGGGCTTGATGCGATCGCATCGGTCGAGCCGATCGATTGGGGGCTCGTGCCGGCCTCGCACCTGTCCTTCGACCAGGTGCTGGAGATCGGCCGCCTCCTCGCGGATCAGCTTGCGCGGCCGGAGATCGACGGAGCGGTCGTGGTCCAGGGGACCGACGTCATCGAGGAGACCGCCTTCGCGTGGGACCTGCTGCCGCTGCCCGACAAGCCGGTCGTCGTCGTCGGGGCGATGCGCTCCGCCTCGCAGGAGGCGTACGACGGCCCGGAGAACCTGCGCAACGCCGTCGCCGCGGCGGCGACACCTGGGCTGGCCGGTCAGGGGGTCGTGGTGGCCATGGCCGGCGAGATCCACGGCGCCGACGACGTGCGCAAGACCCACACGCACGCCCACGCGACCTTTCAGAGCCCGAATGCCGGGCCGCTCGGCGCGGTCGCCGATGGCGTTGTCACCCAGCGCCGTCACCGGACCACTGGGCGGCTGGGGAGCATTCCGAAGCACGCCGCTGCTGCCGGTCGACCTGCTGCTCGTGACGCTGGATGCCCGACCGCGGCTGGACGGAACGCCGAAGGGGTTGGTGGTCGCGGCCGCCGGTGGCGGCAACACGCCGCTCGCGTACCTGGAGCTCGCGCGGCCGCTGATCGAGAGCGGCGTGCCGGTGGTGCTCACGACGCGCTGCCCATCCGGCCGCCCGCTGGCCGGCTATGGGTTCCCGGGCGGCAGCTCGACCTGGTGGGAGGCCGGCGCGATCTTCTCCGGGACCCTCGACGCCCTCAAGGCGCGCGTCCTCCTGGCGCTCGGCATCGGCGCCGGCGCAACGGCCGAGGAGCTGGCCGCCCTCTGCGCCACCTTCGGCGGCGGCCGCCGCCCTAGCTGACCGGCCCGGCCGGCGCGCGGTCGCCGATCCGATGGACGGCGAGCAGGTTGGGTCCGCTCCCCGCCGCCGCACTCGACGCCACCAGGACGACCACCGTTCCGGCCGGCATCACCGCCTCCTCGTCGAGACGAGCCGCGACGAGCTCCAGCCGACCTCCGTCGCCGGTAGGGGCGACGCAATCGCGCGACTCGATGCCGTGGATGAGCGCCAGCCGGCGAATCACCCCCGACTCCGGCGCATAGGCCATGACCGGGACGCGGGGCCGGAGGGCGCTGAGGACGCGGGCGGTCCGGCCCGTGCGGGTATAGCACGCGATCGCCGCCACCTCGCGATCGGCGCCGGCGAGGGCGACGGCCGCGAAGGCGACGGCCTCGGCATCTGTCTCCGCACGTGACGGCGCGCCGGCCGGCAGGCGGTCGCCCCCGCGCTCCTCGCACGCGAGCACGATCCGGACCGCCGCCTCGGCCGCCAGGAGCGGGTGCGCGCCGATCGCGGTCTCGGCCGAGAGCATGACCGCGCCGGCCCCATCCAGGACCGCGTTCGCCACGTCGCTCGCCTCGGCACGCGTCGGTCGCGGCGCGACGATCATCGACTCGAGCATCTGCGTGGCCACGATCGTGGGCACCCCGAGGTCAAGGGCTCGGCGCAGGAGGTCCTTCTGCAGCAGCGGGATCTCCTCGAAGGGCAGCTCCACGCCCAGGTCGCCACGGGCGATCATGACCGCGTCGGCGCTCCTGCAGATGGCGTCGAAGTCATCGACGGCCGGTCGCGTCTCGATCTTGGCGACGATTGCTGGCCCGTCCGGCCCGAGCAGGCTCCGCAGCTCGTCGACGTCGGTCGCGCGCCGGACGAACGACTGCGCGACGTAGTCGGCGCCGAGCTGAGCCGCGCGGGGCGCACCGGCTCGATCGGCGTCGGTCAGCGCTGGCTGGCTGATCCGGTCCGACGGCACGCTGACGCCGGCGCGCGACCGGATGGTGCCTCCACGGATGACCTCGGTCGCCACCTCGCCCCCGTCGGCAGCCGTGACGCGCAGCTCGACGGCGCCGTCGGCGAGGAGGATTCGGTCTCCGGGACGCGCATCCTCGGCGAGGGAGCCGTAGCTGACATGGGCACCGGTCGCGTCGCCCAGGGCGGAGTCCGACGGGCGGAGCGTGAAGCTGCTGCCGCTCCCAAGCGTCACCTGGTGATCGGCGAGCTCGCCGAGCCGGATCTTCGGGCCCGGCAGGTCGACGAGGATCGCGACCTCCGGATGGGAGGCTCGGATGCGCCGGGCGACCTCGCCGTGGCCGTCGACGGTCCCGTGCGAGAAGTTCAGCCGCGCGACGTCCATGCCGGCCGCGACGAGGCCGTCGACCTCGTCCGCCGAGGCCGGACCGATCGTGCATACGAGCTTCGCCCGACGCTGGCCGTCCACGACCGAATCGTGGCACACGCGCGACCGCGACGAATGACGTATGCCGAGGCACGACGCCCGCTTGATGTGGCGTTGACTACCGGCACCGACACTGGGCGCCTCATCGTCGAGGACTGACCGAGATGCTCCGCCGAGAACCGACCCACGAGCCCGCAACCATCTCCGACCGGGAGCTCGGCATCGCCGCGATGCTCCTGCTCGTCGTCGTCGTCCTGGCCGTCGTCCTCGTCCCAGCGATCGCCTGACCGCTACCGGCGCATCCGGTAGAAGCGGAAGAAGTCGTTCTCGATCGGCAGGATCTCGACCTCGTCGAATCCCGCCTCGGCTGCGTACCCACGCAGCGTCGCCGGCCGCATCACCGTCCCGGTCGCGACCGACGGCGACCGTGAGCGTCCATCCGGCAGGCAGGTGGTGATGCTCCAGCCGTACATGAAGCGCTCGATCTCGTCGCCCGGCGCCGCGAACTCCTCCCCGACCCGCTCGTCGATGACGAGCAGCGACCCGTCCGCCACGAGTGCCTCGCGAACCGCACGAAGAACAGGCACCGGGTTCGACATGTCGTGCACGGCTTCGACGATGAGCGCCACGTCGTACTGACCCTGGAGCGATGCGGCATCCGTGTGGCGGAACTCAACGGCGCCGTCCAGACCCTCCTCGCCGGCATGCTGGCGCGCCGCATCGATCGACGGCGCATCGAGGTCGACACCGAGCACCTCAGCGTTCGGGTAGGCGCGGGCGAGCGCCAGCGTCGACCAGCCCTCACCACAACCGATGTCGACGATCCGAGCGGGCGGGTCCTCGCGAAGGCGCGCGTCGAGATCCGCGATGGCGCGCAGCCACTCCTTGCCCAGGAAGTGGGTGAGGGCCGGCCGGTTGAAGCTGGCCTGCCCCTCACGCATGTCCGGGCCGTACGACTCCCAGGCGTTGCCAGCGCCGGTCCGGTACGCCTCGACCAGGCGCGGCAGCTGGCCGACGGCGGCCGTGACCATGCGCGCGAGGGGCGCCATGAGATTGAGGCTCTCGGGATCGACCAGCACGGCGGCGTGCTCGGCCGAGAGGCTGAAGCGATGGACCCCGTCGACCGCGAGAATGCCGGTCACGGCCTGGTGCTCCAGCCACTCGCGGGCGTAGCGCGCATCGGTTCCGGTGCGTTCGGCAAGCTCGTCCGGCGTTGCCGGGCCGTCCTTCGCCAGGGCTCGGTACCACCCGAGGCGGTCGCCGAGGTAGACGCCGGCGAGGTCGAACGTGGCGACGGCGGCCGAGAAGAGTCGTTCGGTCAGCGCGTCGGCTGCGGTGCTCATGAGGTTCCTCTCTGCGATCGAACGCATCCTCGCCGGTTCGCGCGCCGTGCGCAGGGCCGACGCGACGATCGCGGATCTGGGCGGGATGACGTAGGGCGTTTGTGGAGGTGCCGGCGGCCGAAGGCATGACGACCGCTCTCGTGCGCCATGCGATCCTGTCGGCGTTCGACATCAACTGACAGGAGCAGCGACCGATGCTCGCCAACTTCGCCTCCGGAACGCTCATCGTCCTTGGCGTCCTCATCACCGTCCTCGGCTTCCTGGCCGGCGGCTCGATCGCCTTCGTGCTGATCGGGCTCGGTGCCGTCGCCGTCGGCGGCATGCTCGGCCTCCTCGACCGCCGGGCCAGCCGCTAGGGAGTCCGGGCGCCCGCGGGGCGCCCAGACTGGGCCCGGGCTACCATCGGGCCGATGCTGTCTCGCCGCCGCTTCCTGGCCGTCACCCTTGCGGTGGGGATCGGCGCCCTCCTCGCGGCCTGCGCCGCGGCCATCCGAACGATCGCGCCGTCGCCGCTTCCGACGCCGAGCCCTGATCGATCCACCGCTCCGTCGATAGAGGCGCCATCGCCATCGTCGAGCGGCCCAACGCTGCGCCAGCGCATCGGCAGGATGATGCTCGTCGGGTTCCGTGGCCTCTCGGTCGACGAGATTGACCAGGAGCTTCGCGAGCAGCTCGTTGGCGGATCGCTGGGTGGCGTCGTCATCTTCTCGGTCGACCAGCTCACCGACGGCCCGCGCAACGTCGCATCGCCGGACCAGCTCCGGTCACTGATCGACGGACTGGCGACGCTGGCCCCATCGCCGCTGATCGTCTCGGTCGACCAGGAGGGCGGCCTGGTGGCGCGGCTCGGCCCGGACCACGGATTCCCGCCAACGACCTCGGCGGCTGAGCTCGGCCGTGGCGACCCGGAGGCCACCCGAGCGGCGGCGCGCGCCATGGCGGTGGCGCTCGCGGACGTTGGCGTGACGCTCAACCTCGCGCCGGTCGTGGACCTCGCGGTGAACTCGTCGAACCCGATCATCGCGGCGGTCGATCGGAGCTTCTCGGCCGATCCGGACGTCGTCATCGCGCACGCAGCGGCCTACATCGAGGCTCATCACGAGATCGGCCTGCGCTGCGCCGTGAAGCATTTCCCGGGTCAGGGCAGCGCCACCGGCGACACGCACCGCGGCGTGGTCGACGTGACCGAGGTCTGGACCGAGACCGAGCTGCTTCCCTTCAGGGCCCTCGTCGAGGCCGGCCTTGCCGATGCGGTCCTTACCGCCCACATCTTCAACGCCACGCTCGATCCCGACGACCCGGCCACCGTGTCGCACCGCACGATCGATGGGCTCCTGCGGGCAGACCTCGGCTTCGATCGCGCCGTCATCAGCGACGACCTCCAGATGGGTGCCATCCGTGATGCCTACGGCTACCCGGAGGCGGTGGCGCTCGCCATCGAGGCCGGGGTCGACCTGCTGCTGGTGGCCAATCAGCTCGTCTACGAGGCGGACGTCGTCGAGCGAACGATCGATATCGTCCAGGGGCTCGTGCGCTCCGGTCGCATTGGGGAGGAGCGAATCGACGCGTCGATCGCCCGGATCGCTCGCCTCAGCGGCTGAACGCGGCTACTCCATCACCGGCACCGCTGCCGGCGGCCCTCCATCGGCCGCCCGCTCCCCCGGACCGGTCGTTCGGCGCAGGGTCAGCTCGGGAACGAGGAGGGCCACGACGGTCGCAGCGGCCGCCGCGGCGAGCACCGCCAGCCACATCGAGCTCGCGATCGCGATCGAGAACGCCTGGTGGATGCCGTCCACGATCTGGCCGATGAACGGCTCGACCGAGGGACGAGCGGCGGCCGGCACCTGGCTCAGGATCTGCTGCCCGAGGTCGACCCCGACGCTGGTCAGGTCGCCCTGCATCGAGGCGCCTCCCTGCGCCACGCCGTCGATCAGGGGCTGCGGGACGCCGTTCGCCGCCAGCTGACGCGGGACCTGCTCGGCGAAGGTCGTGCCGAAGATCGTTCCGGCGATGGCGAGGCCGACCGAGCCACCGACCTGGCGGAAGAAGGTCAGCGCGCTGGTCGCCGCACCCAGCATGCGCGGTGCGACGGCGCTCTGGACGACGATCGTGAAGATGGCGAACGACGGGCCGATCCCGAGGCCGGCGATGAACATCCACAGCCACGCCGCTCTGACGTCGGTGTCGGCCCGGATGCCGGTCATGAGGAAGAGGCCGAGGATCGAGATCGCCATGGCCGCGACCGTCATCCACTTGTACCGCCCGGTGCGGGCCACGATGAGCCCCGAGGCAACCGAGCTGCCCAGCACGCCGGCCATCAGCGGAAGCATCTGGTAGCCGGATTCGGTCGCGCTCGAGCCGAGCACGAACTGGAACCAGCGCGGCAGGAAGATGATGGCGCCGAAGAAGCCGAAGGTGATGAGGAAGGTGGCCACGATCGAGGCGGCCACGGTCCGGTTGCGGAAGAGGCTCAGCGGCAGGATCGGCTCCATCGCGCGCGACTCGACCCAGATGAAGACGGCGCCGATGGCGAGGCCGAAGGCGATGAGGCCGCCGACGGCCGGATCGGTCCATTCGCCGAACTGCTTGTTGGTCAGGCCCAGCAGGAGCGGCACAATGCGCCGCCGTGAAGACGGCGGCGCCGAGGTAGTCGATCGATCTGACGGCGTCGGGATGCCGGACGTGCGGCAGGAGGCGCCAGAGGACGACGAGCGCCACGATCCCGAGCGGCAGGTTGACGAGGAAGACCCAGTGCCAGCTGATCGTGTCGGTCAGGAAGCCGCCGAGGGCCGGGCCGATGATCGACGAGACCGCGAAGATCGCGCCGAACAGCCCCTGGTACTTGCCGCGCTCGCGCGGGCTGAAGAGGTCGCCGATGACCGCCAGCGCGATGGGGAAGATGGCGCCGGCGCCCAGGCCCTGGATGCCCCGGAACAGGATGAGCTGCCACATCTCCTGCGAGAGGGCGCACAGCAGCGATCCGATGAGGAAGAGGCTGACGCCGATCATGATCATCGGCCGGCGGCCGAACTGGTCCGACAGCTTGCCGTAGATCGGGCCGCTGACCGTCGCCGTCAGCAGGTAGATGGTGACGACCCACACGTACAGCTCGTTGCCGGCCAGGTCGGTCACGATCCTCGGCAGGGCCGTCCCGACCACGGTCTGGTCGAGCGCCGAGAGGAACATCGTCAGCAGGATGGCGACGAGGATCTCGAGGCGCGCGCGGTGGTCGATGTGGACCGGCTCGTCGTCGATCGCGGCAGCGGTGGTCATGACGGAGCATCCCCTCGTACGGCGAGCCGCGCGGCCGCGGCCCTCAGGTCTCGGACGGCGTGGAGCAGGCGCCGCTGGCCCGCGGCATCGAGCTCGCCGAAGAGCCGCACCATCCGATCGCGTCGTGCGGCCTCCATCTCGTCGATGAGGGCGCGTCCGGCATCGGTCAGGCCGATGAGGACGACGCGGCGATCCGAGGGATCGTGGCTGCGCCCGACGAGGCCGCGCGCCGCGAGCCGGCCGATGATGCCGGTGGCGTTCGGGAGCGCGACGTCGAGCTCATCGGCGAGGCGGCCCATCGGCATGGCCTCGTTCATCTCGAGCAGTGCCAGGACCTGGAAGCCGACGATCGAGATGCCATGCGCCTGGCAGCGCTCGGCCCATCGGTGGCGCTGGTGCGCGAGCAGGGGCGCGAGCGCGTCCACGATCTCGAGGGCATGGCCGGGACCGGCCGTGGCAATCGATGTCACCCGATAATGATGGCGTTGGCAACTATTCTGTCAAGCGCAACCGTTAGCGGCGCTCAGGAATGATTCCTCGCGCGCGGCTTCGTGGATGGCGTGTGGATAGCTCCTCGGCGCATTCGCAAAGTCGGGGATAACTGGTCTTGCGTGGCCCGCGCCGCGACGGAGATACTGAGGTCGTCCCGAAGGGGCAAGCGACACCGGATCTCACAGCTTCGGTTGAGGGTTCCGGGGCCGGCACCGATGGCTTCGGCCACACGGACCGGACGATAGCGGTGGCTTCGGTCACCGCGGTCGGACGCCTGTTCCTTCGGGACATTTCGTCGTGTCCGCGTGGGTCGTCAGGAGCGGATGCCCGCAATCAGTCGATATTTCAGAAACGACATGACCGCTGATGGTGCTGGCCAGCCTGCAAGAAGCGCCAGCCCGGCGAAGCCGGTCATCCACATCACTACCGAACCGGCCCGGCCACGCCGGAGTAGGTTCAGTACACGCAACCGATGGAGAGTCGATGGCCGCAGGCCCCGAGGAGCGCGACGGCGCGCTCGTCCACGACATCCGCGTAGGCGACGCGGACGCCTACCTCGTCGAGCCGATCGGCGGCGGCCGCGGAGCGGCGATCCTCTTCCTCCACTGGCTCGACACCGAGGCGCCGGATGGCAACCGCACCCAGTTCCTCGACGAGGCTGTCGGCCTCGCGAAGGATCACGGGGTGGTGTCGCTGCTTCCGCAGGGCCAGTTCCCCTGGTCCGTCGAGCCGGAGGACGCGGCCTCCGATGCGGCGCGGATCCGCGCCGAAGTCGCGCGCCACCGAGCGGCCGTCGACCTCCTGGCGGCTCGCGACGACGTCGACGCGGCGCGCATCGGCCTCGTGGGCCACGACTTCGGCGCGATGCACGGCGTCATCCTCGCCGCCGAGGACGCGCGGCTGGCGGGTGCCGTCCTCATCGCGGCGACCCCGCGCTGGGGCGACTGGTTCCTCACCTTCTGGCAGCTCCCCGACGATCGACACGACTACCTCCGCGCGCTCGCCCCGCTCGACCCGATCAGCCGGGTCGGTGACCTGGCGCCGCGCCCCGTCTGTTTCCAGTTCGCCCGCACCGACTACTTCATCGCGCCGATGACCGGCGGGGAGTTCTTCCGGGCCGCGGGCGAGCCGAAGGAGACGCATGCCTACGACGCCGACCACGGCGTGCGCTCGGACGAGGCGCGCACCGACCGTGGCGCGTTCCTCGGGCGCGTTCTCGGCTTGGAGGGCTGATGCGGCGGGTCGTCACGATCGCGCTCGCCGCACTCTCGGCCGGATGCGCTGCGGCGGCGTCACCGACACCCGCGGACTCGCCGACGGCGCCGCCGAGCTCCGCGACACCGAACGTGTCGCCGTCGCCGTTTCCAACGGCCACCGCCTCGCAATCGGCGGAAGCGGAGCCGCTCGCCTTCGAGGTGGAGTCGTTCGCCGTCACTCCCGGCAGCCATCCGCATGACGTCGCGCCGGCCGCCGACGGTGGCATCTGGTACACGGGGCAGGGCAACGGGACGCTTGGCTGGCTCAACCCGGAGAGCGGCGAGGTTCGCGAGATTCCCCTGGGTCCGGGATCGGCGCCGCACGGCGTGATCACCGGCTCCGACGGCGACGCGTGGATCACCGACGGTGGCCTCAATGCCATCGTGCGGGTTGATGCGGAGACCGAGGAGGTCACGACGTTTCCGCTCGATGCCCCGAACGCGAACCTGAACACGGCGACATTCGACGGCGACGGGATCCTCTGGTTCACGGGCCAGAACGGGATCTACGGCAGCCTCGACCCCGGTAGCGGCTCCATGCAGGTCTTCAATGCGCCGGGCGGCCCGGGCCCATACGGGATCGCCACCACGCCCGACGGCGAGGTCGTCTTCAGCTCGCTGGCCGGGAGCTATCTCGGCCTCATCGACCGGGATTCCGGGGAGGTGACGGTTGTCGACACGTCAACAGCGGGCGGGGGAGCCCGTCGCGTCTGGTCCGACTCGACCGGTCGGCTCTGGGCCACCGAGTGGTTCTCCGGCTCCCTCGCCGTCTACGACCCAGTGGATGCTGGCTGGCGCGAGTTCCGGCCGCCGTCAGACGCGCCGATGCCGTACGCCGTCTTCGTCGATGAGCGAGACGCTGTATGGGTCACTGACTTCGGCGCCAATGCCATCCACCGATTCGATCCGAGCGAGGAGGCGTGGCTGACGTTCGATCTCGAGTCGCAGCCCGCCGAGGTCCGTCAGCTCCTCGGACGGCCGGGCGAGGTGTGGGGCGCCGAGTCGGCCGCCGACCGGCTGGTCGTGGTGCGCACCACCGGCGGCTGACTCAAAGAGCGAGGGTCTGCTGCTCCGGCGAGGGATCCGGGCTGAGCACGATGCGCCGACGATCGGCGATCCCGCTCCCGCGCCGAACCGCGGCGATGCGCCGTTCGATCGGGCCGGCGTCGCCGGCGCGCAGGTAGCCGCTGCCGCCGGGCGGGTAGAGCCGTCGATACCGCGTCCGCCTCGGCCGGCCACTCGCGGTCGAGGACGGAGAGGAAATGCTCGCGCGTCCCGGCGCGAAGGTTGAGGAGATTCGTCCAGGCATGGGTGGCGCCGGCCTCCCGCGCGGCGGCCAGGACGCCGGCGAGGGCGCGTGGTGCATCGGTCAGCCCCGGCAGCACCGGGGCGAGCGCGACGCCGGCGGCGATGCCGGCATCGGTCAGCATGCGGATGGCGCGCAGCCGCTGCGTCGCCGGCGCGACACCGGGCTCGAGCCCGGCGCCGAGCGCCGGGTCGAGGGTTGCGATGCTGACGCTGACCATGACGTCGGCGCGGACCGCCGCGGCGGCGAGGACGTCGACATCGCGGACGACGAGCGGACCTCGGGTGATGAGGCTCATCGGGGTCCGCGCTGCTCCGAGGGCCTCGATGCAACCCCGCGTCAGGCGGTAGCGGCCCTCGGCCGGCTGGTAGGGATCGGTCGCCGCACCGATCGCCACGGTCTCGCGTCGCCAGCGCTTCCGAGCGAGCTCGGCGGCCAGGACCTCCACCACGTTGACCTTGACCCGCACGCTCGACCCGTACCGATCGTCGGACGGCCGGTCGGCGCGCCGCTCGAAACCGCGCACGTAACAGAAGGCACACCGATGAGCGCATCCCATGTACGGGTTGAGGCTCCAGCGGAAGCCCATGCCATCGACGCGGTTGAGCGCCGTGCGGCAGGGCTCCTCCCGATATGCGGCGCGCATGGCGGCATGATAGAACGAATGTTCGAATTGATCCAGCGAGCCAGGGGTCGCGTTGACAGGCAGGGTCGAGGACGGGACCATCGCTGGGCCGTGAGCCGCCCGACCATCTCCCCTGCCGTCATCCTGCGGTTCGCGCTCGCCGCCATGACGGCGTTGTCCCTGACGGTCCACGGACCGTATGCGGTGGCGAGCAACCACGGCGGTCGGCCGATCTCCTCGCTCTTCACGTGCGATCGGCCGGTGACGCCTCCCCGCTGCACGAGCGTGGGCGATGGCCCGCGCCACCTCGTTTACCTCGACCCGAGCGTGCCCGACGGCCTCGCCTCGTCGATGCGCGACACGATGGCCGAGGACTATGGCGCCACCGAGCTCGTGCTCATCGAGCAGTCGCGACCGAACCGGATGACCGACGTCACCGTGTTCGCCGCCGATTACGGGGAGAACGGCGCGGCCGGCTGGGTCTACTGCCCGACGGACGCGCCGCAGGGCGTCAACCCGTCCGGTGACCGGTGGTGCCGAGGGCAGGAGCTCCACTTCAACGTCAACCCGCGGTACGCCATCTTCTTCGGCGACGACGCGAGCCGCGACCACGTCACCTGCCATGAGCTCGGCCACACCCTCGGGCTGCGGCACTGGGGCAACCCGCCCGAGACCGATGGCCCGGAGGTCGGGGCGACGTGCATGAACTCCAACACGCCGAATGGCCCGACCGCGCTCCACCAGTTCGACATCGACCACATCAACGCCTACGCATATCGCCGCGAGCCGTCACCACGACACCTCCTCCTCGACGGACCGCCGGAGCGCCTGCTGCGGAACCGTCTCATGCCGTGGGTCGGCAGCCTCCAGCTCAGCGAAGTCGAATCCCCGAGCTCGCTGGGTGAGCTCGTCACGACGGCCGATGCCGTGGTGCGTGGGCGGATCGTGGCGGTGACCCCGGGGCGCGCGTACGGGCCACGCGGCCATCGGCTCACCTACGCCGCGGCGACCGTCCAGGTCGACGAGCTGCTGGCGGGAGGGCTCCCGGGCTCGACGGGGGCGCTGACGCTCGAGATCCCCCTGTTCGATGGACTGGCATCCATCGACGAGCTGCCGGCCTGGGGCGACGCCGTGTTCTTCCTGCGCAACAAGGGGACATCGGCCCGCACGGCAGGCCTCTCGCCGGCACGCCAACGTGCCGAATCGGCCTTCTACCGGCTCGTCACCTTCTCGAGCCTGGTGGCAGAGGAGGGCGGCGTCGCGCGCACCGATCCCGAGTCACGCGTCCTCTCGGCGCTCGATGGCGTCGACATCGACAGCGTCCTGGAGCGGATCCGCGCCCTCGACCGCTGAGCGGGAACCTCTGGCCTCTTGCCACCCGACGGTATCCTTGCCGGGCCGTCCGTGTCCTTCGGCAGGCAATGGGGATCGCCCGTGCCCGGAGGAGGAGGACGTGGAACTCGCGACGGGACGTGAGCTGCTCGGTATGGCGCTCATCGTCGGCATGCTCATCACGGTCATGTGGGTGCTGGCCTCGACGCGTCGCTCACCCCGCTGAGCCGACGGGGCTCATCGGCGCATCCCGGGTAGGATGGGACCGATGACCAAGATGACCGTCGATCGTGCCGCCGTTGCCGCGGCCACGCCTCCAGCTGACCTCATGGCCACGCTCGAGGCGCACCGGGTCGAGCTGACGGCGCACTGCTACCGGATGCTGGGATCGGCCTTCGAGGCCGAGGACGCCGTCCAGGAGACGCTCCTGCGGGCCTGGCGGGGCTTCGCCTCGTTCGAGGGCCGCTCTGCCCTTCGCTCGTGGCTGTATCGGATCGCCACCAACGTCTGCCTCACCATGCTCGGCGCCAGCCAGCGCCGCGCGCGCCCGATGGACCTGAGCGGTCCGTCGACCGCCGATCGCCCGCTGCCGCCGCCCCTCCCGGAGGCCACGTGGATCGAGCCGGTGCCGGATGCCCGCGTCCTGCCCGCCGGGGGCGACCCCGCCGATGTGGCGGTCGCGCGAGAATCGATCCGCCTCGCCTTCATCGCGGCGCTCCAGCACCTCCCGCCCCGCCAGCGGGCGGTGCTCATCCTGCGCGAGGTGCTTCGCTGGAAGGCCGATGAGGTGGCCGACCTGCTCGAGACGTCGGTCGCGTCGGTCAACAGCGCCCTTCAGCGCGCGCGTGCCACGATCGCGCAGCGCAAGGCAGCGGACGAGGAACCGGCCACCGAGATGGACGCCGATCGGAGCGCACTGCTGAATCGGTATGTCGACGCTTTCGAGCGCTACGACATGGACGCGCTCACCTCGCTGCTGCATGAGGACGCGAACTGGAACATGCCTCCGTACGAGCTGTGGCTCCAGACGCACGAGGACATCCGCGCGTGGTGCCTCGGCCCGGGCATCGGATGCCGTGGCTCGCGCCTCGTGCCAACGACCGCCAATGGGATGCCGGCCTTCGGCCAGTACAAGCCAGCGCCCGAAGGCGGGCTGGAGCCGTGGTCGCTGCAGGTGCTCGAGCTCTCAGGCGGACGGATCGGCGGGATCACCTTCTTCCTCGACACGGAGCGCCTCTTCCCGCTGTTCGGCCTGCCCCCGCGCCTCGACGGCTAGCGGTCCGCAGGCGCCCACCACGCTGCAGAGGCCGACGAGATCGAGCAGCTCGTGGAGCGGGACCGACGCATTGCGCAGCTCGAGCCTGCCGCCGGAACGGTGGGCCATGAGCTGCAGTCGCGCCAGGCCCGCCGCCGTCTCGAGCTCGCCGGGGCGCGCGCCGGCAACGTCGCACACGATCCGATCGGCACCGTCGGAGATCAGGGCGAGCAGCCGGTCGCCGAGGCGCGCCACGACGTCCGGCGCCAGGGGTCCCTCGACGACGAGGTCGACTGACCCTGGGAGCGGCGTGGGTCGCCGATGGGCATGGTCAGGCACAGTCGGTCGTGTGCGCCCTCCGAGTGAGCGTACGTTTCCCATCAGACCGCCCGATGCCCACAATCTCATCGAACGAGCCCGCGCGACCGATGAGTTCGGCGCCCAGCTACGGTCGTATGAGCGACCGGACCCGATCGTGCAGGCCCGTCGAATTGGTCCGTGATCGGGTCGGGAGATTGGCCCTTGGCCACGCCGACGACCCGACGTAGGGTCGAGTTCCACCGCCCTCCGACCAGTCGCGAGGAAACGCATGACCACCACAGCCCCCACCTCCGTCATCGCGCAGCTGCAGGATGGGCTGCGCGGCCGCCTGATCCTGCCCGCCGACGCCGACTACGAGGCCGCCCGGATCGTCATGGCCGGCGATGTCGACAAGCATCCGGCCGCGATCGTCCGCGTGGCCGACGCCGCTGATGTCCAGCACGTCGTGAACGTCGCCCGTGACACGGGCACCGAGCTCGCCGTTCGCAGCGGCGGCCACAGCAACGCCGGCCACAGCACCACCGATGGGGGCATCGTCATCGACCTCCGGGACATGAAGGGGATCGAGATCGATCCGGACTCCCGCACCGCCTGGGCGGAGAGCGGGCTGACGGCCGCCGAGGTCATCGCCGCGGCGACGCGCACGGCCTCGTCGTCCCGCTTCGGCGATACCGGATCCGTCGGCATCGGCGGCATCACCCTCGGCGGGGGCGTCGGCTACCTGGTTCGCAAGCACGGCCTGACGATCGACTCGCTGATCGGGGCCGAGATCGTCACCGCCGACGGCGAGCTGCTCGAGGTCGACGCCGACCGCCATCCCGACCTGTTCTGGGCCATCCGTGGGGGTGGCGGCAACCTTGGCGTCGCAACGCGATTCCGGTACCGGCTCCACGAGCTCGACGGCATCGTTGGCGGCATGCTGGTCCTGCCCGGCACGGCGGAGACGATCGAGGCCTACATCACAGCTGCCGAAGCCGCGCCGGAAGAGCTGTCCACGATCGCGAACATCATGACGGCGCCGCCGATGCCCTTCCTCCCCGAGGAGACGGTCGGGAAGCATCGTCATCCTGGGGATGCTCACCTACGCTGGCGACGCCGAGGCGGGGGAACGCGCGCTCGCCCCGTTCCGCGCCATCGCCACGCCGCTGGCCGACATGCTCAAGCCAATGCCGTACGCGGAGATGTTCCCGCCCGCTGACGAGGAGTACCGTCCATTGGCCGTGGCCACGACGATGCACATCGACCATGTGGATCGCGCCACGGCGGCGACGATCGCGAAGTACCTCGAGTCCTCCGACGCTCCACTGCGCGCCGCCCAGCTCCGTCCGCTCGGGGGCGCCATGGCGCGCGTCCCGTCGGACGCGACCGCCTACGCACACCGGGACAGCCGGATCATGGTCAACCTGGCCGCCTTCTACGAGGGTCCCGAAGATCGGGCTCGGCGCCAGGCGTGGGTCGACGAGTTCGCCGCGGCCATCGACCAGGGCGACCCTGCGGCATACGTGAACTTCATCGGCGACGAGGCCGAGGAGCGCGTCCACGCAGCCTACCCGGGCGCGACGTGGGACCGGCTCGCCCAGGTCAAGCGCCGGTACGACCCGAGCAACCTGTTCCGCCTCAACCAGAACGTGCCGCCCGCGCGGGCCTAGCTCGGCTCGAAGTGGCGGCGGCAGCGCGCCTGGTACGTCTCGAGTCCGCCGACGTTTTCGGTCACCCGCTCGACGTCCGCCGCAGGGGTCGATGCGACGCGAGCGTGGAAGATCGCGTCCGCGCCGCAGATGGCGCAGACCGCGGTGAGCTTGTCGACGCGCTCGGCGAGTGCCATGAGCGTCGGGAGCGGCTCGAACGGCCGGCCCGTGAACGTCACATCGAGCCCGGCGACGACCACGACCATGCCCGCGGCCGCGAGCTCGCTCACGACCGGCACGAGCTCGATGCCGAAGAACTGTGCCTCGTCGATTGCCACCATCTCGACCGACTCCGGCCCCACGGCCGCGGCGATCTCAGCCGCCGATCCAACGGCTTGGGACGGAGCGTCGAGGCCGGCGTGTGACGCGACCCGATCGCCGCCGCCGCGCGTGTCGAGGGCATGGCTGAAGAGGGCGACCCGCGTCCCGGCGATGGCGGCGCGGCGGACCCGCCGCAGCAGCTCCTCCGTCTTGCCCGCGAACATCGGGCCCGCGATGACTTCGACGCGGCCCAGCGCGGCCGACGGCGTGGGGCTCGAGCCCGTCAGACCTGCTCCATGGCGACGATGGGTCCTTCGAGCTTCACCCCGGTGGCGTGGACCGGGCAGTAGCCGTTCGGGACCTTGACGAGGTACTGCTGGTGGTAGTCCTCGGCGAAATAGAACTCGCCGGCGGGCCGGATCTCGGTGGCGATCTCGCCGTAACCGGCCTTCGTCAGCTCGCGCTGGAACATCTCGCGCGAGGCCGTCGCGGTGGCGGCCTGCGCATCGGTATGGGTGAAGATGGCCGACCGGTACTGGGTGCCGACGTCGTTTCCCTGGCGCATGCCCTGCGTCGGGTCGTGCGCCTCCCAGAAAAGCCTGAGCAGCTGTTCGTAGCTGATGCGGGCCGGATCGAACACGACGCGCACGGCCTCGGCGTGGCCGGTCTTCCCGGTGCAGACCTCCTCGTAGGTCGGGTTCGGTGTGAAGCCGCCCTCGTAGCCGACCGACGTGACGATGACGCCCGGCTGCTGCCAGAAGAGCTTCTCCTCGCCCCAGAAGCATCCGAGCGCGAACTCCGCGACCTCGCTGCCCTCGGGGTACGGCGGCTTGAGCGATGCGCCATTGATGGCGTGGGTCTCCGCGGTGGGGATCGCCGTGGCGCGGCCGGGAAGCGCATCGGCCGGGTCAGGCATGGTCTTGGGTCTTCCGAATCCGAACATGGCCGCAGTCTACGCCGCGTTCCGGGATCCCGCCTCGAGGCCGACTGGTCGACCGCCACGGGCGGAAGCCGCCGCCGCTGAGCGACGCTATCGGCGAACGGTCGGCCGCTTCGGCGCGTCGTTCGCACCGTACGGTGCGGAAAAGACGCGATGCGCGAACGAGGGAGGGAGCTGAGGCGCGTGGACGGAATCCGTTCGAGCGTGGCGTCGCTGAGCGACGCATCGGACCCCGCTACCATCGCCGGCATGACCGATGCTCCGACCGATCGGCGCGATGAGCCCGATGACCACCACGCGGAGGTCCACCTCGCCGAGCTCATCATGCCGAACCAGACGAACCATCACGGGACGCTGTTCGGTGGCCATGCGCTCGGGTTGATGGACCATGCCGGCTGGGTGGCGGCCACCCGGCACGCGCGCGGCACGATGGTGACGGTCGCGTCGGACCGGATCGAGTTCAAGGTGCCGGTCAAGGCGGGCCAGCTCGTCGAGCTGATCGCGCGGATCGCCAGGGTCGGCCGAACGTCGGTCACCGTCGCGGTCGACATGTATGCCGAGACCGTCGCGACGGGGGATCGGGTGCTCGCCACCTCCGGCACCTTCGTCTTCGTCAGGATCGACGACGACGGCCAGCCCGTGCCGATCCAGCCGGCGTAGGGGCATCGCCACACCAGCGCGTGCACCTCGGATGAACATTTCCGTCCTCCCGCGCGTATCCATGACACGAGGCGGGTGGGTGCGATGCGGACCCGACGCGCCGCCGGCACGGATCGCGACACGGAGCGTCGCAGTGGCCTGAGCGATCCGCGGCCACCGGTGGCCGACGCGTCCGAGACGCCGTCGCAACCCTCCTCGTCCGTCGCGAACTCCGCCGTGAAGCAGCGGCGCGGCCCAGGGGCGTGGGTCGCGCCGCGACTCAATCGGCCTGGACGTGGCCCTCTTCGTCGCCAATGACGCAGATCACGGCGCGTGCCTCATCGGCCCCGTCGTTTCGCAGCTGGTGGGGCTGGAAGTCGGCGAAGCTGATCGAGTCTCCGGCCTCGAGCCGGTACTCGCTGAAGCCGACGCGGAAGGTCAGCTGGCCGGCGAGCACCAGGAAGAGGTCGCGTCCGGGATGGCGGAGCATGTGCTCGCCGCTGTGCGCGCCGGGCGCGTACCGGATCTCCATGAAGCGCACGCCCGACTCCTCGCGTGGCAGGAGGTTCTCCCACGTCACGCCGTGCTGGAGCCCGATGCGCTGGCGCTCGGCGGCGCGGACGACGTCCGCCCCACCCTGGCCCGACGCCACCTCGACGAGGGACTCGCCGAAGAACGAGGCCACCGGGGTGCCGAGGGCGCCCGCGAGCAGGTAGAGCGTGTCGACCGACGGCGTGACCTTGCCGTTCTCGATCTGGCTGAGCAGGCTCGGGCTGGCGCCGATGTCGCGCGCCAGCTGCCGCAGGGAGAGGCCTCGCGACCCGCGGAGCTCGCGCAGCCGCCGGCCGATGTGGGCGGCGTTCAGGCCGCGCGTATCACCCACCGCGACGCCATGCGTTGAGTGTGAATGAACCTCCGGCCAGGGTCGGGCGTATGGTGTTCAGCCTGACTGAATCCACTGGCAGGCTGGGGAACGGTGCCGGTCGGGCGTGGCATCGGTAGGGAGTCCTGGTCCGTCTCATCCTCACCGATCTCCCGCCCGACCCCGCACCACTCGCGAAGGCATGGAGGTCATGACGCACATGCAACGACGCAGGTGGCGAACTGCCACGCTGGTCGCGACCGTCAGCTTGCTGCTCGCCGCCTGCGGCGGCCCGGGCACGAGCGGGTCGGGAGCCACGGGATCCGATTCACCCTCCACTGGTCCGGGGTCGAGCGACCCTGGCGGTGCATCCGGCAACCGGGACTCTATCACCTGGGTCCTGGACGGCCAGCCGGGCAAGATCAGCAACGGCGCCGATGACGACCCGACCGCCGACCTGGCGGCATTCATCTACGACGCGCTGTACGAGTACAACGACGCGCTCGAGTCCGTGCCGAACCTCGCCGAGTGCGAGCCGAACGCCGATGAGCTGGTCTGGACCTGCACGCTGGTCGAGGCCACGTTCCACAACGGCGACGAGATGACCGCGGAGGACGTGAAGTACAGCTACGACCTCGGCATCAGCGAGAACTGCACCTACAACCCGTCGATCTGCCTGGCCGGATTCGTTGAGTCCGCCGAGGTGATCGACGACCGCACCATCGAGTTCACCCTTCCGCAGCCGTACTCGCCGTTCACGACCCTCATCCTCCCGACCCTCGGGATCGAGTCGAAGGCGGTCATCGAGGCGGCGTATGCCGAGTTCACCGGCGCGGCCGCGGACCTCGATGCCACCGCGGTGCGTGACGCGGCCGCGGCGATCGATGAGCCCGCCGGGGCCGACACGCCCGACGCGGCCGGCTGCGAGGCTGCCCTGCCGGCGGCCGAGGACCTGCTCACCCAGGCGGGCGTGCAGCTGCCTCGGCGCGAGGATCACACCTTCGATGGCGCCTTCGATCCGTGCAGCTACGGCACGACCCTGTCGACCGCTCTGCTGGGCGTGGCGAACTCCCTCGAGGCCGAGGGCATCGATGCCGTGGCGGCGGTGTACAGCCTCCTGCCCTTCAACCGCGCGCCGGTCGGCACCGGCCCGTACGAGCTCGTGGAGCTCGACGTCGGGCAGAGCGTCGTCCTCCAGGCGCACGAGGGCTACCACCGTGGCGAGCCCGCCACGCCGACGATGAACTTCGTGATCATCACCGACCTCGTCGCGGCGGCCAGCGCGCTGGCGGCCGGGCAGGTCGACTACGTCGAGGAGATGACCCCCGACGCGTTCGAGGCGGTCCGCAATGCCGAGAACGTGAAGATCGCCGAATACCCCGGATTCCTGCACCTCGAGCTCCAGTTCAACGTGCGCGAGGGACGGATCTTCGGCGACGTCAACCTCCGCAAGGCGCTGCAGCTGTGCATCGACAAGGCGGGGACCGTCGCGGCGGCGACGAACAACACGGCCCTTCCCACCGAGTCCGAGACGCCGCCGGCGTCCTGGGCCTTCAACGCCGACGTCCAGGGCGTCGAGCGCGACGTCGAAGCGGCCACGGCCCTCATCGAGGAGTCGGGCTGGACGATGGGCGACGACGGCGTGTATTCCAAGGACGGTCAGCGCCTCGCGGCCGAGGTGCTCGTCCGGGCCGGCCAATCCGACCGCATCAACTTCATGCAGCTCTTCGCGGAGCAGGTGAGTGAGTGCGGCGTGGAGATCACCGTGACGCCGGCCGACTTCCAGACCGTCCTCCTGCCGGCCCTCGACCGGGCCTGGGCAGCCGACGGGTTCGACGCCTACTTCGGTGGGTGGTCCGCGGCGCTCGACCCCGATCCGTTCAGCCTCTGGCACTGCAGCCAGGTGTCGACCGAGGAGCGACCCGAGCTCTTCAACTACATCGGGTACTGCAACCCCGAGGTGGACGACATCATCGAGGCGGGCCTGGCCACCAGCGACCAGGATGAACGCCGAGAGCTCTACTTCCGGTTCCAGGAGATCCTCGCCGAGGAACAGCCGTACCTGTTCGCGTACGCACCCCTGGTCCGGGACGGCATGAACGTCGGGATGCAGTGGACCGACGGCGAGTTCAACCTCGAATCGCCGACGTGGCTCTGGCAGCGGCACAAGATCGTGATCCCGGAGTCCTGAGGCTCACGCCACCCTCCCGAAGCCGATGGCGCCCGCCCCGCGCGGGCGCCATCGGTCCACCACCACCCATCACGCAGCGGAGGCACCGTCCATGGCCGGCTACGTCGCGCGACGCCTGATCCAGGCGGTGCCGATCCTGCTCGGCGTGGCGGTGATCAGCTTCGGGCTCGTCCACCTCGCGCCGGGCGAGCCGATCGATCGCTTTCGGACGCCGACGATCCGCCCCGACCAGCTCCAGGGGCTGATCCGGCTCTACGGGCTCGACCGCCCGCTCATCGAGCAGTTCTGGAGCTGGATCTCGAGCTACGTCCAGGTCTGGCGGCCGGAAGCGTGGGGCTACTCGTTCCTCGACGGGCAGCCGGTGCTCCAGAAGATCATCGAGCGCCTCCCGGCCACGCTCCTCCTCGGCGGGACCGCGCTCCTCGTCACCATCACCGTGGCCATCCCGCTCGGCATCCTGGCCGCCGTCAAGCAATACAGCCTGGCCGACCGGATCATCTCGAGCCTCGCCACGGTTGGCTACGCCATCCCATCCTTCCTGCTCGGCCTCTACCTCCTCTTCTTCGGCGGCGTGGTGCTCGGCTGGTTCCCGCTCTTCGGCCTCGAGTCATTCGGGAGCGCCGGCGATCCGGTCGACATGGCCTGGCACCTCGTCCTGCCGGTGGCCAGCCTGGCCATCCAGCAGATCGCAGGCTGGTCGCGCTACGTGCGCGCCGCCATGCTCGAGGTGCTGCACCAGGACTTCGTCCGCACCGCCCACGCCAAGGGCCTGCCGGCACGTCGGGTCACGTTTCGCCACGCGCTGCGCAACGCCCTCATCCCGATCATCACGCTCGTCGGGCTCTCGATCCCGGCCCTCCTCGGCGGCGCGGCGATCACCGAGGCGATCTTCAGCTACCCCGGCGTCGGGCAGATGGGCGTGCTGGCGGTCGCCAACCGCGACTACCCGGTCGTCCTCTCGTTCGTGATGATCGGCGGCATCGGCGTCGTGCTCGGCAACCTCCTGGCCGACGTCGCCTACGCCGTCGCCGACCCACGCATCAAGCTCAGCTGAGACGAGGGCAGCACCGATGGCCCAGCTCGACGCCGTCGTCCCGCGCGCGTTCGACGACGTCGACGCCGACGAGATCGACCGGCGGCCGGTTCGCACGTACTGGCAGCTCGCGCGGCGGCGGTTCGTCCGCAACCGCATGGCGGTGGTCGGCCTCGTCGTGCTCGCCATCCTGGCGCTCGGCGCGGTTGCGATTCCGGCGGCCACCGGCGACGCGTGGAGCCGCGCCGCGCTGTCCAAGGTGAACGCCCCACCCGAGGTCGGCGTCAACGAGGCCGGCGAGCTCGTGTTCGCGCCGCTCGGCTACAGCGAGATCGGGCAGAACACCTTCGCCCGGGTGGCGAAGGCCACCGGCACCAGCCTCTCGATCGGCGTCGCGGCGGTCCTCATCATCCTCGTCGTCGGGATCAGCATCGGCTCGTTGGCCGGCTACTTCGGCCGCTGGATCGACAACGCGCTCATGCGCTTCGTGGACATCGTCCTCAGCCTGCCGACGCTGTTCATCATCCTGGCGCTCGTCAGCTTCTGGGGCGGTGGCAGCATCTGGGTCATCATCATCGCGATCGGCATCACCGGCTGGACGACGGCCGCCCGGCTCGTGCGTGCCGAGTTCCTCCGTCTGCGCGAGATCGACTACGTCCAGGCCGCCAGGGCGCTCGGTGCGAGCCCATTGCGGATCATGCTCCGCCACATGCTGCCGCCGGCCATGGCGCCGATCATCGTCGCGGCCACCCTGGGCGTTGCCGACTCGGTCGTGGTCGAGGCAGCCCTCAGCTTCCTTGGCTTCGGGATCAGCCAGCCGGAGGCGAGCCTCGGGAACATGCTGACCGAGGCCAACCTCTATTTCTTCCGCAACCCGTGGCTCGTCGCCTGGCCGGGAATCGTGCTGATCGCGATCGTCATGAGCGCGTCGTTCCTCGGCGACGGCCTGCGCGACGCGCTCGACCCGCGGCAGAGGTAACGGGCTGTCGCATCCGCGGGCGCGAGGCGTCCGCCTCGGACTCGCGCTACGCCTGGTAGCAAGGCGTCCGCCGAACCGGCCGGGCTGCTACGAGCGGTAGAAGTCCGGCTCCCGCTTCGGTCGCTACGTTACGGACCGTAGCGGGCCGACCACGATCCCGATTGCCTTGCTACGACCGGTAGCACCGGCTCCAGACGTGACGAGA
The DNA here is from genome assembly GCA_963790255.1 of uncultured Chloroflexia bacterium. Lineage (GTDB taxonomy): Bacteria > Chloroflexota > Limnocylindria > QHBO01 > QHBO01 > JACDBZ01. The sequence continues at coordinate 104,101 of CAWBOA010000009.1, read as the reverse complement.
CCCCGTCACTGCTCGGGGTGATGGGGTCTCGCCTTGGAGGGAGGTTAGGTTGGCGTCAGTCTCCGCCCGCTGGCACGCCGCTGAAACGGACGTTGCGCACACCGCGGGGTACGTCATCTGACGTAGCGGTGCGGAGGGCGTCCGTTCTAGTGAGGCCCGGGGCGTCCGTGGGCGCGCATGATCTCGACGAGGCGATCGGGGTCCAGCGAATGCGCCGTGACCCCGTCCCGACCGGTCATCGTCTCGGCCGCAAGGAGCGCATTGACGATTGCCTCCTCGGTCGCCTCGGCCACGGCCTCCAGCAGCGGATTGATGTGGTCGTCGACGACCATCCGGAGCGCGACCGTGGCCCGCGGGTCGTCCTCGCCATGGTTGCGCGACAGGTCGCGGTTGCCGGTGGCGAAGGCGCAGAACAGGTCGCCCGATCCGTGCGAGGCATATGAGCCCATCCGCGCGACGCCCATGCCGACGCGCTGCGCCAGGCGCGCGCACTGGTGCGGGATGAGCGGCGCATCCGTCGCCACGATGCCGATGATCGAGCCACCCTCTGGCGTGGCCCGCGCGTTCAGGGCGTCCACCTGGTCCCACGGCGAAGGCACCTCCGAAGTCGGGATCGCCGCGCCGACCGGCACGCCATCGATCCGCAGCAACCCGCGCGCACCGTAGTTGGCCTGCACCAGCACCCCGACCGTCCAATCGCCGGCCCGCCGCGACGCGGTGCCGATGCCGCCCTTGAACTCGTGGCAGATCATGCCGGTGCCGCCGCCGACGTTGCCCTCGGCCACCGGGCCGCCCGCGGCCGCCGCCAGGGCCGCATGCACGTGCTCGGCGCGCACGTGGAAGCCGTTGATGTCGTTGAGCGCGCCGTCGTACGTCTCGCCCACGGTCGGCAGCGCCCAGATCCCGTCGCTCATGGCGTTGGCGCGCGCGCCGGCCTCGATGATCGCGTCCCGGACGATCCCGACGCTGTGCGTGTTCGTGATGCCGATCGGCCCGCCCAGCATCCCCGCCTCGCGGATCCACTCCAGGCCCGTCAGCTCTCCGTTGCCGTTGAGCCGATGAGCGCCGGCGAAGACCGGCTCGGCCCACGTGTTGCCGTCGTGCGGGATGACCATCGTCACGCCGGTCCGAACGGGCCCCTCCCCGGGGACGAGTGGGCCGTCGCCGCGGATGAGGGTCGTGTGTCCGACGCGGACGCCGGCGACGTCGGTGACGGCGTTCAGCGGCCCCGGCTCGAGGCGGCCGATGCGGATGCCGAGCTCGCGAGCGCGCATCGGCGGAGTCTACCGATACCCGTGGATGGCGTGTGGATAGCTCCTCGGCGCATTCGCAAAGTCGGGGATAACTGGTCTTGCGTGGCCCGCGCCGCGACGGAGATACTGAGGTCGTCCCGAAGGGGCAAGCGACACCGGATCTCACAGCTTCGGTTGAGGGTTCCGGGGCCGGCACCGATGGCTTCGGCCACACGGACCGGACGATAGCGGTGGCTTCGGTCACCGCGGTCGGACGCCTGTTCCTTCGGGACATTTCGTCGTGTCCGGCGTGGGTCGTCAGGCGCGCGAGATCTCCACGCGCGCCGCGTCGATGGCCTCGACGGACGCGAGATGGTGCACCGACTCGAACCCCTCCAAAGGGATCGCGTGCAGGGAATCCCGCAGCCATCGGTCCTGGCGGCGCAGCGCCGCGGGCGGAGGACGGGGAGACGGCCGCGCGGCGTTGCGCTCGAGCGCGACGGCGAGGGGGATGTCGATCACGATCCCGACGGCCGGCCGCCGATGGCGACGGGCGATGCCGACGAGCTCGGCTCGGGCCCAGTCCTCGACGTTCGTGGCGTCGACGACGGTCAGGCGTCCCCGGCGCAGCCGCATGCCGAGGACCTGGCGGAGGAGGTCGAAGGCGTCATCGGTCGCGCCCTGTACCGAGGGATCGTCGGCGATCATCGCGCGGAGCTGGTCCGAGGAGAGGACCTGCGTCGGCGTGAAGTGTCGGGCGGCGAACGTCGACTTGCCGCTCGCAGCGATCCCGATGAGGACCACCAACGCGTCCGCCGGAAGGACGATATGCGCGGATGTGGAACGACCGCCGAGCGAGTCGGCGGTCGATGAGTCCGTCATGAGACGAGAGTCAGCCGTGGGCGTCGCAGTCCGGGCACATCTCCGACTCGGGAATCGGCGCCTTCGGCTGACCGATGGCGCGCGGAAGGGCGCGTCCGCAGATCGTGGAGCCGGGCTCTCCGACGAGGTGGACCTTGCTGAAGTGGCGATCCGGCAGACGCCACGTCACATAACGACGCTGGCGCGTGGGGGTCGAGGACACAGGGCGGGACTCCGTTTGCGGACGCTCATTCTGCCAGAAATCGCCACTTTCCACAAACCGCCGGGCGATCTGGCAGCATGGCCGATGCACCAATGAAACGGATCGGCATCCTCACCGGCGGGGGCGACGTGCCCGGCCTGAACTCGGTCATCAAGAGCGTCGTCTACCGCTCGACCGAGGTCGGCTGGGAGGCGCTCGGCATCCGCCGCGGGTGGCAGGGGCTGACCCATCTCGACCCGACGTTGCCGGATGGCGGCGGCCTGCTGCGCCCACTCGACCGGGTCGGGACGCGCGCGATCGATCGGACCGGTGGGACGGTGCTGCACACGTCGCGCACGAACCCCTCGGCGATCGGCCGGGACGCGCTGCCGGAGCGTCTCGATCGCGCCCGCATCGATGCCCTCGAGGTGGCCGAGGGTCGATACGACCTGACGCCGATCGTGCTCGAGAACCTTGAGGCGCGGGGCATCGGCGCCCTCGTCGTCATCGGCGGCGATGACACGCTCGGGTATGCCGCGCGCCTGGCGGCCGAGGGCTTCCCGGTGGTCGCGATCCCGAAGACGATGGACAACGACGTCCACGGCACCGAGTACTGCATCGGCTTCTCGACGGCGGTCACGCGCGCGAAGGAGCTCATCAACCGGCAGCGCACGACTCTCGGCAGCCACGAACGACTCGGGGTCTTCCGCATCTTCGGTCGCAATGCCGGCTTCACGGCGTGGTACGCGGCCTACGTCACGAGCGCGCGCTGCGTCATCCCGGAGTCGCCGTTCGACCTGGACGCCCTCGCGGCGCTTCTGGCCGAGGACCGCGAACTCAACCCGTCCGGCTACGCCTTCGTCATCGCGAGCGAGGGCGCCATCTGGCGCGGCGGCTCGATCGGAGAGGTCGGGGAGGCGGACGCGTTCGGCCACCGCCATAAGGCCGATGTCGGTGAAGCCCTCGCCGACGAGCTCAAGCGCCGCACCGGCGTCGAGACGGTGCACTCGGACCTCACCTACGACCTGCGATCGGGTGACCCGGACGCGCTCGACCAGCTGGTGGCGATCACGTTCGCCAACATCGCGGTCGACCTCCTCGCCGATGGGGTCGTCGGGCGCATGGTCGCCGTGCGCGACGGCAACTACGCCCACGCCCCGCTCCCAGAACCGTCGCTCGGCGCCCGTCAGCTCGACGTGACCGCCATGTACAACGTCAAGCGCTTCCGACCACGATACGAGGCCAAGCTCGGCTCGCCGCTCCTCCTGGGGCCGGCGGTCATCGAGTGACGGAGGGGACCTGGGCTCCCGGACGTCGCGTCCTGACGGCTGGCCTCATCGGCCTGGTCACCGCCGCCGCGTTCGAGGGGATGGCCGTGCCGACCGTGCTCCCGGCGCTGGTCGACGACCTCGGGGGGCTCGACCTGTACGGCTGGGCCTTCAGCGCCTTCTGGCTGACGAACATCATGGGGATCACGCTCGCCGGCTCCGACGCTGACCGGCGCGGCCCGGGCCGCGCGCTCGCCATCGGCGTGGTGCTCTTCTCGCTGGGGATGCTGGTCTCGGGCGTTGCGTCCGGCATGCCGCAGGTCATCGTGGGCCGAGCGATCCAGGGACTCGGCGCCGGCGCGCTCGGATCGGTCGTGTACGCCGCCATCGCTCGCGCCTATCCGCCGTCGGCGACGCCCCGCATGATCGCCCTCACGTCCAGCGCGTGGGTCGTGCCCGGGCTGCTCGGGCCGGCGGTCGCCGGCGCCGTCAGCGACGCGATCGGCTGGGAGTGGGTCTTCCTCGGCGTCATTCCGCCGGTCGTGCTGATGGGCGCGCCCTCTTCCCCGAGCTCGCCCGCCTCGGGCCGGCCGTACCCGCCACGCCGCCCGCGCGGAGCGACACGCGCCGTGCCATCGATGCCCTGCGCCTGGCGGTCGGCTCGACCCTCGCCCTTGGCGCCCTCACGGTCGACTCGGTCCCGGTCTCCGTCGCCCTCGCCGTCGGCGGCGGCTGGCTCGCGCTGGCGGCGCTGCGGCACCTGCTGCCGGCGGGCAGCCTGCGACTGGCCACCGGTCGACCGTCGGTGCCCGTCGCCGCCTTCGCCATCACCTTCGCCTTCTTCGGGACTGAGGCCTTCGTCCCGCTGACGGTGGTCGAGGTCCGTGGCGGGAGCGTGACGCTTGGCGGAATCGCGCTCTCGGCCGCGGCCGTGAGCTGGGCGGCCGCCTCGTGGCTCCAGGCGCGTGCCGCGACCGCGGGGATGCGACGCTCGCTCGTGACCGGCGGTGCCGCCCTCATCGCCGCGGGCATCGCCATCACCTCGGCGGTGCTCCTGCCGGCCGCGCCCGTCGCCGTTGCGATGGTCGGCTGGGCCGTCGCCGGGCTCGGGATCGGCCTGGCCTACTCGATGCTGGCGCTTCTCATCCTCGAGACCGCGACCCCCGGCGAGGAGGGCTTCAGCTCATCGGCCCTCCAGCTCATGTTCACCCTCGGCACCGCGTTCGGGGCCGGGGTCGGCGGCGCTATCGTTGCCCTAGCCGATGCCGGGCTGGTGGCGCTGCCCTCGGCCGTCGGCATCGTCAACGGGCTCATGTTCGTCGCGGCGCTCGGCGCGATTGCCGCCGGCATGCGTGTCCCGAGCGCGCCGGCAGTCGGCGCGCGTGCCGTCCGTCCGGCCATCCCGCTCGAGCACCCCTAGCGCAGGCAGGCGAGGTGCCGAACCGGCGTCGCTCGGGATCGCGTGGTCGCCGGCATCCCACCCTGATCGGGACATCCGCCCCTTGCCCGCCGTCCGGCCAAGGCGCCCAATGACCGCAGCCACCTCGGCCCCCGCCGAGGTGAAGACATGCTCGACGCGCGCACCCTCAGCCGACGGTCCTTCATGCGCCGCATGGTGGGTGCCGGCGTCGGCCTCCTCTCGCTCGAGTTCGTTGGCGCGACGCTGGCGTTTCTGTGGCCGCGCAACGTCGAGGGCGTCGGGATCGAGTATCCCGTCGGCACGCTCGACGACGTTCACGCTCGCTTCCCGACGTGGGCGTCCGGCGAGCCGTTCGAATTCCGTCCCGCCCGCGCCTTCGTGGTCAACGTCCCCGCGGCGACGGCACGGGCGCTCGGCGAGGAGGTCTCGGTGCCGAGCCCGAGGGCCGCGCGAGATCCTGGCGCTGTGGCGCAAGTGCCCGCACCTCGGTTGCATGATCCCGCCCGCCTGCGAGGCGCGGACCCGGTTCCAGTGCTACTGCCACCAGAGCACGTACAACATCATCGGCGAGAAGCTTCAGCTCGGGCCGGCGCCGCGCGGAATGGACCGCTTCCCGGTCCGGATCGACGAGGGCGTCCTCATCGTCGACACGCGCGAGATCGTCAAGGGCCCGCCGAGGGGCACGCTGACCTTCACCGATCCGCACCCCTTCGACGTCGGCTGCGCCTGACCTACAGGACGTTGAGCTCCCGGATCGGCTCGTTACGGAGGATCCGCTCGAACCCGAGCGGTCGGAGGTCGAGCGTCTCGTAGCCGCCAGTGGCGATCCACTCCGCCACGCCACGACCGACGGCGGGCGCCTGCTGCAGGCCGTGCCCGGAGAAGCCGTTCGCGAAGATGAGGTTGGTGAGCACCGGATGCGGCCCGACGATGGCGTTGTGGTCGAGCGTGTTGACCTCGTAATGCCCGGCCCAGGCGTCGCGCATGCGGAGCTCGTCGAAGGCGGGGACGCGGTGCGCGAGCGCGGGCCAGAGGACCGCCTCGAATTGGGACCGATCCGGCACGAGGTCGAGCGTGTCCGGGTCGGGCTCGCCGTCCCTCGGTGAATAGCCCGTGATGTAGGCCGGCCCCTCGGGGCGGAAGTAGACGCCGGATGGATCGATGGTGAGCGGCGCCGCGCCGAGGTCGACCGGCGACTCGACGTGGAAGACGGTCCGCTTCCGCGGCCGCACCGGGAGCTCCACGCCCGCCATCGTCGCCACCTCCGCGGCGCGCGGTCCGGCCGCGTTCACCACCCAGGTGGCGTCGATGACCGATCCATCGGCCAGTCGCACGCCGCTGATCCGGTCGGCGTCGCGCTCGAGCGCCACCACCTCGCCGATCCGTTCCACGACGCCCAGCGATCGCGCCCTGCGCCGGAATCCCTGGAGCAGCGCGTACGCGTCGAACCAGCCCTCGTCGGCGGTGCCCAGTGATCCGCCCGCGAGGTCGTCGGTGCGAAGCCAGGGAAAGCGTGCCGCCAGCTCGGCGGGGGAGAGGAGCTCGACCGGCACGTCGAGCTCGCGCTGCAGGGCGTGGTTGCGCTCGAGGATCGGCATGCCGGCCGCGCTGGCGAGGAAGAGGTATCCGTTCTCGACGAAGTCCACCTCGGGGACCTCGCCGTCGACCGCGAGCCACGACGCCGGGTCCTTGATGATCTGGACGCCGAACTGGCTGATCTTGACGTTGAGCGGCGTGCTGAATTGCTGCCGGATGCTGGCCGCGGAGAGGGTCGTCGACGAGGTGCGGAACGACGGGTCGCGCTCGACCACCACGATGCGGCCGTCGAAGTCGGGGCGCATCGCCAGGAAGGTCGCGACGCTGCTGCCGATGATCGCCCCGCCGATGATCACCACGTCGGCCTGGTCGCGCGATCCGCTCATGCGCGGATCGTAGGCAGTTTTCGGCCCGACGGTGGCCCGCGCCGGCGTGGACGGCCGGGTTGGTAGGCTGGCGCCGTGAGGGTCCCCCCGACGGTCCGATTCGCGACGCACGCCCCGCCCACCGCCGACCTCGTCGTCATCGGTGGCGGCGTGATCGGCTGCGCGACGGCCTTCTTCGCTGCCCGCGCCGGACTGCGGGTCGTCGTGCTCGAGCGGCATGCTGCCATCGGCACCCTCACCACGCCGGTCTCGACCGGCGCCTTCCGCCTCCAGTTCGACAACCCCGAGGAGATCGAGATCGTGCGCGAGGGCGTCGCCCTCTTCGACGACTTCGCCGATCGCACCGGCCTCGAGGGCTGGGACCTCGGCCTCCGCCACGGTGGATACCTGTTCTGCTCGCTGACCGACGCGACCATCGAACGGTCACGCCTGCTCGTCGCGCGGCAGCGGAAGTGGGGCCTGACCGACGTCGAGCTCCTCTCCGGCGACGAGGCGCGTGCCCGCTGGCCGTGGCTGGCGCCCGAGGTCCGCGGCGCCCGCTACCGGGCCGGCGACGGGTGGCTCGACGTCCGGCGACTGACGGTCGGCTTCGCCACGGCCGCGTCGAACGCGGAGGGCATCCCCGACGGCGTGGGCGGCGGCGGGGCGACGTTCGTGACCCACGCCCGCGTCTCCGGCATCGTGGTGGAGGGGGAGCGGGTCCGTGGGGTGGAGTCGTCCCGCGGCCGCGTCGATGCGAACGCGATCGTGGTGGCGACCGGCCCGTTCACGGCGCAGGTGGCGTCGCTGGCCGGGGTCCACCTCGAGCTGCGCCCGACGCGACGCCAGAAGCTCGTCATTCCGGAGCTGCCCCTCGTTCCGCCGGACGCACCGATGACGATCGACGAGGAGACGGCCGCGCATTGGCGGCCGACGATGCGCGGGGCGCTCGGGCTGTTCACCGATCCCGACACGCCGGCCAGCGAGCCGCACGACCCCGTCCCGATCGAGACTGACTGGGCCTTCGGCCTGCTCGATCCGACGTCCCATCACGCGCTGGCGCGAGTGACGCCCTTCTGGCGCGAGGCGTGGGCCGATGGCGCGCCGACGGCCCATTGGTTCCTCCAGGCGGGTCAGTACGAGGTCACCCCGGACCGCCGGCCCTACCTCGGCCCGGCCGGCCCGGATGGGCTCCACCTCAATGGTGGCTACTCGGGTCACGGGATCATGGCCGGACCCGGAGGCAGCCGCCGCGTGGTCGACCTCGTCATCGGCGCGGCCGACCCGGCCACGAACCCGCTGCGGCCGGACCGCCCGCTTGACGACCGCGACCACGACATCCTCTGACGCGGCGCGACCGCCGGGTCGTTCCCGGCGGTCGATCGGTTGCGGAGAGGCGGATCGGGCCTACTCGAGCGAGATGGCGAGCTCCTCCATGAGGTCATACGCATCCTGCATCCCGGCCTCCATGCCGGACTGGAGGATGATGTCGCGGACCTCGGCCGTGCCGCACTCGGTCACGGCGACCATGAAGGTCCGGCCGTCCTGCTCCGTCAGCGTGACCGTGTTCACGACGGCATCGGAGTCGGAGGCGCCGGGGACCTCGTAGATCTCGGTGTAGACGAGCCGCTCCGGAGGGGCGACCTCCTGGTACGTCCCGTGGAACCCGACCTCCTGGCCGTCCGGGGTCGTCATCAGATTTCGCCACGGCCCCGCCCGGCCGAAGGTCGACCTCGCACACGAGGGCCTTGCCCCGCTTGGCGGTCCACCACTGCCGGATGAGGTCCGGCTCGGTCATCGCCCGGAACACGAGGTCCCGCGGCGCATTGAACTCGCGCGTCACGTGAATCTGCGTCTCACCCGGCGTCGTGACCTTCGCCGTGCCGCTAGTCGCCGTTGCCATCATCTCGTCGCTCCTGTTCCTTCAGCTCATCGAGCACGTCGTCCATGGCGTCGAACCGCTCGTTCCATGCGCGTTCGTACGCTCCCACCCAGTCGTGGATCGGCTTCAGCGACCGGCCGTTCAACCGGTACAGCCGATGCCGGCCCTCATCGCGAACATCCACCAGATCCACCTCGCGAAGGACCCGCAGGTGCTTCGAGACCTGGGGCTGGGGTAGCCCGAGCAGCGAGACGAGGTCGTTCACCGCGCGCTCACCACCGGCGAGAAGATCGAGGATCTGTCGCCGCCGTGGCTCGGCCACCGCGTTGAACGCGTCCGTGGTCGTTGCTGCTCGTGCCATCAGGTCAGCATCATATACCCATATCGGCATATGTCAAGTGTCATCAACGAGATGCGTCGCAACCGGGGGATCTACCGCGGGGGGTTGGGCTCTGAGTCGGCCTGTCCCTCGCGCTGTCCGTAGGCGGAGTCGGGGCTCTGCGCGAGCTCGTCGTTCGCCCGCTCAGGATCTACCGGCTGGGTCATCGGCCCATCCGGTCGCGGGTCCCGGACGGCCGGGTCCTGGTCGCCAGCCTCGGTCGGCTCCTGGTCGGGACCCATCGTCTCGCCCTGTGCGCGCCCAGCCGTCATCGGTCCGACCTCTCGTCCGCGCGGGGGAGGGGCCGCAATTCCTCGCGATCCGCATCGCGGTCCTGATCGACCGGGATCGTCGGCTGATGGGCGCCCTCGCCCTGGCCCCAGTTCTGACCGGTGCCGCCACCCTCGAGCTCGGAGGCATCGGCCTCTGGATTGGGATCTCGTTCCATGTCTACCTCCTCGCCATCCCGGAGGGCACGTCGCATGCCATGCGGCCCGCTCCGCATCCTCAGCCTTGACACGCGCCCGACCCCGCGCCTACCGTCCCCGGCACAGCAGAAGACGGCGATGACCGGGACGAGTACCCGTGTCATGCGAGCCCACAGGGAGTCGGGAAGGCTGAGACCCCGGCGGCAGCGCGACCGGCGAATGGACCCGCGAGCTCCGGCGGCGAACGATCGACCAGTAGCCACCGGCGGAGAGGCACCGATAGCGAAGCCGAGGCCATCGACCGAGCGCAGCAGCGCATCGGCTCCGTGGTCGAACGAGCCGGGGACGAGAACAACCCCGGGAACAACGGTGGCACCGTGAGACGACCCCCTCGCCCGTTGAGGCGAAGGGGTCCTGTTGTTCTCATGGAGGCCAGACCGATGACGGTCACCATCACCCGCACCCAGCGTCGCTTCGTGCTGCCCGAGGCAGACCTGCCGACGCACTACGTCAACATCGCGGCCGACCTGCCGGAGCCGCTCCCGCCGCCGCTCCATCCCGGGACTCGCGAGCCGATCGGCCCCGCCGACCTGGCGCCGCTCTTCCCGATGGAGCTCATTCGGCAGGAGGTGAGCCCGGAGCCTCTCGTGGAGATCCCCGAGGAGGTCCGCGAGGCGTACCGCATCTACCGTCCCAGCCCGCTCCATCGGGCAACGGCCCTGGAGAGGGCCCTCGACACGCCGGCACGGATCTACTTCAAGAACGAGGGCGTCAGCCCCGCCGGCAGCCATAAGCCGAACACCGCCCTGGCCCAGGCCTTCTACAACCGCGCCGAGGGCACGACCCGGCTCGTCACGGAGACTGGCGCCGGCCAATGGGGCAGCGCGCTCGCGTTCGCCGGCTCGCTGTTCGGCATCGAGACGAAGGTCTTCATGGTGCGCGTCAGCTACGAGCAGAAGCCGTATCGGCGCAGCTTCATCGAGTCGTTCGGGGCGACCGTCGTGCCGTCGCCCTCGCAGGAGACGAACGCGGGCCGGGCCATCCTGGCCGAGGACCCGGACTCGACCGGCAGCCTCGGGATCGCCATCAGCGAGGCCGTCGAGGAGGCCGCGTCACGCGAGGACACGAAGTACTCGCTCGGCAGCGTGCTGAACCACGTGCTGCTGCACCAGACCGTTATCGGGCAGGAGGCCATCGCGCAGATGGAGATGGCCGGCGACGAGCCGGACGTCGTGATCGGCTGTGCCGGCGGCGGAAGCAACTTCGCCGGCATCGCCTTCCCGTTCCTCCGTCGACGGCTGCGGGGTGAGTCCCGGACCCGCTTCGTGGCGGTCGAGCCGGCATCGTGTCCGAGCCTGACCCAGGGCGAGTACCGATATGACTTCGGCGACACCGCCGGCATGACGCCGCTGCTGAAGATGCACACCCTCGGCAACGACTTCCGCCCGCCGCCGATCCATGCAGGAGGGCTGCGCTACCACGGGATGTCCCCGATGGTCAGCCACCTCTACGAGCTTGGCCTGCTCGATGCCAAGGCATACGGGCAGAACGCCTGCTTCGAGGCTGCGATCCAGTTCGCCAGGACCGAGGGGCTGATCCCGGCTCCGGAGTCGTCGCACGCCATCCGCGCGGCGATCGACGAGGCGCTCGACGCGCGAGAGGCCGGGGAGGAGCGCGTGATCCTCTTCAACCTCTCGGGCCACGGATTCTTCGACATGACGGCGTACGACGCCTACCTGTCCGGGTCGCTGGTCGATGCAGGTCCACCGGTGGCCTGATCGCGTGACGAGAGGGACGGGCGTCGGCCCTGGCGCCCGTCCCCTCACCCCTCGACGGCAGGACCTTCGACGCATTGCGCGTGAAGCGCGGCGCCACAGCATGGTGGCGTGCTCTCTCCCTCGTGGCCGAGCGTCGCCAGCCTGCGCCGCTCCGTCCCACCGCCGATCCGGCGCCGCGTTGCGACAGCCGAACGCCGTGCGCTTCGCCGCGCGGTCAGCCTCGGCGCCGTCGTGATGGCCGCGCTGCTCGTGACCGACACGACCATCAATCTCGTCATCGGCACGCCCGGGATCGCGCGCCTCGCCCCGATCGAGCTCGGCGCCGCGGCAATGACCGGCGTGGCCGGTTGGGTCGTGCGGCGGGGGAAGTGGCGGGCCGAGCTCTTCGCGCTGCTCGTGCTCGTCGTGGCGTTCAGCACCGCCCTCGCCGGCATCGCGATCATGCCCGATGGGCGGATGCTGGCCGCCGCGCAGGCCGGCATCATCCTCGTCGGCACCGGCCTGTTCCTGCCCTGGCACCGACGATGGCATGCCGCCGGTCTCGCCGCGGCAATCTTCCTCACCTGCGCGTTCATGCTTGGCCCCGGCGCCCGGGCGCTCGTCGACGGTGACCGGGTCAGCCTCATCGTCGGCGTCGCGATGGCCGCGACGACGAGCTTCATCGGTCATGGGCTGTGGCAGGGCCGGCTGCGCGGCATGCTCGTGCAGCAGTTCGAGCTGCGTCAGCTGAGCCGCTACGCGCAGCGCCAGGAGGCGCACGTGAGCGAGCTCAACCGCGAGCTCAACCGCGTCGCGCGGCGCGACTCGCTGACCGGCGTTGGCAACCGCCTGGCGCTCGACGAGGCCGTCGCCCATCTCCTTGACCAGGGCAGCCGGCTGCGCCCCGTTCCCTTCGCCCTCGTCCTCTTCGACATCGACCAGTTCAAGGCCTACAACGACGAGCACGGCCACTTGGCTGGAGACGCGGCGCTCGGTCGCCTCGGCGAGGTGCTGCGGCGAGCGACGCGCGGCGGGGACCTCTGTTTCCGCTACGGCGGCGAGGAGTTCCTCATGCTCCTTCCGGAGGTCGACCTGCCCGGCGCGCTGGCCATCGCCGACCGCGTTCGGGTGGCGATCAGCGAGGACTGGCAGGATGGGCTGCCGTCCTTCACCGTGTCGGGCGGGGTTGCGCTCTGCGATCCGGCCGACGGACGTGACCCTGCGCCACTCCTCCGGCGCGCCGATGCCGCCCTCTACCTGGCGAAGCGCGCCGGGCGCAACAGGATCGCGGCGGATGAGCTTTCCACCGCCATGCAGCGGCAGGAGATCGCCTCCGCCTAGTAGTGCGGCGCGTCCAGCCGCCAGCGACCGTCGACGAGCACGAGCTCCCAGAAGCCGATGAACTGTCGGCTCCCGCCGGGCTCGTAGGTCTCGGTGAAGTTGGCCTGGACGATGGCGGTCGTCGCGGTCTGGTCCGCGACGGTGAGCTGGTCGAAGGTGATCGTCTCCGTCTCGGCGAATCGGTTGTCGAGGTTGCCCTCGCGTGGGTACGCCGACTTCATGCGGTCGCTCCAGAGCGCGTAGGCCGCGTCGTAGTCACTCGCGACGACGTGTCCATAGAACGCTGCGACGGCATCGGCCGGCGAGGCCGTCGCCACGATCACGGGCGGGTTCGTCGGCTCCGGCGTGGCTGCCGCAACGATCGGTGGCGTCGGTGCCGGTGACGTCGAGGGGGTGGGGGCGGGAGTCGCCGTCGGGCTGGGACTGGCGGCGTCGACGGCCGGCGGCGAAGGCGAGGGCCGTGGCGTTGCCGTCCCGGTGGCTGTGGGCGTGGGGGTCGTCGCGGGAAAGACTTGACCGCCCGGCTGGCCGACCACGATGGTGGGGGAGGGCGCCTCCGCGGTTGTCCCGGACGGACGATCCCGGAGCACGAGGGCCATGACCACGATCGCGGACGCGACCGAGATCATCGCGACCGCCAACGGCCAAGCTCCCACACGCTGCCAGGGTGGTCGGGCGTACGAACGAGCCCTTGCTCGGTGTGTGTTCGACATGAAGGCTTCTAAGCAGGTGCCGTACCACGTGGCACCATGCCCTCGTGAAGTTCGGCCCGACGCTCGAACGCGTTGCTCGCACCGCCGACGAGGCCGGCTTCGACTCGATCTGGCCTTCCAGTGCCGCTTGGGCCATCAAGTTCGACTGTGCGCGCGAGCCTCCGGAATCCGCAGCGGAAGGATCCCTCCCGCTGCGCTGAGAGCGATCACGACGAAACCTTGTGGGAAGGGCGTCAGGGACCCTTGCAGGATGGCCATGACCATGATCAAGACGAAGAACGCGGCGACGCAACCCGCGATGATTGCAATGGTCCGCGAGGGTCGCCGCAAGAGCCGATAGCCGAGCCAGGCCGTCACGGTCCCGAGCGTGACCGCCATGAACAGCATGTGAGGACGGGGATCGGAGAGCTCGGACAGCAGCCCGACCGCCATGACGAGGGTGAATAGGAACCAGACGCCTGCCGCGACCTTCGCCGTCACAGGCCGACTATGACGCCAACGGTCGTCTTCGGCGAGAGCGTCCGCTTCCCACTGACGCTTGCGCCACTGTCAAGCTAATTTCCCCCGACCGGACGGCGAATCTCCAGTCCGGCTTTTCCGAAATCCCACAGGTCGATCGGCGTCCTGTATCTATCTCTCGGCGGTGTTCAAGTCTGTCGGAGTCAGTCCGACGCCCAATCCTCGTCAGCTGGATCGGCTGTGGGAGGGATGCCCATCACCTACACGCCCCGGTGGGCTACCGGGTGGGTCCCGGAACGGCGCTCTCCAATCTGGAGCCTCGAATTCCGGGGCGAAGAAGGTTCGCGACTGCGTGATCCGCGAGCCCGCGACCTCGTAATGGTGGACCACCCACCACTTCGATCCGTCCGGATATTCAGTGCGGAACGTGGCCGAACCGCGGTTCCCTGACCCTTCGATCGAAACAATCAGGTACTGCGGCGTGAGGACGTAGGTGGGCTCCTCCGGTGCGATATCGGCCGCGGTTATCCGGCCCTCGACTAACCCGCCCGGGTATTGCTCGAACTGGGCGCGAACGTTCGCGATGCCACGGAATACCTCGCCGGACTGCGGGAACTCCAGCACGGCGTCGGCACTGAAGACGTTCGGCAGGGCGTCCCAATCGTTCCGCGTCATGATGTCGGCGAGCTCTGCGATGAGGGCATGATGATCGATCTTCACGAGCACGCAGTCCTGCTCCACTTGTCCGCCCGGGCGGTGAGCGCCGGCGGTCCTGGCCCCGACACCTCCGGAGGATGATGATGGACGCTTCGGGCGGCTGGATCTGACGATCAGCGCATTAACGAGTCCTGCATCCTGGCCCTGCGGTCTTCCAGTACGGCGCGAAAACCTCCGGTTAGCGGGAGATCGAATACCCCGCAAACGATCCGATGCCCGGGCCAAGCATTAGCACGAAGATCACGCTCACCAGCAAGGAGATGCCAAGCAACGGGGCACTTCGACGGATCGGGACAGCCTCACGTGGATTGTCGGCCGTCGGCCATCGTGGCAGGCGGACGAGCCACAGGAGACTCAGCGGTGCCAGAACCGACGTCAACAGTGCGAACTCCGGTCGGAGCGGGCTCAATACGCCGGCAAGGAGGCTTACCGCCACACCCGCGGCCAACGCCGGCCATGTGATCCTCGGCCAGCGGGCGGCCCGGTCGTCACCGATCCCGACGAGAGGTTGCCACAGCGGGTCGGTCGCGACTCGCTGGCCGAGGAAGATGATGGCGGCGCCGACAAGCCCTACGCCGATCTGACCGAGGATCGGCGGATGGACCGCGCCTGCAACCCGCCCCCAATCGCCAAACCCAAACAGCGCGCCGGTGAGCAAGTAACTACCCGCGTGGAACAGGTTCCACGCACACACCAGCCAACCGAGTAACAAGGTGCGACCGTCACCAGGTCGGGCAACGCGAAACAACCCGAACGCCCCGAGCCCGACGAGGACGTTTGCGACGCTGCCGCTCGACGTGACGACGAGTGCCGAAGTGCCCGATACGCCGTCGCAGCGCAACTCGGTGCTCGAGACGGCGGACGCATCGGCGCCGACAGCCAAGCAGGCAGCGCCGTGTCCCACTGCTTCGTGCACTGTGGCCACAAGGGCATACGCCACGACACCGGCGGCCGCGATGGTTGCGACGTCGAGCGCCAGACGCCGCGACTTTCGATCGCGCTGCATCAGTCCAGTTTGCCGTACACGGCCGCGAACTGATAGGTCTGGCGCGGGCGCGGTCCAGGCTGGCTCATCGTGGCGGCAGTGACCGCCTTTGGTGTCTACTACGTCACCTGGCTCGCTTGGGCGGTCCTCAGATAGTTGCCTCAGCTGCGATCCCCTCCTTGAGGTCATACAGCACCCGCCAGACGAACTTCGTCGGGTTCCCCGTTGGATAGGGGTCGGCATACATCTGACGTCTCACTAGAGCCCGATCGAACTGCCGACACACCCTGTCGATGTTCGACTCATCCTGCTTCGTGCAAGGAAGACCAGTGAGCTGCGTGAACGCGTCGTACAGGTTCTCGAGTCCTGGTAACTGGGACGTGTCCGGACTACTGTCCGGACGCTCCCTCTTACTCTCACTCTTGTCTGAATCTGCCTCTGCATCTGGATCTGTTTCTGGCTACCACCAGATCGGCCGTTAGAGCAAGGAATCGAACGTGAAATTCGGGCTCCAGATCAACCAGTTCACCTGGCCGGGTGGTGCCTCCGCCATCGGCCCGACGCTCGAACGCGTCGCGCGCACCGCCGACGAGGCCGGCTTCGACTCGATCTGGGTGATGGACCACTTCTTCCAGATCCGCGGCCTGGGACCGCCGGAGGCGCCCATGCTCGAGGGCCAGACGGCCCTCGGCTTCCTCGCCGCCCACACCGAGCGGGCCAGCCTCGGACTCATGGTCGGCGGGATCCATTACCGCGCGCCGGGGCTGTGGATCAAGGCGACCACAACGCTCGACATCCTCTCCGGCGGGCGGGCCTGGTTCGGGATCGGCGCCGCGTGGAACGTCCACGAGTCGAAGGGGCTCGGATTCGCCTTCCCACCGCTGGGCGAGCGCTTCGAATGGCTGGAGGACACGCTCCAGATGGCGCACGCCATGTGGTCGGGAGGCAGCGGGACGGGCGACCGCTTCGACGGCACGCGCGTGATCGCCACGCACCTCATCAACTCGCCGCAGGCGCTGCAGCGGCCGCGCATCCCGATCATGGTCGGCGGCGGCGGCGAGCGGAAGACCCTGCGGCTGGTGGCCCAGTACGCCGACGCCTGCAACATCTTCGGCCGCTCCCCGGAGTTCGTCCGCGCCAAGCTGGACGTCCTGCACGAGCACTGCGAGCGGCTCGGTCGCCCCTACGATGAGATCGAGCGAACGGTGCTGACGAGCGTCGATCCGGCCGCGGAGTCCGCGGCCGAGACCGTTGAGCGCTTCGGTGCCCTGGGCGAGGCGGGCGCCCAGCACGTGATCTTCAGCGTCCGAGGCGTGGCCGACACCGATCGCCTGGAACGGATCGCGTCGGAGGTCTTGCCGAAACTCCGCTGATGGCCTGACGGCGCGATCCATCGGCGCTGGAACTCCCCACCTTCGAGCGGATGTCGGTCGCGCTGGGGTGAGGTCGCCAAGGTTCCCGGTCCTCGGGCGTTTGGCACCGGCACCGCCGTGACGGCGCCAGATTCCCAGGATCAGGGGAGAATCGCCCGCGGTGGCGACCCGCGCCCGCCAGCCTTCGGTCCTGCCTCTCACCGGCTGGGAAGCTGGCTGGACCAGGCCGGCAACCCTGCCACTTGCCCAGCTTCTGGGCAGCAGACGCAACGACGTGCGCTCGACCCTGGCCCGGATCAGCGAAGAACGCCGAAGTGCGCCGTTCCCTCGGCGGTCCACCAGCGCGCGCCGTGGACCTCGAGCCGCCGGCGCGGACCATCGGGTCAGCGCGGGCCATGCCAGCGCCTCCTCCAGCGGCAGCCGGTAGATCGCCGACGCCGCGCATGCGCTCATCGGTCTGCTCGGCGAGGGGGCCATTCGCCACAGCACGCCATCGCGCTTCAGGCCGCGCAGGTAGGTGAGGTGCTCGACCTGGAGCGCCTCGAGCTCCTCCTCGGTGAAGGCCGGCGCGTCGGCCGGGCGGACCAGGAAGATGATGGTGTGCTCGTCGAAGCGCTCAGGGATGAGCGCGTCGCCGTGCGGGTACGGCTCGTCCGCCATCGGCGTCAGCCTGGCGTCAGCTCGGCGATGAGCTCGTCGATCGGCCGGACCCCCCGCTCCCCGGACGCGCGATCCGTCACCTCGGCCCCTCCGGCGGCCAGGGATCGCGGGCTAGACGGTCACGATCGTCGGCATCCCGAGCAGCTCGGCATCGGTGAACTTCACCCCCGGCGACTCGTCGCGGTCGTCGTAGAGCACCGCGACGCCCGCCTCGGTCAGGCGGTCATAGACGTCGTTGGCGGCCTCGGTCACGGCCGGCTCGTCGCGCTCGCACCGATCGCGACCAGGTGAGCCCGATAGGGTGCGACCTCGATCGGCCAGCTGATGCCCTTGTCGTCGTGGTGCGCCTCGACCACGCACGCCATCGCCCGCCCCAGCCCGATCCCGTACGAGCCCATGACCGGATGGTGGCGGCTGCCGTCCTCGGCGAGATACGTCGCCCCCAGCGCCACGGTGAAGTCAGTTCCGAGCTTGAAGATGTTGCCGACCTCGATGCCCTGGGCCAACCGCACCGGCTTGCCGCAGTGCGGGCAGGGATCGCCATCGCGCACGTTGCCGATGTCCGCCGTCACCTCGGGGGTGAAGTCGCGCCCGGCGTTGACGTTGCGCAGGTGGAATCCGGGCCGGTTCGCGCCGGCCACGAGGTTCGGGGAGGCGGCCGCCAGGGCGTCCAGCACGACGACGGTGTCGTGCGCCCCGATCGGCGACCCGTATCCGGGCTCCATTCCCGCGGCGCGGATCTCCTCGGCGGTCGCCGGCCGGAGCCCGCCGATGGCCTTCACGGCGTTCGTGAGCTTGGTCTCGTTGACGTCGAAGTCCCCCCGCACGATGGCCGTCACCAGCCGCCCGTCGCCGGTGACGAAGAATGCGGCCTTGGCCGTTCGGGAGGTCGGGACACCAAGCAGCGCCGCCAGGGAGGCAATCGTGTCGGTCCCCGGCGTCGCGACATCCTCGACCGCCTTCCCCGGCTCGGCCTCGGGCGGGGCGACCGCGGTCATGGCGATCTGCTGGTTGGCCGCATAGCCGCAGCCGTCGCACAGCACGAGCGTGTCCTCGCCGTGTGGATTGAGGACCATGAACTCGTGTGCGCCGCTGCCGCCCATGATCCCGACGTCCGACCCGACCGCCACGGTCTCGAGCCCCAGGCGCGCGAAGATCCGCTCGTACGCGTCGTGATGGAGCTGGTAGCTGCGATCAAGCCCGGCGTCATCGGCGTCCACCGAGTACGAGTCCTTCATGACGAACTCGCGCACGCGGATGAGTCCACCACGGGCGCGCGGCTCATCGCGGAATTTCGTCTGGAAGTGGTACACGATCTTCGGAAGCTGTCGGTAGCTGCTGATGAGGTCGCGAACCAGGCTCGCGACGACCTCTTCGTGGGTCATGGCCAGGACGTGGTCGCGCCCGGATCGGTCCTTGAAGCGGACCAGCTCGGGCCCGATCTTCGCGTAGCGCCCTGACTCCTTCCAGAGGTCGGCCGGGTGGACCACCGGCATCTCGAGCTCCTGGCCGCCGATCGCGTCGATCTCCTCGCGGATGACCTGCTCGATGCGCTGCTGGACGCGGAACCCCAGCGGCAGGAGGGAGTAGATGCCGGATCCCAGCTGGCGAACGTAACCGGCGCGCACCAGCAGCCGATGCGACGCCATCTCGGCGTCGGCCGGGTCGTCGCGCAAGGTGGCGAAGAAGAGCTGGCGGAGGCGCATGGGTCGCCGATTCTATCCGTCGGGCAGCGGCGGAGTCGCCGGTGCCGCGATGGCCGGGGCGCCAACGAGGTGCTCCGAGTCGCGCAGCCAGCGGACCGGCAGGATCGCGACGACAAGCAGGGCCAGCGAGACGGCCAGGAGGCCGTCGATCCCGAGCCAGTCGGCGGCCGACCCGCTGGCCACGCTGCCGATGATCTGGCCGAGCCCCAGGAAGACCGAGTAGAGGCCCATGATCGCGCCGCGGTCGGAGGGATGGGTCTCGCTGATGTCGGCCAGCATGCCCAGCGCGGCGGGCGTAGCGCCGGCAAGCACGAAGAGGCCCCCCATGGCCACCAGCACCAGCCCCACCCGCGCCGCGAGCGGCCAGTCCCCGGAGTGGTTCACGCCGAAGACGGCGCCCACCATGATCAGGCCGCCGACGATGCCGATGCCGATGATCGACGTGCGCCGATAGCGCCGGAACAGCCCACCCCAGAAGAAGAGGCCGGCGAAGAAGACGACGAGGGCCACCGCCAGGCCGGCACTCACCTGCGTCGGCTCGAAGCCGCCCATGAGCAGCTGGTCGGCGAAGCTCGAGTCCGGGTTGTCGCGCACGAGCTGGAAGACGCTCTGCGTCGACCAGGCGCCGATGATGGCGTTGAGCGCGATCCAGGTCGGGGCCAGCAGCCACACCCCGCTCGACGCCAGCAGGCCAACGTAGCGCCCCGGATCCCAGCTGCCCGGCCGCAGCTCGCCCGAGCTCTCGGCGTGCTCCGCGGCGATCTCGATCGCGGCGGGATCCGTCTCGACCGGCTTCACGCCGTAGCGGTAGATCGCGAAGGAGATGGCGTAGACGCCGGCGTTGACCACGAAGGCGCCGCGGCCGAGGACGTCGAACAGCGGGCCCGCCGCCACCGCTCCGATCCCGAGCCCGGCGATGGTCGCCGCCTCGAAGCGCGCCACCGACTGGCCGCGCAGCCCCTCGTCGTGCGACGTGACGATGGCGATGTATCCGAGGATGGACGGAATGCTGGCTGCGGCGGCCATGCCCTCCAGCCAGCGCGTGCCCCCGAGCAGCCACAGGTCGGTCGTCGCGGCCGTGATCAGCACCGCGACGGCGCCGAGGACCGGCCCCACCTGCATGATGCGGTGCGCGCCGGCGCGGTCCGAGAGGATGCCGAAGGCGGGGGAGAGGACGAGCTCGGCGGCGAAGTAGGCGGCCGTCATGATCCCCGCCACCGAGCCGCTCACCGTGGGGCCGCCGAAGTCGGGGAGCTGGGCGAGGTAGTAGAGCAGCATCGCCCCCGTCAGGCCGGTGCTGAAGCGGAGCGTGAAGGTCCCGAACAGGACGGCGGCGATCGAGCGTTGCATCGGCCGCACAGTATGCCGGAGCACCCGCGGGTGCCGGCGAGGGCTCAGTCGGCGGCTGCTCCTCGGGGTGGAATGGCGACCGCCGCACGGCTCACGGTGCTACCCGCGTGACGTCACGCCACCACGGACCTAGGCGCTGGTGCCGTTGCCTCCGGCAAAGCCGGGCAGGCCGAATGCCTCCTCGAGCGCCTCGGCCGGGCGGAACCCGACCGCCGCCTTCGGGGGCTGCCCCGGCGCGAAGAGCGCGACGGTGGGGATGCTCATGATCCCGTAGTGCATCGCGGTCTCGGGGTTCGCGTCGACGTCGAGCTTGCGGACCTCGACCACGCCGGCGTACTTGGCCGCCAGCTTCTCGATCTCTGGCGCGACCATGCGGCACGGTCCGCACCACTCGGCCCAGAAGTCGACGACGACCGGCTTGTCGCTATGGAGGACATCGGCCTCGAAAGTCGCATCGGTGACTTCGGGAACGTTGGATGACATTCGGGTTCCTTTCGCTGTTCCGGCGCTTCAGCCGGCAACCAGTTGCAGCAGTCGGTACGCGTCGATGACGCGGTCGTCGGTGAGCCGATAGAAGACGGTGCTCCCCTCGCGACGGCTCTGGACGAGGCCGGCCGATCGGAGGACGCTCAGGTGCTGGCTCATGTTCGGCACCTGGCACCCGACCTCGCGCGACAGCTCGCTGACGCTCTGCTCGCCCTCGGCGAGCCGTTCGAGCACGCAGAGGCGCTTCGGATCCGCGAGCGCTCGCGCGATCGAGGCAGCGCGTCCGCGGGTTTCGTCCGTGGTCGGGATGACTTCCATCCCCGCCAATGATCTCACTGCTTGCGCAATGACGCAAGTACTCGGCATGGCCCTCAGCGAATGGATCAGGCCACATCGCGACACGAGAGATGTCACGCCCGACGCTCAGGATCCGGCGCATGAACATTCTGCTCGACTGCGCTTCGTGCGGCGACGAGGTCGTCTTCTCGATCGACGAGACGGATGACGACCTCGTGTGCGGCGCCTGCAACACCCGGATGGACTTCGCGCCCGATCCGGCGACCACCTTCAGCCTGCTGTACGGGGCCGCGCAGGCGGCCTAGGACTCGCTGATCTCGATCGTCTCGATCCGGTCGCCGGACTCCCGATCACGTCCTGGGTCGCGCTCGCGGATCGACCGCAGCACGTCCATGCCGTCGCGCACCTTGCCGAAGACGCTGTGCTTGTTGTCGAGGTGCGGCGTCGGGCCGTAGGTGAGGAAGAACTGGCTGCCGTTCGTCCCCGGTCCGGCATTCGCCATCGACAGGATCCCGGCGCTGTCGTGGCGAAGCGACGGGTGGAACTCATCGCCGAACTGGTAGCCCGGCCCTCCGGTGCCGGTCCCGGTCGGGTCGCCGCCCTGGGCCATGAAGCCGGGGATCACGCGGTGGAAGGTCGTGCCGTCGTAGAAGCCTGCGCGGGCGAGGCCGACGAAGTTCTCGACGGTCAGTGGCACGCGGTCGGCGAAGAGGTCGACGGTGATATCGCCCCGCTCCGTCTTGAACGTGGCGGTGTAGGTCTTCGAGGTGTCCAGCGCGCCAGACGGCGGCGTGGGTCGATCGGCCATGAGTCCTCCTGCGGTCAGTGGGTGGCGGACGGCTCCGGGGAGCTCAGTCCGTCGAGATACGACTTGATCTGCGGGATGCCGACCAGTCGGTCGTGGAAGAAGCTGTTGACGAGGTTGATGACGCGACCGCGGGCCGCCTCGAGGCCGGGAGAGACGATGGCGTCGGCCTCGGCGTCGTCGAGGTGCGCCCGCAGCTCGACGATCGAGGACACGATCTCGGCCTCCTCGGGGCCGTCCAGGGCCGACATGACCGCCGCCACGAGGGTGTCGGCATGCGCCCGCGCGTCGCCGAGCGTGGTGGGCTCGCTGGCCGAGAGCGCGTCGTCGAGGGTCCGGAGCAGCGCCCAGACCTGGTAGAGCATCGCGGCCGGCTCGTCGAAGAGCTCGCGGATGTAGGCCGCCTCCTCGTAGCGGGCGGTCAGGCGGAAGACGTTGTACATCCGCTTCGCCGCCTTCCCGTAGTTCGGGTCGGTGGTGACGTACTTCGCGACCTCGTGCTCGAGCTGGGCAACGTAGGCGTCGAGGGAGTCCGCGCTGGCGTGCTTGACGACCTTCGAGAAGATCGGGATCGAGTCGGCCTCCAGGTAGACCTCCTGGAAGTAGCCGTCGAGGTGTCCGTCGAGCGGCGCGATCGACCCGTCGGGCGCCTCCCAGGTTGCGTCGAGCATGTTGCTGGCGTTCACCAGCGTGCCGAGCTTCGGGTCGGCGACGACCCAGTCGAGCTTGCACCAGCCCGGCTCGACCGCGGCCTCGTCCCATGTGATCCGGGCGGGCTTGCCCTCGGCGCTCGTCCCGTTCAGCTCGCCCGCGGCGATCTCCGCCGGCCGCCAGGTGAGGGCGCTCCCGGCCGGCTGGGGTCGGCCCCCGAGCTCGAAGGCGATCGGAGCCGAGCCGAACTTCACTTCGATCAGCCGGTACCCGTCGCCACGCTCCATGCCGAGGGCCTTCTCGCGCATGAGCTCGGCCAGGATGCGGCAGGCGTCATCGCGGGTCGCCGCGTGGATGTTGACCCGCTCGAAGAAGTCGCAGTCGCCGGGATGCGTCTGCACCTTCGACTGCGCGGCCGAGCCGGACAGCGCCAGCGCCGTCTCCACGCCCGGCCCGTCGGCGAAGCCGACGAGCTGGCCGATGCGGCGGAAGCGGTCGAGATCAGCCGTGGAGAAGTCGAGCATGCTGACGCGGTGGCCGTAGACGCCGGCGCCGATGTCGAGCACCACCTGGTCACCGATCGGCTCGGCGGCGATCGCGGTCAGCCAGCGCAGGGCCTCGCCCTCGTCGAGCTCGATGCCGAGGCGTCCCGCGGCCTCGACGATGCGAGCCAGCTCGTCACTCGGCGTCGATGGGGTCGTCATCTCGCGTCCTCCGACTCGCGCAGCATGGCGGCGAAGAGCTTCGCCTGGATCCGCGCGTCCTCCAGTGCATGATGCGGCAGCGCACCGTCCTCGGCGTACCGATCGGCGACCCGCGCGAGGCCCGTCTCGCCCCACCCCGCGCCGGTGAGTCCGGCGAAGTAGGCCTTCATGTCGAGGGGCGCATGTCCGAAGGGATTGTGGCCGACGTGGCGCTCGAAGGCATCGGCGACGAACATCCAGTCGAAGGCCGCGTTGTGGCCGACGAAGATCGGGGCGCGGCCGTCGAGCTCGGCGGTGAGCCACGCCTCGAGCCGCCGCATTGCGGCGGCGGGCTCCTCACCATCGCGGGCGAGGGCCTCGAGCGAGAGGCCGTGGACCGCCATCGCCTCGGGGTCGGCCTCGGTCGCACCGGGATGGAGCTCGGCATAGAACCCGCGCTCCGGATCCGCGACGAGGCAGGCGCCGATCGCGAGCAGGGCGTGGCGCCGCGGGGTGGGTCCGGCGGCCTCGACGTCGACCGAGACGTAGGCCGGGGGCGGTTCGCTCATGTCGGACCGATCCTAGCCGCTCCCTCCCTGGTGGTAGCCTCGCGCGCATGACACGCACCCTGTACACCGGCGCGACCGTCGTCGACGGCACCGGCGCCGATCCGGCCGCAGCTGACCTCGTGGTCGAGGACGGCAGGATCGTGGAGATCGGGTCGGGGCTCGACGGTGACGAGCGCGTCGATCTCGACGGCAAGGCCATCCTGCCCGGGCTCTTCGACTGCCATACCCACGTCGTGGTCAGCACAATCGACGAGACGCGCAACCTGCATACGCCGTTCGGCTACCGCTACTTCCAGGCGATGGAGAACCTCGCGTCGACGCTCCGCATCGGCATCACGACGGTTCGCGACGCCGGCGGCGCCGACCTCGGCATCAAGCAGGCGGTCGATGACGGCCTGATTCCCGGACCGCGGATGCAGATCAGCCTGAGCATGATCAGCCAGACCGGCGGCCACGGCGATCCGTGGGTGGCGTCGGGTGGGGAGGTGCACTTCTTTCCGCGCCACCCCGGCGTGCCCGAGACCCTCGTCGACGGGCCCGAGGAGATGCGACGCACGGTCCGGCAGCTCGTGCGGATGGGCGCCGACGTGATCAAGGTCGCCGTCTCGGGCGGCGTGCTGTCGCCGCGCGACAAGCCGACGCACGCGCACCTCCGGCCCGAGGAGCTCGACGTCCTCGTCGAGGAGGCGACCGCGGCCGGCATCTTCGTCATGTCCCACGCGCAGGCGACCCCGGGCATCAAGAACGCCATCCGCGCCGGCATTCGCTCGATCGACCACGGCATCTATCTCGACGACGAGGCGATCGAGATGATGCTGGCCAGGGGGACGTGGCTGGTGCCGACCCTCATGGCCCCGCTCGGGGTGATCGACGCGGCCGAGGCCGGCGCCGCCATCCCTGCCCAGTCCATCGCGAAGGCTCGGGAGGTGGTGGAGATCCATCGCGCATCCTTCGCCGCGGCGGTCGAGGCGGGCGTGAGGGTCGCGATGGGCACCGATTCGGGCGTGACGCCGCACGGCGGCAACCTGCGAGAGCTCGCCCTCATGGTGGAGGGCGGCATGACGCCGATGCAGGCGATCGTGGCCACGACCCGGTCCGCAGCTGAGCTGATGGGCCTCGTCGGCGAGCTCGGGACGCTCGAGCCCGGCAAGCGCGCCGACCTCGTCGTCGTCGACGGCGACCCGCTCGACGTCGCCACCCTCAGCGAGCGAATCTCGGCCGTCTACCAGGACGGGGCCCAGGTCGTCTAGGGCAGGTCTCCGGATGCCCGCGCAGCCGCCAGCGCGTCGAGGGCGGACGCGTTCCCGGCGTTCCACGCCTGCCAGGCGCTGAGGCCGGGATCGGTTCGCAGCGTGCGGTACGCCTCTTCCAGCGCGAAGCGGAGGGACCGCTCCTCGTCGCCGCGCAGCGCGGGCAACGCCCTGACCAGGGCCGGAATCGCGTCAATGCCCAGTCCGTACGCGTACCCCACGTCGAGGCCGCTGCTGCCGTGCTCCGGCACGAGCGAGGGATCGAGGGCTCGCGCGACGTTCTGCTCGGTGATGAAGCGCACGGGCCCGATGACGTTGAGGACCATGCCGATCGCCAGCCCCGAAACGATGAGGAGGTGGCCCATCCACCGCACGCGATCGGCGAGCAGGGTCGCCACCAGGCCGGCGAGCGCGATGCCGAGCAGCACGATGGTGGCGAGGACGTAGAGTCGGAGCTCCGTCCAGCCGTACGCGTCCTGGTAGAGCCGCAGCCGCAGGAAGGCTGAGGCGAGCACAACGGCCGTGAGCACCGAGAGCGCGATCCCCATCCCCACCAGGAGCCCCGTCCGCTCCCGCGCGATGCGCTCGGCACCGATGACGAGTCCCCCCGCCAGGACGGCGACGGCCACGAGCTCGAAGAATCCGCGACGGGCGTACTCGGCGTACGTCAGCCCGGTCGCCTCGAGCGTGTCGAGGCCGCCGAACAGGTAGGCGGCCTGCAGCGCAACGAAGGCGACGAAGACGAGGCACACCGCGACGAGGACGGTCACCAGCTCCGTCGTGCCGGGCCGCCAGCCGCTCCGGTCGTCGGCCGATGGCGCGGGGTCCGGATGTGGCCGGACGGCGGCGAACGCGAGGCCGCCGGCGGCGAGCCACGCGATGACGCTCGCCAGCACGAGGCGGCCGAGGCCGTCGCCCACGTCCAGATCCCAGCCGACGAGGTCGTCGAGGAGCTCGGCGAAGACCGCATCGGCCGATGCGAAGAGCGCGATGAAGATGAGCAGCAGCGGGATGGCCACGATGAGCCCGCGCAGGATCGGCATGGCCGGCATGTCCGGACGTGTTGTCGAGGGTCGGCTCGTCGCCTCTCGGCGAGCATCAGCCAGGGCCGGAGCGGCTCCCGTGACGAGCCAGGCGACCGCACCGACGCCCAGTGAGACGACGCTGCCGAGCGATCGGCTGACGACGCGACGGCCGGCGAAGCTGGCCAGCGCCGCACCGCCCAGCGCGAGCGCGGTGATGACGTCGAGGAACTGGATGACGGGGTCCGCTCGGATCGCGACGAACGCCGCGAACGCGATGGCGGCCGGAGCGAGCCAGGCGTCGAGCGGGGCCGGCGGTCGACCTCGATGGCGGAGCAGCCAGCCGGCGATGAGGAGGAGCGTCAGGGCGATCGGGATGTTGATCCCGAATCCGACCTCGAAGAACAGCAGTTGGCCGAGGAGGCCGAGCCCTCCGGCGGTCGCGACGACAAGCGCCGCGTTGCGAATGGCCGGACGCGGCGCGTCGATCGTCCTGGAGGGGAGCGTGTCGACGGCCGCGTCCGTTGTCACGTGCGGGGTCCTACTGCTCGATGTCGATGACGAGGCGCGGGGCGCCACCATCGGTGAGCGTCAGGACCCGAACGCACGACTCAGCGGTGAGGCCGAGGTAGTAGGTGCTCTGCGCCTCGAAATCACCGCCGAGGATGACGTGGACGAGGCTGGGGAAGCCGGGGTTGAACTCGGTCGGCCCGTCGTAGCTGCTCGTGCCGTCCTCCATCTGGCGCGTGCCGCCGCGCATGATGATCCGCAGGAAGCTGGAGCCGTCGACGGTGATGGGCTCACCCGACGCGTCGTGCGTGAAGGGTGGCGTGGCGCGTTCGAGCGAGACCTCGGGCAGTCCGTCGATGAACTCGAAGACGACGCGGTCGTAGCCGTCATGCGTCCCCACCCGGATGTCGGTGATGTTGGCGCGCGCGGTCGTGGCGTCGACGTGGATCGGCAGGTCGCAGGTGAACGCGCCGAGGTCGTCGGTCGGGTCCGGCGCGGCCGTCGCCGACGGCTCGTCACTGGCGGGCGGCGCGGCCGATGGCGCCTCAGAAGGCGCAGCTGAGCCGGGCGGTGACGCCGATGTGCTCGGGCTTGGGCTCGGGCTGGAGCCCCCGCCGAAGCAGCCGGCCAGGATGGCGCCGAGGACGCCGAGCAGGAGGAGGCGCGGAAGGGTGCGCATGAGTCGATGACTCCTTGAGGTCGTGATGACTGGGCAGAAGACGCGCGGGCCCAGCGCGCCGTTACGCCGGCTGGCCTAGACTCCGTCCGCCATGGAGGACAGCCGAGACCGCGCCTACGCTCCGGGGCTCAAGGGCGTGCTCGCCGGCGAGACCGCACTCGCCATGATCGACGGCGAGCAGGGCCGCCTCCAGTATCGTGGCTATCCGATCGGCGAGCTCGTCGAGCGCGGCAGCTACGCACAGGTGGCCGAGCTGCTGTGGACCGGCGAGTGGGTGCCGACGCACGCCTTGCCTGCGCCGAGCTGCCGCCGACGGTGATCGAGGTCGTTGCGTCGGGTCCCTCGCGACGCCAACCCCATGGACGCCCTGCGCACCGCGGTCTCAGCCTGGGGGGCGGCAACCGGAACGGTCTGGCCGCCGACGATCGATCAGGCGCGGGCCATCACGGCGGCCGCTCCATCCTCGCTGGCCGCCTTCGCGCGCCTGCGAGAGGGGCTCGAGCCGGTCGACCCCGATCCCTCGCTCGGGCTCGCGGCCGGGTTCCTGTACCAGCTGCGCGGTGAGCGGCCGGATGACGCGTCATCTCGCGCGCTCGATGCGTACTTCGTGGTCGGCGCCGAGCATGGCTTCAATGCCAGCACCTTCGCGGCGCGCGTCATCATCAGCACGCACTCCGACATCGCATCGGCGGTGGCCGGGGCCATCGGCGCGCTCAAGGGCCCGTGGCATGGCGGCGCCCCGTCCGAGGTGGTCGACCAGCTTCATCGGATCGGCTCGCCCGACCAGGCGGAAGCCTGGATCCGCGACACACTCGCCCGGGGCGAGCGGCTCATGGGCTTCGGGCACCGGGTCTACCGGGCCTACGACCCCCGGGCCGCGGCCCTGCGCGCCGTGGCCGAGGGCATGGCCGGCATGGCCGACTGGCTCGACACGGCCGTCGCGGTCGAGGAGATCGCCCTGCGCGTCCTGGCCGAGTACAAGCCCGACTATCCGATCAAGACGAACGTGGAGTACTACGCCGCGGCGGTCCTCCAGGGCGTTGGCCTGCCGCCGGACCTCTTTCCGGCCACCTTCGCGCTGGCGCGCCATGCGGGCTGGACGGCCCACTGCCTGGAGCAGGCGGTCGCCAACGTCCTCATCCGGCCGGACGTTCGCTATGTCGGCCCGGACGAGCGTCAGCTGCCCGACTGAACGCCGATCCGCTCCTCCAGCAACCGGCGCTCCGCCGGGTTGTCAGTCAGCGCCAGCGCCCGTCGATTCGCCTCCAGGGCCTCCTCCGAGCGATCGAGTCGCCGGAGCAGCTCCGCGCGCGCGGCATGGAACAGGTGATAGCGAGCCGAGTCGCTCGCCGAGTGGCTCCAGCGCCGCGAGCCCATCGGACGGTCCGTCGCGCTCGGCGACCGCCAGCGCGCGGTTGAGGGCCACGACCGGCGTCGGCTCGAGCCGCATGAGGGAGTCGTAGAGGGCGACGATCGCCGGCCACGGCGTCGCCGGCCACGAGGGAGCCAGCGCGTGGGCGGCCAGGATGGCGGCCTGGAGCTGGTAGCTGCCTGGACGACCGCCGCGCTCCGCGCCGCGCAGGAGGGCCACGGCGCCCCTGATCGCCCCCGGTCCCACCGGCCGCGATCCTGGTCGGGCAGGAGCACGAGGCTCCCATCCGCCGCGAACCGCGCGTCGACGCGCGCAAGGTGGAGGCGCATGAGCGCCAGCAGGCCGACGACCTCGGGCTCGTCGGGCATGAGGCGCGCGACGAGGGAGGTGAGCCACTCGGCGTCACGAGCCAGGTCACGGCGCTCGGCGCTCTCGCCGCTCGTGGCGAGGTAGCCCTCGTTGAAGATGAGGTAGAGGACGCTGAGCACCTCGCCCAGGCGGGCGGGAAGCTCGGCCGCCTCGGGAACGCGGTACGGGATCGCCGCGTCGCGGATCTTCCGCTTCGCACGCACCAGGCGCTGCGCGATCGTCGCCTCCGGCACGAGGAAGGCGCGGGCGACCGCCCCGGTCTCGAGCCCGCCGATCGTCCGTAGCGTGAGCGCGACCTGCGCTTCGCGACTGAGGGCGGGGTGGCAGCACGTGAAGAGCAGCCGCAGCCGGTCGTCCGCCGCCATCGGCCCTCCCGTCGCGATGGGCTCGTTCATCTCCGATGCCTCCCGGGTCAGCGCCTGCATCCGCTCCCGATATCGCGCCTGGCGGCGCAGGCGGTCGACCGCCTTGCGGCGTGCGGCCGTCATGAGCCACGCGCCGGGGTTGCGCGGGATGCCATCGACCCCCCAGTGCTCGAGCGCGGCGATCGCGGCGTCCTGGACGAGCTCCTCGGCCAGGTCCCAGTCGCCGAGGATGCGGACCAGCGCGGCGATGAGCCGTCCGCGCTCGTCGCGCAGGACCTCGGTCAGCCGCGCGTCAACGGAGGCTCGGTCAGTCACGAACCACGATCGGGCGGATCTCGAGCGCATCGGGCGCCGGCCAGGTTGACGCCACGGCCAGTGCCTCGTCGAGGTCGGCGACGTCGAGGATGCCGTACCCCCGACCATCTCCTTGCCCTCGGCGAACGGCCCATCAGTCACCGTGGCGCTGCCGTCGTTCCCGATGCGCACGGTGGTGGCCGTGGCGGTCGGCTGCAGCTCGTGGCCGTCGACGATCCTGCCGGCCTGGGCCTGCTCGTCCCACCAGGCGCCGATCCGCGCGTAGAGGGCCCGGGTCTCCTCCGCGGTCCGACCCGCCCAGGCCTCCTCGCTGCCGGCGATCAACATCATGTACTTCATCGGTGGTGTCCTCAGTGGCGGTGATGGTGTGCACCGATGACGACGATTGGCGCCCGCGCCGATCGACATCGGGGCTGATTGTGCACCGCCCGGAGATGACCGGCACAATGCCGTGATGACCTCCCCCGGGCGGCGAACGCCGTCGACCGCTGCCGTCGTCGCTGCCCTGCTGATCGTGTACGTGGTGTGGGGATCGACCTACCTCGGCATCGCCGTGATGATCGAGACCATGCCGCCGCTGCTGTCGGCCGGCGTCCGATACGGCAGCGCGGGACTGATCATGCTGGCCGGAATGGTGGCCTTCGCACGCCTGCGTCCAGCCAGCACCAGCGTCGAGCGTCCGACCGGGGCGCAGTGGCGGTCCGCCGCGATCGTCGGGACGCTGCTCCTCCTCGGCGGCAACGGGGGCGTCGTGCTGGCCGAGCTCAGGATCCCGTCCGGGATCGCCGCCGTGATCATCGCGATGGTGCCGATCTGGCTGGCCGTCTTCGACGCCGCGCTGACGCGGCGGCGGCCGTCCGGCCTCGTCATCGGCGGGCTCGTTGCGGGCATCGTCGGCGTCGCGGTGCTGCTCGTGCCGGTCGAGGGCATCGAGGGGCTCGATCCGATCGGCGTCGGGCTCGTGGTGCTGTCGGGCCTGTCGTGGGCCGCCGGTTCGGTCTACGCCAGCCGCGCCGCCCTGCCCCGCTCCGGGTTGCTGGCGACCGGCATGGAGATGCTCGCCGGCGGCATGGCCCTCGTCATCGGCGGGGCGCTCCTGGGGGAGATCGGCCGGACGGACGTCTCGTCCTTCTCGACCAGCTCGATCGTGGCGATCGTGTACCTCGTCGTGTTCGGGTCGATCGTCGCGTTCACTGCGTACACATGGCTGCTGGCCAACGTGCCGGTCACGACCGTCGGGACGTACGCCTACGTCAACCCCATCGTGGCGGTCGCGCTCGGCGCCCTCTTCCTGTCCGAGCCGATCACGCCGCGCACCGTGATCGCCGCGGTGATCATCATCGGCGCGGTCGTGGCCATGGTCTCCGGTCGACCGCGCGAGGCACCGACATCGAGACCGATCCCGGAGCGCGCCGCGCTCGAGCCAGAGTGATCCGGTGACGGGCCGACGGATGGCACCGATGGTGCGGGTCGGCGGATGATGGTCTCCCCCCGTGCGGCGAGCCGGCCATCGACCGTGGCCGTCGTCGTTGCCTTGCTCATCGTCTACGTCGTGTGGGGATCGACCTACCTTGCCATCGCCGTGACGATCGAGACGCTGCCGCCGCTGCTCTCGGCAGGCGTCCGGTACGGCATTGCCGGTCTCATCCTGCTGGTCGCCTTTGTCGTCCTGGCACGATTTCGCTCGGGTGCGACCGCCGTCGAGCGCCCGACTGCGGCGCACTGGCGCTCGGCCCTGATCATCGGGGCGCTCCTCCTCCTCGTCGGCAACGGCGGTGTCGTGCTCGCCGAGCTCTCGATCCCCTCCGGCATCGCCGCGGTGATCGTCGCTGTCGAGCCGATCTGGCTCGCCCTCTTCGATGCCGTGCTCACCCGGCGACGCCCATCGGGCCTCGTCATCGGCGGGCTCGTCGCGGGGATCGTCGGGGTGGCCGTGCTGCTCGTGCCGGTGGAGGGGATCGACGGGCTCGACCCGCTCGGCGTCGGGCTCGTCATCCTGGCCGGGCTGGCCTGGGCGGCGGGTTCGACCTACGCCAGCCGCGCGACACTACCGAAGTCAGGCGTGCTGGCCACCGGCATGGAGATGCTCGCCGGTGGGGCAGCGCTTGTCGTGGCCGGCGCGCTCCTCGGCGAGGTCGGCCGAACCGATGTCTCGACCTTCTCGACCAGCTCGATCGTCGCGTTCGCGTACCTGGTCATCTTCGGATCGATCGTGGTCCTCACCGCGTACACCTGGCTGCTCGCCAACGTGCCCGTCACGACCGTGGGGACGTACGCGTACGTCAACCCGATTGTCGCCGTCGCCCTCGGCGCGTTGATCCTCTCCGAACCGATCACGCCGCGCTCCGTGATCGCCGCGGTCCTCATCATCGGTGCGGTCATCGCGATGGTCTCCGGGCGGCCGCGCGAGGCCGTCGAGGCCAAGCCAATCCCGGAGCGCGGGGTGCTCGAGCCCGAATGAGCGATCACGCGGTCGGCGTGGCATGCGACCCGGCCGAAGACGGCTGGCACTGCCGCGTCGCGATCGGCGACGACGCCGGCGCGACCGAGCACGAGGTGAGCGTCGACTACGCCACCCTCGACGACCTGGCTCCGGGCGTGCCGCCCGAGGAGGTCGTGCGGGCCTCCTTCGAGTTCCTGCTGGAGCGCGAGCCGCGCGAGGCGATCATGCGTCGCTTCGAGCTGCCGATCATCGGCCGCTTCTTCGGCGACTACCGCGACGAGATCCGGCTCCGGCTCAAGGCGTGAGGCTCAGCGGGGTGGTCGCGGATGCGTCGCCCGCGACCCCGTGGCCCGTAGTCGGCCGAATCCGGATGGGAAGACGACGAGGTTCCACGCCCCATCGTGCGCCGCGGAGGGCACGACCATCCCCATCGCGCCGAGGCTGCGCGCGCGTGAGCCGAGGGCGTGCGCCCGCGAGCGCGCTCCGGTCAGCGCGGCGAGGCTGATCCCGAGCTCCGCGGCGACCTCCGACCGACGCAGGTCGAGGACGGGCAGATCGCGCACCTGGATGGTCCACAGTCGTCGGCGCTCCGCGTCGGGCTCGATCGAACCGCCGCTCGCCACCTGCCACTCCGCCCACGCGGTGGCGGGCTCGAGCGAGGCGTACAGCGGCCACGGCTCACCCGGACGGTGGTAGCGGCCCTCCGTCGGCGCCGGCCGGTCGGGTGGGAAGGCCGGGAGGTCCAGCCCCGTCTGCCGATGGACCCGGCCGCTGAAGCGGGTGACCGGGTTCAGATGTAGTCCCCAACGACGTACGACTCGGCGGCGGCGCGCACCGCGTCGAAGTCACCTTCCGCCAGGCGATCGACCGGCCGCGTGAAGCGCAGATGGGGGTTGGGTGCCTCCAGCCAGTCGCGCTTGGCCTCATCGGATGCGCCGTGGCCGAGGAGGTCGAGGATCGCCTGCAGCTCGCCGATGCGGGTGCGATACCGCGGCTGCGGTGCCTGGCCGGTGCGCCAGCGTTCGGCCGTGCGCAGGTTGGCGCCGGTTGCGCGCGCGATGAAGCGTGCCGGGAAGAGGCGGATGAGGCGCGGCGCAGGAGCCAGGCGGACGGTCATGGACGGAGCCTAATGCCGGTCGAAATGCCGGTCAAGGTGCCGCTCCGCAGCAGAGGCCGGACGCCTCGTAGATGCGGTTGAGGACGTAGAGGCCATCGGTCTCCGGATCGGTCAGGTTGGTCTGGGCCTGCTCCAGCATGATGTAGGGGTGCATCCGGGCCTGCGCCAGCGAGGTCCCTCGGAAGGCCAGCTCCAGGATGACCCCCTCCTGCGTCTGCTGGCTCCATTCCTGGCCGAACAGGAAGTTGCCGTGACTGACCATGGTCACCGTGTAGCCGCCGTCCTCCCGCGGACCGATCTCGATCGGGCCGGACCAGTGAGTTCCGTGGCCGATGATGTGGTCGCAGCCGGCGTCGAGGAAGACCTGCTGCTGGCGTCGCATGTCGCCAAGGAACTGGGCGTGGTACTCGGCACCGCCCCACCACTGCGGCACGCAGAACACGAGGTCGGCACCGGCGCGCGCAC
The DNA here is from genome assembly GCA_963790255.1 of uncultured Chloroflexia bacterium. Classification (GTDB taxonomy): domain Bacteria; phylum Chloroflexota; class Limnocylindria; order QHBO01; family QHBO01; genus JACDBZ01. The sequence continues at coordinate 70,069 of CAWBOA010000009.1, read as the reverse complement.
GTGACACGGCCTCGGTCACGTTGGCGTCCCGCAGCCACAGCACGCCCGGCTGGCCAGCCCCCGCCTCCAGGGATCCGGGGATCTCGTTGAAGGCGACGAACCCGAACGTCAGGCCACCGACCTCCACGAACGCCGGCTCCAGGGCTGCCTCGAGGTCGGCGCCCGCGCCGGTGGTCCTGATTCCGGCCTCGCTGAACTGCTGGAGAGTCTCGAGGAAGCCGGGTGTCCCGCGATCGAAGAGGTGGTTAGCGGCGAGGGTCGCAACGTCGACGCCGTACGTGTCACGCAGTCGTGGCAGGACGGCCGGATCGATGCTGAACACGACCCCGTCGTTGACGGTGAAGTTCGCCACCACCGGGCATTCGAAGTCGTCGAGCGTCACGTCGGCTCCGCTGACGAGTTCCGCAACGGCGCCCTCATTGCCCGTCGGGACGGCGTCGACGATGTTGAACCCGTTGCCGACGAATCCGGGCGGCACGGGGTTCGGATAGACGGCGGTGTACTGCGCCGTGCCGCCGCCGAACACCCAGTCCCAGCCCCGACCCTCGGTCAGCGCCGCGAAGGCGACTCCGCGGTCGGGACACGAGTCGCCGAGGCTGATGAGGGTGCGGATGTCGGCCGGGTCGTACGGATCGAGTCCGATGGCACGGCCATGCAGCGGATACTCAGCCGCGCGAGCTTCGGGACCGCCGAAGAGATCCGCCCCGTCCACGGGCAGGACCTTGACGTCGGGCGTCACGAGCGATGGCGGAAGGAGCGCCAGTAGCGGCGCGTTTTGCGGCGCGGTGTTCAGCTGGTCGGCGATCTCAGGAGCGCGGAAGCAGTCGCCGCCCTCGGACGGCCGGACGCCGAGATACTCGACGACCTCACAGGGAACGAGGATGGTCGCCGTCGCGGCCTCGACGTCCGCGAGCGTGATCGAGGTCCGGTTGCTGATATAGCCGGTCACGACTGCCAGGGGCACGTCGACCTCGGGGATGGGCGTCGGCGTTGGCGCGGGCGTCGGCGTCGGGGTCGGGCCGGGGGTGCCCGGCGAGGTCGGCGAGTCCGACGGGGTGGGCTGGTCGCTGAGGCAGGCGCTCAGGACGAGCAGGAGGCCGATGGCCGTGAGCGGCAGTCGACGGGGCGGCGACATCGCCGCCGATGGTAACCGGGTCAGGAGGCCGGGACGCAGGTCAGCCCGCCCTGGACCGCGTCGGTCATGGCGAGGTCCATCGCCTCGCTCGAGACGAACGGGAGGTTCGCCAGCCCCTCCGCGGCATCGGCGGCGGAGAGGTCCTCGGCGACGAGCAGGAGGCGCGCACGCTGCTCGTGGACGGCGGTGATGAGCTGGAATCTGAGGTCCCGCCCCGGCCCCCAGTCCGGGAGGGCTTCGAGCGCGTCGAGCTGCTCGAGGAGGTCGTCGACGACCGATGCGATCTCCGTGTCGAGCCCGCCAAGGTCCTCGCCCTCGGCGCCGGCAGCACGAAGGTCACGCAGGCGAGGGTCGAGCGCCAGCAGGCCATCGAAGATCGGGCACACGCCGGCCGCGAAGGCGTCGCGCGCGGCGGCCTCGGCGAGCGGATCCGGAGTTGGAGTCGGCGTCGGCGTCGAATCGGCGACCGGGCCACAGCCGGCGACCAACACTGTCACCAGGAGAACGGCGGGCGCGAACGTACGGCGAGGGAGTGTCATGGGGTCGCCAAAGTATAAGGTCGCGACGCGAGATCGCGATAATGGGTCCGTGGCCGACGAGGTGATGGTTCGGACCTATGCCGGTGACAACCAGCCGCACGCGGCGATGCTGTTCGCGGAGGATGCCCCGAAGCTCGCCGCCGAGGGATGGGTCCCGGTGATGCAGGTCTGGGTCGCCGACGATTGGCCGACGACCGCGTACATCGCGGCCACGCTCTTGGTCATCGTCGGCATCGGCATCGTCCTGCTGATCGTCTTTTCGCTCTACAAGCCGATCCGCACGCTCATGGTCACGTACCGGAGGGGCGAGACCAGCGCCGTCGGCTGACCGCGGCGCGACTATGATCCTCGTCCCATGACTGCCAACGAGCAGACTCCGGACCGCGACGCCGCTATCGGCTTCGGATCGGGCATCTCCGACGACCATCGCGATGGGATCCGCTGGGTCGACTACGCCAACATCAGCTGGAACCCGGTCTTCTGCAAGCGCTGCGACATCTGCGTCGACATCTGCCCCAAGGACACGCTCGTGCTGCGCAACGACGCGATCATCGAGGAGGAGAACTGCATCCTCTGCGGGCTGTGTGAGCGCTACTGCCCTGATCTCGCGATCGAGATGATCCCCGCCGCCGTCGCGAGCCACGCCGCCAAGGAACGATGACGCGCAAGCTCAGCCAGGGGAACGAGGCCGTCTTCCGTGGCGCGCTGGCTGCCGGCGCGAGCTATTACGCCGGCTACCCGATCAGCCCGTCGACCGAGATCCTCAACATCGCGTCGGGACACGCCGCCGAGCATCCGGAGTTCCGGTTCCTCCAGGCCGAGGACGAGATCGCCTCGGCCAACGCCGTCATCGGCGCCTCGCTGGCGGGCGCGAAGGCCTTCACGGCCACCAGCGGTCCGGGATTCAGCCTCATGCAGGAGGCCATCGGCTACGCCCAGAAGGTCGGCGTCCCGTCGGTCTTCGTGAACGTCATGCGTGTCGGTCCGGCGACGGGGATGCCGACCATGCCGGGCCAGGGCGACATCATGCAGGTGAAGTGGGGGAGCACCGGGGACTACACGCCGATCGCGTTTTACCCCAACGGCGTTGAGGAGGCCTTCCGCCTCACCGTCGACGCCTTCAACGCGGCCGAGGAGTCGCGCTCGCCGGTGGTTCTCCTCTCCGACACCTTCGTGGCGCATCTGAACGAGGTCGTCGACCTGGACGAGTTCGCCACCGATGCGCCGGTGGCCGCGCGCGAGATCCCGGCGCTCGGCGACTTCACCGATGAGCCGCGCTTCTTCGCCGGCGTGCTGATGTACGAGCACGGACCGAACGCCGGCGAGCCCGCCACCGCCGACGCCGACGAGTACCTGCGCCAGTTCTACGCGGCCAAGCATCGGCATCTCGAGGTCGCGGCGCGCTACGCACGCTACGAGCACGGCTGGAACACCGAAGCCGACGTCCTGCTCATCTGCTACGGGATCGTGTCGCGCGTGGCCGCCCCGCTGCGCGACGAGTTCGCGCTCTTCCGCCCCATTCGCATCTTCCCGATGCTGACCGACGAGCTGGCTTCCATCGCCGGGCGGTACCGCGAGGTGGTCGTGGTCGAGGCGAATGACGGCCAGTACGCGGACCTCGTCGAGCTGGCGCTGCATCGGCCGGTGAAGCGTGTCCCCCTGCTCGGCGGGCGCATCTCGCTCGAAGCGGTGCGCGACGGGATCGAGCGTGTCCTCTCGGGCGGGCCGTCCGAGCCACCGATCCCGGCGGAGCCCGCGGAGCCCCAGCCGCGCGCCGGCCTGGGAGTCGGCTGATGCCTGAGGCGCCGATGGCCGAGCTGACCTACAAGGATCGGCTCAAGCTCGACCTCTTCCCCACGATCTGGTGCCCCGGCTGCGGGATCGGCACGATCATGATGATGCTGGCCATGGTGCTCGACGAGATGAAGCTCGACGAGCGCAACACCATCATCGTCACCGGCATCGGCTGCACGGGTCGCATGGGCGGCTACCTCAAGCACGAGGCGGTCTACACCCTCCACGGCCGGACCCTGCCGGTGGCCGAGGCCATCAAGACGGTCCGCCCGGAGATGAACGTCATCGTCGTGGCCGGCGACGGCGACACGGCGTCGATCGGCGGCAACCACCTCATCCACAGCATCCGCCGCAACGCGCCGCTGACCATCCTCTGCAACAACAATGAGATCTACGGCCTCACCGGCGGCCAGACCGGGCCGACGACCCCGACCGGCACGAAGACCCTCTCCAGCCCGGGCGGCAACCCCAACACGCCGATCAACCTCCAGGGCCTCGTCCGATCATCGCCGCACGCGCTGTATGCGAAGACGACCGTCTACCACCAGCTCCACATGCGCAACGTGATCAAGGAAGCCATCGAGTGGCCCGGCTTCAGCTTCGTCGACGTCACCAGCCAGTGCATCGAGAACAACGGGCGTCGCATCGGCTTCGCCAACGCGAACGACATGCTCACGTTCTACCGAAAGACGTACAAGCGCGCCCCGAAGGACGCCACCCAGCTCGGCGCCTTCGAGATCGGCACCGTCTACCCCACCGAGCATCGATCCACCAACGGGCACGCGACTGAGGACGATGTCCAGCGCCCCGAGGCGCTGCCGGAGCAGCCGCCGGGACCGCTGGCATCGGCGACCGCATCGCCGGGAGCCGGCGGAGCGACGGCGCCGGAGGCGGCAACGACCGTCGTCGAGCGCACCGACGACGAGAAGGCCCGCAAGCGGGCAGAGTCGCAGGAGCGTGCGAAGCTGATGGCCCAGCTGTCGGCGGAGGTGAAGGTGCGCGTCGCGACCCGCGAGATCACCCTGCCCCAGGCGCTCGCCGAGGCGGGGCTCGAGATCCCCGAATGGCTCCACACCGGCGCGTCCGCGCCGGCGGGGGCGCCCGTTCCCGCTGGTGACGTCGAGCCGTCGGCGACCGGCGCCGATCCGCAGTCGGAGCAGAAGCCCGAGCTCGACGCGCAGAAGGCGGAGGCGGTCGCCGAAGCCCGTGACCTCGTCGGTGGCCAGCCGGGCGGCGATCCGCAGCCCATCGCGCCGCAGACGGCGGACGACGCGAAGCCAGCATCGGTCAGCCCGCCAGCGGATCCGAAGGAGGCGAAGCGGGCCGAGGCCCAGCGCAAGCTGGCGATCATGCAGCGCCTGCCGTCCGAGCTGAAGCTGAGGGTCGCCCAGCGCGAGATCACCCTCGACGACGCCATGCGTGAGGCGGGCATCGATCCCGACGCGCTGGAATGACGACGAAGATCGCCCTCGACGGCGTCGGCGGTCAGGGGGTGCGACTGATTGCCGGGGTCATGGGCGCCCTGCTGGCCCGCATGGGCAAGCAGGTGACCGTCCTGCTGGATTACGACTCGAGCGTGCGGGGCAGCATGAGCGACGCGTTCCTCATCTTCGACGACGAACCGATCGCGAACCCGGTCGTCGAGGAGGCGGACATCATGCTCAAGCTGGCCGACAAGGGGCATCTCCGCATCCGCGGCCGCAAGGTCGTGACCGACCTCGGCCTCGGCATTGAGGGCCAGGAGCAGATCCCGTTCGCCTCGCTCGGCTCGCAGCACTTCGGAAAGGAGCTGTTCGGCAACATGATCGCGTTGGGCCGGCTGCTGCGGCTGGCCGAGATCGAGTTCGACGAGAGCGCCATCCGCGAGTCGCTGCCGCGGCGCTACGTCGAGGAGAACCTGGCGGCCATTCGCTTCGGCTATGACCTGACGGAGGAGTCGATCGCGGCGTACGCCGCCGCCGCTCCGCCGTCGCGCTTCCAGATGGCTGACGCGGCCACCGCGCCATCCGGACGGACGGCCGGATCGAGCGTCGGCATCGCCAGCGCGGCCGACGTCGGCGAGGGCGGCTGAAGAGACCGATGGCCACGCACAGCCCCGAGGTCGACGCCTGGTTCGAGCACTACGACAACCCGCTCAAGCCCCAGGTCATGCGCGTCCGCGACATCATGCTCGACGCGGATCCTCGCCTCGGCGAGGTGATCAAGTGGAGCACGCCGACCTTCGTGTACAAGGGCAACCTGGCCAGCTTCCAGCCGCGGGCGAAGCAGTTCGTCAGCCTGCTCTTCCATACCGGCGCATCCATCCCGGGAGCGCACCCCATCCTCGAGGGCGGCGGCGACATTGCGCGCTACATGCGACTTCCTGACGACGAGGCGATCGATCGCGACCGGGACGCGCTCGAGGCGGTCGTCCGAGCATGGTGCGACGCGAGAGACGCCTGACCAGCAGCGCGTAAGATCGGCCGATGGAGCAGCCGCCGAGCCGTCTCGACCTCGACGTCATCCGTCGCGCCCCGAAGGTCCTCCTGCACGACCACCTCGACGGCGGGCTTCGGCCCGGCACGGTCCTCGAGCTCGCCGCCGAGGCTGGCTATCGCGGCCTGCCGACCACCGATCCGGACGAGCTCGCGAAGTGGTTCACCAGCGGCGCCGATCGCAAGTCATTGGAGCTCTACCTCGAGGGCTTCCGCCACACGGTGGCGGTGATGCAGACTCGCGACGCGATCGAGCGCGTGGCCGCCGAATGCGTGGAGGACCTGGCGGCTGACGGCGTCGTGTATGCCGAGGTCCGCATGGCCCCCGAGCTGCTGACCGATGGTGGGCTGACGCTCGACGAGGCGGTGATGGCAATGCTCGACGGGCTCCAGCAGGGGTCAACCGGACGGCCGATCACGGTCGGGCTGATCGTGACCGCCATGCGCCAGGCCGCGAAGTCGGTGCAGATCGCCGAGCTGGCGGTCCGCCACCGTGACAACGGCGTCGTGGGATTCGACATCGCGGGACCCGAGGCGGGGTACCCGCCGACGCGCCACCTCGATGCCTTCAACCTCATCGCGCACGAGAACTTCCACTTCACCATCCACGCCGGCGAGGGATTCGGCCTGCCCAGCATCTGGGAGGCGCTGCAGTGGTGCGGAGCGGAGCGGCTCGGGCACGGCGTCCGGATCGTCGATGACATCACCGTGCGCCCGGACGGGCGCGTGTCACTGGGACGCCTCGCCTCGTACGTGCGCGACACGCGCGTCCCGCTCGAGATGTGCCCGACTTCGAACGTCCATACCGGCGCCGCGCCCTCCCTCGAGGAGCACCCCATCGATCTCCTGCGCCGGCTCCGCTTCCGGGTGACGGTGAACACCGATAACCGGCTCATGAGCGGCATCACGCTCAGCTCGGAGTTCGCGACGCTGGCGAGGGCGTTCGGGATCGATCTCGACGACATGGAGTGGCTGACGCTCAACGCGATGAAGTCCGCCTTCTGGCCCTTCGACGGCCGGCTGCGGATCATCAACGAGCAGGTGAAGCCCGGCTTCGCGTCGCTCCGCGCGCAGCAGGCCGCCGCCGACCTGGCGACCGCCTGACGGCCTTCGCCGCCGGTAACCCGGCGCGTAGTGACCTTCAGGCGCATCGCGCGATCCGCTGGCTCCGAGCGTCCGGTCGCGCCGCCTCAACGCAAGGAGGAGCGCATGAAGATGCGACGCACGCGGACCACCATCGCTCGGGCAACCCTCGCCACGCTACTCACGGTTGGCCTGGCGGCCACCGTCACCGCCGCCGAGGGGCTGCAATTCAAGACTGAGCTGCTTGGCACGAACGAGGTGCCGTCGGCGGACCCTGACGGTCGGGGGCGCGCCGAGGTGACGATCGACGTCGAGGGCGGCACCGTCTGCTTCGACGTGTCGGTGAAGGACACCGGGACGCCGAACCGGGCGCACATCCACGTCGGCGCAGCGGGAGGGAACGGCGGGATCGTCGTCCCATTCTTCGAGCTCGTCGGCCAGCCGGGCGACGCGCTCAACGACGTCCTCGAGGACAAGGGTCGGGCGCAGGGTTGCGTGACGGCCGACCCGGTGCTGCTGGCCCAGATCGCCGCCAATCCGGCCGGCTACTACGTGAACCTCCACAACGCGCGCTTCCCGGGAGGAGCGGTGCGCGGTCAGCTCGACGACTGACGGACCACCCGTGGCCGGGGCCGCGCGTCGCCCCGGCCACGGCTCACGAGCGGCTATCCGCCGTTCACGAACCCGGTGGTGTCGACCACCTCGAAGTCGGAACCCTGCAGCGTCTTGAGCTCGTTCAGCTCGTCGTCGTCCCAGCGGACGTCGGACGACCCGGTGAAGTACCACGGTGAGCCGTTGTCGGCCAGGATCATCCCGTAGCGCTGCATCGCCACGAGGATGACCTGCACCCGCGGGCTGAACTCGTCGATGTCGAACGATGCCTTCAGTCGGACCCGCGTTCCCATCGGCGGAAGGGAGGCGTCGCTTCCGGCGCCGGCATGGTGGCGCGCCGGATAGAGATGGGAGCTGCGAGTCTCGGGCGCCGTGAACCGGATCGCGTGCTCGATGGCCCCGCTCGCGACCTCGTCGAAGCGCACGAGGCCCGCCAGGATCGGCAGGCCCGCGGCATCGGCGCTGGTCCAGCCGTCAGGTCGGAGCGCGTTCGAGTGCAGGTCCCAGATTGCCCCGGAGCCCGCCTGCCAGCTGGAGCCGACGCGGCGCGCCGCAAAGAGCTCGTACAGCCGGCAGTCCGCGAGGTCCCACATCAGGAGATGCCGGTCGCTGCCGCCCTCGATCCGCGGCGAGGGCGGGATCGGATACGGGCCGGCGTCGGACTCGTCGTCGTAGTCGAACTGCACCGATGACGTCTGCGTCGAGCCATCCACCACGTTGATCGGGATCCCATAGCCGAGGTACGACCCGAAGTCGGGATGCAGGTCGGCGCTGGCACCGATCGTCGCGATCAGGGTCGCCGAGGTAGCCTTCACCGGCAGCGAGTCGACTCGGCGGTTCCACACGTTCGTCGCCGGAAAGAGGTCGCACGCCGCGGGAAGCGGCCCCGGGGTCATGGCGCGGTTGAGAAAGGCGGCCATCTGCCCCCGCGTGACGCTGGCCGTCGGGCAGAAGCGCGAGCCACCACAGCCGCCGGTGATCCCGGACGCCGCGAGCCGATGGATGTTGGTCTGGTGGCTGGATCGGTCGTCGTCGTTGAAGTAGTCGATGGTGCCCAGCGGCAGGTCGAAGCCACGGGCCAGGAAGGACGCCATCTGCTCGCGGAGGACGATCGCCCGTGGGCAGAAGCGAGAGGTCGCGCAGCCGCCCGTGATGCCGGACGCGGCCAGCCGGTTGATGTCGCTCTCATGCGGCGACGCCTCGTCGTCGGTGAAGGCGTCGACGTTGGTGGAGGGCAGCTCGAGCGCGCGGACGAGGAACGATGCCATCTGCTCGCGCGTAACCGGCCGGTCGGGACAGAAGCGGCTGGGCGCGCACCCTCCGGTGATGCCGGACGCGTGCAGCCACTCGATCTGCGCCTCGAAGGGATGGCCGTCGATGTCCGTGAAGCCGGACCCCGCGACGGCTCGGCCCGCGGGGATCGGCAGGACCAGGCAGGCGACCACGACGGCTGCGATCGCGGCACGGAGGAGATTCACGCGTCGATTAGGGCCGTTCGGCGACGTGCTGCGCCATCCCCCATCGGTCCCGGCGCCGATGGGTCGCGCGCCGGTCGGCGATCAGGAGGCCGTCACCGGGGTCAGCTCCGCCAGCGCGCGATCCAGCTGTGCGCCCTCGTCCGGCGTGAGCGTGCGAAGCGGGGCTCGCATGGCGGTCGTCACGGGGACGCCGCGACGGCCGAGCGCGTGCTTTGCGGATGCGATGAACTGGCCGCTTGCCTCCATCGCCACGCGAATCGCCGTTAGGCGCGCCATCGCCTCGGCGTCGGGGCGGTCGAGCGCGTCGCGAACCGCATCGGGGAAGGCGGCGGCCATCCCCGAGACCGATCCGATGGCGCCCGCCGCCAGCCCGTCGGCAATGAGCGGCTCGTTGCCGATGAGGACCGGAAGGCCGAGCTCGAGGTATGGCGCGACTGTCGCGAAGCTCGACTCGCTCACCTTGAGGCCGGCCAGGTTGTCGACGGCGTCGCCGATGCGGCCGATCACCTCGATCGGCAGCGCGTACCCCGACCGAGCCGCGAAGGCGTAGCAGTAGAACGGCGTCGGCGCGCACGCGCGGGCAGCGGCAACGAAGTGCTCGGTCAGCGCGTCGGCATCGAGCGGGAAATAGGGCGGCGGGATGACCGCGACCGCGTCCGCCCGGATCTCGGCCGCGTGGCTGGCGAGGCCCGCAGTCTCCGCGGTCGTCTGGGCGCCGGCGTGAACGACCAGCACGCCCGACACGGCGGAGCGATACGCGGCGGCGACGCGACGTCGCTCGTCGGTGCTGAGCAGGATCCCCTCGCCGGTCGTGCCGCAGGCGAAGACCCCGTCAGCACCGTTGGCCTCGAGGAAGGCGACGTACGGCGCCACGGCTTCCTCGTCAAAGGTGCGCCCGCCATCCGTGAACGGGGTCACGGCGGCGACGATGAGTGGCCGGCGGCCGATGTCGGTGATCTTCACGCGCCCATGCTACCCGCGGCGCAGCATGGAGCCCCGCAACGATCGCGGGGCTCCTGGTCGCTCGGCGGCTCAGCGAGGGGTGAGGCCTCGCTTCACGGCCGCGTCTGGATCGGCGACGGTCGGCGTCGATCGGGCCTTGCGCTGGCCCGGGTGCGGGTGACTGGGCTCGTCGGCTGGGGCGGCGAGGTCCCAGTAGCGGATCGTGGTCAGGACCGGCGCGGTGTTCGCGCCACGGTCCGTCGAGTGCCTGACGCCCAGGTCGCCGACGGTCGTGGCATCGCCGATGCCCTGCATGAGCTGTCCGACGGTGAGCCCGGCGGCCGCCGCGGCGATCACGATGATCACGATGGCAAGGGCGCGGAGCCCGTTGCTGATCGAAGCGTTCATGTGGTGAACTCCTTCTGAACGTGGGCTCCCTCCACCGTTCGACCGCAGCGTAGGGGCGCCGGCACGGCGGGCCGTAGCAGCCCGCGGACGTCGATCGGGTCGAAGCGACGACACGATCCGCGTCGACTGACCGGCGCCGCCAGCCATCGGTGTAGACTCAGCCCGGCCCCGCAGCCAGCCGCACGAGGGACTCGCTGGACCATGACCTACGTCATCACCGAGCCGTGCATCGGCGTCAAGGACGCAAGCTGCGTCGACGTCTGCCCGGTCGACTGCATCCATGCCACCGACGACGACGCGATGTACTTCATCGATCCCGAGGAATGCATCGACTGCGGCGCCTGCGAGCCGGAGTGCCCCGTGACCGCGATCTTCGCCGAGGATGCCGTGCCGGATGACCAGGTGAAGTACATCCAGATCAACGCCGACTACTTCAAGCAGTAGCCGATGCCCCGACTGGTCGTGCTGTACAGCGCCCCCGACGACACCGATGCGTTCGACGCCCACTATCGCGACGTTCACGCCCCGATCGTCGCCCGCTACCCGAACGTGCGTGACGTGCGCCTGACGAACCCCGCCGGCGTGGCGGGGCGGCCGTCGCCCTTCTACCTCATGGCCGAGATGGCGTTCGACTCATCGGCCGACCTCGATGCGGCGCTCATGTCGGAAGCGGGCGCCGAGAGCGCACGCGACCTGCGCAACTTCGCCGGGGCCGGCGTGACGATGTTCATTGCGCCCGACGGAGCCGATGCCTGAGCCCGGGTCGCCGACGGCCGCGGACCCCGCGTCGCTCGGCTACCAGCGCATCCGCTATGAGCGTGACGCCGATGTCGGCGTCGCGACGGTCACGATCGCCCGACCCCAGGTGCTCAACGCCCTCGACCTGCCGACCATGACCGAGCTGGCATCGGCCTTCCAGCAGGCGTCGTGGGACGAGTCCGTGGCCGTCGTCGTCGTCACCGGCGCGGGCGATCGGGCCTTCTGCACCGGCGCCGACCTGGACGAGCAGGCGTTGATGGGCGCCACCTCCGGCCAGTACTGGCGCTGGATGGGCGCCTTCATCGAGATGCACGACCGGCTGCGGCACATCGGCAAGCCGACGATCGCTCGCATCAACGGCGCCTGCGTCGGAGGCGGCAACGAGCTCCAGATGGCATGCGACCTGTCGGTGATCGCCGACGACGCGTACATCCGCCACGTCGGGCCGGAGCACGGATCGGTGCCGGCCGGCGGCGCGACCCAGTGGCTGCCGCTCATGGTGGGCGACCGGCGCGCCCGCGAGATCATCATGCTGTGCGAGCCGATCCCGCCGGCTCAGGCGCTCGAGTGGGGCCTCGTCTCGCGGGTGGTGCCCCGCGCCGAGCTTGACGCCACGGTCGCGGAGCTCGCCGAGAAGCTGCGACGCAAGCTGCCGGAGGCGCTGCGCTACACGAAGACCCAGCTGAACTGGTGGCGCGACCTCGTCTGGTCACAGACGGTCGAGCATGCCCGCGACTGGCTGGCGGTGCACTCGACCGCCGACGAGACGCGCGAGGCCGTCGCCGCCTTCCACGAGAAGCGACCGCCGCGGTTCGCCGAGCTGCGCCGGCTCGAGAGCGGCGCCGGCCGCATCTGCCCGTCGTGCGGCGAGGCCGGGCTCCCGGCGACGCATCGGTTCTGCGGGCTGTGCGGTACCGGCCTGCCGGACGCGTGGGAAGCGGTCCCGTGAGGATCCGCGTCAACACCGCCAGTGTCAGCCGTTATATCAATATCGATATATTCGGTGACAGCGCGTGGAACGGATGACCGACGACGCACTCGTCCTCGTCGAGCGTCAGGCCGAGCAGCGAACGGCGCTCGTCCGGCTCAACCGTCCCAAGCAGCTCAACGCGCTCAACGGCGCGGTCATGGACGCCTTGTGCGAGACGCTCGAGGAGCTCGACCGCGACGACGGCGTGCGGGCCATCGTCGTGACCGGCAACGAGCGGGCGTTCGCGGCGGGCGCGGACATCGGCGAGATGGCTGGCGCCAGCCCGATCGACATGCTGGTCACGAATCGCATCGGCCAGTGGGACCGGATCCGGAAGATCACGAAGCCGATGATCGCGGCGGTCAACGGCTGGGCGCTTGGTGGTGGCTGCGAGCTGGCCATGACGCTCGACCTCATCGTCGCCGGTGAGGGCGCCCGCTTCGGCCAGCCGGAGATCAACATCGGCGTCATCCCGGGAGCCGGCGGCACGCAGCGCCTGACCCGCGCCATCGGCAAGGCGAAGGCGATGGCGATGGTCCTCACCGGCGAGCCGATCACGGCCCGCGAGGCAGAGGCCGCGGGGCTCGTCGCCAGCGTGGCCCAGGACGAACTCTGCGTCGAGGACGCGCTGGCGCTGGCCGCGACCATCGCGACGAAGTCGCCGCTCGCGCTGCGCCTCGCCAAGGAGGCGATCAACGCGGCGTACGAGATGAGCCTGACCGATGCGCTCGCCCACGAGCGCCGCCTCTTCTACCTCCTCTTCGCCTCTGAGGACCAGAAGGAGGGGATGGCCGCCTTCCTCGAGAAGCGCAGCCCCGACTTCACGGGCCGCTGACGCGTGGCGGATCCCCGCGGTGCCGTGGCGCCGGACGGCAGCCCGGTCGAGCTGTACCTCCTCCTGCCGTCGTTCGGCGAGGGCGCATCGAGCAGCTCGTCGCGGCCGACGGACGGGTGGTGATCGAGGCGTATCCCACCGACTGGCACCCGCTGGCCGGGGACGTCTCCGGTCGCGACGGGCTCGAGATCCGCGCCGTGCTCGACGAGCCGACGCTGGTCGCTTCCCTCGAAGCCGTGGGGCTGGCATTCGATGGCTGGCTCGACGACCGACGGACGTGGCTCGCCGCGCGGAGCGGGCGGTGACCCTCGGCAATCCGGATCGCCCGGTCGGTGGCCTGGCCGTGCCGCGGCCGCCGGGCGTCGATCTGCGACCCCTCGGCCGTGACGACTTCGGCGACGCCCTCGCCCTGACGCGCGAGCTGTACGGCCTCGACACCGATGCGGATGCCGCACCGCATCAGGCCTGGTACGAGGCGCTGGTCGCGGACGTCGATGCAACCCCGTTCCTGGCGCTGGCCGACGGGGACGTGGCGGGCCTGATCGTCCATCGCCTTCGACGGCGCCTGAACCACGCCACGTTCGAGGGGTGGGTCAGCGATCTCTTCGTGCGCGAGCGCTTCCGAGGGCGGGGGATCGGTCGCAGCCTGCTCGACGCCGCGATCGCCGAGTGGCGGCTGCGCGGCGGCCACCAGGTCATGCTCGAAGTCGCCCACGAGCGAATCGCGGCGCGGGGGCTGTACGAGTCGGCCGGCTTCGTCAACCAGGGCCGCTACTACGAGATCGCGCCGGTCCGCGCGCGGAGGATCGCGCCATCCGCGGGGGTCGAGGTTCGTCGCATCGCCGAGGACGACGCCGACTTCGACGCCACCACGCGCCTCCTGGCCGAGCTCGGGCGCCCGGCCCCGACGGAGGAGAAGCTGCCGGCCCTGCGGCGCACCTACGCTCAGCATGCTGGGCGTGACGACACCGCCTCCATGCTCGCGGTCCTCGAGGGCACGCCGGTTGGGTTCGTGAGCCTCGAGTTCCGGCGCCCGTTCTTCGCACGGGCCCTCCAGGCCTGGATCCCGGATCTCATCGTCACCGAGTCCGCGCGCGGTCGCGACATCGGTGCGGCGCTCCTGGACGCGGCGTTTGGGGAAGCGATCCGGCGCGGCGCGTACGGCGCCGCGCTCGAGAGCGGCGACCAGCGGGCGGTGGCGCATCGGCTGTACGAGGCGGCCGGCATGCGCGACGTGGGGAGCTTCTACACGCTCACGCGCTGATCGTCCGGCAGGCCGGTACGGGATGTGCATACGCCCCTGGGTGAACAGCGATCCGCACGTCAGCGGAGCGCGCATCGAGGGAGAGAATTCATGAGCATTCTTGCGTGGTTGATCGTCGGCGCCATCGCCGGCTACGTCGCGAGCCGCATGGTTCCCGGCAATGAGGGATATGGCTGGGTCGGCGGGCTGGTTGCCGGCATCGTCGGCGCCATGCTCGGCGGGTTCATCGCGGGTCAGGTGACCGGCGAGAACTACATGGACCAGCTCACCATCGGAACGATCATCGCCGCCATCGTGGGTGCGGTCATCGTCGTGTACCTGTGGAACATGCTTCAGGGCCGCAACCGCAGCGTGACCTGATCCAGGCGCTGACAACGTGGACGATCGCCCGGCGCCTCTCGCGCCGGGCGATCGCGTCCCCGGGCCACGGCTACAATCGGCGCCGTGCCTGACGAGCCAACCGAGACGCTCATTCGCGCCACCGATGGCGGCGTCCTCACCCTCACCCTCAACCGTCCTGAGGCCCTCAACGCGCTGAATGCCGAGCTCCGGCGAGCGCTCCTCGGCGCGCTCAAGGATGCCGGTCGCGATGAGGCCATCCGCTCCGTCGTCATGACCGGCGCTGGACGCGCCTTCTGCTCGGGCGCCGACCTGCGCGGGGGGTCCGGCGAGCGCGACTTCCGCCGAGTCCTGCGCACCGAGTACAACCCGCTCATCCAGGCGATGCGGACCCTGGCCGTGCCGATCGTTGCCGCCGTCAACGGGGTGGCTGCGGGCGCCGGGGTGAGCCTGGCGCTGGCGGCGGATCTCGTCGTCGCCTCGGAGGACGCGCGCTTCGTGCCCGCCTTCCATCGCATCGGGCTCGTGCCCGATTCCGGCCTCGCCCATGTCCTCGTCCGGGCCCTCGGTCGCCATCGGGCCTTCGAGATTCTCAGCGGGGAGCGCCAGCTGGGGGCCGCCGAAGCCCACGGCCTGGGCCTGGTGGCCGCCGTCGTTCCCGGCGATCGACTGGCCGACACGGCCCGCGACCTCGCGGGTCGGCTTGCCTCCGGTCCGACGCGGGGGATCGGGCTGACGAAGCGGCTCCTCAACCTCGCCGAGGATGCCTCGCTCACCGACGCGCTGGAGGCCGAGGCGGCGCTGCAGGACCTCGCCGGCCGGACCGAGGATCACGCTGAGGGCGTCGCGGCGTTCGCCGAGAAGCGCGACCCGTCGTTCCGCGGCCGATGAGCGAGATCCACACCGTCGGGGTGCTGGGGGCGGGGACGATGGGCGCCGGGATCGCCCAGGTCGCAACGGAGGCCGGGCTGGCCGTCCTCGTTCACGACCCGATCGAGGGGGCGACCGACCGCGCGCGCGATCGGATCGGCGGCTTCCTGGAGCGGCGAGTCGAGAAGGCCGAGCTCGAGGCCACCGACGCGGCTGACGCGCTGGACCGGATCCGACCCGTCGACAGCCTCGAGGCGCTCGGGGCGGCCGATCTCGTGGTCGAGGCCATCCCCGAGGAGCTCACGCTGAAGCGGGATGCGTTCCGGCGCCTCGATGCCGCATCGCCGGAGTCCACCGTCCTTGCGACGAACACGAGCTCGTTGTCGGTGGCCGCCATCGCCGCCGCGGCGCAGCACCCCGGACGGGTGGTCGGCATGCACTTCTTCAACCCCGTGCCGCTCATGGCACTGGTGGAGGTCGTGGCCGGGCCGATGTCGGATTCGTCCGTCACCGATGCGGTGGCCCTCTTCGCGCGGCGGCTGGGCAAGACGCCGGTCGTGGCGGCCGACACGCCGGGATTCATCGTCAACCGCGTCGCGCGCCCGTACTACCTCGAGGCGTTCCGGATCATCGGTGAGGGCGCCTCGGGGGTCGAGGCGGTCGACGAGGCCATGCGTGGCATCGGCTTCCGGATGGGTCCGTTCGAGCTCATCGACGCGATCGGCGCCGACGTCAACCTCGCGGTCAGCCGGAGTGTCTTCGATGCCTTCTTCGGCGACCCGCGCTATCGGCCGCACCCGCTGCAGCGGACGCTGGTGGAGGCGGGGCGCCTCGGCCGGAAGTCGGATGGCGGCTGCTATGACTACGGCCCCGATGGCGCCCGCGGCGAGCCGTGGAGCGGTCTCGCGCGCCGCGGCGGCGGACTCGCGGCGCTGGCCCTCGACGATGCCCAGATCGAGGCCCGGATCCTGGCCGTCATCGTCAACGAGGCGGCGTCGGCGGTCGCCGAGGGGGTGGCGACACCGGATGCCATCGACACCGCCATGCGCCTCGGGACGAACTGGCCGGAGGGCCCGCTGGCGTGGGGGGAGCGGATCGGTCTGGCTCGGGTCGTCCACACGCTCGACGCGCTCCATGCGTCGGTGCCCGATGGCCGCTACCGCACGGTGCCCCTCCTCCGCTCGCTGGCGGAGCGCGCTGGCTCGTTCTTCGCGTCGTCCTAGGGTGCCGCTCAGCGGACGGTATGCGGCCGTCGTCTTCGACATGGACGGGCTGCTGCTCGATACCGAGGAGCTGTGGCGGGCCGCGGAGGCGGAGCTGTTTCGCCGGCACGGCGCGGAGTTCACGCGCGAGGACCAGCTGGCCGTCATCGGCACGAGCTTTGACGTCACGGCGCGCTACTTCGCCGAGCGGCTGGGCTGGCCGCTCGCGCGCGGCGGTGAGCTCGTGGACGAGTCGGTCGCCCTCATGCACGAACAGGTGCGACGCCAGGTCGACGCGCGTCCGGGAGCCGTCGAGCTGGTCGAGCGGCTCCGGGGCCTGCGCGTCCCGCTCGGGCTGGCGTCGAACTCGCAGCGGTTCATGGTCGACGACGCGCTGGCCACCGCCGGGCTGACCGATGCCTTCGACGCGATCGTGACCGCCGATGACGTCGACCATCCCAAGCCGGCGCCGGACATCTATCTGCGCGCCTGCGAGCTGCTCGGCGTCGCGCCGGCCGATGCGCTGGCGCTCGAGGACTCGGTCTCGGGCATCGCCGCCGCGAAGGCGGCCGGCCTGACCTGCATTGCCGTACCGCTCCTGGCCGAGACCGACGTGTCGGCCGCCGACCGCGTCGTCACCTCCCTCGAGGACCTGCTGGAGCCGTAGCCGGATCGGCCCTATCCTGTGCCCATGTGTCGAAGCATCAAGACGTTGCGCACCGGCCCCGTGCCCGCCAGCGATGAAGAGATCAGCGCCGCGGCGCTCCAGTTCGTCCGCAAGGTGAGCGGCTACCGAAAGCCGTCGGCCGCCAATGAGCGCGCCTTCGATGAGGCCGTCGACGCGGTCGCGGCGGCGTCGAAGCAGCTGCTCGAGGCCGTCTCCGCCACGCACCCACAGGCCGGCCGGGTCGCCTGACGATGGCGACGATGATGGCTGGCGCGCGGGCGCTGGCCCAATGGTGGTGGACGTTCATCCTGCGCGGGGTTCTGGCGATCGCCTTCGGTCTCATCGCGCTGTTCGTGCCCCCGCTCGGGATCGCCGTGCTGGTCGGGCTCTTCGCCGCGTGGGCGCTCATCGACGGCGCGACCGGCATCGTCGCCGGATGGCGGATGCGCGGGTCGGCCCGGAGCTGGTGGCTCCAGCTGCTCGAGGGCGTCGTCGGGATCGCCGCCGGCGTCGTGGCCCTCGTCTTCCCGCTCTTCGCCGCCGAGATCCTCGTCATCCTCATCGCCGCGTGGGCGATCGTGACCGGCGCGTTCGAGATCGTCATGGCCATCAGGCTGCGCCGTGAGATCAGCGGCGAGCTCTGGCTCGCCCTGGCGGGCGTCGCCTCGATCCTCTTCGGCGTGGTGCTCTTCTGGTTCCCGGCCGCCGGCGCGATCACGATCGTGTGGCTGATCGGCTCGTTCGCGATCGCCTTCGGCGCCTTCCTCGTGCTGCTCGGCTGGCGCCTGCGCGGCGTCAACGAGATGGTCAAGGTCGACGCCGCCCACGATCACGGAGCCTGAACGGGGGATCGGAGTCGCGGCAGCCGACGGCTGCCGCGTGGCCGCCGAGCGCGCGCTCAGGCCGGATCAGTCCTCGCGACGGCGCAGCCGGGTGATCACCATCGTGAGCGCGACCGTGCCGACCATGAGGATCACCGCGCCGGCGAGGAGGACCGGCAGGCGCTGCGCGAAGCGCAGCTGACCGTAGAGGAAGACCGGGAACGTCGGGTCGCCACCGACGAGGAAGATCGCCAACGCGATCTCGTCGAAGCTGACGATGAAGCAGGTCAGCCACGCCGACAGCAGGGTTGGCCCCAGGAGGGGCAGGACGACTCTGCGCAGTGCGACCGGGTACGTCGCTCCGAGGTCCATCGCCGCGTCCTCGAGCGCCGGGTCGATGCCCGACAGGCGCGCCACCAGGATGAGCGTCGCATAGGGGGTGGCGATGACCGTGTGCCCGAGGGTCACGGTCACCAGCGAGCGCGGCAGGTCGAGCGTCACGAAGAGCAGGAAGAACGCAACGCCAAGGACGACGTACGGAACGATCAGCGGGAGGGCGGCCAGCGCCAGGAGGGCCTCTCGCCCAGGGAACCTGAAGCGGAGGACGGACACCGCCACCAGGGCGCCGATGACGGTCGCGACGGTCGCGCTCCCGATGCCCACGATCAGCGAGTTCCGCGCCGCGGCCAGCAATGGACCATCGCCAAGCACCGAGCTGTACCAGTCCGTCGTGAATCCGGTCAGGGGGAACGAGAGCGAGGCAGCCGCGTTGAACGAGAAGACCACGAGCATCCCGATGGGCAGGTACAGCAGGAGCACCACGGCGGCGAAGAACGCGCGCAGCGGGATCCGGGTGCGGCCGATCCCGATCACGTCGCGAACCGTCGGAGGTCGATGACGCGAAGCGCGATCGCGACGAGCACGACAGTCAGGACGAGCATGATCATCGCCATCGCGGCGCCGAGCGGCCAGTTCGCCGAGCGGGTGAAGAAGCCCTGGATGGTGTTGCCGTACATGATCCCCTCCGTCCCACCGACCAGCGACGGGGTCACGTACTCGCCGACGGTCGGGATGAAGACCATGAGGTAGGCGCCGAGCGCTCCGGGCAGGCTGAGCGGGACCGTCACGCGCCAGAGCCGTGCCCAGGGACCGGCGCCCAGGTCGGCCGCCGCCTCCAGCTGGTGGCGATTGATCCGCTGCATCGCCGCGTAGATCGGAAGCGCCGCGAACGGGATCCAGACGTAGACCAGCGTGACGATCACGGCGGGCCGGCTGTAGAGCAGCAGCCCAATCGGCTCGTCGGTGATGCCGATCGCCATGAGCAGGGAGTTGATCCCGCCTTCCGGACCGAGCATCACCTTCCAGGCCATGACGCGCAGGAGGTAGCTGATGGCAAACGGCAGGAGCAGAAGCGTCAGGTAGAGGGGCGCCCGCGATCCGGCGCGGAAGGTGAGGAAGTACGCGATCGGGTAGGCCAGGAGGGTGGCGAGCGCGGCCACCATAGCCGCCACGAGGACGGAGATCCCGAGATTACGGAGGAAGGCCGGCGTGCCGAACACCTCCTCGTAATGCTCAGTCGAGAAGGCGAGCGCCTCGGACGGGCCGACTGCGCCAGATCCGGCGCGGAGGCTGAAGACGGCAATGAGGACGAGCGGCAGCACGAAGAGAACGCCGAGCCACAACGCCGGCGGGCCGGCGAAGAACCAGAGGGTCCGTCGCCGGCCCAGCATCGATCGATTCGCCCCGTCCGGTCAGTCCGCCTGGACCCGCTCCCACATCGTGGTCCATGCGTCCCGCTGCTCTGCGGTCACGTTCGGCGTGAAGTTCGTCGTCTCCAGGATGGTCGGGTCGTCCAGGCTGAAGACGTCGATCAGGAAGGGATCGTCCACCGCAGCCATCACGTCCGCGTTGGCGCAGCCGTAGTAGAAGATGGTGACGGCATTGGAGCACGTCGTCTCCGCCAGCTTCATGTCGAGGAATTCGAGCGCAAGCTCAGGGCTTTCGGTATCGGCGTTGATGCCGTACAGGCCGACCCACGAGTTGCGACCTTCCTCGGGGTTGGCGTACGCGACCGGCGCGCCCTCGCTGAGCGCCGTCGCGTAGCAGCCCTGCCAGGCGTAGGCGACCCACACGGTCCCATCCGCGATCGCCGGGCAGAGCTCCGTCTCGCTGGCCCAGTAGAAGGCGTTCAGTGGCTTCTGGGCGATCCACTCCTCCTCGATCGCGGCGAGCTCCTCATCGGTGATGGCCGTCTCGTCGTACCCGTGGATATAGGACGAGACCGTCACCGGCTCCCGGGCCGTCGTTCCACATCGAGATGTGGCCGGCGTACTCCTCGTTGAAGAGGACGTCCCAGCTCGTCACCTCTGGCACTTCCTCGGTGTTGTACAGGATGGAGGTGAAGCCCCAGTCCCACGGGACGAAGTATTGCTTGCCGTCGACCTGCCCGAGCACCTGGTATTCCTCGGGCACCTTGTCCCAGTTTGTCAGCTGGCTGGTGTCGATCTCCTGGACGAGGCCGGCGTCGACATAGAACTCCTGCCAGCCCGTGTAGAAGTGGAAGACATCGGCGTCGCTTCCGCCCTCCATCAGCGCCAGGATGGTGGCGTCGGTGTCGCCGAACTCGAAGCTGACGTCGGCCTCGGGGTTGGCTTCGGCGAAGTCGGTCCAGAAGTCGGGGTCGTCATATCCGGCCCACTCGAGGACGAGGAGCTCGTTTGGCTCATCGCCGCCTCCGAGGCCGCAGGACGTCAGGAGCAGGACGGCGCTGGCCAGGGCAGCGGCGGGCGCGCGCACAGAGTGGAATCGAGAAGGCACGGGCTGATCTCCTCCGTACGGACCCCCGTCGAGCGCGAATGCGCGCCCGACCCGCGGATGCTACGTCCACGCGAGCGGGCGGGTCAACGAAATTGGACGCCGCTCCTCAATGGCCGAGCTTGTAGCCGAGCAGGCGCGGGAGGGCGGCGATGGCACGCAGGGCCCACGGCGGACGACGGCCGGCGTCGAGCGCATCGTCGACGCGAATGAGAGCCTCGCGAATCGCGCGCGCGCCGACGAACCGGAACGGCTCCGGCGGCAGGAACGGCTGGCGGTTCCCGACGAAGGCAAGCTGCGCGACCGAGGCCTCGCCGCGCCCGTCGACGAGCTCCGCGAGCGCGCGACCGGCAAGGCGTGCTGGGCCGGCGCCGTTGCCGGCAAAGCCGTGCGCGAAGTGGAGGCGCCCGCCGTGCGTCGAGCCGATCTCCGGGAAGCGGTGGCCGGTGATGTCGATCGGCCCGCCCCACGCGTCGTCGAGCCGGACGTCGGCAAGCATCGGGAACAGGCGGCGGAAGTTCGTCGCGACGCGCTCCACGGCGTGTCGGTCGCGCGTGAAGGTGTCGCCGATGCGGCCTGCGTAGCCCGCGGCGCCGACGCCCGCGCCGAACGCGATCCGTCCGTCGCGCGTGGTGCGGAAGTAGCTGATCGTGAAGCGCGAGTCGCTGATGAGCTCGCCGCCCGTCCAACCGATCTCGGCCAGCCGATCCGGGATCGGCTGGGTCAGGATCATGTAGCTGCCCCAGGCCAGGAGTCGGCTACGAAAGCCGGGCCAGCCGCTGGCCCAGGCGTTGATCGCCAGGACCGCCTGCTCGGCGAAGACGCGGCCCGCATCGGTGACCAGCTGGAGGCGGGCGCCGTCGTGGAGCGAGTGCACCCGCGTGCCCTCATGAATCGTCACACCGCGCTCGACGAGCACGCGTCGCAGCCCGCGGGCGAGGCGCGCCGGCTGGATCGACGCCGCAGTCGGCATCCACAGCCCCTCGCCGAAGGCCGGCGACGCGCAGATGCGCTGCACGGCGGCGGCATCGAGCGGTACGAGCTCGGACCCGTGGCCGAGCTGGCCGAGTCGCGCAACCGTTCCGGTCCAGTCGGCCGGCTCGGCAGGGAACGCGTTGACGCGCAGATAGCCGGCCTTCGTGAACCAGGCGTCCACGTCGTGATCGGCGCACCACGCACCGATACCGTCCACGACCTCGTCCGCGGCGATCGCAGCCGCCACCGCGGCGTCGGTCCCGTAGAGCTCGGCCAGGTAGCCGACCTGCTCCCACCAGCCGTGGACGAAGCCGCCGTTGCGGCCGCTCGGGCCGCCGCCGCAGATGTCCTGCTCCAGGACGACGATCCGCGCGCTCGGTACGCGCTCCGATAGGAACCAGGCGGCCCACAGGCCGGTGTACCCGCCGCCGATGATCGCGACGTCGGCATCGACCTCCCCGACGAGCGGCGGCGCGGGCTCAGGGTCACCCTCGGCCGCGAGGGCCTCGCGCAGCCAAAAGCTGCGTCGCCCGCCCGGCTCGGGAACGGTGAGGTCGGTCATCGGCCGACGCAACCCTGGGTGTCAGCTCCCAGGCTTCACCACCATCAGGCCGACGAGCACGAGCACCACGACGCCGAGGATGATCCCGATCTGCCGCGTTCGGCCGGCGAGCTGGAGGAATTCCGGCGACGTCGCCCCTCCGGCCTCGAAGGCGGCGATCGACTCCGTCAACGTTGGCGAATAGACCGCGAAGCCGACTACGGCCAGGACGACGTAGAGGCCGATGGCCGCGTACACCCAGAAGTCCGTGAACTCCCATGGGCCGATGAGGACCAGGATGATCCCGACCGCGAGCAGGCCGATGTAGGCCGGGTTCGCGATCCGGTCGTCGAGGAACTTGATCCCGCGCAGCGCGTAGCCCATGTGCTCGGGCTCTCGTGCCGCCCGCGCTTGCCAGATCGCATAGCTGATGTTGAAGCCGACGGCGATGATGGCCAGCACGACGTGCAGCCACTTCAGCCAGGGATAGAAGTCCACGCTCGGGCCTCCGGTGGAGTGCGGGGTCGGTTGGCCGATGGTACGACCGGCCGCAACTCGGGGTAGCATCGGTGCCGATGAGCCGCGATCCCGCTCGCACCCCCGTCGTGGTGGACGGGCTGCGCACCCCGTTCGGCCGCTATGGCGGCGCGCTCGCCGGGGTGCGGCCGGATGACCTCGCCGCTCACGTCATCCGCGCCCTCGTCGACCGCACCGGGATCGATCCGTCGGCGATCGACGACGTCATCCTCGGGGCAGCCAACCAGGCTGGCGAGGACAACCGCAATGTCGGCCGCATGGCCGCCCTGCTCGCGGAGCTCCCGATTGAGGTCGCCGGCCAGACCGTCAACCGGCTGTGCGGCTCCGGGCTGCAGGCGGTCGTCAGCGCCGCGCATGCGGTCGCCTTCGGTGACGGATCGGTCTTCGTGGCCGGCGGCGTGGAGTCGATGACGCGCGCGCCGTTCGTGATGGCCAAGCCGTCGGCGGCCTTCCCCCGCGGGGAGCAGACCGCGTATGACACGACCCTGGGCTGGCGCTTCACGAACCCGCGCCTGGCCGAGGCGTACTACCCGTACTCGATGGGGGAGACGGCCGAGAACGTGGTCGAGCGCTGCGGCGTCAGCCGCGAGGACCAGGACGCGTTCGCCCTGGCCAGCCAGCGACGGTGGGCCGAGGCGCATGCCGCCGGCCGCTTCGCGGACGAGATCATCCCGATCGACGTCGCCGATGGACGCGCGACGCGCACCTTCGACACCGATGAGCATCCGCGGCCCGACGCGACACCCGAATCTCTCGCGTCGCTGAAGCCTGCCTTCACCAAGGACGCCGATGGCTCCGTGACCGCCGGCAACTCGTCGGGGATCAACGACGGCGCGGCCGCGGTGCTGGTCATGAGCGAGGCACGCGCCCGCGAGCTCGGGTTGCGGCCCCTGGCGCGGATGGTTGCCTCGGCCGTGGCCGGCGTCGATCCCGCCACGATGGGGCTCGGACCGATCCCGGCCTCGCGCCGCGCGCTGGAGCGAGCCGGGCTGTCGGTCGACGACCTCGACCTCGTCGAGCTCAACGAGGCCTTCGCCGCGCAGGCGATCCCGGTGATGCGCGAGCTCGGCCTGAATGCGGAGACGACCAACGTCAATGGTGGGGCCATCGCCATCGGCCATCCTCTCGGCGCCTCTGGCGCCCGGCTGACGGCCACGCTCGTCCACGAGATGCGGCGACGGGGGAGCCGATACGGTCTGGCCACGATGTGCATCGGCGTCGGGCAGGGGATCGCGGCCATCTTCGAGGCTGCCGAGTGACCACGCGCGTCGCCGGCGTGGATCCGAACGCGCCAGCCGGCGACGATGCCCGATACGCGCGGTTCCGGGACGGCATCGTCCACGACGATCCCGTCGAGGTGAAGGCCGGCCCAGGCGGGCTGAGCTTCTACGTGACGATCGATGGCAAGCGACGGTTCGCGTGCCACTTCAACGCGCGGCCACGCCGAGCGGAGGCTGGTCGCGGGTTCGCGGACTTCAAGCCGCGCGAGACCGGGCTCGACCACGAGCGAGTGATTTCACGGCTCGAGGCGCTGCTATCGGGCAGGGCGGAGTGCCGTCGCGGGCCGACGTGGTGGAGCGCCCACTTCGCGGCGAGCGAGGACGACGCCGTCGCAGCGGCATTCCGAATGGCCGTGATCGAGCCGCTTCTGGCGGGATGGGAGGTGCCTGGTGGCTGACAAGCGGTGGATCAACGTGACCGCGACGGGCGAGGCGTCGGTGGCGCCCGACCTCGCGCTCGTTTCGTTTGCGATCACGGGAACCGGCAAGGAGCTGGGATCGACCCGCGACGACGTCAACCGCCGGTCGTCGGTGGTGCTGGCGAAGCTGCGCGAGCTCGGGATCGCGGACCCGGACCTCAACGCGCCGGACGTCAGCATCCATCCCGAATACGACTATCGCAAGGGCCAGCGGCTGATCGGCTACCGCGTGATGCGAGGGATGACCGCCAAGGTGCGCGACCTCGATCGGCTGGGCGACGTGCTCGACGGGATCGTCGCGGCCGGGGCGAACGAGGTCGGCGGAGCGCAGATGAGCGCCGCGGATCCCTCGGCCGCCGAGCATGAGGCGCTCAGGGCCGCCGTGGCCGCCGCTCAGGCCAAGGCGCAGGTCCTTGCCGAGGCCGGTGGCGTCACCCTCGGTCCGCTGGCGAGGATCGAGGAGGAGGCGGTCCACGGCCCGCCGATGCCGCGCGGGCGGATGATGGCCATGGCCGAGGCGGCCGACGTCCAGACCGAGGTGGCCGCCGGCGACCTGACCGTGACGCGAGGGATCCGCGCCTGGTTCTCGATCGGCTAGCGCGGGGTCGCGTGTCCGACGTTCGGCTGATCTTCTCGGTCCAGGCCGTCCGCGCCTTCCTGTACGGATTCAGCAGCATCCTCATCGGGGCCTCGCTGGCGGCGTCCGGCCTCGATGCCGCAGCGGTCGGCGCCGTCTTCACCGCCATGCTGCTCGGCATGGCGATCTCGTCGCTGGCCGTGGGCCGCTGGGGAGAGCGCCTCGGGCGGCGCCGGACATACGCCGCGCTCCTTGTGATCATGGGCGTGGCCGGCGCGGTCTTCGCGCTCACCGGCTCGGTGCCGCTCCTCGTCCTGGCGGCGCTGACTGGCACGCTCTCGACCGATCCGAATGAGGCGGGTCCGATCACGACGGTCGAGCAGGCCATGCTTTCCGGCGCGCCCTCGGCGGAGCGCAGCCGCGTGTACGGCCGATACAACGCGGTCGCCTACCTGGCCGGTGCGGTCGGCGCCCTCGCCGCGGGTGGTCCGAGCGCCCTGCGCGGCCTCCTGCCCGCCCTCCCCGCGGATCAGCGCTGGCTCCTGCTCATGCCGATCGGCGCCGCGATCTGCGTCCTCCTCGCCATGCGCATCAGCCAGCGGGTCGAGGTCGATGCCGATACCCCGGTTGCCGAGCGCGGGCTGCGGCGTTCGCGGGGGACCGTCCGCCGCCTTGCTGCCCTCTTCTCCATCGACGCCTTCGCCGGCGGATTCATCGTTGGCAGCTTCATCGTCTTCTGGTTCGGCCGCCAGTTCGGCGCCGATGCCGAGCTCATGGGGCTTGTCTTCTTCGGCGTCGGCCTCCTGCAGGCGGGGTCGTCCGTGGCCGCCGGCTGGCTCGGCGAGCGCATCGGCCTCCTGAACACCATGGTCTTCAGCCACCTGCCGTCGAACGTCCTGCTGGCGCTCATCCCGCTCGCGCCCTCGCTCGCGCTGGCGGTCCTGCTGCTCCTCGCCCGGTCAGTTCTGTCGCAGATGGACGTGCCTGCGCGCCAGGCGTACGTCGCCGCGCTGGTCGAACCCGCGGAGCGAACGGCCGCCGCCGGCTACACGAACGCCGCACGACACCTCGTGCGCCCGGCCGGGCCGGCGCTGGCGTCGCTGTCGATGGGGATGGCCGCCGGCCTGCCTTTCATCATCGCCGGCGGCCTGAAGGCGGCCTATGACCTGGCGCTCTACTTCACGTTCCGGCGGGTGCGCCTGGGCGACGACGAGCGACGCTGATCAGACCCGTTCGTCGAGGTGGATGGTGACGCTGTCGCCATCGGCCTTGCCGATCAGGTCGCGAACGTCGGCCTTGATGGGCAGCTTGTGGGTGCCGTCACCGAGGGCCATGAAGGCGCTGCGGAACGGGTGGCCGTCGACCGTCCCGGTCACCTTGACGAGGCTGCGAGTGCCGAAGAACTCGGCGCTCCAGTCGGTCACGACGAAGGTCCAGCCGCCGGGGGCGGGGCTCTTCTGCAGCTCGGCCGTGAAGGTCTTGTCGAGCGGCCCGCGGCCGGCGGCCGGAGTGCGGATCGAGGTCATGCCATCTCCTCCACGACGTAGAAGCGGTTGCCGTCGGGGTCGTCGAAGCTGAACATCGGTGGAACGCCATCCCAGTTCAAGACGTCGCCGACATTGACGCCATGCTCGCGCATCGCTGCGTGCTCGGTCGCGGCATCGGGAACGGTGAACCGGATGCCGGTGTCGGCCGCGCTGGCCGAGCCCTCGACGGCGAGGTTGAGCGCGATCGAGGTCGATGCGCCGGGTGGGGCGACTTCGATCCATCGCATGGTCGGGCTGATCGGGGCGTCGAGCCGCTTCTCGAAGCCGAGCGAATCGACGTAGAAGGCGATCGCGTCGTCCTGATCGGTCACGTTGATGCCGATCGTCCGGACGTCAACGATGGCTGTCTGAGGCATCGGTCTCTCCTTGGTTCTCGGGATCGGCGTACATCAGGGATCCCGGTGTGGTGAGCGTCTCGCCGGTCTCCAGCCACGTCTTGAGGCCAGAGAGGATCATTGGC
Source organism: uncultured Chloroflexia bacterium (assembly GCA_963790255.1). Lineage (GTDB taxonomy): Bacteria > Chloroflexota > Limnocylindria > QHBO01 > QHBO01 > JACDBZ01. The sequence goes on along the minus strand of CAWBOA010000009.1, from coordinate 42,727 downwards.
CACCCGCCGTAGAGCTCCTCGGGTGCGTTCTCGGCGAGCTGGTCGTGGGTGACGGTCAGCCGGCACGAGTCGCCCACCGGCTCGATCTCCCAGGTGACCCGCGACGTGCCCTCGCGATCGGCGTCGTCGCTCCACACCGCGTGCATCGTCTGGACGAGCTTGCTCGGCGGCTCGACGACGAGGTTCTCGCCCTCGGCCAGCGGTCCGTCCACGCCCGGATGCTCGAGGGTGTATCGCGAACCCGGCGTCCAGTCCGACATCGCGCCGACGCCGAAGTGGTACCTGGCCCGGATCCGTGGGTCGGTGATCGCCTCCCAGAGGCGCTCCGGCGTCGTGCGGATGTAGATCTCGAAGACTTTCTCCACGGGATGCTCCAGTTCATCTTTGAGGCCGACGAGACCGGCCGCCCACTGCTCGGTGTACTTGCTCACCCACCGGTCATGGATGAGGCGAATGGGAACCGGGTTCAGGTGGTGCGACTTCTCGCGGCCACGGCGCCGGCTGACGATCAGGCCGGCCTCCTCGAGCAGGCGCAGGTGCTTCGCCACGGCGGGCCTGGTCATGTCGCGGTTGGCCGTCAGCGCGACGAGCGTCTGGCCGTCCTGCTCGAAGAGGGAATCGAGGAGGGCTCGTCGCGTCGGATCGGCGAGGGCCTTGAAGACCGGTTCCATACCGAGATAATAGGGAACCAAATGGTTCCCTGTCAAGCAGGTTCGCGGACGGTGCGAAGCGTCGAATTCTTCACCCGGTGACTGCTATCCCACCTGCATTAGGCCGGAGCGTCCGATTCTTCACGCGGTGAACGCCTGCGGTCGTGAATGACGGTTCAGCCCGCAGCTGAGACGCCTAACGGTCAGGGGGTGAAGATTTTGCCCTTCCGGGGGGCTGTGTTCGCGGGGAGCGCCTAACGGTCACCGGATGAAGATTTGGCACGTGCGGGGGTGCGGGGCGTTGGTCGCCCTGCTACGCAGGTCGCAGCTGCGGCAGGACCTTCTCCCCGAAGGTCGAGATGAACTCGGCCTGGTTGCGCCCCACGTTGTGGACGTAGATCTCGTCGAACCCCATCTCGACGTAGTTCTGGAGGGCGGCGGTGTGCTCCTCGAGGTCGGCGCTGATGAGCATGCGGTTCTTGAAGTGCTCGATGCGGACGAGCTTCGCCATGTTCGCGAAGTCCTCGGGGTTCTTGATGTCCTGCTTCGGGAACGGCATGCCCCCGTTCGGCCACTCCGTCAGCGCGTTCTCCTCCGCCTCCGCCTGAGTTGGCGCCCAGGAGACGTGGACCTGGAGCTGGGTCTTCATGGCCTCGGCGTCCTTGCCCGCCTCGCGCGCGCCCTCCCGGAACTTCTCCCACAGCATCGCGATCTTCTCGTCCGCGGCGCCGACCGTGATGATGCCGTCCGCGTGTCGGCCGGTGCGCTTCGCGTTCACCGGGCCGGCGGTGGCCACGTAGATCGGCACCGGCGTCTCGGGGATCGTGTAGAGGCGTGCCGATTCGAGCGTGAAGTAGTCGCCGTCGTGCTTGACGACCTTCCCGCTGAAGAGCTTGGTGATGACCTCGACTGCCTCGAACATCATCGAGCTGCGGATCCCGACCTCGGGCCATTCGCCGCCGATGACGTGCTCGTTGAGCGCCTCGCCTGCCCCCAGGCCGAGCCAGAAGCGACCCGGGTACATCGCCCCCAGCGTCGCCGCCGCATGCGCGATGACGGCAGGGTGGTAGCGGAACCCTGGACAGGTGACCGCCGTGCCGAACGGAAGCGTGGTGCGCTGTCCCAGGGCCCCCATGAACGACCACGCGAAGGCGGACTGGCCCTGCTGCGGGGTCCATGGGTGGAAGTGCTCGCTGACCTGGAAGCCGGCGTCGAAGCCGGCACCTTCGGCCTGCTCGGCCAGGTCGAGCAGCTCGGTTGGATGGAACTGCTCGAGCATGCAGGCGTAGCCGATCTTCGTCATGGGGGTAGCGTAGTCGCTGAGTCGGGTCGACGCGGAGGCCGACCCCCACGGGCGCGGCTACTTCGGCCTGCTCACGGGGTATAGCAGTAGCGATATATTCGCTGACGGCGCGGGCGTCGGTGCCCCACGGTGGGACACCGTCGCACTCCCATCGATCAGGCGCCGGACTCCTCGGCCTCCCCGTCCTCGTCGTCGCCGTCACCCCACGGACCGAACCCGCCGCCCGCACCGCCCCAGTGGCCGCCGCGGCCCGGCCGCAGGCCGCCGATCTCCCCGCCCTCGTCGAGCCAGGTCGAGATTCGCTCGAGTGCCGCATCGGCGCGCTCCTGCGAGAGTCCCTCGCCGACGGCCGCATCGAGGTCGGCCTCGACCGCTGCCAGGACCGATGCCGTGATCTCGTCGTAATCGGCGCCAAGCTCTTCGGCCAGCGCCTGCAGCGAGCCGGCGTCACGCAGCTGACCGATGAGCTCGGAGCTCTCGATCCCGAGCGCCTCGGCCGCCGCCTCGAAGACGTCGCCGCCGAGGAGGCCACTGGCCACGCCGTGGCCGAAGCCCCGCGCGAACCTGAGGCCGTGGCCGAAGAGCCCGCAGCCGGTGCCGTCGAACGACTCGATCCGCTCGCGGATCGTCGCGGCGCGTTCCTCGGTGACGTCGCCGGCCGCGACGGAGGCGTCGATCGCCGCGATGGCGGCGGCCTTGCCGGCGGCGGTGAGCCCATCGCGGTCAATGCCGAGCTCGGAGGCGAGCGTGTCCATGAAGACGTCGCAGTACTCGCCGGCCTCCTCGGTTGCGGAATCGGTCTCAGTTGCGAGCGCTGAGCCGATGAGCGTCCCGCCGACGAGGGCCGAGATGATGAGCGCCCCGGCAAATCCAAGGGCCTTCGTGAGTCGCATGGTGGTGATCCTCGCTTGTGGGCGGGTTGGTTCGTCCATGTCAGCATCGGAGGCGCCGATGAAGATCGCGCCAAGAAGGCCGTCCACCGTCTTCACATCGTCTGAATCGGTCGGTGAGTAGGATCCGCGCATGAGCGCCCGCATCCTGGTGGTCGAGGACGAGCCACAGCTGCGCGGCCTGCTGCGCCTCTACCTCGAGCGCGACGGCCATCGGGTGACCGACGTGGGGGATGGGCCGGCGGCCCTCGCCGCGTTCGACGCGGACGGTGCCGACCTCGTCATCCTCGACCTCATGCTGCCGGGCATGCCGGGCGAGGCCGTGCTGGATGCCCTGCGAGATGCCGGCAACGTGCCGGTCCTCATCACCTCCGCCAAGCGCAGCGACGCGGAGCGCATCGCCGGCCTGCGCGCCGGCGCGGACGACTACCTCGCCAAGCCCTTCAATCCGCACGAGCTCACCGCGCGGGTCGCCGCCATCCTGCGTCGCTCGCGCGGTGCCGAGGCAGATGGACCGCCTCCGATCCTCTCGTTCGAGGACGGCCGGCTCGTGCTGGACCCCGGCTCGCGACGGTTCAGCCTGTCCGATGGGGGTGGTGGCCGGCTCACGCCGGGCGAGTCGGCGCTCCTGGCGGCATTGGCCGGTCGACCCGGCGCCGTGCTCGGGCGTCAGCAGCTGCTCGACGTCGTCGCCCGGCGGCCGGACGAGGTGTACGAACGCGTGGTGGACGTCCACGTCGCCAACCTGCGCCGCAAGCTCGGCGACGATCCGGGCGACCCGTGGCTCATCGAGACCGTGCCGGCGACCGGGTACCGGCTCGTCGCCCGGCTCGACGCGGGGCCGTGATGCGCGGGCGATCGCTGGCGGTACGGTTGGCGTTGCTGCTGGCGGGTGTCGTCGTCGTCGTGCTGCTCGTCGCCGGCGTGGTCGTGAACCGCGCGGCGTCGCGGTCGTTGGAGGAGACGCTCGGCCCTCGCGAGCAGCAACGCCTCAACCTCGCGGGCGCGGTCGTCGAGGAGGGCCTGCGACGGGGTGTCGACGCTCGAGCCCTCCGCATCCTGGCGGACCGGATCGCGTCGCAGACGGGCGGCATCGTCCGTATCACCGATGGGGCCGGCGCGACCGTCGCCCAGGCGGGGCGCCTCCCGCCGGGCGTCGCCACCGAGTCGCTGTCGACCGCGCTCTCGGCCGACGTCGGTGGCGGCGCGCTCGAGATCCAGGTGCCGAGCCCGGCCGCCCCGTTTGTCCGCGCCTTCAACGGCGCTCTCCTGATCACCGGCATCGTCGCCGTGGTCGCCCTCCTCGCCGCGGCAGCGCTCGCCGCCGACCGCCTGACGCGACCCCTGCGCGAGGTTACCCTCGCCGCGCGCCGCCTCGGCGGAGGAGACCTCACCGCCCGCGCCCGGGGAGGGGCGGACGCCGAATCGGCCGAGCTGGCATCCGCATTCAACGGCATGGCCGAGCGCCTCGAGCGATCGGAGGCGCTGCGACGGCGCGCCGCCAGCGACCTCGCCCACGACCTCGCCACCCCGGCCACGGTCCTCGAGTCGCAGATCCAGGCCATGGTCGACGGGGTCGTCCCGGCCGATGCGGCGCAGCTGGAGCGTGCGCGGGTTGCGGCCGCCGGCCTGTCCGAGGTCATCGCCCAGCTCGGTGAGCTGACCCAGGCCGAGGCCGCGCCACTCCAGCGCCGCCCTGAGACGGTGGAGCTGCGCGCCCTGGCGGACGAGATCGTCACGTCGCTGCACGGCCTCCTGCTCGAACGCTCGGTCAGCGCGGAAGCGCGCGGCTCGGCCGTCTCCACGCTCGCGGACCGCGGGCAGATCACGAGGGCCATCCGCAACATCGCCACGAACGCGATCCAGCACTCGCCCGCCGGGAGCAGCGTGATGGTCGAGGTGACCGGGTCCACGCCGCCGACCCTGCGCATCACCGATGCCGGCTCGGGCATCGCGGACGCGGACCTTCCGTTCGTCTTCGAGCGCTTCTACCGCGCCGATCGGGCGCGCGGTACCGACCGACCGGGCTCGGGCATCGGTCTGACGGTGGCGCGCGAGCTCATCGCCGCCAACGGCGGATCCGTCGAGATCGAGTCGACCGGCCCGGAGGGGACGGTCTTCCGGATCGAGCTCCCGCCCGCCCCGCATCGGCCATGATGAACGCATGGCGCTCACGTTCCGGCGGCTCGACGACGTCGAGGCGTTCCTCGCCGTGGCCGGCCCCTTCCTCGAGGAGCGAGAGGCCGAGCACAACCTGATCTTCGGCATCAGCGGCCAGGTTCGCGCGACGCCCGAGTTCTTCACCGAGGGTCCGCCATCGTTCGCTGCCGTGACCGATGACACGGGCCGCGTCGTGCTCGCCACCATTCGAACGCCCCCCAACAACCAGGTGCTCTCGCAGGTCGGCGCCCTCGAGGCGGTGGACGTCCTGGCCGACGGGCTTCCCGCCGATCCCATCCCCGGCGTTCTGGGGCCGAGCGAGGTGGCCGCGCGATTCGCGACCGCGTGGTCCGAGCGAACGGGGCATCGCGCCGTCCTCGAGCTCGCCGAGCGCATCTTCCGGCTGGAGCGGGTGATCCCGCCGCAGCGACCGCCCGCCGGAGGCTGGCGCGTGGCCGAGCCGCGGGATCGCGAGCTCATCGCCGAGTGGCTGACCGCCTTTCGCGACGAGGCCACGCCGGGCCAGCAGATGGCGGCCGACGCCCTCGAGCTCGCCGATCGCTGGGTCGCGCAGGTCTATAGGCGGCTGTACCTATGGGAGGTGGACGGTCGCGTCGTGAGCCTCGTCGGCGCCGGCGGTGAGACGCCGAACGGGATCCGGATCGGTCCGGTCTACACGCCGCCCGAAGCTCGCAGCCGTGGCTATGCCAGCGCGCTGACGGCAGCTGCGAGCCAGGACCAGCTCGACCGTGGCCGTCGGTTCGCCTTCCTCTTCACCGACCTCGCCAACCCGACCTCGAACAAGATCTACCGGGCCATCGGCTACGAGCCGGTGTGCGACATGGACATGTACCGCTTCGTCGCCGATGCGTAGAGCGCTCGGGCTCGTCCTCGTGCTGGCCGCCTGCGCGGCTCCCGTCGGGCAGCCGGTGGAGGAGTGCGACGCATCCTGGCGCGACGTCGAGTCGGTGATCGTCACGCCTGTGTCTTCCGAGGGCGATGCGGTGGCGCTGGACTGCATCCGACAGGTCGATGAGTACCGCATCCGGATCGGCTTCCAGGTCCCCGCGGGCCCGAGCTGCTACGTGCTGAGCGCCTACCGGGTGGCGGAGGGGGCCGATGCGGTGTCGGTCACCCTGCACGTCAGTGCCACAGACGACCCTGCGGCCGGCGCGTGCGCCGACGAGGCGCGCCGCGTCGCCACCGAGATCGACCTCCAGGCACCCGTCGACGGCCGGATCCTTCTCGATGGGTCGGCCGCCCCATAGCGCTACCATTCCGGCGATGACCGACGCCCCCACGAAGCTGCTCATCGGCGGCGAGCTCCGCGACGCCGCCAGCGGCGCGACCTTCCCGACCTTCGATCCCGCCCACGGTGGCGAGCTGGCCACGGTGGCCAAGGGTGGAGCCGATGACGTCGACGCTGCGGTGGCCGCCGCCCGAGGCGCCTACGACGGCGCGTGGGCCAAGACCTCGCCCGCCAAGCGGGCGCGGGCGCTGAACAAGCTGGCGCAGCTGATCGACGAGCGGACCGATGCGCTCGCCGAGCTCGAGAGCCGCAACAACGGCAAGGCCAAGTGGCAGTGCGCCGCCGAGATCAAGGTCGCGGTGGCGACGCTCGAGCTGTTCGCGGGGACGGCGCAGCACCTCTACGGCCGCTCCCACGTCGTCAATCCCGCGGTCGTGTCGTACACGCTGCGCGAGCCGGTCGGGGTCGTCGGCGCGATCATCCCGTGGAACTACCCGCTGATGATGGCCGCGTGGAAGGTGGCGCCCGCCCTCGCGACCGGGAATACGTTGGTCCTGAAGCCCGCGTCGGCCACCCCGCTCACCGCCATCCGGCTCGGCGAGCTCGCGCTCGAGGCCGGCATCCCGGCTGGCGTGCTCAATGTCGTGGCCGGCCCGGGAGCGGAGGTCGGGGAGGCCATCGCGGCCCATCCGGGCGTCGACAAGGTCGCCTTCACGGGCGAGACGGCCACGGGGCGGCGCATCGCCGAGGCGGCCGCGAAGACGCTCAAGCGCGTGTCGCTCGAGCTGGGCGGCAAGTCGCCGAACATCGTCTTCGCCGACGCCGACCTCGACGCTGCGGTCATCGGCTCGCTCTGGGCGATCTACTACTCGGCGGGACAGTCGTGCGAGGCCCGATCCCGCCTTCTCGTCCAGGACGAGGTCTACGACGCGTTCGCATCGGCCTTCGTGGAGAAGGCGAAGGCGCTGACCGTCGGTGATCCACTGGCCGACGAGACCAAGGTCGGGTCGCTCATCAGCCGAGCGCACGCGGAGAAGGTGCGCGGCATGGTCGACATGGGTGTGGCCGATGGCGGTGAGCTGTTGGCGGGCGGGCCGGTAGCCCTCGGCGGCGGGCTCGACGCCGAGGCCTTCGTCATGCCGACCGTCATCGGCGGCGTGCCGAACGAGGCGCGGATCGCGCAGGAGGAGGTCTTCGGCCCGGTCGTGACGCTCACCCGCTTCAGCGACGAGGCGGAGGCGGTGGCGTTTGCCAACGATGTCCGCTATGGCCTCGCGGCGACGGTCTGGACCCAGGATGGCGGCCGCGGGCATCGGGTCGCCCAGCGGATCCGGTCGGGCGCGGTCGGGATCAACACGCCGTTCGTCGCCTTCCCCGGCGTCCCGTTCGGCGGCTTCAAGGAGTCGGGCTACGGCCGCGAGCAGTCGCTGGAGGCGCTCGACCTGTACACCGAGACCAAGGCGATCCTGCAGGGCACCTCGCCCAAGCCGGTCAACCCGTTCGGGGTGTGACGTCTTACCAATGGGGTGTGACGCCTTCAAGACGGGTGACGCGATCCGCCGTCGATTAGTCTCCGGCTTGTGACGAGAAGCCCGCTCCGCGCGCCTCTGCGCCGATCTGGCGGCACCCACGCGACGCGAGCGGTGCGCAACCGCGAGGGCCACGTCACCTGGATGCCGATGGATCGGCTTTTCGCAGCGCGGATTCGGGTTCACGACACATTCCGGCGGTTTATCGGCAGCTCGATGTCGCGCGGGCCGGCTGAGGCGCCCCAGCCGCTCCGCTGCTGGCATCCGCTAACGTGCCGAGGATGACGCATTCCTCACGAGTCGAGCTCCGCTCCGACACGTTCACGACTCCCACGCCGGAGATGCGTCGCGCGATGGCCGATGCGGAGGTCGGCGACGACGTGTGGGGGGAGGACCCGACCGCCATCGCGCTCCAGGATCACTGCGCCGCGCTGTTTGGGATGGAGGCCGGCCTCTTCGTCCCGTCCGGCACGATGGGCAACGAGGCCTCGCTCAAGGCGCTCACCCGGCCCGGGGACGAGGTCATCGTCGAGTCGCGGTCGCACATCGTGCTCTACGAGCGCGGCGGGCCGGCGGCCATCTCCGGCGCCATGCTCCGAACGATCGACGCGCCCGACGGCCGCCTCGACGCGGCGGCGGTCCAGGGCCTCATCGATGCCGCGAACGAGCACACCAGTCGCCCCACGCTGGTCTGGATCGAGAACACGCACAACGCGCGCGGCGGGCGGGTCGCCCCGCTCGAGGCGGTTCGGGCCGTCGCGAAAGTCGCCCACGATGCCGGACTGCGGGTCTTCATGGACGGCGCTCGGATCTTCAACGCCTCGATCGCGTCGGGCACGCCGGTGGCCGAGTACGCGGCGCAGGTCGATGGGCTCAGCTTCTGCTTCAGCAAGGGCCTCGGGGCGCCGATCGGCTCGATGGTCCTTGGCTCGGCCGAACTCATCCAGGCGGTGCATGACGCACGACAGATGCTCGGCGGTGGCATGCGCCAGGTCGGCGTGCTGTGCGCCGCCGCGCGGGTGGCGATCGATACCGGCGTCGAGCGCCTTGCCGAGGATCACGCCAACGCCCGCCGACTCGCCGATGGCTTCGCCGATGTCGTCCCGGGCAGCGTCGATCCGTCGGTCGTCGAGACGAACATGGTCTTCGTCAACCTCGACGTCTCCGAGACCGACCGCATCGTCGACGCGATGGCGACGGATGGCGTCCTCGTGGCATCGGCCGCGCCCGGGGTCATTCGAGCGGTCACGCACCGCGACGTCTCGGCCGACGGCATCGAGCGGGCCATCGCCTCGTTCGCCCGCGCCGTCGCCTGACCCATGCCCGTCGTGCGGAGCCGGGGTCGCGTTGACGCACCCGTCGCCCGCGCCTTCGCGTTCTTCGATGACCCGACCAACCTCTCCCGGCTCGTGCCGCCGCCGGCGTCGATCCAGCTGATGCGCGTCGAGCCCGACCCGCCGCGCGCCGGTTCGATCATCGAGTTTCGCTACGGCCTGGGACCGATCCGACGGACGTGGACGACGCGCCTCGTGGAGCGGGTCGCCAACCAGTGGATCGTGGACGAGACGCTGTCCGGCCCGCTTCGGCGATTCCACTTCACACACCGCTTCACGGCGGCGGAGGGGGGTGGGACGTGGATCGAGGACGAGGTCGACTTCCACCTCGGGCCCGGCGGGCCGATCGGCGCCGTCCTGGACTTCGGCGTCGGGCTCGGGCTTCGTGCGACCTTTGCCTGGCGCCGCCGCCGGCAGCGGTCGCTCCTCGCGCGCTAGGCGGATCGGGCTCGCCGGGTCGCGCGGAGCGCCTCGGCCACGACGAGCGCCATCCCGCCGTAGAGGCCCACCAGGTGATACGCCGTCGCGGTCAGCCCGAGGTAGGTGAGCTCACGTGGCCGGGGCGGCGAGGAGCACCCGCACATCGCCTGGTACATGAGGAGCAGGACGCCGATCCAGACCGCGGCCACGACCCAGGCCGCAGGTACGCTCCAGACCACGATCCGACGCGCCCCGCTGAACGGCCCGCTGCCAACCGCCCACGCCTGGAGGCCGCCTGCGAGCGTCAGCGCAACGAAGAAGGGCGGATGTCCGTGTCGAAGTCCTGGGTGGCGACGACGGCGGCGATGGCGGCAATGACGGCCGCGCCAAGACTGAGGATCCCGGTCATGGTGCGTCGGCTCGGCACACGGCAGGCGTCGCCTCCGCCGTCGGGTCGAAGTACGGACACAGATGGGCGAAGTCACCCCGAATGAGGAGGATCCAGTCGCCGTACCGACCCCCGTCATCCCCGGCATCGGGATCGGCCCGCACGACGAGCGCCTCCTCAGGGTCGACGCCATCGATCACGTAGGCCGTCGAATCGGCGAACAGGTACATGTCCGTCGACTCCACCGTCCCGAACGGCGTGACGTCCTCATCGCCGATCTCCAGGCTCCGGGCGATGCTGATGGCGTACGTCTGCCCGTTGACGCGCGCCTCGGCGGGGCGACTGGCGGACGAGCTGAGGAGGTACACCGAACCGAGGCCGACGGCGAGCAGAAGCGCGGCCGCCGCGCCAACGATCGGGAGTCGTGATGCCCAGCGGGTTCGCGCTGGCCGTGTCGCGAGGTGGGCCGCATCGGCATAGGCTTGCAGGGCGCGGCTGAGGCGCAGCTCGAAGTCGGTCATCGGCTCGGTCGTCATCGGTCCAGCTCCAATCGCAGGCGGCCGATGAGGCGATGCAGGCGGCTTCGCACGCCCTCGGCGCTGATGCCGAGGTGGGTGCCGATCTCGGGCGAGGTCATTCCGAGCAGGTAGCGGAGGCCGATGAGCTCCCGCTCGTCCGGGTCGAGGCCATCCAGGGCGCGCACGAGGTCGAGCCGCTCGATATCGCCGCCGGGGTCGGCCGGGCGGCTCGGCGTCACGCTTCGTTGTTCGAGCACTGATCCGCGTCGGCCGCGTCGCGCGAGCTCCCTGGCGCGATTGGCGGCCACGCTGAGGAGCCACGATCGAAGCCGGTGCTGGTCGCGGAGCGTCGGTGGAGCCTCCCAGTACCGCTGCCAGGCGTCCTGGACGGCGTCGCGCGCCAGCTCGGCATCGCCGCAGATCACGTAGCAGAGGCGCGTCATGTCGCGCTCGTGCGCCGCCACGAGCCGGTCGACCTCCCCCGATCGGGCGTCGACGGGACCGCGCGGGCCTGGGCCGGGCCCCCGTTGTCGGCTGTGCGCGTCATGGCCTCCACGCATCTCTGATGGATGCGAGCGTCGATCCGTTTCGCGTCACCCTAGCGCTGCGGTTGCGTCAAGGACGGGCCGACCGTACCGTGCTCCAACGATGTCCGATGCCCGAGCTGCCTGGTCCGACCGCTTCCCCGAGGGATGGTGGGGATACCACTGGGAGCCGCCGACGCCGATGAGCGTCGTGGAGCTGATCGGGACGCCGACGATCGACACGCGCCTGATGGCCACGCTGTGGGCGGTCGTGAGCCGTCGGCGATCGGTGATGCTGAGCTCAGAGGCGCCGCAGGCCGGCAAGACGACGCTCCTCAGCGCGCTCGTCGACCTGCTCCCAAGCGACACGACCGGGATCTTCGTGCGCGGCTGGTGGGAGTCCTACGATTGGATCGACGAGATCGAGCCCGGCACCGGGTACCTGCTCATCAACGAGATGAGCGACCACCTGCCGATCTACGTCTGGGGCCGCGCGGCTCGAGGCGCACTGATGCTCGCCGGCCGCGGATGGGGGCTCGGCGCCACCATGCACGCCGACTCGCTGCCCGAGGCGGTCGCCTCCCTACAGGGCAGCCTCGGTGCGACCGATGCGGATCTCGCCGGCCTCACGATCTACCTCCAGTACTCGGCCTATGCCACGCCGACCGGGATGTATCGGCGCGTCGAGGAGGCATGGCACCTCCGACTCGACGACGAGGGCGTGCTGGCGCCGATCCGATTGGCGGCCATCGAGGGCGGCCGATCCCCGCAGCTGACTGGCGCCCAGCGGCTCCCGTCGCCGCCGATGCTCGCCACCGATGGAGGTCGCACCGGACAGCCGCTCGTTCACGATTCGGCCGCGTACGCCCTGCTAGCCGCGAGTCTCGCGACGGATGCCGCCGCCCTCGAGGGCGAGATCGTTGCGCGCGCCGCATACCTCGAGGACCTGGCCGCGCGGCGAATCTGCGATCCGGCGAGCGTGGCGCAGGCCGTTCGGGAGTATGGGCGCCCACGGGAGGGTCGCCCTTAGGGATCCACCCGTCCGAAGGTCGCGCGGAGAAGGAAGGCGGCGCGGCCACAGGGATCCTCGCCCACCAGGGTGAATCGCACGCGATCGTTCTCGAGTCCCCACGTGTAGGTACCGGCGGGATCGCCGTCGCACCGGTTGCTGTTGGAGAACGTGATCTGATCGCCCTCGACGAAGATTCGGCCGGCTCCAAACCCGTCCGCAGCCTGGACGGTATATCCGTTCCCATCGAGCGTCAGAAACAGCGGTTCGCCCAGGTAGGCTCGCCGCCACGTTCCTGCGAGCTCAGGTGGGGCTGTCCCCGCGAGAGGAGCCGACGCAGAAGGCGACGCTGCGGACGGCGAGACCGAGGCGTCGGCCATGCCCCCACCGGTTGGTGCCGTCGCGCTGTCAGTGGCGGCGTTGCCGCCATCCACGGCGCAGGCGACGAGGAACAGGCAGGCGCCCGCAGTCAGCGCGGTCATGCCACGGCGCAATCCAGGAACTCCCATGAGTCGCACCGTAACGCCCGGCCGAGCCTTGCCGCCATACGACGCACGGCGTAGTTTTCCCCCGTGGGGCGGTTATCCGAGCGCGACCTGCGGCACATCACCGGGTTTCTGCACCTCCCCGCGCCCGGGACGCGGACCGATCCGCTGCCCCGGCCGCTGCTGGTTGGCCTTCGGGACCTTCTCGGTGCTGATGATGCTGAGTTCTTCGAGCTGCGACGGACCGATCGCGCGCTGCTTGCCGGGGCAAGGAGCCATGACTGGCCCGAGCCGGCCTGGGTCGCCGAGGCGCTGGCCGTCTATGGCAGCGAGAACCCGTTGAACTGGCGGCGCTGGCGGCCCTCGGACGGGGCGATGAGGCTGTCCGCGCGCATTGCGCGGCGCGACCTGAATCGGTTGGGCTTCTATCGGGAGATCATGCGCCCCCTCGGGCTCACCGACACGCTCAAGGTCTGGCTGGCGAGCACGGAGACCTCGGCCGCCTGCGTCCAGCTCTGGCGGCACAGCGCCGAGTTCACGCGCCGTGACGAGGACATCCTCGGGGTCCTGCAATCTCATCTCGTTCAGATCCGCACCGATGCGATGGCCGCGCCACGAGCGCCAGGCCACGTCCCGGACGCCCACCTGACCCCGCGCGAGGCTGAGATCTTGACGTGGGCCGGGCGTGGGGAGTCGGACGCCGCCATCGGCGGACGGCTCAGGACGTCGGAGGCGACGATCGGCAAGCACCTCGAGCACGCCTACGAGAAACTGGGCGTGCACTCGCGCTCGGAGGCCTTGTGGCGGATCTCGGGGCCGGCCATTGGCGCTCCCTCGCGCTCCTCCAAGCGGTCCTGACCCGCTCGGCGCGACCTGACGGCCCTGCTGCGGTTCCCGGGATCGGGTGCTACGCTCGCGTGGCTCATGGACACGCCCGCGCAACGACCCGCCGACACGACCCTTGCCGACCTTCGCGCCTCCGGCTGGCGTTCGCGCAGTGTCAAGGACGAGATGCGCGCCAACCTGCTGGCCGGCATCCGCGACCGGGCGCCGTTCCTGCCGGGCATCCTCGGATACGACGAGAGCGTGCTGCCGCAGCTCGAGAACGCGATCCTCGCAGGCCAGGACGTCATCCTGCTCGGCGAGCGCGGCCAGGCGAAGAGCCGCATCGCTCGATCGCTCGTGTCGCTGCTCGACCCGTGGCTGCCGTACGTCGCCGGCACCGAGCTGCACGATGACCCGCTGGCGCCGGTCTCGCCGCTGGCCCGCTCGATCCTCGCGGAGTCGGGCGACGAGGCGCCCATCGCCTGGTGGGCAGCGGCCGATCGGTACAGCGAGAAGCTGGCGACGCCCGACATCAGCATCGCTGACCTCATCGGCGAGGTGGACCCGGTCAAGGTGGCCGAGGGGCGCTACCTGTCGGACGAGCTGACGATCCACTACGGCCTGCTGCCGCGGACGCACCGGGGCATCTTCAGCCTCAACGAGCTGCCGGACCTGGCCGAGCGGATCCAGGTCGGGCTCCTCAACGTGATGGAGGAGCGCGACGTCCAGGTCCGCGGGTATCGGGTGCGACTGGAGCTCGACCTGTTCGTCATCGCCAGCGCCAACCCGGAGGACTACACCAGCCGGGGCCGGATCATCACGCCGCTGAAGGACCGATTCGGAGCCCAGATCCGGACGCACTACCCGGAGGAGTCGACCACCGAGATCGCGATCATGGAGGCTGAGGCCGCAGCGTTCGCCGATGACGACGGCGACGCATCGGTCCCGGTCCAGGTCCCTGGCTTCATGAAGGAGATCGTGGCCGAGCTGTCGCAGCTGGCGCGTCGATCGTCCGAGGTCTCGCAGCGCTCCGGCGTCTCGGTGCGCGTGACGATCGCCAACCACGAGACCCTGGCGGCCGCAGCGCTGAAGCGGGCGGTTCGGCTGTCCGAGCCGACGGCGGCCCCGCGGATCAGTGACCTCAGTGCGGTCGTCGCCTCGACCGCCGGCAAGATCGAGCTCGAGACGCTCGGCGACGAGACGCGCGAGGACCGCGTCGTCGAGAAGCTCGTGGCGCGGGCGGTGGTCAACGTCTTCAATCGCCACTTCGCCCTCTCGGAGCTTGCCCCGCTCATCGACCGATTCGACGAGGACGACGTCGAGGCCGAGGTGGGGGAGCACGTGCCGTCGCGCGCCCACGGCGACCTCGTCGACGCCCTGCCCGAGCTGCGCGGCGCAATCGCGCGGCTGGACGCCGGTGAATCGCCGGCCGGGATCGCATCGGCGACTGAGTTCGTGCTCGAGGGCCTCCATCTCAACCGGCGCCTGAACAAGGAGCGACGCGGCGGCGGCGTGCGCTACGCCCGCTGACCGATCCATTCCCGCGCGAGCGGTTCGGCGCGCTCCTCAAGCGGCTGCCCAGGTACGCCCGCCTCGCGTGGCGGCTCGGACGTGACGATCGCCTCTCGCGAACGCGTCGGGCGACGCTCCTGGCCGGCGCGGCCTACCTGGCCTCGCCGATCGACCTCGTGCCGGGCATCATCCCGGTTGCGGGGCAGCTCGACGATGCCGCCGCCATCCTCCTCGCCCTCCGCGTGGCACTCGCTGGCCTTCCAGAAGGTGCACGCACGGAAGCGCTCACGGGCGTAGGCCTCACCGCGGCGGACCTGGATGTCGATCTGCGCACGATCGGCGCGACGTACGCCTGGATCGGACGCAAGGGCGCGCGGCTGGCGTGGCGTGGCGGTCGGGCGCTGGCGCGGGCCGGAGGGCGGGTCGCGCGCCGGATCGTGACGCGCAAACCAGCGGGCCATTGAGCGTGTCGGCCCGGGTGACCGGTACCTTCGGGCCATCCCCGTAACCCCCACGGCCCCGTAGCCTCTCGCCACTCGGAACTCGCGCTGCGGTGCACACCGAACCGATGGTCCTCAGCGAGGGCGGCCTCACGCGCGTCTCACCCGCGCACCGGTCGATCCTC
The DNA here is from genome assembly GCA_963790255.1 of uncultured Chloroflexia bacterium. GTDB lineage: Bacteria > Chloroflexota > Limnocylindria > QHBO01 > QHBO01 > JACDBZ01. Next base: position 27,306 of record CAWBOA010000009.1, on the reverse strand, counting down.
TTCAGCATGCTCATCGTGATGGGGGCGGTCGTTGCTGCCTCCCTCGTCGTGGCGGGGGAGCCGGGCGGCCAGCTCATCCGCATCGGCGCGGCCGTCTTCGCCGCCGCCTTCGCCTTTCGCGGCTGGCGAGCCGGCGAGGGCAGGGAGCGTCAGGCGCGGGGCTGGATCGCCATCGCACTGGTGGTATGGCTGGCCAGTGAGATCGGGCGCCTGGCAGCCACCCTCCTCGGCGTGCCGCCCCACCTGATGGAGCTCAGCCTCCTCGGGCTGGCCGTCGCCGCCGCCGGCACGTATGTCACCACCGTTCGCGGGCGCGTGCGCCGGGTTGACGAGGCCGCGCTCTACCTGGACGTGGCCGGCGTCTTCTTCGGCCTTCTCGGCGCCGGCCTCGTGCTCGGCTCGAGCCTCATCAGCGATCGCACGGGCTTCGGAATCCTGCTTCACGCCGCGTTCTTCATCGCCCTGCTGGCGGCGACGCTGCTCATCAACCTGTCGACCCGCGTCCGGCTGCGCTTCAACGGCGCGTGGGAGGTGCTCGCCGGCATCGCGCTGGGCGCCACGGGCTACGTCGGCCTGTTGCTGCCGTCGACGAGCGGCCTCCTCGAGTCAGCGCTGCATGCCACCGTCGCGACCGGAGTCCTCATCGGTGGCCACGGTGGGGAAGCTGGAACGCCGACGAGGACCACTCCGCCCGGTTCGAGTCGATCGCGCGCACGCTCGGCACGATGCTGCCGGTGGCGAGCGCGGTGCTGACCGGCGTGATCGGCCTCATGCTCATCACGAGCCCGGAGCTCGTCGAGGCGCCGCTCCGCCTCACGGTGGCGGCCGTGCTCGGCCTGGTCGTCATCTCCGCCATCGCGCGCCAGACCCTCCTGCTCGTCGACCGCGAGAACGTCATCACACGTGAGCGACGCCTGACCGATGAGCTGACGGTCGCGGAGGCGCAGTACCGATCCGTCGTGGAGCGCGTGCCGGGCGTCGTCTACGTCGCCGAGGCCGGACAGCACGGGCGCTGGCACTTCGTCGGCCCTAAGATCGAGGAGCTGCTCGGCTACACCGCCGAGGAGTGGATGGCCGACCCGACGCTGTGGATGGACCGCATGCACCCGGCCGATCGCGACCGGATGATCATCGCCGAGACCGAGGAACTCGAGCGGTCGGGCAACCAGGGCCGATGGGAGTACCGGCTCATCGCGCGGGACGGTCGCGTGGTGTGGGTGATCGACGATGAGGCGGTCATCTCGCGCGACGACGATGGCCGGCCCGTCATGGTCCAGGGCATCCTCGTTGACATCAGCGACCGCAAGCGCCTCGAGGACCAGCTCCGCCACCAGGCCCTGCACGATCCACTCACGGGCCTTCCGAACAGGGTCCTCTTCGTCGACCGGCTCTCTCACGCGCTCGTTCGTCGTGGCCGATGGGAGACTCGCCTGGCCGTCCTGTTCGTGGACCTCGACGACTTCAAGGGGGTCAACGACACGCTCGGGCACGCCGTCGGTGACCGGCTGCTGAGCATGGTCGGGCTCCGGCTGGCCGAGGTGGTGCGTGCGGAGGACACCGCCTGTCGCCTCGGCGGCGACGAGTTCGCCTTCCTCCTGGAGGACGCGCCGGACGACCTCGCGGAGCGCGTCGCCCAGCGGATCCTCGGCGCACTCTCGGAGCCGTTCCACCTCGACGGCCGCACGGTGAGCCTGACCGCCAGCATCGGCATTGCCACGCGTGTCGGCGGCTTTGGCGACGCTGGACCCGGGCAGTCGGCCGATGAGCTGCTGCGTGACGCCGATACCGCCATGTACGCCGCGAAGTCGCTCGGCAAGGGCCGCGTCCGCGTCTTCGACCGTGCGATGGACGGTCCGGTCACGCGCCGCCGCGAGCTGCGCAGCGCGCTCGAGCTCGCCCTCGACGCCGACGAGCTGTTCCTCGAGTACCAGCCCATCGTCGACCTGCGGTCGCGCTCGACGGTCGGGCTCGAGGCGCTGGTCCGATGGCTGCATCCTCAGCTCGGCCGGCTCCTGCCGGCCGACTTCATCGCGCTGGCGGAGGAGAGCGGGCTGATCAGGCGGCTGGGCGACTGGGTCATGCGGCGAGCCTGCGAGGACCTCGCCGCTGGCAACGCCACGGTCTCGATCAACGTCTCCGCGCACCAGATCGGGGCCGGGGAGCTCCCGCCAACGATCGCGGCGTTATTGCGGGAGAGCGGGATGCCCGCCTCGCGCGTCATCCTGGAGCTCACCGAGAGCACGCTCGCATCCGCCGGCGCCGGGGCGGAGTCCGAGCTTCTGGCGATCCAGGCACTCGGCATCCGCATCGCGCTCGACGACTTCGGCTCGGGCTACTCGTCGCTCGAGTACCTCGGGCGCCTGCCCGTCGACATCCTCAAGATCGACCGCTCCCTCGTCGAGCACGTCCACGCGGAGCCACAGCGGCAGGAGGTGCTGCGCGCCATCCTCCATATCGCGGAGAAGCTCGGCCTCGACACGATCGTGGAGGGCGTCGAGCACGAGGCGCAGCGCGCCGCGCTGCTCGAGCTCGGGTTCCGCACGGCCCAGGGCTATCTCTTCTCGCCGGCCGTCCCCCTGCACGAAGTCCTGCGGGGTTCCATCGAGCGGGCGTCATAGGGGCAGGCCGCCGATGGCGGCCCCTCCTCGGTCAGGGCGCGCTGACGCGCTCGTACACGACGGTCTGCCACACCCAGCCGCGGTGGTGCGTGGCTGGCACGAAGCCGGCCTCTCGGATCCGCGCGTCGATTCCGCGCTCCGAGTGGACGTAGCCGCGGTACGACTGCCGCATGATCCGAGCGCAGAGGTTGCTGGCGCCGATCGCGAGGCGCATCCACCATCGGTCGTTCGGGTAGACCAGCCCGAGCCGTCGACGGGTACGCGCGGTCGCGGCGTCGATGAGCGCCGGCCAGTCGCCGTAGCAGCACACGACCCGGTCGAGCGTCACGAGGTCATGGGCTTCGATCTCGGGAGCGAGCGTCACGAAGTTGCCGGCGTGGAACGTCGCTCGATCCGCGAAGCCACGCCGAGCGAACTCCTCGCGGGCGACACCGATGTACGGCTGCGAGGCGTCGACGTCGGTCACGCTCGCGGCTCCGACCTGGAGCAGCTCGAGCCCGATGACGCCGACGCCGCCGCCGATGTCGAGCAGCGACGCGCCATCGACGCCCGGCCCGCGCAGCGCCTCGATCAGGCGGCGCGTGCTTCCCCAGGGCCCCGCCCGGCGGTAACGGGCGAGCTGCCTGCGCGCCGTGCGGTCGTCGAAGGCGGCGTCGTAGTCGGGCTCACAGCAGGAAGCCGGCACGCCGCCATCATGCCTGTTCGACCGCCGGCGCGCCGATCCGCCCGAGGGCTTCGGCGATCTCGTCTGAGCCCTCGTCCGCCATCGACTGAGCGCGCCGCAGCGAGGCCCCGGCGGCGACGCGGTCTCCACGCTCGGCGTAGCGCTTGCCGAGCTCGACGAGGAGGTCGACATAGCGGCGTCGCAGCTCGGTCCGGCGGTCCTCGACCTCCGCACTGTCGCCGTAGAACGGACAGTCGTCGAGATAGTCGCCGCGGTAGAGGGCGCGAGCCTGCTCGAGCTGGCGAACGCTCTCCTCCGGATCGGCGCTTCCCGCATCGGCCAGCAGGCGCTCGAACTCGGCGAGGTCGCTCCACGCGATGACCGCCGGGTCGAGCCGATATCGGTCGTTCGCGAAGGTGATCGGGCCCGTTGCGTCGCGTGCGCGACGGCCCGGCCCGAGGACTGAGCGCAGGCCGAGCATCGTCCGATGGAACGCGACGTCGGCCCGATCAAGGTCGACGTCAGGCCAGATCAGCTCCAGGAACTCGTCCTTCGCGACGCCCTGGTCATCGCGGTCGAAGAGGAAGGCGAAGACCGCCTCCGCCTGGCGCGCGCCGGCCTTCTCGCCGCCCCAGCGGCGGAACGGCTCACCGTCGAGCTCCGCGCGCAGCGAGCCAAGCGCGTGGACCGCGAGGCCCGCCCGCGGTACCGACGCCTCCGCCAGCACGTCGCGCAGCTCTGAACCTCGCTCCTCGATCGCCTCCTGGGCGGCGCGCAGGTCGGCCAGTGCCGAGGCCTGGACCGCGTGGCGCTTGGCGAGGTTGAGGCTCGACCCCAGGTAGGTGGTGGCCATCTGCAGCCCCTCGAGCTCCGCGGCGGTCAGCGCGAGGCCATTGCGCTTGGGCCCAAAGACCGCACGTGGTGAGGGCTCGCCCGCGATGAGTGGGTAGGTGATCGCTCGCGGATCGTCCGGGCCGACCGCCGCGCCCGACCGTGCCCGTGCTGCGCCGCCGGCGTCGATGACCTGCGCGCCGGTCAGCCCATAGCTGCGCACGAGCCGCGCGAGTGCCGGCTCCAGCGTGCGGTCGGCGCCCTGATCGAGGATCGAGCTGGCGCCGAGGGCCTGGCGCAGGAGCGCACCGGCGGCGTCGCGCGGGCTGCCGGCGGAGAGGATGCGAACGCGCTCGGCGATCGGGTCGAAGAGGGCGAGCGTGACGACCAGCGCGAGCGCGGTGACGAGCGGGAAGTCGATGCCGAGGATATCCGCGGCCGCCCGCTCGAGTCCCACGAGGCCGGCGACGTAGCCCACGACGCCGATGCCGGCGACGAGGGACCAGCGGAGCGCCCGCCCGGCCACGTCGGAGGCGAGGAAGATGTTCTGCGCCAGGATCGCGTACGTCGCCATGACCACGGCGATCGCGACGATCGAAACCCCGATCCAGGGTGGTCCGCCGATGTCCTCCGGAAGGATGCGCAGCATGCCCCCGAGCACGCCGAGGATCACCGTCGCGAGGGCGAAGGTCAGCTGGATCCGGCGATGGCGGTCCTGCCCCGCCTCACGCATCGCGTTGACGAGATAGCCGATGCCGGCCAGCCAGACGCCGAGCCGAGCGATCGCGAACAGCCACGCCGTCTGGGCGAATGAGAGGGGCCCCAGGGCGAATGCCGGCTCGGCGAACTGGATCGGATGGGCTGGATCGAGCACGGCCTGGATCGTTGCGGCGGCCCCAATCGCGTAGCCCGCTGCCAGCACCGCCGTCGCGGATCGCGGCCGCCGCCCCTCGAATGCGATGAGGATGGCGAGGTGCGTCGTCGCCGGAGGCAGCAGGAACGCGGCGGCATCCTCGAAGAGGTTCACGCTCGGCATCACGGATGCATCGGTGCCGATGCGCTGGACGATGATCGCGACGCACCACGTCACGAGCAGCAGGCAGAGGAAGCTGAACAGCGGCGCACCCGGCGCTCGGCGCGCGCGAGTCAGGACCAGGAGTCCGAGCCAGGTGGCCAGGACGGCCGTGATCCCGTGTGCGACGACCTCGAGGAGCTCGTTCACGGGTCGGGCACCGCCGATCGGATTGGGCTGCAGCGCTCGGACGATACTCGCTGAGCACCAATCGGAACAAGGGCCGATCCGCTTCCCGGCACTCGGAATGCAGAGAGGGCATCGCGAGGGAACGGGGCGACGTTCCCGGATCCAGCCCAGCACGGAGGTGGCGATGGGGGATGAGTCGGAGCAGCGATCGCTCCGCATCGCGTTGATCTCGGGACCGATGGTCGCGATACCGCCGCCCGGCTATGCCGGGACCGAACGCATCGTGGCGGTGCTGGTCGACGAGCTCGTCCGGCGCGGGCACGACGTGACCCTGATCGGTCCGGGCGACTCCCGCGTGCCGTGCCGGCTCGTCCCGACGATCGACAACGCGCTGTGGAGCTCGGGGATGCGCGGCGACGCGACCACGTACATCCAGGTCACGATCGAGACCGCATGGAGGATGCACGCCGAGTTCGACGTGATCCACTCCCACCTCGACACGCTCTCGTTCTCGTTCGCGCGCCACGTGTCGACACCGGTCCTCCACACGCTCCACGGGCGCCTCGACACGCCGGGCATCCCGGAGCTGCTCGACGAGTTCCAGGAGATTCCGCTGGTGGCGATCAGCGCCAGCCAGCGCCGATGGCGTCCCGCCAACAACTGGGTGGCCACGGTCCATCACGGCCTTCCGCTCGAGGACGCGCCATTCGGCGAGGGACCCGGCACCTACCTCGCCTTCGTCGGCCGGGTCGTGCGCGAGAAGGGCGTGGCCGAGGCGATCGAGCTCGCGCGTCGGGCCGGCCTGCCGCTGCGCATGGCGGCGAAGGTCCACGAGGACGACGAGCACGAGCTCTTCGACCGTCTCGTGGCGCCAGCCATCAAGGAGGGGATCGTGCAATTCGAGGGAGAGCTTGCCGGCGGGCCGCGCGACGAGCTCATGGCCGGCGCCCTCGCGACGGTGATGATGGGCGCGTGGCCGGAGCCCTTCGGGCTCGTCGCGATCGAGTCGATGGCGACCGGGACGCCCGTCATCGCGCGTCGGGCCGGAGCGCTCCCCGAGATCATCCGACACGGTCGGACGGGATTCCTGGTGGACGACCTCGCCGAGGCCGTGCTGGCGGTGCGCGAGGCTGGCCAGCTCGACCGAAGCCGGATCCGGGCCACGGCCGTCGAGCGCTTCAGCTCCGAGCGGATGGTTGACGAATACGAGGACGTCTATCGCCGTCTCGCCGGCGACACAGAACGGGGCTCAGGCTCCGTGCCCGCGCCATCCGCATCGTCCGACTCGGAGGTCAAGGTCTCGCCGCTCAGCTGAGGCAGCGAGATGGGGGCGGCCAGCGTGGTGCGGGAATTGCACTGATGCCGGTCAAGCGATCGCTGGTGGTGACATTTTGATGGCATCGGTTCCTGGGACTGGCGCGCCGCGCGGCCAGCCAGACGTCCCGATCCTCCACGGGGAGGAAGCATTCCGCCTGCTCGTCGACGCGGTTTCCGACTATGCCATCTTCCTGCTCGACGCGGACGGACACGTCCTGACATGGAACCGCGGCGCCGAGCGGATCAAGGGCTATCGCGCCGACGAGATCATCGGCCAGCACTTCAGCCGCTTCTACACGCCCGAGGACCGGGCCATCAACCGTCCGATGACGCTCCTTGCATCCGCCGCCCAGCACGGTCGCTTCGAGGACGAGGGCTGGCGCGTGCGCCGGGATGGGAGCCATTTCTGGGCGGACGTCATCGTCACCGCGCTTCGAGGCCCGGACGGCACCCCATACGGCTACGCGAAGGTGACGCGGGACCTCACTGAGCGACGGGCCGCGGAGGCGCGGGAGCGACAGCTCCTCGTCGAGCAGAAGGCTCGCCTCGTCGCCGAGCAAGCGCTTCAGACGCGCGATCGCTTCCTGAGCATCGCCTCCCACGAGCTGAAGACGCCGGTGGCGAGCCTCCAGCTGGCGACAGAGTCGCTCGTCCGCGCACATGACGCGGGGCGCCTCGACGATGCGCGCCTCGAGGCCTCGCTGGCCCGGCTGACGGTCTCGACACAGCGGCTCGGCGCCCTCGTCAGCGAGCTGCTCGACGTCTCGCGCCTGTCGAGCCAGTCGGACGCGCTGAGCCTCGTGGAGACCGATCTCAGCGCGCTGGCCGCCGACGTGGTGGCTCGCTTCGTCGACGCGGAGAACCCGCGCGTCCGGCTCGATGCCGCGACCCCGGTCCTGGCGGAGGTCGACGCCTCGCGCATCGACCAGGTCCTGACGAACCTCATCGACAACGCGCTGAAGTACTCGGACGCACCCGCGGAGATCGTCGTCGCTATCGGAGCCGATCGAGACGAGGCCATCATCTCCGTCACCGACTCGGGCATCGGCCTGGACGTCGCGCAGGATCGGATCTTCAGGGCCTTCGGCCGTGGCGAGAACGTGGAGCAGGTTCAGGGCATGGGCCTTGGCCTGTTCATCTCGCGCCGGATCGTCCAGCGCCACGAGGGCCGCATCGAGATCGCCACACGTCCCGACGCGCCCGGGACGGTCGCAACGGTCTGGCTCCCGCGGCGGCCCGGGCCGGCATGACGCAAGCCCGGAGGATCCTCGTCGTCGAGGACGATCACTCGCTGCGCGAGACCCTCGGCGAGGTCATCGCCGATGAGGGCCACGAGGTGCGGCTCGCCGCCAACGGGCACGAGGCACTGGAGCTCATGGAGCGCTGGGACCCGAGCGTGGTCGTGCTCGACCTGATGATGCCGCGCATGGATGCGTTCGAGTTCCGCGATGTCCAGCGCCGGAGCCCGTCGGCCGACGCCCCCCGCATCCTCGTCCTCTCGGCCGTGCCGCAGCTCGAGACCGCTGCGGCCGACATCGGCGCCGATGCCTGGCTGGCGAAGCCCTTCCGGCTCAGCGACCTCACGGCGGTCATCGACGACCTGCTCGATCGCAGTCCGGTCTGACGGGCCGCCCCCGTCAGTCCTCGCCCGTACCGTCCTCGTCGATGAGCCGATCGACCGCGCGCTGATACTGCTCATCGGTCAGGGCACCGTCCTCCCGCAGCTCCTTGAGCCTCGCGATCTCCTTGGTCATCGGTCGCTTCGGCGGCGTGGGCGGCTTGCCCGGCCCGAGCGGCCAGCCGCCGCCCAGGGCCTTCTCGAGCTGGGAGAGCACACGGGCCTCGATCGAATGGCGCGTCCGATCCGCGAAGTCCCGCATCGGCCCTCCGGCGCGGTCGAGATCCTCGTCGCGATCCTCCTCCGGTACCGCGCTCGACTCGGGCTCGGCGAGCGTTGGCTCACCGACGCTGGTCAGCGCGCGTGCTGGGTCCTCAGGGTCGTCGATGACGAGCTCCCAGATCGGCTCCGGCCGGTCGATGTCCTTGAGCTGTCGGTCGCCCAGCGAGCGAAGCGCCACGCCCTCGGCCAGGTCACCGGCGACGATCGCTCGCGTGGTCTCCGACAGGAGCACCTGGCCACCGGCTCCAGCGGCCGCGATGCGTGAGGCGCGGACGACGTCGAGCCCGGTGTAGCCCTCATCGCCGACGGCCGGCTCGCCGGTGTGGAGGCCGAGGCGGATCTGCACCGCGAGCCCGCGTGGCCAGGAGGCCTTGGTGTGCGCCCGCGTGACCTCGACGGCGGCCGCCACCGCCTGGCGGGCACGCACGAACGAGTAGAAGAAGGCGTCGCCCTGTGTGTCGATCTCCTGGCCATCGTGCGCCGCGAAGATGTCGCGCACGAGGCGCCGATGCACGCTCAGCATCGTGGCGTAATCGGTGTCGCCAAGCTGCTTGAGCAGGCTCGTGCTGCCCTCGATGTCGGTGAACGCGAACGTGACGGTCCCGGACGGCAGGTTGACCATGGAGCCGACAGGATAGGGCGTGCCGCCATCGGTGCGATTGTCTTCCGCGACCATGAGCGGTACGGTGATGGGCCGATGGACCCGAGCAGCTCGCCCACTCGGAACCCTCGCCGGCGTGCCCTCGTGGCCGTTCTCGGCGTGTTCGCGCTGCTCGGCTCCGCGATGCCGGCGCTCGCCGTGGACCCGGTCGACCGCCGTCCCGACGCGCTGCGGCGTGCCCCCCAGCCGGCACCTCCGATCGGCCACGACGTGTCGTGGCCGCAGTGCAACGACCCTGAGATGCCTGCCCAGTTCGACTTCGCGATCGTTGGCATCAACCGCGGGCGCGTTCACAGCGAGAACCCGTGCCTCCGTGATCAGTTGGAGTGGGCGGGTGAGGCCGTCGACCTGTACATGAACACGGCCAACCCGGGGCCCGACCGCTCCGGCTTTTGGCCCTCGGGCCAGTCGCGCCCGCGCCCGTGCGACACGCGCCGCTCGCCGGGTGACGACACCCCGAACTGCGCCTATCTCTACGGCTGGAACGCCGCCGCCGATGCCTATGCCCGCGCCCTGGGCGCCTTCGTCGACGTCGGGTGGGTGGATGAGGATGTCGATCGGCTGCCCGAAGCTGTCGGCTGGTGGCTCGACGTCGAGACCGCCAACAGCTGGCGCGGGAACCGTGGCCTCAACGTCGCCTCGCTGCACGGCTCGGTCGACTACCTCGAGTCGATGGGGGTGGCCGAGGTCGGTTTCTACTCCACGCCGCTGCTCTGGTGGCGCGTCACATCAGGGACCGATGACTTCGAGGACTACCCAGCCTGGCATGCCGGCGGCCACAGCCGTGATGAGGCCGAGCGGCGGTGCGCCCAGCACGTCGCGTTCACCGGCGGCGAGCTGCGCATGGTGCAATGGATCGAAGGCGGCATCGACACGAATCTCGCCTGCACGGACTAGCCCGCCGAACCGTGGCGCGCCGGCACCGCCCACCAAACCACACCGCACCCATCCGGACCATCGCATGGCATGATGCGGCCCCTAGACGGTGGCCGGTCGTGCCCTTGCCTGAGCTGTCCCGAGCGCTGCGCCGATCGATCGTCGCGTCCGTCGTCGCGACGCTCATTGGCCTTGCCCTCGTGCCGGGCGCTCGCGCCGCCACGATTCTCTCGAACCCGAACGTCTCGCCGGGCAGCGGCACCACGGCGACCAGCTTCGTCTTCACCGTCGTCGCCGCCGCGAGTCAGCCGCCAGTCAGCGTGGTCGCGGATCTCAGTGGATCGGGACCGACGGTGCCGCTGGTGCACGTGAGCGGCACGGCCCCGAGCGGGACGTACCGCGGCACGGCGTTCCTTCCGGCCGGGACGTGGGACGTCGTGTTCCGCTGGGACGGGCCGGGCGTGGGGAGCAACGACTTCGCCATCAGCGACCCCGACGACGTGACTGTCGCCCAGGGCGGCACGCCGCCCCCGACGCCGAGCCCGACTCCCCAGCCGACGGTCACGCCAGCTCCGACAGCCGCCCCCCACCCCACGCCGCGGCCGCGCCCGACGCCGCCCCCGCCGACGCCGCAGCCCACGGCGGGCGTGACGTCGCCGCCAGCGTCCCTCGGCGTGACGCCCGATCCCGCCTCGCCGAGCGCCACCGCCAGCGGCAGCGCGGCGTCGAGCCGCTCCGAGGCTCCAACACCATCACCGTCCGAAGCTGAGACCGATGCACCGCCGCCGGCCAGCCCAACCGAGTCGATCGCCGCCGAACCGGCGAGCGACAGCCCGGGACCCGGCCCGATGCCGTGGCTCTTCCTGGGCGGCGCGATCGCCTTCTCGGGCGTGGCGGTCCTCGGCGTTCAGTACTCGCGCAGTCGTGCTCGGCTGCGCGCGGCGAAAGCGAAGGCCGAGGCCCGCGCCATTCCGCGATTCCGCCGGCCCGACGCGCCCTGAGGAGCTACGGACCGACGGGCGCCGTGAGGTCGATCACGCCTCCGGGATGGCGGACCTCGCGTGGCCCGACTCGGAGCCGCTAGGGTCTCGAGCGGGCCGGCGCGATCCCCACCCGCGAACAGTCAGGATCTTCCCCGGGTGACCGGTATCGCGGGAATCGGCGTCCGAACCGTCCGTTTCTTCACCGGGTGAACGTCAGGGCCGATTTCTGACCGTTCGCCGGCAATACCGCGACGTTACGTTCATGGGGTGAAGATTTGTCCGATTCCGGACGCCCACGTGGCCCCCAAGGAGTGGCCTCCGGATCGACGGCTCGGCATTCGCCATGTCCCACATGTCCGAGGAGTCGGGCTCGACGGCTGGTATCGTCCGGTCGTGCTCACCGTCTCGCGCCTCTCCGTCACGCCGGTGCGTGGCATGGCGCTGCACCATCCGACCGAGGTCGAGCTCGGGACGCACGGGGTCATCGACGACCGGCGATACACGCTCCTGACCGATGACGGCCGGATCTTCGACGGCACCAAGCTCGGGCCGATCGTCCAGGTTCGTGCCGATCTCGAGGCCGACCCAGAGCGCCTGACGCTGACGTTTCCGAACGGCGAGGTCATCGCCGGCGAGGTGGCGCTGGGCGAGGTGATGACGGCCGAGATCTACGACCGCCCGTTCGCCGCGCGCCCGGTGATCGGCCCGTGGGCGGGAGCGCTGTCCGCCTACACCGGGCAGTCGATCACGCTCATCCGGTCAGAGCGGCGCCCGAACGAGCCAGACCGCAACCCGGTCTCGATCGTCTCCGACGCATCAGTCGATGAGCTGGCGCGGCAGGGGAACGATGGCCGGCCGCTCGACGGACGGCGATTCCGGATGCTCATCGAGGTCGCCGGCGCCCGACCTCACGAGGAGGACGAGTGGCTTGGGTGCGAGGTCGGCATCGGTGAGGCCGTGGTCCGCGTGACGAGGCCGGACCCGCGCTGCGTGATCACCACCCAGGACCCGAAGACGGGCTACCGCGACTTCCCGACGCTGCACGCCATCAAGGCCTACCGCGGGCTGCGCGACGGTCGCAAGATCGACTTCGGCGTCTACGCCGAGGTTGTTCGGCCGGGAACCGTTCGCGTGGGCGACCCGATCACGAGCTGACCGGCGCCACCTCGGCCGCCACGTCGTCGTCCTTGATTGGGTCCGACGAGGCGTCCTCGCGTCGGGCGAGGAGCGCGAACGGAAGCGCCAGCGCCTGGATCACGCCGGCGACGACGTAGGACGTCCCGTAGCTGGAGATGTCGGCCACCCGACCGAGCGTCGGCTGGATGACGACCCCGCCGGCGGAGCCCATGAGGGAGTCGAAGGAGAGGACGGTCGCCCGCTGCTCCGAGGGGATGAGCGGGTTGATGAAGGCGCGGCGCATTGGCTCCTCGATCGCCAGCAGCAGGCACCAGGCGGTCAGGATCACGATCGCGAGCACGAAGCTGGTCGTGAGTCCGATCGAAACCAGCGCCGCGACACTGAGCACGATCCCGAGGATGAGCACGTGGGTCCGGCGTCTGAAAAGGCGGCGCGCCCATGGTACGAGCAGGCCGCCCGCGATCTGGGCGCCGGCGATGATCGACGCTGCCAGGCCGGCGATGCTGTACGCGTTCGGGTCGCCATACAGCTCGAGCAGGTACGGCTGGAAGGCATAGAAGGCGTAGAAGCCAATGCCGGTGGTGAAGGGCGCCGCCAGCATGAGCCAGCGCACCGGCCGGTTGCGGAGTCCGCCCTGGATCGCGCCGTCGAGAACGCCGCGGACCGCGGCGACGGGGTTGGCGCCTCGCTGCGGCGTGAAGCCGATGTCGCGCATGAATCGCCACGCGACCACCAGGGTCACGCCGAGCAGCGCGGCGCGGGCGATGTATGGCACGCCAAGGTCGGTGACCTGCGCCAGCACCCCGCCGAGGACCGATCCGGTCAGCATCGCCCCGCCGGCCACCATCTGGGCGCGCCCGAACACGGTCTCGAGGTTGCCGGTGAAGCCAGACGCGTTCAGCGCGTCGACCAGCCACGCCTCGGTCGCTCCGGAGAAGAACGTGAAGCCGAGCCCCAGGAGGGCCGATGCGATCGCCCAGCCCCAGAAGGGTGCGTGGATGTTCCACATCAGTAGGTACAGGAGGGTCGACGCGAGCAGGGTCGCAGCACCGAGCATGAACGAGAAGCGCCGCCCACGCGTATCGGCCACGATGCCGGTGGGAACCTCGAAGAGGACCTGGCCGACGCTGAAGAACGCGTTCGCGGCGAAGGCCTCGGCGTTGCTCAGGCCGGCATCGAGGAGGAAGAGTGTGTTGACGCCCCAGATGAACGATGCCGCCAGCGTCGTGAGCAGGACCAGTCCGAGATAGACGCGCTGGACGGCTCGGGCGGCATCGGTCACCGCGCCACTCTAGCGCGACCGCAAATCGGGCCTCCGGCGGCCCCGAGGCGGGCTAGATCTGCCGCATCGAGAAGGCGCGCATCACCGCGGCGAGCCGCCAACGCGGCGTTCGGCCATGACGCGCCGGTCGTACGCGAGGAGCGTCAGCCGGTGGTGGTGCGCTTGCGGCGTGCCGGGGGCTTCCGCGGTGCGGCCGGAGTTGCAGGTGCGGCCTTCGTCGTTCCATCGGTCTTCGTCCTCGTTGCTCGCGCGGTCGTGGTCGTCGAGCTGGTGGCCTTCTTCGTCCCGCCGCTCGCGCGCCTCTTCGTCGTCGTGGTCGACGTCGCCTTCTTCGCGCTGGACGAGCTCGCTGGCTTCGCCGAGCGACGGGCCTGCCTGGCCTTCCTGTCGCCGATCGGCAGAGCGGCGCTGACGGCCTTGGCCGCCCCCGATGCGAACTCGCCGACGCCGCCGGCGACTTCTCCGGCGAACTCGCCGACGCCCCCCGCGATCCTGCCGGCCGTCTGGCCGGCGGACTTGCCGACCCGGCCGGCAGACTTGCCGACCTTGCCGGCCGTCTGGCCGACGCGCTTGACGACCTTCCCTGGGTCGGGCATTGGATGAATCCTCCATGCGTCCGCCACAGCCGGGCGGTCGCCCTTCGACCATGCAGGCGCCGTGCCCGCGGCGCACTCGACGCGTCTCCTGACGGGATCGCCGACGCCGTCTAGACTCGTCGGCACCCCACCGCAGCACCGTGAGACCCGTGACCGCTGACACCCATGCCCACGATCGAGCGCCGATCGAGCTTCCCCACCGCGTGCGCCTCGAGATCCTGGGAGCCGTGCTCCTCGGCATCTTCCTGGCGGCGCTCGACCAGACCATCGTCGGGACCGCGCTGCCGCGCATCGTCACCGACCTGCAGGGCAACGACGTCTACGTCTGGGCCTTCACGGCGTACCTGCTGACCGCCACGGTCTCCGGCCCGCTGTACGGGAAGCTGTCCGACCTGTTCGGCCGCCGGCCGATCTTCCTCATCGGCGTCGGCGTCTTCCTCATCGGCTCGCTGCTGTGCGGCATCAGCCAGGAGATGTGGCAGTTCCTCCTCTTCCGCGGCGTCCAGGGCCTCGGAGCCGGAGCGCTGTTCCCGATCGCGCTGGCGATCATCGGCGACATCTTCGCGCCGTCCGAGCGCGGCAAGTACCAGGGCTTCTTCGGCGCGGTCTTCGGGGTCAGCTCGCTCATCGGTCCGGCCATCGGCGGGCTCATCACCGACAACTTCGGCTGGCACTGGATCTTCTTCGTCAACATCCCGCTTGGTGTCGTGGTGCTCTACATCATCTGGCGCACCCTGCCGACGCACCGCGAGGAGGGCGCCGATCGGCACATCGACTATCTCGGCGCGGCACTCCTCATCGCCGCGCTCGTCCCGATCCTCATCGGCTTCACGAACAAGCAGTTCGGTGACTGGGCGGACCTCGAGGTCGGGGGCCTGATCGCGCTGGGCTTCGCCTTTGCGGTCGCGTTCGTGTTCGCGGAGACCCGCGCGCATGAGCCGATCGTGCCGATGAGCCTCTTCCGGTTGCGCACCTTCACGGCCAGCGTGGTCGCGATGTTCCTCGCGGCGATGGGCTTCTTCGCGGCGGTCGTGTTCCTGCCGCGCTGGTTCCAGGTGGTCGCCGGCTCCTCGGCCACGGAGTCCGGCTACCAGATCCTCCCGCTCCTCGGCGGCCTCATCGTCTCGGCGGTGAGCGCCGGGCAGATCGTGGCGCGCACCGGCCGCTACAAGGCGCTCATCGTGAGCGCGCTCGTTCTCCTCGCCGTCGGCCTCTTCCTGCTCACGAACATCCGGCCCGATACGCCGCAGCCCCTGCTCTGGTTCTGGATGGCGATCGCCGGGCTCGGGATCGGCCCATCCTTCGCCGTCTTCACGCTCGCGGTGCAGAACGCCGTGCCCGTGCGCGACCTCGGCACCGCGACAAGCAGCCTGACCCTGTTCCAGCAGGTGGGCGGCACCGTCGGCCTGGCGATCACCGGCACGATCTTCGGCTCGACCCTGCTGGAGGAGGTTCCTCAGCGGCTCGTCTCGGCCGGCGTGCCCCAGCAGTTTGCGGACGAGTTCGCCTCCGGCGATGCGTCGCAGTTCAACGACCTCACCAGCGTCGGTGATCTCGGGGCGAACATCCTGCAGCAGGTGCCGGAGGCGTTCCGCGCGGCCGTCGAGCCGCTCATCCCGGCCATCGTGGATGCGATCCACACCGCGTTCTCGGTCGCGACGGGCGCGACCTTCGTGGTCGGCATCATCTCGGCCTTGCTGGCCGCGCTGGTCGTGTTCGTGCTCATGCCCGCCGGCAAGATGGGAGAGCGCGAGCGTCCCGAGGTCCCCGTCGGGCGCGGCATGCCGGAGCCGGCCGCGGAGTAACGGGCCCGCCATGCGATTCCGAACCACGATCCTGCAGGGCGATAAGACCGCGACGGGCATCGTGGTGCCGTCGGAGGTCGTCGAGGCGCTGGGCGGCGGCAAGCGCCCCGCGGTCACGATCACGATGAACGGCTTCACGTATCGCAGCTCGATCGCGACCGTCAGCGGCCAGTCGATGGTCGGTGTCAGCGCCGAGAATCGCGCCGGTGCCGGCGTGAAGGGTGGCGATGAGGTCGACGTCGAGATCGCGCTCGACACCGCCCCGCGCGAGGTGACGGTGCCGCCCGAGCTGGCGGCGGCGCTCGATGCCGAGCCGAAGGCCCGCGAGACGTTCGACAGGCTCTCCTATTCGAACAAGAGCTGGCACACGCTCCAGGTCACCGGTGCCAAGACCGATGAGACCCGCGAGCGACGCATCGCGAAGTCGATCGAGGCGTTGAAGGCGGGCCGCGTCCGATAGTCGTCCGTGATGCGCGGCCACGGATGGCGCCGATGGCATCGCGCCGCCGATATGTCGCCGCGCATTGACAGGAGCCCGGCTCCGCCCTGCAGAACGACGATCTATCGGCACCGACGTGGCGTGAGTGCGCCCCGCACGCGCCATCACGTCGTCCCCGTGCAGATACATCGGTCAGCCAGCGCGCGGGTCCTGGTTCAGGATGCATTTCGGCGATCTGTCGCCCCACGCGGGCCGCTCCCAGGGCCACGCGCTCGAGACGCGGCGGCTACCGCATCGGCGTGTCGAGGAGATCGCCGAGGACGCGTGTGTACGTGACGGCCAGCACATCCTCCGCGGACGGACGCTCAAGGTGGGCGTACGCGTCGATGAGGCTCGCCCCCGAGCCGGTCAGACGAAACGTGCGGCCCGCGATCCTCACCGAGGCGACGATCGTCACGGCGGGAGACTCGATGACAAGCGCCTCCACCGTCCCGGTGCGGCCCAGACGGGCCGCGAGATCAGCGGCGGCGGCCTCGAGGAAGCGCTCAGTTGCGTCGTCGATCTGGGTCATCGGCCGCACCTTACGCCAGAATGGCGCCGATGGACCAGACCCGCAGCCCTGACCCGGTCCGGGAGCCGAAGGCCTACCAGGACCACCTCGTCGGGCTCGTCGGTGACGACGATCCGGCGGAGGTCGCCGCCGCGAGCCCGGCCCGCATGCGCGCCCTCCTGGCTCGAGCCGGCGCGCGTGCCACGACGCGGCCTGCGGAGGGAGAGTGGTCCGTGGTCGAGTGCCTTGCCCACATCACCGATGCCGAGGTCGTGATGTCAGGTCGCCTGCGCTGGATCCTGGCGCACGACGAGCCTGAGCTGCTCGGCTACGACCAGGATCTGTGGATGGCTGGCCTACATGCGCCGGTCGAGGACGCCGAGGCGCTGTTGACCCTGTGGGAGCCGCTCCGCGCGGCGAACCTCGCGCTGTGGAAGCGGACGCCGGTCGAGCTCCGGGACCGGTTCGGCGTCCATCGCGAGCGCGGTCCGGAGAGCTTCGGGCTGACCTTCACGATCCTGGCCGGGCACGATCGCTTCCACCTCGCGCAGGCCGAGCGCGCCCTGGCCGCCGTCGAGGCAGCCGCGGCGCAGCCCGCCTAGGGACCGATCCGCACCGATTCGAGCACGGGCTCGGCGAGGGCCAATGCCTCGTCCCAGCCAGCCGTGGACCCGCCGACCATGACGGCCAGCAGGCCCGCATCGGTGTCGAAGAAGGCGAGCCACAGGCGTCGACCTGGATCGATGCCGAGCGGTCCCGGAGTCACCTGGATCACGCTCGCATGGGCATCGCCGGCGTTCTCGACGGTGATCTGGGATCCGTCCAGCCCGCCGATCCGCGACGCGCTCGTCTCGACGACCTCGAGATCAGGATTCGCGCCCAGCAGCTCGGCGGCCTCCCCGGCATCCGCAGGCTCGGTCGTGCCCGCCGGACCGTAGACCCCTCGGACCTGCGCGAACTGAATGGCGATCACGTCAGGCGCGCCGACGCGCTGCTGAACGTCGAAGAAGCCGGGGAAGAGCTGCACGGCCTCCCAGGACCCGTCGAGCTCGAGTGTGATCCGCGGCTCGAACTCCGCCCGCGTGTACGTCCCCGGGGCCAGAGGCTCGCCGGTCGCCGTGAGCTCGGCGACGTCACCGGGCGGTGCCATTGACGATTCCGTCGACGGTGCTGTCGACGACTCGGGTGACATCGAGGGCACCTCCTCGGAGCAGGCCGTCAGGAAAGCCACGATCGCGATCGCCAGGCGGATTCGCATCACCATCGATACGGGCCGTGACCGCGGTCGGTTCAGTCGCATCGGCCCTCCTGAGCAGCACGGTGGTGCCATGCTGACGCCGCCATCACTCACGCTGGAGGGAGATCAATGAGTCTCAACCGTCGCTCGATCCTGCTCCTCATCGCCGTCGTGGCATTCGTGCTGTCCGCCCTCGGCATCGGCTTCACCGGCGTCAGCCTCCAGGCGGTCGGGCTGGCCGCATTCGCGGGGGCGTTCCTCGTGAGCGACGGAGGGCTCCGGCTCGGGCGGTAGTCGAGATCCCCCCTACGCCCCGCCGAAGAACTTGTTGATGCGGTCGGTGTCGTCAGAGAACGCCCACCGCTCGGTGATCTTGCCGTCGCGGACGTGAAAGATCTCGGCCGTTCGATAGACGAGCTCCTGGTCACCCATGGTGGCGGTGGCGGTGACCAGCTGGACCACGTGCTCGTCGTTGCCGACGACGTCGTGGGTCTCGGTCCTGATGGTCGCGCCCTCGGGCATGCCGCTCATGCGTTCCATGAGCGCCTGCTTGCCGCGGATGGGTTCGTCGGAACCAATCTCATGCCAGACGATGTCGTCCGCCACGGTCTCGAAGGCCTTTGACATGTCGCCGCTGCGTTCGGCCTCGGCCGCTGTGGCGCGGATCTTCGCGGCGTTGGGATGCTCTTCCATGGGTCACTCCTCGATCGGTGCTGTGGTGGTGGACCGCAAGCCTACGCTTCCGGGATCGCGATCGGATGGCGGCAGTCGACCGAACAGCACGGCACCGATCCTGCGGCCACACTCCGGCATCGTGATGACAGACCCGTGAGCCGCGTGACCCGCCCCGCGCTGCGCGGGTCGCTGCTCGGGACCCTCTTGCGCGTCCTGAACCCGGTGGTGAAGCTGCTCCTCGGCTCGCCGATTCACTGGCCGCTGAGCCGATGGTTCGCCATCCTGCGCTGGACCGGCCGCAAGAGCGGCAAGCCGTACTCGACGCCGGTCGCCTACCTGCGCGAGGGATCGATGGTCTTCGTGACCACCGGCGACAAATGGTGGCGCAACCTGACCGGCGGCGGTCCGATCGAGATCCGCCTCGGCGGACGGTGGATGGATGCCACCGGCACGCCGGTCACCGATGAGGACGAGTCACGGACCGAGCACGCGCGCCTCTTTCGGGCGCACGGCTGGTACCGCTGGCTGTCAGGGATTCCCGGCGACGGCCACGGCGGCGCTGATCCCGAGGCTCTCGGTCAGGCACTGAAGGCCGGACGCCTCCTCGTCCGGATCGAGCCGGAGGCGGTCAGGCGGCCGCCGTCGGCAGCGGCGTGACCTCGCCCGGCTCCACGCCGGATCGCGAGTTCGCCGCATCCTGACCGGCGCCGATCATCCAGACCACCAGCACGATCAGCACGACGGCCCCGCCCGCAGAGATGGCGGTCGCCCCACCGATGAACGGTGCACCCACGGCCGCGGCGAGCACCATGCCGGCCACGCCGATGAAGGCGATGACGATGAGGTCGATCCGGCGCCCCCAGGGCCGATCGCTGAACGTCGGGTTGCCCGGCTCCATCGTCTGTCGGTACTGCTCTCGCTCCTGCTCGTCCCACGCCTGCCATCGCCAGCTCGCCACGCCGGTCAGGAGCCGATAGAGCAGAAAGACCGCGATGGCACCCAGGACGAGCTCACCGAGGCCGGTTCCGCCGTACTGGGCGTTCGTGACGATGGCCAGCACCGTCCCCAGCCCGAGGAACGCAAGGGCGCCGACGATGAGCGCGACGCCGAGCCCGCTGCGCGCCGCGCTCTCGATCTGTCGCAGCGCCTGCGGTCGCGCCTCCTCCTGGCGGCTCGCGCGCAGGAAGGCGACGCCCAGCACGATGCCGGTCACCGCGATGCCGGCGACGATGGCCCACGCCGGGGCGTTGTCAGCGGACTCGGCCGACGGGAAGGCCTGGATCGCCCAGGCCATCAGCGGCAGGATCGGCAGGATGGCGGCGAGGTTGTCCACGACCCAGACGAGCCGGCGCTGCAATGGCGGCCCGCCGGTGCGGCTCGCAAGGCGGTCGGGTCCGAGCCGGGTGATCGGATAGATCGCCGCCAGGACGAACAGCAGCGAGATGACGAGTGTGCCCGCTCCACGCACGAGGTCCCATGGGCCGCCTCGCGTCACACGCTCGAGCCACTCGCGTGGATCGGCCAGGAGATCGACGACCGGGATGCTCGAGAGGAGGCCGGCGATGGCCCGCCCGATGTCGTCCATGCGTGCGCCGCCGAGGAGTGCGCTCCCGACGATGGCCGTGGCCATGGCGCCGAAGAGAACGCGGCTGGTGAGCGAGAACATGCCGATCCGAAGGAGCCGTCGCGCCAGCCACGAGCTGTCGGGCGGCGGGAAGCTCGGTGCCTCCTCGCCATCCACCGGCGGACGGGCCGCCGCTTCAAGGCGTCGGACGACCGGCAGGACGAACTCCTCGTCGTTGTCCCAGTACCCCCCGTGCGCGTTGGACGGCACGTTGGCCACCAGGAATCGGTCGGTCTCACCCGGCACGGCTGACTCAAGGCAGCCCGGTGGCTTCAGCTCAGTCTCCGGCACCGTGTCGCCCTCGCTGAAGTAGTCGTACCAGCGCAGCTCGGGGTGGTTGTCGTGTGGGTCTCGCGTCAGGCGCCGAACGCCTCCGGTCGCGAGCTCGCAGGAGCGCCCGTCACCGACCCCGCCCAGCCGCCAGGCGATGTTCAGGCCCTCTCCCAGGGTGGTGAGGCTGACGACCTTCGGCAGCTCGGGCCGCGAGGGCGTTGGCTGCCAGAGCGCGTCATCGGTCAGGGTGATGAAGCTCGCCACCGCCCCGCCCGAGTGCGCGATCACCGCGACCCGGTCGAAGCCGGCATCGGCGGCACCGGTGATCGTCTCGAAGACGCGAGTCCGGATGTTCGCCGCCTGAGCGGCGTCGAAGATGAGGACCTGCATGTCACCCGACCAGCCGGTCAGGAGCTTGTCCAGCGGCGCCACGAGCGCGTTGCGCAGCGAGGCGACCGGGACGATGGCCAGCAGGGATCGGATCGCGGCGTAGAGCACCAGCACGCCGATGATGACTCCGGTCAGGTACACCGAGTTCCGCAGGGCCTTGGCCGGCCCCACGGCGGCCAGCGCCGCGCCGCCTCGCGCGCCCAGCCAGCGGAGCACGGTCGGCACCGATGGTGGCTGGATCGATGCCGCCCAGAAGGCCTCCGCGAGGAGCCAATGCTGCGGGCGACCGCCGTCCGGCGCGGGGATGCGGAGCTCGATCGACGACGGGTCGCCGCCGTCGAGGTCGATCTGGCTGCGGTAGACCCGGTCGACGGGGTTGGTGTCGTCGCCGTATCGAGCGGCGAGCATCCGGATCAGGCGATCCGACCATGAGAGCAGGGTCTCGCCGCGGTTCTGGAACCCGACGCCGTGCACGAAGACGACGCCAAGGTGATCGGCCTCCGCGCAGTCATCGGCCTCGTGTCGCCGGAAATCGGTGCGTGGCGTCGTGCCCGACGTGGCGGCCACCGGGTTCCTCCGTTCGACTGCCGGTCAGTCTACGGCGTCGGCGCAATGGATTTGAGCGAGGCTCACGCATCGGCCGAGAGAGGGCTCTTCGGACCATCGTCGATGGCGCCCACGCCACGCATGCTCAAAGACCAGTCAAGAAGCCGTCGCACTCCGGACGCGTCGACCTCCTGCCTGGCCGTTGGATGAGCCGGGCTCAAATTGCCCAAGCCCCGATGGCGCATCGGTGCGCCCCGTCAGCAGATATATCACAAACGATATAAGCGCTGACACTTCCGAATCAGAACTCAGACGACAGCGGCAGAGCCTTCCTGCACCTGCCACGCGAGCGGATAATGGCGTGTGACCGAGGGACCTGGCCCGGCGCCGCCGGCCAACGAAATCAACGAGGACCACTGGCGCGAGTTCCTCGAGAAGCCGGACATGTTCGTGCAGGTCCGCGGTCTCTTCGGCCGGATCCCGTCCTCACCGCGCTGCCAGCTGTGCGCGTCGCCGTTCCACGGAGCGGGTGGGAGCCTCATGCGCGTCATCGGCAAGCGCCAGTCGAAGGGCAACCCGCTGATGTGCACCTCCTGTGAGTCGAGGCTCCTGAAACGGCGCGGCGGCGCGGAGGTCGAGAGCTCGCTCCTCTTCGCCGACGTTCGAGGGTCGACGGCGCTGGGCGAGCGCTTGTCGCCGACCGAGTTTCGCGCGACGCTGGCCCGCTACTACACCCTCGCCGCCGATGCCGTCGTCGCGAACCGGGGGATCGTCGACAAGTTCGTGGGGGACGAGCTCGTCGCCGCGTTCCCCCCATTCCTCGGGGCCGATCACGCGCAGCGAGCCGTCGAGGCCGCTCGCTCCGTCCTCCGCGAGACGGGCCACGGCGATCCAGCCGGCCCGTGGCTGCCCGTCGGTGCGGCCGTCCACACCGGGCGGATGTGGTTCGGCACGGTCGGGGAGGGCAGTCACGTCGAGATCACCGTCCTCGGCGACGTCGTCAACACGACCGCCCGCCTCGCCGCGGCCGCCGGGACCGGCGAGATCCTCGTTTCCGCCGACGCGGCCGCTGTGGTGGACCTCGACCCCTCGCTGGAGCGCCGAAGCCTCGAGCTCAAGGGCAAGGAGCATGCGACCGACGTTGTCGTTCTCGGCTCCGCTCAAGCGACCTAGGGCGCGGTCCCCACGACCGCAGTCTTCCCGCAGGGGAGGTCGCGTAGCTTCGCCGGCATGGTTGACATCTGCCGCACGGGCGGGGGGACGATTCGGTCAGAAGACGACTTCTGGCCGGAGTGCGGCATGCCAATCACCAGCCGGGGCGGCGGACGAGGCCGGAGGGGGAGGGTCCTCGCCGCCGCCGTCGGCGGGACGTTCAGGGGGCGCGGCCCAGCTCAGTGAGCAGGCGCTCCGCCCGTTGCCTGCCGGCGACGAACCCCTTGAGCTCGGAGAGGTGATGCGCCTCCTCGGCGTGGTGTCGGGCGAGCGACGCATCGCCAAGGGCACGGGCGACGTCGGCGAGACGCAGGTGGGTCCAGGCCCGCCCGGTGTACGAGATCATGACGTTCGGGTCGACGTCGATGCTCCGAAGAATGGCCTCGGCCTCCCCTCGCCGGTCGAGCGCCACCAGTGACTCGGCCTGGGCGACCCGCGCCCACAGCTCGGTCCGGAGGTCGCTGTACCGATGTGCCACGAGGATCTCCTCGACGCGCGCGAGCACCTCGGCGGCTCGGCCACCGCGCCGGTTGATGATCTCCGCCAGGTTGCCGGCGTAATACATGTCGACCGATTCGGTGTCGCCCATCTCTGCGAACGCCTCGATGAGGCGGCGTCCCCCCTCCTCGCCGGCCTCGAGATCCCCCTCCCACATCGCGTAGAGGAGCAGATCAGCCTCGAAGAACGGGATCAGGGAGACAATCCCCATCTCGCGGAGCTCGTCGATCGCAGCATGGACTTCACTTCGGGCGTCCTCCGACCCCTCAATGGCGTGGAGGTAGGCCAGCGTCGCTCGCACATTGGCCCGGCAAAGCCGGGTGACGCACCCAGCGAGCACACGCTCGGCCACCGACTCCAGCTCGGCAGCCGGCAATGGCCCCAGGGCGACGGCGTTGAGCTCGAAGATGCGGAGGTTCTCCTCGACCTGCCGATCGTCGCCGCGCTCGGCGAACTCGATCGCACGTCGGACAGACGCCATGGCCTCGTCGACGCGGTTGCTGTCGCCGTACACCGATGCCCACATCCCGTGCAGGTTGGCGAGGCCCACCATGTCGCCGACTGCCGTAAGCGGTGCATCGAGCGGAGCCAGCGCGCGTTCTGCCCGGGCGGGCCATCCTTCAGATGACGTCAGGCGTTCATGCGTCACGCGTTCGATGATTGCCCGGGCGCGCAGGTGCTCGTCGCCGTCCTCGGATGCGCGCGCTATCACACGGTCGAGGATGCGAATGGCTTCGGCGGGATCGGAGGCGGAGACGACGTCGGCCATCCGCAGCTCCCACCACGAATGCCGCGGATGCCCCTGGCCCGCCGCCGCGGCCTGGGTGAGGAGCTCGCGAGCGGCCGGGAGGTCACCCTGGCGAGCAGCCCGGTCCCCAGCAGCTTGGAGCCGCTCTCCGGCGCGGCTACCGATGGCCTCGACGCGCTTGGACTCGCCACCGAGCTCCTTGAGGTAGAGGAAGGCCTGGTACAGGTGGTGGCCGACGATCGCCTCGTATTCGGTGAGTCGCTCACCCGCAGTCCGCTCGAGCCACTCCGCGAAGCGCTCATGCAGATCCGCGCGCTCACGCTTTGGAAGGGCCTCGTACGCGGCATCGCGGATGAGGAGATGGCGGAACTTGAAGGCGTCGCCGGCGGTGAGCTCGCTCCGCTCTGGGCGGACGAGCTCCTTCCGCACCAGCGCCAGCAGCGACCCTCCGACGTCTCGTCCCACATCCGCGCTGAGCTCCCGCACGGCCGCAGCCTCGAAGATGCGGCCGACGACGCTGGCGCGCTCGGCGACCTGGCGCTCGGCCGTCGGCAGCGAATCGATCCTGGCGCTCAGCAACGCTCGCACGGAGAGTGGGACATCGAGGTCCTCGAGGCGTTCGGCGGCTTGCCAGCCGCCATTCGACTCGACGAGGTGGCCCTCGTCCACGAGCATCCCGAGCATCTCCTCGACATAGAGCGGGTTGCCCTCCGCCGCCGACAGGATCCGACCGCGCAGGCCATCCGGGACGGCGATGCCGCCGGGGAGCGCTGCGATGAGTCGCTCGCAGGCGTCGCTGCCCAGCCCGTCGAGGTGGAGCACGGTGCTCGTCTTGCGGCTCCCGCCCCAGCCCGGCCGCGCGTCGAGCAGCTCGGGCCGTGCCGGACAGAGGAGGAGGATCGGCGCATCGGCACTGAGGTCGAGGACATACTCGAGCAGGTCGAGCATCGTTTCCTCGGCCCAGTGGATGTCGTCGAAGACGAGCACCATCGGCTGCTGCCGGCTCAGATCCTCGAGCAGGCGACGGACGGCCCAGAAGATCTCCTCCTGGGGCGCGGGCTCGTTCGAGAGGCCGATCGCGGCGCCGACCAACCGCGTGCGACTCTCGGCCTCCTCGTGGTCGCCGAGGAGCGCACCCAGCTTCGCGGACCCGCCCTCGGGCCCGTCGTCGTCCGCGATCCCCGCGACGGCATGCACGATCTCCCGCAGCGGCCAGTACGTGATGCCCTCGCCGTAGGGGAGGCACCGGCCGCGGAGGACGCGGCCCTCATCGGCCACCGAGGCGAGGAACTCGTTGACCAGCCGGCTCTTGCCGACGCCCGCCGCGCCGAGCACGGTCACCATGCGCGGCGCCCGCTGCTCCACCGCCGCCAGGTACGTCTGGCGAAGCTGCGCCAGCTCCTCCTCGCGCCCAACGAGGGGAGCGTCCATGCGGCGTTGGTGGCCCTCGACGGCACCGGCCAGGACCGAGATGAGCCGATACGCCGGCACGGCCTCGGCCTTGCCCTTCGCCGCCACCGGCTCGACCGGCTCAGCCGTCACGGCATCGCGGACCAGCCGCCACGTCGGCTCGCCGATGAGGATCTCGCCGCCGGGCGCCGCCTGCTCCAGGCGCGCGGCGGTGTTGACGGTGTCACCGGTCACGAGCGTCTGGTCGGCGGCCGGGTCGCCCACGACGACTTCGCCGGTCATGATTCCGGTCCGGACGTCGATCGTGACGCCCTGCTGGGCGGACAGCTCACGGTTGAGCGCCTCCAGGCTCGTGCGCATCTCGGCGGCGGCGCGGACCGCGCGCAGCGCGTCGTCCTCGTGGAGCTGCGGGATCCCGAAGACGGCCATGATCGCGTCGCCGATGAACTTCTCGACGGTGCCGCCGTGCCGCTCGATGACCGCCCGCATGGCGGCGAAGTAGCGGCTCATGAGGCCGCGGACCGCCTCCGGGTCGAGCTTCTCGCCCATCGCCGTCGAGCCGGCCACGTCGCTGAAGAGGATCGTCACGACCTTGCGACGCTCCTGCGCCGCGGCGGCCCGCTCCTCGACCTTGGCGCCGCACTCGAGGCAGAACTTCGCGTTCGGGGGAAGCTCGACGCCGCAGGATGGGCACGCGGACATGGCCGGAGTGTACGGGTCGCTGAAAGGGCACGATCGCCCACCAGGGTGGCCGATCCCGTCAGCCGATATATCAATAACGATATAACCAGTGACAGCGCGCGAGCCTGCCTCCAGGGCCGGGGTGCCTCATCCGAGCCAGGCCACCTGCACCAGCTCGGCGTAGACCGCCTCCACGTCCACCGCCACGCCCCGCCGGCTGAACCAGTCGCCGACGTTGGCGACGTCGCGGTGGAGCAGCTCGAAGGCATCGGTGTTGGTCGTGAACTCGACCGCCTGCGGCAGATCGATCACGAACAGCCGCCCCTCCCACCAGAGCAGGTTGTAGGCGGACAGATCGGCGTGGACGAGGCCGGACATCGTCAGTGCCAGCAGGCTGCCGATGAGCTGCCGCCATGCCGACGCCAGTTCATCGGGTAACAGTCGGGCCTCCGCCAGCTTCGGCGCCGCCTGCGTCTCGTCGCCGATGAACTCCATCATCAGCCCCAGCTCGGACTGCTCGACCGGGTAGGGGACCGTTGCGCCGGCCTCCCAGGCACGACGAAGCATGGCCCACTCCTGGGCCGGCCACAGGCGCGAGGCCAGCTCGTGGCCGTATCGGCTGCCGCCCATGACGGCCCGCTTGTCGCGGGTCGGCAGGAACCAGCCCGGCTTGTAGATCGGGTCGTCGCGGTAGCGGGTCGAGTTGGAGAAGCCCTCGTCGCGCAGCTGGCCCTTGTCGGGGTAGCGAGGGCGGTATCGCTTGTGGGCGAGCAGGCGCGGACCGCTCCGGCGAAGCGTCGCTCCACCAGGAAGATCTCGGCCTCCTTGCCGGATTTGAGGGTGCCGCGCGGGTGGTCCTCGTATGGCTCGCCGTCGGGCCAGGCGAGCGACGACCGGCGCGGCGCATTCGTGGATGGCACGAAAAAGCGCTCCTGATGTGGGTGGGGACGTGGGTGAGTCCCGGCCGGTCAGGAGCGCTGCGACCGCCTCAGTCGGAGGCTATGCGTCAGGCGTTGTCCCGCGCGGCCGGGAGGTCGGCAAAGGTGATCTGCACCGTTGGTCCTCCTCGTTGCGCTGCGTGGCGTGATTGCCGTGGTTCCCGCCGCGCATCATGCGCGGATTCCGCCGCCCAGGCAAGCGGCAAAGGACCTA
>CAWBOA010000008.1:0-58521 GCA_963790255.1 uncultured Chloroflexia bacterium | reverse complement strand
GCCGACGAAGCGGCGGCGGAATCGACTGATGCCGCCGATGCGAGCGAGACGGAGGCCGCCGACGAGCCCGGCGAGGCGAAGGCGTGAAAGAGTTCCTCGAGTACGTCGCCCGCTCGCTCGTCGACAAGCCGGATGCCGTTTCGGTCGAGGCCGAGGACGAGGGCGATGAGACGATCCTCACGCTCGTCGTCGACCAGGAAGACATGGGTCGAGTCATCGGTCGAGACGGTCGCATCGCGAACGCGATCCGCAGCCTGTTGCGCGTGATGGCCACGCGGATGGACGCCACGTCGAGCTCGAGATCGTCTCCGACGCCGACTGAGCCCCGCCGGGTCGTCGCACGCATCCTTCGCCCGAAGGGGCTCCGCGGCGGCGTGCGCGTCGAGCTTCTGACCGACTGGCCCGATCGCATCGCACCCGGTGCCGAGGTGTGGGTGGAGGGCGCCCCCGACCCGGTCGAGGTGACGGCCGTCGAGACGGGCGGTCGCATCCCCGTGCTCCACCTGAGCGGCGTGACATCACGGGATGAGGCCGAGCGCCTGGCCGGTCGCTACCTCGAGGCGGTCGCGGCCCGCCTCGACGAGGGCACGTATTTCTGGGAGGACCTCGTCGGGCTCCGGGTCGAGACGGCGGACGGGACGCCCGTCGGGGAGCTGGTCGAGGTCTTCCGCGCGGGCGCCAACGAGGTCTATCGCGTCATCGGTGCGGACGGCGAGCGCCTGGTCCCGGCGCTCCGTTCGGCGGTCGAGCGGATCGACCTCGCGGCCGGCCTCATGGTCATCGCGCCCGACGATGCCGAGGAGGTCCGCTGACGATGCGCATCGACGTCGTGACGATCTTCCCGGAGCTGTTCGACCTGCCGCTCCGCACGTCGATCATCGGCCGGGCCGCCGAGCAGGGGATCGTGACCTTCGCGACGCACGACCTGCGTGAGCACGGGCTCGGGCGCCATCGCTCAGTCGACGATGAGCCATATGGGGGTGGAGCCGGCATGGTCATGCGCCCCGAGCCGCTGTTCGCCGCCATCCAGCCGCTGCGGGAGGCGGGCGCCCAGGTCGTCCTCCTCGACCCGGCCGGTGAACGGCTGACAGATGCACTCGCGCGCAACCTCGCCACTCAGGATCACCTGGCGCTCGTGTGCGGGCGGTACGAGGGCATCGACGAGCGCGTCCGCACGCTCGTCGACCGCGAGGTGAGCATCGGCGATTACGTCCTCACCGGTGGTGAGCTTCCTGCGCTCGTCCTCATCGACGCCGTCGTGCGGCTCCTGCCCGGCACGATCCAGGCCCAGTCGCATGAGGGTGACTCGTTCGCGTCGGGCCTGCTCGAGCATCCGCAGTACACCCGACCCGATGCCTTCGCCGACCTCCCGGTACCGCCGGTGCTCGTCTCCGGGCATCACGGCGAGGTCGATCGGTGGCGACGCCGTGAGTCGCTGCGGCGGACGCTCGAGCGACGGCCGGACCTCCTCGATGCGGCGCCCCTGACCGATGCGGACCGCGCGACGCTCGACGAGCTGCGCGAGGACGGCGCCAAGCCCGCCTGACGCGCCTTGCCCGGCATCGGTGGCCGCTGGTATACTCCCCGCCGTCGCGGCCGCTCCTCGCGGTCGCGTTCGCATGTCACATCCGTCAGCCGCGACGCAGTCGCGAGTACGAGGTCGCCCCACCGATGAACGCCATCAAGGAGCTCGAGCGCGAGCAGCTCCGCACCGACGTGCCGGAGATCGCCCCCGGCGATACCGTGCGCGTCTCGGTGAAGGTGGTCGAGGGCACCCGGGAGCGAATTCAGGTCTTCGAGGGCACCGTCATGCGGATGCGCGGCGGCGGACTGAATCGCGCGATCACCGTCCGACGCATCGCCAGCGGCGTCGGGGTCGAGCGCACCTTCATGGTGCACGCGCCGCGGATCGACAAGATCGAGGTCGTCCGCCACGGCGTGGCACGACGCGCGCAGCTGTACTTCCTGCGTGACCGGGTCGGCAAGGCCGCCACGCTTCGCGAGCGTCGAGCCAACTGACGCTCGAGGGCGTCGAGCGCGACGCCACACCATGCCAGAGGCTCGATAGACTGGGGCGGTGACCGTCGCCCGGCGCTGGGAGCGCGCCATGAAGCCCTCGACCCGCATCGAGCGTTCCCATTGGGACCGCGACATCCAGCTCGTCGTTGGCGCCGATGCCGTAGGGGTTGCCTGCCTGGCCGGACCGGTGCTCGCCGCCGCCGTTGTCATGCCGCCATACGGCCGCCGCGTTCCCGGGGTTCGCGACTCGAAGACCCTGTCACGTGCCCAGCGCGAGCGGCTTTTCCCGCGCGTCAAGCGACGAGCGATCGCCATCGGCCTCGGAGCCGCCAGCGTCGCCGAGATCGACCGGCTCAACATCTATCACGCCACGAACCTCGCGATGCGCCGTGCGATCTGCCGGGTCGCGGGGCGCGAGCACGTCCTCATCGACGGCCTGCGGGTGCACAAGTTCGAGGACCACGTCGGGCCGTACACGGCCATCGTCCACGGGGACGCGCGCTGCTACTCGATCGCCGCGGCCTCGATCGTGGCCAAGGTGGTGCGAGATCGGCTGATGGACCGGCTTGGCGCGCGCTACCCGTGGTACGGGTGGGAGCACAACGCCGGGTACGCCACCGCCACGCATCGCGACGGCATTGTGGAGCACGGCATCACGCCCTTCCATCGCCGATCCTTCGCCCGCATCCGGGCCGTCGTGCTCGGCGAGCAGATGGAGCTCGACCTCGACGCCCTCGAGCTCGAGGGGCTCGCCGACGCGCCGGACTCGGCCGCGATCCTCGTTCCGGCCTGACGGTCCCGCGCGCGAAACGAGAAGTAACCGAGCGGTAATCGCGGGCGTACGACCATCGAGCGCACGCATCGAGGCCGCTCGACGATGACGAATCCGCGCCATGCGCTCGGTGTCAAAGCCGAGCAGGCCGTCGCCAGGTGGCTGACAGCCTGCGGATGGAGGGTCGTCGCACGGCGCCATCGGTCAGCAGAGGGCGGGGAGGTCGACCTCGTCGTCCTCGATCCGTCCGGCTGTCTCGTCGGAGTCGAGGTACGTGCGCGCCGCACGCCACGAACCGGCGCGCCGATCGAGACGATCGATGCGCGGCGGATCAGGCGCATCGCCCGCACGCTCGCCGCCGTGGCGCGCTCCCGGACCGTGGCTCACGAGGGAGTCCGGGTCGACCTCGTGACCGCGGAGCCCGTCTCCGGAGATCCCGCTCGCTGGCGGCTTCGGCGCACTGCCAGCCTGAGCGATCGGCCTTAGCCCCCGAGCTGACGCTCGAGCGAACGGATCGCCTCGACGTATGCGCGGCTGATGGCGAAGACGCCGTGCCGGTCGGTCGCGGTCTGCCCCTGGTAGTACGCGGCGAGGGCGAGGTCGCGGTTGCCGCCGTAACGGCCGAGGTAGTGCGCCAGCAGGCGGACGCCGGCCCGGACGTTGTGCCGGGCGTCGTACACGTCGACCGCGCCGCCGAGCATCGTGTCGCCGACCCACTCGGCGGTCGTCGGCAGCAGCTGCATGACTCCGACGGCGCCGGCGTGGCTCACCACACCCTGCCGCCAACCTGACTCCTGCCACGCAACGGCGAGCGCGAATGCGGGCGGCACGCCCTGCTGCGTCGCCTCCGCCACGATGAGATCCCGGATCGATGCGCGCTCCCGCATCACGGAGGCCACCCCGGCTGGGACGCTGACATTCGCCGGCGACGTCACCGCGGCTGCCGACCCACCGGGGATGGTGAGGCGCTGGGCGCCGAAGATGCGGCTCGGATCGGCGATGCCGTTGGCGACCACGATGGCGGACACGGTCACACCGTAGCGGCGGGCGATCCAGGTCAGGTTCTCGCCAGGCTCCACGACGTGGACCCGCGACGCGGCGGCCGCGGCGGGTGCCGGTGCCGCCGGCGTCGATGGCGGCGCCGCGGGCGCCGACCCACCGGGGATGGTGAGGCGCTGGGCGCCGAAGATGCGGCTCGGATCGGCGATGCCGTTGGCGACCACGATGGCGGACACGGTCACACCGTAGCGGCGGGCGATCCAGGTCAGGTTCTCGCCAGGCTGCACGACGTGGACCCGCGACGCGGCGGCCGCGGCGGGTGCCGGTGCCGCCGGCGTCGACCGGCGCAAGGCGCAGCCGCTGGCCGACGTAGATGCGATTCGGGTCGGAGATGGCATTGAGCTCGACGAGCTCCTCGATCCCGACGCCGTGACGGGTCGAGATCGCGGTCAGCGTGTCACCCGGACGGACGGTGACGCTCGGGTCGGCCCCGAGCGCGACGGCCGCGACGGTCGGCAGGAAGAGCAGGCTGGAGGCGACGATGCCGCCGAGGGCGAGGGGCCGGGGTCGCTGCACGAGATCGGTCCTCCGGGCTGTGTCGGATCGACGCCACGTTCGGGCACGCGACGCGGGCCGATGCTAGGAGCCACCCCGGAGCGGTCAAGGTACGGATGGGGTACCAGGGGAGGACTTCGGTACCGTGCGGTGCGGATGCGGTGGGTCTGGGGCCGTCAACGTCGATCCGCGGGGGCTCTGATATACTCGTCCACGCTCGCGGATCTCCGCGGGCATTGCCCCATCACACACGTTCGATCGATCCTGCAGGTCGGCGGTGCCCGCTCGGAACGAGCGGGTCGACCCGGGAGCCGAAGGTCGAGCGGAGGAACAACCGGAGGTATCTCTTGGCTGCCACCAGCATGAAGCAGCTGCTCGAAGCAGGTGTCCATTTCGGGCACCAGACCCGGCGCTGGAACCCGAAGATGCGCGAGTTCATCTTCGCGGAGCGGAACGGGATCCACATCATCGACCTGGCCCAGACGGTCACGCGCCTCGAGCAGGCGCTGGAGTACATCCGCGAGACCGTCCGCCGCGGAGAGAGCGTCCTCTTCGTCGGCACGAAGAAGCAGGCACAGGAAGCCCTCGCGGAGGCGGCACAGCGCTCCGGCCAGCATTTCGTCAACACGCGCTGGCTCGGGGGGATGCTGACCAACTTCACGACCATCAAGCGCCGCATCCAGCGCCTCGAAGCGCTCGAGGCCCGGCGCGATGCCGGGGAGTTCGAGCGGCTGACGAAGAAGGAAGCGTCGAAGCTCTCCGAGGAGATCAACAAGCTCGACGCGGCTCTCGGCGGCATCCGCAAGATGCGACGCCTGCCCGGCGCGGTCTTCATCGTCGACCCGCATCGCGAGTCGATCGCGGTGGCCGAGGCGCGACGCCTCGAGATCCCGATCGTCGCCATGACCGATACGAACTGTGACCCCGACCTCGTCGACTGGGTCATCCCGGCCAACGACGACGCCATCCGCTCGGTGAGGCTCATCTGCGGCCTCGTCGCCGATGCGGCGGCGGTGGCACAGCAGGAGCGCCAGGCCAAGCTCGACGAAGAGTTCGAGCAGGCCGAGGCCATGCCGCCGGTTGACGAGGCGTCCCTCACCTCGGAGGCGGACTACGCCGTGGCCCTGGCCTCCGGTGAGGCGCTCGTCTTCGAGCCGGAGCCCGAGGACGACGAGGAGGAAGAGCGCCGCGCTCGCGCGCGGCGCGCCGCCCACATCGATGAGGGTGAGCCGGAGCACGACCCGGATCGGGAGCACGAGCGCCTGATCGACCAGCATGCCAAGGAGCCGCGCCCGTAGGGCGGCGGCGGGAAAGGAACATGACGAACACGGTGATGATCAAGCCCGAGGACGTGAAGAAGCTCCGGGAGCAGACCGGGGCCGGCATCATGGACTGCAAGCGTGCCCTCGAGGAGAGCGGCGGCGACTACGACAAGGCGATCCTCTGGCTGCGCGAGAAGGGCCTCTCGACCGCCGCCAAAAAGGCTGGCCGGGTCGCGCGCGAGGGGATCGTGGCGAGCTATATCCACCACGGCTCCCGGCTCGGCGTGCTGCTCGAGCTGAACTGCGAGACCGACTTCGTGGCGCGCACCGACGACTTCCAGCAGCTGGCGCGCGACCTCGCGATGCAGATCGCCGGGATGGCGCCGCTGTACGTCAGCCGCGATGAGGTCCCGGCGGAGCTGGTGGCCGAGCAGTCGAGGCTGTACGCCGTCGATGCCGAGCGTGAGGGCCGACCAGCGGATCGCCTCCCGATGATCGTCGAGGGGCGGCTCAACAAGTGGTACGAGACGATCTGCCTCCTCGAGCAGCCGTATCGCGACACCGACAAGAAGGTCGGCGACCTCATCACCGAGAAAGTTGCCCTGCTCGGTGAGAACATCCGGGTGGCGCGCTTCGCCCGCATGGCGGTCGGTGAGTCGGCGGCCGACGGTGACGAGGCCGCCTGACGAATGACCGATGCCGCCGTGACGTCCCCGGCGACGCCCCGCCGAGTGCTCCTGAAGCTCTCGGGCGAGGCGCTCATGGGCGAAAACGAGTACGGCATCGATCCCGGCGTCGTGCGTGAGATCGCGATCCAGGTCGCGGGCTCGACGGACGACGGCATCCAGGCCGCGATCGTGGTCGGGGGCGGCAACATCTTCCGCGGGCTGGCGGCCAGCGCGCGGGGCATGGACCGCTCCACCGGCGATTACATGGGGATGCTGGCCACGGTCATGAACGGCCTGGCGCTTCAGGACGCCCTCGAGCAGGCAGGTCGACCGACCCGCGTCATGAGCGCCATCGCCATGAACGAGATCTGCGAGCCCTACATCCGGCGCCGCGCCGTCCGGCATCTCGAGAAGGGCCGCGTGGTCGTCATGGTGGCCGGCACCGGCAACCCATACTTCACGA
This sequence comes from uncultured Chloroflexia bacterium, assembly GCA_963790255.1. GTDB lineage: Bacteria > Chloroflexota > Limnocylindria > QHBO01 > QHBO01 > JACDBZ01. Next base: position 51,783 of record CAWBOA010000008.1, on the reverse strand, counting down.
CCGACACGGCGGCGACGCTGCGCGCGGTCGAGGTCCACGCCCAGGTCATCCTGAAGGCCACGCGCGTGGACGGGGTGTACGATGCCGACCCCGAGAAGCACCCGGGGGCCCAGCGGTACGCGCAGATCGGCTACACCGAGCTGCTGAGCAACCGGTTGCAGGCGCTGGACGCTACCGCGGTGAGCCTGGCGATGGACAACGAGATGCCGATCGTCGTGTTCGACATGACCGTTTCCGGCAACATCGAGCGCGCCGTTCGCGGCGAGCGCATCGGCACGCTGATCTCAGGAGAGGAAACCCGATGACGCACGATGCGGTCACCGCCATCGAGCCCAAGATGCAGCGCGCCATCGAGGCGATGGAACGCGACTTCGGGGGGATTCGGACCGGGCGGGCGTCCACCGCGCTCGTCGAGCGCATCACGGTCGACTACTACGGCACCCAGACCCCGTTGAACCAGGTGGCCGGCATCAGCACGCCCGACGCGCACCTCATCGTCATCCAGCCGTGGGATCGATCGGTCCTCTCGGCGATCGAGAAGGCGATCACGAAGAGCGACATCGGCCTCACCCCGAACGTCGACGGCACGGTGGTGCGGCTCAACGTGCCACCCCTCACCGAGGAGCGACGCCGCGAGATGGTCAAGCAGGTGCGGCGTCGGACCGAGGAGGCGCGGGTCGAGGTCCGGAACCATCGACGCGAGGCGGCCGACGCGCTGAAGAAGGCGCTCCGCGACGGCGACCTGTCCGAGGACGAGGAGCGTCGCGAGCTGGAGGGCCTGCAGCGCGTGACCGATCGTCACATCGAGGCGATCGACGGGCGCGCCGACCGCAAGGAAGCCGAGATCCTGGAGGTCTGACCGGTGCCGGACGAGGTCCGACCCCGGCACGTTGCGATCATCGCCGACGGCAACCGCCGCTGGGCGCGGGAGCGAGGCCTACCGGTCCTCGCCGGCCACGTCCAGGGCATCGAGGCCATCCGTCCCATCGTCCGGCGCGCCCGCGACCTCGGCATCGAGACGCTGAGCGTCTACACCTTCAGCACCGAGAACTGGGGGCGTCCCGAGGATGAGGTATCCGGCCTGTTCGGCCTCATCGACGGTGCCGTGCGCCAGTACACGGACGAGCTCGTGACCGAGGGGGTTCGCGTCCAGGTGATCGGCCGCATGCACGAGGCGCCGTCGGACGTTCAGCGCTCGATCCGTGCCGCGGAGGACCGAACGCGCGAGGGTTCGCGCCTGACGCTCAACATCTGCTTCAACTACTCCGGCCGCGCCGAGATCGTCGATGCCACCCGCGCCCTCGTCGCGGCCCACGCGGATCCCAACGAGGTCGACGAGGCGCACTTCGCCGAGCACCTCTACACCGCCGGGCAGCCCGACGTGGACCTCCTCATCCGCACGGGCGGGGACCAGCGCACGAGCAACTTCCTGCTGTGGCAGGCGGCATATGCCGAGCTGATCTTCAGCCCCAAGTTCTGGCCGGACTTCAGCGTGGCCGACTTCGATGCCGCCGTCGCCGACTTCGCCGGTCGCGAGCGGCGGTTCGGGGGCTGACCCATGCTCCGAACGCGCCTCCTGAGCGCCGCCATCCTCGCGCCGATCATCGTCGCCGTCGTCGTCCTCGGCGAGCCATGGATCTCGTTGCTCGTCGGCGTGATCGCCTTCCTTGCGTTGGTCGAGCTCGTCTCGCTGCTCGACGCGGCCGGGTACGAGCCGCCGCAGGTGCTCGTCATGCTCGGCGGTCTCGCGCTCGTCGGCGCCGGGCTCGTGAGCGCGAACGCGTCCGGCGTCGGCGGGCCGTTGTCGACGATGCTGCAGGCGCTCGACCCGCCCGGGCTCGTGGCCGCGGCCTTCATTGTCGCGATCCTGATCCTGGCTGCCGCGTCCTTCACGCGGGCCGACCCGCGCGCGGGGTTCGTGACCTGGGCGATGAGCTCGTTCGGCGTCGCATATATCGGCCTCCTCCTCCCGGCGATCGTCCTCGTGGCCCACCTGGCGCCGCCGGGCGGCTCGGCGACGACGGCCGTCGGGCTGGTCGGATTGGGCTCAGGCGCCGCCTGGACCCTCACCCTCGTGCTTGTCGTCTGGGGCTACGACATCGGTGCCTACCTGACCGGGCGCCTCATCGGCCGGCGCCCGCTGCTCGACCACATCAGCCCCTCGAAGACGGTCGAGGGCCTCGCCGGCGGCCTCGTCCTCGGCACCGTCGGGGCCGGAATCGGCGCGGCGCTCATCGGGCTTGAGCCGTGGCACCCGCTCGTCATCGGTCCGCTCGTCGGCATCACCGCCCAGGTCGGCGACCTCGCCGAGTCCATGTTGAAGCGGGCGGCCGGGCGAAAGGAGTCGGGCTTCCTCGTCCCGGGCCACGGCGGCGTCCTCGACCGGGTCGACTCGTTCCTCTTCGCCGCGCCCGTCCTCGCCGGATACGCCCTGCTCGTGGCCGGCCGGGTCGCATGACCGGCGTCGCCGTCCTGGGCTCGACCGGGTCGATCGGGCAGCAGACGCTCGAGGTGCATGGCGGGCCTCGGCGATCGCTTCAGCGTTCGCGGCCTCGCCGCATCCCGGCCGAGCGCGTCCTTCGAGCAGCAGCTCGCCGAGTGGCCCGACGCCCGGGCCTGGACGACGGGGGAGCGGCCAGAGGCCATCCCGGCGGGGCGCTGGGCGGACGGGCTGGAGGCGCTTGCCACGGGCGACGATGTCGAGATGGTCGTGGTGGCGACGACCGGCATGGCCGCCCTGCCGGCCGTGCTGGCGGCGCTCCGCGCCGGGCGCCGCGTGGCGCTCGCGAACAAGGAGACGCTCATCGCCGGCGGCCACCTCGTCACCGCACTCCTCGACGAGCTCGGCGGCGATCCGCTCGACCGGCTGCGCCCGATCGACAGCGAGCATTCCGCGATCTGGCAGTGCCTGGGCGGGGAACGGATCGCGACGGTCAAGCGTCTCGTGCTCACCGCCAGTGGCGGTCCCTTCCGCGGACGCGCGCCGTCCACGCTCGCATCGGTCACGCCTGACGAGGCCCTGGCGCACCCGACGTGGCGGATGGGCCCGAAGATCACCATCGACTCGGCGACCCTGGTGAACAAGGCGTTCGAGATCATCGAGGCCAAATGGTTGTACCGACTTCCGTACTCTAGAATCGGCGCCGTGATCCATCCCCAGAGCGTCGTGCACTCGCTCGTCGAGTTCACGGACGGCTCGTACAAGGCCCAGCTCGGCCTCCCCGACATGCGCCTCCCGATCCAGTACGCGCTGACCCATCCCGACCGCCTCCCGTCGCCGGCGGCCACGTCGGATCCCACCGACTGGGGCTCCCTCGAGTTCGTGCCGCTGGCCGACGGGGACTATCCCGCGTACGACGCCGTCGCGCCGCGCCGCCAATGACGGCGGCAACCGCGGGACGATCCTCAACGCCGCCGATGAGGTGGCCGTCGAGGCGTTCCTCGCCGGTCGCATCGGCTTCCCGGCCATCGCCGAGACGATCGCCACGGCGGTCGACCGCTGGGGCACCGATCGCGAGCCTGGGTTGGCGGAGATCGTGGAGCTCGACGCCGACGTGCGTCAGGCGCTCGCGGCGGAGCTCGGCTGATGGAGGTGCTCGGCACCGTCGGGGCCTTCATCGGCATCCTCGTCGTCCTCGTGCTCGTCCATGAGCTCGGGCACTTCGTGGCCGCCAAGCGAGCGGGGATCACGGTCGAGGAGTTCGGGATCGGCTTCCCGCCGCGCATCACCTCGGTCACGTGGCGCGGCACCCGCTACAGCCTGAACTGGATCCCGCTGGGCGGGTTCGTGCGCATGCTCGGCGAGGACGGGGACGTCGAGGTCCGCCGGCTTCGCGAGAACGGGCTGACGAGCACCGAGATCGAGGACGCCATGGCCGGCGCGTTCAACCGCAAGCCGATCTGGGTCCGCGTCGCCGTGCTCCTTGCCGGCGTGGTGATGAACTTCCTGCTCGCCGCGGCGCTCTTCGCCACCGCCTTCAGCATGCCGCGTGCTCGTCGGTGAGGGACCGCTCACCGTCAACGAGATTCAGCCGGGCACGCCCCGCCGCCGACAACCTCGAGCTCGGGGACGTGATCACCGGTGTCGACGGGCGGACGTTCGATCGCTCCAGCGACCTGACGGAGTACATCGCGGAGCACGGGGGTGAGCCGGTCGCGCTCCAGATCCAGCGAGACGGCGAGTCGATCGACGTCAGCCTCATCCCTCGCGTCCTGACCGATGAGCAGCGCGCCCAGGGCATGGGCCCGATCGGCTTCGGCTACGACCCCGCGCGCATCGTCGAGACGCCATCGACGGTGACGGGGCCACTCGACGCCATCGGCCGCGGCGTCGGCGCGAGCTGGACGCTCGCCGTGCAGATTCCCGGCGGCCTGGCTGACGCCGTCGGAGGCCTCATCGGGCTCAACGACCGCGCCCCCGACGCCCGCGGCCCGATCGGGATCGCCCAGGAGACCGGCAAGGTGCTGGAGGCGCCGCTCGTGAGCCAGCTCTTCTTCGTCGGCCTCCTCTCGGTCAACCTCGCGGTGCTCAACGTCCTGCCCTTCCCGCCACTCGACGGCGGCCGCATCGCGGTCGTGCTGGTCGAGGCCGTCCGGCGCCGCAAGCTGCCGGCCGAGCGCGAGGCGCTCATCTACCTGACGGGCTTTGCGGTCCTCATCGCGCTCGTCATCCTGATCAGCATCCAGGACATCCAGCGGCTCATCACTGGCGGCTAGACGCGCCTCAGGCCAGCCCCGGCGGTGGCGGGGTTGGGGGCAATCGGGTATACTTCCGCACGGTTCGACCGGCCGATCGCGAACCAACAATATTGACCTGAGTGCCAGACGTGGGTCGGTTCGCCTCCCACGTCTTTGTTTGTCCCGGATCGTCGTAGCGGGCGCAGCGAGGAGCGGCCATGAATCGAGACTTCATCGGAGCCCTGCTCCAGCTGAATGCCGAGAAGGGCGTGCCGCAGGAGATCCTGATCCGGACGCTCGAGCAGGCAATCGAGTCGGCTTATCGGCGCAATGCGGATGCGCCCGAGAACGTCGTCGTGACGGTCAACCCCGAGACCGGCGAGATCAGCGTCGCCCGCGAGTACGACGTGATGGCCACGCCTGAGGAGGTCGAAGACCCCGAGGCGCAGATGATCGTCCAGGACGCGCAGAAGATCGACCCGACAACCGGTGTCGGAGGCAAGGTCCGCATCCCGGAGAACGTGACGCAGGCGCAGCTCGGCCGGATCGCGGCACAGACCGCCGGCCAGGTCTATCGCCAGCGCCTTCGCGAAGCGCAGCGGGACGTGGTCTTCCAGCAGTACGCCGCCCGCGAGGGCGAGATCATGACCGGCAACGTGCAGCGCACGACCGACTCGGCCGTCGTGCTCGACATGGGCAAGGACGTCGAGGCGGTCCTCGCCGTGACCGAGCAGCTTCCGAGCGAGACGTACCGCATCGGTCAGCACCTCAAGGTGTACGTCATGGAGGTGCGCCGCACGACGCGCGGCCCGGTCATCGTGGCCAGCCGGACGCATCGGGGCTTCCTGCGCCGCCTGATGGAGATGGAGATCCCCGAGATCTACAACGGCACGGTCGTCATCCGGGGCATTGCTCGCGAGGCGGGAAGCCGATCCAAGGTTGCCGTCGAGAGCCGCCAGACCGGCGTCGACGCCAAGGGTGCCGCGGTCGGGCAGCGCGGTGCGCGGATCCAGTCGATCGTCGCCGAGCTCAACGGCGAGAAGGTCGACATCGTCCTGTGGGACGAGGACCCGGGCCGCTTCGTGGCCGAGGCCCTCAGCCCGGCCGAGGTCCTGAGCGTCAGGATCGACGAGGAGCACAAGATCGCGAACGTCATCGTGCCTGAACGTCAGCTCAGCCTCGCCATCGGCAAGGAGGGGCAGAACGCTCGGCTCGCCGCCAAGCTCACCGGCTGGCGGATCGACATCCGCTCGGAGGCCGGCGTCGCCACCGCGGCCGCCGGCGGCGAGCACGGCGACCACGAGCCGGTCGCGGAGGCCCCGGAATCAAGCACGGCCGATGCCGAAGCGACGACCTGACCACATCCCGTCGCGCACCTGCGCGGTCTGCCGCACCTCGCGCCCGAAGCGCGAGATGACCCGGATCGTGCGACGCGCCGACGGATCCATCCTCCGCGACGAGTCCGGCCGTGAGCCGGGTCGCGGGACCTATATCTGCCAGGACCCTGCCTGCCGCGACCCTCGAGGCGGCCGCGGCGGGGATCAAGCGGGCGCTCGGGGCCGAACCCGCGCCTGGAGCGCTCGAATTCGAGGTGAACGCATGCCGCCAAATAGATATCGCCCGCGTCGTGGGCCTCGTCCCCAGCGAAAGCGCACGGGCCCACGGCCGGGAGCCGTCCTGCACCGAGACGCGCGCCCGCGCGCCCGGCCGGCCCGGTCGAGCTGCCGAACCCGGTCGTGGTCAAGGACTTCGCCGAGGCGCTGGGCGTCAGCCACGCCGAGATCATCAACGTCCTGATCAAGAACGGCATCTTCGCCACGGTCAACCAATCGATCGACTTCGACACCGCATCACTCGTGGCGGGTGAGCTCGGCTTCGAGACGACCGAGCGCGGCGTTGTGGAGCGCGCCGCCGCCGAGGCGGCCGCCGGCCAGGATCTCGTCGCGCCCGGCGGAGCCGGGGAGGGCGACGGCAAGCCGGTGCTCTGGACCGAAGACGACGCCTCCAAGCTCGAGACCCGCGCGCCGATCGTGACGGTGATGGGGCACGTCGACCACGGCAAGACGAGCCTCCTCGACGCCATTCGCGAGACGAAGGTCGCCTCCGGCGAGAGCGGCGGCATCACGCAGCACATCGGTGCCAGCGAGGTGGACCACAAGGGGAAGCGCATCGTCTTCCTCGATACGCCCGGCCACGAGGCATTCACCGCGATGCGCGCCCGAGGCGCGCAGGTGACCGACATCGCGATCATCGTGGTCGCCGCCGATGACGGCGTCATGCCCCAGACCAAGGAGGCCATCGACCACGTTCGCGCGGCCCGCGTGCCGATGATCGTGGCCATCAACAAGGTCGACAAGCCCGACGCCAACCCGGACCGGGTCAAGCAGGAGCTTGCCGACAACAAGGTCCTCATCGAGGAGTACGGCGGTGACGTGATCGCCGTGCCGGTGAGCGCGAAGCAGCGCACCGGGATCGACGACCTGATGGAGATGGTGCTCCTCGTCGCCGACCTCCAGGACCTCAAGGCCAACCCCGATCGCGACGCCATCGGCACGATCGTCGAGTCGAAGGTCGACAAGGGCCGCGGCAACGTGGCCACCGTGCTGGTCCAGACCGGCACGCTGAGGGTCGGCCAGGTCGTGAGCGTCGGCCGCACGTGGGGTCGCGTCCGCGCGCTGAACAACGCCGCGGGCAAGCGAGTCAAGGAGGCCGGCCCCGCGTCGGCGGTCGAGATCATCGGCCTCCAGGGCCTGCCCGAGGCCGGCGACATCCTGCGCGTGGTGGCCGACGAGAAGACGGCTCGCGACGCCGGCGAGGCGGCCGACCGCGTGGCGGCCGGTGCCGACGGCCAGAAGGTCAGCAGCCTCGAGGACATCAGCGCCCAGATCGCGGACGCCGAGGTCGCCGAGCTGCGCGCCGTTCTCAAGACGGACGTCCAGGGCTCGCTCGGCGCGATCCGCCATGCGCTCGAGCGCCTCAACACCAACGAGGTGCACATCAACATCCTTCGCGAGGGTGCCGGCGACATCAACGAGAGCGACGTGCTGCCTCGCATCGGCGTCCGACGCCGTCGTCATCGGCTTCAACACGAAGCTCGACGCCGGCGCGCAGCGCTCGGTCGAGGCGACCGGCGTTGATGTCCGCATCTATGACGTCATCTACAAGCTGACGGACGACCTCGGCCAGGCGCTCCAGGGCCTCCTGACGCCGAAGCTCGTCGAGCAGGTCGAGGGTCACGCCGAGGTGCGGATGGTCATCAAGGCCGGCCGCGCCGGGAACATCGCCGGCTCCTACGTCAACGATGGCCGCATCGTCCGCGGCGGCCAGGCTCGCCTCTTCCGGGGCGACACGCTCGTGGCCGACACGAGGATCACGTCGCTGAAGCGCTTCAAGGACGACGTCCGCGAGGTGGCGACCGGATTCGAGTGCGGCATCGGCCTCGACGCCGAGGACATCGCCGAGGGCGACGTCATCGAGTGCTACCAGATGGTGGCCGAGCAGGCCCCGCGCTAGCGAAAAGGGGCCGATGAGCCAGCGAACTGACCGGCTCGACAGCCAGATCCGGGCCGAGCTGATGGGGCTGCTCCAGCGTGAGATGAAGGACCCGCGCGTCGGGTTCGCCACCGTGACGCGGGTCGAGACCGCGCGCGACCTGGGCAGCGCCCGGGTCTGGGTGAGCGTGCTCGGCACGCCCGAGGAGCAGGCGGTCGCGCTGAAGGCACTGACCGATGCGGCCCCCTGGCTGCGACGGCAGCTCGGGGAGCGACTGACGGTGCGGCACATCCCGCAGCTCGTCATCCGGCACGACGACTCGATCGAGGCGGGGGACCGGGTGCTGCGCCTTCTCAAGGAGCTCGAGCACGAGGGACGCGAGTCGTGACGCGGGAGGCGGTAGTCGCGGCGATCCGCGATGCCGCCCGGATCACGGCCATCTGCCACGAGAATCCCGACGCTGACACGCTCGGATCCGCGCTGGCGCTGCGGATGGCGGCCGAGCGCCTCGGCAAGGAGGCGGAGGTGGTGGCGGCCGACCCGGTCCCGCCCAGCCTGGCGCACCTTCCTCACGCGTCTGAGGTCCGGACACGGCCCGGCCTGGAGCCCGACCTGGCCGTCGTGCTCGACGGTCCGCCGTCGCGCACGGGGGCGGTCGCCCGCGAGGCCGCGACTGGCTCGCCGCGCGCGCGGATCGTCAACATCGACCACCACGTCTCGAACGATGGCTGCGAGGCGGATGTGTCCTGGGTCGACCCTGACGCCGCCGCGACCTGCGAGATGATGGCCCTGCTCATCCCGGACCTGGGCGTCGAGATCGACGCGCGGATCGCGAGCGTCCTCACCGCCGGGATCGTGCAGGACACGCACACCTTCGCGCATCCCAACGCCACGCCGCGGACGCTCCGCGTGACGGCCGACCTCGTGGAGGCAGGTGCCCCGCTGTCCGCCATCCATCGCTCCATCTATGCCGACAAGCCGTTCAGCACGCTGGCGCTGTGGGGCCGCATCCTGCGCGGGCGCCACCGAGTCCCACGACGGGCCGCATCGTCCACGCGGACATGACGCTCGCGATGCTGGCCGATACCGGAGACCGATCCGGTCGCGAGCGAGGGCTTCATCGACCTCCTGGCCTCGACGAAGGCCGCGGACGTCACCCTCCTCTTCAAGGAGGCCGCGCCGGACCAGGTCCGCGTGAGCGTCCGCACGTCCGCACGAGCAGACGCGGTCGCGATCACCTCGGCCTTCGGTGGCGGCGGCCACGCGCGCGCCGCGGGCTGCACCGTCGACGGGCCGCTCGACGAGGCGCGCGCCCGCGTGCTGGCCGAGTCCGAGCGCGAGCTCGAGCGCGCCGATGCTCGGGGTCGTTAACCTCGACAAGCCGGTCGGCCCGACCAGCCACGACATGGTCGGCCTGCTCCGACGGCTCACCGGGACGCGCCGCATCGGCCACGCCGGGACGCTCGACCCGCTGGCCTCCGGGGTGCTGCCCGATCCTCATCGGCGCCGGCCACGCGATTCAGCGAGGAGCTGACCGGCGGACTCAAGCGGTACGACGCGCTGATCCGCCTCGGCGAGCGATCGGCCACCGATGACGGGGAGGGTCCGATCACTCCCAGCGGCGCACCCCTGCCGACCGACGAGGAGATCGGGACGGCGCTGGGCTCCCTTCGTCGGCACCTTTGACCAGCGACCGCCGAACTTCAGCGCCCGGAAGAGCGGCGGCCGCACGGCGTACCGCGCCGCCCGGGCCGGCGACCCGATCGAGCTCGCGCCGCGATCGGTGACCGTCCACGCGGCCGAACTGGTGGCAGTCGACCCGCGCTGACGACCGAATCGACGTGCGGATCGACCTGCGCTGTGGCCCGGGCACGTACGTCCGCTCGATCGCGCGCGACCTCGGCGAGCAGCTCGGCTGCGGCGGCCACCTCCACGCGCTTCGTCGCACCGAGGCGGCCGGACTTCGGGCCGAGGACGGCGTGACGCCGGAGGCCCTCGAGGCGCTGGCCGCCGAGGGCCGTCTCTCCGAGGCGGTGATGTCGGTTGGCGGGCTCCTTCCACTCCCGGCCGTCACCCTCGATGCCGACGCGGCGTGGCGCTTCGTGCACGGATCGGAGCAGGAGCTGGAGGAGAGCGACGTCGACGGGCGCGTCAAGGTCTTCGCCGAGGCTGGGCTCCTCGGCGTCGGGTCGGTCGCCGCTGGGCGCCTGCGACCTGAGAAGGTGCTCCCGGCGGACGGCACGTGACCCTGACGATTCCCGACATCGGCCCGGCAGTCGTGACGCTTGGCGTCTTCGATGGCGTTCACGTTGGCCACCGCCACCTCGTGGCGGCGACGGTCATGGCGGCGGGAGAGCGCGACGCCCGCGCGGTTGCCCTCGTCTTCCACCCGCATCCCGACGAGGTCATCCGGCCGGGGACCACGGTCGCCCGCCTCCTGCCGCCGGACCTCACCCTCAAGAGGCTTCGCGAGGCGGGGCTGGATCACGCGGTCGTCATCGGCTTCGACGACGCGCTGCGCGACCTGCAGCCCGAGGCCTTCCTCGGCGCGCTCGAGCCAGGGATCGCGCTGCGCGGCGTGGTGATGACGCCCGACAGCGCGTTCGGACGCGGCCGAAGCGGAACGCTCGATCGCGTGCGCGAGATCGGCGTCGGCAGCGGGTTCGACGCGATCAGCGTCTCTCCCCTCGAGGTCGACGGCGAGCCCGTCTCGTCATCGCGCATCCGTCGCCTGCTGGGCGAGGGCGACGTCGAGGCCGCCGCGCGCCTGCTTGGCGCCGCCCCGTTGCTGCGCGGAACGGTGGTGCACGGCGACCGGCGGGGGAGGGAGCTCGGCTTTCCCACGGCGAACCTGGCGTTCGACTACCACCCCGCACTGCCGGACCTCGGCATCTACCTCGGCCGGGTGACGGTCGCCGCACGCGCGGTCGGTCCCGGCCATCCGGCGCTCGTGAGCGTCGGCGTGCGTCCGACGTTCCATGACGACGGGCGGGTGCTGGTCGAGGTCTACCTGCTCGACTGGGACGGCGACCTCTACGACGCCGAGCTCGACGGTGGAGCTCGCGGCACGCCTTCGCGAGGAGCTCCGTTTCGACACGGTCGAGGCCCTGGTGGCACAGATGCGCGACGACGAGGCCCGCGCTCGCGCGCTCATCGAGGCGCAGGCCGATGGCGGCTGACCGGGTCCTCTGGTAGACTTTCGAACGTTACGGAAACGAATGTGGAGGAATACGTGCCGCTCGCCAAGGACGCGAAGAGCGCAATCGTCGACGAATACGCCACGCACGAGGGTGACACCGGTTCACCGGAGGTGCAGATTGCGCTTCTCACCGAGCGGATCAAGTCGCTGACCGATCACCTGCGCAGCTTCCCGAAGGACAATCACTCGCGCCGCGGGCTGTTGAAGCTCGTCGGGCAGCGACGGCGGCTGCTGGCCTACCTGGTTCGCCACGATGTGGACCGGTACCGGACCGTCATCAGCAGCCTCGGACTGCGCCGCTAAATCATCCCCGCGATCGACCCAGGGCCCCACTCGGGACCTGGGTCTCGCACATCACCAACCGACATCAAGGGCATTCGCCCTGTCTGACGCCTGCGCTTCGCCCATGGGGGCCGAGGCGCGCCAGGCAAACACACTCTGGAGGAATCAGTGTCAATCAAGCATGAGGCCGAAATCGGCGGCCAGGTCTTCAGCATGGAGGCCGGAAAGCTCGCCGAGCAGGCCGATGGAGCGGTCATCGTCAGGTATGGCGATACCGTCGTCCTGGCGACCGCCGTCGCCGCCAAGGAGGCGCGCGAGGGCGCCGACTTCTTCCCGCTCACCGTCGACTACGAGGAGCGGATGTACGCCGCGGGCAAGATTCCCGGCGGCTTCATCAAGCGCGAGTCGCGCCCGTCCGAGGCGGCCATCCTGGCCATGCGCCTCACCGACCGGCCGATCCGCCCGCTCTTCCCGAAGGGCTACTACAACGACGTCCAGGTCGTCCTGACGGTCCTCTCGACCGACCAGGAGAACGATCCGGACATCCTCGCGCTCAACGGGGCCTCGGCGGCGCTGAGCATCAGCCACATCCCGTTCCAGGGGCCGGTCGGCGCGGTGCGCGTCGGACGCCTGACGGCGAGTTCGTGACGAACCCGACGAACAGCCAGCTCGCCGAGAGCGAGCTGGACCTCGTCGTCGCCGGCACGCGCGACGCGGTGATGATGGTCGAGGCCGGCGCGAAGATCCTGCCGGAGGACGTCATGGCCGACGCCATCGCCTACGGCCATGCGGAGCTGCAGAAGTCGATCGAGCTGCAGGACAAGCTCGTCGCATCGGCCGGCACGCCGAAGAAGGTGCCGTTCATCGGCCCCGAAGGCCTCCTCCGTCGCCAGCTCGGCAAGCTCCTCGCCCAAGGACAGCAACGAGTTCGTCGTCTTCGACCTCGAGACGACCGCGATGAAGCCGGAGAACGGCTACATCGTCGACATCGCCGCCCTCCGCGCTGCGCGACGGCGAGGTCGTCGACCGCTTCGAGTCGCTGGTCAACCCCGGACGGCCGATCGTCGGCCACCAGGTGCACGGCATCAAGCAGCGACGACGTCGCCAACGCGCCGACCGCATCGGAGGTGCTCACCAACTTCACCGCGTGGGTGGGCGACACGCCGGTCGTGGCGCACAACATCAGCTTCGACCTGCCGTTCGTCCTCCGCCACCTCCCGAACGACGTGAAGTGGGAGCCGACGGCCGTCTTCGACACCCTCGAGCTCGGCTACCAGCTGTACCCGGATGCCGGAGCATGGAAGCTCGGCGACCTCGTGCGCTTCGTGTTCGGCCGGGACCACGCCGCCGCGCACCGCGCCATGCCCGACGCGGAGGCGACCGCCGAGCTGTTCATCGCACTTCACCCAGGGCCTCTCGGAGCGACTCGAGGCGCTGCGCGAGACATCGCCGACGAGGTCCGTCGGGCGCGCGAGAGCTACAACCGCTCCGAGCAGGGCGACCGGCTCGAGGACATCCGCCGCCGCCACGGCATCGGCTCGCCGCTCATGGACGTCATCACCAAGTCGACCGTCCGCGAGCTCGTCCTGAGCGAGAACATCCGGATCGACGGCCGCGACACGACGACCATTCGCCCGATCAGCGTCGAGGTCGGCGTCCTGCCGCGCACCCACGGCTCGGACCTCTTCCAGCGCGGCCAGACGCAGGCCCTCTCGATCGCCACCCTCGGTCCGTCGAGCGACGTCCAGCGCATGGACACGATCTCGCCCGGAGACCGAGAAGCGCTACATGCACCACTACAACATGCCGCCGTACTCGGTCGGCGAGGCGAAGTTCATGCGCGGCCCCGGCCGTCGTGAGATCGGCCACGGCGCGCTCGCCGAGCGCGCGCTGCTTCCGGTCCTTCCCACGGCGGATGAGTTCCCGTACGTCATCCGCGTCGTGAGCGAGGTGGTCAGCTCGCAATGGCTCCACCTCGATGGCCTCGACCTGTGGCTCGACCCTGGCGCTCATGGACGCCGGCGTGCCGATCAAGGCGCCGGTGGCCGGCGCGGCGATGGGGCTGATCACCGACAAGGAGACCGGTCGCTACGCGGTCCTGACCGACATCACCGGCAAGGAAGACAACTACGGCGACATGGACTTCAAGGTGACCGGCACCGCCGATGGCGTGACCGCGCTCCAGATGGACATCAAGGTCGCCGGCATCACCACCGAGATCATGCGCGACGCGCTTCAGCAGGCGCATGACGCCCGGATGCACATCCTCGGCAAGATGACCGAGGTCATCAGCGCCAGCCGCGAGGAGCTCAGCCCGTATGCGCCGCGCATCACGACGCTGAAGATCCCGGTCGACAAGATCCGCGACGTCATCGGCGCCGGCGGCAAGGTGATCCGCCAGATCACCGCCGAGACCGGCACGCAGATCAACGTCGAGGACGACGGCACGATCCAGATCGCCGCGACCGACGGCGAGGCCGCCAAGAAGGCGATCGCCTGGATCGAGGGCCTCACCAAGGAGGTCGAGGTCGGCAAGGAGTACCTCGGCCGGGTGACCCGGATCATGAACTTCGGTGCCTTCGTCGAGATCCTGCCCGGCAAGGAGGGCCTGGTCCACATCAGCCAGCTCGCCGACTACCGGGTGCCGCGAGTCGAGGACGTGGTCAGCATCGGCGACGAGCTGATGGTGGTCGTGACCGAGATCGACCGCATGGGCCGCGTCAACCTCAGCCGCCGAGCGGCGATGGAACGGCACATGGCCAAGGCCGGCGCCGGGAGCGACGACCGCTCCTAGGCCGATGGCGCCGCCGCGGAGTCGCGGCGGCGCGGTACCCTCGGTGCCGATGGGCACCGCCGGCGAGCCGAGCGATGGCGTCCTGGAGCTGGAACGCATCGCGGACGAGGTCCGCGGCTGCACCCGCTGTCCGCTGTCGGCGCGCCGCACCCACGCCGTCCCCGGGGAGGGCAACCCGCTGAGCGACGTGCTCCTGGTGGGGGAGGGTCCGGGCGCCCGGGAGGATGCCACCGGCCGGCCGTTCGTCGGGCCGGCCGGGCAGCTCCTCGACGAGCTGCTGCGCACGCCATCGGCTGGGCGCGTGAGGACGTCTTCATCACGAACGTCGTCAAGTGCCGGCCGCCCGGCAACCGCGACCCCGAGCCGTACGAGGCGGCCGCCTGCCGCGGCTATCTCGAGCGCCAGGAGGCGGCGCTGGATCCTTCCGTCGTCGTCACCCTCGGCCGGCACTCCCTCCAGCGCTACCTGCCCGGAGCGCGGATCAGCGCCGTCCACGGCCAGCTGCGTCGGTCCTTCTCCGGGCAGCACGTCTTCCCGATGTACCATCCTGCTGCGGCGCTGCACCAGGCCTCGCTGCGCGAGACGCTGTTCCGCGACATGCGTGGGCTCCCCTCGGCGCTGCTGGCCGCGCGCGATGCGCTCGGCGACGAGCGCATGACAGCCGTTCAGGTCGAGGAGGCGGCCGCGCCGGGACCGATCCGGAGCGGGACGCCGCCGACGCCGAACAGATGACCCTCTTCTAGGAGTCCCCATGTCCGATTCCCTGCGCATCATCCCGCTCGGCGGGGTGGGCGAGGTCGGCAAGAACATCACGGCCATCGAGGTCGCCGGCGAGATCCTCGTCGTCGACTGCGGCCTGGCCTTCCCCGACCCGGAGATGCTCGGCATCGACCTCGTCATCCCCGACGTGACGTACCTGGCCGAGAACCGGGACCGCGTGCGGGCCATCATCCTGACCCACGGCCACGAGGACCACACCGGCGCGCTGCCGTACGTCCTTCCCAAGATCCCGGGCACGCCGATCTATGCCACCCGGCTGACCGAGGGCCTCGTGCAGGGCAAGCTGCGCGAGCACAAGCTCCTCGAGTCCACGCCGCTCCACGTCGTCGAGACCCGGACGCGAGTTCGCGGTCGGCGTCGTTCCGGCATCATGCCGTTCCGCGTCAACCACTCGATCCCCGACGGCGTCGGCTACGCGATCCACACGCCGCTCGGCACGATCGTTCACACCGGCGACTTCAAGTTCGACCACACCCCGCCCGACGGCCGGCGCGCCGACCTCGGCCTCATCGCCGAGATCGGCAACCGCGGCGTCGAGTTCCTCCTGTCCGACTCCACGCGCGCCGAGAAGGAGGGCTACACCCTCTCGGAGACGACGGTCGGCGAAAGCCTCGATCGGCTCGTCGGCGAGGCGCAGGGCCGGGTGATCGTGGCGACCTTCGCCAGCAACATCGGCCGCGTGCAGCAGGTCATCGACGCCGCGTGGGCCCACGGCCGAAAGATGGTGGCACTGGGGCGGAGCATGGAGCAGAACACCGCCATCGCCCTCGAGCTCGGCTATCTCGACGCGCGCGACGGGACGCTGGTGAAGAAGGAGCAGCTCCAGCGCCTCCGCAAGGAGGAGCTGGTGGTCATGACGACCGGCTCCCAGGGCGAGCCGATGAGCGGGCTGACGAGGATGAGCAACCGCGACCATCGCAATATCTCGATCGAGCCGGGCGACACCGTGATCGTGTCGGCGTCGCCGATCCCCGGCAACGAGGAGGCGGTCGCCAAGACGATCGACAACCTCTTCAAGGAGGGGGCGATGGTCCACTACGAGCCGCTGGTCCACTGCCACGTCTCGGGCCATGGGTCGCGCGAGGAGCTCAAGCTCATGCTGGGCCTCGTCAAGCCCCGCCACTTCATCCCGGTCCACGGCGAGTACCGGATGCTCGTCCAGCACGGCCTCCTGGCCGAGGGCGCCGGAGTCGGCGGTCGACAAGATCTTCGTCCTCGAGAACGGCCAGGTGGTCGAGTTCGACGGCGATCGCGCGCGGCTCGCCGAGCCGGTCACGGCCGGGGCGGTGCTCGTCGACGGCATCGCGGCGATCGACGGCATCGACGGCGTGGTGCTCCGCGATCGGCGCATGCTCGCCTCGGACGGGGTCGTCATGGTCGCCCTGACGGTCGATGCGAAGACCGGTCAGCCGGTCGGCAACCCGGACCTCGTGAGCCGCGGCTTCCTGTCCGATCCGGAGGATCCGCTCATGGGCCTGGCCCGCGATCACCTCCTCGACGCCCTGCGGCAGCGCCACGAGGACGAGCACGCCGCCGAGGCGGGCTACCTGAAGGCGAAGATCCGTGACACCCTGAGCCGGTTCTTCCACCAGCACACGAAGCGACGGCCGATGATCCTGCCGATCGTGATGGAGGTCTGACCGAGCCGTGACGACCCGACGCAGGGCGACGACGCGTCGACGGAGCCCGCGGCGTCGACGCTCGACGACGCCGTTCGTGCTCAGCGGCCGGTTCGTGCGCGAGGGCCTCGCCCTCGTGCTGCTCCTGCTGGCCATCGTCAGCGTCATCGCGCTGTTCGCGCCGGACGCGGGGGCCATCGTCCGGCCGTGGCACGACACGCTCGTCACGCTCCTCGGGTGGGGGATTGCCTTCGCCGCGCCGCTCCTGGCCGGATTCGCGCTCATGCTGTGGATGAAGACGATGCCGGCGGAGCGCTGGATGGCGGCCAGCGGAGCCGCCCTGGTGGCGCTGGCCGTGCTCGGAATGTTCCATCTCGGGGTTGGGGGACGCCCGGAGGCCGTCGCGACCGGCCAGGGCGGCGGCGCCATCGGCTTCGCCGTCAGCGGGGTGCTGACGGGGGCGCTCGGCACGGCGGGCGCGTGGATCGTCCTCGCGCTCCTGGCGATCGTCGGGCTGCTGCTCTACTTCAACATGACGATCGGGGACCTCGTGGCCGCATACCTCGCCGAGCACGACGATCGTCGGCAGCAAGAGGCCGATGCGGCCCGGCGCGTCACGCGCCGGCCCCGGGCGGCGGACGATCGACCGGTTGCCGAGCCACGTCCCGGCATCCTGGACCGGATGCGTGACCGCCTGGCCGGTGGCGCCGATGCCGACGATGAGCCGCCGGTGATCGTGCGCCGCGAGCGACCGGCGACCGGATCGAACGGCAACGGCCGGTCCGCACCCCTCCCGCCAGCCGCGTTGCCGCCTCCGGTGACGGACCTGGAGCACGTCGGACCGGGCAAGGACGACGAGATCGACGCCGAGGAGGAGGCCCACCTCGCCGAGGTGGGGGAGACCGCCCCGAGCGACGCTGCCCTCGAGACCGTCGAACGCGTCTGGGAGCTTCCTACCCTCGAGCTGCTGGCGGACGCGCCGGCGTCGTCGGCGGCCCAGATGGACCTCACTGCCAAGGGAGGGCGCATCCGCGAGACGCTGGCCCACTTTGGCATCGGCGTGAAGGTGGCGCGCATCCAGGAAGGACCCGTCGTCACCCAGTACGCCCTCGATGTCGAGCCTGGCGTCAAGCTGAGCCGGATCGAGGGGCTGTCCGACAACCTGGCGCTGGCCCTGTCGGCGCGCAGCATCCGCATCGAGGCCCCGATCCCCGGCGAGCCGTACGTCGGGGTCGAGATCCCGAACTCCGCGTTCGACCTCGTGACGCTCAAGGAGGTGCTCGCCAGCCGGGTGCACACCGAGGCATCGAAGAAGTCGAAGCTGGCCTTTGCCCTCGGCCAGGACGTGGCCGGGCAGCCGTTCAGCGCGGACCTGGCTCGGATGCCGCACCTCCTCATTGCCGGTGCGACCGGATCCGGCAAGAGCGTGTGCGTCAACGCGCTCATCGACAGCATCCTCATGAGCGCGACGCCGGCCGAGGTCAAGCTCATCCTCATCGACCCAAAGCGCGTCGAGCTTGCCCAGTACAAGGGCATCCCGCACCTCTTGACCGACGTCATCGTCGAGCCGGACAAGGCGGTCAACGCCCTGAAATGGACGGTCGGCACGATGGAGAGCCGATACGCGGAGTTCGCCGCGCGCGGCGTCAGGAACATCGGCGGCTACAACGAGGCGCTGCGCGCCGGCGAGCCGCGCATGCCCTATATCGTCATCATCATCGACGAGCTGGCCGACCTGATGATGGTCTCCGCGTACGAGGTGGAGGCGACCATCACGCGCGTCGCCCAGCTGGCGCGCGCGACCGGCATTCACCTCGTGGTCGCCACGCAGCGGCCGTCGGTGCAGGTCATCACGGGTCTCATCAAGGCCAACATCCCGAGCCGCATCGCGTTCGCCATGACCTCGGGCATCGACTCCCGCACGATCCTCGACACGACCGGCGCCGAGGACCTCCTGGGCCGCGGTGACATGCTCTACCAGCCCATCGACGCGCCCCGAGCGGTCCGGCTGCAGGGCGTCCTCGTCACGGACCAGGAGATCGAGGCGGTCGCGCGACACTGGCGCGGCCAGGGTGGCCCGCAGTACCGGCCCGAGATCACGGCGCCGAAGCGCGACGGCCGGGCCGGCGGCCGGCCGGGCGAGGACGAGGACGACGACGCCGACACGCTCCTGACCCAGGCCGTCGAGATCGTGCGCCGCTCGGACAAGGCATCGGCGTCGCTGCTCCAGCGGCGCCTCCGCATCGGCTACGCGCGCGCCGCCCGGATCCTGGACCAGATGGAGGATCGCGGCATCGTCGGGCCGGCGGACGGCAGTCGGTTCCGCGAGGTGCTCGTCACCAGTGACGGGTGGGGCGGTGACCTCGCCCCCGACGAGGACGACGAGGGGTGATCGAAGAGTCGCACAAGCTCGGCGACGTGCTGCGCGCGGCCCGGGAGACGAAGGGGGTCGACCTCACCCGCGTCGAGCGCGACACGAAGATTCGGGAGCGGTACCTGTCAGCCCTGGAGCGCGGCGACTACCGCGACCTACCCGGGTCGGTCTACACCAAGGGCTTTCTGCGCAACTACGGCGCGTACCTCGGGCTGGATCCCGAGTACTTGATTGACCTCTATCGGCTCGAGACCTCGTCCGCCGCAGCCGAGCGCCCGCGCATGCCGTCACCGCCCCGCCCGCTCTCGACGCGCCGGAGCCGCGCCTTCGTCGTCACCCCGGGCGTGGTCGTTGCCGCCATCCTCACGATCCTCGTCGGTGGCTTCGTGGCCTACCTCGGCTACGAGTTCGTGAACTTCGCGCGGACGCCCGAGCTGCGCATCACCGATCCCGTGGGCAACGTCAGCGCCCATCCGTCGCTCACGATCACCGTGCGCGGCACGACCGCGCCGAACGCCCGAATCACCGTCAGCAACCTGCGCGAGAACCCGACCGTCACGGCAGACGCCGACGGGCGGTTCGAGGTCATCCTCGAGCTCGTCCCCGGCTCGAACGTCATCCGGCTGGTGGCGCGCGACCCGTTGACCAACCGCGACTCGGAGCCGGAGGAGCGGACGGTGGTGGTGGCAGGCGAGCTCGATGCGTCTCCGTCTCCGACCACCATCGCCTTCGCCCTCGCCGAGCCTCTCACCGATGCGACGTTCGCCGGACCGATTCCCATTCGGGGATCGGCAGCCCCGGGTACGACCGTGCGCATCTCGCTGGCCCTCGTGACCGCACCGACGCCGAGCTTCACCGTGCGCGATGGCGCGGGAGGGGTGGTCGCGCTCGCACCCCCGCAACCGGGCGTGCCCGGCCCGCTCGACCTCGTGGCCGACGCGTCAGGGGCGTTCGTCGGCGAGCTCGTCGTTCCGGCCGGGACCTGGGACGTCACCGCGAGCCCGGCGGACGGTGAGGCGGCAACGCGCCAGGTGGTGGTCGGGCCCGGAGACGGGCTGCGCGTCCGCCTGCGGCTCAACGGCGGGGACTCGTACCTCGAGGTCGATGAGGATGGCGAGCCGGTGGCCGACGTGTCCGGCTCCGTCGCCGAGGATGGCACCGGCGCGAACCTCGCCGCGGACGAGACCGTCCGCATTCGCGCGGGCAACGCGGGCGCCGTGCGCCTCAGCATCAATGGCATCAGCATCGGCGCCATGGGACCGGCCGGCGCCGTCGTCGAATGGCGCATCACGCGCAACGAGGAGTAGGGGAGCACAGATGGCAGGGGATTCATCGTTCGACGTGGTCAGCGACTTCGACCAGCAGGAGCTGGTGAACGCGCTCGACCAGGCCCGTCGCGAGATCGCGACGCGCTACGACTTCAAGGGCACGAAGGTGGCCTTCGAGCTTGGCAAGGAGTCGATCACCCTCACCGCGGACGACGAGTACCGCGCCGGATCGGCGAAGGACCTGTTCGAGACGAAGGCGGTCCGACGCGGCCTGAGCCTGAAGATCTTCGAATGGGGGAAGCTCGAGCCGGCGTCGGGCGGCACCGTCCGCCAGGAGATCGGCCTGAAGCGCGGACTGACCAGCGAGCAGGCGAAGGAGCTGTCGAAGCGCATCCGCGAGGCGTTCCCGAAGACGAAGCCGGTCATCCAGGGTGACGCGGTCCGGGTCTCAGCCAAGAGCCGAGATGAGCTCCAGGCGGTGATCTCCGACCTCCGCGCCCTCGACTATCCGGTCGCCCTCCAGTTCACGAACTACCGCTGAGCCGATGGCGCAGCGGCCGCCGAGCGACGAGGCGCTGGACGCCGCTGCACGCCGCCTCGGTCGCCAGCTGACGGCACGCGGCTGGCAGATGGCCGCGGCGGAGTCGTGCACCGGTGGCCTCGTGGGCCACGTGATCACCCAGGTCCCCAAATCGAGTGACCACTTCCTCGGCGCGATCGTCTCCTACTCCAATGCCGCGAAGACCGATCTCCTCGGCGTCCCCGCCGATCTCATCGACCGCGTGGGCGCCGTCTCTGCCGACGTGGCCGAGGCGATGACGAACGGCATCCTGGATCGCTTCCCGGTCGCTCGGCTGGCCGTTTCGGTGACCGGCATCGCCGGTCCCGACGGCGGATCCGCCGAGAAGCCGGTCGGTCTGACGTACCTCGCCGCCGCCCTCCGCGGAGGCTCGGCGGTCGTCGAGCGCCACCAGTGGCCGTTCGATCGCGACGGGAACAAGCGGGCCGCCTGCCTCGCCGTGCTCGAGCTCGCGGACCGCGTCGTCGTCGAGGCCGAGCGATGATCACGCCGGGCGAGCGCGTCCACGTCATCGGTATCGCCGGCTCGGGTGCCGCCGGCGCGGCCGTCCTCCTCGCTCACGCTGGGGCCGCCGTCGACGGGTGCGACGCCGACGGCCCCTCGCCGTACACGCCGCCACTCGATGCGGCCGGCATCCCGTGGGTGGCGGGGCACGATCCCTCCCATCTGAACGGCGTCGAGCGGGTCGCGATCACGCCCGCGCTGCGCGCCGTCCCGGACCATCACGAGCTGATGGCGGCAGAGCAGCGCGGCCTTCCGGTCGTCACCTGGCAGGCGCTGCTCGGCGAGCTCATGGAGGCGCCCGGACGCGTCGGCGTCGGTGTGACCGGGACGCATGGCAAGTCGACCACCACCGCCCTCCTGGGCCACCTCGTCACCGAGGCCGGCCTGGATCCAACGGTCGAGGTCGGAGCCTTCATCGGTGCCTGGGGCGCATCGGTCCGTGCTGGCTCCGGGGCGCCGTTCATCGTCGAGGCCGACGAGTTCGGCGACAACTTCCTCAACTATCACCCCGCCGCGGCGATCGTGACGAACGTCGAGATGGACCATCCCGACTACTTCGCGGACGAGGAGGCGGTGATGATCTCGTTCGAGCGCTTCGTGCGCGGCATGAGCGTCAGCGACGCCCTCGGTGGCCGGCTGCTCGTGACCGCCGCCGGCCATCCCGGCTCGCAGGAGCTCGTTCGACGCCTCGCCGGCTGGGAGGGCCGGGTCGTCCGATACGGCCCGTGGGGCGACGTGGAGGCCTCGGAGGTGGCGCTCGGGCCTGAGACGACCACCTTCACCCTCTGGGGACAGCGGTTCGAGATGGGCCTCGCCGGCGCGCACAACGTCCTCAACGCCACGGCGGCCCTGATCGTGGCCCGAGAGCTCGGCGCCGATCCTGCCGCCCTGATCGACGGCCTCCGGACGTTCGCCGGAGCCGGACGCCGCATGGAGCTGATCGCCGATACTCCACTCGTGACCATCTACGACGACTACGGCCACCACCCGACGGAAGTGCGGGCCGCCCTCGCCGCAGCCCGTCAGAAGGTCGGGGCCGAGCGACGACTGTGGGCCGTCTTCGAGCCGCACATGTACTCGCGCACGGCGCTGCTCCTCGACGAGTTCGCCACCGCCTTCACCGATGCGGACGAGGTCGTGATCGCCGACATCTTCGCCAGCCGCGACACCCCGTCGGCCATGGCGTCGACGTCGGCCGAGGCGCTTGCCGATGCGATCGAGCGCGCGTCGGGCGTGCCGAGCATCGCCACCGGCGACGTCGACGCCACGACCGAGTACGTCGCCGACCACCTCGCGGATGGCGACGCCGTGCTGGTGATGGGCGCCGGGAAGTCGTATCGGATCGCTCGCGGCCTCGCCGACCGCGCGGGAGGCGCAAGGTGAGCGGAGCGCGCTCGGCCGTCCTCGGCGTGATCCTGGCGGTGGCCGTCACCGTCGCGTATCGCGGCATCGTCGTCCTCGTCGAGGCATCCGGCGCCCGCGATCAGCCGGCGCTGATCCTCATCCTCCTGCTCGCCGCCTTCCTCGGCGTGCTGACCGCCGTGGTCACGCGCATGCTGAGGCTACCGGGAGCCACCGCGCCGACCGTGCTCGTCCTGGGCTGGACGCTCATCCCGGTCATCCTCCAGGCCATCCCGAGCGCGGCGACCGGCCTCTTCGGCGATGACGGCGCCCTCTCCGGAAACCAGGCGATGGCCCTCGCCACGGCCGCCGTGGCCGCGGCGATCACGCTCGGGGTGCCGGCCGAGCGGCGCTGATGTCCGACGACCGCGCGCTCATCGACGAGCAGATCGCCTACTACCGGGCTCGGGCCGGTGAGTACGACGCGACGTCCCCCGCGGGCAACGACCCGTTCGCCGAGCAGACGGCACGGATCCGCGCTGCCCTCGATGCCTTCGCGCCCCGGGGCCGAGTCCTCGAGCTCGCCGCCGGGACTGGCCAATGGACCGGCCAGCTGGCCGACCACGCGGACGACCTCCTCGTCACCGATGCCGCCCCCGAGATGCTCGAGCTGAACCGCGCGAAGGTGGGGGAGCGGCGCAACGTCCGCTACGAGGTCGCCGACGCGTTCGACCCGGCTGTTGCCGGGCGCTTCGACGCCGCCTTCTTCGGCTTCTTCCTGTCGCACGTGCCCCCGGATCGCTTCGAGGCCTTCTGGGACGTCCTGGGACGCCTCATGGCTCCTGAGGGCCGGGTCTTCTTCGTCGACGAGGCCGATCACGGGCTGTGGGAGGAGGACTGGGTCGACCGCGACGCGGGGATCGTGCGGCGGCCGCTTCTCGACGGCCGCATCCACCGTGCCGTCAAGGTCCTGCACCACGCCGCCGACCTCGAGGAGCGGCTGAAGAGGATCGGCTGGACCGCGTCGGTCACGCTCGACAGCCCGTTCTACTGGGGGACCGCGTCCAGATAGTTGCATCTGCAACTATCGACGCGTATCATTCCGCCATGCCTGCGATCACCGTCGACGACATCAGCATCCTGCCGCGCATCCACGTCCCGGACCCGGCCATATCGGTCGAGCGGGCCGTGTCGAGCGTGACGAGCGCGCCGCGCGGCTTCGAGGGAGAGGGATTCCCGGTACGGCGGGCCTTCCATGGCGTCGACCTGGCGGCGCTCGACCCGTTCATTCACATGGACCAGATGGGCGAGGTCGAATACGCGCCCGGCGAGCCGAAGGGGACGCCGTGGCACCCGCACCGCGGCTTCGAGACGGTGACCTACATGATGGACGGCACGTTCGAGCACAGTGACTCGAACGGGGGTGGGGGAGTCATCACCAACGGCGACACGCAGTGGATGACCGCCGGCGCCGGGATCCTGCACATCGAGAAGCCGCCCGAGGCGCTCGTTGTCAGCGGCGGCCTCTTCCACGGCATCCAGCTGTGGGTCAACCTCCCGGCCGCGCAGAAGTGGTCACCGCCGCGATACCAGGACATCCGCGCCGGCGAGGTCTCGCTTCTCTCATCGGCCGATGGGGGAGCCCTCGTGCGAGTCATCGCCGGCGAGCTCGACGGCCACACCGGGCCGGGTTCCACCTACACGCCGATGACGATGCTGCATGCCACGCTGAGCCCGGAGGCCGAGCTCATCCTGCCCTGGCGCGCCGACTACAACGCCGTCGTCTACGTCCTGGCCGGCCATGGCACCGTCGGCGCCGAGCGGATCGCGGTGCAGACCGGCCAGCTCGCTCTGCTGGGAGGCGGCAGCACGTTGCGGGTCGCGGCGGCGGAGCGGCAGGAAAGCCGCAGCCCGAACCTGGACATCCTCGTCCTGGGCGGGAGGCCGATTCGTGAGCCGGTCGCCTGGGCAGGACCGTTCGTGATGAACACGCGGGACGAGGTGATGCAGGCATTCACCGACTATCAGGCGGGCCGCATCGGCTCCATTCCGGCCGTCCACGGCGCCCCGACGACCCTCACCGAGGCGCCCAGCCAGCCGACTGATTAGCGGGCCGCGGGGCCCTCGAACTGGGTCTCGGGCTCAGCGACCGTCGCCGCCTCTTCGGCGATGCTCCGCGTCCGCCACAGCATCACGAGGAGCTGGATGAGTGGCGCCGCGAGCAGGGCGAGCATCACCAGCGCGAGCGGCGCGAGCGCCCCGAGTGAGTCGAAGCTGACGGTCCCGGCCCGCGCAATGATCAGGAACACGACGTAGGCGCCGAGGCCGAGCCAGGAGCCGAGGTGGAACATGAGGCGCCATCCAGAGCTGAGGTCCGGATCCGAGCGTGCGAAGGCGCGGGCCAGGAGGTCGGCGAGGACGATCGTCCCGACCAGCTGTGACACGGCGAGGAGGCCGACGATGCCGGTGTCAGGCGTGAGCGTCTCGATGATCGTCACCGGCAGGCTGACGATCGCGAGGATGACGAGCAGGGTCGTCAGCATGTCCGCCCCGGTGATCGCCCCTCGGATCCTCAGGATTCCGAGGAGCACGAGGACCCCACCGACGACGTCCGCGACGAGGTCGATGCCCTGGTCCAGCCGAACGTCGAAAACGATCACGATCGTTCCGATGAACAGCATGCCGGCGGCGCTGGCGATGGCGGACCTGGACGTGATCTCGGGCTTCACGCCGGCAGCATACCCGCGAACGCAAGTCGCTCGGACGCCTAGCATGGGCCGATGGACATGAAGCTAGAGCTCGTTGCCGTGCCGGTGACCGACGTCGACCGTGCCAAGGCCTTCTACGTCGACCAGGTCGGGTTCAACGCCGACCACGACCACCAGGTGAACGAGAACCTGCGGTTCGTGCAGCTCACGCCGCCCGGGTCGGATTGCTCGATCGTCATCGGCGATGGCATCACCGAGATGGCGCCGGGATCGCTGAAGGGCCTGCAGGTCGTCGTGAGCGATATCGAGGCCACGCAGGCGGCGCTCCGCGGCCGCGGCGTCGACACCACGGACATCGACGACCAGCCGTGGGGCCGGTTCATCACGTTCACCGATCCTGACGGCAACGGATGGGCGGTGCAGCAGATTCCCGAGCGAACCTGAGGTCGGGTGGCTGCCTTACATCACATAACTATCATTTGCGGAAGTTGATTCGGCGATCCCGGTTGAGTAGTCCGGCGTCGCCATCGGTCATGTGCCGATGATCGAAGGTCCTATGAGGCGCGTTCGATCGCGCGCGTAGGCTCGCGACATGCGAAACAGGATGTGGTCACTGGCCGTCGTGGGGCTCGCCATGGGCAGCCTGTCGATGGTCGGCGGCACCGCGATCGGCGGCGAGATCGGCCCGATGGTGGTTGGCTACGGCCTCCTCGTGTCGCTTACCGGGCTCTACCTGGTGGCCGGCCTGGCCATCCGCGAGCGCGCCTGGAAGCGACTGGCGCGGCCGCTGCCGTCCTCGGCCCAGCCCGACCGCCTCGCCGGCCGCCGCGTCTTCTAGTCCGACCGCGACCGCTGTCGAAGCGCCTCGAAGGCGATGACGGCCGCCGCCGTGGCCGCGCCGAGGTCCGGCGCCCGGTCGCGCCCGTAGCCGATCCGCAGGCGGAGGTCGGCATCCTCGACGAATGAGCGCGTCACGCCGCGCCGTTCGCCGCCGATGAGCAGGAAGAGTCCGCCGCGCAAGTCACTGGCGTGCAGCTCGGTCGCATCGGCCGTCGCCACGGCACACGCGACCCGCATGCCCCCGCGGCGACAGATGGCCGCCGCCTCCTCCGCCGAGCCGGTCGTGGCCGTGGGAAGCAGCTCGGTGGCGCCGGCCGACGCCCGGGTCACGGTTGCCACTGCCGTCTCCCAGCTGCGCCGCACCACGAGGCCGGCGATGCCGGCCGCGTACAGCGCGCGAGCGGCCTGGCCGAAGTTGAACGGGTCCTCGATGCCGTCGAGCATGACGACCAGCGACCCCTCCCCCACCTCGGCCAGCAGGTCGCCCACGCCGCGGTCGCGCCGCGGGCCAACGAGCGCGACCACGCCGCCGTGCGTTCGCCCGCTGGCCAGCCCCTCGATGTGCGACGGGCTGACGGCGTCGATCAGGACGCCCCGTTCGCGGGCGAGCGCGCGGAGGCGGCCGAGGCGATGATCTCCCGGCCGCGTGGCCCAGACGCGATGGACGTGCCGGATCCCGGCCTCGAGCACGGCCTCGACCGAGACGTGGCCCTCGATGACCATCGGCCACTGGTTGACCGGGATCGAGCCGCGATCCGCGCCTGACGGAATCAGGTCCCCCTCAGCGAGATATGGGCCTTCCGCCCGCACCGTCGGCAGCCCGATCGCCGCGCGCCGGGCATCGAGCCCGCCGGCGTCGGCCACCGGCATCGGGAACTCGACCTCGCCGTCGGACGCGAGCACGACGATCGTGCCGAAGCGCTGGGGCTCGCCCGCGACGGCAGCGATGCGGTCGGAGAGCGTCGCGAGGTGCCGCGGGTCCGCGTCGCCAGACTCGACCGCCTGCTGGAGGAGCGGCAGCCAGGCGCGGCGTCGTTCGTTGTCGCGATCGGCGTGCTGGGCGAGCATCCAGGCGGCGTCGGCGCCGTCCGCCCCGACCTGCCGCAGCCCCGGCCACGTGTCGCCGATCAGCTCAACGAGGCGGCCGCCGTTGTCGGCATTCACCTCGAGCAGCACGCGAGCCTCGGGTGGGGCGTCGTCCCAGGCGGCCAATGCGGTGATCAGCGGCGTGATCGGTCCGGCCAGGCGCCGTTCGAGCTCAGCCTCGAGTGCGGCGTCCTCGGCCACGCGGGCGTAGAAGGCATCGGCCGCCCCGAGCTCCCGGTCGACCATGGCGAGCAGCGCCTCCCGGCGCCCCGGGTCATCAACCACGGACTGGGTCAGTGCGCGGCGCGGCGACGCCCGTTGCGACCGGCGGCGGCCAGCTCGGAGGCGATCGATGCGGGCAGATGGCCGCTGACACGGACGCCGCCGGCCTCGTAGCGCTCCTCGACGTCGCCGGAGCTGCGCGCCCGGGCCACGAGCTCGCCCCGCGCGTACGGGACGACCGCGTCGATCGGCACCATCTGGGCGCGCAGGGCATCCCCCATTCGCTCGCGCAGGGTGTCAATCCCATCCCCCGTCACGGCACTCACGAAGGCGCTCGTCTCGGACGGCGGTGGCGCGCCGGCGTCAGCCGGCAGGAGGTCGATCTTGTTGTAGACCGTGATGCGGGGCTTGCCGCCGGCGCCGAGCTCGTCGAGGACGGCCTGCACGGCCGTCTGCTGGGCCAGGAAGTTCGGATCCGACGCGTCGACCACCTCGAGCAGGAGGTCGGCCCGCAGGACCTCTTCGAGCGTTGCGCGGAAGGCGTCGACCAGGTCATGCGGCAGCTTGTTGATGAACCCGACCGTATCGGTGACGACCACCTCGCGTCCCGAGGGCAGGCTGACCTGCCGGCTGGTCGGGTCGAGGGTGGCGAACAGCATGTCGGCCACGAACAGGTCGGCATCGGCCAGGGCGTTGAGGAGCGTGCTCTTGCCGGCGTTGGTGTAGCCGACCAGGGCCACGCCGGCGACCTCGTTGCGATCGCGGTTGCGCGCCGCCGTGGCCCGGTGGCGCTTCACGTCGGTCAGGTCGCCCTTGATCTTCTTGATCTTCTCGCGAATGAGCCGCCGGTCGGTCTCCAGCTGGCTCTCGCCCGGTCCACGGGTGCCGATTCCGCCACCCGTGCGGGAGAGGTGCGTCCAGAGGCGGGTCAGCCGCGGCAGGTGGTACTCGAGCGCCGCGAGCTCGACCTGCAGGCGCCCCTCCTTCGTCTTCGCATGGCGGGCGAAGATGTCGATGATCAGCGCGGATCGGTCGAGCACCTTGCAGTCGAGCAGCTTCTCGAGGCTGCGCTGCTGGTTCGGCGCGAGCTCATCGTCGACGACGAGCAGGTTGAAGTCGCTCGCCGCCTTCTCGTCAACCAGCTCGGCCGCGCGTCCCTTGCCGAAGTACCAGACCGGGTCTGGCATGGCGCGGCGCTGGAAGGCGGAGCCCACGACGGTCGCCCCGGCCGTTTCGGCCAGGGCAGCGAGCTCGGCCAGCGAGCGATCCACCGGCCAGCGACGATCGCCGGGATCATCGAGGCCGATGAGGAAGGCGCGCTCGACCGGGGTGGTGAGGTCGATCATGCGGGCGCGTTCGGACATCTGTTCGATCCATGGTAGCCGAGCGCCGCGGATCGATCAGTACCCGCTGAGCCGCATCGGTACGAACGTCCTACTGCCATCTTGACCACGGTCTGCCATACCACACCTCACCGGACCCGGGACCATCGTCATGGAGGAGCGTGTGGAAGCCACGCAGCCCGGCCCCACGGCCGTGGCGGTCACTACGGGAGGCCTCACGCGACGCCTGCTCGCCAGCGTCGTGGTGGCCGTCGTTGCCTTCGCGCTGGTCCATCGCGCGGTCCTCATCGTCTCCGAGGACGCCGTGGTCGCGATCCTCGCTGGCACCGGCGCCGCAATCCTCCTGGCCGCGTTCACGCTGCGGCGCGCAGTGGCCCCGCTCGTTGCCACCCAGGCTGACCTCCAGGTCCGGTACGAGGCCGCGGTGGCGGATGCGCTGCGCGATCAGCTCACCGGGCTCGGCAACCATCGCGCCTTCCACGAGGAGCTTGACCGGCAGGTCGCCGCGGCGCTGCGGTACGAGGTGCCGCTCGGGCTGCTCCTCCTCGACCTCGACGAGTTCAAGGCCGTCAACGATGGCCGCGGCCATGCCGGCGGCGACCGCGTGCTGCGCGGCTTCGGCGAGCTGCTCACCGCAGCGCTGCGTCGCGCCGACCGTGCCTTCCGCATCGGCGGCGACGAATTCGCCGTGATCCTGCCCCACACCGACCTCGAGGGCTCGCGCATCGTGGCGCGACGGATCCTGGCCCAGGCGCTCCAGCCCAGCGTGCGCGCGGACGGCATGGCGCCGGTGTCCTTCTCGGGCGGGGTCTCGGCGCTACCCCAGCTGGCGGTGAGCACGACCCAGCTCTACTCGCAGGCCGATGCGGCCCTCTACGCGGCCAAGCGCGGTGGCCGCACCGACGTCGCGGTCTTCGACTCCGGCATGCCGCTGGCTCCCGACGACATGGGCGCCTCGTCGTCAGCCGTGGCCGAGGTGATCGCCCGCGGCCAGCTGCGACCCGCATACCAGCCGATCGTCTCGCTCGCCACCGGGCGCGTCATCGGCGTCGAGGGCCTCATCCGTCCCGTGCCGCCGGCGCCGTTCGCCGATCCGGCGTCACTCTTCGAGGCGGCCGAGACGAGCGGCCGGCTCATGGCCCTCGACCTCGCGTGCATCGAGACGATCGTGGCCGGTGCCCGCGACCTGCCGGAGGACCAGTTCCTCAGCCTCAACCTCTCACCCGCCACGGCAGAGGCGGCGGAGTTCAGCAGCGGCGCCATCGTCGCCATCCTGGCGCGTCACGAGTTCTCCCCGGAGCGCCTCGTGATCGAGATCACCGAGCGCCAGCCGCT
Source organism: uncultured Chloroflexia bacterium (assembly GCA_963790255.1). Lineage (GTDB taxonomy): Bacteria > Chloroflexota > Limnocylindria > QHBO01 > QHBO01 > JACDBZ01. Next base: position 21,339 of record CAWBOA010000008.1, on the reverse strand, counting down.
GTACGACGCCGAGCGCGTCCGCGGGCGGATCGAAGCCTGCCGACGCGCCGGGATCCGCTTCGCGGCCGATGACGTCGGCGCCGGCAACGCGGGCCTGCGGCTGCTCTCCGAGATCCGATTCGACATCGTCAAGGTCGACCTCAGCCTCGTCCAGCGCAGCGCCTCTGACGTGCAGTCGAGCGCCGTCCTCGGCTCGGTGGTCGAGCTCGCGGCCCGGACGGGCGCGCTCGTCGTGGCCGAGGGAATCGAGCACGGCAGCCAGCTCGCCCCGCTGATGGACATGGGCATCACCGTCGGGCAGGGCTTCTACCTCGGGCGGCCCGAGCCGCTCATGGCCGCCACCACCGCGGAGATGCCGCCCAACATGCCGGCCGTCGGGGTCGCGGCCTGGCGTCAGTCGATCGGGCTCTCGTCAGTCAGCTGATCGCGTCGCGCAGCGCGCGTTCGGCACGCTCGACGACCGCGCCGTCGTCGGCGGGGCCATCCCCGGCGGCGACCCAGCTGATGCGGGGATCGCGCCGGAACCAGCTCAGCTGTCGCTTCGCGTACTGGCGGGTGCGCCGCGCCGTGACCTCGATCGCCCGTTCCAGCGTCCACTCCCCCGCCAGGTGGGCGGCGGCCTCGCGATAGCCGTGCCCGGTCATCGGCCGCAGGTCGGCTCCGTAGCCGGCCTCGAGCAGCCCCTTGACCTCGTCGAGCAGGCCGCCGCGTTCGAACAGCCAGCGGGCGCGGTCATCGATGCGCCGATACAGGGCGTCCCGCGGCCGGGCCAGGCCGACGAGGCCGATGCGCCCGGCATAGGGTTCGGCGGCCGGAGCCGCTCCCCCACCCCCGGCCTCGAGGCGCTCGAGGGCTCGCAGGACGCGGCGTGGGTTGCGCAGGTCGGTCCGTCCGGCGGTCCCCGGATCCAGCGCGGCGAGGCGAGCGGCGAGGGGCTCCAGGCCGTCGGCGTCGAGCTCGTCGGTGAGACGGCCGCGAAGCTCGGGTGACCACGGCTGGATCGCGTAGTCGTGCCCGTCGAGGAGCGCGCTGACGTAGAGCCCGGTCCCGCCGACCAGCATCGGGATCCGTCGTCGCCCCGCCACCTCGGGGAGGATGGCCCGAGCACGCTCGACCCACTGGGCGACGCTGAAGGCCTCGTCCGGGTCCGCGACGTCGAGGAGGTGGTGCGGAACCCGCTGTCGAGCGGCCGGCGTGACCTTGGCCGTGCCAACGTCCATGCCGCGATACACCTGGCGCGAGTCCGCGACCAGGATCTCGACCGGCAGCCGGTCCGCCAGGGCGAGGGCGAGGTCGGTCTTGCCCGAGGCGGTCGGGCCGACGACGCCGACGATCGGGGGCGGCATCGGCGGTGCCGTTCAGACCTCGATGAGGCGCTGAACCTGTTCGATCGCGCTCGCGCGCCCGGTGCTCGCGGTGACCGTGATGACGACGGCGTTGAGGCTGACCGGTCCCTCGGCGACGTGGAAGCGCGTCGGCAGGTGGCGCGTGAATCGCGGCAGCACCGTCTCGAGGCTGAAGCCGATGATGGAGTCGCGAGGGCCGGTCATGCCGATGTCGCTGATGTAGGCCGTCCCGCCCGGCAGCACGCGCGCATCCGCTGTCGGCACATGGGTGTGAGTCCCCACCACGGCGCTGACCCGGCCGTCGAGATACCAGCCCATCGCGTTCTTCTCGGACGTGATCTCACAATGGAAGTCGAGGATCCGAACCCGCGGGAGCGGCTCCGCGGCTCCGTCGAGCAGCTCGTCCATCTTCGTGAACGGCGAGTCGAGCTGGTTCATGAAGACGCGGCCCATGGCGTTGACGACCGCGACCTCATGGCCGGCATCGGTGTGGTGGACGAGCCAGCCACGGCCGGGGGCCTCATCGGGGTAGTTGATCGGCCGCAGGACGGGCCGATCGGTATCGAGGTAGTCGTAGATCTCGCGCTTGTCCCAGATGTGGTTGCCGGAGGTGATCACGTCGATCCCGCCGCCCAAAAGCTCCTCGGCCAGCGAGGGTGTCAGCCCGGCGCCGGCGGCCGTGTTCTCACCGTTGGCGATGACCATGTCGAGCGCCATCTCCTGACGCAGGTCGGGCAGCGCGTGCATGACCGCCAGCCGCCCGGGCTTGCCGATGATGTCGCCGATGACGCAGATGCGGATGCTGCCGTCGCCCTCGCTCACCGGGCGTAGTCGACGGCCCGCGTCTCGCGAATGACGGTGACCTTGATCTGCCCCGGGTACTGCAGCTGCTCCTCGATCTTCTTGACGACGTCGCGCGCCAGCCGGCTGGAGGCCAGGTCGTCGATGTCCTCGGGGCGCACGAGGATGCGGATCTCACGACCGGCCTGGATCGCGAAGCAGCGCTCCACGCCGGGGAAGCTGAGCGCGATCTGCTGGAGGTCGTCCAGCCGCTTCACGTAGTTGTCGAGGCTCTCGCCGCGGGCGCCCGGGCGCGACGCGCTGATCGCGTCGGCGATCTGGACCACGGTCGCCTCGACCGATTGCTGCTCGACCTCCTGGTGATGCGCGGCGATCGCGTTGCAGACGGTCGGATTGACCCCGAAGCGGGCGGCGATGTCGCCGCCGATGGCAGCGTGCGGGCCCTCGACCTCGTGATCCACCGCCTTGCCGATGTCGTGCAGCAGGCCGCCCTTCTTCGACTCGCCGACGTTGGCGCCGACCTCAGCGGCCAGCAGCCCCGAGAGGCGCGCGGTCTCGATGCAATGGTTGAGCACGTTCTGACCGTAGCTGGTGCGGTACTTCAGCCGGCCGAGCAGCTTGATGAGCTCGGGATGCAGGCCCGGCACGCCGGCGTCGTACGCGGCCTGCTCGCCCGCCTGGCGCATGACCACCTCGATCTCGGAGCGGCACTTCGCCACGGTCTCCTCGATTCGGCCGGGATGGATGCGGCCGTCGCTGATGAGCTTGTTGAGCGCCATGCGGGCGACCTCGCGGCGCACCGGGTCGAAGCCGGAGAGGACGACCGCCTCGGGGGTGTCGTCGATGATGAGGTCGACCCCGGTGGCCTGCTCGAGGGCGCGGATGTTGCGCCCCTCGCGGCCGATGATGCGTCCCTTCATCTCCTCGTTCGGCAGGCTGACGACGGTGATCGTCGCCTCCGACGTGTGGTCGGCGGCAATCCGCTGCATGACCGTGGTGAGGATGTTCCTGGCGCGCTCGTCGCCCTCCTCATTGGCGTGACGCTCGATCTCACGGACCCGATGCTGTGCCTCGGCCTGCGCCTCGTCCACGATCTGACCGATGAGGCTCTGGCGCGCCTCGGCGGCGGTCAGCCCTGAAACACGCTCGAGCGCGACGAGCTGCCGCTCGCGGAGCTCCGCCACCTGTCCGCGCTCCCCCTCGAGCTCGGTGAGCCGGTCGGCCAGTCCGTGCTCGCGTTCCTCGAGCGCGCTGAGCTTCCGGTCGAGCGCCTCCTCGCGGTCGAGGAGTCGACGCTCGGAACGCTGCAGCGTCGCGCGCCCCTCACGGGCCTCCTCCTCGGCGGCGCGGCGCAGGTGGAGCACCTCGTCCTTGCCCTCGAGGACGATCTCCTTCTGCTTGGCGCGCGCCTCGGCGACCAGTCGCTGGGTGTACTGCTCCGCGTGCTTGACGGCATTGGCAGCCACGAGCCGGCGCACGACGAAGCCGATGGCCACGCCGATGACGGCGGAGACCGCCGCCACGATGACGACGAAGGGTTCAGGCATGTGTCGGCTCCCCCGAATGTTGGAGCCCATGTGGGCGGTGTAGCGCCCGCGCGGCGAGCGCGTCGATCGATCAGCGTACGGCCATCCGGCCGGAAAGGGCGAGTGTAGCGCTCAGGGGGCGGGGCGTCTTGTCGGCCGCCGGTCGGCCCGTCAGCTTCGGAAGACGCGCCCGATGAGCTCGACGTGGTCGAGGTCGCGCGGAAGGAAGTCCTGGAGCATCACCCGCTGTGTGCCGTTCGCCTCCAATGCGCGGACGCGTTCGGAGGCCTCGTCCGGCGTGCCCATGATCCAGCGCCTGCGTCGCTCGGCCAGCCACGCATCGCCGTCTGCGCCCTCCTGGCCGAGCGTGGCCAGCAGGTCCTCCACGCGGGTTCGGAGGTCGGTCTCGGTCTCGGCCACGAGCACGCCGCGTCATCGCCGAGTAGACGATCTCGCCGGGGTCACGCCCCACCTCATCGCAGGCCTCGCGGACCCTGGCGTAGGCGGCCGGCGCGTCGTCGGGCGAGGCGGAGTTGAGGTTGAACTCGTCGCCATAGCGCGCCACCAGCGAGGCCAGCCGCGGGCCGCCCTTGCCGCCGAACAGGATGTGTGGATGGCGCCGTCCGCCGCGTGCGATCTCGCCGTGGCGCTTCGAGCCATTGACCCGCCAATAATGACCCTCGAAGGTCCAGCCGTCCGGCTCGGTCCACAGGCCGTGGAGGATCGCCATCTGCTCCTCGAGCATGTCGTAGCGCTCCCCGATCGGCGGGAACGCGATCCCGAGCTGGTCGTGCTCGTCCTGGTTCCACCCGCACCGAATCCGGCCTCGATTCGACCGCCGCTCATCTCGTCGACCGTCTGGACGACCTTGGCCAGGTTGCCCGGAATGCGGAAGGTGACCGGCGACACGAGCACGCCCAGCCGGATGGTGGTCGTCTCGCGCGCCAGACCGGCGAGCGTGGCCCAGGCGTCGGTGGTCGGATTCCCCTCACCGCCCGGGAAGCTGGCGTAGTGGTCCGACCGGAAGAACGCCTCGATCCCGGCGGCCTCGGCGGCTCGGGCGACGGCCAGGATCTCGTCGTAGGAGAGCCCCTGCTGGGGCTCGGTCATGAGGGCGTATCGCATCGGCACAGCCTAGCCGGGCAGCCTTGGTGCCGAGAGGCTCATCCGATGGTCGTCGGGCGTCCGTATCCGATGCGCCGCGCGCGCTCCTGCCAGCGCGGCGACGTGTCGTGCAGGCGATCGGTCGGGGCCATCAGTTCCTGCTCGTGCCAGTCGTCGGCGGGTTCCGCCTCGGTGCGCACGACGGACTCCGGGGCGAAGCTCCGGTATTCATCGAGCCAGTCGGCGAGGGTCACGGACGCGATGCTGGAGCGGCCGTCCTCGGCGCGCATCCGGGAATCTACTGATCGGGCTACGGATTGGCGAGTCAGGATGCGGTTCCCCCTCGGGTCCTGCGGGATGAGCCCTTGGCCTCGGTGTAGTGGGCCAGGAAGGAGTCCAGGTCGGCACGTGCCACCGTCTCGCCGATGACGTCGAGCGCGACCTCGTCGAGATGGCGGAAGCGCAGGCAGCTCTTGCCCATGTTGAGCGTCTTGCCCGAAACGGCGTACCGGTCGCTGGAACCAGCGCTCCGTCTCGCGATCGCCGTAGACGCTGTTGAGGTAGACGCTGATGTAGTTCTTCTGGCTGGCGAGCCCGACGAGCCCGAGCGGCTGGCCGTTGTAGGTGTCCGGGAAGGTTTCGAGCGGGACGTACCAGCCGATCATCCCGAACGCCATGCCCTCGCGGTAGCCAGCCGGGAGGTTCCGATTGATGACCTCGCGCACGGCGGCGACCGCCTCGCGGCGCTCGTCGGGCAGCGATGCGATGTACTCGTCAGGAGTCGTGGCGGTGCTGGTGACCAATGAGATGGGTCCCTGGATGGCTGGTGCGGTGGTGTGGGGTGAAGTGCCTAGGGTAATTCGTCGTCGGTTTCCGTGTCCGCCACCTTGAGCGCCGAGCGCACCGTTTCGGAGTCGAAGCCCCGACGCATGAGATACATGCCGATGCGCTGGACCGCCTTGGGTTCGGTTGGCATGGGCCGCCCTCGCAGATGTCGTGCCAGCGCCTCGCGGGCGCGCTCCGCCTCCGACGCCGGCAGGAGCTCGTCCTCCGGCGCGCGCTCGGGGTCGGCGTGGGACTCGCGGAACGGCTCGATCACTTCGCGCGGCACACCCCGCTGTCTGAGCTCCGCCTCGATCATCCGGCGGCCCCGCGGCGAGTGGCGATCGCGCTGATCGGCCCACCAGCGCGCGAACGCGGCATCGTCGAGGTAGCCCAGCGCCGTCAGGCGCTCGAGGGTGGCCTCGATGACCGGCGGGTCGAATTCGGCGCGCCGCAGTCGGCGCTCGACCTCCCAGCGTGTCCGCGGCCGCGTGCCGAGGTAGCGGGCGGCGACCTCCATGGCGGACGAGGGGTCGCCCGGATCCGCGGCTGCCTTCGGCCTCCTGCCGGCGGCGCGCCGCCCCATCGGTCCCCTACTCCGCCTCGCTGATGCCTTCGACGCCGACCTCGATGCTGGCGACCTTGCCACGGATCTCGTTGTCGATCTTCTGGGCGATCTCCGGGTTCTGCTTCAGGAAGTCCCGCGAGTTCTCACGCCCCTGGCCCAGACGGACGTCGCCGTAGTTGAACCAGGCGCCGGTCTTCGACAGGATCCCGGCGGCGATGCCGACGTCGAGCAGGCCGCCTTCGACGCTGATGCCCTCGTTGTACATGATGTCGAACTCGGCCACCCGGAACGGGCTGGCGACCTTGTTCTTCACGACCTTGACCCGCGTGCGCGAGCCGATCGCATCGGTGCCGGTCTTCAGCGTCTCGATGCGCCGGATGTCCAGGCGCACCGAGGCATAGAACTTCAGGGCGCGACCACCTGGCGTCGTCTCGGGATTGCCGAACATGACGCCGATCTTCTCGCGCAGCTGGTTCGTGAAGATCAGCGCCGTCTGGCTTCGGTTGATGGCGCCGGTCAGCTTGCGAAGCGCCTGGCTCATGAGCCTCGCCTGGAGGCCGACGAAGGCGTCGCCCATGTCGCCCTCGATCTCGGCGCGGGGCACGAGCGCGGCGACCGAGTCGACGATGACCACGTCGACGCCGCCGGAGCGGATGAGCGTCTCGGCGATCTCGAGGGCCTGCTCACCGGTGTCGGGCTGGCTGACGAGGAGCTCGTCGACGTTGACGCCGACGTTCTTCGCGTAGCCGGGGTCGAGGGCGTGCTCGGCGTCGATGAAGGCGACGATGCCGCCCTTCGCCTGCGCGTTCGCCGCCACGTGATAGCAGAGCGTTGTCTTGCCGCTCGACTCCGGGCCGAAGATCTCGGTGATCCGGCCGCGCGGCACGCCACCCACGCCGAGGGCCAGGTCGAGCGCCACCGATCCGGTCGAGACGGCCGGGACGTTCTGCGCCTCGCGGTCGCCGAGGCGCATGATCGCGCCGCGACCGAACTGCTTCTCGATCTGGAGGATCGCCGCGTCGACGGCGCGGACGCGCTCACCGTCTCCGTTCTTCGTCGCCGGACTGGGGGTCACTGCCACCGGTGCTTCCATGGTCTTCGTTCCGCTCCTCGTTCGATCTGCGGCCTCCGGTGGCGAGGGCCTGGCGTCAGCTCACTCCTCGTCCTGGGGCTCGGGCTCGCGTTCCTCGCGCTCCTTGCGCTTCGGCTTGATCACCTCGACCTGCCGCATCGGAGGCTGGTAGCTCGGTGGAGCCACCGCCTGGTTCGCCTGATTCTTGGGAGCCTTCTCCTTGGCCTTGCGCTTCGGCTCCCTTCGTGGACGATCCCGCCCTTTCGCCATCGCTCGAACCTCCGCAGCCAACCGATGATGTGTGAGCCGGTCGAGCGTGCGCTCATGGTGCGCCGCCGGCCCTTACCCAGCACTTACTCGACGCTTACCGATGGCGCCGATCGGTCGATTCTACGCTCCGCGTCGTGACAGCTTCCCCGTCGCGATGCGGCTCCGGGCATTGTACATCGCCGTCATACGTTGTCATACGGGCATGTACGCGTGCGAGCACCGCGTCGTCCAGTCGATGCTCCCATGGCGCGGTTTGAGTCAGATTCATACATCGGCCAACGAAGGTCGCGAATGAGGGGCAGGTAGATGGCTCTGTGACTCACGTTCATGTGGCATCCAAGCAGCGACCTCGAACGGGCGGTTCGTCGTCCGATGGATGAGCCTCATTCACATCCGGCGAACCGCAGCTGAGGCGAACGGCGCCACGTCGCGTCCCCCGTTACGAGATCGGGCCGTCGGCAGCCCCCCGGCCCAGCGAGGACGGCAGCGCACGCAATGAGCCCGCTCGACCGCGTTCCCGTTCGGTCACCGCCACATCACGATATCGAGCCGCCTTCGGCCAGCTCACCGGCCGGCGGGCCGGCACCCCGGTCAAAGGCCGCACCGATCGCGACTCGCAGCACCTCGAAGGAGCCATCGGCAAGGGAGGCGCGCAGCCGGCGCATGAGCTCGAGCGTCCAGGTCACGTTGTGGAGCGTCGCCATCCGGTAGGCGAGGAGCTCTCGCGCGCGGAACAGGTGGGCGAGGTAGGCCCGCGAGTGAACGCGGCAGGCCTCGCAGGCGCAGGTCGGATCGATCGGTTCGGGGTCATCGAGGAACGCGGCGTTGCGGAGGTTGAGCCGGCCGGCATCGGTCCAGACCTGACCGGTACGCGCAACGCGCGTTGGCAGTACGCAGTCGAACAGGTCGATCCCGCGCTCGACAGCGGTGAAGAAGTCAACCGGCGACCCGACGCCCATGAGGTACCGGGGCCGAGAATCGGATCCGAGCGCGTCGGCCACGACCTCGAGCGTCGCGGCCATCTCGGCCTTCGACTCCCCCACCGAGAGGCCGCCGATCGCGACGCCGTCGAAGGGCAGCGCGGCGATGGCGACAGCCGATTCGCGTCGCAGATCGGCGTCGACGCCGCCCTGGACGATCCCGAAGACTGCCTGGTCCTCCCGACCGCGCGCCGCCAGGGAGCGCTCGGCCCAGCGGTGGGTCCGAGCCATCGCCTCAGCCACCTCCGCTCGCGGGAGGCCCGGGTCGACGAGCTGGTCGAGCGCCATCGCCACGTCCGAGCCGAGCAGCGCCTGGATCTCCATCGCACGCTCCGGCGTCAGGCGGTGCGTCGAGCCGTCGAGGTGCGAGGTGAAGATCACGCCGTCCTCGTCGACGTCGCGCAGGTCGGCGAGGCTGAACACCTGGAACCCGCCGGAGTCGGTCAGGATCGGCCCGTCCCAGGCCATGAACCGATGCAGGCCACCGAGCCGGGCAATCCGTTCGGCGGTTGGCCGGAGGTTGAGGTGATACGTGTTTCCGAGGATCATCTGGGCACCGGCGGAGCGCAGGTCCGCCGGGCCGAGCGACTTCACGCTGGCCTGCGTCCCGACCGGCATGAACTGCGGCGTGTCGATCGTGCCGTGGGCAGTGAGGATCCGGCCGAGGCGGGCGCGAGCGACGGCGGTGGATTCGAAGGAATAGGCTATCGGGGCTCGCGTTGACACCGCCGGAGAGGATAGGGTACGTGCACTACGGAGAGGTGACCGTCGGGTGCGACTGACCGAATGGCCGCGCATGCCGTTCCTGAACGACGAAGTCAAGGAATGGATCGCGCTCGAGCTCCAGAGCCTCGGAATCGAGGATCTGGCGGTGTATGCCCTCGAGGCGGGCACCGAGGGCGATGAGCGCCGCGTGATGGTGGCCACGGAGGTCGGGCTGCTCGATCACCGATACGCGCCGTTCGGCTCCTCCGCCCGCTATCGGCTGGCGATGCTCATGTATCCGTGGCAGGTGCTGCGGGGGGTCGAGCTGCGTGCCGATACCTTCCGCCTCTGGGCCCGCGAGCACCGCACGCGCTGGTCGTTCCGCCTCCATCACCCGCACTTCGAGGCCGCCACCGAGTCCCCCGACCTCGGCCAGGCGTTGTGCGACCTCGCCCGCGTGTGCGCCGTCATGGCCGAGCCGTTCGGCGTTCCCGCCGGCCGGGTCTCGTCGGACGTTCCCGGCGTGATCCCGGGCGGCCCGCGACCGATCCCGCCGACGCCGGACTCGGCCGAGCCGAAGGAGGCCGAGGACGGCGATGCGGACGGCGTCGAGCCTTCCGCCGCGTCCGACAACGGACGGACGCCCGACGCCCCCGTGGAGGCCGAGGTGGCCGCCGATGCGAGCCCCCCGAGCTCCCGAAGCCGACCGCGGTGCCCATCGGCGAGGGCGAGGAGATCCTCGAGCTCGGTGACGACGAGCGAGCCGCCATCCCGAGCCGCTCGGACGACCAGGCCTGACTCAGCGGATCAGCATCGCGTCGCCGAAGCTGAAGAACCGGTATCCCTCCTCCAGCGCCGTGCGGTAGGCGCCGAGCAGGCGATCGCGCGCGTCGAACGGGGTCGCCCCGCGCATCCCGGCCTGCACGAAGGCGGTGACCAGCAACAGCAGCGAGCTGCGCGGCAGGTGGAAGTTCGTGATGAGCGCATCCACCGACCGGAACCGATGCGGCGGCGTGATGTAGAGCTCCGTCCACCCCGACGATGCTTCGCTGGCCGCGGCGGTCTCGAGCACGCGCACGGCCGTCGTGCCGACCGCCACCACGCGATCGGCGCGGTCGATCGCGTCCCGCGCGCTAACCGCGATCTCGTACCACTCGCGATGGATGTGGTGCTCGTCGACGAACTCGCCTTCGAGCGACCGAAAGGTATCGAGGCCCACGTGGAGCGTGACCGATGCCCGAGAGACTCCCCCCGAATCGAGTGACGCCAGCAGCTCCGGCGTGAAGTGGAGGCCGGCCGTCGGGGCGGCGGCCGATCCGGGCGGCTGGGCGTAGACGGTCTGATAGCGCTCCGGCGGGGTCGAGCGCTCGGTGATGTACGGCGGCAGCGGCATCTCGCCAGCGGCCGACATGATCGCCTCGGCGTCGCCATCGAAGAGCACCGCTCGCGTCCCGTCGGCCAGGCGCTCCCCCACCTCGACCCGATCGCCGTTGCTCAAGGTGACGACGGACCCGACCGGCAGCCGCCGCGAGGGGCGCACGAGCGCCTCCCATCGGGCCGGATCGTCCTCCATCGGCCGCAGGACGAGGATCTCGGCTGCGCCCCCACCGCCGCGGACGCCCCGAAGCCGCGCCGGGATGACGCGAGAGTCGTTCACAACGAGGAGGTCCCCTGACTCCAGCCAGCCGCCGAGATCGCGGAAGCGCGAGTGCTCGACGGCGCCGGTCGATCGGTCCAGCACGAGGAGGCGCGATGCGTCACGTGGTTCCGCCGGGGTTTGGGCGATCGCGCCGTCCGGCAGCTCGTAGTCGAAGTCGTCGACCCGAAGTCGTGGCCCGCTCACGCGGACACGGTAACGCCCGGCCGGACGGACCGGCCGGGCGCCTTGGGTGCGTCGGTCAGGCGACGAGCCCGCCGGGAAGCAGGGCCTGGGCGAAGAAGATGAGGAAGGCGGCGGCCACGACCCACATGAGCGGGTGGACCTCGCCGACCTTGCCGAGCGCGATCTTGATCACCACCCAGGTGATGAAGCCGGCACCGATGCCGATCGTGATGCTGAAGGTCAACGGCATGAGGATCAGCGTAAGGAGGGCCGGCAGGCCGTCCTCGATGTCGCCGAAGTCGATGTCCTTGATCAGGACGGCCATGAGATAGCCGACGACGACCAGCACCGGGCCGGTCGCCACAAACGGAACGAGTGTCACCAGCGGCGACAGGAGGATCGATACCAGGAACAGCACCCCGACCGTCACTGCAGTCAGGCCGGTGCGGCCGCCCTCGGCGATGCCCGCCGCGCTCTCGATGTAGCTCGTGTTCGAGCTGATACCGGCGGCACCGCCCAGTGCCGCGCCGGCGGAGTCGACCATGAGGATGCGCCCCACGCCCGGGACGCGCCCGTCCGGGTCCGCCAGGTTGGCTTGCTCGGCAAGGCCGGTGGCCGTTCCCATCGTGTCGAAGAAGTCGGTCAGCATGAAGCTGAAGATCGTCAGGAGTGCCGCAACCAAACCGAGGGTCGAGAACACGTTCGTGACGTCGAAGTCGCCGATGGTCGAGAAGTCGAGCGGCGACGTGAACTCGTCCGGCAAATTCTGCACGCCGAAGATGAACGCGAGGATCGTGGTGGCGATGATGCTGAGGATCAGCGCACCGGGCACCTTCCGCACCATGAGGATGATGGTGATGAGGAGGCCGGCGACGAAGACACCCAGCGCGGCGGTGTTCGGGTAGACGAACGAGACGGGCACGGGGTCGGTCGCGACCGGGTTATTGATGATGATCCCGGCATCGACGAGGCCGATGAACAGGATGAAGAGGCCGATCCCGACCCCGATGGCGCGCTTCAGCGCCAGCGGAACGGCGTGCATGATCGCCTCGCGCAGGCCGACGAGCACGAGCACGAGCACCACCAGGCCCTCGAGCACGATGACGCCCATCGCGCCGGCCGGCGTGAGCCCTTGTGTCAGGACGAGCCCGAACGCCACCGCGCCGTTGATCCCGAGTCCGGCAGCCATCGCGATCGGATAGTTGCTGACGAGGCCCATCGCGATGCAGAGGACACCGGCGACGAGCGCTGTCGCGGCAGCGGCCGGGGCGATGAAGGCCTGCATGGCCGCTTCGTCCGGGATGAACATGTTCGACAAGATCCCGGGGTTCACCACGAGGATGTAGGACATGACCATGAAGGTCGCCAAGCCGGCCTTCAGCTCGGTCCCTACGGTCGTCCCCCGCTCACTCAGCTTGAAGAAGGAGTCGAGGCCACCGCCGCCGCTTGCCGCGGGGCGCACGTCCTCGTTCCGGGGTACCTCGGTTGCCGTCACTCGGGTTCACCCTCCGCTCCATGGGCACCCCACCCCGACCCGACACCATGTTGGGCACCGGTGCCGCCGCGCAGCCTACTCCCCGGCGACGGCTGCGCGCGGCCGATTTCGCGCGCGCCTCAGCGACGCAGGAACAGGTTCACGAGGATGGTGAGGATGACGCTGATCACGATCATCGACACGATCGGGATGTAGATCCCTCCCCGCTCCCCCTCGATCGCGATATCGCCCGGCAGACGCCCGAACGGCAGTCGCACGCCCATGGCCGCGAGGCCGCCGACGACCACAAGCAGCACCCCGACGATGAGGACGATGCGTCCGATCTCCGGGCTCATGGGCTCAGCCGCCGATGTTGCCGATATGCCAGCGCCACTCCTTGCCGTCGGTGCCCAGGAAGCGTTCCTGATCGGCAGGTCCCTTGACGAGGTACTCCCGCCACGCGCTGATGCGGCGATCGGCGACCTCGACGATGGCCACGCCATGGTCGGCGGGCTCCTGATCGGCGACGCCGAACGTGAACTCACAGGCGCCGCGCTGGTGCCCCTCGTCGAACCAGACGTTGTCGAGCCGCAGGTATGTCCCCGGGTCGAGCGGCCCGAAGTACGCGCGCAGTTGATCACGGCCGACGAACAGCTGCTCGTCGGGCGGCTGCATGTAGACCGCGTCGTCGGTGAAGAGCTCGGCCGCCCGATTGCCGTCGAGATCGCCCCAGGCATCGGCGAGCTGCTGCAGGAGTCCGCGGAACTCGTCGCCCGTCAGCGGGTCAGCCATCGAAGAGGCCGGCCTGCAGTGACGTCGCTGCCGGCGGCCGCAGTCCGAGATGCTCCCAGCCCGATGGGGTGAGCTGCCGGCCCCGGGGCGTGCGGGCCAGGAGGCCGATCTGCATGAGATAGGGCTCGACGACGTCCTCGATCGTCTCGATCGGCTCCGACACCGTCGCGGCCATCGTCGCCAGGCCGACTGGCCCCCCGCCGTGGGACTCGGCGATGGCCCGCAGCAGCTGGCGGTCCATGGCGTCCAGACCCCGCCCGTCGATCTCGAGCAGGTCGAGCGCATCGGTGGCGAGCGCCGCAGTCACGGCCCCATCTCCCCCACCCCGCACCTGGGCGAAGTCCCGGACGCGCTTCAGCAGCCGATTCGCGATCCGCGGCGTCCCGCGCGAGCGTCGAGCCACGAGCGTGGCCGCGTCATCGGCGAGGGCGATGTCGAGAATCTCGGCCGATCGACGCAGGATGAGCTCGAGCTCGGCATCGGTGTAGTAGTCGAGCCGATAGGTCACGCCGAACCGGTCGCGCAGCGGGCCGGTGATGCTGCCGACGCGCGTGGTGGCGCCGATGATGGTGACCTGCTCGATCTGGAGTCGCACCGTGCGGGCGCCCGGACCCTTGCCCAGGACGACGTCGAGCGCGAAGTCCTCCATGGCCGGGTAGAGGATCTCCTCCACGACGTGACTGAGCCGATGGATCTCGTCGATGAACAGCACGTCGCCCTTGCCGAGGCTCGTCAGGACGGCGGCCAGATCGCCGGCCCGCTCGATGGCGGGGCCCGAGGTCGTGCGGATCTGGGCTCCCATCTCGGCCGCCACGATGTTCGCCAGGGTCGTCTTCCCCAGTCCGGGAGGGCCGTACAGAAGCACGTGGTCAACCGGCTCGGACCGATGCTGGGCGGCATCGATGAGGATGGCCAGGTTCTCCTTGATCCGATCCTGGCCGGCGAACTCGTCCAGGCGACGTGGCCGAACCGTCGACTCGAGGGCTCGCTCGTCCTCGGCAATCTCGATGGCCGTGACGCGCTCGATCGTCATGTCGTCGTGCCCGAATCGAACATGTGAGCGATTCTAGCCCGCGCTGCGAGGTGCCTCATCGCCCGCTCGCCCATCGACGAGGGCGTCGAGATCGGCAGGGGTGTCGACGTCCCGCGCGTGCACCCCGACCGGGACGTTCGTGACGAGATCGGGATGCGCGGCCAGCACCGTCCGCAGGCCCTCGTCGCCGGTGGCGCCCTCGACCAGGCCGAACGCGTCACGACGGAGGAGAATCGGTGGGCCGATGCGCCCATCCGCAAACGCGGCGACCACCGGGCGGCCGCTGCGATCGTCGAGCAGGAGTCGCACGGTCGACGGCGCGAGTGACGGTTGGTCACCGAGGAGGATCACGGCTGCCTCGGTCTCCGGAAGCAGCGCCGCGAGACCCATTCGCAAGGATCGGCTCAGCCCTTCGGATGGCACCGCGTTGATGACAGACACGACAGATCGTGGGACGGCAATGCCTGGCGCCACCACGGCGACCACCGGGTCGAGGCCGGCGCACCTGGCGATGCCGATGACGACCTCGAGCATCGATTGGTCGCCGATCCTCGCCTCCTGCTTCGGCGAGCCGAAGCGTGTCGAGGCGCCAGCGGCGAGGATCAGGCCCGCGACTCCCATGCATCCATTCTGGGGGCGCAGCGAAGGTCGCGGAATCCCTACGATGAGGAGGTGGCTGAGCCCCTCGACCTGATCTTCGAGAACGGGACGGTCGTCGATGGCACCGGCGAGCGCGGGTTTGCCGCCGCCGTTGGCATTCGTGATGGCCGCCTGCGAGTCATTCATGGCGAGACCGAGGCGAGCGTCGCCGCGGATCAGCGCATCGACGCCAGCGGCCTCATCGTGAGCCCCGGCTTCATCGACCTCCACAGTCACTCCGGGCTGATGATCTTCGCCGACCCGCTGCACGAGCCGAAGGTGCGCCAGGGCGTGACGACGGAGGTCATCGGCGTCGACGGGCTCAGCTACGCACCGATCCCCGACCCGGCAGACCTCGAGGCGTTGGTCCACATGAACGCCGGCCTCGACGGGGCGCCGGACGAGGCGCGGCCCCTCGACTGGTCGTCGGTCGAGAGCTATCTGGATCGGCTGGATGCCCTCAATCCATCGGTCAACCTCGCGCTCCTGGTCGGCAACAGCGCGCTGCGCATGTCAGCCGTGGGTTGGGACGAGGTCGAGGCGACCGCGGCGCAGGTCGCGGATATGCGCGCCATGCTGCGGGAGGCGATGGAGCAGGGCGCCATCGGCGTCTCGTCAGGGCTCGACTACCCGCCCGGCGCCTACGCCTCGACCGATGAGCTCGCCGCTCTGACGAACGAGGCCGCCCGCCACGGCGGCTTCTATCACACGCACGTGCGCTACGCCCTCGGAGACCGCTACCTCGACCCGTTCCGCGAGGCGATCGAGATCGGACGGCGTGGCGAGGGACCCGCCCACATCACGCACTTCTATCACCGCCAGACCTTCCCAGGCGGTCCGGAGCCGATGCTCGCGCTGGTCGACGACGCGCGCGCCGAGGGGCTCGATGTCACGTACGACAGCTACCCCTACGAGTGGGCGAGCACCCGACTGCTGATCATGATCCCGCCCTGGGTCCAGTCCGGCGGACCGGTTGCCACGAAGGAGCGGCTGGCCGAAGCCCCGGTCCGGGACCGCATCCGGCGCGACCTCGCCGAGCGCGGCGTCCTCTACGCCGGCCGAAACGCATGGCACGACGTTCGCCTCGGCGCCTTCACTCGGCCGGAGCTGCTCCGCTGGGAGAGTCGGACCCTCGGGGAAATCATCGACGAGCGTGGCGCCGACCCGGTCGACGTCATCTGCGACCTCCTCCTGGAAGAGGACCTCCGCGTCAACGAGGTCACGCCCGGCCCCTGGCTCGAGAGCCTGCGCGAATTCATCCGCCACCCGGTTGGGATGATCGGCACGGATTCGACCTTCGTCGGCGCCAAGCCCTCGCCGCGCACGTACGGCTCGTTCCCCCGCGTGCTCGGCCAGTTCGTGCGCGAGGAGGCGCTCATCTCGCTCGAGGAGGCCGTCCGCTCCATGACCTCAGCGCCCGCTGATCGCCTCGGCCTCAGCGACCGTGGCCGCATCGCGGACGGTCTCGTCGCGGACCTCGTCGTCTTCGACCCGGTTCGGGTGCGCTCCAACGCCACGTACCACGAGCCGCGCCGCTATCCCGATGGGATCGAGTGGGTCGTGGTCGGGGGCGAGGTCGTCGTCGACGCGGGTGCCCACAGCGGCGCTCGACCCGGACGAGTCCTGCGCCACGGCGCATGACCATCGGTAGGCGTCAGAACGGCTTGAACACCATCAGGAACAGGATCGCGAAGAGATTCAGGGTCATGAACATCCCGCCCCGGGCGGCGCGCGCCGCGAGCTCGGCGAAGCCGGGCGGGGGCCCGGGCGGCGCTCCGGGCGGCGGCGGGTCCTTCGTCACGTCGATCATCTTCCTGATCGTCGGGAGCTGGACAAAGTTCGAGAACGAGAGCGTGATCAGGAAGAGGATGATGGCCACGGTGACCCACAGGTCGTCGACGAGGTCATAGCCGCGCGCGATGATCAGGGCGACGCCCATGAGGAAGACGAAGACGGCACCGGGCTCGACGACTCGCTTCGTGATGAACTCGCCGGCGCGCAGCACGAAGTTCCCGTGCATCGGCTCCGCCGCCGCCCTGACACTGAGGAAGGGGAACGCGATCGTGGGGCCGAACGCGATGATCACGCCGGCGATGTGGAGGTAGAGGAAGATCGTTCCCCAGTCCATGTCGCTCCTTCGGTGGGTGCGCGATCAGCGTAGTGACCTCGTCAATGGGCTCAAACGAGGCGGTACGATGCACCGATGGAGCGCCCGAGCCTGACGACCCGCACCCTCCCACCACGGGTCACGGCGCCGGCGGATACCACGCCCCTCGTGATCCCGACCGACGCCCCGGCGCCCGGCCGCGCCCGGACCGCGGGCCCGCTGCGGCGGGAGGGCCCCGCCAAGCTCACCGGCCTGGCGAAGTACGCGGACGACCTCGTCTTCCCGGGCGCCTGGTTCGGGGCCACGGTCCGGTCGACGCAGCCGCACGCGCACCTGCTCGGCGTGGAGCTCGACGACGCCTTCGACTGGAAGCGCGTCGTGGTGGTCACGGCGGCCGACATCCCCGGCGACAACATCGTCAGCCTGATCGACGATGACCAGCCGGTGCTCGTGCCGATCGGCGGCGAGATCCGGCACCAGGCGGAGCCCTGCGCGCTGATCGCCGCCCCGGATCGCGCCACGCTGCGCGAGGCGCGGCGCCACGTGACTCTGCGCACCGAGCGCCTTCCGGCCGTCTTCGACCCGCTGAAGAGCGACCACGAGTTCGCCCATTACACCGTGGAGAACGGCGATGCCGCGGCGGCGATGGCGGATGCCGCACTCGTGATCGAAGGCACCTACCGGGTCGGCCACCAGGAGCAGCTGTACATCGAGAACCAGGCGATGATCGCCGTCCCGCGCGAGGACGGCGGCGTCACCGTCCACGGCTCGCTGCAGTGCCCGTACTACATCCACAAGGCCATGAAGCGCGCGTTGAAGCTCAGTGGCGAGCTGGCGGTCGTCGTGCAGGCGGAGACCGGCGGCGGCTTCGGCGGCAAGGAGGAGTACCCCTCCATCCTCGCTCTCCACGCCTCGCTCCTCGCCCTGAAATGCCGCAAGCCGGTGCGCATGATCTACGACCGCCACGAGGACATCAGCGCCACGACCAAGCGCCACCCCGCCGTGGTGCGCTACCGCTCCGGCGTCAGCGACACCGGCGAGCTGATCGCGCAGGAGATCGAGGTCATCATGGACGGGGGCGCCTATTGCACCCTCACCCCGGTGGTCCTGTCGCGCGGCACGCTCCACGCCGGCGGCCCCTATCGGTGCCCGAACGTTCGCATCACCGGCCGCGCCATGGCCACGAACACTCCGCCCAACGGGGCCTTCCGCGGCTTCGGCGCACCACAGACCGAGTTCGCCGCCGAGATGCAGATCAACCGCATCGCCGAGGCGCTCGATGCGTCGCCGCTCGACCTTCGTCGACGATGGGTGTATCGCGAGGGTGACACGACCCCGACCGGCCAGGTCCTGCGCGAGTCGGTCGGCGGGCCGGACGTGCTCGAGGCTGCCGCCGAGGCATCGGCCTTCGACCGCGTGCATGCGCAGACGCGCGCCATGCGCGAGGCGCGGACCGACGGCGCCCGCACCGCAACCGGCGTCGGCCTCGCCCTCGCGTGGCACGGTGCCGGCTTCACGGGCTCGGGCGAGGTGAAGCTGGCGTCGGTCGCGTCGGTGGAGCTGACCGATGACGGTCGCATCCGCGTCCTCACGGCGAGCACCGAGATGGGCCAGGGCACGAAGACGATCTTCCCGCAGCTCGTGGCCGATGCGCTCGGCGTCGAGTACGGCGAGGTGGAGATCGCGCCGCAGGACACATCGATCGTGCCCGACAGCGGGCCAACCGTGGCCAGCCGGACGGCGATGGTCGTCGGCGGGCTCATCATCAAGGCGGCGGAGAAGCTCCGCCATCGCGTCGAGGAGCGGACGGGCCGACCCTTCGCCGATTCCTACCGCGATGCCGGCCCGATGCGGATCGACGAGCAGTTCACCCCGTACCCGGGCGAGCCGTTCGATGACAAGACCTATCGCGGCGACGCGTATCCGGCCTTCGGCTGGGCATGCGCGGTCGCGAAGGTCGAGGTGGACCTCGACACGGGCGAGGTCACCGTCCGCGACTGTGTCAGCGCCGATGACATCGGCAGCGTCATCCATCCCGTCCTGGCGGAGGGCCAGGTGGAAGGCGGCACGCTCCAGGCGATCGGGTACGCGACGATCGAGGAGATGAAGCTCGTCGACGGCCGCTACCTCAACGACCGCCTGGCGACCTACCTCATCCCGACGTCGCTCGACGCGCCGCGGATCCGCGCGATCCTGCTGGAGAAGCCGTACTCCGGGGCGCCCCACGGGGCGAAGGGAGTCGGCGAGCTGCCGATGGATGTCGGGGCACCGGCGGTGGTGGCCGCGATCCACGACGCGACCGGCGTCTGGATCCACGATCTGCCGGCCTCGCCGGAGCGGATCCTGGCCGCGCTCACGGGCGGCGCCGAGCTCCCCGCCCCCGGCGTCTCGCTGGAAGAGCCCGATCCGAGGACCCCGCCCATCGAGGACCTTCCCGCCGGCGGCGACGAGATGCCGTTCCGCGCGCCGACCGACCCGGGGGACCCGCGCTGATGGCCTTCGCGTTCACCGTCAACGGTGGCCCCGTCGAGGTCGAGGCGGCCGGCACGCGCCGCCTCCTCGACGTCCTGCGCGAGGACCTGGGTCTCACCGGGACCAAGGAGGGCTGCGGCGAGGGTGAGTGCGGCGCCTGCAGCGTCCTCCTCGACGGCGCCGTCGTGGACGCCTGCCTCGTGCCGGTGAGCCAGGCGGGCGGCGCGTCGGTCACGACGGTCGAGGGGCTCGCACCGGAGGGCACGCTCGGGACGCTTCAGCAGGCCTTCCTGGAGACCGGCGGCGCACAGTGCGGGATCTGCACGCCCGGCATGCTCATCGCGGGCGACGCGTTCCTTCGCTCCGGCGCCGACCCCACGGACGAGAACATCCGCGAGGCGATCGCCGGCAACCTGTGCCGGTGCACCGGCTACACGAAGATCATCGACGCCATCGCGCTCGCCCACGCACGAGGAGCCCAGGCATGACCGATGAGACCCCCGAGGGCCGCACCGCGAGCCTCGATGAGGCGCTCATCCGCGGCCTGCGGGGCTGATCGAGGGTCACCGATGCCGAACGCCGTCGAGCCGCCGTCCGAGTCCCCCACTCGCCTCGAGGCGGCCGTCACGCTGATGTCCGACGCGGATGGCGCCCCCTGGCGTCCGCTTGCCGGCGGGACCGACCTCATGGTCCAGGTCGCCGGCGAGATCGGTGAGCCACCGGCCCGGGTCATCGACATCTGGGCCCTCGACGAGCTGCGGGGCATCCGTGTCGAGGCCGACGCGCTCGTCCTCGGCGCGCTGAGCACCTACACCGAAATTCGGCGGTCGCCGGTCGTCGCCGAGTTCCTGCCGGCTCTCGGCGAGGCAGCCGCGACCATCGGCGCCGCGCAGATCCAGAATCGCGGGACGATCGGTGGCAACGTCGTCAACGCCTCGCCCGCAGGCGACACGCTGCCACTCCTCCTGGCGCTCGACGCGGAGATGGTGCTTGCCTCTGCCGAGGGCGAGCGGACGGTGCCGGCGGGTGCCTTCTGGCCGTCCTACCGCGTCACCGCACGCCGAGACGACGAGCTGCTCGTCCGCGTCAGGATCCCGCTCGTGCCCGACCGACAGGTGCGCTTCCGCAAGATCGGG
Source organism: uncultured Chloroflexia bacterium (assembly GCA_963790255.1). Taxonomy (GTDB): domain Bacteria; phylum Chloroflexota; class Limnocylindria; order QHBO01; family QHBO01; genus JACDBZ01. Next base: position 670 of record CAWBOA010000008.1, on the reverse strand, counting down.
ACGCGGCGCGCGCAGGCCATCAGCAAGGTGGTGATGGCGCTGGCCTGGACCAGCGGCGCCGACGGAGGCGTTTGGACGGATGTGCGGCTCGCCCTGGGATCGGTGGCGGCGACGACCGTGCGGGCAGCCGCGACCGAGGCGGCACTGGAGGGTGCGCCGCCGACGCGCGAGACGGCCGATGCCGCCGTCGCGGCGCTCGAGGGCGAGCTCGCGCCGATCGACGACGTCAGGTCGACGGCCGAATACCGGCGGACGGTCGCCGGGCGCGTCCTGCATCGGCTCATTCGCGATGTCGGAGGCTGGTGAGACCCTTGGAGTCCCGCGCCGCCGGCACGGTCACCCTGGTCTTCACCGACATCGAGGGGTCCACCGGCCTCCTCGAGCGCCTCGGGGACGGATACGCCACGCTCATCGCCGACCACCACCGCATCGTCGACGGCGCTGCGGGACGCCATGGTGGAACGCGGATCGACGCCGCGGGCGATGGCCTCTTCTACTCCTTCCCGACCGCGCGCGGTGCACTCTCGGCCGGAGTCGAGGCGCAGCGCGAGCTCGCCGCGCACGCCTGGCCCGACGGTGCCGACGTCCGCGTTCGGATGGGCATCCATACCGGGGAGCCGTTGAGCGCGGCGACGGGCTACGTCGGCATCGACGTCCATCGCGCGGCCCG
>CAWBOA010000007.1:0-81678 GCA_963790255.1 uncultured Chloroflexia bacterium | reverse complement strand
CGAGACCCAACGAGATGCTCATCGACCTCGTCGAGATGGAGGTTCGCGAGCTCCTCAGCAAGTACGAGTTCCCCGGCGACGACATCCCCGTCATCCGCGGCTCGGCGCTCAAGGCGCTGGAGTCCGGCAGCGACGACCCGGAGAGCGAGGACTACGCGTCCATCAAGGAGCTGATGGAGGCGGTCGACAGCTACATCCCGACTCCGGCGCGCGAGACCGAGAAGCCCTTCCTCATGCCGATCGAGGACGTGTTCGGCATCAAGGGTCGTGGCACCGTCGCGACGGGCCGCATCGAGCGCGGCATCGTCAACACCGGCGACACGGTCGAGCTGGTCGGCATCCACGCGAAGGTCCGGCAGCTGGTCGTGACCGGCGTCGAGATGTTCAAGAAGACTCTCGACGAGGGGCAGGCCGGCGACAACGTCGGGCTCCTCCTGCGCGGCATCGAGCGCGAGGAGCTCGAGCGGGGGCAGGTGCTCGCCAAGCCGAGCAGCGTGAAGCCCGGCACGAAGTTCAAGGCCGAGGTGTACGTGCTCTCCAAGGAGGAGGGCGGTCGCCACACGCCGTTCTACGCCGGCTACCGTCCGCAGTTCTACCTGCGCACGACCGACGTGACCGGCGCGATCATCCTGCCCGCGGGCGTCGAGATGATCATGCCGGGCGACAACGTCAACATCGACGTTGAGCTGATCACCCCGATCGCGATCGAGCAGGGCCAGCGCTTCGCCATCCGCGAGGGTGGTCACACGGTCGGCGCCGGCGTGATCACCGAGGTCGTCGGCTAGCCGTTATGGCCAAGCAGCGCATCCGTATCCGACTCAAGGCGTACGACCACAAGCTGCTCGACCAGTCGGCCGAGCAGATCGTGGAGACCGCGCAGCGGACCGGCGCCGACGTCGCCGGCCCGGTCCCGTTGCCGACCCGCATCGAGAAGTACACCGTCATTCGCGGCCCGTTCGTTCACAAGGACGGCCGCGAGCAGTTCGAGATTCGGACGCACAAGCGCCTTATCGACATCATCGATCCGTCGACGAAGACGGTCGATGCCCTGATGAGGCTGTCGCTGGCGGCCGGCGTCGATATCGAGATCAAGATGTGAACTCCCCCGATGGGCCGCATCGGTCCATCGCGTGGGCGTTCCGCCATCAGTGAGAGGAACCATCAGAGCAGTGCCGGCAGGATTGATCGGAAGGAAGCTGGGGATGACGCGCATCTTCCAGGACGACGGCAGCGTCGTCCCGGTGAGCGTCATCGAGGCGACCCCGAACACGGTCACGCGCCTTCGTGACGTCGAGAAGGACGGCTACCTCGCCGTGCAGCTCGGCGCCGGCACGGCGCGCAAGTCGACGAAGCCGGTCGCCGGCCAGTTCGCGCACCTCGGCAAGGAGCAGCAGCACCCGAAGAACGTCCGTGAGTTCCGCGTGGACGCGACGGACGGCTACGAGGTCGGCCAGCAGCTCGGGGTCGACGTCTTCGAGGCGGGGGAGCTGGTCGACGTGATCGGCGTGAGCAAGGGCCACGGGTTCACCGGCGTCATCGCCCGCCACAACTTCCGACGCGGGCCGAAGACGCACGGCTCCGATCATCACCGGGCCCCCGGCTCGATCGGCGCCGGCACCTATCCGGGCCGGGTCTGGAAGGGCACGAAGATGGCCGGCCACATGGGCGACGAGCGGGTGACCGTGAAGAAGCTCACGGTCGTCCGGGTCGATGCCGAGCGCAACCTCATCCTCGTCAAGGGTGCCGTCCCCGGTGCGCGGAACGGGCTGCTGCTCGTGCAGAAGGCGAAGTAGAGATGCCCCAGACGACGATCCTGAAGGCGGATGGCAAGGAGGCCGGCAGCGTGGACCTCGCCGACACCCTCTTCGCCGCTCCGATCAACGAGACCCTCATCCACCAGGCGGTGCTGCGTCAGCTCGCCGGTCGTCGCACCGGCACGGCCGACACCCTGACCCGTGGCGAGGTCCACGGCGGCGGCAAGAAGCCGTGGCGCCAGAAGGGGACCGGCCGCGCTCGCCAGGGGACGAAGACGGCCCCGCACTGGGTGGGCGGCGGCGTGGTCTTCGGGCCGCACCCACGCAGCTACGAGCAGCGCATGCCGGCGAAGATGCGGCGCAGCGCCCTGCGCGGCGTCCTGAGCGCGAAGCGGGCCGATGGCGCCCTCCGCGTCGTCGAGGGCTTCGACCTGGGCGAGATCAAGACGAAGTCGATGCTGGAGCGTCTCACGGCTTGGAACGCTGAGGGCAAGGTCCTCCTGGTGCTCCACGCGCGCGACGAGGCGATCCAGCGGTCGAGCCGCAACCTGCGCGAGGTGCGCGTCATCCTGGCCGACAGCCTGAACGTGGTCGACCTCCTCGAGGCCGACACGGTCGTCTTCACGCGCGACGCGCTCGAGCGCGCGCAGGAGGTCTACGCATGACCGCCAGCAACCTGCACGACGTGCTCCTGCGCCCCGTGATCAGCGAGAAGAGCACGCTCGAGACCGAGCGCAACAACTACACGTTCGCCGTCGCGCGCGACGCGAACAAGTTCCTCATCAAGGCCGCCGTCGAGGCCGAGTTCAAGGTCAAGGTCCTCGGCGTGCGTGTGATCAGCGTGCGCCCGAAGCAGAAGCGGCGCGGCCGCCGAACGCTGGGCACCGTGCCGGGCTGGAAGAAGGCCGTGGTGACCATCGCCGCCGGCGACAAGATCGAACTGTTCGAGGCCGTCTGAGATGCCGCTCCGCAGCTACCGACCGACATCGCCCGGGCTTCGCCAGATGACCCGATCGACGTTCGAGGAGATCACGACCGATGAGCCACACAAGCCGCTCACCGAGCGCCTCGTCCGACGCGCGGGCCGCAACAGCCAGGGCAAGCTGACCGTTCGCCACCAGGGCTCCGGCCACAAGCGGCAGTACCGCGTCATCGACTGGAAGCGGGACAAGGTCGGCGTGCCGGCGCGGATCGCGACGGTCGAGTACGACCCCAACCGCTCCGCGCGGATCGGCCTCCTGCACTACGCCGATGGCGACAAGCGCTACATGCTCCTGCCGCACGGCCTGGGCGTCGGGGACACCGTCGTCTCCGGCCCGGACGTGGAGGCGCGCACCGGCAACGCCCTGCCCCTGAGCCGCATCCCGCTCGGCACGCAGATCCACAACGTGGAGCTCGTTGCCGGCCGCGGCGGCCAGATCGTGCGCAGCGCCGGAAGCAGCGCACAGCTCCTGGCCAAGGAGGGCGACTTCGCCACCATCCGGCTGCCGTCGGACGAGGTCCGCCGCGTGCGGATCGAGTGCATGGCAACGGTCGGCCAGGTCAGCAACCTCGATCACGAGAACCAGAAGATCGGCAAGGCGGGCCGTGCCCGCCACATGGGCAAGCGCCCGACCGTGCGGGGTTCGGCGATGAACCCGCGCGACCATCCCCACGGTGGCGGCGAGGGCAAGCAGCCCACCGGGATGCCGCCGAAGACCAAGTGGGGCAAGCCGGCCATGGGCCTGCGTACCCGAGTCAAGAAGAACAAGAGCAGCAAGCTGATCGTCCGCCGTCGGTACGGGCGAGGGTAGGAGCCGTACGAGATGAGTCGTTCCGTCAAGAAGGGACCCTTCGTCGACGCGCGCCTGCTTGGCCGCATCGACGACATGAACAAGCGCAGCGAGCGCAAGGTGCTGAAGACCTGGTCGCGCGCGAGCGTGATCTTCCCGCAGATGATCGGGCACACGATCGCCGTCCACGACGGCCGTCGCCACGTGCCGGTCTTCATCAGCGAGAACATGGTCGGGCATCGGCTCGGCGAGTTCGCTCCGACGCGCACTTACCGCGGACACACGGGTCGCGCCACCGAGCGCTCGACCACCCTGAAGTAGGCGAGGCGATGCGAGTCAGCGCGACGGGCAAGTACATCCGGATCAGTCCGCGCAAGGTGCGGCTGATCACCGACCTCATCGCCGGCAAGCCGGTCGAGGAGGCCGCGGCGATCCTGCGCTTCCTGCCGAACGCGGCGGCGAAGGACGTGGCCAAGGTGCTGAAGAGCGCGACGGCCAATGCCGAGAACAACTACAACCTGTCGGCCGATGAGCTGCGCGTGGTGAGCGCGGTCGCCGACGAGGGTCCGACCCTCAAGCGCGGGCGACCGCGCGCCCAGGGCCGGTATTTCCAGGTACTGAAGCGAACCAGCCACATCACCGTCGCCGTGGCTGACCGAGAGGAGTCGTAATGGGTCACAAGGTTCACCCGTACGGCTTCCGGATCGGCATCATCAAGCCCTGGCTGGCGAAGTGGTACGCGGACCGCGACTACGCGACGCTGCTCCAGGAGGACATGCGGATCCGGGAGCTGGTCGCCAGGCAGCTGTCGAACGCGAGCGTCAGCCAGGTCGAGATCGAGCGCGGCATCAACCACGTCACCGTGACGGTTCACACCGCCAAGCCCGGGATCGTCATCGGCAAGGGCGGCGCGAACGTCGAGGCACTGCGCACGAACGTCGGGAAGCTGACGACGAAGAAGGTCAAGCTCGAGATCAAGGAGATCCTCCAGCCCGAGCTGGATGGCATGCTGCTGGCCCAGAACGTGGCCGGGCAGCTCGAGCGCCGGATTGCCTTCCGTAAGGCGATCAAGCAGTCGATCCAGCGCACCATCAAGGCCGGCGCCAAGGGCGTGAAGATCCAGGTCGCGGGTCGCCTCGGCGGGTCTGAGATGAGCCGGACCGAGTGGGACCGCGAGGGTCGCATTCCGCTCGGCACGCTGCGCGCCGACATCAGCTACGGCGTGGTCCACGCGCACACGACCTACGGACGCATCGGCGTCAAGGCCTGGGTGTATCGCGGCGAGCAGCTGGGCGAGCGGCCGGGCAGCGCCCGGACCGAGCCACGCGCTCCACGTCGGGGAGCGACCCCGACCCGCACGCGTGGCGGACGTTCTGCGGCCCCGGCCCCGACCGAGTCGGGCGAGGCTACCGAGGCAACCGCAGCCGCGACCGCGGTGGCCGACGAGACGCTGACGGACAACGTCGCGGCCCAGGTCGAGGCTCCACCGGAGGCGGTCGAGGCCGCTCCAGCTGAGGCTGCGGTCGAGGTGGCCGAGCCAACGGTCGAGGCTGCTCCAGCGGCCGAAGTCGCCGAGGCCGAGGTCGCCGAGCCGGCGCCCAAGCCGGCCGCGAAGCGGACGCGCGCGACGTCGTCAACGGCGAAGCCGAAGGCGAAGTCGACGAAGGCCACGAAGGCCACGAAGGCAACGAAGGCCGCGAAGGCCGACGCCGAGCCGGCCGCCGACGAGACGCCCGCCGCCGCCGAGCCGGCCCCCGCTGCGGACGAGCCGGCGGGCGAGGGAGCCTGACCGATGCTGATGCCAAAGCGGGTCAAGCACCGCAAGGTTCAGCGCGGACGCCGCGCGGGCCTGGCGAAGGGCGGCACGACGGTCAGCTTCGGCGATTTCGGCCTCATGGCCGAGGAGGTCTGCTGGCTGACCAGCCGCCAGATCGAGGCGGCCCGACGTGCCATGACCCATCACATCAAGCGCGGTGGCCGCGTCTGGATCCGGGTCTTCCCGGACAAGCCGGTCACGAAGAAGCCCGCCGAAGTCCGCATGGGCTCGGGCAAGGGCGCGCCGGACCACTGGGTTGCGGTCGTGAAGCCGGGTCGTGTCATGTTCGAGATGTCGGGCGTGCCGGAGCCGATCGCGCGCGAGGCGATGCGCCTGGCGGGCCACAAGCTGCCGATCAGCACCCGGTTCGTGATGAAGGAGGGCCTCGAACATGGACATCAGTGAGGTGCGAGCCCTCTCGGACACGGATCTCGAGGGCGCGCTGCGTGACGCGAAGCAGGAGCTGTGGAAGATCCGCTTCGACCTCGCCACGCGACAGGAAAGCAACTACAGCAGGCTGCCGGCGACCCGCAAGCGGATCGCTCGCATCCTGACCGTGATGACCGAGCGTCAGCACGCGGCCGAGGCGGCCGCAGCGGACGCCGAGAAGGCCAGCTGATGCAGGGCAAACGACGAAGCAAGATCGGGCGCGTGGTGTCCGACAAGATGGACAAGACGGTGGTGGTCAGCGTCGAGCGGCTGCGGCGGCACCCGATCTACAAGCGGGTGGTGCGCCTCAGCAGCAAGTTCAAGGCGCACGACGCCGAGAACACCGCGCACGTCGGCGACACCGTCCGGATCGAGGAGAGCCGCCCGCTGTCGCGCGAGAAGCGCTGGACGGTGGTCGAGGTCGTGGCCCGCGGCTCCCACGAAGAGCTCATCGACGGAACGGAGCAGGCATGATCCGCCAGTACAGCAGGCTGCGCGTGGCCGACAACTCCGGCGCGCGAACGCTGCAGTGCATCACCGTCATCGGTCGCTCGACGAGCGATACGGCCGAGGTGGGCGACATCATCGTGGCCAGCGTCAAGCAGGCGCTGCCGAACTCCGGCGTCAAGAAGGGCGAGGTCGTTCGCGCCGTGGTGGTGCGCACGACCAAGGAGTACGGACGGCCCGACGGCAGCCACATCCGATTCGACGAGAACGCGGCGGTCCTGATCAACGCGCAGGGCAGCCCGCGCGGCACGCGCATCTTCGGGCCGGTTGCCCGTGAGCTGCGCGAGCGCAACTACATGAAGATCGTGTCGCTCGCCCCGGAGGTGCTCTAGATGAACGTGCGACGGGGCGACACCGTCCTCGTCCTGGCCGGCAAGGACCGCGGCAAGCGCGGCACCGTCGAGCGGGTCGAGAAGACGAAGCGTGGCTTTGGTGTCGTCATCCCCGGAATCAACATGGCCAAGCGACATCAGCGCGCCCGCTCGCGCACGCAGACTGCCGGGATCCTGGACATCCCGGTACCGCTCCACGTCAGCAACGTGCAGGTGGTCTGCCCACGCTGCAACCGGCCGACCCGGATCGGCCACGGCCGGCTCGAGGGCGAGCACGGCCGCAGCACGCGCATCTGCAAGCGCTGCGGCGAGCAGATCGAAGGAGGCGTGAAGTGAGCGCCGACGAGACGCGCACCCCGCGCCCGCGTGCCGCGAGCGCGACCAAGCGCACGTCAGCCACAGCGACCGCCGAGGATGCTCCCGAGACGCCCGCGAAGGCGACGAGGGGCAACGGCAGCGGCCGAGCGTCGGGCGGCTACACCCCGCCGGAGTACGCCGGCCTGCGTCGCCGCTACCAGGACGAGGTCGTTCCGGCGCTGCAGCGTGAGTTCAGCTACGGCAACGCGATGGAGATCCCGCGGGTCGAGAAGGTCGTCGTCAACATCGGCCTCGGTGAGGCGATCGCGAACGCGAAGGCCCTCGACGCGGCCGTCGGCGACCTGGCGACCATCACCGGCCAGAAGCCGATCGTGACGCGCGCCAAGCGCAGCATCGCGCAGTTCCGCCTGCGAGCGGGGATGCCGATCGGCGCGAAGGTGACGCTGCGCGGCCAGCGGATGTACGACTTCCTCGAGCGCACGCTGGCGCTGGCGCTGCCTCGGATCCGCGACTTTCGCGGCATCCCGACTCGCTCGTTCGATGGTCGCGGCAACTTCAGCCTCGGCCTGCGGGAGCAGCTCGCTTATCCGGAGATCGACTACGACAAGGTCGATCGGCTGCGCGGGCTCGAGATCAGCATCGTGACGACGGCGAAGACCGATGAGGAGGGGCGCAAGCTCCTCGAGCTCCTCGGCATGCCGTTCCAGAGCGCCTGACGGCGCGGACGGGTTACAGGAAGGACACAAGGACCGACGAATGGCAAAGAAGTCGAGCATCGCACGGACGAAGCGCGGGACGCGCTACGTCGTGCGCGACCACAACCGATGCCAGGTGTGTGGCCGGCCCCGCGGCTACATGCGTCGTTTCGCGATGTGCCGCATCTGCTTCCGGGAGCGCGCCCTTCTGGGCCAGCTGCCGGGCGTGACGAAGTCGAGCTGGTAGGGCTCGCGCTGCTGCAAGGACTCGAGGCCGTCGAGGTCGACGGCCGCCATCAGCGGGAGGCGCCACCCGGACCGCCGGGAGCGAACCGCCGCCGAGGAGACGAACGAACACCAACATGAACGTGACCGATCCAATCGCCGACATGCTGACGCGCATCCGCAACGCCAGCTCGGCACGGCACAAGGAGCTGAGCCTCCCCTCGTCCCGGGTGAAGCGCGAGATCGCGCGGATCCTGACGGAGGAGGGCTTCATCGACGGCTTCGATACCCAGCCCGACGGCGTCCAGGACAAGCTCGTGCTTCGCCTGAAGTACGCCGAGGGCCGAACCCCGGTGGTGACCGGCATCAAGCGCATCAGCAAGCCGGGGCTGCGGGTCTATGCCCGCAAGACCGAGATCCCGCGCGTGCTCGGTGGCCTTGGCCTCGCCATCCTCTCGACCTCCCACGGGATCATGACGGGCAACGACGCCCGGAAGCAGCATCTCGGCGGCGAAGTCCTCTGCTACGTCTGGTAAGGAGCGAACGCATGTCACGTATCGGACGCATGCCGATCCCGCTCCCATCCGGAGTCGAGGTCACGCAGGACGGCCGCACCCTCCGCGTCAAGGGGCCACTGGGCCAGCTCGAGCGCGAGCTGCATCCCGAGATGACCCTCGAGCGCGAGGATGGGGAGCTGCGAATCGTGCGACCCAGCGACGAGCCGCGCCATCGGGCGCTGCACGGGCTGACCCGCACCCTCGTCAACAACATGGTCACCGGCGTCACTTCGGGCTTCACGAAGAACCTCGAGATCAGCGGCGTCGGCTACCGCGCGCAGCTGCAGGGCGCGAAGCTCGTGCTGGCGCTCGGCTACTCGCATCCGGTCGAGGTCGACCCGCCGGCAGGGATCGAGTTCCGGGTCGAGACGCCGACCCGCCTCGGCGTCTTCGGCGCCGACAAGGAGCTCGTCGGCCAGATCGCCGCATACATCCGCTCGCAGCGCAAGCCGGAGCCGTACAAGGGCAAGGGCATTCGCTACCAGGGCGAGCAGATCCTGCGCAAGGCGGGCAAGGCCGGCAAGGTCGGCGGAGCGTGAGGAGGGACCGATGACGAACCCATCACGCGACGCGCTGCGCCGCAAGCGTCACGCCCGCCTCCGGCTCCGCCTCAGTGGCAGCACGGAGCGGCCGCGCCTGTCGGTCTTCCGCAGCGCGAAGTACATCTACGCCCAGGTGATCGACGACAGCAGCGGCCGGACGCTGGCCGCGGCATCGAGCCGCGAAAAGGGCCTGAGCGGCGAGACGCCCCTCGACGTCGCGCGCTCCGTCGGGCGAACGCTCGCCGAGCGGGCGAAGGCCGCCGGCATCAGCGCCGTCGTGCTCGATCGGGGCGGATACCAGTATCACGGGCGGGTCCGCTCGCTCGCCGAGGGCGCCCGCGAGGGCGGCCTCAACCTGTAGAGCGAGAGGAGTCAGCCCATGGCACGCATCGATGCGTCCAAGCTCAACCTGGAAGAGAAGGTCGTCCAGATCAACCGCGTCAGCAAGGTCGTCCAGGGTGGGCGTCGCTTCAGCTTCAGCGCGGTCGTGGTCGTCGGCGACGGCAACGGCACCGTCGGCGCCGGCATCGGCAAGGCCGGTGAGGTGCCGGAGGCCATTCGAAAGGGCGTCGAGGACGCGAAGAAGCACCTCGTCAAGGTGCCGCTCGTCGGCTCGACCATCCCGCACGAGGTCCATCGGCACTTCGGCGCGGCGCGCGTCATGCTGAAGCCGGCCAGCGCCGGGACCGGCGTCATCGCCGGGGGCTCGGTGCGGTCGGTGGTTGAGGCCGCGGGCATCCGGGACCTGCTCAGCAAGGCGCAGGGCTCGACGAACCCGATCAACGTCGTTCGGGCCACGATGGAGTGCCTGACCGCCCTCCGATCGGCCGACGCCATCGCCGCCCTGCGCGGACGCACGGCCGAGCAGCTGCTCGGCAAGCGCGGTGCCGAGCTGTCTCGGACGCCGCACGAGATCCCGGAGCGTCGCGAGCCGATGAACACGGGCTTTGGAGGCAGAGGTGGGCGATAGCAAGCTCAAGGTCACCTGGGTCCGATCGACGATCGGGCACAAGGCCGCCGCCCGTGGCACCATCCGCGCGCTTGGCCTGCACCGGCTGCACCAGACCGTCGAGATCGCCGACTCGCCGATGACGCGGGGCATGATCCGCCGCGTCGCCTTCCTCCTCGACGTCGAGGAGCCGTCGAGCGGCGCATCGGCGAAGGAAGGGGAGACGAAGTGAAGCTCCACGATCTGCACCCGGCCCCCGGGTCGCGCAAGCCGTCGCGTCGTGTCGGCCGCGGCCATGGCTCGGGACGAGGCAAGACCGCGGGGCGCGGAACGAAGGGCCAGAAGTCGCGTGCTGGCGGCAACCTGCCGGCATGGTTCGAGGGTGGCCAGACCCCGCTCCACGTCCGCACGCCGAAGCTGCACGGCTTCCGCAATCGCGGGCGGGTGGCGTACGCGCCGCTCAACCTGGCCCGAATCGGCGACGTGGCGAGCGGGACGCTGGTGACGCCCGAGGTGCTCGCGCACGACGGCCTCATCCGCGACACCTCCCTGCCGCTCAAGATCCTCGGCAACGGGGACGCGCCGAAGGGCATCACCATCCACGCCCACGCGTTCAGCAAGACCGCCCTCGAGAAGCTCGCCGCGGCGGGCTGCACGGCCCAGCGCCTGAGCTGGCCGGACAATGCCCCGGTCGAGCTCGAGAAGCCGAAGCGCGAGCCGCGGCGACACCGCAAGAACAAGGGCAAGGCCGCGCCGTCGAGCTCGGCCGGCGCGGACGAGCCCGATGACGAGGCCCCGACCACATCCGAGGCCGCTGCGGCCCCCGACGCGGATGAGGCCGAGGCTGCGGCGCCGGAGGCCGAGGCCGGAGACGAAAGCGAGTCGCCGGCTTGATCGAGACGGTCGTCACCGCCTTCCGCGCGCCGGACATCCGGCGCAAGCTCCTCTTCACGCTCGGGATCCTGCTCGTCTTCCGCGCGCTGACGAACGTGCCCGTCCCGAACGTGAACACGGCGGCGCTGACCGATCTGTTCACGAACAACCCGCTCCTCGGCATCCTGAACATCTTCTCGGGAGGCGGGCTGGCGGCGGCATCGATCATCGGGCTCGGCGTGAACCCGTACATCAACGCCAGCATCATCATGCAGCTGATGCGCGGCGTGATCCCGGCCCTCGAGGAGCTCAGCCGCGAGGGCGAGTACGGCCGCAATCGCCTCAACCAGTACACCCGCATGCTGACCGTGCCGCTGGCCTTCGCCCAGGGCTACGGCATCAGCGTGCTGCTCAGCGCCAACAACGTCATTCCGACCAACGACCTGTTCAGCATCGAGACGCTCAGCCTGCTCCTCAGCTTCACGGCGGGCACGATCCTGCTCATGTGGCTGGGTGAGCTGATCAGCGAGCGCGGGCTGGGCAATGGCATCAGCTTCATCATCTTTGCCGGCATCGTCGGCAGCATCCCGCAGCAGATCGGTCCGGTCCTGTCCGGGCCCGACTCATTCGCGCGCCTCATCCCGTTCGTGATCGTGGCGATCATCGTGGTCGGAGCGGTCGTGTTCATCAACGAGGGCCAGCGCCGGATCCCGGTCCAGTACGCCAGCCGCGTGCGTGGACGGCGCATGTACCAGGGTCAGACGCAGTACCTGCCCCTCAAGGTGACGATGGCCGGCGTCATCCCCATCATCTTCGCCGTCAGCATCCTGCTCTTCCCCGCCCAGATCGCCGCCTACTTCACGACCAGCGACATCGGCTGGGTGCGGAGCGCGGCCACCTGGATCAGCACGAACCTGAACGGGTCCAACAACATCCCGCTGTACGCCTCGCTCTATTTCGTGCTCGTCGTGTTCTTCACCTACTTCTACACCGCGTTCCAGTTCCGCCCCGACCAGACGGCGGACTACCTGCGCAAGAACGGTGGGTTCATCCCGGGCATCCGTCCCGGGCGCCCGACGGAGGAGTTCCTGGGGCGCGTCACGAACCGCATCACCCTCGGCGGCGCGCTCTTCCTCGGCTTCATCGCCATCCTGCCGTACCTCGTCGCCGCGGTCATCCCCGGGCTGAACACGCTCCAGCTGGGCGGCACCAGCATCCTCATCATGGTCAGCGTCGTGGTCGAGACGATGAAGCAGCTCGAGGCGCAGATGCTCATGCGCCACTACGAGGGCTTCATTCGGTGACCGGCCTGCCGGCCGGCGCCTCGGCGTCCGACGGCGAGCGGCTCATTCTGCTCCTCGTCGGCGCGGTTGGCGCCGGCAAGGGCACCCAGGCCGCCAACCTGTCGCAGGCCCTCACCCTCCCGCACCTGGCGTCAGGCAACCTCTTCCGCGCCGCCATGGCCGATCACACGCCACTCGGCGACGAGGCGCGCGGCTACATGGAGCGCGGCGAGCTCGTGCCGGACGAGACGACCATCGGGATGTTCATGGAGGAGCTCGCCCGGCCAACGGCCGCGCGCGGGGCCATCCTCGATGGCTTCCCACGCACCGTCGGGCAGGCGGAGGCACTCGACGACACCCTCGCGGCCGATGGGGAGCGGATCCGCCGTGTCGTGTACATCGACGTGCCGACTGACGAGCTCGTGAGCCGCGTCGCCGGGCGCTGGATCTGCCCGGAATGCGGGACGCCCTATCACGAGACCACCGATCCGCCCCGGGTTCCCGGGCTCTGTGACCGTGAAGGCGCGGAGCTCGTCCAGCGCGACGACGACCGGCCCGAGGTCGTGCGCGCTCGCCTCGAGCGCCAGGTCCCGCCGATGCTCGAGGTCATCAGCCACTACGACCGCGCCGGCATCGTCGACCGGGTCGACGGCACGCAGCCGATCGATGCGGTCACCGACGAGATCCTCGCGCGGATCGGCGCACCGGCGGCGCGGCGCTGATGGCCACCCACGGGGCGAGCGTTGCCACCATCAAGCGACCGGGCGAGATCGACAAGATGCGGGAGGCCGGCCGCCTGCTCGTGCGCATCCTCGAGGTCCTGCGGGCCGAGGTCCGGCCGGGTGCGACGACCGGCGAGCTCGACCGCATCGCCGCCGAGATGATGCGCGAGGCCGGCGCCGTCTCATCCTTCAAGGGCTATGGCAGCAACCCGCCGTTCCCGGGTGTGATCTGCGCGAGCGTCAATGACGAGGTCGTGCACGGCATCCCGTCTCAGCATCGGCGCCTCGCCGATGGCGACATCGTGAGCATCGACGTCGGCTGCATCGTAGATGGCTGGCACGCTGACTGCGCCCGAACCTGGCCGGTGGGTCGGGTCCCGCGCGAGGTGGCGGAGCTCATCGACGCGACGCGCCGAGGGATGGAGGCGGGGATCGCCGCGGCGCAGCCCGGCAATCGGCTCGGCGACATCGGGAACGCCATCGAGTCGGTGGCCCACCGACACGGTTACGGGATCGTCCGACCGTTCGTCGGGCACGGCATCGGCCGCTCCATGCACGAGGAGCCCCAGGTCCCGAACTACGGCCGCCCCGGCACCGGATTGCTCATCGAGGCCGGCATGTGCTTCGCCATCGAGCCGATGTTCAACCTCGGGCGCGACGACGTCTTCGTCGAGGACGATGGATGGACCGTTCGGACCCGCGACGGTGGCCTCTCGGCCCATTTCGAGAACACGATCGCGGTGTCCACGGGGGGCCCCGAGATCCTCACGGAGCGTCCGTGAGTCGCCTTGTGCGTCGGTCGGCGGCGATGTATACTCCCCGTTCGGGTCGCCGGGGCGCGGCGGCCTTTCCGTGTGTCAATCCCCATTCCATGTGATCGAAGCCGAACGAGGGTGCGTGCCGCTTGGCAAAGAAGGATGCCATCGAGGTCGAGGGTGAGGTGATCCTCCCCCTGCCGAATGCGATGTTCAAGGTGCGATTGGAGAACGGGCACGAAGTGCTCGCCCACATCTCCGGCAAGCTGCGCCAGAACTTCATCCGCATCCTTCCCGGCGACACCGTCCGCGTCGAGCTCAGTCCCTATGACCTCACCAGGGGTCGAATCACGTATAGGATGAGATGAAGGTTTCTGCCTCCGTGAAGCCCCGTTGCGAACGCTGCAAGGTCATCAAGCGCTCCGGCGTGGTGATGGTCATCTGCGTCATTCCCAAGCACAAGCAGCGGCAGGGGTAGCGGCATCGTGGCTCGTATCGCCGGCGTCGACATCCCCCGCGAGAAGCGGGTGATCATCGGCCTCACCTACATCCACGGCATCGGCCTGACCTCGTCAAAGAAGGTCATCAGCGCGGCCAACGTGTCTCCGGACACCCGGGTGCGCGACCTGACCGACGAGGAGGTCAACCGACTCCGCGAGATCGTTGACCGCCAGTACAAGGTCGAGGGCGACCTGCGCCGCGAGGTCAGCCTGAACGTGAAGCGCCTGATGGAGATCGGCTCCTACCGGGGCCTGCGCCATCGGCGAAACCTGCCCGTCCGCGGGCAGCGAACAAAGACGAATGCTCGGCAGCGCCGGGGATCGAAGAAGACGGTCGGCGTCCGCCGCAAGAAGTAAAACGGGAGTTTCATGGTAGAGCGCAAGCGGGCTCAGCGCGGCAAGAAGCGCGAGCGAAAGAACGTGCCGACTGGCCACGCGCACATCCAGTCGACGTTCAACAACACGATCGTCACGATCACCGACACCACCGGCAACGTCATCAGCTGGGGGAGTGCCGGGCTGGTCGGCTTCAAGGGCTCCCGCAAGAGCACGCCCTACGCCGCCGCGCAGACGGCCGACCTGGCCGCGAAGCGCGCGATGGAGCACGGCATGCGCCAGATCGAGGTCTTCGTCAAGGGACCTGGCGGTGGCCGCGAGCAGGCGATCCGCTCGCTCCAGTCCGCCGGCCTCGAGGTGACCGCCATCACCGATGTGACCCCGATCCCGCACAACGGCTGCCGTCCGCCGAAGCGGCGGAGGGTCTGAGCCATGGCCCGATACAACGACGCCGTCTGCCGCATCTGCCGCCGAGAGGGGCTGAAGCTCTTCCTCAAGGGCAGCCGCTGTTTCAGCCGCAAGTGCGCCTTCGAGCGGCGCAGCACGCCGCCCGGCATGAACACGATGCGCCGCCGCAAGGTGAGCGAGTACGGCCTCCAGCTGCGCGAGAAGCAGAAGGTCCGCAAGAGCTACTCCGTCCTCGAACGCCAATTCCGCAATTACTTCGAGAAGGCGGACCAGCGCAAGGGCGTGACGGGTGAGAACCTGCTTCGCCTGCTCGAGATGCGACTCGACAACGTCGTGTTCCGCATGGGCTTCGCCACGAGCCGCGCGCAGGCCCGCCAGCTCGTGACCCACGGCCACTTTGCCGTCAACGGCCGCCCGACCAACGTCCCGAGCTTCGCGACGAAGATCGGCGATCGTGTCGAGGTGCGCGACGGCCGCCGTGGCCGCGAGTACTTCAAGGTCGCCGGCGAGACGATGAAGGCGGCCCAGATCCCTGAATGGGTGAGCGTCGACCCGACGAAGCTGTCGGGCACCGTGCTCACCGAACCGGCGCGCGAGCAGATGCCGCTCGAGTTCAACGAGCAGCTCGTCGTCGAGTACTACTCGCGCTAGGAGTCAATCGGAACCCCATGATCGAACTCGAGACCCCGCTACAGCAGCAGCCCGCCCCGTCCCCGCGCATCGATGAGGTGCACGCCGAGGGCAACCTGAGCCGCTTCGAGGTGACCCCCCTCCAGGAGGGCTATGGCGTCACCCTCGGCAACGCGCTTCGGCGCGTGCTGCTCAGCTCCCTCGATGGTGCGGCCGTCACCAGCATCCAGATCGCCGGCGTCTTCCACGAGTTCAGCACGATCGAGAACGTCAAGGAGGACGTCACCCAGATCGTGCTGAACGTGAAGAAGCTCCGCCTCCGCTCGTTCGCCCGCCACCCGCTGACGCTGAAGCTCGTCAAGCGCGGCGCCGGCCCGGTCACCGCGGCCGACATCAGCGAGTCGGCCGACATCGAGATCGTCAATCCGGACCTCGTCCTGCTGACGCTCGACTCCGACTCGGGCTCGATCGAGATGGATCTCACCGTCGAGACCGGCATGGGCTACCGCCCGGCCGAGCACACCGAGGAGATGCCGATCGGGGTCGTCCCGGTCGACGCGCTCTTCTCCCCCGTGCGGCGCGTGAACTACCAGGTCGAGAAGACTCGCGTCGGCCAGATGACGAACTACGACAAGCTCATGCTCGAGATCGAGACGGATGGCACCACGACCGCCCAGGCGGCGCTGAGCCAGGCCGCCGACATCCTGATGCGCGAGTTCGGCCGCTTCGCGGAGATCGGCCGTCCGTCGACGGGCGCCGCCGACGAGGCTCCGATCGCCCCCAGCGCCAACCTGCTCGACGCGCCCATCGAGGAGCTCGACCTCCCGATGCGGGCCTACAACAGCCTGAAGCGCAACAGCATCACGAAGATCGGTCAGGTCCTCTCGCTCAGCGACGACGAGTTCCTGCGGATGCGCAACTTCGGGCAGAAGAGCCTCGACGAGCTCAAGGAGCGACTCGCGCTGCGCGGCTTCATCAGCCCCGACGCGACCTCGATGAGCACCGACGAGTCCGACCTGCCCGCCTCCGCCGAGCTGGACGAGGCGGCCGCCGCCGAGCTCGACCGGGAGGCCTAAGTCGATGCCGCATCGCGTCTCGGGGCGCAAGCTCAATCGCCCGCACGACCAGCGAGTCTCGATGCTCGGCAACCTCGCCGTCGCGATCCTGCGCTATGAGCGGGTCAAGACCACCGAGGCCAAGGCCAAGGAGGTCCGCGGCGTGGTCGATGGCATGATCACCCTCGCCAAGCGCGGCGACCTCCATGCTCGCCGCCAGCTCGTCAGCAAGATGCCGCACGAGCCGCTCATCGTCGAGAAGCTGATGGGCGAGATCGCGACGAAGTACGCCGATCGCGCATCGGGCTACACGCGCATCATCAAGCTCGGGCAGCGTCCGGGCGATGCCGCCTCGATGGTGCAGATCGAGCTCGTCTGACGCAGACGGGCGACCAACAGAACACCGACACGAACCCGATGGCCGCCGACGCGCAGCGATGCGCCCGGGCGATCATCGAGTACGACGGGACGGCCTTCGCCGGCTCGCAGGTCCAGCCGAACGCTCGGACCGTGCAGGGGGAGCTGGAGGAGGCCCTTAACAGGCTGATCGGTGAGCGGATTCGCATCCGTCTCGCCGGGCGAACCGATGCCGGGGTGCATGCCACCGGCCAGGTCGCGGCATTCTGCTATCGGGGCAAGCTGCCCCAGGGCGGGCTGCCGGAGCTGCGGCGACGGCTGAACGCCGTCCTGCCGCCGGACCTTGCCGTGCGGTCGCTCACGCGCGACCTCGCGTCGATTCGACCCGCGACGCGACGCGCGCTGGCGGATGTATCGGTACCGGATCCGGCCGGACGGGGCGTCCCGCCCGCTGGAACGGCATCGGACCCTCGAGATCGACGATCCGCTGGACACCGCCGCCATGGGGGCGGCCGCCGCCCGGATGACGGGGGAGCGGGACTTCGCGGCGCTCGGGAGCCATGTGCACGGGCGCACGGTCCGCCATCTCGCGGAGCTGCGCGTGACGCGGCGTGGCGACCTCGTCGAGGTCAAGGTCACCGCCGACGCGTTCCTGCGCCGGATGGTGCGGAGCATCGTCGCGATCCTGCTCGAGGTCGGCCGCGGCCGGCTCGATGCGGATGGCGCGGCCGCGCTCCTCGACGGAACCGCGCGCGCTCTCCATGGCCGCGCCGCACCGCCGCGGGGACTGACCCTCGAGCGCATCGTCTACCGATCAGCCACACGACAGCCAATCGAATCGAATCCGACCGGCCCACCGGGGCCGGGCACCCCAGGCAAGACCGGAGAGCAGGGAACGTGAAGACCTACGCCGTCAAGGCGAGCGAGATCGAGCGCAGCTGGTGGGTCGTCGACGCGACGGACCAGACCCTCGGCCGGCTGGCGACGCGTATCGCCACCCTGCTGGAGGGCAAGCACAAGCCCATCTACTCGCCGCACCTCGACACCGGGGACCACGTCGTGGTCCTCAACGCCGGGAAGATTCGCGTCACCGGCGACAAGCTGCGCCAGAAGAGCTACTTCCGGCACTCGAACTATCCGGGTGGCCTGCGCGAGGAGAGCCTCGGGCGCCTGCTGGAGCGGAAGCCGGAGCTCGTCATCGAGCGGGCCGTGAAGGGGATGCTGCCGCAGAACCGCCTTGGACGGGCGATGTTCAAGAAGCTCAAGGTCTACAAGGGTGGGGAGCACCCGCACCAGGCACAGCAGCCGACCGCGGTCGAGCTGTAGCGAAAGGGACGATGTGAGCACGAACTACGTCTACGGCACGGGCAGGCGCAAGACCGCCGTCGCGCGCGTGCGCCTCCTGCCGGGCGACGGCAGCGTCGTCGTGAACGGCAAGCTCGCCGCCGATTACTTCGGCGGTGCGTCGCCCGAGGGCGCGCTCCTCCTGCCGTTCCGGGTGACGGAGACCGAGGGCCGATACTCGGCCAGCGTCCTCGTCGCCGGCGGCGGCGTTTCCGGACAGGTCGGCGCCATTCGGCACGGCATCGCGCGAGCGCTGCTGACCGCCCATCCCGACGCCCGCGCCGCGCTGCGCGAGGCGGGCCTCCTGACCCGCGACCCGCGGGCGAAGGAGCGGAAGAAGTACGGCCTCAAGCGAGCGCGCAAGGCGCCGCAGTACACCAAGCGATAGAAGTCCTGGCCCGATCGAGCCCCGGCCTCCGCGCCGGGGCTCTTGGTATCATCGAGCTCCGTCGCCGCACAGGCAGGCACATCCTCAATCGTGATCGACGCGTTCCGTGACTTCTTCGATACGTACCTGAGGGGCAGCTGGACGTCGATCATCGACATCGGGCTGGTGGCCTTCGTCATCTACTGGCTCTTCATCCTCATCCGCGGCACCCGCGCCGTGCGGATCGTCATCGGCCTCTCGATCCTGTACCTCGTCTACCTCGCCGCGATCTTCTTCGGGTTCGACCTGCTCCGTCGGCTCATGGAGACCGCGGCGGTCGTCGGCCTCTTCGCCGTCGTGGTCGTCTTCCAGCCCGAGCTGCGGCGAGCCCTGGAGCAGATCGGCCGGATCGGGTCGGTGAATCGCTTCTTCGTGAGCGCCGAGGTGGCCGGGGCAGAGCGCGTTGCCCGCGAGATCAGCCGCGCCGCCCGCATCCTGGCGGGTTCCCGCCACGGCGCGCTCATCGCGCTCGAGCGCGAGACGGGGCTGCAGGACCTCGCGACCGAGTCGGGCGTGCCGGTCCACGCAGACCTGCGAGCCGAGCTGCTGGCCACGATCTTCTACCGCGGCACGGCGCTGCACGACGGCGCGGTCATCATCTCCGGCGAGGAGATCACCGCGGCCGGCGTCCTCCTGCCGATGAGCCAGAGCGCGCTCGACTCGGAGCGGTATGGCACCCGGCATCGCGCGGCGATCGGCATCAGCGAGCAGACGGATGCGGTCGTCGTCGTCGTCAGCGAGGAGACCGGATCGATCAGCCTCGTCGTCCGTGGCCGGATCGAGCGCAACCTCACCGAGGACCAGCTCCGACGCCGGATCTTCAACCTCATCCGGCCGCAGACGCCGCGACGGGCGGTGCCCTTCCTGCGGCGCACCATCGACGGCCGCTGGCACCTCGGAGCGCCCGACCCCGTCCCGCCACAGGACGAGCCGATCGACCCGGACGCGCGCGTCGTCGCCGGCGGCGCGACCGATCACGGCGCCGTGAGGCGCTGACGGATGGGGATCCTTCTGCGCAACTGGCACCTCAAGCTGTCGGCGGTCCTGCTGGCCACCATCCTGTACACCGGTCTCGTCTTCTCCGGCTCGTTCTCGGAGCGCACGCTCGAGGTGCGGATCGAGCAGGTCAACGCGTCACGCGACGTCTTCGTGCTGAGTGGCGACCCGGGCGTGGTCGAGGTGACGTACCGCGTCGCCAACGACGAGGCCGGTGGCGTGTCGCCGGCCGACTTCGCGGCGCAGGTCGACTTCGCCGCCTATGACATGACCCTCGCGCCCGAGCCGCGACAGCTCGACATCACCGTGACCAGCCTGCGCGAGGGCGTCGAGGTCATCTCGTGGACGCCGAGCTCGGTCCGCGTCCAGCTCGACGGGGTCGAGACCCGCACCGTCCCGGTGGAGGTCGATACGGGCACGATTCCGGCCGGCCTCGAGATCGACGATCCAGTGGTGAGCGCCGGCGAGGTCGAGGTGCGTGGTCCGGCATCGGTCGTCGGGCAGATCGACCGGGCCATCGCGCTCGTGAGCATCCCGGCCTCCGGGATCGACGTCAACGAATCGGTCGAGCTCCGGCTGGTCGACATCGAGGGGCAGTCGCTCGGGACCGGCCAGGTCGACCTGGAGCCGGAGGCCGTGTCGGTGCAGGTCGACGTCAGGCTGGTCGAAACCGAGACCACGGTCGCCATCCGGCCGAACATCGAGCCCGGGACGCCGGCACCGGGCTTCGCGCTCGAGGCGCTCAGCGTCGACCCTTCATCGATCACCATCGTCGGCCTGCCGGAGGACCTGGCCGAGATCGACGCCGTGCAGACCGAGCCGATCAGCTACGACGGGGCATCCGCGGACCGCACGTTCGAGGTCGCCCTGGAGCTGCCCGACGGCATCACCCTGGCCGATGGAGAGCCATCCTCCGTGACCGTGGTGGCGACGATCGTCCCCTCCGTCTCGAGCCGCACGTTCGTCGTGGGGGTCGTGTGTGAGGGGGCGGGCGAGAACGCCTGCCTGCCGCGCATCGAGCAGCTGACGATCACCGTCAGCGGCGCCGGCGAGGCTCTTGCCGGCCTGAGTGCCGCCGACGTCACCCCCATCGTCGATGCCTCGGGCCTCGCGCCCGGGAGCTACTCCCTGACGCCCACGATCAGCGGCCTGCCCGACGGCGTCGAGGTGCTCGGCATCAGCCCAGTATCTGTCCCGGTCACGATCGTGGCCCCTGAGGCCACTCCCGCGCCGACGCCGGCGCCGTAGATGGCGGGACGCTTCGGCACCGACGGGATCCGCGGTCCTGTCGGCACGGAGATCGACGCGCCGCTGGCGCTCGCCCTTGGGCGGGCCGTCGGCCACCGCCTGGGCGGGATCGGGTCCAGCGTCGTGCTCGGCCGCGACACCCGCCGGTCGGGCGACATGCTGTCGGCGGCCCTGACCGCCGGTCTGACCTCGACCGGCACCGACGTCGTCGACCTCGGCGTCGTGACCACGCCGTGCCTCGTCCACGCCAGCGCCGACGCGCGCTTCGCCGCCGGGATCATGGTCTCGGCATCCCACAACCCAGCGCCCGACAACGGCCTGAAGGTCGTCGTCGGCGGACGCAAGGCCGAGGACGCGACCGAGGCCGAGCTCGAGACCCTCATCGACGATCCCTCGATCATTGTCAGCCGTGCGAACGACGAGCTCGGGCGCATCCGGACCGACCCCGACGCGATCGAGTCCTATCGGCGTCACCTGCGCGAGGCCGCCGGCGAGGCGTTCATCGGACTGCAGATGGGGATCGACTGCGCCAACGGCTCGGCCAGCGTCGTGGCGGCGGGGCTGTTCAGGAGCCTCGGCGCCGACGTGACCGTCCTTTTCGACGCGCCGAACGGCACGAACATCAACGACGGCTGCGGGTCGACGCATCCCGACCGGCTGGCCGCAACGGTCGCCGCGGCCGGCCTCCAGATCGGATTCGCCTTCGACGGCGACGCGGACCGCCTCATCGCGGTCGACGAGCGGGGGCAGCTCGTCGACGGTGATGCCGTCATGGGCATCTGCGCGCTCGAGCGCCTGGCGGCCGGCACGCTCCGCAACAACCTCCTCGTGGCCACCGTCATGAGCAACGGCGGCCTCGAGCGGGCCGTCCGTCAGGCGGGAGGCAGGATGGTTCGCACCCCGGTCGGGGATCGGAACGTGTTTGAGGCGATGGAGCGAGACGACGCCGTGCTCGGCGGCGAGCAGTCCGGGCACATCATCTTTCGCGACCGATCCACGACCGGGGACGGGCTGCTCACCGCGATCGAGCTCGTTCGAGCCATCCGCACCGCCGACGCCCCTCTCTCCGACCTGGCCGCTCAAATTCCGAGGCTTCCGCAGGTGGTGATAAACTCAGCCGTCCGTCGCCGGGACGACTGGGAGCACGACGACGAGTTCGTCGCGGCCATCGACCGTGCCACGGAGCAGATGGCGGACCGCGGGCGCGTGCTCGTCCGCCCATCCGGCACCGAGCCCAAGATCAGGATCATGGTCGAGGGCGACGACGCCGGTGAGATCGAACGCATCGCCCGCGAGCTTGCGACGCTCGCCGAGGCGCGCTTCAACTAGGGCTGCGGGAGCGCGGCGAGGAGGATCACATGTGCGGCATCGTCGGATACGTCGGGCCGCGCGACGCCGCGCCGATCCTGATCGAGGGCTTGCGGCGCCTCGAGTACCGCGGCTATGACTCGGCCGGCATCGCCGTCCTCACCGAGAACGGGGAGGTCTTCATCGAGAAGAAGGCCGGCAAGCTCGCCAACCTCACCGATCATCTCAACGGCGACGCCCCGGCCGGCCACCCCGGCATCGGCCATACGCGCTGGGCGACCCACGGCCGACCGAACGACACGAACGCCCACCCGCACACCGACTGCACCGGAAAGCTCGCGCTCATTCACAACGGGATCATCGAGAACTACGCCGAGATCAAGGGGCGCCTCGTCGCCGGCGGGCATCGGTTCACGAGCGAGACCGACACGGAGGTCCTCGCGCACCTCATCGAGACGAAGTACGCCGGCGACCTCGTCGAGGCCGTCCGCCTCGCGCTCAACGAGGTGCGCGGCGCATACGCCATCGGCGTCATGCACACGGAGCATCCGGACCGGATCGTCGGCGCCCGGATGAACGTCCCGCTGATCGTCGGCCTGGGGAACGGCGAGGGATTCCTCGCCAGCGACGTCCCGGCCATCCTCGAGCACACGAAGAACGTCGTCATCCTCCACGAGGGCGACATCGCCGACGTCACAGCCGATGGGACGCGCATCCTGTCGCTGGCGGGCGACGAGATCGCCCGCGACGTCACCGAGATCCATTGGAACATCGAGGCTGCCGAGAAGGGCGGGTTCCCGCACTTCACCCTCAAGGAGATCTACGAGCAGCCCCATGCCATCCAGGAATGCCTGCGGGGGCGCGTCGACCCGTCCGGAAACGTAACCCTCGGCGAGCTTGACGAGATCGCCGACAAGCTCGAGCGCGCCGAGCGCGTCTACGTCGTCGGCTGCGGGACGGCCAGCTACGCCGCCCACGTGGCGGCCTACCTCATCCAGGAATGGGTCGGGCTGCCGGCCACGATGCAAGTCGGCTCCGAGATGCGCTACAGCCCGCCGCCAATGGACGACCGCACCCTTGTGATCGGCGTGAGCCAGTCAGGCGAGACCGCCGACACGCTCGCGCCGCTGCGCCTGGCGCAGGAGCGAGGCGCCACCGTCCTCGTGGTGACGAACGTCGTGGGCAGCGCCATCACGCGCGAGGCCGACGCGGTCTGCTACCTGCAGGCGGGGCCGGAGATCGCGGTTGCCAGCACCAAGGCCTTCGTGACGCAGGTGCTCGTCCTCCAGATGATCGCGCTCCACCTCGCGCGGATGCGCGGGACGCTGACCGACAGTCGCCTGCGGTCGTACGGGCAGGCGCTGCGGAGCCTTCCCCGCCTGGCGGCCGAGACCCTCAAGCTCGCCCCGCAGATCAAGAAGCTGGCGCAGCAGTACTCGCGGGTCCGCGACTTCATCTTCATCGGCCGTGGCGTCGGCTTCCCGATCGCGATGGAGGGCGCCCTCAAGCTCAAGGAGCTCAGCTACGTCCACGCCGAGGGCTATGCCGCCGGCGAGCTGAAGCACGGGCCGATCGCGCTCCTCGATCCCGACACGCCGCTCGTCGCGATCGCGACCGCCGGCTCGGTGTACGAGAAGGTCGTCAGCAACGTGGCCGAGGCGCGCGCCCGCTCGGCGCCGATCATCGCCATCGCCACCGAGGGCGACGACCAGATCGACCATTACGCCCACGACGTCATCTACGTGCCCGAGACGCCCGAGCCGATCAGCCCCGTCATCGCGGTCCTGCCGCTCCAGCTCCTCGCGTACGAGATGGCGGTCGCGCGGGGCACGGACGTCGACCAGCCCCGGAACCTCGCGAAGTCGGTCACGGTCGAATAGCTCGCACATGAGCCGGCACGAGATCGGGGTCGACCTGATCGACATCGATCGCATTGTCGGCGTCCTCGGCCGCTTCCCGGAACGGTTCCGGCATCGCGTCCTCACCGAGCACGAGCAGCGGTACGTCGGCCATCGGGTCGAGCGCATCGCCGGGCGCTGGGCCGCGAAGGAGGCGATCAGCAAGGTGCTCGGCCTCGGCGTCCGCGGCGTCGGCTGGCGTGAGATCGAGATCCTGCCCAATCGCGCGGGTCAGCCACAGGTCTACCTCCATGGGCGTGCCGCCCGGCGGGCGGAATCCATGGAGCTCGACGAGGTGAGCGTCTCGATCTCGCACGAGCGCCACATGGCCGTGGCCGTGGCGGTCGCGCACCGCCGGCACACGTAGCCGAACATGGCCGGGACGCCCCGCTCGATCACCCAGCGCTGGGTCGCGCGCCATCTGCCGCCCCGACCCGACCGCGCCCACAAGGGCGACTTCGGGCGGCTGCTCATCGTCGCGGGCTCGATCGACTATCCGGGCGCGGCGCTGCTCACCGCGCTCGGCGCGATGCGTGCCGGCGCCGGCGTCGTGCGACTGGCCGTTGCCGAGTCCGTTGCCGCGCGATTGGCCGGAGCGATTCCCGAGCTGACCTGGATGGCGCTCGACGAGGAGGCACCCGGCCTCATCGCACCCGGCGGCTGGCGCCGGGTGACCACCGAAGCCGCCCAGTACGACGCGCTCGTCATCGGGCCTGGGCTCGGCAATCAGCCCGCGACGGTGCGCCGGACCCGGGCGCTCATCGCCGCCCTCACCGTGCCGACCGTCGTCGACGCGGATGGGCTCAACGCCCTGGCCGGCGGCGGCCGCTGGTGGCAGGGACTTCGCGCTCCGCTCGTCCTCACCCCGCACCCCGGCGAGTTCGCGCGCCTCGTCGGCGGGCCGGCGCCGGACGCCGACGACGACGTCGGGCGGGCGGAGGCCGCCGCGGCGGCCGCGACGCGCTGGCGCGAGGTGGTCGTGCTCAAGGGCGCGCGCAGCGTCGTGGCCGACGCCGCTGGCGAGGTCCTCCGCTCGGACGTCGCCACCGCGGCCCTGGCCACCGCCGGAAGCGGCGACCTGCTCGCGGGCGTGATCGGCGCGTTCCTGGCGTCCGGGGCGGAGCCCGCCGAAGCGGCCGCCTGCGGGGTCGCCGTGCACGGCGCCGCCGGCCTCCTCGCCGCCGACCGCATCGGCAGCGCGGGCGTCATGGCGCGCGATATTGCCGCGCTCCTCCCCGAGGCGATCGCGCAGCTGCGCGGCGATCGCCCGCGATGACCCAGGCGCGCAGCCCGCATCGGGCCTGGATCGAGGTCGACCACGCCGCGATCCGGAACAACCTTCGGGCGATCCGGGATCGAGCGCCTGGGGCGGACGTGATCGCTGTCGTCAAGGCCAACGCGTACGGCCACGGCGATGTCGAGGTCGCTCGAACCCTCGTGGGGGCCGGCGCCGAGCGGCTGGCCGTGGCGACCGTTGGCGAGGGCGTCAAGCTCCGCGACGCCGGCATTGTCGCGCCGATCCTCGTCCTGTGGGGCATCGGTCCGGGCGAGGTGCAGGTCATCGTGGAGGCCGATCTCGAGGCGATCGTGACGGACGATCGGTCGGTCGAGCTCCTCGAGACGGCCCGGTCGGACACCCCAATTCGGGTGCACCTGAAGGTCGACACTGGGCTCGGCCGGCAGGGCGTCGACCCGGAGGCGGCCCTGGACCTCGCCGCGGCCGTCGCACGCAGCCCGCGGCTGCAGCTCGTCGGCACCTTCAGCCACCTCGCCGTCCCGGGCGAGGACGACGCCTACACCGAGGTCCAGCTGCTGCGGCTGGGGCGCGTGCTCGACGCGATGCGTTCGGCCGGCATCGATCCGGGACTCGTCCACGTCAGCGCGACGGGCGGCCTCCTCGCGGGCCCGCCCGCATTCGCGAGCGCGATTCGCCCGGGCCTGGGCCTGTACGGGCTGCTCCCGTCGTGGGCGGCGGGCACGGATCGATCCCTGCGGCCCGCGCTCGCGATCAAGGCGCTTCCGCTCCGGATCTTCGACCTCGCCGCGGGCGAGGCGATCGGGTATGGCCTGCGGTACCGCGCGTCGCGCGACACGCGCATCGCGACCCTCGGCATCGGGTACGGCGACGGGTGGCCGCGCGCGCACGCCAACAACGGTTGGGCGCTCGTCCGCGGCCGTCGCGTGCCGATCGTCGGGGCCGTCAGCATGGACGGGCTCACCATCGATCTGGCCGAGGTGCCTGGTGTAACCTACGACGACGTTTTCGTGCTGCTCGGCGAGCAGGACGGCGCGCGGATCACCGCCGAGGATGTCGCCGAGGAGCGTCGAACGATCAACTACGAGGTCACCACCGCGCTGCGCGGCCGGCTCCCGCGGCTCCACCTGGGGGGCGAGTGACGGGAGCGGGCCGGACCGGGACGACGCCAATGGATGAACCGATCGAGATCGACGTCTGGCAGGGGGAGATCGCCGAGCTTGAGGTGGACGCGCTGATCGTGGCCGCCAGCGAGTCGCTCTTCATGACGGCCGGCGCGGCCGCCTCCGTCAAGGCTCACGGTGGCCATGCGATCGAGCGCGCCGCGATCGAACAGGGACCGATCGCGCCCGGCACCGCCATCGTCACTCGTGGCGGGGAGCTGCCGGCGGCCTACGTCATCCATGCCGTCGCCGTCGGCCACGACCGCGTCGCCGATCCCGAAACGCTTGCGGCGGCCACGCGCGCCGCGCTCGCCTTCGCCGGGCCGCTCCAGCTGCGACGCGTCGCGGTCGCGTTGCTCGGCGTCGAGCACGGCGTCTTCACGCCTGCGGAGGCGGCGGCCATCCTCGTGCCGGCGCTGCGCTCGGCTGCCGCTGGGACGCCGGTCGAGTCGATCGTGTTGGCCACGACGCACGCCGTCGAGGCCCGCGCGGTTGCGGACGTCCTGCGGTCGACCGATGCCGAGACGCCGGTCCGGTGATCGACGGTCCCGCACGGCGCGTGGCTGCTGAGCTCGGCCGCCGAGGGCTCGCCATCCCAACGAGGCTGCTCGCCGATGCCCATCGGCCGCTGGCCCCGCTCCTCGGTGACCTCGGCGCGGCATTCGGCCCGCTCCTCACCGTCGCAGCAGGCCGTCGTGCGGATGACCTTCGCGCCCTGATGGAGGACCCGGCCGGGATCGACCGCCTCATCGTCGAGCTCGACCGGGGAGCGACGGTGGAGCCGCGTGCCGACCCCGGCTGAGCTCATCGCGGCCGCCGTCCGCTTCGTCGGCGACGTCCTCGGAGCCTCGGAGCTGCGATTCGGCATTGGCGCCACGCTGCTGGTGCTCGGCATCCTCCTCGTCTTCCTGCAGCTGGTCGCCCGCCCGATCAGCCGATGGACGACCGGCGACGCCGCCGGGCTCGCCGGCGTGGCGCGCGCGATGGCGCTCGCGGCCGAGGCCGGCACCGACGCGGTGGTCTCGATCGGCACCGCCGGCCTGGCGCGATCGACCGATGCCGACGCTCGGCTCCAGACCATCGCCGCCCTCCCGCTGCTCGGGCATGTGGCGCGCGCCGCGGCACGGGCCGGGGTGCCGCTGCGCGTGCTCGCCAACGACGCCCTCGCCGGCGTCGCCGCGGCCGGCACGATCGATGCGGCACATGAGGCGACGGCGACGCCCGAGCGCATCGGGCGCTCGCGGGTTGTCATCGTGGGAGAGGGGCGAGCGGCGGCGGCGGGGCTCGTCCTGACGACGACCGCGCGCCCGGCAGCCGCCTTCGCTGCCGGCAGCCTGCGGGAGGAGGCGACGCTCCATCTCGAGGGCCTGCGCGCCGGCGCCGGCTCCTTGACCTCGGCCACCGCCGAGGCCTCGCAGGCCGCGTCGCTGATGCTCTCCGGCGGGGGCGCGCTCGTCGGTCCTGAGCTCTACCAGGTTGGGGCGGACCTGCGGGCTGACGTCAACGAGCGGACGACCGTCATGGCCGCGGATCGACTGCTCGCGGCCGCCGTGGGGGTCCTCATCATCGCCAGTGGCCTGGCGCTCGCTGGGGTGATCGACCCGCGGGACCTCCTCCTGGGGATCGGGGGACGGTGAAGCGCGCGACGATCCCGGCACTCGTGGTCGTGGTCGCGGCGCTCGTGCTCGCCGACCTGCTCGTCGTCAACGCCTCGCTCTCGGGGCTCGCGGGCATCGTCATCGACGCCGCGATCCTCGTTGCCGCCGGCGCCGCGCTCGCGGCCGCCGCCTCCCTTGGCTTCCGCCGCGCCAGTGACGTGTGGCTCCGTCGGGGTGACCCGGTTGGCGCCATTTTCGTGCTCGTCGGCCTCGCGGCGATGCTGATCGCCGGGCTTCGTCCGGGCGCGACCGGCACCGACGATCCCGCCGTCAGCTGGCTGGTGGCCGCCTTGCTCATCCCGCTCGGTGCAACGCTGTTCGGGCTCCTGTTCGTAACGACCCTGGCCGCGGCCCGCCGCTCCGTCGCCAGCGGCGGACGCCAGGGCCTCGTCGTCGTCGGCGCCGCTGCCATTGTGCTCGTCCTGCTCCTGCCCATCGGTGGCGGCCTCGAGGGGTGGCTGGCGGCGACCGCCGCGCTCGTCCTCGACGGCCCGATCGGCGCCGCCTTCCGCGGCCTGCTCATCGGCGTCGCCATCGTCGGCGCCGTCGTGGCCGCCCGGACGATGCTCGGCGTTGGCTCCGCCGATGAGTGAGCGCACCGGGCTGCCCGCGCGCCTCGCGCCGATCGCGCTCATCGTCGTCATCGCGGCGGCCATCGTGGTGGATCGCGACGGTGACGGGATCGCCCTCCCTGACAGCCCGGCGGCCGACCGTCTCGCTACCGTCCTCGGCGGGCTTTCCGCCGACGGGCCGGTCCTGGTCGGGTTCGACCCCGACGTCGGCACCTACGCGGAGATCCGTCCCACGGTCCGCGCCGCCCTCGACGAGATTGCATCGGCCGGAACGCCGCTGGCCTTCGTCAGCCTGACTCCCGAGGGGCGCGCGCTCGGCCTCGCCGAGATGGGTCGCCTCGCGGCCGCGGATCCCGCGACCGAGATCGTCGACCTCGGCTTCGTTCCCGGCGCGGAGGCGGGGCTCGTCTCCCTGGCGCGCGGAGAAAACGCGAGCAGCTCAGGGCTGATCTCCGACGCGACGACGGCGATCGCGCTCGACGAGGTCGCCCTGGCCATCGTCATCGGGGGAAACGACCTCGGTCCACGGGCCTGGGTCGAGCAGCTGACCCCACGCGTGGATGGGCTGGAGGTCGCGGCGATCGCGCCATCGGTCCTGCTCCCCGAGCTCCAGCCGTACGTGGAGAGCGGCCAGCTCGTCGCGCTGGTGGCGACCCCACGAGATGGCGCATCGCTGCGCGCACGACTGGCAGGGGCTGAGCACTCCGATGACCCCGGACCGACGCGGCTGCCGCTGCTCATTGGCCTCGCCATCGCGATCGTCGTCCTCGGTGGTTCCCTCATCGGGCGCTTCGGCGGGGCATTCCGCGCCACACGACCCGGCGAGCCCGCATGAACGGGCTCATCGGCGGCGACGCGGCCGACCAGGTCGCGACCTGGGTCGCGGCGATCGCGACGATCATCGTCCTCGGAGGGCTGGTCGGTGAACGGCGGCTGTTCGCCTGGTCGCAGCACCTCCTCGCCGGACTGGGGACGGGATTCCTCGCCCTGCTGGCGATCGACGAGGTGATCGTCCCGCGGCTCCTTTCACCACTGGTGGCGGATCCCGCCGGTCAGGCCGGCCTCTGGGTCGGCCTCGCGCTCGTCGCACTGGCCGCGTCGGCTCTCTGGCTGCCGCGAGTGCTCGGCGCGGTGCCCGTCTCGATCGCCGTCGGAGCGCTCGCCGCCTTCGCTCTCGGGGGAGCCGTCGTTGGCACGATCCTGCCGCAGCTCGCGGCGGCCGTCGCCCGGCCCGACGCCGGCCCTGGCGCGACCCTGGCGAGCGTTGGCGGCGCGGCCATCTCCGCGCTCGTGCTGGTCGGATTCATTCACGGCGGTCAGCGCGGCCGTCTGGTGGAGGGGGCGGGCGCCATCGGGCGCTGGCTGCTTCTCGCCGGCATCGGCGGCTGGCTCGGCTACCTCATCCTCTCGCGCCTCCTGCTCCTCGTCGACCGGATCGCGTTCCTCATCGGCGACTGGCTCGGAATCGGCCGATGAGCGACCCGGTGCCGACGACCCAGCTGGCGCTGCTCCTCGACGTCGGGTCCGCCTGGGCCAAGGCGTCCGTGATCGGGCGAGTGCGCGGCCGATGGCGCCTGGTCGCGCACGCGTCGCAGCCGACGGCATGGGGTGCCGCAGAGCTCCGTCGCGGCCTCCTCGAGCAGATCGACGCGAGCGCCGATACGCGTCTCAGCGGCCGCGCGGAGGAGCTGCTGCGCACGGCGAACCGCATCGAGTGCCATACCTCGCGCCAGACCGGCCGCCTTGCCGTCGTCGCCGTCTCGCGCGAGCTGTCCGGCGGCAGCGCGCGGCGCGCCGCCGAGGCCGCCGGGTGGGAGGTGGCCAGCCTCGTCACGCTCGACGACGGGCGTTCGCTCGCCGAGCGCCTCACGACGCTTCGGGCGACGGAGGTCGACGCGTGGCTCATTGCCGGTGGCTTCGATGGTGCGCGCAGCCCGAGGGCAGTGGAGGCGGCCGGCCTGGTGGCGGCCACGCGGCGCGCCGACGCGGGACCGATCGTGTGGGCCGGCTCGGCTGCGCTCGCCGACGAGGTCGCGGCGCTGTTCGAGCCCGGCGCGGTCACGCCGGTCGCGAATCCTCGACCCGATGGGCGACGCGAGGACGCCGCCGCCCTGCGTGATCACCTCCAGGCGCTTCTGCGGGGCATCGCCTCCGGAGAGGATGAGGCCCACCTGGCATCGGTCACCTTCCCTCGCGCGATCGGCGCCCTGGCGGCTCAGGGCGGCCTTCGGATCCTCGCCGTCGACATCGGCGCGCGCGTCGCGATGCGCGCGTTGGCCGAGCCCGATGGCTCCGTCGCGACCCGCATGCACGCCACCGGCGGCCTCGGCGGCGTGGCCGAGATCGCGGGCGCCGCGGGACGGGTTGCCCGCCTCGCCGGCGACGCCGGGGATGAGGCGGCGGTTGCCGACCTGCTCCAGACGCTTCGAGCGCGGCCGTCCGGCGTGCCTGGCCTACCGGAGGAGCTCGCCGCCACCCAGACCGCGGCTCGCCTCCAGGTCGCCGCCCTCGTCGAGGATGCGCCGATCGGAACGCTCGACCTCCTCATCGGCGCCGGGCGAGCCATCGCGGGCGCCCCGCACCCGGCCCAGGCCCTGCGCATCCTGCTGGACGGCGTTCGTCCCGTCGGCGTGACCCAGCTGGCGGTCGACGCGGCCGCCGTCCTGGCGCCCCTCGGATCGCTGGCCGGCGACGAGCTGCGGGAGGGGATCACCCTGCTCGCCGACGACCTGCTGATGCCCCTCGGCACGAGCGTGGTGACCCGAGGGGGCACACCGGGACAGGTGGCGATGCGCGCGACGGTCCACCGGCCGGGGTGGCCGGCCTCCGCGCCGGTCGAGGTGCGCGTCGGCCAGCTCGCCACGGTCCCGCTTCCGCGAGGCGTCGAGGCGGAGCTCCTCATCGAGCCGTCAGCCGGCGTGAGCCTGGGGACGTCCCGCCGCTCGTCGCGCATCGAGGCACGCGCGATGGGCGGATCGGTCGGCGTCGTGCTCGACGGGCGCGGCATCCCGATCGGCCTGCCTCGTCGCGCTGATGACCGCCGCGAGGTCCTTTCGGGGTGGCGCGACGCGCTCATGCGCGAGACGGACCGCCTCGCATGAGCGTCATCCATCGCGTCCCGATCCCCGCCGGCGCCCTGACCATCGTGGAGGTCGGGCATGCCGTCGAGCCGGCCGAGGTCCTGGCAACCAGCCGGACGCCACTCGGCGGCATGACGATCCCGATCGCCGCTCGCCTTCGCCGCTCCGCGACGGACGCCGAGGGCCTGCTGTCGGTCGGGCCGGGGGCGACGCTCGCCGCCGGCGATCGCATCGCGGCCGATGGCCGCGGGCGCGAGGTCCTCGCGGCGAGCGACTGCCTCTTCCTCTCCTACGACCGGGACGAGGGATCCGCCTCGGTCGCCCTCCTCGGGCCGCCGGAGCCGATCATCGGCCACGTCCGTGGCGAGGTCTCGTCGGTCGACGCGAGCGCGATCGAGATCCGCGTCGCCGGCGCCCTCGTGCCCGGGATCGGCGGCAGCGGGGCCGCGGTCCACGGCGAGCTGCGCCTCGCGGTTCGCGATCCAGCCGATGAGCTCAGAGCCGGGGCGGTTGACGTCGAGGCCGCCGGGCGGATTCTCGTCGGGGGCTCCCGTGCCTCGGCCGAGGCCCTGACGCGTGCGCGCGCGATCGGGGTCGCCGGCATCGTCCTCGGCGGCATCCTGGACAAGGAGCTGCGCGACTTCGAGGCGACGCAGGCTCGACACCGGGAGATCGGCGCGCCCGCCGGCGAGTTCGCCATCGTCGTCCTGGACGGGTACGGCAAGGTCGGCCTCGACCCGGAGCTGTTCGCCTGGTTCGGTCAGCACGATGGGCGCCTGGCGAGCCTCTTCGGCAGTGCGGCGCTCCTGTACGTCTACGACGCCGGCGCGCCGCCAACTCGTCGCAGCCTGCCGCGGATCGGGGATCGCGTGATCGCGCGGCGGCGTCCACACGCCGGCGCCGCGGGGGAGCTGGTGAGCGTCATCGACGGCCTGCATGCCACTCCCGCGGGTGTCCCGGCGCGGTCGGGCGTCGTCCGCTTCGAGGACGGCCGCACGGCCGTGATCCCGATCGCGAACCTCGAGGCCATCGATCGTGTGATCGGCGGCTGACCGGCGGATTCCTATACTTGCGCGCCATGGATCGACCGATCGCCCCGATCGCCGCGCGCGGCTCCGTCCCCTCGGACGGCCCGGATGCCACGCGCGCGCTTGGCCGCGCCCTCGGGCGGGAGGCAACCCCCGGGACCGTGCTCGCGCTCATCGGCGAGCTCGGCGCCGGGAAGACCCAGCTGGCCAAGGGCGTGGCGGACGGCCTCGGCGTCGAGACGGTCGTCAACAGCCCGACCTTCGTCCTCATGAACGAGCACGTCGGCCGCCTTCGGCTCTTCCACGCCGACGCCTACCGGCTCGCCGATGGCGAGGAGGCGTTCGCGGCGGGCCTGCTCGATGACCGCCAGGCGGACGGCGTGGTCGTGGTCGAATGGGCGGATCGGCTGTCGGGCTGGCTCCCGAGCGAACGCCTCGAGATCACGCTCGACGTGTCTGGCGCCGATCCGACGCATCGCGACATGCGCTGGGAGGCGCACGGGGCGGCGCACGAGCGGTTGGCGGAGCTCGCGCTGAGGATGGAGCGGTGATCATCGCCATCGACGGAGCCGGCAGCGACCTCTCCCTCGCGCTCGCCGAGCCTGACGGATCGCTGATTGCCGAGGACGCGTGGAGCTCAACCCAGCGCCAGTCGGCCGAGCTCCTTCCGCGCCTCCAGGCGCTCCTGTCCCGAGCCGAACGGGCCCTGGATACCACGACCGCGCTGGCGGTTGGAGCCGGTCCCGGCTCCTTCACCGGCCTGCGCGTCTCGACTGCGCTCGCCAAGGGTCTGGCGTTCGCGCTTGGTCACCCGATCGTTGGAGTCCCCAGCCTCACCGCGTGGCTCGAGGCCGATCCGGAGGCATCCGCGGCCCTCTCGCGCGCCGGCGCACGAGATGCCTACCTCCTGCCTCGTGGCGAGGCTCGGCCGGTCATCGTGGATCGCGATGAGCTTCCTGCCGCGCTCGGGGAGGCGCGCGTCGTCGCCCCGACCGAGCTCGCCGAGGCGTTCGACCTCCGCGCGCGCTCTCCACGCGGGGCACCCGCCATCGCCCGCCTCGCGGCAGCGCGGCTCGCCGCGGAGCCGGCCGGCGACGACCTCCGCAGCCTGGAGCCGATCTACCTGCGCGCTCCTCGCGGAGTGACGGTCGAGCAGGAGGGACGGATCGCATGGCTCTGACCGCACGCGTCGTGGTCGACCGCATGCGCCTGGATGATGTCGCGGCCGTCCACCAGATCGAGCGGCTCAGCTTCGCGACGCCCTGGCCGGCGTATGCCTTCGAGCAGGAGCTGCGCGGGAACCGGCTGGCGCGGTACCTGGTGGCGCGAGCCGGCGATGCCGTCGTCGGCTTCGCGGGCGTGTGGCTGATGGTCGACGACGCCCATATCACGACCTTCGGCGTCCATCCGGACTGGCGACGCCAGGGCATCGGCCGCCAGCTCCTCCTCAACCTGGCCGAGCTGTCCGTGACGATCGGCGCGCGCCGCATGACGCTCGAGGTCCGCGTCTCGAACGAGGCGGCGCAGGCGCTGTATCGGTCCTTCGGCTTCGCGATGGCCGGTCGCAGGCCGCGCTACTACAGCGACGACGGCGAGGACGCCCTCGTCATGACCACGCCCGACCTCGCCGAGCCTGAGATGCGCGAGCTCATTCGCGCGCGAGCGCGCGCGGCTCGACCGATGAGCGGGCCGAGGATCCTGGCGATCGAGTCGTCGTGCGACGAGACCGGGGTGGCCGTGGTGGTCGGTGGACGCCGGATCGAGGCCAACCAGGTCGCGTCCCAGGTCGCGCTGCATGCCGCGACCGGCGGCATCGTGCCCGAGGTGGCCGCGCGCCAGCAGCTGCGCTGGATCGTGCCGACGCTGGAGGCGGCGCTCGCCGAGGCGGCGGTCGGGTGGGACGACCTCGATGCCGTGGCGGTCACCTACGGGCCCGGGCTCATCGGCTCACTGCTCGTCGGCGTGAACCTGGGCAAGGCGCTGGCCGTCGCGCACGACCTGCCCCTCGTGCCGGTCAACCACATCGAGGGTCATATCTACGCGAACTGGCTCACCGATGGCGCCGCGACCGATCCGCATCCCGGCCGAGCCGGACTTCCCCCTGCTCTGCCTCGTGGTCAGCGGCGGGCACACGCAGCTCGTCCTCATGCACGACCACGGCCGCTACACGCTCCTCGGCCAGACCGTCGACGACGCGGCCGGCGAGGCGTTCGACAAGGTCGGGCGGCTGCTTGGGCTCCCGTACCCGGGCGGCCCCGCCATCTCCGCGGCGGCGGTCGGCGCGGCGCCGGCAACGCGCTTCCCCCGCGCGCGGACCGACGGCGCATACGACTTCAGCTTCTCGGGCCTCAAGACCGCCGTGCAGCGCGAGGTCGCCGGCTACCGCGAGCGCGGTGAGGCCATTCCGGTCGACGGGATCGCCGCGGCGTTCGAGGAGGCGGTCGTTGACGCGCTCGCGACGAAGACGGTGGCCGCGGCGCTCGACCACGGCGTCGCGACCGTCGCACTGGGCGGCGGCGTGGCGGCCAACCGGTCGCTTCGCGAGACGCTCGCCGCGCGGCTGGCCGGCGAGGGGCTCGGACTGCTCGTCCCGCGTCCGGCCTGGTGCACCGACAACGGCGCCATGATCGGCGCGGCGGCCGGATACCGGCTGGCGGCGGACGAGCGGGCCGACGCGGCGCTCGAGGCCGTGCCGAACCTCGCGCTGCCGTGGCTGAGCGGCACGTGAGCGATCCGCTGGCCGCGGAGCGGCTCGTCCCGCCGACGCCCGGTCAGCTGCGCCGCCTCATGGGCGCCGAGCGGCTTCGTCCCCGGAAGAGCCTCTCGCAGAACTTCCTCACCGACCCGGAGGCGCTGGACGCCATCGTCGCCGCGGCGGAGCTCACGGCCGGGGACCGCGTCGTCGAGGTCGGGCCGGGGCTGGGCGTTCTGACCCGCCGGCTCCTCGCGGCTGGCGCATCGGTCATCGCGGTCGAGCTGGATCCGCGGCTGGCCGACTACCTGCGGCGCGAGCTGCACGAGGTTGCGGGGTTCGAGCTCGTGGAGGCTGACGCCCTCTCGCTCCACGCGCGCGAGCTCTTTGCCGGGGAGCCGATCAAGGTGGTCGCCAACATCCCGTACCACATCACCAGCCCGCTCCTGCACGCGTTCCTCGACGGCGACCGGCCGCCCGACCTGACCGTGATCCTCGTCCAGCTCGAGGTGGCGCAACGCGTGGCGGCGCCCGCCGGGCAGATGAGCTACCTGTCGGTCTTCGCCCAGAACGTCGCGACCGTCGAGATCGTGGCACGGGTCCCCGCGGCCGCGTTCGAGCCGGCGCCGAAGGTCGACTCGGCGGTGCTCCGCCTGCGCCGTCGCGCGGAGCCGGTCGTACCGGTCGGCCCGGGCCGCGAGCCGTTCTACCGGACCGTCCAGGCCGGGTTCCGGCAGCGGCGCAAGCAGGTCCACAACGGCCTCGCGCGCGAGCTGCCGGTGACGCGCGAGGTGGTGGCCGACGCGCTCGAGCGCTGCGGTGTCGATCCCGAGCGGCGCCCGCAGACGCTCTCCGTCGCGGAGTGGGCGTGCGTGACTGACGCCCTCGGCCCGCTCGGGTGACGTCGCTCCGGCTCGAGGCACCGGCCAAGCTCAACCTCACCCTGTCCGTCGTTGGCCGGCGATCCGACGGCTATCACCTCCTCGAGAGCTCCCTCGTGCTCCTCGAGCTGGCCGACCGGCTGACCCTCACCTCGACCGGGACCGGGGTCGAGGTGACCGGCGACGCCCTCGGGGAGGTTCCCCTCGACGATCGCAACCTCGCCTGGCGGGGCCTTCGCGCCGCCACCGGCGCCGAGCCCGGGCCGGGCTCGATCCGGCTCGAGAAGCGGATCCCGGTCGCCGCCGGCCTGGGCGGCGGCTCCTCCGACGCGGCCGCGGCGTGGCGACTCGGGCGCTCCCGTCGCGGACTCGCCGATGAGGCAAGCGCGTCGGACCTGGCCGAGCTCGCGGGCATCGGTGCCGACGTGCCCTTCTTCGCCGCGCGCGTGGCCGCGGCCCGCGTGACCGGGATCGGCGAGCGGGTGGAGCCGTTGCCGCCGGTCGACAGCCACGTCGTGCTCGCGCATCCCGAATTCGGCCTCTCGACCGCGGCGATCTTCGCGGAGCTCCGTCCAAGCGAGTGGGGCAGCCTGGAGAACGACCTCCTCGCGCCGGCGCGACGCCTGCGCCCGGATCTCGACGACCTCTTCGCCGAAGTGACGCGGGCCGGCGGCACGCCCCGCCTCACCGGCTCCGGCTCGACCGTGTTCAGCCTGGCGAGCGATCCGGACGAGGCCGCGTCCGTCGCCGGCGCCCTGTCGCGCGCCGGGATCCGTGCGACGATCACCCGCACCCGGACCCGTCCAACGACCATCGACCTCATCGAGGAGGACGCCACGTGACCGACCGCCACGTCATCAGCACCGACGCCGCGCCCGCCGCCGCAGGACCCTACAGCCAGGCGATCCGCGTCGGCGACCTGGTCTTCACGGCGGGTCAGCTCGGCCTCGACCCGGTCACTGGAGAGTTCGCGGGCGACGACGTCAAGGCGCAGGCAGCGCAGGCGCTGGCGAACCTGCGGGCCATCCTCGAGGCTGCGGGAAGCGGCATGGATCGGCTCGTCAAGGTCACGGTGTACCTGACCGATATCGGCGACTGGCCGGCGGTGAACGAGGTCTACGTCGACGCGATCCCGGAGCCGTTCCCGGCCCGCAGCGCGTTCGCGGTGAAGGACCTTCCACGGGGAGCGGCGGTGGAGATCGAGGCCGTGGGGAGCGTCTGACTCGGTTGACGCTGCGAATCGGCCGCCTCTACCATCCCCCAACGTGTCTTCACAGCTGACCGCCCCCGCGGCCATCGTCCTGGCCGCCGGCCAGGGCACCCGGATGCGCTCGCGCATCGCGAAGGTGCTCCACCCCCTCGCCGGGCGACCGCTCATCCACCACGTGCTGGATGCCCTGGCGGACGCCGGCTTCCCCCGGCCGGTCGTCGTGACCGGCCACGGCGCGGACGCCGTCGAGGCGGCCGTCGCCGATCGTGCGGTCGCCGCGCGCCAGGAGCCGCAGCGCGGGACCGCCGACGCGGTCCGCATCGGCCTCGGCGCGGTCGGTCCCGACGCGGAGGAGGTGCTCGTCACGATGGGCGATGCGCCGATGCAACCCGCCTCCCTCTATCGGCGGCTGGTGGAGGCCAGGGCGGCGACCGGAGCTCCGGTCGTGCTCGTCACGGCGCGCCTCTCGGACCCGACCGGGTACGGACGCGTCGTCCGTGGCGTTGACGAGAGCGCTGCGGCCATCGTCGAGGAGGCCGACGCCGACGACGCGGCCCTCGCGCGCGACGAGGTCAACGTCGGCACCTATCTCTTCGAGGCCGCGTGGCTGCGTGATGCGCTCGGGCGGGTCACGCCATCCGCGTCCGGCGAGCTGTACATCACCGATCTCGTGGCGCTCGCCACCGAGGACGGCCGCCCCGCGACGATCGTGGTCGCGGAGGACGCCGACGATGTGATCGGGATCAACGACCGCGTCTCGCTTGCGGCCGCCGAGGAGCGCATGCGTCGCCGGATCGCCGAGGCCCACATGCGCAGCGGGGTCACGATCGTCGACCCCGTGACGACGCGTATCGACGCCGCGGTCGAGATCGGCCAGGACGCGCGGATCGAGCCGTGGACGATCCTCGAGGGAGCCACGGTGATCGCGCAGGACGCCGTGATCGGCCCCCACGCTCATGTCCGCGACAGCCGCATCGGTCCGCGCACGACGGTCTGGGCCAGCGTCATCGAGGCCTCAAGCGTCGCCGAGGACGTCGAGATCGGGCCCTTCGCGCACTTGCGCCCCGGTTGCGAGGTCGGCCCGCGCTGCCGGATCGGGAACTTCGCGGAGATGAAGAAGAGCCGCATCGGTGCCGGCACGCAGCAGCACCACTTCAGCTACCTCGGCGACGCCGAGGTGGGGGAGAACGTCAACATCGGCGCCGGATCGGTGACGGCGAACTACGACGGGACCACGAAGCACCCGACCGTCATCGGTGACCGCGCCAGCATCGGCGTCGACACGATGATGGTGGCGCCGGTCACGATCGGCGAGGGCGCCACGACGGGCGCCGGCTCGGTCGTGACCCGCGACGTAGCGCCCGGCAAGATGG
Source organism: uncultured Chloroflexia bacterium (assembly GCA_963790255.1). Classification (GTDB taxonomy): domain Bacteria; phylum Chloroflexota; class Limnocylindria; order QHBO01; family QHBO01; genus JACDBZ01. The sequence continues at coordinate 42,730 of CAWBOA010000007.1, read as the reverse complement.
TCGTCGGTGTCCCGGCCCGCCCGATCGAGCTGAAGCGACGACGCTCGAGCGAGACGCCTTCGTCGAGCGAGGGCCCCGGTGCGTCGCCCGTCCCATCCGGGGCGGATCGGAACCCGTAGAGGAGGCAGACTCAGCTCCGCCCATGCCAGAAGGCAGCAGTACCACCGGCAACCCGGCCCCATGATCGAGCTGCTGGTTGTCATCTCACTCATCCTCGTCGGCGGGTTCTTCGCCGCCAGCGAAATCGCGCTGATCACCGTCAAGCGCCACCGCCTCACGCAGTTGTCGGACGAGGGGAATCGTGCCGCGCGCGCCGCTCAGCGGCTGACCGAGGACCCTGGTCGGTTCCTGGCGACCATCCAGATCGCGATCACCTTCCTCGGCTTTTTGGCCGGCGCCACGGGCGCCAGCGCCTTCTCGATCCACCTTGCCAGGGTGATCGACGATATCCCCCTCGCACCGATCCGGGCATCGGCCGGCTCGATCGCCTTCGTCATTGTCACGCTCGTCATCGCGCTCGCTTCGATCGTGGTGGGTGAGCTCGTCCCCAAGACCCTTGCTCTCAACTTCCCGGAGCGTCTGGCGCTCTTCGTCGCCGCGCCGATCGGTTTCATCCAGGGGCTCTTCGCCCCGATCGTGTGGTTCGTCTCCCGCATCAGCGCCGTCCTCGTGCGCCTGCTCGGCGGAACGGAGAAGCCGCACGGCGGCTACCTGTCGACCGAGGAGCTCAAGGTCCTCGTCGAGACCGGCTCCCAGCAGGGCCAGATCGAGGAGGAGGAGAAGGAGATGATCCACGGGGTCATCGAGCTCGGCGAGAAGCAGGTCCACGAGGTGATGGTCCCGCGCATCGGCATCCGCGCCGTCAACGTCGACGACTCGCTCGACGAGGTGCTCGAGATGATCGTGGCGGCCGGGCACTCGCGCCTGCCGGTCTTCGAGGAGAACCTCGACAACATCGTCGGGATCCTCTACGCGAAGGACCTCCTGCCGTACCTCAAGGGCAACGGGCGCGGCAACGGCCAGATCAACATCCGCCAGATCGCCCGGCCGCCGGTCTACGTCCCGGAGTCGAAGCCGGTCGACGACCTCCTCCACGAGATGCAGGTGGCCAAGCGCCACATCGCCATCGTCGTCGACGAGTACGGCGGCACTGCCGGGCTGGTCACGATGGAGGATGTCGTCGAGGAGATCGTCGGCGAGATCCAGGACGAGTACGACACCGAGGAGTCCGCGGTGGAGGAGATCTCCACTGACGACGAGCTCGCCTTCCGCGTCGATGGCCGCGTCAGCATGGACGACCTGCGGGACCTGTTCGACCTCTCCGACGAGGACGAGCATGACGAGGAGGCGTACGACACCGTTGGGGGCTTCGTCGTCCACCGCGTCGGCCGCATCCCGCTGCCGGGCGCCGACCTGCCGTTCCGCGACGACGTCATGATTCGAGTCGAGGCCGCCGAGCCGCGCCGGGTGGCCAAGGTGGTCGCGTGGCGCCCGAAGCGAGCCCAGGAACGCGACGACGCCGAGGAGGCCGGCTCCGACGGAGCCTAGCCTTCAGCGGCAGGGCTAGGCCGCGATGGCGCCCTGGACGAGCAGCGTCAGGTCGCGCCGGCCCTCCGGCGGGCAAGGCAGCATCTCGATGTGACGCAGCGCCAGGTCGCGGAGGCGTCGCGCCTCGGCCACGGCGTGGTCGTGCGCGCCGCTGCGCTCGAGGATGGCGAGGACCTCGGACACCTCGTCGTCCGTCATCGCGCGGTCCGCAACCGCCCCGCGGCCGTCGGTCGCCGACGCGCCGTGGGCATAGATCTCGATGAGCCGCGATCGGTCCTCGGCCGTGGCGTGCTCGAGCGCCCAGACCACGGGGAGGGTCTTCTTCCGCTTGCGCACGTCGCCGGCCTCCGGCTTGCCCGACTGCTCTGAGGCCCAGAACGTTCCCTTCACGTCGTCGGCGACCTGGAAGGCGATGCCGAGGTCGTAGCCGAACTGCCGGTAGGCCTCGTGCACGGCGGGGTCATCGACGGCCAGGATCGCACCGGCCTGCACCGATGCGCCGAGCAGGGCGGCGGTCTTCTTGCCGATCATCTCGAAGTAGGCCTCGACCGAGACGTCGTCGCGGCGCTCGAAGCTGATGTCGAGATACTGCCCCTCGCACAGGGCGAGGCACGTCTCGTCGTAGATCTTCATGAGGTCGAGCACCCGGCGCTCCTCGTAGTCCTCCCCCTCGAGGAGGCGATACAGCGCGAGCCGGCTGAGGGCGAAGAGCGCGTCGCCGGCGTTGATGGCCAGGGGGATGCCCCACAGCGCCCACAGTGTCGGCCGATGACGGCGCTCTCGATCGGCGTCCTCGATGTCATCGTGGACGAGGCTGAAGTTGTGCCCGAGCTCGACCGCGGCCGCCCCCGCGAGCGCCTTTCGGTAGTCGCCGCCGAGCGACTGGTAGGCCAGGACGCCGAGGAGGGGGCGGAGCCGCTTGCCACCGCTCTGGCCAGGGCCTTCGTCGAGGCCGAGGTGGTAGGCGAGCATCTCGTACAGCGGACGAGCGTGCCCGTCGCGCTCGTTCAGGATGGCCAGCATCTCCGCATCGATGTCGGTCAGGATCTGCGTAAACTCGGTCCTGATGTCCACGGCGGAAGCGTACCCGACCTCATCGACGAGTCTCGTCATGCCATCTCCCCGCGCACGAAACGGTCACCGGTGACCTGCATGGCATCATGATACACCGATGTAGCAGGTTATGGATGACCGGCCGATGAGCCCCCGCCCGCGCGTCTACAAGACCGAGGCGATCGTCCTGCGCACGATGGAGCTCGGTGAGGCCGATCGCGTTCTCAGCGTCCTCACCCCGCGCCTCGGGAAGCTCCGCGTGATCGCGAAGGGCGTGCGGCGCCCACGATCCCGGATCGGCGGTGGCCTGCAGCCATTCAGCGACGTGCAGCTCGTCCTGGCCGTCGGGCGGACCTTCGACGTCGTCACATCCACCTCGCTCGAGGATCCGCATCTCGGCCTTCGCAACGACCTTCACTCGACCGCGGCGGCCTGGTACGTGGTCGAGCTGGCCGATCGGTTCTGCGAGGGCGGCGCCGACTCGCACGAGGCCTTCCGGCTCCTCGCCCAGGCGCTCTCGGCACTCGACGCCGGGGCAGAGGTGTCGCGCGAGGTCGTCGCCAGATGGTTCGAGCTGCACCTGCTCGAGGCGATGGGTTTCCGCCCCGAGCTCCGCCAATGCCTGGAGTGCGGCGCCGCGATCGAGCCGGAGGGCAATGCCTTCGCGCCGGCCGGTGGCGGCGTCCTCTGCCCGCAGTGCACGCACGCGGCCCACGCGGCGCGGCCGATCTCGGCCGACGCCCTGAAGGTCATGCGGCATCTCCAGCGCTCTCCACTGGTCGGCGTCCTTCGGCTCCGCCTCGCGACCAGCCTGCAGCGCGAGGTCGAGCGCCTCCTGCACGCGACCGTCTCGGCGGTGATCGAGCGCGAGCTGCGCTCGCGCGACTTCCTCGAGGAGGTGGCGGCCCGCGAGATCGCCGCCGCCGCCGCCACCTGACGCGACCGTGACCGGCGCGGCGGATCGGCCCTGGCGCCCATAGCTCTGTCCATTGCGGGGGCCTCACTCGGCTAGACTCGACCCCCCATCGGTCAACGTCGGTCGTACCAGGAGACGCCGCCAAGCCGTGCCCGCGCCGAACTTCGACGTCATCGTCAGCCTCGCCAAACGCCGGGGCTTCGTCTTCCCCTCGAGCGAGATCTACGGGGGCATGGCCGGCTTCTGGGACTATGGCCCGCTCGGCGTCGAGCTCAAGAACAACATCAAGGCGGCCTGGTGGCGGCACATGGTCACGCTGCGTGACGACGTCGTCGGGATCGACGCGGCGATCATCATGAACCCGCGCGTGTGGGAGGCCTCTGGCCACGTCGCCGGCTTCAGCGACCCGATGGTCGACTGTCGCAACTGCAAGCTTCGCTTCCGCGAGGACGACCTGAAGGGTCCGCCGTCGGAGATCGCCTGCCCCAACTGCGGCAACCGCGGCACGCTGACCGAGGCGCGCCAGTTCAACCTCATGTTCGCCACGCACGTCGGGCCGGTGGCGGAGTCGTCATCCATCGCCTATCTGCGGCCGGAGACGGCCCAGGCGATGTTCGTCCAGTTCGACAACGTCGCCACCTCGATGCGCCGCAAGCTGCCGTTCGGCATCGGCCAGATCGGCCGCAGTTTCCGCAACGAGATCACGCCGGGCAACTTCATCTTCCGCGACCGCGAGCTCGACATGATGGAGATGGAGTTCTTCGTCCACCCCTCGGAGGAGGACGAGTGGTTCACATACTGGGTCGACGCTCGCCATCGCTGGTGGACCGATGTGCTCGGGATCTCCGCAGAGCGCCTGCGCCTGCGCCCGCACGAGGCCGATGAGCTGAGCCACTACTCGAAGCAGACCACGGACATCGAGTACGAGTTTCCCGGCCTCGGTTGGGCGGAGCTCGAGGGCATCGCCGACCGGACGGACTTCGACCTGAAGGCGCACATCGCCGGCAGCGGCAAGAAGCTCGAGATCTTCGACGAGAAGTCCGCCGAGCACGTCGTGCCGTATGTGATCGAGCCGGCGATGGGCATCGACCGGGCAGTCCTCACCGTCCTCGTCGATGGCTACGCCGAGGAGCAGCTGGCGAAGGAGTCGCGCGTCGTGCTGCGCATCCGCCCCGAGCTGGCGCCGGTCAAGGTCGCCGTGCTGCCGCTGCTGCGCAACCGACCCGAGCTCGTCGAGCGCGCGCGGCAGTTGACGGCCGATCTCAAGCACCTCGTGGCCGCGATGTACGACGACACCGCATCCATCGGGAAGCTCTACCGGCGGCAGGACGAGATCGGCACGCCGTTCTGCGTGACGGTCGACGTCGAGTCGCTCGACGACGGCGCCGCGACGATCCGCGAGCGCGACTCGATGACCCAGGAGCGCGTCGCGCTTGACCTGATCCCGGCGCGAATCGCCGACCTCGTCGCCGGCCGGACGGCGTGGGAGGGCGTGCCGCGCGAGGCGCCGTCGGCATGACCGTTGACCGAACCCGCCATGGCGTCGACGAGCGTCTCGCCGCCTTCCACGCGGCCTTCGCGGCCGGCGACGCGAAACGCTTCGCCGACTGCTTCGACGAGGGCGGGCGGATGTACCTGCTCCACCGCGATCCGCTGGAGGGCCGAAGCGCCATCCGCGAGCACTGGGAGGGCGCGTTCGCGAAGTACGACACCTCGGCCTGGCAGCCCGTCACTGAGCTCGTCGAAATGCGCGATGACCACGCGTACGCCTTTGGGACCTACACCGAGCGCCTGCTCAGCCGCGAGGACGGCTCGAGGCAGCTCGTGCGCGGTCGGCTGATCCACTTCCTGAGATGCGATGACGACGCCTGGTGGATCACGCTGGCGATGAACTCGCACTCGCGTCCGATCGAGCCGCTGCCATGACCAACCAGGGCCCGCAGACGCTGGCCGAGGCGCTTGCGCGTGACGACCACGAGGCGATCCTCCGCCTGACTGATGAGATCCTGGCGCTGCGCCCCGGTGACGACGCCGCGCACGAGTACCGTGCCCGCGCGCTCCTGGCGCTCGGGCGATTGGCCGAGGCCGAGGCACACGCCCAGGACGCCGTTCGGCTCGACCCCGACGAGATCCGCTATCGCGAGCTCCTGGCCCAGGTGCTCTCCCGCGAGGGAGCGCATCGCGAGGCCGCCACCGAGTTTGGCCGGCTGGCGCGAAACGATCCGCGGCAGACAACATGGACGCTCGCCGAGGCGCACGAGCGGCTTGGTGCCGCGCAGCCGGCAATGGGTGTGGACGCCGCCCGCCGGGCGGTGACCCTGGAGCCCGACAACGGCGAGGCACAGCTGGCCCTCGCGCAGGGCCTGGCGCGCACGGGCGACGTCCGCGGGGCCTTCCAGGCCGCAACGCGCGCCGCCGAGCTTCTGCCCGGTGACCCGACCGCGCGCGAGGCCCTCGCCGACGCGCACTGGCTGGCCGACGAGGACGCCGCGGCCTTCACCGAGTTCCGGGCGCTGCTCGACGAGGTCGAGGGAACCGATCGAGCGCGCGTCCTGCGCAAGGCCCGGACGCTGTACCGGCAGCACGCCGGCGTCCTCGGCCGGCTGGTCGCCGCCATCCGCCCGCTGTTCGACCTCGCCCTTGGCCGCGGCTGGCTCAGGTTGGGGCGATGAGGGTCGCCGTCCTGCGCGAGCACCTCGTCGCCGCGCTCGAGGCGGCCATGCGAACGCGCGAGGGCGACGCCGTGGCGCTGACCGCGGACCGGACGAAGGCGATGGGCGTCGCTCTGGTCGGGCTCCCGGATGACGCGGAGGTCGAGCCCGCCGCGTTGTCGCTCTCGACTCGTGGGGCCGCCACGGTTCTGGGATTTCACCCGGAGCACGTGCGCAGGCTCATCCGGAGCGGCCGTCTCGATGCCCGTCGGGTCGGCGGAGACTATCGCATCGCGGTCGATGCCCTTTGGCCGCTCCTCGAGGCGCGGCATCGCGCGCCCGGCCGGCGCCGCGCGCGCCAGCGCCGTATAGGAGCCGTTGTGAGCATCGACGCCCTCCTCTCCCGCGCCGACGGCAGCGACGACATGGTCGACCTCCGCGAGGCGAGCGGGCGCCGCCCGGCCGAGGACGAGCTCCTCTGGGTCGACATCGTCGGCGCCGAGCCCGAGGATCTCGAGATCGTGCGTCGCGCCCTGGGGCTCACCGACGCGGTGGTCGAGGCACTGGCCGCCCCGATCGACCGGCCACGCGCGAGGGTCCTGGACGGTGGCGTCGAGGTCGCCCTCCTCGCGCACGCCGAGGAGCTCGATGACGAGCCCGTGGCGATCCACGCCGTCGCCGGAGACGGCTGGGTCATCACCCGCCACTGGATACCGGTGGAACGGCTCGAGCGACAGCGCCAGGCGGTGCGGGACCAGCGTGAGATCGGCCTGCTCAGCTCCGTGCAGCTCCTCCTCGCCATCCTCGACTGGCAGCTCGACGGCTTCTTCGCCGCCGCCGAGCAGCTCGAGCGCGAGGTCGATGACCTCGACGAGGCGGCGCTGCGCACCGAACGGGACCTGCTCGGCCGGCTCGTCAGCCAGCGCCGACGCATCGCGGGTGCGCGCCGGCTCGCCGCCCTCCATCACGATGCCTTCGGCGACATCGCGCGCCCCGACTTCTTTCCCGACCTCGACGCGGACGACGCGCGCCTCGTGCGCCAGGTCAGCGAGCGCCTGAGCGGGCCGTCGAGGCCATCGCGCACACCAGGGACATGCTGATCGGGACCTTCGACGTTCACATGACCCGCACGGCGCAGCGCACGAACGACATCGTCCGCGTCCTGACCTGGGCATCGGTGATCCTGCTGCCGGCGGTCGTCGTGGCCGGGATCATGGGCATGAACTTCAAAGTGGGCATCTTCGACAACCCGACGTTCTTCTGGGTCGTCATCGGCCTCATGGTCATCATGGCCGCGACGACGCTCCTGGTGGCGCGGTGGCGACGATGGCTGTGAGGGCTACAATCGAGCTCCCCAGCCCAGGATCCCCAGGAGGAGCCGATTCGCCGCATGGCCACGAGCGCCCGCAAGCCCGCCTCGACCGCCCGGAAGCCCCGTAGCACGACGAAGCGGGCCGCGGCCCGCAACGGAAAGCTGATCTACGCCTTCAGCGAGGGCGACGCGTCGATGCGGTCGACGCTCGGGGGCAAGGGCGCGGGCCTGGCCGAGATGACGAACGCGGGGCTGCCGGTCCCCCCCGGGTTCACGATCACCACCGGGGCGTGCAACGACTACTACGCCGCCGGGAAGGAGCTGCCGGCCGGCCTGTGGGACGACGTGGTCGCGCACATGCACGAGCTCGAGGAGCAGACCGGCAAGGGATTCGGCGATCCGGCCAACCCGCTGCTCGTATCGGTCCGATCGGGCGCCGCCTTCAGCATGCCGGGGATGATGGACACCGTCCTCAACCTCGGCCTCAACCCCGACACGGTCCAGGGGCTCATCGCGCTCACCGGCAACGAGCGATTCGCGTGGGATGCCTGGCGCCGATTCGTGGCGATGTTCGGGCGGATCGTGCTCGACCTCAAGGCGGAGGACTTCGACGAGCCCTTCGACGAGCTCAAGGCCGATGCAGGCGCAAAGCTCGACACCGACTTGGATGCCGACCAGCTGCGCGAGATCGGCGGCCGATTCGCTGAGATCGTGAGGGAGAAGACGGGGAAGGAGTTCCCGACCGATCCGTATCGGCAGCTCGAGCTCGCCGTCCGAGCCGTCTTCGACTCGTGGTTCGGGAAGCGTGCGCACGACTACCGCGAATTCAACAAGATCCCGCACGACCTCGGCACCGCCGTGAACGTGGTGACGATGGTGTTCGGGAACATGGGCGACGACTCGGGCACCGGCGTGGCCTTCACGCGCGACCCGAACACCGGTGAGCGGGCCCTGTACGGCGAGTACCTGACCAACGCGCAGGGCGAGGACGTGGTCGCGGGCGTGCGCACCCCGGCCAAGATCAGCCAGATGCGCGACGAGCTGCCGGAGGTGTACGCCCAGTTCGAGGAGATCGCCCAACGGCTCGAGGGCCACTACCGCGACATGCAGGACCTCGAGTTCACCATCGAGCGCGGGAAGCTGTTCATGCTCCAGACCCGGTCCGGCAAGCGCACCGCGCCGGCGGCCGTGAAGATCGCGGTCGACATGGTGGCCGAGGGCGTCATCACCCGAGAGGAAGCGATCCAGCGCGTCGATCCCGCCCAGATCGTGCAGCTCCTCCTGCCACGCTTCGACGAGGCGGCCAAGGCCACGGTCGGGGATCGGCTGCTGGGGAAGGGGCTGAACGCGTCGCCCGGGGCGGCGGTCGGCCAGGCCATCTTCGACCCCGACCGCGCCGTCGCGGCCCGCGACGCCGGTAACCCGGTGATCCTCGTGCGCATCGAGACGAGCCCGGACGACGTCCACGGCATGCTCGCGGCGAAGGGCGTCCTGACGGCCCGCGGCGGCGCGACCTCGCACGCGGCGGTCGTTGCCCGCAGCATGGGCCTCCCCTGCGTCGCCGGTGCCGAGTCACTGAGGATCGACTACGCCACCCGCGTGATGCGGGCCGGCTCCGCGGCCATCGCCGAGGGGGACGTCATCAGCATCGACGGCACCACCGGCGAGATCTACGCCGGCGAGCTGCCGACCATCGAGGCGCGCTTCGAGGACGAGCACGACCTCGCCACGCTCCTGGGGTGGGCCGATGAGGTGCGCCGCCTCCAGGTCTGGGCCAATGCCGACTACCCGCGCGACGCGGAGCGGGCGCGCGCCTTCGGCGCGCAGGGCATCGGGCTGTGCCGAACGGAGCACATGTTCTTCGAGGAGGATCGGCTGCCGACGGTGCGGCGCATGATCCTGAACGCCCACGCCGCCACGGCGGCCAAGCACCGGCCTGAGGACGACCGCAGCGCCGACGAACGCGAGGCGATCGCCACGTTCGATGCCGCCCTCGCCGACCTCGAGCGCCTCCAGACCGATGACTTTGCCGGGCTCTTCCGGGCCATGGACGGCCTGCCGGTCGTGATCCGGCTCATCGACCCGCCGCTCCACGAGTTCCTGCCGTCGCACGAGGAGCTGATCGCCGAGGTCACCCGCCTGCGCACGACCCTCGAGCTGACCGATGGCGTCCTCGGCGTCGATGCCGGCCTCGTTCAGCAGGGCCTGGTGAAGCTGTTCGGCACGAAGGACGCGGAGCGTGCGATGCGCCGGCTGGGACTCTCGGAGCCCGAGCCCGCCCTTCAGCGATCGTCGTTCGATCGGTCGGCACTCGAGGCCGAGCTGGCCGAGAAGGACGAGGTCCTCCAGGCGGTGGAGGCCATGCACGAGCAGAACCCGATGCTCGGCCTGCGCGGCGTGCGCCTTGGGCTCATGGTGCCCGACATCGTGAAGATGCAGACGCGGGCGATCCTGGCCGGCGCGGCGCGCGTCGCGGCCGAGGGCCTGACGCCGCTTCCAGAGATCATGATTCCGCTCGTCGGCCACGTGAACGAGCTCTCCCAGACCCGCGAGATCCTCGAGGCCGAAGTGGCGCGTATCGTCGAGGCGTCGGGCCAGCAGGTCGACTACAAGTTCGGCACGATGATCGAGGTCCCCCGTGGCGCGCTGACGGCGGACGAGATCGCCGAGCACGCCGAGTTCTTCAGCTTCGGGACGAACGATCTGACCCAGATGGGGTTCGGCTACTCGCGCGACGACGCGGAGGGCAAGTTCCTCATGCAGTACGTCGACCGCAAGGTGCTCCCCGAGAACCCGTTCCAGGTGCTCGACACGGCCGGGATTGGCCAGCTCGTGCGCATCGGCGTGGAGAGGGGACGCGCGACGAAGAAGGACCTGAAGATCGGCATCTGTGGCGAGCACGGCGGCGACCCGCAGTCGATCGCGTTCTGCCACGAGGTGGGCCTGGACTACGTCAGCTGCTCACCGTTCCGGGTTCCGGTCGCCAGGCTGGCGGCGGCCCAGGCAGCGATCGCCGGCCCGGTCACCCGCGACAAGTAGCCCACCGCGAGGCCTCCCCTCGGACCAGGTTAGGTGCCGATGTCCGGGTCGGTCTCGTCGTTGTCGAGCGGATCGGTGCAGCCAGGGTCCTCCGGCCAATCGGTCTTCCCGTCAACGTCGTCATCGATGAGGTTTGAGCAGGCCGGCAGAGCTGGGGTCGGCGTCGGCGTGGGCGTTGGCGTCGCCGTCGGAGTTGGCGTGGGGGGCGGCGTCGGCACCGGCGTCGGCATCGGGGTCGGCGGACGGTTCGTCGGCGTCGGGAACGGTGGCCGGGCCGTGGCCGTCGGAGCAGCGGTGCCGATCGGCGGAGGAACGCCCGCGAGCGGCGTCGAGGTCGGGGAGGGGGAGGGAGAGCCTTCAGTCGACATGGAGGGCGAGGACGTGGCGTCCGCCGACGCGCTGACCGATGGAGGGCCGCCCTCGCCGCCAAGGACCCCTTCGCCGGGGGTTGCCGACGCCGTGGGCAGCACGCCGCCCGTCTCAAGCGACGTCAGGAAGCCGCTCGCGACGAGGACGCTGGCCGCCAGGAGCCCCAACGTCGCCGTGCCGATGAGGATGCGCGCGGTTCCCGACAGGCTGCGCTGGCTGGTCGCACCCACCTGCAATGGGGGGAACGCGGCCGCTCCAAGGTCAACGTCGGAGAGAAGATCGATCGCGGCCACCAGTGCCCGGCACTCGGCGCAGGCGGACGCGTGAACGGCGACGTCGCGCGACAGATCTCCGGTCGCGCCGGCGCCGATCCAGGCCGCCAGCTCGTCGTGCAGCTCGGTCATGTCATCGTCCGCTGGGCGACCTCGTCGATGCGGCTGGCGATCGGGCCGTTGTCGGGCAGCGTCCCGCCGACGGCCGTCGCGGCATCGGCGAAGCGCAGCCGAGCGCGGGCCACCAGGCGATCGAGGGCTCGGCCGTCGCGCCCGACGATGGTGGCGACGTCGTGCCGATCGAAACGCTCGATCGAATCGGCGATGAGCGCCGCGCGCTCGCGTCGGTCGAGCGCCGAGAGCCCACCCATCACCGCGTGGTCCGCGCCGAGCTCGACCGGGTCCGGATGAGCGCCACCGACGGAGCCTCGCGACCCTCGTCCGCTGGCGCGGACCACGCGCGCCCGTAGCCAGGCCGCCGCGCGTTCTGGGTGCCGCATCTCATCGACCCGATCGGCGCCGGCGATCAGGGCCTCGGTGGCGAGGTGTGCCGCGAGCGGTCGGTCGCCGAGCGTCAGGAGAAGGGCAAAGCCGTGCAGCCGCCGCCCGTGCACTTCGCGGAAGGCCGCTCGGATCATCTCCGGCGACGGGGGCGCGGGGGGAGCGATTGAGTCACCAGCGGGCATCGGCGGCGTTCCGGTGCGGTGCGGATCGGTGCGGAAGTGTACTCCCCGATGAGCGTGGGCGATCGTGGGTCGCGGAGCTCATCGGCCGGGCAACGTGCTTGACATTGAGGTAAAATGGGGTCGGAGACCTTGACAAACCACTTGACAACGCCCGATCGGGGCGTGAGGGATTCGTCATCACGGCATCTGCGAGCATCGTCGCGGAGATCAAATCGAAGCTGCCGGTGGCCGACGTCGTCGGCGAGACGGTCGTTCTCAAGCGAGCGGGAACGCTCCTGAAGGGGCTCTGCCCGTTCCACGCCGAGAAGACGCCGTCCTTCATCGTCACACCAGATCGCGAGACCTGGCACTGCTTCGGCTGCGGCGAACACGGCGACATCTTCACCTTCATCCAGAAGCGCGACGGCCTCGACTTCCGCGAGTCGCTCACAAGGCTCGCCGAGAAGGCCGGCGTCGAGCTCTCGGAGCGGACGGCTGGCGAGGATCGGCGGAAGCGGCGGCTGCGGGATGCGCTCGAAGCGGCCATCGCCTGGTACCGAGAGGTCCTGCTCCAGGCTCGCCAGGCTGAGCGCGCGCGCTCCTACCTGGCCGAGCGCGGCCTGAGCGAGGAGACGCTCGAGCGCTTCGGGATCGGCTATGCCCTGAACAACTGGGAGGCCCTCAGCAAGCGCCTGCGGGCAAAGGGCTTCACCGATCGCGAGCTCACCGATGCCGGGCTCGCCAGCCCGTCGACGCGCGGGGGCGTCTACGACCGATTCCGGGGCCGCATCGTCATCCCGATCCGCGATGTCTCCGGTCGGGCGATCGGGCTGGGTGGGCGGATCCTGCCCGATGCCGAGGGCCCGAAGTACCTCAACTCGCCCGCGACGGTCCTCTTCGACAAGAGCCGAACCCTGTATGGCATTGACCTGGCCAAGAGCGCCATCCGGAAGGAGAAGCTGGCGGTCATCGTCGAGGGCTACACCGACGTCATGGCCGCGCACCAGGCCGGCTTCGGCAACGTCGTGGCCAGCCTCGGAACGGCTCTCACCCAGGGACAGGTCGAGCTGGCCAACCGCTACGCCGATGCGGTCGCCCTCGCCTACGACGTCGACCTCGCCGGCGAGGCGGCGACCCAGCGTGGGCTCCTCGAGGAGCTCGGGCCGGTGGTGAGCAAGGTGCGAGTCATCCGCATTCCCGCGGGGAAGGACCCGGACGAGATGATCCGGACCGACCCGGATGGCTGGCGCGCGTCGGTCGCCGAGGCTGAGGAGCTCCTGCCGTACTTCATGCAACGGGCGGCCAGCGAGGTGGACATGCGCCAGCCCCAGGGCCGCAGCGCCTATACGCGCCGCATGCTCGACCTGCTCAGGCGCATCCCGGATCGCATCGAACAGGACTCGTACGTGCCGCGACTGGCGCAGCTCGCCGGGATCGACGAGCGCATCCTGCGCGACGATCTCGCGCGGGGCCCGCGCCCGATTCCCGTGCGGCCCGTCGAGGGCGCGGCGGCCGATGACGTCGATGGCGTGGGACTCGGTCAGCTTGAGCGAGAGGCGCTGACGCTCTTGCTGCTGAACTCCGCACTGGCCGCCGAGCAGGCCGGCGTCGAGCCTTCCGCTGCGCGAGGCTTCCGCCCTGGCGCTGGCGGCAGCATGGATCGATGCGGTGTCCGCCGCGGACGGCCGCGCCGGACCTCGATGCGTTCGTCGGCAGCCTGGATCCAGTCACCGCCGAGCTGGCGCGCGGCCTGCTGGCATCGGCCCGTGCCCGCGGCGTGCGCCCGAATCTCGAGACCGATCGTGAGGCGCTGCGAGTCAGCCTCTTGCGACTTCGGAAGGAGCAGCTCCAGGAGCGGCTCACCGACCTTCAATCAATGATCAGCGTGGGCGCCTCCGCCGAGGACGGTGGGGAGCTTCACGATCTCGAACGACAGTTCCAGGTGCTGCACCTCGAGCGGGAGCAGCTTGAACAGGCGATCAACCCGTCGGCCATCGCGGCCGGCCAGAGGAGGAGCTAGACACCGTGCCGACGAGCACCACATCAACCCGGAAGCGGCCGGCCGCTGACCCCACCACGACCGATGGCACGGCAAAGCGAGCGGCGAAGGCGGCGCCCGCCAAGGCCGCGCCCGCCAAGGCCGCCGCGGTGAAGCCGGCGGCGAAGGCCGCATCTGCACCGAAGGCCGCCGCCAAGGCGCCGGCGGCAAAGGCACCCGCGGCCAAGGCCGGCTCCACGAAGGTCGCCGCCACGGCCGCAAGGGCCATGCCAACGGCAGCGGCAAAGGCACCGGCGAAGGCGGCCGCCACGAAGGCGGCCTCGGGATCGAAGGCCGTCACCAAGCCGACGGCGTCGCCCGCGAAGGGCGGCTCCGCCTCCCGGCCCGCGGCCGAGAAGAAGCCGGCCGCCGCCGGCAAGAAGCCGGCGTCCGTCAAGAAGGGCGCCGCCAAGCCGGCGAACGGCGAGGTCGACGGCGCGACGAGCGCCGCGGTTGCGGCCCTCGTCGAGCGCGGGCGCGAGGACGGCTTCATCACGCACGACCAGATCCTCGAGGCGATCCCGTCGCCCGAGGCGCAGATGGGAGCGATCGAGGAGCTGTACGCCGCCGCCGAGGAGGCGGGGGTCGAGGTCCTCGACGATCAGAACCAGCCGACCCTCATCGGCGAGCCGGACGAGGATGAGGCCGAGGAAGCGGCCCCAGCCAAGCCCGCCGCGGGCGCCGCGGCCCCCGCCAAGGAGGGCGAGGAGGACCTGGAGGCGCTTGCCGCCGACCTCATCGGCATCGACGACCCGGTCCGGATGTACCTCAAGGAGATCGGCAAGGTCGCGCTTCTGACGGCCGAGGAAGAGGTCGTGCTGGCCAAGGCGATCGAGCTGGGCGAGCTCATCGTGGAGGACCCGGCGCGCTCCCTGGTCAACCTCTTCGCCTGGGTCACCCTCGACAGTGAGCCGAAGGCCCGAAGCATGGCGGCCATGCGCGCCTTCGACCTGCCCAAGGACGCGCCCCACGTGACGCACGATGCGATCGACTGGTGGGTCGGGCGAAGGCGCAAGACCATCGAGCCGCCGGTCATCAAGCTCTCGAAGCACCGCAAGGCGCCGAGCCTGGACGACGAGGCCCGCACCCGGCTGCTGGAGGGCGAGTCGATCCTCAAGGTCCTCGCCGCCGATCCGGCCCAGGGCATGAAGGACGCCATCCTGTTCGGCGCGACGTTCCGCTTCCGGGCGGTGAGCCACGCCGGCTCGGTGGAGCTGTACGAGCTCGAGCGCTGGGCGCGCGAGACGACGCAGGAGATCGTCAAGGACTACATCGAGACCGGTCACGATCCGGAGTACCTGCTCAGCCTCGGCTACGACCCGTCCATCCCGCTCGATGTCCCGCTCGAGAAGCGCTCGGGACGACTGGTCGAGCAGAGCACCGACGCGCGCAAGCGCCTGACCGAGGCCAACCTGCGCCTGGTGGTCAGCATCGCCAAGAAGTACATCGGTCGCGGCATGAGCTTCCTGGACCTCATCCAGGAGGGCAACATCGGCCTCATCCGCGCGGTCGAGAAGTTCGACTACGAGAAGGGCTTCAAGTTCAGCACCTACGCGACGTGGTGGATCCGCCAGGCCATCACGCGCGCCATCGCCGACCAGGCGCGGACGATCCGCATCCCGGTCCACATGGTCGAGACGATCAACCGCCTCATCCGGGTCAGCCGCACCCTCCTCCAGGAGCTCGGCCGCGAGCCGACGGTCGAGGAGATCGCGCGGCGCATGAGCCGCGACGAGGTGATCCGCGAGCTGCGCGACAAGCTGCAGCGTGAGCCGACCGAGGCCGAGGTCGACGAGCGCGTCGGCGAGGGCCCACAGACGGTCAGCCCGGAAAAGGTGCGCGAGATCATGAAGGTCTCCCAGGAGCCGGTCAGCCTCGAGACGCCGATCGGCGAGGAGGAGGACAGCCACCTCGGCGACTTCATCCCGGACCTTGCCTCGGTTGCGCCGGCCGACGCCGCAAGCCACCAGCTCCTCAAGGAGCAGGTGGAGGGCGTGCTCGACAGCCTCACCCCGCGCGAGCGCCGCGTCCTTCAGCTGCGCTTCGGGCTCGAGGACGGACGGAGCCGCACGCTCGAGGAGGTCGGTCGCGACTTCAACGTGACGCGCGAGCGCATCCGCCAGATCGAGGCGAAGGCGCTCCGCAAGCTGCGACACCCGAGCCGCAGCCGCAAGCTCAAGGACTACCTCGAGTAGACCTGGCTAGCGCCCCGGAGGTGGTCGCCGGCCGGCGACCGCCACCTCCGGGCTGCGTCGACGACGTCGCGCCGTGCACGCGCTGCCCATAGCGTGCCCATGATGCCGCGCATCGACGGCGCGGTGATACGACCCCGCCACCGGACCGTACACCTCCCGACACGACCGCCCACCTGAAGGCGACGGAGCCCGTGAGTGGCTCCGCTCGCGGGCGGCTCATCCAGCGGGAGGAAGCCTATCGACGCGGCTGCCGTGCATCCGTATGCCCGCGCGCCCTCGGGCGCGCACCACCGGGAAATCACCACCCACCTGGGAGATCACATCTCATGCGCCTGACACTCGCGCGCACGGTCGTCTCGCCGATCCTGATCATTGCCTCGCTGCTGGCGCTCGTCGTCGGCTCCGCGGCCGTGCGGGTCGGTGCCGCCGACCACCTCGACGCCCCTTCGCTCGGAAGCCTTTCCGCCGGCGCGGTGAAGGGCGACCGCGACATCAACGACGTGTACGCCTTCGGGGCCGCCGGCAATCGAACGGTGCTCGCCATGACCACCCACCCGGCGGTCAACACCGCGATCAACGCGTTCAAGACCTACGCCACGAACGTCCGTTACACCCTGAACGTCGACCGCAACGGCGACGCGATTCAGGACCTTGCCTTCGTGCTGACCTTCGGCCCCCCGAATATCAGTGGCGACCAGCGCTACACCGTCACCCGATACACCGGCGCCAACGCCGTCACCCAGACCACGGGCAGCGTCCGCGGCACGGGCTCGACCGCCGGCAGCGGCACGACCGGCCTCAAGGGTGATGGACGAGCCTTCGTCGGTGAGCGGTCCGATCCGTTCTTCTTCGACCTGATCGGCTTCCGCGGCACCCTCGGCCTGGACACGATGACGACTGAGCGGCTCTGCTCGGTCGCTCCCGATCCTGACGCCGATCAGACCGGCGAGGACTTCTTCGCGATGCTGAACACCATGGCCATCGTGCTGGAGGTCCCCGACGACCAGCTCGGCACGAGCATCGGCGTCTGGGCCGACACGCGCCAGTGGAACGGCTCGAGCTGGGGCCTGGTGGACCAGATGGGCCGGCCGGCCATCAACACGGTCTTCAATGCCGGGGCCGACAAGGAGTCGTTCAACGTGACGCCTCCATCCCGGCAGGACGATCCGGGCATGCCGTTCCGCGCGAACGTGGCCGGCGTGCTCCAGGCGCTCGGTGGGTACGACGCGGGGACGGCCAACGGCCTTGCCGCGGCGCTCATCCCGGACGTGATCACGTACAACACGAGCTCAGCGACCACGAGCATCCTGAATGGACGGGCGCTGGCCGATGACGTCATCGATGCCGAGCTGGGGATCGTGACCCAGGGCGGTATCCCGAGCGACTGCGTCGGGCCGCACGGCGACTACCTGTCGTCCTTCCCGTACCTCGGCCTGCCGCACTAGGCCGATGCCGGCGGGCGGCCCTCCGAGGCCGCCCGCCGGGTCACCAACCACCGATGACCATCACCCTCCGACCCCTTCCGCGCCGACCTCGCGTTCGGCCCATGGCGTTCGCGATCGCGAGCGCCGCGATCGTTGGCGCGACGTATCTCTTCGTGTCGCTCGGGCCGCGGGTCGAGCCCGCCCAGCCGGCCGCGCCGGGGACCGCGCGCCAGGACTCCGTCAGCCGACCCGAGCCCGCGACCGGAAGCGGCTCGGCGCCGCTGCTGGCGGCGCTCGACCACGAGATCGAGCTGTGGAGCGCCAGCCTGGCGGCCAACCAAGGGGACTTCATCGCCGCGACGCGGCTCGGCGGCCTCCACCTCCAGCGCGCCCGGGTGACCGGGGACCTCGGCGACTACGAGCGGGCGCTGGCCGCCGCTGATCGCGCCGTCGAGGCGGATCCCATCTACTGGGCCGGTCACACCCTGCGTGCCTCCGTCCTCTTCGCCCTGCACGAATTCGCCGCAGCCCGCGACGAGGCGCGAGCGACGTTCGCTGCCGACCCCACGCAGCTCGACGCGCTCGCCGTGCTCGGTGACGCAAGCCTCGAGCTGGGTGACGTGAGCGCCGCCGAGGCCGCGTTCACGCAGCTCGCCGAGGCGTCGCCGACTCCGCCCGTCTGGAGCCGGATCGGGCACCTTGCCTTCCTTCGTGGCGACGTGGAGGGCGCACTCGCCGCCGTCGAGCGGTGTGTGGCCGCGGTCGACCCCGACGAGGATCCGGCTGGTGCGGCCTTCTACCAGTTCCAGCTTGGCGAGCTCCATCGCGCGCTCGGCAACGACGCCGCCGCCGCAGCGGCATACCGCGGGGCGCTCGGCCACCTCGACGGGTACGTGCCCGCGCTCGCCGGCCTCGCCCACGTCCGAGCAGCCCAGGGCGAACGCGACGAGGCGATCGAGCTGCTCGAGGCGGCGACGATGGCCGACCCGATGCCGGAGCTCGTCGCCGCGCTGGGCGACCTCTACGCGCTTTCGGGTGAAGCCGCGAAGGCCGAGGCGCAGTACGACCTCGTCGAGCGAATCGGTGAGATCGGGCGCGCCAGTGGCGGCGTGTACGACCGGCAGCTGATCATCTTCGCGGCGGACCACGGACGGGACCTCGCGCGGGCGGTGGCTGCCGCCGAAGCCGCCCTCCAGACCCGACGGGACGCGTACGGCTACGACGCGTACGCCTGGGCGCTCCTCGCCGCCGGGCGCGTCGACGAGGCGTCTGCCGCGATCGCCCAAGCGCTCGCGCTCGGCACGCCCGACCCACGCATCGCGTACCACGCGGGCATGATCTCGCTGGCTGCCGGCGACCGCGGCGAGGCGCGTGGATGGCTCGAGTCGGCCGTGGCCGGCTCGTCCGCCCTCGCCCCGTTGCAGGCCGAGCGGGCCGCCGCCTCCCTCGCGGCACTGGCCACGGGGCCGACGCAGCCATGACGCGGTTCGCGCGGATCGCTGCGCTTCTCGCCACTGCCCTCCTGGCGCAGGCGCTGTGGCTCGTGCCTGCCGTGGCGGCGCATCCGCTCGGCAACGCGACGGTGAGCCGGGCCCTCTCTGTCCGCGTCGCCGTGGAGTCGATCGCGGTCAGGGTCACGATCGACATGGCGGAGATCCCCGCGTTCACGGCGATCCAGGCGATCGACCGAGACGGCAACGGTGGCGCCGACGCCGGAGAAGCCGCGGCCTGGGCGCCCACGGCCTGCGACTCGTGGACCTCCGGTGTCTCTGCGTCCATCGACGCGGTCGACCTGACCCTTCGGCCTGACGCCCCTCCGGAGCTCACCTTCCCCCCCGGCGTCGGAGGCCTCGAGACGCTGAGGCTCGTCTGCCCGCTGTCCGCCGACGTGCCGGATGGGCTTGGCGAAGGTCGCCGGCTGGAGGTCGCCGACCGTTCCGACGACGGAAGGCCGGGCTGGCGCGAGGTCACCATCACACCCGGGGGCGGCGTGCGAATCGTTGAGTCCGACGTACCAACCATCAGCCCATCGCGCGAGCTGACGAGCTACCCGGAGGACCGGCTGGCCGCGCCGCTGGACGTCCGGGCCGGCGTTGCGATCCTGGTGCTGGGCGATCGCGGAGCGGCTCCGCCGCCAGCCCCCGGCGCTGGACCGGCATCGGCGCCGGCCGACGACGCGTTCGTGACGCTCCTCTCGGGTGCCGGACGCGCCCACGGCCTTGGAGCGCTGCTGGCCCTGCTTCTGAGCATGGGTCTCGGCGCCGCGCACGCCCTCACCCCGGGGCACGGCAAGGCCCTGGTCGCCGCGTCGCTGATCGGCGCACGCGGAACCCCACGACAGGCGATCGGACTCGGCCTGACGGTTGCAGCGTCCCACACGATCGGCGTCCTGGTCCTCGGCGCCGTCGTCCTCGGCGCCGGGCAGGCGCTCGCACCGGATCGGCTCCTGGCGTGGCTCAGCCTGATCGCCGGAGCATGCGTCGTCATCGTCGGCGCGTCGCTCGCGATGAGGGCGCTCCGCGACCGCCGCGTTGCCCATGATCACGGTCATCCGCACCCACACGCCCATCCCCATCCCCACCCGCACCCGCACATGGGCGCCGGCATGCAGAAGCGCGGCATCATCGCGCTCGGGCTCTTCGGCGGACTCGTGCCAAGCACGTCCGCGGTCATCGTCCTGCTCCTGGCGGCGACGACCGGACAGCTGGTCCTCGGGCTGACGCTCATCCTTGCCTTCGGCCTCGGGATGGCCATCGTCCTCGCGTCCCTGGCCCTCGGCTCAGCCGTCATGGCAGGACGCGTGCTCGAGGCCGGCGCTCTGGCCAGTCGGCCGTTGGTCGCGCGCATCGGTCGCTCGGTCCCACTCGTGAGCGGCCTTGCCGTGCTCGTCGCGGGCGCCGCCATGACCGTCGGCGCGATCAGCCAGGTGCTTTGACCGGCGATTCGAGCGCGCGCTATCATCGGCGCCGACCCCGACGGAGCCCATGGCTGGCTCCGACGTGCGTTCCGGCGTAGCTCAGTGGTAGAGCGGGCGGCTGTTAACCGCTTGGTCGTAGGTTCGAATCCTACCGCCGGAGCCACCCCACCCGCCTTGCCGCGAGGCTACGGCGCCGGGACGATGTTCTGGTTCAGGTGGAAGGCGTTCTCCGGGTCCCACTGCCGCTTCACCGCCGCCAGGCGCCCGAGCTTCTCGTCTCCGTACGCGCGTCGCACGCCGGCCTCGCCCTCGTCGAACAGCGCGTTCACGTACACCCCGCTGGCGAACGGCTCCAGAGCCGCCCCGAACGCGCGGGCCGATCCCATCCGCTCCTGGTCTTCGCCTGGGTCGGACCAGGTCTGGCCGCCGAAGAACTCGACGAGCGCGTCGCGATGGCTGAAGGCGGACTCGTCGTTCCCGACGTCGGCGATCGCGCCGCCGTATGCCTGGAGCCCGCCCCCGGCGATCCGGGTCCAGTCGACGCCGTCGTCGGCCGTCACCCCGCGTGTCAGAAACGCATCGATCGCCGCATCCGGCAGCTCCCGCAGGTAGTGCCCTGTCGAGTAGCGCCGAAGGCCGTGGTGATGACGGTCGTCGGCGATGCTCTGGAGATCGAGATACGCCATCTCCTCGACCGA
Organism: uncultured Chloroflexia bacterium; assembly: GCA_963790255.1. GTDB lineage: Bacteria > Chloroflexota > Limnocylindria > QHBO01 > QHBO01 > JACDBZ01. The sequence goes on along the minus strand of CAWBOA010000007.1, from coordinate 21,633 downwards.
TTCGTCGATCGGCGACCCGATGGAACGCATCGTGTCCAGGTAGGTTCGCGCCTCGTCCATGTCGCCGACCCAGATATAGCCGATGGAGACGCGCGGCCGACCATCGATCGTGATCGCGTCGGCGGTCAGTGATGCGGGTCGCGGGGCGTCGGGGAGGAGGTCGCGCCAGCGCCGCATCGGCTCCACGGCGTCATCTCGGTCGAAGGTGAGCTCGACGACGAGCGCGCGGCCGGTCGTGGGATGCAGCCGGAAGGTGAACTCGGTCACGACGCCGAAGTTGCCGCCCCCGCCGCGGAGCGCCCAGAAGAGGTCCGGATGCTCGCCCGCACTGGCCGTGACGGTCTCGGCATCGGCCGTGACGACGGTATACGTCTCGACGTTGTCGCAGCTCAGGCCCGCCTGTCGCGCCAGCCATCCCATCCCACCGCCCAGGGTCAGGCCGCCAACGCCGGTGTGTCCCACGTTGCCGGCCGTCGTGGCCAGGTCGTGCGCGTGCGTCGCTCGATCGAGCAGTCGGAGGAGCGCGCCGCCACCGACGCGCGCCCGGCGCGCGGCCGCGTCGACCACGACGCCGTCCATCGGCGAGAGGTCGATCATGAGACCGCCTTCGGGCACCGATAGACCGAGCACGTTGTGCCCGCCGGAGCGGACCCCGATCTCGAGCGCGGTGAGTCGAGCGTGCCGGATGGCCGCCGCCACGTCGGCCGCGCTCGTGCACCGCGCGATGAGCGCCGGTCGGCGATCGACCATGGCGTTCCAGACCTCGCGGTGGATGTCGTAGCCGTCGTCACGCGGGCCGATGACGGACCCGGCGAATCCGGGGATCGCCTCGGGCATGGGATCGTAGCTCCTGCTGCGGCGTGGATGCCCTATTGGACACCAGTGCCGCCCGAGACTCATCGATCCCGCTGCAGGTGAGGGCGCCGGCACGTCGTCGCGACGCACCGACGCCCGTCGATCAGGCGGTCGCCGCGGCTGCCTCCGGCACGAGCGGCTCGCCAGTCTCGAGCAGCGACTTCAGGCCCGAGAGGATGAACGGCATCCCGCCCGCGACCTGCTCGAAGGTGGCCGTCCGCGACGGGAACTCGTCGTGGATCGTGGTCACCTTCGTCACGCCCGGCGCCGCTTCCTCGAGCTCCCACGTCAACCGGGACGGGGCGTCGGGGGAGACGTCGTCGTCCCAGCGGGCGTCGAAAGTCTGCACCAGGCGGCGTGGGGGATCGGCCTCGAGGACGGTCCCGACGATGGCCTCGTTGCCGCTGATCGCGTAGCGGAACGGGGAGCCGGCGCGCCAATCGGACTCGACGGTGCTCCCGTAGTAGTAGCGGATGGTGAACTCCGACTCGGTGATGGCGCGCCACACCTGGTCGGGCGTGGCGCGGATGAAGATCTGCGTGACGAAGCGCGGACGTTCGCGCGCCTCGCCATCGGTGGTACCCATGGTGGGTTCCTCCATGAACGATTGAAGGGCTAGAAGGACGTCCGCGGCGCGCGTCCGGAACTTGTCGAGCCAGCGGTCGTGGAGCCGGCGGATCGGGACGGGGTTCAGGTAGTGGAGCCGCTTGCGGCCGCTCCGATGCGAGACCACCAGTCCCGCCCGCTCCAGGATGCGGAGGTGCTTCATGACCGCGATGCGGGTCATCTGGGGGAGCGCCGTCTCGAGCTCACCGAGCGTCTGGCCATCGCGCTCGTAGAGCCGATCGAGCAGCCGCCGGCGGGATGGGTCCGCCAGCGCCCGAAACACCTTGTCGCCCTGCTCCATGGCCGGGAGAATATGTCACCGAATGGTTACATGTCAAGGTGAACGGACGGGAACCCGGAGGCGGCCGGCAGCGTCCGGCGGCCATGGCGAGAATGGGACTGCTTCTCCTGGCGACGATCGTGGTGCTGGCCGTGGGCTGCCAGGCCCCCGCCGTCGGACAGGTCACGTTGCGTGGCATGGCGAGCGCCGGCCCCACCTGCCCGGTCGAGACCGTGCCGCCGGATCCCGAATGCGCCGCCCGCCCGGTTGTCGGCGCGGAGATCGTGATCAGGGATGCGGATGGGGAGGCGGTCGCCCGCGTCCGGACCGGGGAGGATGGGAGCTTCGCCGTCTCGCTCGCCCCGGGCCGCTACGAGCTGGTGCCGCAGCCGGTGGACGGGTTGATGGGGACGGCGGGTCCGATCGCGATCGTCCTCATCGCCGGGGAGGAGCCCGACGAGGTGGTCGTGGGGTACGACACAGGCATCCGCTGAGCCCGATTTGAGCGTCGAGGCTAACGGCTCGGACGCTCGCGCGTTAGTACGTGTGAGCCGGACACTGCGTTGGCGGCTCTGCCGCCAGGGCAGCCGCAGTGTCCGGTCTTCTCGCGCCCGGGCGCCTCAGGCTCGGCGTTCGTGCCAGTCCTCGTCGACGGGAGCCGTCGGCCCGACGTCGCCGAAGGTCGGCACGAGGATCCAGCCCATCAGGCCCATGGCCAGCGAGAAGATCACGAGCATGACCGCTCCGGCCCACTCATAGCCGCTCACGAACCAATAGATGATGCCCACCGCCAGGATCCCGATCGGGATGGCGAGGTACTTCAGCAAGCTCATGGGCCGATGATAGTCGGCTAGACCAGCCAGCCGCAGTCCGTCCGTCCGACCGGCGCGACCGGCCCCATTGCCGCCTCCGTCAGCGGGCGCACCCCCGTCTCCGGCGGATGGCTCAGGACGAGGGGTCGGGTGCCGAGCGTCGTGTCGGCCGACACGAGCGTGGAGCGACGGATGCGGGCGTCGGTGACGGCCGGCCCGACGTCGGTCGACTCGGGGACCGTGACCGCGATCGACGATCCGCCCTCGACGGCCGCTGCCGTGACGAGCGTGCCGTCGGGGTAGCTGAGCCACAGGCCGCGCATGCGGGCGACGAAGTGCTCGGGCATGCCGGGCACCAGCATGTCGACCATGCCCCGGCCGCTGCGCCGATAGCCGCGAGGGCGCTCGTCGGCCTCGACACGGTCGACGAATGCCCGGCTCAGCTGCTCGTCGACGGCGACGCGAATGGCCTCGGGCGCCTCGATCGTCGTCCGGCCACCGCGGAAGGTCGCCCGGCCGATGACCTCAGGCTCGGCGGCACCCGTGCGGGTCAGGAGGAGGTCGTAGACGAGGGTGTCCTCCGTCCGCGGGTCGGCATGAGGGTCGAACATGGGCCGAGGATAGCCCAACCGATCCGGCCCGCGCCGCACCGCAGCGCCAGGCGGGCAGCGGCTAGAATCGGGCCGGTCATGCCGGATGTCGAGGAGGATCGGTGAGCGAAGTCGACGAGCGAAGCTACCGGGAGATGGTGGCCGCCCAGGACGCGAAGCAGGTCGACGCGTGGGCCGCGGACCTGTTCATGGACTTCGCGAAGCGGATCGGCGTCGGCGTGGCGATCGCCAGCTTCCGCAAGGCGACGGGCCTCGACGAGCGTGGCTTTCAGCGCGCCTTCCTCGTCGGTGGGGGACCGGACCACGTCGTCGGCATCGACACGGCCGGGTCGCTGGCCGCCCCGATCTTCGAGCTCCCGAAGGCGATCGCCGGTCTCAGGCGGCTCGACCCTGAGGCCCAGCGCAAGCTCGTCGACTTCCTCGTGGCCAACCGCGAGGTCATGAGCTACGTCGCCTGATTACTCGGCGGCGTCCTCACGGGACGGGGCACCGGCCCGGATGATGGCGATGGCGTTCTCGATCTTGAGCTTCGTGATCGTCAGGTGCTTGGCGAAGTTCGCCCGGTTGACCTCCGGGATCTGCTCCATCAGCTCCGGCTGACGGAGGATCTCGACGAGGTCGTCCACGCCCTCAGCCAGCTTCGACCGCGCGCCCATGAGGGCGTCGTCCGCGGCCCGGGCCGCGACGGCGTGGCCCGCGGCGGTCTTCGCCCGGCGCCTGGCCGCCTTCGCCGGCGTGTCCGCGTCGTCGGCCGGCTCCTCGGCCGTGGTGCCGGTGATGATCCGAAGCTTGGCGAGGGACAGGTCGCCAGCCGCAACGCGCTTCGCCAACCGCCGCCGCTTGCGCTCGTCCCCGATCTTCATCAGCTCGTAGGCGTGACTGATCGTGTCTTTGCGCAGAGACACGAGCTCCCTGATGTCGGCCGGCGCCCCGGAGAGCCTGAGCCGATTCTCCACGTAGCCCTTGTCCTTGCCGACCTTCTGCGCCAGCTGCCGCACCGAGTAGCCGAAGGCATCGGTCATCTTGCGGAACATGGCCGCCTCCTCCAGCGGTGAGACGTCCTCGCGCTGCAGGTTCTCGATGATGCTGACCTCGAGCGCCGTGGCCTCATCGAATTCGACGACGATCGCGGGAATCGAATCGCGATTCGCCATGCCGGACGCGCGCCAGCGACGCTCGCCGGCGATGAGCTCGAACTTCGTGCCGCTCGGTCGGACGAGGATCGGCTGGAGGACGCCGTGCTCGCGGATCGAATCGGCCAGCTCGGTGAGCGACTCCTCGTCGTAGGAGAGGCGCGGCTGCGCCGGGTTCGGCAGGATCTTGTCGATCGCCACCTCACGGATCTGGGCGTGCGTCGCCCGCGACTCGATGAGGGACACGATGCCGGGCGCCAGCTCGGCGGCCTGCGCCTCGTCGAAGAGGCGGTGGATGTTCTCGCGGAACGCCGCGGGGCGCTTGCTAGCCAAGCTCGATCACCTCCTGGGCCAGATCGCGGAAGGCGCGCGCGGCGGCGGAGTTGGTCGCGTACTCGGTGACCGGCTTGCCGGTCAGCGGCGCCTCTCCGAGCTTCACGGTCTGCTTGATCATCGTGTTGAAGACGCGATGGTCGCCGAGCTGCCGAAGGTTCTCGAGCATCTCGCGCGCGAGCACCGTGCGCCCGTCGAAGAAGGTCGGCAGCAGGCCGAGCACCTCGAGGTCGTGGTTGAGCTTGATCTTGATGGTGTTGATCACCTTGATCAGCGCGGTGAGCCCCTTGATCGCGTAGTACTGCGTCTGGACCGGGATGATCACGCGGCTCGATGCGACGAGCGAGTTGATCGTCAGCAGGCCGAGCGTCGGCGGGCAGTCGATGATGACGACGTCGAACTGTCGGTCGGCCCATCCGGTCAACGCGTCGCGCAGGACCATCTCGCGGCCGATGGCGGTGAACAGCTCGACCTCGGTCGAGGCGAGCTCCAGCGTGGCCGGCGCGACCCACAGTCCCTGCGTCTCCGTGTCGCGCACGATCTCGTCCAGGGCGACGCGATCATCGGAGAGCACGTCGGCCATCGAGAGACGGACGTCGGACAGCGAGATACCCAGGCCGACGGTGAGGTTGGCCTGCGGGTCCATGTCGACGCACAGGACCCGATACCCGCGCTCGGAAAGCGCACCGCCCAGGTTGATGGAGCAGGTCGTCTTGCCGACCCCGCCCTTCTGGTTCGCGATCGAGATTACCTTGGTCAACGCATCACCTTTGTGCGGCTCGGCGGGGTGGAATGTCGCGACGGCGACGTGACCGATGATAGGCTCGGCCGTCCGCATCGGTCCATCCGGGTTATCCACAACGTGGAGAAATGTCGATGTCGTTGTGCAAAGACGCCGGTCTATACTCGGAGTTGTCCACCGTCCCGCCGCGCGGGCCCGTAGCTCAATGGTCAGAGCAACCGGCTCATAACCGGACGGTCGCAGGTTCGATTCCTGCCGGGCCCACCACCACCGCCATTCGAAGGAGTGCGTCGCGTGTCGACTGCCGACAAGCTCGAGCGCCTGCAGCGCATGCGCGACGATGCGCGCACCGGTGGGGGAGCGAAGCGGCTCGAGCAGCAGCACGCGCGCGGCAAGCTGTCGGCGCGCGAACGGCTCGAGCTGCTGCTCGACGAGGACAGCTTCACCGAGATCGACGCGTTCGTCACGCATCGCGCCACCGAGTTCGGGCTCGATGAGGAGCGATACCTCGGCGACGGCGTCGTCACCGGGTTCGGGCGCATCGATGGCCGCCTCGTCTTCGTCTACAGCCAGGACTTCACGGTGTTCGGCGGATCGCTGTCGGAGGCGCACGCCGAGAAGATCTGCAAGGTCATGGATCTCGCCCTCGAAAACGGCGCGCCGATCATCGGGCTCTCCGACTCCGGCGGCGCGCGCATCCAGGAAGGCGTCGTCAGCCTCGGCGGCTATGCCGACATCTTCCTGCGCAACACGCTGGCGTCCGGCGTGGTGCCGCAGCTGTCGCTGGTCATGGGGCCATGCGCCGGTGGCGCGGTCTACTCGCCGGCGATCACCGACTTCGTCGTCATGGTCGAGGGCACGAGCTACATGTTCGTCACCGGGCCGAACGTGGTGAAGACGGTGACCCACGAGGAGATCGACTTCGAGGGCCTCGGCGGCGCGCGCGTGCACAACGAGACGAGCGGAGTCGCGCACTTCCTGGCGGCGGGCGAGCCGCAGGCGCTCGAGCTGGCGCGGACCCTGATCGGCTACCTGCCGCAGAACAACGTCGATCTGCCGCCGCGCGCGGCGGAATGGTCGACGCCGTCGGTCGATGGCGCGGCGCTTGACGCGCTGGTGCCCGACTCGCCGAAGCAGTCCTATGACATGCACACCGTCATCGGCGGCATCGTCGACGCGCGGCTCCTTCACCGAGGTGCACGAGCATTACGCGCGCAACATCATCTGCGGGTTCGCACGGGTCGAGGGCCGGCCGGTCGGCATCGTCGCGCAGCAGCCTGAAGTGCTTGCCGGCGTCCTCGACATCGACGCCTCCGACAAGGCCGCTCGGTTCGTCCGCACCTGCGACTGCTTCAACATCCCGATCCTGACCCTCGTTGACGTCCCCGGGTTCCTGCCCGGCGTCGACCAGGAACATCGCGGCATCATCCGGCACGGCGCGAAGCTCCTGTACGCGTACTGCGAGGCGACCGTTCCGAAGGTCACCGTCATCACGCGCAAGGCCTACGGCGGCGCGTACGACGTCATGAGCAGCAAGCACGTGCGCGGCGACATGAACTTCGCGTGGCCCACGGCCGAGATCGCGGTCATGGGCGTCGAGGGCGCCGTCAACATCATCTTCCGGGAGGGGATCGCCGCGGCCGAGGACCCGGATGCCGAGCGCGCCCGGCTCGTCGCCGAGTACGAGGAGCGATTCGCCAACCCGTACATCGCGGCGGCGCGCGGGTATGTCGACGAGGTGATCCTCCCGTCGGAGACCCGCGGCCGCGTGGCGACGGCGTTCGAGATGCTCGAGAACAAGCGGCAGTCGGTGCCGTCGAAGAAGCACGGCAACATTCCCCTTTGAGCCGGTCGCCGTCTTTGCGCACGGACAGCGCCGGCCCCCCGTTCCGCCGCCTCCTCGTCGCCAACCGCGGGGAGATCGCGATCCGCGTCATGCGCGCCTGCCGCGAGATGGGCATCGTCGCCGATCGCAGTGCATTCGGACGCGGATGCCGGCGCGCTGCACGTCCGCGCCGCCGACCGATCCGAGCGAATCGGCCCACCGTCGCCGTCGGAGTCCTACCTGTCGATCGAGGCCATCCTCGCGGCCGCCGAGCGGAGTGGCGCCGAGGCCATTCATCCGGGCTACGGGTTCCTGTCGGAGAACGCCGAGTTCGCCCAGGCGGTGGCCGATGCCGGCCTCGACGTTCGTCGGCCCGCCCGCCACGGCGCTGGCCGCCCTCGGGAACAAACTGGCCGCCCGGCGATCGGCGGACGCGGCCGGCGTACCGATCGTCCCCGGCACCACGGTCGCGCTGGAGGAGGACGTGGCGCCGGTTGCCGCGGTCGGGTTTCCCGTGATGCTCAAGGCCGCTGCCGGCGGCGGTGGGCGGGGCATGCGTCGGGTCGACGAGCCGGATCAGCTCGTCGACGCGATGGCGGCCGCGAGGCGCGAGGCCGCCGCTGCCTTCGGCGATGGCACGATCTACGTCGAGCGGCTGGTAGCGCCGGCGCGACACGTCGAGGTGCAGCTGCTCGGCGACCGCCATGGCGGACTCGCCGTCCTCGGCGAGCGGGACTGCTCGGTCCAGCGGCGGCACCAGAAGCTGGTCGAGGAGTCGCCATCACCCGCGGTGGACGAGCGGCTGCGTGCCGCGCTGTTCGAGTCAGCGCTCGGCGGGTGGCGCGGACGGTCGACTTCGACAACGCCGCCACGGTCGAGTTCCTCGTCGATGCGGAGGGCGGGCACTACTTCCTGGAGATGAACACCCGGCTCCAGGTCGAGCACGGCATCACCGAGCTCGTCACCGGCCTTGACCTGGTCGCCTGGCAGATTCGGGTCGCGGCGGGGGAGGCGCTGCCGGCCGAGCTGCTGGAGGCTCCCCGCCACGGCCACGCCATCGAGGTCCGCCTCTACGCCGAGGACCCCTACGACGGCTTCCGCCCGACGGCCGGGCGGATCGGTGCGTGGCACATGGCGCAGGGTCCGGGCGTCCGCGTGGATGCCGGCATCGAGGCCGATACCGACCTGCCGTCGGAGTACGACCCCCTGCTCGCCAAGCTCATGATCCACGCGTCCGACCGTCCTGCCGCCATCGACCGCCTGCGACGAGCGCTCGACGAGACGCTCATCGGTGGGCTTCAGACCGATGCCGGCTTCCTGCGATGGCTGGTCGACGACGCCGCCTTCGCCTCCGGTGCCTACGACACCGGACTCATTGCCGACCGCTGGGGCGACGGTCCGGCGCTCACCGATGCCGAGCGCGCCCTCGTCGCCCGCGCTGCCCTCGACGCCAGGCTTGCCCGGAATCCGCGGGTGGAGGCGGCTTCAACCGCCGCCCCGACCGGCTCGGCCTGGGGCGAGCTGGCCCGGCGTGAGGCGCTGCGCGAATGAACGAGATCGAGCTCCGCGTCGACGGCCTTCCCGTGTCCGCGTCGGACGATTGGCACTTCGAATGGCTGGATCCCGGCCACGGCGTCGGGCGCCTCGTCGGCCCCGATGGAGCGCAGGCGGTCCTCGCGGAGGGCTCCGGGCCGGACTGGATTGTCACGCTCCGCGGCCGCCGCATCCCCGTGACCGTCAGAACGTGGCGCGAGCGGGTCCTGGCCGAGGCGGAGACCTCGGCGCGCGAGCATGACGGTCCGGTGGACGTCCGTGCCACCCTCCCCGGGCTGGTGGTGGCCGTCGCCGTCGGAGTCGGCGACGAGGTCGAGGAGGGGATGGCCCTCCTGACGATCGAGGCGATGAAGATGCAGAACGAGGTCCGCGCCCCGCGGACGGGCACGGTCATCGAGGTGACGGTGTCGGCCGGCCAGACCGTCGCGACCGGCGCCTCGCTGCTGCGGCTGGAGTAGCTGGGGCATCGGTACAATCGACCACCGATGAGTGAGCCCGAGCGCCCGGAGGCGCCTTCGTTTCGGTCCACCTCCGGCGTCGAGATCGCGCCGGTCTACGGTCCATCCGACCTCGCGGGCTTCGACCCCTCCACCGTCCTTGGCGAACCCGGCGCCTTCCCGTACACGCGGGGCATCCATCCCGATGGCTACCGCGGGCGGAGCTGGACGATGCGCCAGTACGCCGGCTTCGGGTCGGCCGAGGAGACGAATCGGCGCTTCCGATACCTCCTCGATCGCGGCCAGACCGGGCTGAGCGTCGCGTTCGACCTGCCGACCCAGATGGGCTACGACTCCGACGATCCGGCCGTCGCCGGCGAGGTCGGTCGCGTCGGCGTGCCGATCGACTCGATCGCGGACATGGAGATCCTGCTGGACGGGATCGATCCAGTCGAGGTCTCGACCTCGATGACCATCAACGCGACGGCGGCGATCCTGCTCATCCTCTACGAGGTCGTGGCCCGACGACGGGGCGCCGATCCGCATCGGCTGCGCGGCACGATCCAGAACGACATCCTCAAGGAGTACATCGCCCGCGGGACCTACATCTATCCACCCGAGGCCTCGATGCGGCTGGTGACCGACACCTTCGCCTACTGCCACACCGAGCTGCCGGCGTGGAACACGATCAGCATCAGCGGCTATCACATCCGCGAGGCAGGGGCGACGGCCGTGCAGGAGATCGCATTCACGGTCGCCAACGCCATCGCCTACGCCGATGCGGCCCTCGCCGCCGGCCTCTCGTTCGACGAGCTCGCGCCACGCCTCTCCTTCTTCTTTGCCGCGCACAACGACCTGCTCGAGGAGGCCGCCAAGTTCCGCGCGGCGCGGCGGGTCTGGGCCACCGTGGCGCGCGATCGGTTTGGCTCGACGAACCCGCGGAGCCAGGCGATGCGGTTCCACGTTCAGACCGGGGGCTCGACGCTCACCGCCCAGCAGCCCGACGTCAACGTCGTGCGCACGACGGTCCAGGCACTCGCCGCCGTTCTCGGCGGGACGCAGTCGCTGCACACCAACGCGCTCGACGAGGCGCTCGGGCTGCCGACTCCGGAGACGGCTCGCCTGGCCCTTCGAACGCAACAAGTGCTGTATCACGAGTCGGGTGTAGCGGCCACGGTCGACCCGCTGGCGGGCTCGTACTACGTCGAGACGCTCACCGCGTCGCTCTTCGATCGCGCCATGGCCGAGCTGCGCCACATCGACGACCTCGGCGGCACCCTGGTCGCGCTGGCCGATGGCTACCAGCCCGACGCGATCGGTGATGCCGCCTACGAGGTGCAGCGCGCCGTCGAGGCCGGCGAGCGGATCGTCGTCGGCGTCAATGCCTTCGCGGACGAGGGGGACGAGCAACGCCCGGCACCCCAGATCATCGATCCCGAGCTCGAGGCCCGCCAGGTCGAGCGGACCCGCGCCATTCGCGCGCGCCGTGACGCTGCGGGCGCGGAGGCTGCGGTGACGGGGCTGGAGGCGGCGGCCGCAGGCACCGAGAACGTGCTCCCGCACATCCGGGCTGCGGTGGAGGCCGACGTCACGCTCGGCGAGATCGCCCATGCCCTGCGCCGCGTATGGGGCGAGCATCGGCCGTGAGCGCCGGACCGATCCATCACGTCGCCATCGTGGTGGCCTCGATCGAGGAGGCCCTGCCGCGCTATCGGTCGCTCTTCGGCCTCGAGCCCGAAGTCCCGCCGATGACCTTCGAGCCGCAGCGCGTGCGCCTCTGCTTCCTGCCGACCGGCCCCGATTCGGCCGCACGGCTCGAGCTCGTCGAGCCGATGGACGACGAGAGCGGCGTCGCCCGCTTCCTCGCGTCGCATGGCGAGGGGCTCCATCACGTCTGCTTCCTGACCGATGACCTTCCGGCCTCCCTCGAGGCGCTCGCCGCCGCCGAGGCCGAGCTCATCGACCGCGAACCGCGGCCCGGAGCGCACGGCACGGTCGCCTTCGTCCATCCGCGCACGCTCAACGGGGTCCTCTGGGAGCTCCTGCAGGCCGACCGCCGAGAATGACGCGGCCAATGGCGGCACTCGCCGTCGTCGCATTCCTGGCCGCATGCGCGACGGCTTCGGAGGAGCCGACGCTACCGCCTCGGCCCTCCGTCCCGGAGCACTGGCGAACGATCACCAGCGAGCGGGATCTCATCGATCTCGTCGTGCCGCCCGACATGAACATCGCCCATGTGAGCGACCTCATCTCGGGGAGCCGCATCACCGATGAGGTGGCCGACCCGTTCCTCCTGATGGCCACGAGTCCGCTCAGTCTTGCGCAGCCCACCGGTGGCGAGTCGGCATTCGAGTGGGTTGAGCGGTCCGGGGCCCTGACGGGCCACCAGGTCGACGTGACCATCGGCCAGGTCGAACGACGCGAGCTGCTGCTGCCGGCCGGACCGGCCCTCGAGCTGACGACCGCCTATCGCGCGGGGTCAAGCGACTTCTGGACGATCGTCACGGTGATCGATACCGGCTCGGGCTATGCGCTGCTCGAATTCGGCGGTCACGGCCGCCCACCGGCCGAGCCCATCGAGGACATCGGCATCATCCAGGAGCTGGTCCTGTTTCGAGGGGGCTAGCGCACGCCGCGTCGCGCAGCAGCTGCGGAGCGTGCGAGCGCATGCGCCGTGTGCGACGCACTCGTCGACGTGAGGGCCCGCGTGGCGCATGATGCGCCGGCCACACGTCAGCTCCCACGGAGGACGTCATGCGGACCGAGGGGCGTGCGTTGTGGCTGCTGTTTATGGCCGTCGCGGTCGCCGCCTGCGGCGCGCCGGCACCGACCGTCCCCGCGACGCTGGCTCGCCCGGATGTGCCCCAGGGTTGGACGACCATCGCCTCGGATGAGGGCGACCTGTGGCTCACCGTGCCGCCCGACTTCGAGCCGGTGTCCACCGTCAGCGGCGTCCTTGCCCAGCCACCGGTCCAGGACGACGGTAAGTCGATGCTCGAGGTGTGGGCGACGGGTCCCGTCGCCGTTCCGCAGCCCGAGGGCGGTGAGCCGATCCGGCGCTGGCTCGACCGCAACGGATGGGCCCCGGTCTCGGGTGGCTCGCTCGTCATCGAGGAGATCACGGAGCGAGAGCTCGTGCTGCCGTCGGGCCGCGCGCTGGAGCTCGTCCTGGTTGCCCAGCCCGGCACCGACGAGGCGAGCCGCCTGGTGATCTACGCGATCGCCACCGAGGAGGGATTCGGCATCGTGCGAATCATCGGCAGCCCGCCGCGCCGGCTCGATGAGCGCGCCAGTGAGCTCGAGCTCGTTCCGCTGCTCGTGAAGTTCGGAGACGAAGGGGCGGACTGACGCGTCAGCGGACGCCGGCGTCGCGCAGGAGCCGTGGGATGTCGGAGGGGGAGTCGGCGACCCGGATGCCGGCCTCGACCAGCGCGGTGCGCTTGGACTCGGCCGTCCCGCCACCGCCCGACGAGATGATCGCCCCCGCATGGCCCATCCGGCGCCCGGGCGGGGCGGTTCGGCCGGCGATGAAGGCCGCCATCGGCTTCGACACCTCGCGCGCGCAGAAGGCGGCTGCCTTCTCCTCCTCCTCACCGCCGATCTCGCCGATCATCACGATCGCCTGAGTCTCGGGGTCCTGGTTGAAGAGGTCGAGCGCGTCGATGAAGCTCGTGCCGATGATCGGGTCTCCTCCGATCCCGAGGCAGGTGGTCTGACCGATTCCCGCATCGGTCATGGCCTGCACCACCTCGTAGGTCAGGGTGCCCGAGCGGCTGACCAGCCCGACGGAGCCGGATGCGTGGATGTTGCCGGGGATGATCCCGACCTTCGCCTCGCCGACGGACGTCAGGCCGGGGCAGTTCGGTCCGATGAGGCGAACCCCCTTGCTCCGCATGACGTGGTGGACCCGCAGCATGTCGAGAGCGGGGATGCCCTCGGTGATGCAGATGACGAGCGGGACGTCGGCATCGGCCGCCTCGAGCATGGCGTCGGGCGCGAAGGCGGCCGGGACGAAGATGCACGACGCATTGGCACCGGTCTGCTCGACCGCCTCGGCCACGGTGTCGTAGACCGGCACGCGGCCGTCCAGGGCGGACTGGCCGCCCTTGCCAGGCGTGACGCCGGCCACGATGTTCGTGCCGTACTCGAGCATGGCCGTCGAGTGGAAATCCCCCTCGCGGCCGGTGATGCCCTGGACGAGGAGCCGGGTATCGGCGTTGACGAGGACGCTCACCCCACGCCTCCTGCGGCCGCCACGGCCTTGGCCGCGGCGTCGTCGAGCGACTCGGCCGTGATGAGGTTCGCCTCCGCCAGGATCGGCTTCGCCTCCTCGGCGTTCGTGCCGACGATGCGGACCACCATCGGCACCTCTCGAGTCAGCTGCGAGCGCGCCTCGACGATGCCGCGGGCGACCTCGTCGCCACGGGTGATGCCGCCGAAGATGTTGATGAGGATGGCCCGCACGTTCGGGTCGTCCAGGATGATGCGGAAGGCCGCGGCCACCCGATCGGCCTTGGCGCCGCCGCCGATGTCAAGGAAGTTCGCCGGCTCGCCACCCGCCAGCTTGACGAGGTCCATGGTCGTCATCGCCAGCCCGGCGCCATTGACCATGCAGCCGATCGTCCCGTCGAGCTTGATGAAGCTGATGCCGGCCTCGCGCGCCGCGATCTCGGACGGTTCCTCTTCATTGAGGTCGCGCATCGCCTCGAGGTCGGGGTGTCGGGGAAGCGCCGAGTCGTCCAGAACGATCTTGGCGTCCAGCGCCAGGAGCCGGCCGTCGTCGGTCACGACCAGTGGGTTGATCTCGGCGAGGTCGGCATCGGCGCCGACGAAGGCGTCGTACAGGCCGCGCATGATCGTGGCGAAGTCCTTGCGCAGCTCGGCCGGCACCCCGAGGAAGAAGCCGATGCGCCGCACCTGGTGCTCCTGCAGCCCGATGAGCGGGTGAAGCCGGAGGCGGAGGATGGCGTCAGGGTTCGTCTTCGCCGTCTCCTCGATGTCGATCCCGCCCTCGGCCGAGGCGATGACGGTGATGGCCTTCGCCGCGCGGTCGAGGATGAGGCCCAGGTACGCCTCGGTCGCGATCTCCGCGGCCGGAGCCACCAGCACGGTCTTGACGGTCGTCCCCTTGATGTCGAGGCCGATGATCTCGCGCGCTCGCCCCTCCGCCTCCTCCGGCGTCGCGGCCAGCTTCACGCCGCCGGCCTTCCCGCGGCCGCCGACGAGAACCTGTGCCTTGACGACCACCGGTCCGCCGATCCGCTCGGCCGCGGCCCGCGCCTCCTCGGGCGTCGTCGCCGTCTCGCCGGCAAGCAGCGGCACGCCGTGGCGGGCGAGGATCTCCTTCGAGCGGTACTCCTGGAGCTTCACGCCGCACTCCTGATCAGCTCTCTGGGCACCGGCGCGCGCTCGCTTCGGGCAGCAGCCGGCTCGTGGGACGCGACGATTGTAGGCAGTATCGTTGCGGGATGTGGGGCGAGGCCGAACCGAGGGCGTCATGAAGGTCCGAGCGACGCTGGCGCAGGTTCTGGCGAACCCCTCACTCCGCCGGCTCCAGCTGGCGTGGCTCATCGGGATCGCCGCCGAGAAGGCGTACCTCGTCGCGCTGCTGGTGTACGCGTACGACGTCGGGGGCGTCCTGGCGGTCGGCGTCTTCACGATGCTCTCATCCCTTCCCTCGGGCCTGTTCGGGCCGGTCCTGAGCTCGGTGTTCGAGTCCTTCTCGCCGGCACGCGTGCTCCTCGGGCTGCATCTCGGTCGAGCTGCGGTCGTCGCGCTGGCCGCGGCGGCGATCGAGGCCAACCTCGGGCTCGGGATCCTGGTCGCCGCGACGATCGTCGAGGGGGTCCTGACGCGTCAGCACACCGCGTTCACCCGAGCCCTGCTGCCCGCGCTGGCCCGGACCCCCGACGAGCTCATCGCGGGGAATGCGGTTACCAGCCTCGGCGAGGCCGCGGGCTCACTCATCGGACCGGCCATTGCCGGCTTCGCGCTGGTGGTCGGCGGCCCGGTGCTCGGTCTGGCCGTCCCGGCCGGCGCCTACGCCCTGGCCGCGTGCCCTCGTCCTGAGCCTGCAGGTCGCGACGGTGGCGCGGCGGGCCGCGGAGGGCGTCAGCGACCGTCTGATGCAGGTCCTGGGCGGATTCCGAGCCCTCGTGGCCCATCCATCGGCCGGGCTCCTGGTCAGCCTCTTCATCAGCCAGGTCGTCGTGCGTGGGCTGCTGACCGTCCTCATCGTGTCGGCGGCGATCGAGCTGCTCGGGATCGGCGAGGCGGGGGTCGGCTACCTGAACGCGGCCGATCGGCGCCGGCGGCCTCGTGGGGGCCGCGCTCGCGATGTCGCTCCTCGTCGGGCGCAGCCTGTCCGTCTCGTTCGCCGCCTCGCTGGCCATCTGGGGCGCGCCAATTGCGGTCATCGGCATCGTGCCCCACCCGGGAGTGGCATTCGTGATGGCTGGCATCATCGGCGCCGCCAATGCCTCGATCGATGTGGCCGGATACACGCTCCTGGCCCGCTGCGTCCCAAACGAGGTGCGCGGCCGCGTCTTCGGTGTGCTTCAGAGCCTGGTTGGCTTCGGTTTGGCCGGCGGTGCGCTCGCGGCGCCGGTCCTCGTCGCCAGCGTCGGGCTGCCCGGCGCGCTCATCATCACCGGCCTCGTCCTCCCGGTCCTTGCGCTGCTGGGGTTCGCCGGTGTGCGCCGAGCGGAAGCGTCCGCCGTCCTCCCCGAACGGGAGCTTGCCGCCATGCGCCGCTTCGGGATGTTCGCCCCGCTTCCGCTGACGGCGCTCGAGCAGCTTGCCCGGAGCCTCGATCCGGTCGCCTTTGCCGTCGGCGAACGGATCATCTCCCAGGGCGAGCCGGGAGACTGCTTCTACCTCATCGAGTCCGGCAGCGTCGAGATCGTGCACGACGGCCATCGAGAGGCGACGCTCGGAGGGGGCGATGGCTTCGGTGAGATCGCGCTCCTCTCCGATCGACCGCGGACGGCATCGGTCGCGGCCCTCGAGCCCGTCGCCGCCTTCCGGCTGCCGCGCCCGGCCTTCCTGGAGGCCGTGACCGGCAGCCCGCACGCCGTGACCGCCGGAAACGAGCTCGTCACCCAGCGCCTCGCGGAGCTCGAGCACTGACCCGTGGCGGGCCACCGTCGGATCATCGATATCGCCGCATGCCGATGAGGGCCGGCATCCCTACACTTGGGGCCCGCACGCCGGCGCTTTGACCGGCCACACGACGAGGTGATCCGATGAGCTACACCGTCACGCTCATCCCCGGTGACGGGATCGGCCCGGAGCTGGCCGAGGCAACCACGGGGGTGCTCGAGGCGACCGGCATCGGCTTCGAGTGGGACGTCCAGCGGGCCGGCGAGGCCACCATCGCCGACCGAGGGGACGCCGCTGCCCGGACCGCGTCATCGAGTCGATCCGCGCGAACGGGATCGCGCTCAAGGGACCGATCACCACGCCCGTCGGCTCCGGCTTCCGATCGGTCAACGTCGGGCTGCGCCAGGCGCTGGAGCTGTACGCCAACGTGCGGCCCGCCCGGACGATGGCGGGCGTCGAGTCGCGCTACGAGGACGTCGACCTCATCATCGTGCGCGAGAACACCGAGGACCTGTACGCCGGGATCGAGCATCGCGTCGGTCCGGACGCCGCCGAGAGCATCAAGATCATCACGCGTGCCGCGTCGCAGCGGATCGCGCGCTACGCCTTCGAGTACGCGGTCAAGAACGGCCGGCGCAAGGTCACCGCCGTCCACAAGGCGAACATCATGAAGCTGTCCGACGGCCTCTTCCTGGAGTGCTGCCAGCAGGTCGCCGCCGAGTACGCCGGCGGGTCGAGTTCGAGGACCGCATCGTCGACAACATGTGCATGCAGCTCGTCCAGAAGCCGGAGCTGTACGACGTGCTCGTCCTGCCGAACCTGTACGGCGACATCGTCTCCGACCTGGCCGCGGGCCTCGTCGGCGGGCTCGGCGTGGCGCCCGGCGCGAATATCGGCGAGAAGGCGGCCGTCTTCGAGCCGGTCCACGGCTCGGCGCCGAAGTACGCGGGCCAGAACAAGGCCAACCCGACGGCCCTGATCCTGTCGGGCGCGCTCATGCTGCGCCACCTCGGCGAGACCGATGCGGCCGATGCGGTCGAGTCGGCCGTGCGCGACGTCATCGCCGAGGGCACGACGGTGACCTACGACCTCGGCGGCACGGCCGGCACCCGCGAGTTCGGCGCGGCCGTCGCCGAGCGAGTCGCCGGCGCGCCGCGCGATAGAATCGGCCGCCGCTAGGTCGCGCCGCGCACCGTCGGCGGTGCCCCGTGGAGGAAGGCCGCACCGACGTGATCAACCTGTTCGGCTACCGCGTCTCATGGGCGCAGCTGGCCTGGTTCGGCCACCGTGCCAGCGGGCTCGGTGTGCTCCTCTACCTTTCATGCACATCGTCGAGACCTCGACCGTGCTCTTCGGCCCGGAGGTCTACGACGCCGCCGTCGGCCTCTTCAAGAACCTGCCCGCGCGCCTGGGCGAGGTGGTCCTGATGGCGGCGCTCGTCTATCACGCGCTGAACGGCCTGCGGGTCATCGCCATGGACTTCTGGCCCGCGCTGACCGTCTACTACCGCGCCGCTACCTACGGCGTCATCGCGCCACGATCGTGGCGATGATCCCGCTGTCGCTGCATCATGCTGCGGCCGTTCTCGCCGTGGGCGCTGAGCCGATGACCACCGCCGCCGCCGCCCGCGCGCATCTACACGAACCCGTCGCGCGCCGCCCGACCGAAGCCGGAGGCGTCCGGCCGCGAGCGCTTCTGGTGGTACTTCATGCGCTTCAGCGGCCTGGTGCTCGTGCTCCTGGCGCTCGGCCACATGTTCATCATGCACGTGCTCGTGGAGCTCACCGGCGGCGAGATCGACTTCGCCTTCGTCCAGAGCCGATGGGGGACGCCGTTCTGGCGCATCTACGACCTGCTGCTCCTCGTCCTGGCTTCGTCCACGGCGCGAACGGCGCGCGCGTCGTCATCGGCGACTACGTTGCCAACCGGACGGCGCGCGGCCTGCTCGTCGGCATGCTGCTCGCGATCAGCGCGCATCTGGCTCGTGCTCGGCATGGCGGTCATCGCCTTCTTCGACCCGGACGCGCGCCGCCGGTCGGCCCGTTCTCGTGACGCTCGTCACCGGCGGCGCGGCGATCCCGCCGACCCGGGTGCACGAGATGGACGCGGTCGTGGTCGGCGCCGGCGGCGCCGGCCTGTACGCCGCCCTCGAGCTGAAGAAGGAGCTCGGGCCGGAGGCCCGCATCGGCGTCATCAGCAAGCTGTACCCGTCCGCTGCCACACCGGTGCCGCGCAGGGCGGGGTGTGCGCCGCGCTCGGCAACACCGAGGAGGACCACTGGGAGTGGCACTGGTTCGACACGGTCAAGGGCGGCGACTACCTCGTCGACCAGGACGCTGCCGAGGTCATGTGCCGCGACGCGGTCGAGACGATCATCAACCTCGAGCACCTGGGCCTGCCGTTCGACCGCACGCCCGACGGGCTCATCAACCAGCGCCGCTTCGGCGGGCACACCCGCAACTACGGCGAGGGCCCGGTGCGGCGCAGCTGCTTCGCCGCCGACCGGACCGGGCACGCCATCCTCCAGACCCTCTTCCAGCAGTGCATCCGGCGCGACGTCGACCTTCTTCGACGAGTACCAGGTCGCTCGACCTCGCGCTGCCGGACGGCCGGCGGCCGCGTGAGCGGCGTCGTCGCCTCCAGATCGCCACCACCGAGCTCCACGCTTTCCGGGCCAGGGCCGTGCTCTTCGCCACCGGCGGCTACGGAAGGTCTTCAAGGTCACCTCGAACGCCCACACCCTCACCGGCGACGGCGATGGCGATCCCGTCCGCCGGGGCCTGCCGCTGGAGGACATGGAGTTCTTCCAGTTCCACCCGACCGGATGTACAAGCTCGGCTTCCTGCTCTCCGAGGCGATGCGCGGCGAGGGCGGCTTTCTCGTCAACGACGCCGGCGAGCGCTTCATGGAGCGCTACGCGCCGACCATGAAGGACCTCGCCTCGCGCCAGCCCGGGCAAGCGGCTGGCGCTGCCGACGAGCCGGATCCTCATCCACCAGCCCTACACCGAGGGCACGTTCGGGCAGACCTCCGACATCGAGATCCAGGCCAACGAGATCCTGCGGATGCGCGAGCTCCTCGAGAAGATGATCAGCGACCACAGCGGCCGCGACGTCGAGCAGGTGAGCCGCGACATCGAGCGCGACAAGATCCTGACCGCCGAGCAGGCCGTCGAGTACGGGCTGATCGACGCGGTGATCGAGTCGCGCAAGGCCGCCCCGGCGCTGGCCGACCCCGACCGACCCGTGGCCCGCCGTCAGCTCCGTGTCGTCCCCCCATCGGGGGCGGCTCGGGGTACCGTCGGAGGGTTCGCGAACCTGTAGCACCACTTCTGAGGAGGGCCGCCCGTGGCGCGCATCGGTGACGGAGGCGACCTGCTGAAGTGCTCTTTCTGCGGAAAGAGCCAGAAGCAGGTCAAGAAGCTCATCGCGGGCCCCGGTGTCTACATCTGCGACGAGTGCATCGACCTCTGCAACGAGATCATCGAGGAGGAGCTCAGCGAGGGCACTGAGGTCGGCCTCGAGGAGCTGCCCAAGCCGAAGGAGATCTTCGACTTCCTCAACTCCTACGTCGTCGGCCAGGAGCAGGCCAAGAAGTCGCTGGCCGTCGCGGTCTACAACCACTACAAGCGGGTGCAGGCCGGGCTGCAGCCGGTGCGGGCAAGCACACCAAGGACGAGGCCGTCGAGGTCGCCAAGTCCAACATCCTGGTGATCGGCCCCACCGGCTGCGGCAAGACCTACCTCGCCCAGACCCTGGCCCGGATGCTCAACGTGCCGTTCGCGATCGCCGACGCCACCGCGCTCACCGAGGCCGGCTACGTCGGTGAGGACGTCGAGAACATCCTGCTCAAGCTGATCCAGGCCGCCGACTACGACGTCAAGAAGGCCGAGACCGGCATCATCTACATCGACGAGATCGACAAGGTGGCCCGCAAGGCGGAGAACCCGTCGATCACCCGCGACGTCTCCGGCGAGGGCGTGCAGCAGGCGCTGCTGAAGATCCTCGAGGGCACCACCGCCTCGGTGCCGCCGCAGGGCGGCCGCAAGCACCCGCACCAGGAGTTCATCCAGATCGACACCACGAACATCCTGTTCATCGTCGGCGGCGCCTTCTCCGGGCTCGAGCACATCATCGAGCAGCGGGTCGGCAAGAAGACCCTCGGCTTCACCGCGGAGCTGCGCAGCCAGGCCGAGCGCGCGGCCGAGGACCTGCTCGCCGAGGTGCGCCCCGAGGACCTGCTCAAGTTCGGCCTGATCCCCGAGTTCATCGGCCGCCTCCCGCTGATCGCGACCGTCGACAAGCTCGACCACGAGGCGCTGGTGCAGATCCTCACCGAGCCCCGCAACGCGCTGATCAAGCAGTACCAGAAGCTCTTCGAGATCGACGGCGTCGAGCTCGAGTTCACCGACGACGCCGATCGAGGCGATGGCCGACCTGGCGATGATGCGGGGCACCGGTGCCCGCGGTCTGCGCGCGATCATCGAGGAGGTCCTGCTGCACGTCATGTACGACGTGCCCTCCCGGGGGGACATCTCCAAGGTGATCGTCACCCGCGAGGTGGTCGACGACGACGTGCGCCCACCATGGTGCCGCGCGAGCCCGAGGCGAAGAAGAAGAAATCGGCCTGAAATCGGCCTGGATCAGACCACCGGTCTAGTACCGGTCTGGTCATTCATGACTAATTGCTGCCGCGGCCGGACCAAGACCCCTCGAGTTCCGTAAAACTGGGCCAGCGCCCCGGTTGCGGGGCGAGGATCTCGGGTCCACAAGGAGGGTTCTCTCGGTGAGCGCCAAGCACAAGCGGCCGTTCTACGTGTTCGCAGTCGTGGCCGCGATCTGCTCCCTTGTGCTGGTCACCGGCATCCGTGGCAAGGCGGAGTCCTCCCCGCCGGCCACGGAAATAACTGCGCCGAAGATATCGGGCTTGCCCGGCGCGGTCCAAGGCGCTGGTCAGCCGATCGACCCGGTAGACGTGACGAACAGAAGAACGGGTAGTGGGCGCCCTACTGAGGGCCACCGACGGCGGGCCCGGCCGGGGTCCGGCCCCGCGTCGACCGGCGGCACCGAGCCGCCGGAGGGGCAGGCTCCGGACGAAAGCGTGAGCCGGACCCCGGCTCGGACCTCTAGTTGGCAGCGCCGGACTCAGGTGCTTCCCGGCATCCCCGGGTGGGAAGGCCCCGCCGACGACGGCGAGGCCATCGAGACGCGCCCGCAGGGAGACGACGACAAGT
The DNA here is from genome assembly GCA_963790255.1 of uncultured Chloroflexia bacterium. Taxonomy (GTDB): domain Bacteria; phylum Chloroflexota; class Limnocylindria; order QHBO01; family QHBO01; genus JACDBZ01. The sequence continues at coordinate 111 of CAWBOA010000007.1, read as the reverse complement.
CCCAGACGAACGTCCCGAACGAGGACCCGGACGGCGAGGAGCCGGACGGCGACACCGAGGGCGAGGACCCGGACGGCGAAGGGGAGACCCCCGGGCCCCTCGACGAGACCG
>CAWBOA010000006.1:0-162942 GCA_963790255.1 uncultured Chloroflexia bacterium | reverse complement strand
CCGCTGGTTTCGGGGCCAAGTACCGCGAGCTGCTCCACCGAGCGGGGCTCACCGCGCAGCGCTTCGCGGAGGTCTACTCGCAGGCAATCGTGCTCAGGCCGACGCGATTCCTCGGCTACGGGGGCCACGGCTGGGAGCGGGACCCGTCCCTGGCCACCTGACCGGCTGCCGGGTCAGTGCGATTGCCGCACGTGCTCCATGGCGCGGGCGAGGTCATCGAAGCCGAATGGCTTGGCCACGAACGTCGACGCGGCGATCTCGGAGGCCCAGTGGGCGGCGTCGCGCGCTGCGGTCATCACCACGATCGGCGTGCGGTGGCCGCGCCGCCGCAGCTCGGCCGCGAACCCCCACCCATCGAGGACGGGCATGCGCATGTCGAGCAGGATGACGTCCGGTGGCCGCTCGTCGATCTCGCGCAGCGCATCGGCGCCGTTTGCGGCCTCGGCCACGTCGTAGCCCTCGATCTCGAGCATGGCCGAGACCGTGGCCCGGATGTCGGGCTCGTCGTCGACGACCAGCACGCGCAGGTCAGGCATCCGCGGCCCCCTCCATGCCGAGCGGCGGATGCTCCGCGCCGAGCGGCGGCGCCGGCTCCGGCGGATCAGTGATCGCGGGGTCAGCCTGGACGGCAACGGACGGTACTGCGGCAGGGCGAGGGCGACGATGAACCTGCTGCCGCCGGCGGGCGTCTGCTCGACCCAGATCCGACCACCGTGGGCCTCGACGATGCGGCGGCAGATGTAGAGGCCCAGGCCAATCCCGGTGTCGGTCACGCTCTGGACGTTCGACCCGCGGTAGAAGCGGTCGAAGATCCGCTCTCGCTCGCCCTCGGGGATACCGATCCCGCGGTCCGTCACCGAGAGTCGGGCCTCTCCGTCGACCGGCTCCAGGCCAAGCTCCGGCAGCTCGCCGCTGGAGGTGTACTTCAGGGCGTTCTCGACGAGATTGTCGAGCACCTGGCCGAGGCGCGCCGGGTCGACCGAGACCGTGACCGGCTCCGCGGGCAGCTTCGTCTTCAGGTCGATCCCGCGCTCGTGGAGACGGGCCTGGACACCTTCGACCACATCGCGCAGGTCGGTCGGCACGCTCTCGACGGCCACGCCACCGAGCTCGAGACGCTGGGCGTCGAGCAGCTCGCCGACCAGATCGCGCAGGCGCCGCGCCTCCCGCGCGAGGCGAGAGATGCCGGCGGGGTCGATCGGTGCCGTTGGGTCGCGCTCCAGCCGCCGCTCGAGGAGCTCCGCCTGTCCGAGGACGACGGTGAGCGGGGTTCGCAGGTCGTGCGCGGCTGCCGACAGAAACTCCTCCTTGAGGCGGGCGGAGTCCTCCCGGGCCCGCAGGTCGGCCTCGTCCGCGGCATGGGCGCGGGCCTCGAGCAGGACGGCGACTTGGTCGGCCAGGAGCTCCAGCAGCCAGAGGTCGTCCTCGACGAAGATCGGCGCGCGCTCGGCGTAGACGGTCAGGACGCCGATGCGTCGATCCTCGATCGTGATGGGCGCGGCGATGACGGTGTTCGCCGCATTCCGGCTGTAGACGTTCGCATTGTCCGGGTCGTCCGCCCCGGCATCGGTTGCCACGATACGCCGCTGCTTCGCGAAGGCTCGACCGCCGATGAACGAGTCGACCGGGTACTCCGCCCACGCACCGCTTCGGTCGAGGTAGCGCATCACCGGCCGGTGCGCGTCAGCGATCCCGATCGCCGCGCCATTCGCCCCGAAGGCGGTGGCGGCCGAGGTCTGGAGCTCCATCACCACGCGTTGCTCATCGGGCACCGCGGCGAGGTGCATCGAGCTCTCGAGGAATCGCCGCAGGTCGGGCTCGCGCCACGCCCGTCGCACCCAGGCCGGCGGGGCGAAGCCGACGAAAAAGCCGATCACGGCGACCAGGAGAACCAGCTGCACCGGCATGCCGAGGTCGATGCCCGGGAAGAGGGCGGACATGAAGACGATCACGATGGCGCCGATGAAGAGCACGGCGCCGATGGCGACCGCGCCGAGCCGGCGCCGCGTGATCCCCTGCGCCGCGAGCGCTGCGCGGCTGAACGCCAACGCCGCATACCCGCCGACGATGGTGAACCAGGCGATGGTGACCAGCTCATACGCCTCAGGGGCGCTCGTGAAGGCGACGAAGCCGAGGGCCCCGACGATCGCGAAGGCGATGGCACCGGCGGGGACGGCCCAGCGTGGAGTGCGGCTGAAGTCGTCGACGAGCCGGATCATCGCGAACGGCGCGACATTGAGGAGGAGGAGCACGACGCCGATCAGCCACGGCTGGCTTGCCACGCCGAGAAGCGTTGCGATCCGCGTGATGAGCACAACCGCGGCGATCGAGCCGAAGAGGAGGACCGTGTCCCACGCCGCACGCGAGGGATGCCACAGGGCGTGCCACAGAACGGCCACGAAGAGGCCGACGAAGAGGACCTGATTTATGAGGCTGATCAGCTCGAGAGCACTCATCGGGTCACGGGGCGCGGTTGGCCGCTCAGCAGCACGCCGCGTGCCAGTGCGAGCGCCGTTCGCGCGAGCTCATCGGCTGTCGAGCTGAGCGTGGCGAAAGCACGCGATGAGGTGGTCGTTGACGAGACCGGCCGACTGCATGAACGCGTAGCAGATCGTCGGACCGACGAACGTGAAGCCGGCCGCCTTGAGCCCGCGGGACATCGCGGCCGACTCGGTGGTCTCCGGCGGAATGTCGCCGTCTCGTCGCCACCGGTTCTGAAGTGTCCGGCCGCCGACGAACGACCAGACCAGGTCGCTGAAGTCGGCCACCTCGCCGAAGGCGCGCGCATTCCCGATGAACGCGTCGATCTTGGCCCTGTTCCGGACGATGCCCGCGTCGGCCATCAGGCGCTCGCGATCGGCATCGGTGTACGCCGCCATGCGGCTGGCGTCGAAGCCGTCGAACGCGGCCCGATAGCCATCGCGCTTGCGCAGGATCGTGATCCACGCCAGGCCGGCCTGCGCGCCCTCGAGGCAGAGCAGCTCGAAGAGGTGATGCGGATCGCGGATCGGCACGCCCCATTCCTCGTCGTGATAGGCGACATAGAGCGGATCGCTCAGCGCCCAGGCGCAGCGCTCCGGCTCGGTCACAGGCCGAGGACCGCCCGCGCGATGAGGAAGTAGAGCACCAGGCCCGTGGCGTCGACGAGCGTGGTGATGAATGGCGCGCTCATGACGGCGGGGTCGACGCCGACGCGTCGCGCGACCAGTGGGAGAAGAGACCCCACGAGGGCCGCGAGGGTGCAGACCGCCAGGAGCGTCAGGCTGACCACGATGGCGATGTCCTGACCGACAAAGAACCAGGCCGGGCCGAGGGCGAGGAGTCCGAGCATCGCCCCGAGCAGGAGGCCTACCCGTGCCTCCCGCAGCACGACGACGCCGAGGTCATCGAAGCGGACCTCCCCGACGGCGATGGCGCGGGTCACCGTCGTCGCCGCCTGTGAGCCGGTGTTGCCGCCAGTGCCGATGACGAGCGGGATGAACAGCGCCAGCGTCACGACCTCGTTGAGAGTGCGCTCGAACAGGCTGAGCACGTTGACGGTGAGCGTGGCGGCGACGATGAGGAACAGGAGCCACACGACCCGCGATCGGGCGATCTGCAGGATGGAGGTGGCCATGTACGGGCGGCCGAGCGGCTCGGCACCGCCGGCGCGAGCGACGTCCTCGGTCTCCTCCTCCTCGAGGACCTCCATCGCGTCGTCGACGGTGACGATGCCGACGAGGCGATCCTCGCTGTCGACGATCGGGAGGGCCAGGAGGTCCGCCTCCCGCATGAGGCGTGCGGCCTCCTCCTGGTCCGTGTCGACGCGCGCGGAGTAGATCTCGGTGTCCATCAGGTCGCCGACCGGCGTCCCCGGATCGGCCAGCACCAGGTCGCGAAGGCCGAGGACTCCGACGAGCCGCCGGTGGTCGTCGGTCACCGGCAGGGCGTAGATCGTCTCGGCCGAGCGGCCGATGCGACGCAGGCGGTCGAGCGCCTCCCCGGCGCTCATCGTCGCGCGCAGGCTGGCGACCTCCGGCGACATGAGTCGACCGGCCGAGTCCTCGGGGTACCCGAGCAGCGTCGAGGTCAGGCGGCGCTCGTTTGGCGAGAGGCCGGCGAGGAGCCGTCGCGCGACCTTGGCCGGCATCTCCTCGGTCAGCCGCGCCCGGTCGTCCGGGTCCATCTCCTCGAAGAGCTGCCGGATGTTCGTCTCGCGCAGGCCCTCGAGCAGCTCCTGCTGCAGGGATGGGTCGAGCAGCTCGAAGACCTCCAGCGCCCGATCGCGTCCGAGGAGGCGGAACGGCACGGCCCGCTGCTCCCGCGGGAGGCGCGAGAGCTTGTCCGCGATCTCGACGACGTCCGCCTGCCCGAGCCATCGGTCGATGAGGTCGAGATCCCCGCCATCGAGGAGGTCGCGGAGCTCCACCGTGGGGACCGCGTCAGGGGTGCCGGAGAGGGTCGGGCGAGTCACGCCGCGAGGATAGTCTCGCGGCGCGGACACGACGACGCCCGGGCTGCATGCCCGGGCGCGTGGGTGATTGGTGTGGCGTTAGCCCCTCGCGTCGGCGAGTCCGAAGCGGGGGAACCGAAGGATCGCGGACCACGGGCCCGGCTTGCTCTCGCGGGCTGGCGTGGCCTCGGCGGCCGGCCGATTTCGGCGGCGACCGAACACGGCCTCGCGCTCGTCCTCGATTGCCTGGGCCAGCATCAGTGCGCCTAGTGGATGCATCGGTCAACCTCCTTTCCGTGTGATGGTCACGATCCTGCACCGCTTGCCCGCTTCTCGCGACGGCCTGCGGTCGCGGGCGCCATGCGGAGTTGCGCCGATCGGCGCATACGTCATTCGGCCCGGTCACCGGTATCCTTGGCGCGTGGAGCAGCCACCGGCCGAGACGCGCCACCTCACCTTCCTCTTCGCCGACGTCGAGGGCAGCACGCGCCTGATGGAGCGGCACGGTACCGATGCCGGCGCAGCCCTCTCGCGCTACCACGAGCTCGTGTCCGAGGCCGCGGCCCGTCATGGCGGCAAGCTCTTCGAGCGGATCGGCGATGGCGCATACGCCTGCTTCAGCGACGCGTCCTCGGCGGTTGGCGCGGCCGACGCGCTGCAGACCGCCATCGGCGAGCACGACTGGGGACCGATCGGCCGCATGCGGATCCGGATCGCGGTCGTCAGCGGAGAGGTCGAGGATCGGGGCGACCGCTACTACGGCCGCCCGCTCTTCCGCGCCGCCCGGTTGCAGGGCCTGGCCAATGGCGGCGAGACGCTCCTGGCCGCCACCACGGTCGATGAGCTCAACGGCGCGCTCCCCGCGGGGACCATCCTCCGGGACCTCGGGACGCAACGGCTGCGCGACGTGCCGGAGCCCGAGCGGGTCTACGCGCTGGTGCATACTTCCCGCGCGCGCGGCGCCGAGGGGCTGCCGGATGAACCACATGAGATGCAGGGGACCGACAGCGTGACTGACGAAGACGGGCCGATTCGGGTGCTCCTCGTGGACGACCACGCTGTCGTGCGGCGTGGCCTGCGCGGCTTCCTGGAGCTGCTGAAGGACTTCGACGTCGTGGGCGAGGCGGAGAACGGCCGCGAGGGCGTCGCCGCCGCCGATCGGCTCGTCCCGGACGTCATCCTCATGGACCTCCTCATGCCCGAGATGGGCGGGCTCGAGGCGATCGGCGCCATCAAGCAGGCCCATCCCGAGATCGAGATCGTCGCCGTGACCTCGTTCATCGAGGAGGAGAAGGTCACCTCGGCCCTCGAGGCCGGCGCGTCCGGCTACCTCCTCAAGGACGCCGAGGCGGAGGAGGTCGCGCAGGCCATCCGCGCCGCCTACAACGGCGAGGTCCACCTGGATCCGGCCGTCTCCCGCCTCCTCGCCCAGCGCATGCGGCAGCGCAAGGAGGCCGAGCCGGTCGAGCCGCTCACAGGCCGCGAGAAGGAGGTCCTCTCACAGCTCGCCAAGGGCGCCTCCAACAAGGAGATCGCTTACGAGCTGGGGATCACCGAGCGCACGGCCCGGACCCACGTCTCGAACATCCTCGGCAAGCTCGGCCTCGCCTCGCGCACCCAGGCCGCCCTGTACGCGGTGGAGCACAAGCTGGTCTAGGCATGACGGAGGGGTGAACCGCCGAACGCGGCCCACCCCTCGATGGTTCGTTGTCGCTGATTACGCCGCGGTCGGGCGGAACCGATCCGGGAGGATCGAGGCGACCGAGTCGAGCGCGGTGCGGACCATGGCCATCGGGCTCCCGTAGACCCGGAAGATGTCGACGATCAGGAGCGCGATGAGAGCGACCTCGATGCCCTTGGCGATGAAGCCGAGGGTGAAGTACGGGCCCATGATCAGATAGCCGGCGATGGTCATCGCCGCGTAGCCCATGAGCGCGACGCGCGGGAACCAGCTGAAGCGCTGGACGATCGGCATCGGCGTCGCGGCACCGATCACGATCAGCGCCGCCAGGCCGAGGTAGCCGAGCCCGTTGAGCGTGAAGAGGAGGCCACCGAGGCCGAGATGGATGTAGGCCGTCGCGGCGGTCAGGCCGACGATGGCTGCGGTCAGGACGGCGCCGAATGCGCGGCTCTGGAACATCGAGGACATCGTGGTGGTGAACCTCCAGGTCGGGGGTGCGGAAGTGGTGGCGTGATCGAGGCTGTCAGTCTCCGGCCCCTGCCGTGCCGTTCGAATCGGGCAGACGGCGACGAGCCGACCCGACATGCGTGCCGAGCCGACCTGGCGGAATGACGTAGGACGACCCTGCCTGGCGCCCGATGGGGGAACCGCGCGGACGATGGCGTATCCTCTCGGACGGCCATGACCCGTGCACCATCGCGCCCCGAGCCATCCGCCGCTCCGAGCCTCGAGCCGCGGCCGGAGATCCACGCCATGCTCGAGCACGCCGTGGAGGAGGCCGCGCGCCTGCTGAAGGCCGATGGCGCGATGGTCTACCTCGTCGAGGACGGCCGCATGCGCTTCGCGGTCGACGCCGGGATCCGGAACCCGGAGGCGCAGCAGCTCATTCGTGACCTCGAGCTGCCGATCGGGGTCGGCCTGTTCGGGCACGCCGTGGCGACCGGGAAGCTGGTCGTGTCCGGCGACTATCGGCGCGACAAGCGGTTCGACCACTCTCCGGTTGCCGATCGGATCGTTCTCACCGCCAACATGCGGTCGATGGCCGCGGCGCCACTGGTGGCCGAGGGAGAGGTGCTCGGCGCGCTCGGCGCCTACTCGTCGACCATCGACGACTTCAGCGAGGCGGAGCTCGCGCTGCTCCAGGCGTTCGCCGACCACGCCGCGGCGGCCATCGCCAACCAGCGCCTCATCGATCGGCTGGCGCGATCGCAGGAGGAGCTGGCCCGGCGGGTCGACGCCCAGCGCACGCTGGGCGAGATCGCGGCTCGCATCGCCGTCATCCGCGACCCGGACGAGGTGCTGCGCTCGATCGTCGACGCGGCCCGGCGCCTCATCGGCTCCGACGGCGCGCACCTCACCCTCGTCGTCCCAGGGGGAAAGCTCTTGCGCCCCTCCGTCGTGGTGGGCGGCAATGAGGCATGGACCGAGGAGTGGCTCGCGCAGCTCGAGTTCCCGATCAACGGCGGGATCAACGGGCTGGCGGCTGGTCAGGACACGCTCATCGCAACCGAGGATTACCTCGTCGATCCCCGCATCCCCCACGAGCCGGACGACCAGGCGGTGGCGGAGCGCCTCGAGCTGAGAGGCATGGCCGCCGCACCGCTGCGCGGCGCCGAGGGCGAGGTGATGGGCACGTTGGCAGTGTCGTTCGACCGGCCGCACCACTTCGGGGACGATGAGCTCGCGCTTCTCCAGGGCCTCGCCGACCAGGGGGCGATCGCGATCGGGAACGCCCGCCTGACCGAGGAGCTCAAGCGATCCCGCGAGCGGTACCGGTTCCTCGTCGACGAGTCGGTCGACATCATGTGGTCGATCGACGCGGAGGCCCGATTCACCTACATCAGCGACAGCGTCGAGCGCATGACCGGCTTCCGCGCGGACGAGCTGATCGGGCAGCACGTGTCGATGGCCACCGCGCCTGAGTCGATGCCGCTCGTCGAGGCCACCATGGCCGAGCTGCGGGAGCGCCCGGATCAGGTGGTGCGGCTCCGCATCCTCGAGCCCCGCAAGGACGGCACGCAGCTCCCGGTCGAGATTCGGGGCACCGGCATCGTCGATGACGAGGGCCGGATGGTCGGTGCCCACGGCACCAATCGCGACATCACTGAGATCGCCCGGCTCGAGGAGGACCTCCGCGCCCAGGCCGGCGAGCTGGCCCACCGCGTCGATGCGCAGCGCACGCTGGCCGAGATGGCGGCGCAGCTGACCTCGCTGCGCGACCCATCGGCCGTGCTGGTCCAGACCCTGCGGGCGGCCGTGAGGCTGCTCAAGGCAGACGGCGGCCAGATCGGGATGGTCGTCACCGATGACGCCGCCGTCCTGCGCTGGGGCGACGGGCACAGCCTGGTGCACGGGCGCCTGATCCCCTTCACGAAGGCGGACCAAACCCCGGTCGACAATGGCGTCGCCGGACGCGCGGTACGCGACCGGGCTGCCTCATGGACCGATGACTACCTGGCCGATGCCAGCTTCCCGCACGACCGGACCTCGGACGTCGTCGTTCGCCGGCTCGGGATCCGTGCGGTCATCGCCGCGCCGCTCATCACCGACGGAGTCGCGATCGGCGCCATCGGGGTCTACGCCGAGAGCCCGGGAGCCTTCGACGCCGACGACGGTGAGCTGCTGCGGCTGCTGGCCGATCAGGCGACCATCGTGCTCACCAACGCTCGCCTCAACGCCGAGGCAGAGGTCACGGCCGACCAGCTGGCGCACCAGGTCGAGGCGCAGCGATCGCTCGGGGCGATCGCTGCCGCGATCACGTCGCTTCGGGACCCATCGGCCGTGCTGGCCCGGACGATCGATGAGGCGACGCGCCTGCTCCACGCCGATCACGTTGTCATGCACCAGGTCCGGCCGGGGACGAAGGAGCTGGCCGACTATCGCGAGCACTTCAACGTGGGACCGGACACCGCACCGATGGACGAGGTCACGGTCAGCATCGGGCAGGGAATCGCTGGTCGCGCCATCAGCGAGCAGCGCGTCACCTGGACCGGTGACTACCTGGCGGACACATCGTTTCCGCATACCGCCAAGGCCGACGAGTGGATCGTCCGTTTCGGCTACCGCTCGCAGATGAGCGCGCCGCTCATCGGCGAGGACGGCCCGCTGGGGGCCATCAGCGCGTACTCAACGCGCGGTGACGCGTTCGACGACGACGACTCGGAGCTCATCGGTGCGCTCGCCAGCCAGGCCGCGATCGTGCTCGGGAACGCGCGGCTGTACGAGGAGCTCGAGCGACGGGTTGAGGCGCAGCGATCGCTGGGCGAGATCGCGGCGCGCATCACCGCCATTCGCGACCCCGGCGACGTCCTGCAGCGAACCCTCGACGAGGCGGTGCGGCTCCTCGACGCCGACGGCGGCAGGATCGAGCTCGTTGCCGAGGGTGGTGGGCTGGCGTGGGCCTTCGGCCACTCGGCGATCGACCTGCCGATCGAGCGCGAGGTTGGCGAGACCGCGCTCGCTGCCGAGGAGGGCGTCTCCGGCCGCGCGGTCAACGAGCGGCACGTCGTGCGCACCGGTGACTACCTCACCGACGAGAGCTTCGTGCACGCCGAAGCGCCGGACAGATACATCCGCCAGCACGGCATCCGCTCAGTGATGAGCGCCCCCCTCATCGGCGACGAGGGCGCCATCGGCTCGCTCACGGTCCACTCGCAGACGCGCGACGCCTTCGACCCCTCTGATGCCGAGCTGCTCGAGGTGCTCGCCAGCCAGGCGGCCATCGCGGTCACCAACGCCCGTCTGTACGAGCAGCTTGGCGAGGAGTCGGCCGCGCTGGCGCGCCAGACCGACTCGCAGCGGCGCCTGCTCCAGATCAACCGGCGGCTCCTCTCGACCCTCGAGCCGGCCAGCGTCCTGGAGCTGGTGGCCGATGGCCTCAAGAGCGTGGTCTGGTACGACAACCTCAGCGTCTACCGGGTCGATGAGGACGAAGCGGTCCTGAAGCCGGTGCTCGCCCGGGACCGCAACGCCAAGGCGGTGCTCGCCTTCCCCATCCCGCAGGGCCAGGGCCTCACCTGGTGGACGGTCGAGCATCGGGAGCCGGTGATGCAGAACGACGCGCTCAATGATCCGCGCCTGATCCAGATCCCCGGCACTGCGGCGGAGGAGGAGGCCATGATCATCGTCCCGCTGGTCAGTGGTGATGAGGTGATCGGCGCCATGAACATCAGCCGCTCCGGCGGCGCCGAGGTCGCCTTCACCGATGTCGACTTCGAGCTCGTCCAGCTCTTCGCCGCCCAGGTCGCGGTGGGCATCACGAACGCCCGACTCGTCGAGCAGCTGCGTGGTCGCGTCGACGCCCAGCGCTCGCTGGCCGAGATCGCGGCCCACATCGCCGGGCTCCACGACCCGATGACCGTCCTCCAGCGCGCCGTGGCCGACGCGGCCCGCCTCCTCAAGGCGGATCGCGCGCAGATCAACCTGCTCGGCGAGGATGCCTCGCGCCTGGATCTGCCGATCGCCGCCGCCCCGGTAGGGCCGTCTCCCGACGACGTCACCGTGCCGCTCGGCTCCGGGATCGCGGGAATGGCTGCCGCTGAGCGCCGCGTGCGCTGGACCGGCGACTACCTCTCCGACCAGGAGTTCCCGCACGACGAGGGCGACGCGCGGATCGAGGCGCAGCGGATCCACTCGATGATGTCGGCGCCGCTCGTCGGCCCGGATCGGCTGATCGGCACGATCACGATCCAGTCGGTCGAGGCGAACGCCTTCGGCGCCGACGACGCGGAGCTCCTCTCCCTCCTGGCCGACCAGGCCGCGATCGCGCTGACCAACGCCCGCCTGTATGCGGAGGTCGAGGACTCCGAGCGGCGCTACCGCCACCTCGTCGACAACTCTCCCGACATCGTCTGGAGCGTCGACGCTGAGGGCCGCTTCACGTTCTTCTCCGACTCGCTCGAGTCGCGCACCGGCTGGAAGGCGGAGCAGCTGCTCGGGCAGCCGTTCACCGTCCTCGCCAGCCCGGAGACGATGGCGGCTGCCGCATCGGCCTGGGAGGGGCTGCGGCGCGACCCGAACAGCGAGCAGCGCGTCCGGCTCGACCTGCCGCTCGCCGACGGGCGCATCAGCCAGACCGAGGTGGCGATGACCGGGACCGTGGTCGACGGCCGCTTCGCCGGAGCGCACGGGGCCGTGCGCGACATCAGCGAGCGCGAGCGTCTCGAGGGGGACCTGCGCAGCCAGGCCGCCGAGCTGGCCGCCAGCCAGGAACGGGCGCACCTGGCTCGGGAGCTTCACGACTCCGTCACACAGGCGCTCTTCAGCATGGGGCTGACGCTGCGCACGCTGGAGATCCTGCTCGATACCGATGGCGAGGCGGCGAAGACGAAGGTCGTCGAGCTGCGCGAGCTCCAGAAGGATGCGCTCGCCGAGATGCGCACGCTCATCTTCGAGCTTCGGCCCTCGTCGCTCGAGTCGGATGGCCTGATCCAGGCGCTGCGTACCCACGCCACCGCTGTCCAGCGCCGGACGGGCCTCGTGATCGTGGTCGACGCGGAGCCGATCGACCGGCTGCCGCTGGCGGCCGAGGAGGCGCTGTACCGGATCGGGCAGGAGGCGCTCCACAACGTGGTCAAGCACGCCAATGCCTCGAATGCCACGATCAAGATCTGGCGCGACGGTGACCAGGTCCGGCTGTCGGTGGCCGACGATGGGGCCGGCTTCGACCCGACCGGCGTGCCACGCGGCCACCTCGGGCTGATCGGGATGCGCCAGCGGGTCGACCTCGTCGGCGGCGAGCTGCGCGTCGAGAGCCGAGCCGGGCGCGGCACGACCATCGCCGCGGCCGTGCCGGCGGACGCGGAGCCCATGGACCGATCGGCCGAATGACGTAGCCGACCCTGCGCCATGGGGCCGTCTCACTTTGCGGGGCAGAGCGATACCCTCAATCCATGCCGGCAACCGCGCGTCCACCCCTGCCCTCGCCACCGAGGGTCGTGATCGTCGATGCCGATCGCCGCATCCAGCAGAGCCTCGCCGACCTCCTCGGCGTCACCGGTGAGGTGGAGGTGGTCGGTCGTGCCGGCGACGTCCGCGCCGCGCTCGAGATGATCGAGTCCGCTCACCCCGATGTCGTCCTGCTCGACCCGAGGCTACCGGACATCGAGGCCGGCATCGCGCTCATCACCGGCCTGACCCGTGCCTGGCCGTCGACGCGGATCGTCCTGACTGGCTGGAACGACACCGAGGGCCACGCGCAGGTCACCGAACGACCGATGCGCTACGTCAGCAAGGGCGGATCGCCCGAGGACTTCGTCGCCGCCGTCGTCGACGCCTGCTGCTGAGCGGTTCCTCGCCCGGTCAGTCCTCGACGACGAACTCCGCCCGACACATCAACACGGCCTCCTCGTCGCTCGGAGCGGGATACGCTGGGTCCTGGGATGTCACGCGGCACCCGCGTGCTGCTGGATCGTCGAAGTGGCCGCGGACGACGGCATCGCCGGTCGGATCCGGGCCGGCAATCCCGGGCGGGGTCCTCAGCGGCAACGCCGTCCCACCCTGATCGGGAGAGAGGGCGCATCCGGACAGATCACCGAGCCAGGGCGGCTCCCACGTCCAGGGTCCGCCGCCAGCCCCGCACACAAAGCCGGGCGCACTGATCTCGAGCGAGCGGTCGCCAAAGCATGCGATGCGCTCGAGGTCGTGGAGTGCGAGGACGTTCTCGACCGTCGTCTGCTCCGGGCAGGGCAGCGCAGCGGTGACCAGTCGTGGCTCGCCGGCCTCGTCAGTCGCGTCCACCCAGCCGATCGGCTCGGAGTGGCCATCAAGGGTCGCCAGCTGCTTGACCTTGAACCAGTTACGCCCCGCCAGCGCGACTGGCCCCTCGACCACGAAGACGCGATCGCCCGCGTCCAATGCGCCGATGACCTCGCTCGTCCCCAGCGTCCCGCCGGCAGGCTCGGATCGGATCTCGGTGGCGCCGCGCACCTCGGCGATGCCGTCGACCGCCAGGGAGTCGGCGGCAACGGACGCGCTCGGCTCAGGAGTATCAGTGGGACCCGCGGGCGATGGCGTCGGGGAAACCCCGCAGGCCGCGAGAACGACGGCGAGCGTCGCGGCCAGCGCGGGCCGGAGTCGCGGCATGCTCAGAGCTCCATCGCCTCGCGGATGGCGCCAAGCTCGGCGGGGATGGGAGTGAGCGATCCCTCGTCGGCCTGGACGGCATCCGGGTCCTTCAGGCCGTGGCCGGTGAGGACGCAGACGACGACTTCGTCGCGTCCGAGGCGACCCTCCGCGACCAACCGCCGCACCCCGGCCACGCCGGCCGCCGACGCCGGCTCGCAGAAGACCCCCTCGAGCCCCGCGATGAGGCGCTGCACCTCGAGGATCTCCTCGTCGGTCACCGCCTCGATCACGCCGCCGGACTCGTCTCGGGCGGCGACGGCACCCTCCCAGGACGCCGGGTTGCCGATGCGGATGGCGGTCGCCACCGTCTCCGGCGATTCGACGGGCGCGCCGATCACGATCGGGGCGGCGCCATCGGCCTGAAAGCCGAGCATCCGCGGCCGTCCGCGCTCATATCGGCTGAAGCCGCGCCAGTAGGCGGTGATGTTGCCCGCGTTGCCGACCGGCAGCGCGAGGGCGTCCGGCGCCTTTCCGAGGGCATCGACAACCTCCCACGCCGCCGTCTGCTGGCCCTCGAGGCGGTCCGGGTTGATCGAGTTGACGACGACGGCCAAACCCTCGAAGCCGAGCTGGCGCACGGCGTTCAGGGCTGCGTCGAAGTTGCCGTCGACCATCGTCAGCCGAGCGCCCGCGGCGAGCGCCTGCGCGAGCTTGCCGCGCGCCACCTTGCCGGCCGGCAGGATGACGTGACAGGGGAGCCCGGCAGCCGCCGCGTACGCGGCGGCCGAGGCCGACGTGTTGCCGGTCGAGGCGCACACGATCGCCCGCGCGCCGGACGCCACGGCCCGGTTGATGGCCAGGACCATCCCGCGGTCCTTGAAGGATCCGGTCGGGTTGGTGCCCTCGAACTTCAGGTGCAGCTGCGCCAGGCCGATCTCCTCGCCAAGCCGACGAGCGTGGATGAGCGGGGTGTCCCCCTCGCCAAGGGTGATCGGAAAGGCCTCGCCGTCGCGGGCGAGCAGCTCGCGGTAGCGTTCGAGGAGCGGCATCGTCACGGGGCGGAGTATAGGAAGCGCGGCGTCCGTATCATCGGGCGGTGACCACCGCCATGCGCCTCGGCAGCACCCTCGTGAGCGCGCTGGTCCTCGTGGCCGTCAACCTCATCCCGCTCATCGGCGTGGCGTTCTGGGGCTGGTCGCTGATGCTGATCCTGGCCCTGTACTGGATCGAGTCGGGCATCGTCGGGGTCATCAACGTCTTCAAGATCGCGCGCGCTGAGGGCGGCGCCGACGGCTCGCCGGTGACCGTCGACGGCAACCGCGTCACGATTCGCCTCTCGGGCATGGCCACCGGGATGGCGAAGGGGCCGATCATCGGCTTCTTCATCCTCCACTACGGCATCTTCTGGCTGGTCCACGGCCTCTTCGTGTTCCTGCTGCCGCTCTTCGCCGGCCTCTCGACGCTCGAGCCGGACCCGCTCGCGCCGGGGTTCGGCATCGGACCGATGGACTTCGGGCCGCTGCCACTCGACGGCCTGGCGATCTCGGTCGCACTCCTGGCGGCGAGCCACACGCTCAGCTTCTTCGCGAACTATCTCGGCCGCGGCGAATACCGGCGCGCGACGCCGGTCGGCCAGATGATGAGCGTGTACGGCCGCGTGGTCGTGCTGCACGTGACCATCGTGGCGGGGGCCGCGGTCATCGGCGTCTTCGGCACGCCGTTCGCCGCCCTCGTCCTGCTCGTCGGGCTGAAGACGGCGATCGACCTCATCCTCCATATCCGCGAGCACGGCGCCCGCCCGGGCTAGCGTCCGGTAAGGGCCTCGCGCACGATGCGAGCCTGCTCGACCTGGTGGGCGGCCGGATATCCCTCGGCGGGACGCGAGCGCTCAGGTCGCGAGATGTCGCCGAGCGGGATCTTGTACGGCACGAGGTGCCGGATCTTGGGCAGCACGAACTTCCGCGCCCCCATGTTGCGTGGCTCCTCCTGGACCCACGCGAACGACTCGATCTTCGAGTAGCGCTCGATGATCGGCTGGAGGTCCTCGGTCGGGAAGGGGTAGAGGCGCTCCGCGCGGATGACCGCGAGGTCGGTCGCGGCGGCGAACGCCTCGGAGGCGATGAGGTCGTAGTACACCTTGCCGCTGCACAGGAGCAGTCGCCGGACCTTCGCGGCCGCCTTCGGATCCGATGCGAATCGTGGGTCGTCGATGACCGACTGGAAGATCCCGGTGGCGAGGTCGGCCGGCCGTGACGCCGCCTGGGGCAGGCGAAGCAGCGACTTCGGCGTCATGACCACCATCGGCCGGGCATCGCGGTGGCGCGCCTGCCGGCGCAGGAGGTGGAAGTACTGCGCCGGCGTGGTCGGGTAGATGACGCGGATGTTGCCCTCGGCGCCAAGGGCCAGGAAGCGCTCGAGCCGGGCGGACGAGTGCTCGGGCCCCGAGCCCTCGTAGCCGTGCGGCAGGAGGAGCGTCAGGCGGGACGTCTGGCGCCACTTGGCGAGGCCCGAGACGAGGAACTGGTCGATGATGATCTCCGCTCCGTTGACGAAATCGCCGTACTGCGCCTCCCACAGGACGAGCGCCTCCGGCGCCGTCACGGCGTAGCCGTACTCGAACCCGAGGCTGGCGTACTCGCTCAGCGGCGAGTTGTGGAGCTCGAAGCTGGCGAGCGCGCCGGGCAGGTGCTGGAGCGGCACGTGTCGCTCGCCGGTCGTGGCGTCCCACAGGCCGGCATGGCGCTGGCTGAAGGTGCCGCGCACGGTGTCCTGCCCGGTCAGCCGGATCGGCGTCCCCTCGCGCAGGAGGGTCGCGAAGGCGAGGAGCTCGGCGTGGCCCCAGTCGACCCGCGCCTCGTTGCCGTCGAGCGCCTTGGCGCGCCGCTCGAGCTGCTTCACCAGCTTGGGGTGGACCGCGAAGCCCTCGGGCATGGAGCCCATCGCGGCGTTCACCTCGCGCAGCGTCTCGATCTCGACTGCGGTGGCCGGCTCGGCGACCTCCTCCTGCGGGATCACCTCGGAGCCACGGTCGAGCTCCGCCTCTGTCTCCTCGGGCTCCTTGCGCAGCGCCGCCTGGCGGGCCGAGAGTTCCTTCATGGCGGCCCGCACCATCGCATCGGCCGCCTTGCCGGTGATGACCCCCGCTTCGACCAGCTGCGCCTGGTACAGCTCGCGGACCGATGGATGCTCGGCGATCAGGGCGTACATGGCCGGCTGCGAGTACGCCGGCTCGTCACCCTCGTTGTGCCCGTAGCGCCGGTAGCCGACGAGATCGATGACCACGTCGTGCCCGAAGGCGTCGCGGTACATCATCGCCAGGCGCGCGGCGGCGAGGCATGCCTCGGGATCGTCGGCGTTGACGTGGATGATCGGCGCGTCGAAGCCCTTGGCCAGGTCGGAGCTGTAGTCGGTCGAGCGACCCTCGCGCGGTCCGGTCGTGAAGCCGACCTGGTTGTTGGCGATGAGGTGCACGGTGCCGCCGGTGGCGTAGCCATCCAGTCGCGCCAGGTTCAGGGTCTCCGCCACCACACCCTGGGCGGCGAAGGCGGCGTCGCCATGGATGAGGACGGGCAGCGTCGGTCGCGTGGTCGACGCGCGCCACCGGCCCGGACCGATCCGTCTGCTCGGCGCGGGTGCGGCCCTCGATGACCGGGTTGACCGCCTCGAGGTGGCTCGGGTTGGGCGAGAGGATGACGCGGACCTCGGAGTCGTCGGCGGCAAGGTAGGAGCCTTCGGCGCCGAGGTGGTACTTCACATCGTCCGACCCGCCCTTCGGAGCGGTCGGTGCCTCCTTGCCGGCACGGCCCGCCTCGAATTCGGCGAGGATCGCCTCGTAGCTGATGCCCACCACGTGAGCGAGGACGTTGAGCCGGCCGCGGTGCGCCATGCCGATCATGACCCGTCGCGCCCCCTGGTCGGCCGCGTCGCCGAGGATGACGTCGAGCATCGGCACGAGGGTGTCGAGGCCCTCGATGCTGAACCGCTTCTGGCCGAGGTAGGCCTTGTGGAGGAAGCGCTCGAGCGCCTCGACGCCGACCAGGCGCTCCAGAAGCGCGACCTGGTCCTCGGCCTCCATCGGCCCTCGATGCTCTCCGGACTCGATCACCCGTCGCAGCCAGACGCGCTCGGTGTGTGAGCCGATGTGCTCGACCTCGTAGGAGATCGTGCCGCGTAGGTCTCGATGAGGTGCGGCAGCGCCTCGGCCAGCGTGGCGCCGGGCACGTAGATGCGCAGCAGCTCCGACGGGATCGTGGCCATGTTCTCGTTGGTCAGCCCAAGCGGGGCCGGGTCGAGCGCCGGATCGCCGGGCGGCGCCGCTCCCAGCGGGTCGAGATGGGCGGCCAGGTGGCCGAAGTTTCGGTAGGCCTTCACGAGCGCCATGCCGGCCGCCACCGCCTTGAGCTGCTCGTAGGCATCTGCGCCCGACTGGCTGGGCGGCGGGGCGGCGGCCGCCTCGGCCGCATCGGGCGCCGGCTCGTCGGTGGTCACGTCCGCCGCACGCGCGCCGACGGCGGTGAACGCGTCGGCGTAGAAGCCATCCGCGCCGGTCAGCAGGCCTTCGATCCGCTGCAGGAACCGCCCGGACTCGGCGCCCTGGATGATCCGATGGTCGTACGTCGAGGTGAGCGTCATGCGACGGTCGGCGCCCACGCTGCGGATGGTGCCGGTCGCGACGATGGTGCCCTGGTTCGGCATGAGCCGCGGCACGCTCGCGGTCGTGCCAAGCGTGCCGGGGTTGGTCAGCGTGATCGTGGCGCCGACGAAGTCGTCGGGCGACAGCCTGTTCGCGCGCGCGCCCTCGACCAGCTCCTCGTAGCGGGCGTGGAAGGCGGCGAAGTCCATGCCATCGGCGCCCTTGATGACCGGGACGACGAGGAACCGAGACGCCGTCTTTGCGCTCGACGTCGACGGCCAGCCCGAGGTTGATCGATCCGGGGTCGACCCGGTAGGCCTGCTCCTCGATGGTCGTGAAGTAGTGGCTCATCGAGCGCTGCTCGCTGGCGGCATGAACGATCGCCCAGCCGATGAGGTGGGTGAAGCTCACCTTGCGCGGCGCGATCTGCCCGTTGAGCTCCTTGCGCCTCTCCTCGAGCGTCGCCACCTCGATCTCGCGGAAGCTCGTGGCCGTGGGGACGTCGAGGCTCGCGGCCATGTTCTTGGCCAGCCGCGCGGCCGGGCCCTTGATGGGCGTTGCCCCGGTCGGGAGCGGGGACGCCGCCGGCTCCTCGGGCGTCCCAACGGGAACGGCGGCCGGTGGCTCGCCATTGGTCTCGCCGGACGGCGCCGCCGCCTGGACGGGCTCGAAGCCGCCGGCCCCGGAGTCAAAGAGGCGCCGCCACTCGGGATCCACGCTCGACGGATCGCTGCGGTACAGGTCGTACAGGTGCAGCACGTAGCCGGCGTTGACCAGGTTCAGCTCATCCAGGGTCGAGGACATGTCGCGGCAAGGATACGGTGGCGCGATGTGACCGGTGTGCGCCGCGCCGAGGGGACCCGCGAGCGGCGCAGCCTCAGGCGGAGTCGGGCTCTCGTCGGTCGACCAGTCCGCGTCCGAGCACGATCACCCCGATGGCGATCACCGCCGCCGGCAGCACCCACTCCGGCAGCGGGAGGCGCTCGCCACTGATGCCGATGACGCCCTCGAAGAACAGGTAGCCGACGACGAAGATGGCGAGGCCGCCGAGGAGGCCCCACGTGCCGTTGCGCATGTCGGTGCCGTTCCCGCTGCGCGCGCCCCACAGCGCGAGGCCGAGCCCGCTGGCCGCCGGACCGACCAGGGCCCAGGCGTAGGCCCAGCTCTCCCAGCGGCCGGTCTGGTCCTGGTAGAGGAGGACGAGGCCGACGGTCGTGACGACCGTCCCGCCGATGACCATGCCCTGCTCGTTCTGCACGAACAGCCCGAGGGCGAGGATCACCACGCCGACGCCGACCACGATCAGCGGCCAGCCGAGGTCGTCGACGCCGATGTTCGCGAACTGCGCGGCGAAGAGGAGGATGCCCACCACGACGAGCGCCGCCCCCAGGCCCACTGCCGATGAGGCGGGTCCGCGGTCGGCCGGTTCGGCCGGCTCAGGAGGCTCAGATGCCGCGGGCTCGGTCGAAATCGGCTCGGTCATGCCTCGATGCTACGCCACCTCGCAATGGCCGGCCGTAGGATGCGCGGATGGACCTGAACGCCGACCTCGGCGAGAGCTTCGGTCACTGGACGCTCGGTGACGACGAGGCTCTGGTTGCCCACATCAGCAGCGCGAACCTGGCCTGCGGGTTCCACGCCGGCGACTTTCGCGTGATGGAGTCGACGGTCGCGCTCTGCAAGCGTGCGGGGGTCGCGATCGGTGCCCAGCCGGGGTATCCGGACCTGCTCGGGTTCGGTCGTCGTCCGCTCGCGTTCACGCCGGACGAGGTCGAGTCGATGGTCCGCTACCAGATCGGCGCGCTCGAGGCCTTCTGCCGGGCGGCCGGCGTCGAGCTGCGGCACGTGAAGCCGCACGGCGCGCTCTACAACCAGGCTGCCGCGGACCCTGGGCTGGCGGCTGCGATCGCGCGGGCGACGTCGCGCTTCAGTCGGGAGCTCCTGCTCTTCGGCCTGGCCTCCTCGGAGCCGATGGCGTCCGCCGCCGCCGACGCGGGCCTGCGCTTCGTGCCAGAGGCCTTTGCCGATCGCCGCTATCTGCCCGACGGCGCGCTCCAGCCCCGGACCGAGCCCGGCTCGCTCATCACCGATCCCGAGACGGCCGCACGCCAGGCCCTGGCGATCGCGACCGACGGCACGGTCGTGGCCGTCGACGGCACGCACGTGACGCTGAGCGCCGAGAGCATCTGCTGCCATGGCGATACGCCGGGGGCGGTCCAGATCGCGGCCGCGGTTCGGTCGGCCCTCGAAGGCGCGGGGGTCGCGATCGGCGCGCCGTGATCATCCCGTTCGGCGAGTCGGCCCTGCTGGTCGAGGTGGACGGTCCGGGACGAGCGCAGTCGCTGGCAGCATCGCTTCGCGCGGATCCCGTCAAGGGCGTGATAGAGGTGGTGCCTGGCCTGGCGTCGGCGCTCATCGAGCTGGATCCATTGAGTGCCGATGTGGAGGCCGTCGTCGCGGCGGTCGAGGCCCGCGTGGCCACGGTGCCGGCGGAGCTGCCGGTCGGGCGCACGCACACGATCCCGGTCGCCTATGGCGGCGACCACGGTCCCGACCTCGCCGAGGTGGCCGAGCTGTGCGGGATGTCGCCGGACGAGGTCATCGACCGCCATGCTGCGACCATCCTGAGGGTGCTGTTCTGCGGCTTCGCGCCGGGATTCGCCTACCTGGGCGATCTGCCGCCGCAGCTCCACGTCCGTCGCCTCGACCGCCCGCGGACGCGCACACCCGCCGGCTCGGTGGCCGTCGCCGGATCGATGACCGGGATCTATCCGGCCGACCTGCCGGGTGGCTGGCGGATCATCGGTCGCACCGAGATCGGCCTTTTCGACCCACGTCGAAACCCGCCCACGCTGCTCGTCCCCGGTGACGTCGTCCGCTTTGAGCCGGCGCCGTGATCGAGGTGATCGAGCCGGGCCCGCTGGCATCGGTCCAGGATCCCGTTGGCCGTCCTGGGTACCGATACCTTGGCGTGCCCGTTGGCGGCGCCGCCGATCCGTGGTCCGCCCGGCTGGCGAACCGGCTGGTTGGCAACGATGACGGCGCGGCGCTGGTCGAGGTCACGCTCGGCGGAGCCGCCTTCCGTCTCGACGCGCCGCATGTCATCGCCTTCACCGGCTGGGCTGGAGGCGACCATCGGAGGGCTCGACCTGCCGCTCAACGAGTCGCGCAGGCTCCGCGCCGGCTCGACCGTGCGCCTGGAGCCCGGCGTCCGGCGCGCGCGGCTACGTGGCGGTCGGCGGCGGACTGATCGTGCCGGATGTCCTCGGCTCGGCCTCGACCGACCTGCGATCGGGGTTCGGCGGCCTGGATGGCCGCGCCCTCCGGGCCGGTGACCGGCTCGACGTCGGCGATGGCGGCGGGACGGCCGTTCGCGCACGGTGGTCGAGGTCGGAGGGGCCCATTCGGATCGTCGAGGGACCCCACGCAGAGCACCTCGGCGGCCTGCTCGACGGGACGTGGACCGTGGCGGTCGAGGCGGACCGCGCCGGGATCCGGCTCGACGGCCCGACGCTGACCGGAGCTGAGGTTGCGTCCATGGGGCTGCCACTCGGCGCCATCCAGCTGCCGCCCGACGGCCGCCCGATCGTGATGCTGGCCGACCGCCCGGTGACGGGCGGCTACGCCGTCCCGGCCTGTGTCATCCGGGCGGACATCGGGCGCGCGGCACAGCTGCGGACCGGCGACGCGATCTCGTTCGCGTCGGTGACGCGCGAGGAGGCGCGGCGAGCGCTCGAGGACTCGGAGGCGCGAGCTCGCCGGCCTCGAGCCGATCAGCGCCGTGGACGACGACGAGCTGGGCTGGATCGGCTCACACCGCTGAGCGCCGCGCTCACTCCCGCGCAGCCCATCCGGTCCAGCGCTCGACGCGGATCGAGATGGCCGGCCCGGCCACATCCGTCGTTCCATATTGCGGGTAGCGGGCGACGAGCAGCGCGAGGGCATGCTCGAGCGATGCGCCCGCGGCGACGACGGTGGCGAGGCCATCGGCCCGCGCCCACCACAGCCGGTTCCAATCGGGATCGTATTCATCGACCAGGACCGACACGGCGGGGTTGCCCCTGACGTTCAGCACGCGCCGCAACGGCCCGCCGCGCTTCGGCTTGGCATCGACCGCGGTCAGGATCCGGTCACCTTCGAGCGCGAACGTGATGGGCACGATGTGCGGGCGTGCCGTCCGCGCCGACCGTTGCCAGCCGCGCGACCCGCGCCTCAACGAACCGTGCTCGGGCGTCGGCCGGCGTCATGCCAGTGCGGCGCGCAGCGCGTCCGGCGTGACCGTTCGCCCGGTCGTCACGATCGCGATGCGCCTCCCGCGGCGACGACGGCGCCCGGCCTGGAGCGCGGCGATGCCGAGCACGGCGCTGCCCTCGAGCAGGAGGTGCGGGACCTCGAGCGCCCATCGCATGGCGATCCCGATCGCGTCCTCGTCGACGACGACGACCTCGTCGACGAGCTGGCGGCAGAGCTTCCACGTGATGCTGTCGCGCTCGATATTGCCGGCCACGCCGTCGGCCAAGGTGCGGTGCGATCGGCATCGCATCGGTCTTGCCGGTCTCGAAGTAGGCGTACATCGGCGGGCTCGCCTCGGGTTGGACGCCGATGAGTCGCAGGTTGGGCTTGACCGCCTTCGCCCACAGGCCGATGCCGGCGATGAGCCCGCCGCCGCCGATCGGCACGACGATCGTGTCCACCTCCGGCCAGTCCTCGAGGATCTCGACGCCGACCGTCGCCTGGCCGGCGATCACCTCGGGGTCGTTGTACGGCGGGATGTAGATCGCGTGGCCGCCGTCGTCGCGTCGTCTCGCCTCGGCCTCTGCCTCATCCGCGTCGCTGCCGGCCAGCTCGACGGTGACCCGATTCGTCTCGAGCGCCCGCAGCCGCTCGAGCTTGGCCGGTGAGATGGTCCGGCCAACCAGCACGGTGAGGCGCATCCCGTGGCGGATGGCGGCCGTGGCGACGGCGATCCCATGGTTGCCGCTGCTGGCGGTCACGAGCGCCGCCTCGGGACGGTCCTGGGCCACGATCGCGACCTTGTTGTGCGCGCCGCGCGTCTTGAAGGCGCCGGTCGGCTGAACCTCCTCGCGCTTCAGGCGCACCTCTGCCGCGCGCAGACAGCTCCGCCAGCTCCGGGCTCGGCTCCAGCGGCGTGTGGAGCGCGATGCCTCGCAGGCGCACGCGAGCCGCGTTGACATCCGCGAGGGTGGGGAGGCGGGGCATGGCACGGAGTGTCGCACGCCACGAGGACGGGTACGAGTCAGCAGCCCGCCTCCCGACGCGCCGCTTACCGCGGTGGATAACTAACGGCCAAGTTGAGGCTCAAACGACGCGCTGAGAGGCCGATAGTTCTGTCCGCACGAGCAAGTCTCGGGCACACAGGACCACGATCGTGGGCCCGGGTGGCCGTTAGTTATCAGGCGGGGCAAATTCGGCGAGAATCAACGCCGACGTCGCAGTTGCGTGGCCGCATGCGCGACCCGCGCGGACCTGGCCGGACCTTCAGGCGGCGGGCAGCGGCTCCGGAGCGGGGCCGGTCGTCGGCGTCTCGCGGACCTCGCGCAGCCGCATCCCGACGCGCATGAGCGACCCGAGCCGATCCTCGACCCGCGCGCGCTCGACCGGCGTGGCCCAGTGGCGCAGCGTGTAGTCGATCTCGTGCTTGTGGCGGGTCGCCGTGCTGAAAAGGTCCTCGACGCGGCTGCGGACGGCGTCCTCAGGGTCGGATGCCATGATCGCTCGTCGCGACTCCAGGATGTCGACGTAGTACGAGGTCGCCAGCCGGTCGAGATCGCGCTGGGCACCGTGCTCCCACGGCTCGGGTGGCCCTCCGAACCCGTACCTGCGCCACTCGTGCGGCTGCGCGTGCTGCATCGGTCCCTTTCGGCGATCCAGTGATGGCTCCAACGCCGCTGACGGTATGCCCTCGCACCGCGCCCGGCGAGTGACCGTTCCACCTATTCGGTGGCGTTACCAACGGCGGTTCCGGACTCCACCGCACCGATGCGGACCGCGCCAAGCCTCTCTAGTCGCTGTCCCGGTCCGTGACGAGGAAGACCTCCTGGTGGACTCCGTCGGTCCCCGCGATGATCACGCTGGTGACGGCGATCCGCTCGCCCACCCTGATGGCCGGAGCGCTAGGCGGCAGGAAGATCTCGCTGCAGTGCTGTTCGCCGTCCGCGTCTCCCGTCAGACACAGCGATGTCCCATCGGCATCGACGATCGTCACCAGCCCAGTGATTCGTTCGCCGGACTGGACGATCGTCGGGGCCGGAGGCAGCAAGAGAACGGTGGTTACCGCGGTCAGGACGATCGCGCCGACGACGGCCGCCGTCGAGCCCCAGCTCCAAGGGAGCGACACGCGCGAGTCACGCCGATCATGACAGCCGATCGATGATTGGCCCTTTGTCTGTCACGGTAGCTGGACCTGTCGCCGGCGCCGATCAGCAGGCAGGATGACACCATGACCCCCGCCTCGACCTCGACCCGCCTCGACTGGCTGCTGTTCGTGCTGCTCGGCTTCTTCTGGGGCAGCAGCTACCTCTTCATCAAGATCGGCGTCGATGCCGGCCTCGAGCCGTTCACCCTGGTCTCGCTGCGGCTGCTCGTTCGGGCTGGCGCTGCTCGCGACGTCGTCGCGGTGGCGCGCGAGTCGTTGCCGCGTGAGCCGCGCATGTACGGGCACCTGGCCGTCATGGGCCTCTTCAGCGTGGCGCTGCCGTTCGGCCTCATCACCTGGGCCGAGCAGAGCGTCGACTCGAGCCTCGCGGCCGTGCTCACCGGCGCCGTCCCGCTCTTCGTCATCCCGTTCGCCGCCCTGTTCCTGCCGGCGGAGCGGATCACCCTCAAGGCGGTGGCCGGCATTGCGATCGGCCTGGTGGGCGTGGCCGTGGTGGTTGGCTTCGATCCAGCCTCGCTGGCCGGGAACGAGCTGATCGCCGAGATCGCGCTCATCGGCGCGGCCGCGTCGTACGCCGTTGGCGGCGTCTACGCGCGCCGGAACGCTCATGGGCTGCGGCCGATGATCCCGGCGCTGTTCCAGGTGGCCTTCGCCCTGGTGATGATGTCGATCCCGGCGCTCATCATTGAGCGGCCATGGGAGCGCGGCATCGCGCCGGAGGCGCTCTTCGCCGTCGTGTGGCTCGGCCTGCTCGGATCGGGCGCCGCCTACCTCATCTTCTTCCGCATCCTCGGCCGATGGGGCGCGACCCGAACCTCGCATGGTCGCGTACCTGCTGCCGATCTGGGGCATCGCGCTGGGCGCGCTCGTCCTCAATGAGCCGCTCGACCCGCGGCTCCTTGCCGGGACGGCACTCGTCATCGCCGGCATCGCGCTCGTGAACTGGCGCGGCGGGATGTCCATTCCGTGGCGCCGGTCCCCCGCGACCCCGGTGACGGAGCCGACGCGTGGCCACCTGGGCTGAGCTTGAGGCGGCGGCGCCGGAGATCGCCGCCGAGGGGCGCCGGATGCTCCTCCGGAGCGGTGATGGGCGCGCGCTGCTCGCCACCGTCGGCGGAGAAGCCCCGCCGCGCATCCATCCGATCAGCGTCGGCATCGTCGACGGCGACCTGCAGGCCTTCATCCTCCGCTCCGCCAAGCTGGACGACCTCCTCGCGGATGGCCGATACGCCCTCCACGCGCACTACGACCCGGCCGCACCCAGCGAGCTCATGGTCCGCGGTCGCGCGACCGAGATCACCGATGCGGCACGCCGCGCCGCGGCTGTCGCGGTCTGGCCCTTCACCGCGGACGAGGGGTATCGGCTCTTCTCCTTCGGGATCGAGTCGGCGCTCTTCGGGCGGCGTGACACGCCCAACGACTGGCCGCCACAGTACCGCCGCTGGTCCGCCGGCTGAGGCCGCCGGGTGGCCCGGCCGACCGGATCGGGATACAATCCCGTCCGGCTTCGGGCCCGCGCTCGTCGAGCGTCCGTTGGGGAGTGGCCAAGCGGTAAGGCGCCTGACTCTGGATCAGGAGATCGAAGGTTCGAATCCTTCCTCCCCAGCCACACCTTGAGCACGAACTAGGTCACCCATCACGGTCGAGCGCGGCCGACGCCTGGCCAACCAGGTGCGTAGATCAGTCCGGCTCGTCTACGGCCTCGAGCGACGCCGCTGTGCTGTGGGCGAGCTCGGGTGACGGCGCATCTAACGAGAGCGTCACGTCATCGAACCGTCGCGCGAGTTGCGTGTTGAAGGTGCCGTCGCCATTCGGCAACGTCACGCCCGTCCACACATCGCCGGCGATGAGGACCTCTTCGCCGCCAAGCAGCAACACAGGGTCGGTGCTGCCCATTGCTTCGGGCGACACGTTGGTTTGGAAGACGTGAACCATCGCTCCGTCGGGACCTGTATACCGGACGTCGAGTGAATAGCCATGGCCCGCTGGATCCTCGGGCTCGCTGATGAAGTCGACGTTGCTCAGGGTGAAGCCAGCCAATGATGGCAGCCGAATCGGAAACGGGGCCTCTGCGATCGCTGCGTCCAGGTCAGCCATGGGCCCCGACGTTTCCGGCGTCGGTGCCCCGGCGTCGACCTCGGAAAGACCGCAGGCGCTCAGCGCGAGCGCTAGCGTCGCGATGACGATGCGCGATCTCAGGTTCATCAGTCGGCCCACGCCATCGAGTCAGCCTGGAAGATCTGGCCGACGCAATTAGGACATCCCGTCGTGTTCACCAGTCGCACGTATCCCCCCGTCGTCGCGGTGAAGGTGTAAGTGTCGAGACTCATGTTCAGGTCGCGGCTCATCCGCGGAAACCTAGTCGCGACGTCACCGTGGCGGCGGCTTACCTGCCCTGTTGCCATGGTCGACGATCCCATCACGCACGTGGAGAGATGGCTCAAGCGGAAGGGCTTTCCGCTCGAGCGCCGTGTGCTCGGCTCTGCGTTCGCTGCCATGGCCACCGCTAGGCTAGGCGAATGACCCCCGAGACCAGATACGCCCGCCTTGGCGATCTTCACCTGGCCTATCAGGTTCTCGGTGACGGGCCAGTGGACATTCTGCTGCTCGATCAGTGGTTCAGCCATATGGAGGCTCAGTGGGAGGTGCCGCCTCTGGCAGCTCTGCGGGAGCGCCTGGCCGACTTCGGTCGGCTGATCATGTTCGACAAGCGTGGAACCGGCCTGTCCGACCCGATTCCGACTTCCGCTCTGCCGACCATCGAGGAGTGGATGAAGGATGTCCCGGCCATCCTTGACGCGGTCGGATCCGAGAAGGCGGCGGTGATCGCGAACATCGGCGGCGGGATCCTGGCGATCCCCTTCGCGGCCGCCCATCCGGAGCGCGTCGCCAGCCTGATCCTTGTTGACTGCTTCGCACGCTTCCAGGCCGCGCCCGACTTCCCGATCGGGGCACCTGCAGCAACCATGGCGGA
Source organism: uncultured Chloroflexia bacterium (assembly GCA_963790255.1). Lineage (GTDB taxonomy): Bacteria > Chloroflexota > Limnocylindria > QHBO01 > QHBO01 > JACDBZ01. The sequence continues at coordinate 135,760 of CAWBOA010000006.1, read as the reverse complement.
GGAGCTCGACCAGGCCGAAGACAGCTCAGGCCGAGGGATCCAGATCGATCTGTTCGCTCCCAGCGTCGCCCAGGACGAACGACTGCGACGGGCCTGGTCGCGCTATGAACGCCAGTCGGCCAGCCCCGGCAGCACAAAGGCGATTGTCCGATTGATCTACGAGAGCGATGTCCGTGGCGTCCTGCCGGCGATTCGCGTGCCGACGCTGGTTATCCATCGTGCCGAGGCGACCGGCTTCCGCGTCGAGCACGGCCGCTACCTGGCGCAGCAGATCGCTGGCGCCCGATACGTCGAGTTGCCCGGCGTTGACAACCTGATCTGGGCCGGTGACCAGCAGACGATGGTTGCGGAGATCCAGGACTTCATGACCGGCGTTCGCCCAGCACCCGAACCCCACCGCGTGCTGGCGACGGTTCTGTTCACCGACATCGTGGGGTCCACACAGCTGGCCGCCGAATTGGGCGATGAGCGATGGCATGCGGTCCTCGCTGAGCATCACCGCGTGGCTCGGAGCCAGCTGGAGCGCTTCGGGGGTCACGAGGTCAAGACCGTCGGCGACGGGATCCTGGCCACCTTCGACGGACCGGCCCGCGCGGTACGCTGCGCGGCGGCCATCCGCGACGGTGTTCGGGACCTCGGCCTCGAGCTGCGGGCTGGCCTGCACACCGGGGAGATCGAGGTTCAGCCGGACGACATCGATGGTCTGGGAGTCCACATTGGGGCGCGTGTTTCAGCACTCGCCTCGGGTGGCGAGGTGCTTGTCTCGAGCACGGTGAAGGATCTGGTGGTGGGCTCCGGGTTGAACTTCGAGGACCGCGGCACGCACGTGCTGAAGGGCGTTCCAGGCGAGTGGCGGCTCTTCGCCGTCACGCTCTAGCGTCGCCCTGACCCTCGAGGCGGAGGGCATGAAACGCGCCGCCGAGTCCAGTTGAGCGCGCACTCTATCGTTCGAATCAGGCCTCAGCCTGGTCCTCGAAGACTTCCTCGATCGACCGTCCGAACAGCCGCGCCAGCCTGAACGCCAATGGCAGGCTCGGGTCGTACTTGCCGGTCTCGATGGCGTTGACGGTTTGCCGTGAGACCTCCAGCGCAAGCGCCAGGTCGGCCTGGGTCCAGTCGCGCGCGGCGCGCAGCACCTTGAGCCGGTTCTTCATCGGTAGCGCAGCACTCCGGCGACGCTGCCGGCGAGGTAAACCACCGCCATGATCACCACCATGTGGGCGATCTGGGCCTCGAAGGCGACCAGGTCGTGCCGGTCGAACAGCGTCCAGGCAATGCCGCCGACGAGGCCGGCCCCGAGTGACCACGCCATCGCCTGCAGCTGGATCGTGCGCTGGAGCTCGTCCATCGCGTCCAGGTTGCGCTTGTTTGCCAGCAGCATGCCGACACCAATAGCAACGTTGAACGCGATCGCCAGCAGGGTCGGCGCGGGCTGGTCGTTCCAGAGGTTCCCCGGCCCGAAGGCGGCCAGCGCCAGGCTCGCGACCCAGGCCGCGGTCCAGGCGCCAAGGCCGACGGTGTTGCGGGCCATCCGCGACGCCCAGGCGCCTGTGTCGGGATGTTGTGCGGCCATATGTCGATGCTCCTTGTCATTATGTAAAGGTAACGCGACACCATCCTGTCACGGCGGTCAGCCCGATGTCAAGGATCATTGACACGAAATGCCCGGGGCTGACCGGTGGGCGTATGAGGTCGGGTTTTCTCAGAGGACGCGCGCCAGCAGAGCGTAGCCATCGTCGGTCCCCGGCCAGCGCCGGCGGAACTCATCGTCACCGAGGCGTCGTCGGACGTAGCGCAGGGCAAGGACCGCGACCACGACGTCGTCGAGCGGACCCAGGATGGGAATGAACTCCGGAATGAGGTCGATCGGGTTGACCAGCCAGGCCAGCAGCACGACGACTGCCACGCGCACGCCCCATGGCGCGGTCCGGTCACCCACGAGATCTCGCACCAGTCGCAGCACATCGGGCACGATGCGCACCAGCTCCGGCAGGCTCGCGTGCCTGGGCCGACGATCCAGAGAGCGCGACGAACGCCGCCCAGGTCAGAGCAAGGCCAACGGCCATCCAGACGAGGAACATCCAGCTCACCGATCAAGGGTAGGAAGTGACGACGCACCTGACCACCGGGCTCGGCCTCGTGTTCGAACCGATTGACCCAGACCCGCCTATCTTCTCCGGTGGTCTCTTGCAGTTCCGCGACTGGAGGTGAGATGACGGTTCAGCTCAGCATGGTCGGCCTGATGGTGCGGGACATGCCCGCCGCACTCGCGTTTTACCGCCGGCTGGGCATGGACATCCCCGCCGACGCAGGACGCGAAGGGCTTCGTCCAGGTGCGGATGGAGAGCGGCGTCACGATCTTCTGGGACACCTTCTGGACCGATGAGCAGGACCCAGTCCGCGGCCGCCGACGGGCGGCTACCAGGTCCTGCTTGAGTTCTTCCTGGCCGATGACGCCGCGGTGGACGCGAAGTACGCGGAGCTGACCGGCCTCGGCTACCACGGGCGGATGGCGCCGGCCCAGACATCGGGGCCGTACGCCGCCATGGTGGACGACCCGGACGGCAACGTCGTCCTCATCACGTCGGGGTAGCCGCACCACCCCCATCACCTCGAGCTCCGACGTGCGCGAGGGGTCGGACGACCCGCACGGAGTCGTCCGACCCTCAAGATAGCCTGGGCTATTGAGGAAGTCCCGCTCCCTCGCAGCCGCCCTCGTCGAGGGGCAGGATCGGCACGAGATTGATCGTGATGAGGCTGGGTACCGCGCGATCGCCGAGCGAGTATGCGCGTTGCCTCTGCTCGCTCGGCGTGGCGCCAGCCGACTCCAGCGCCTCGGCAACTGCGGCGCCTTCATCCGCGGTGACGACTCCGCATCGCACCTGAGGCTCGGAGCCTTCTCCCAGTAAGTCGGTGCCGAAGGAATCGATCCCGACATCCAGGGGCCAGGCAACCGTCGAGCTCTCGATCGGGAGATCGTCGAGGCTGCCGCCCCACAGGTCGGTGATGACATACAGGAGATAGGTCGATGACAGGTACGGAGCGGGTTCTGCATCGGCCCACGCACTCTCGGGAAGCCACTCCTCGAGCGTCGTCAGCCGGCCGTACAGGGCCTGGAGTGCCTCCGCCTCCGGCTGCGGCTGGAAGTAGTCCTGCTCGGTGTCGCCGAAGAGGAACCAGGTGATGACCACTGTCTCGCCATCGGTCTGGCCGACCTCGAGCGATGGGCCCGCGCCGCCGTAGCCCGGCGGCTCGGCGCCAGGATTCGGCACGGGGTTGTAGTCGGCGGAGGTGCCGGTCAGGCCGGTCGCATCCAGCTCATCGCGGACGAGCTGGATCCCGAACTCGGTGAGGCTCCGCTCCGTCGGCGCAGCTATCCCGAACGGATCGCTGGTGATGACGCGGCCGTCGTCGAGGACGGTGACGGCGTGGACCCGTCCGGCCTCCGTCCCGCTCATCAGCCGCAGCACGAGCGCGGCGGCGCTTGGCTCCGCCGATGGCTCGACGGTGCTCAGGCTGGAGCTCGGCGCGGCCGACTCGCTCGGCTGGGCCGAGGCCGAGGGAATGGGTGATGGCGAGGTGTCGCCGACGTTGTTGTCGGTCAGGTTGCTGAATTGAAGGCCGATGAGAACGGCGATCGCGACCACGGCGGCAACCGCCGCGGTGCGGATCATGATGGTCATGGTGGTTCCTCCGGAGAGGCGCTGCAGCCAGCCCCGCCGTTGCGACTCGGCGTCCACGCGTTCGAGTGCCGTATCGAGCACCCGGTCGGGCGCCTGTGGCGGCGCCTGGCGATGGAGCCAGGCCTCCAGCGTGCGGTCGAAGTCGTCGTTGCGGTTCATGCCGTACCGCCTCCCCTCATGCCGCCGCCGCGGGCATCGGCCTCTAGCGCGGCTCGAAGTGCACGGGTTGCGTGATGGACGCGCGACTTCGCGGTTCCCAGCGGGACGCCGGTCGCGTCTGCAACCTCGGGCAAGGACAGCCCGAGGTAGTGGTGAAGCACCACGGCGGTGCGATGGTCGGGGGTGAGCCGCCGGAAGCCGCGCTCGAGGGCGTCTCGATCCGCAAGAGCGCCACTCGAGTCACCGATCGCCGGCTCGTGGGTGGGGAGCAACGTCATCTCGGGACGCCGCCGCCGGGCGCGCCTGCCTTCATCTCGGCACGCGTTGACCAGCAGGCGGCGGAGCCAGGCGTCGAAGCGATCCGGATCGCGAAGGGACGGCAGGTCGCGCCATGCGCGAACGATCGTCTCTTGCGTCGCGTCGTCGGCCATCGAGTGATCGCGCAGGATGAGCACGGCGGTGGCGTAGAGCCGGTCCACCACGCTGGCGGCCAGCGCCGAGAACGCGTCTCGGTCGCCGTTGCTTGCCAGCTGGACCAGCTCGCGCTGCACCATCGTGCCTCCGTTCGCCCGGCGATTCCGGGCTGCTCACCACCAATGGCGGTTGGCACGGTCGAATGGTTCTATCTTCGTGGGTCTGGTCTCATTCTGACGGTGCTGCGAAGATAGGTGGCCGATGACCGAGATCTCCGGCAAGGCCGCCTCCTTCACCGAATCGGTCATCCGCGAGATGACCCGCCTGGCGATGGCGCACGATGCCGTCAACCTCGCGCAGGGCTTCCCGGACTTCGCCTGTCCGCCCGAGCTGAAGGAGGCTGCCAAGGCAGCCATCGACGCCGACATCAACCAGTACGCCATCACCTGGGGCGCGCGCGACTTCCGCGAGGCGATCGCCGCCAAGACGACGCGCCACTACCCCGACTGGCCGGTCGATCCCGAGACCGATGTGACCGTCGTGTGCGGCGCGACCGAGGGGATGATCGCGGCGATGATGGCCGTCCTCGACCCGGGCGACGAGGTCGTCGTCTTCGAGCCCTTCTACGAGAACTACGGTCCGGACGCCATCCTTTCCGGCGCGGTCCCGCGCTACGTCACCCTCCACGAGCCGGACTGGTCGATCGATCCCGATGAGCTGCGCGCGGCCTTCGGCCCCCGGACGCGTGGCCTCGTCCTCAACACGCCGCACAACCCCACGGGCAAGGTCTTCGATCGGTCCGAGCTCGAGCTCATCGCCGAGCTGTGCGCCGAACGGGACGTCGTCGTCTTCACGGACGACATCTACGAGCACATCGTCTACTCCGGCGAGCACGTCCCGATCGCGACCTTGCCCGGGATGCGCGAGCGGACGGTGGCCATCAACTCGCTGTCGAAGACGTACTCGGTCACCGGTTGGCGCGTCGGATGGGTCATCGCCCCGCCGCACCTGACCGGCGGCATCCGCAAGGTCCACGACTTCCTGACTGTTGGCGCCGCCGCGCCGCTCCAGGCGGCCGGGGTCGTCGCGCTCGGCCTGCCGGACGCGTACTACGCGGGGCTGGCGGAGGGCTACCTCGACCGCCGTCGCCTGATCCTGGACGCCCTGGCTGCGACCGGTTTGCGCGCGCATGCCCCCGACGGTGCCTACTACGTCATGGCCGAGATCGATGAGGTGACCGATGAGGACGACGTCACCTTCGCGCGTCGGCTCACGGCTGACCCGGGCGTCGCAACGGTGCCGGGCTCCTCGTTCTACTCCCGCCCGGAGCTGGGGCGAACGAAGATCCGGTTCGCCTTCCCGAAGCGCCACGAAACGCTGGCCGCGGCCGCGGAGCGGCTGGCCACGATCGGGAGCCGCCAGCCGGCCTGAGCCCGATCAGTCGTCCGCGGGCTGGCAGTCGTCGATACTTGGTTCCGGGTCGTCGGCACACACCGTGAAGACGGTCTCGATGCCTTCACCGACCCGCTCGTCTCCGTTAACACGGTAGGTCAGCCGAAGCCCGGAGACGACGAAGCGGCCGGGTCCGCTCGGCGTCACCTCGGCGACGATCCCGATCGTGTATGGAGCCGTCCCCGACGCCACCGCCTCCGCCGCCTCGAGCACCGTGCCCGCGATCGGCTGTCGGCTCTCGCCGATGAGGACGGACCCGTCCGGCTGCTGGGCCGGCGGCGAGGCGAACAGCTCGACCGTCGCGCCGTCGAGCTCGCCGATCGGCTCGGCGCCAAGCAGCTCCAGGCGCTGGCCAGGTCGAGCGGGGATGAAGAGGACCACGGCCGGGATCGTCTCGCCGATGTCCGCGGGGCTGTGTTGCGCGCAGCACGGCGGCACCTGGGCCGGGAACGGCCACGGATCCGATGAGCAGGAGGCGAGCAGCGCGGTGACGAGAACGGCGGCCAGCCACCGCCTCACGCCGGCAGCACCTCGACCCGGGTGATCGGCGAGCTGCGAAGGTTGCCGATGAAGAGTCGCTCGCCGGCGACGACGCGCGGCATCGCGTCCGCCCAGCCGCTCGCGGTCCACGAGACGCCCCTCGGCGCCGGGAGGCGGCACCAGTGGACGCCGGCCGCGCTGGCGGAGAGCACGTACGACGCGCCGGAGGCGGTCCGGGCGATGACCACCGCGTTCACGACGGAACTATCCGCCCGCCGCCGCCCGCGGTCAATGGGAGCTGGCGTCAGGCGTCGGGAGCGACCGGCAGCTCGTTGCGCAGGCCGGTGTGGATGGCGAAGGCGTTCTTGATCGCGGCCGCCAGGCTGCCCTCGATCCATCGGCGGCCGACACGGTCGCAGGCGTCGTTCGCGAACCACAGGCGGTCGACTGGGCGGACGACGTCGTCGTACGCCTCGCTCGACATCTCGAACGGGCGGAACAGGGGACCGATGCCACCGGCCCATTCGTCGAGCGCCCAATCGTGCGCGTAGCCGGTCTCGAACGTGTCGCCCACGGCGGGATGGATCTTCGCGAGGTCCTCGAGCGCCTGGGTGATCCGCTCCTGCTCGGTCATCATGCTCCAGGTCATCGAGTCCTGCTCCCAGGCGTACGAGCCGATGAGGACGCCGCGCTGCCCGCTCGGGTCCTGGCCAGCCGGCGTGTACACCACCTGGCGGATGGCGAGGTCGGTGATGCTCGCGCCGTGTGTGATGCCCTCGTCGGCCCACCAGCGCCGCCGGAACTGAAGGAAGATCTTGTGCGCGCGGCCGTAGTACACGTTGCGCAGGTTGAAGGCCTTGGTGACATCGAGGCCCCCGATCTCGATGTGGACCAGCCGGTTGAACGGGACGGTCACGATGCACTCGTCGCCAGTCACGGTGCGTCGAGTCCCCGAGCGATCGCGCCACTGCACGCTGACGCCGTCCGCACGCTGGTCGACCGCGGTCACCGCCGCCCCGAAGCGCGTGTCGGGCAGCAACAGCGGGCCAAACGCGTCGGGCAGCGTCGACGCCCCGTCGGTGATGTACTCCAGGTCGCCGAAGATGTCGTGGTGCCAGTGGATGAACCACTCCACGAGCGAGAAGTGGAACCGCCCCTCGAGGTTGAAGAGCGGCCCGAGGAACGCCCGCGCTCCCTCGCTGACGCCGCGCTCCATCAGCCAGCCGAGGAGCGAGTAGCCGTCGTAGCGCTCGATGATCGCGTTCCAGTCGTCCTGGTCGGCCAAATCGATGAGCGGCCGCATCGCACGCTTGAGGAGGTCGGCCGGCAGGACGCCGCGTTCCGACTCGCCGAGAGGAAAGTCGAACGATGCCGCACCGAAGTCGCTCCGCCGGACACCCCTGCCCTGGAGGTAGATCCACGTGTCGTCGTCCGACATCGGGAAGGGCTGGGTCGCCAGCTTGAAGCGCTCGTGGATGAGGTGCTGCCCGAGGACGTGCTGGCGCGGGAACCGCATCGCGCCGACCTCGCCGTACATGCCGGCCGGGAAGCCGCGGTACGTGAAGATCCGGCCGCCGAGCCGGTCGCGGCCCTCGAGGATGGTGACCCGGTGCCCCGCCTCCTTGAGGAGCATTCCCGCCGTCAGGCCCGCGATCCCCGCGCCGGCGATGATCACGTGGCGCGGCTTGCCCGGGCGACCCGGCAGGCCGTCCCGCAGGGTCCCCAGCAGGTCGATTGTCGTCGTCACCCTGTGGTGGTGGCCGCGGCCATGCGCTCCCGGACCTGGCGCTGGATACGACCGAGCAGCGCAGCTGCGCCCCGAAGGCGCAGGGGGCTGACGACCTCGACGAGCGCCAGGCGCGCCGTGATGTCGTCCGGGACGGCGAGGACCTCGTCCGCCGCGAGCCCATCCAGCCCGGCGTGAAAGATCCCGGCGAATCCCCGGGTAGTGGGGGCCTCGGCTGGGGCGTCGACGAAGAGGTGGACCAGCCGATCGTCGTCGACCTCGGCGGCGACGAACAGGGGCGACTGGCATTCGGGCACGGGCTCGAGGCGCTCCGGGTGCTCGAGGTATCGGGCGGGCAGGGTCGGAAGCTGCTGCGAGTACTCGAGCAGAAGCTCGAGGCGGTCGCGCGGTGGCGAGCTGGCGAAGAGGTCGACGATCTCCGCCAGCGAGGGCGGAAGCGCCTCGACCGTCATCCGGCGGCCTCGACCTCGCGCTCGATCGGCACGCGCACCGAGTTACCCCACTCCGTCCACGAGCCGTCGTAGTTGCGGACCCGCTCGAACCCCAGGAGGTTGGTCAGGGCAAACCAGGTATGGCTCGATCGCTCGCCGATGCGGCAGTAGACGACGACGTCGTCCGACGGCGCCAATCCGACCTCGTTCTGGTAGAGCGCCTCGAGCTCGGCTCGCGACTTGAAGGTGCCGTCCTCGTTCGCCGCGCGCGCCCACGGCACGCTCCTGGCGCCGGGGATGTGGCCGCCGCGCAGCGCGCCCTCCTGCGGGTAGTTCGCCATGTGCAGGAGCTTGCCGCTGAACTCGTCCGGCGACCGCACGTCGACGAGCGGCTTGCCGAGGTGGGCCAGGACGTCCTCGCGGAAGGCGCGGATGCGGGCGTCGTCGCGCTCGACGACCGGGTAGTCGGCGCTCGGCCGGGTTGGCGCATCGGTCGTCATCCGCCTGCCCTCGGCCTCCCACTTGGCGCGACCACCGTCGAGCAGGCGCAGGTCGCCGTGGCCGAACAGGCTGAAGACCCACAGGGCGTATGCCGCCCACCAGTTGCTCTTGTCGCCGTAGAAGACGACGGTCGTGTCGCGGCCGATGCCCTTCTCCGACATCAGGGCGGCGAACCTATCGGCGTCGACGTAATCCCGGGTGACCGGGTCGTTCAGCTCGGTGTGCCAGTCGACCTTGACCGAGCCGGGGATGTGGCCGGTCTCGTAGATGAGGATGTCCTCGTCGGACTCGACCACAACGAGGCCGGGATCGTCGAGGTGATCGGCGAGCCAGGAGGTGGTGACGAGGCGCTCTGGATGAGCGTATTCAGCCAGCTTGGGATCGGTGTCGTTCGGGAGGGCCATGGCTCGATGCTAGGCCTTTCCCGAACGTTTGTCTGCGCGCCACTCAGGGGCCGATGCCCGACCAGGCGCCCGCGTATGACGGTGGCCCACCGATCGGCCACCGAAGGCGTCGAATCTGCCTCAGCGTGGCCGAACTGTGACGCCGATTCACGTTGCGGGCAGCGGTCCTGGCCGTCGGCCGCCGTCGATGTCCGTTGCGTGAATGTGGCTCGTCTCCGAGCGGCCAGGTTGTCCCTCACGCACCGCCCCCGCCGAGCTGCTTCATCATCCCCATGAAGTCGGCCTGGTGCCAGTGCTCGGAGACCCGCCCATCGCGCAACCGGAAGATGTGGATCTCGCCGATCTCGTAGCGCTTGCCGCTCGCCGGCATCCCCATGAACTCGCCGGTGTGCGTCGCCGAAGAGGTGAGCCGAACCGCAACGCGGTCCTCCTCGGCGATGACGTCCTCGATCGTCATGCTCGCGTCGCTGATCCCGGCCGAGACGCGCTCGATCGCCTGCTTCAGCTCGTCCTTGCCGCCGCTCATCGCGCCCCATGTGTGCGGGATGAAGTCGTCGGTCAGGAGCTGGTCGACGGCGCCGAAGTCGCCCTTCAGGAAGATCTCGTCGATGAAGCGGCGAACGACCGCCTTGTTGTGCTCGAGCGTCGTGGTCCGTTCGGTGACGTTGACCATCGGTTTGCCTCCTTCACTCCGCCGGCGTGGGCTGCAGGAGGCATGCCGAGGCACCACTGACGCGCGCTGCCGGAATCTGGCGGGTAGCGTCGCTAGCCGTCACCCTCGTCGCGGTCTGGAGGTCCATCATCCCCAGGGTCGACGTCGGAGTCGTCCGGGATGTTCGCCTCATCGGTGTCAGTCATGGCCGGGTCATAGGCGAGCCCTGCGTCGGGCGGCTGGCCTGACGGCTCGTCGACTCGGCTCGGGTCGCGCTCTTCATCCATCGCCGTCTCCTCAGTGACTCTCGCCGGCGTCTCGGACGTCGTCGTCACCGGCATCCTTCCCCTCGCGGTGGCCGCGTGGCCAACCGTCGTCATCGGGAACCGGCCCGGCTTCGTTGTCCGTGACGGCGACCCGCTCGGCGCCGGGGTCGAGCGCCTCGCGCACCTTCTCGGTGTTCGAGTCGGGATGCTGCCCGATCCATGCACCGCCCTCGCGGCGCGGAGTGTCGTCGGTCATGGTTGCGATCCTCCTGGCGGATCCCCATGCAAGGCGCAGGCCGATTCTGGCCGGACTCCTGCTCAGCTCCGTTCCATGGCCGATGCACTCGACCGGGCCACGCGCGACGCGGCGCTGCCGAAGGCGCGCAGCATCCTGCGTCTGCGCACCCTCGCGGCTGGCTGCCGCGCCTGCGAGCTGTGGGCACGAGCGACCCAGACCGTGTTCGGCGACGGCCCGATCGATGCGCGTCTCCTCATCGTTGGCGAGCAGCCGGGCAGCAGCGAGGACCTCGAGGGCACCCCGTTCGTCGGCTCCGCCGGTCGGCTCCTCGATCGCGCGCTCGTCGCGGCGGGCATCGATCGGTCGGACGCGTACCTGACGAACGTCGTCAAGCACTTCAAGTGGCGACGCGCGCGCTCGGGGAAGAAGCGCATCCACCAGAAGCCCGATCGGGGCGAGGTCGAAGCGTGCCTGCCGTGGCTGGAGGCGGAGGTCGGACGCATCCGCCCTGATCTCATCGTGTGCCTCGGCGCCACGGCCGCCCAGGCGCTGCTCGGGCGCGACTTTCGCGTCACCCGCGAGCACGGGCGCGTGATTGACACCCCGCGCGGCGCCATCCTGGCGACCATCCATCCCTCAGCCGTGCTGCGCGCGCCTGACGACGTGAGAGACGAGACCTACGCCGGGCTGGTCGCCGACCTCCGGGCAGCAGCCGAGTGGCTCGCCGCCGCAGGCTGACACGGGCATACTCGGTTCGTGGTCGATTCGAAGCCTGAGGCCGTCCTGCTCATCGGCCCGTACGGCAGCGGCATGACGTCGGTCGCCGTCGAGATGGCCGAGCTGATCGAGGATCGCGATGTGCCGTACGCCGCGATCGACCTCGACTGGCGCGCCTGGGCCTGAGCCGTGTGCGGGCGCTTCAGCCAGGGCGAGCCGTCACGCCACGTGAGCGACTACTTCGGCGCCTACGCCGACGACGACCTCCCCGACGGCCTCTACAACGTGCCGCCGACGGAGATGATCCGGATGGTGGTCCAGCGTGACGGCGAGCGCCGCCTCGCCGCCGCGAAGTGGGGCTTCCAGCCGTTCTGGACCGATGCGGACGGCGGCCGTCCACGATCCTGGATCAACGCTCGCGCCGAGACTGCGCTCGCGTCGCCGGCCTTCGGCCCGGCACTGCGAAGTCACCGATGCGTCATCCCGGCGGACGCCTTCTACGAGTGGGACCGTGCCGCCCGCCCGCGCCAGCCGTACGCGATCGGTCCCGCCATCGAGGGCGAGATGCTGGCGATGGCCGGGATCTGGAGCGCGACCCGCCACGCGCCGCCGACGGCCGCGATCTTGACGACCCGTCCGAACGATCTCGTCGCCCCGATCCACAACCGCATGCCGGTCATCATGGCCCCGGACCTGGTGGCCGCTTGGCTGGATCCCGATGCGACGATCGCCGACCTCGAGCCAATGCTCGGGCCGGCGCCGGAGGAGACCCTGCGGATGTGGCCGGTCAGCACTGAGGTCAACAGGGTCGACAACGACGGCGCGCACCTCCTCAGGCCGGTCGAGATGCCGGGCGACCTGGGCCTGGCGATCCCTTAGCGTCCACCGCCGGCCGCGTCCCAATCGCTGACGAGCCGCTTCGGCGCGCGCAGCCGCCATGCATCGGTGAGCAGGCGCGTGAGCTCGCCCTCGCCGACCTTCTTGAGGTGAACGAGGACGGCTGGATAGCCGTCGTAGTGCGCGGTCGTGAAGAACTTGCGCGAGTCGAGCGCCAGGAGTGCCTGCTTCTCGAGGTCGTCACCGGTCCAGATGACGAGCACTTCGGGATTCGGCACGCGCGGCCTCTTCGGGTCGACGCGCTCAGGGTAGACCCACGCGATGCCCTTGCCGGCCACGCGGAAGTGGAACGAGCCGGAGTCCTCGGTGACCTCCGGCATCGGGCTGAGGATGCGCCGAACGTCGTCCTGGTTCGCCATGGACCGATCCTACCGCGTCGCGCCCCGTCGGCGATGATCACACTCGCTACTTGACAGTAGCAGGTTATGGAGCATATTTGCTACATGCATGTAGCAGGTAGGTCGACCCCGGACCGATCCGATCGGGTCGTCCGCGTCATGGGGCTCGTTCTCGGCGCGGGCACTTCCGCTCTCGTCGCCGTGACGGCCGTGGCCCTGCGCATCGACTTCGTCGCGACGGTCGCGGGAATCGGCGTCGTGGTGGGAGGGCTGCTCGGTGCGGCCTTTGCCCCGGTTGCGCTCCGGACGGACCAGCCGGTCGGCCAAGCGCTGCGCCTCACCCTCTACAGCATCCCGCTCGGCGCGGCGGTCTTCGGGCTCAGCTCCCCGTGGCCGGACATGGCGACGGATCTCGGGGCGCGGGCCACATCGGCTGCCATCTTCGCCTCAATCTCGATCCTCGCCCTGCCGGTCCTCCTGCCCGTTGTGATGCCGATCGCGCTGGCGGCGATCCTCGGCGGGCGTCGGCTGGCGCGCACCGGGACGCGCGCGATGGCCGCGGTTGCCGTGTCGATGGCCGTGGTCTCCATCGTTGGGGCGGTGGTGGCTCCCACGATCGCCGACTCGCTGTCGAACGAGGTCGTGGCACCGGACGGTGAGGTGCTGCGATCGGAACCCCACTGGCTTGCCCGGCTCCTGGCGGACCGCCGCATCGAGATCGGGGTCGTCAACCGATCCTCGTCGCTGCTCTGGCTCGACGTCGTCTGGCCCCTCCCGGACGGCGGCCAGTCCGGCACGGGTGGAGCCGCATCAGCCTGCTCGGCCACCTCGACGCTGTACGTCGTGGAGCAGGACTGGGCCCTCCGCGCCGAGATCGACGACGCGTCGTCCCCTGGGGCGGGCGGGCTCGAAGCGCGGGATCCACCCCTGGCAAGTGGGCAGGAGCATTCCGAGGACGCGGAGCTCATTCTTCGCGTCGACGCGGACGGAGCGGTGACGATCGAACCCGGGCGGCTTGCGGACGAGGATCTGGGCGCGCTGCCGGGCTGCACCGCCGAGCGATAGTCCCGCCGCTAGCATCACCGCGTGACGCGTGATCGCCTGCTGGCAGCCCTGACCGAGATCGTCGGCGACCGTCATTGCCTCACTGATCCGGCGATGCGCGCCGGCTACGAGACCGATTGGACCCGTCGCTTCACCGGGATCGCGCTCGCCGTGGTCCGACCGGCCACCACCGGCGAGGTCGCGGCCTGCCTGCGCGCGTGCGGAGAAGCCGGGGTGGGCGTCGTCCCGCAGGGCGGCAACACCGGGCTCGTCGGCGCATCGGTGCCGCGCGGGGGCGAGGTCGTCCTCAGCCTGCTGCGCATGAACGAGATCGGCCCGGTCGATGGCGATGCCGGCCAGGTCACGGTCGGCGCCGGCGCGACCCTCGGCGCGCTCCAGGCCGTCGCGCGGGCGGCCGGCTGGGAGGTTGGTGTCGACCTCGCGGCACGAGACTCGGCCACGATCGGCGGGATGGTGGCGACCAACGCCGGCGGCGTGAACGTCCTGCGCAACGGGCCGATGCGCCGACAGCTCATCGGCTTCGAGGCGGTCATGGCCGGTGGCACCGTCCTGCGGCGCCTGCCCGGCATGCCGAAGGACAACACCGGCTACGACCTGGGCGGCCTCCTCGCCGGCAGCGAGGGCACGCTGGCAGTCATCACCGCGGTCCGCCTCTCGCTGGTGCCCCGGCTGCGGCGGCGGGCCGTCTCGGTCATCGGCCTGGAGAGCGCCGCTGCCGCGGTTGCCGCCGGCGGAACGCTTCGGCGAGGACTCGGCACGCTCACCGCACTCGAGCTCTTCACCGATCCCGGCCTCGAGCTCGTCATGCGGCACGCCGGCACCGGGGCGCCGTTCGCCCGCCGATGCCCGGTCTACCTGCTCGTCGAGGTCGGCAGCGACGAAGCTGACCCCACGGACGCGCTCGCGGCGGCGCTCGAGGGGGTGGGGGTGGGCGACGCCGTCGCCATCGCCAGCGACGAGGCCGGGCGGCACCGGCTCTGGCAGCTGCGGGAGCGCCACACCGAGGCGATCAACGCGGAGGGCATTCCGCACAAGCTCGACCTATCGGTCCCGGCGGAGCGGTTCGCCGAGCTCGTCGAGCGGGCGCCTGTCGAGGTCGCGGCGGTCGATCCAGACGCTCGGACGATCGTGTACGGGCACCTCGGCGATGGCAACGCGCACGTGAACGTCATCGGCCCGGCGCCGGACGATGAGCGGGTCGACGACGCGGTCCTCGCCCTGGCCTCGAGCTGGGCGGCAGCGTCAGCGCGGAGCATGGGATCGGCGTGGCCAAGGTCGGCTGGATGGTCCGCGACCGCGGCGAGGATGCGGTGGAGGCCATGCGTGCCCTGAAGCGCGCCTGGGACCCCGACGGCATCCTCAACCCTGGCGTCCTCCTGCCTTCCTGACAGCCGGAGAAGGTGACGCGACGTGTCTGGTATCGGCGGTTAGCATCGACCAATGACAAGCGAGAGCGGCACCCTCGAGACGAACGGCGCCCGGATCTACTACGAGGTCGATGGCAGCGGCGATCCCGTCGTCCTGATCCATGCCGGCGTGGCGAACCTGCGGATGTGGGACGAGCAGGTCCCGGCCCTGGGCGACGCCTATCGCGTCATCCGCTACGACACGCGGGGCTACGGCCAGACGGTGACCGATGCGGTCGAGTTCTCGAACCGGGCCGACATCGCCGCCCTCCTCGACCATCTCGGTGAGGCATCGGCGCACGTCCTCGGACTATCGCGGGGCGGGTCCATCGCGCTCGACTTCGCCATCGAGTCGCCTGAGCGGGTGCGATCGCTCGTCGTGGCCGCCGGCGGGGTCGGCGGCTACGAGTCTCCCGACGAGTCGCCGGCGGAGACCTTCGAGGAGGCCGAGAAGCTATGGGTGGCGCACAACTGGGAGGCGCTGGCCGACTGGGAGACGGCGTTCTGGGCGGACGGCCCCGGTCAGCCGCCCGACCGGGTCGACCCGACCGTTCGGGAGCGAGTCCACGCATGGGTGCTCTCCAACTACCGGGCGCTGAAGGAGGAGGGGACGCCCCAACCGCTCGACCCGCCGGCGGTCGGGCGGCTCGGCGAGCTCCGCGTCCCGCTGCTCGTCATCCTCGGGACGCTGGACGAGCCCGGCACCTCGGAGTCCATGCGGCACCTGGCCGGTGCGGTGCCCGGCGCCCGGCTCGAGGTCTTCGAGGGCTCCGCTCACATGCTCAACCTCGAGCAGCCGGATCGCTTCAACCGGGTCCTGCGCGACTTCCTCGACGCGTCTCGAGCACCCGCCCAGGGTTGAGGATGCCGAGCGGGTCGAGCGCGTCCTTGATCGCCCGCATCACCGCAACGGCCTCCGGCCCACGCTGCGCCTCGAGCAGGTGCCGCCGCGCGGCGCCGATGCCGTGCTCGCCGGTCACCGTCCCGCCGAGGTCGATCGCGGCCCGGTAGAGCTCCTCGCACGCGGCATGGACACGCTCCTCGGCGTCGTCGTCGCCGCGGTCCCAGACGAAGGTCGGGTGCAGGTTGCCATCACCCGCGTGGCCGAAGGTGCCGCAGCGTACGTCGTGGGCGGCGGCGATGCGCTCGATCGCGGCCAGAAGCTCCGGCAGACGTGAGCGCGGCGCCCCGACGTCCTCCATGCGCGCCACGCCGAGGCGCTCCATGGCGCGGAAGGCCAGCCGCCTCACCTGGCGCAGCCAGTCTGCCTCGGCCGGATCGGTGGCGCGCACGACCGAGGTGGCGCCCGCCTCCTCGCACGCCGCCATCGCTCGCGTCAGCTCGTCTTCAGCGGCGTCGCCGGCCCGATCGGACTCGACGAGGAGAAGGGCGGCGGCGGATCGGTCCAGCCCGAGCTGATGCCAGTCGTCGACCGCCGCGATCGTCACCGCGTCCATGAGCTCCAGGGTGCAGGGCTCGAGCCCCGCCGCGGTCATGTCGGCGACCGCCCTGCCGGCCGCCTCGACGCTCGCGAAGAACGCGAGCATCGTCCGCTTTGGCGGCGGCGCCGGGCGGAGGCGGAGCGTCGCTTCCGTCACGATCCCGAGCGTTCCCTGCGAACCGACGAAGAGGTGGGTGAGGGCGTAGCCGGCGACGTCCTTGACATTGCGTCCGCCGGTGCGCATGACCCGCCCATCGGCCAGGACGACCTCGAGGCCGAGCACCGCGTCGCGCGTCACGCCGTACTTCACGCAGCAGAGGCCGCCGGCATTGGTGCCGATGTTGCCGCCGATGGAGCAGAACTCGTAGCTCGCCGGGTCCGGCGCGTAGAAGAGCCCCTCCTTCGCCACGGCCGCCTTGAGGTCGGCGTTGATCACGCCGGGCTGCACGACCGCCAGCAGGTTGGCGCGATCGATCTCCAGGATTGCCTTCATGCGGGTGAGGGCGACGGTCAGCGCGCCGTCGATCCCGGCCGAGCCGCCGGAGAGCCCGCTCCCCGCGCCGCGCGGGACCACCGGCACCCGACGGGCGGAGGCGAGTCGCATGATCGCCGAGACCTCACCGGTGGTGGTGGGGAGCGCCACTGCCAGGGGCAGTCCGGGCTCGAAGTGCGCGGTCTCGTCGCGTCGATACGACTCGCGATCGCCCGCATCGGTCAGGAGGCGCAGGTCGGGGAGCTGCTCGTGGAGGTCACGGAGGAAGTCGCTCACGTGCGCGATGGTACGGGAGCCGCGAGGGTGGCCTAGAGTCGCGGCGTGAGCGACATCGATGCGATCCTCGAGGCTGCCGCCACCCTGAGCGAGCGTGGGACGCGCGTCGCGCTGGCGACGGTCGTCAGCGTGCGGGGATCGTCATACCGTCGACCGGGGGCCAGGCTGCTCGTGCCGGAGGAAGGTTCCCCGATCGGCATCATCAGCGGCGGGTGCCTCGAGGAAGAGGCCGCCCGGCTGGCTCGTGAGGCGCTGGAGATCGACGCACCGATCATGGTGACGATCGACCACTCGGCCGAGGGCGACGAGCTCTGGGGGATGGGGCTGGGCTGCCGGGGTGTCATCGACCTGCTGGCCGAGCCGCCGTCCATGGCGACCGAGACGCTGGAGGCGCTGGCCAACGCCCGCCGCGAGGGCCGGCCGACCTATCTCCTCACGCACCTCGACGGGACGCGTCGCCGGCTGAGCGCGGTCGAGGCCGATGCCCTCGGCGAACGCGCCGCCCTCGCGGTGGCGCGCGGGCGACCCGTGCTGCTCGGCGATGCGGTCCTCGACCCAATCCTCCCGCCCCTGCACCTCGTGGTGTGCGGCGCCGGGCCGGATGCCGGACCGCTGGTGGCGGCCGGCGTGCGCCAGGGGTGGCGCGTCGACGTCGTTGACCCGCGGCGCAGCTTCCTGACCCCCGAGCGCTTCACGGGCGCCCGCCTCCTCGACGCCGAGCCGGCGGAGGCCGCCGGCGCGACCGAAGCCGGCGAGTGGTCGGCGGTCGTGGTGATGAGCCACGACTACGTCCGCGACGCGGCGTTCCTGGGCGGCTTCCTCGGTCGTGGGCTCACCTACCTCGGCGTCCTCGGGCCACGAGACCGCACGGAACGCCTTCTCGCCGAGCTCACGTCAGCCCCGACGGCCGCGGATCTCAAGGCGCTTCACGCGCCGGCCGGACTCGACATCGGCGCCGATGGCGCGGAGCAGGTGGCCGCGGCGATCGTCGCGGAGATCCTCGCCGTCCTGCATGGACGCCGAGGCGGACCGCTGCGAGAGCAAGCGGGCTCCATTCACGGCTAGTCCGCGGCGTACTCGTGCGGGTGGTCCCCGCGATCCTTGTCAGCGGTCCGCGCGATGGTCGCCAGAGACTCCTCGACGGTCATCCCATTGGCGTCGGCGGCGCGCTTGACGACCTCGTACGTGATGTTCACGTCCGGCTTGCCCATGTCGTCATGGGCGCGCATGCATCCACAGTTCAGGCACATGGTGATTCGCCTCGTTCGGTTTGGTCGCCTGGTGCCTCCGCAGGTTGCGCGCCAGCTCAGCCGCCGATGAAGCTCATCTCCACCTTCGGCAGCTCGACGGTGTCGAGCGAGCGCAGCTCGGAGTAGCGGTCGGACCGGCCGGTCCAGATCGCGCGCAGGGCATCGGTCAGCACCGCATCGGCGGCACCCGATCGAAGGATGTCGCGCAGGTCGTGCCCGTTCGTGGCGAAGAGGCAGGTGTAGAGCTGGCCGTCGGCCGAGAGGCGTGCGCGGGTGCAATCACCGCAGAACGGCTGGGTGACGCTGCTCACGACGCCGACCTCACCGGCCCCGTCGCGGTACCGATATCGCCGCGCCACCTCGCCCCGATACGCCGCATCGACGGGCTCCAGCGGCCACCTCGCGTCGATCGCGGCGATCACGTCGGCGCTGGGCACGACCTCGTCCAGCCGCCAGCCGTTGGTATGACCGACGTCCATGTACTCGATGAAGCGCACGACGGTGTCGGTCCCCCTGAAGTGTCCCGCGAGGTCGATCATGGCGTGCTCGTTGACGCCGCGCCGGATGACCGTGTTGACCTTGACGGGGCCCAGGCCGGCGTCTCGCGCCGCCTCGATTCCGGCGAGCACGCGCGCAACCGGGAATCCGACATCGTTCATGCGCATGAAGGTCTCGTCGTCGAGGGCATCGAGGCTGACCGTGACGCGATGCAGTCCCGCATCGGCCAGCGCCGACGCCTTATCGGCCAGCAGCGACCCGTTCGTCGTCAGCGTCAGGTCGTCGATCTCGCTCATGGGTGCCAGCGTGGCGACGAGATCCTCGAGATTGCGGCGCACCAGCGGCTCGCCGCCCGTGAGCCGCACCTTGCGAACTCCAAGCGCGACGGCGGCACGAACGGCCCGAGCGATCTCATCGAAGGTGAGCATCTCGGGGCGTGGCAGGAACGCATGATCCGGCCCGAACGCCTCCTTCGGCATGCAGTACGTGCAGCGGAAGTTGCACCGATCGGTCACGCTGACGCGCAGGTCGCGCATCGGACGACCAAGGGTGTCGAGGACGGTGAGGGACGCGGTCATTGACGTTGATCGTGTCAGGCACGGCCGCGGAGCGCAACGTGGGCGACCGCGTCTGCGTCATGGTCCCGACGTGACGCGAAGGGCATACCCACTCGCACTGCTCCTGGCGGTGGCGGCGGTCGCCGCCGTGGCCATCCTTCTGCTCACGCGCCCGCCCGTGGCTGCGCCGGGCTCCGCAGGCGATCCTGGCGAGTCGCCGTCAGGCCCGGCGATCGATCCGGCACCCGCCCCGGATCCATGGGCGGCGGTCGATTGGCTGCAGCTCGACGATCCCTTTGCCCCACATCAACCACCCCTGTTTCGCATCGATGGGGTGATCCGGGCGCCGACCGGGATCCTCGGCTGGGGCAGGGTGCCGATGCCCGGGCGCAATCAGTTCAACGACATGGCCGCCGTCTTCCTGTCGCCCAACGGCCGCGAGTGGCGAGCGGTGCCGATCGACGATGGCGTCAACGCGGCCAGCGTCTCTGAGCTGGCCGGCGTAGCGGTCGGACCCGGCGGCTACCTGGCATTCGGCAGCGTCTGCTGCGAGCCGGAGGGCCGGGCGATGTGGCACTCCGAGGACGGTGACGCGTGGGCTCGGATCGACGTCGGGGGTGAGCTCGATGCGACGGCGGCCTACGTCAGCGACGCCGTCGGAACGGCGGACGGATGGGTCGCGATGGGAGTTGGGCTCGACGGCGCGAGCGGGCACATCTGGGCGTCCGCGGACGGCGTGACGTGGGAGTCGGTTCTCACCGTCGACAACGGCGCGCCTGGCCTCGCCCTCACCGATCTCGCCCTCATTCCAGACGGCATGATCGCCGTCGGCACGGTCATCGGCGACGATGGCACGTACGACGGAGCGATCTGGCGATCCCCGGATGGATGGTCATGGGAGCGCGTTGCCGCCCTCGAGGGGACGCTCATTGCCGACGGTGAGACGCGCCTCGAGAAGGTTGTTCCGTTCGCCGGCGGAATCTTCGTTGCCGGAGCCAACGGGTCGACGGAGGATCGCATGCGCTGCGAGCAGCTCGGCGCCTTGGGGGCTCCGCCGTCGCGCCCACCTGGCCCGGCGACGTCATGCGGATGGGGGACGACCCACCACTGGACCTCGGTCGACGGTGAGTCATGGCGCCGCATCGATCCGGGGATCGGCGCCGGAGAGTACCCAATCGAGTTCCGCCACGTCGTTGCCGGTGGTCCCGGGATCGTGGTTCTGAGCGAGAGCTCGGCGGTTGCCTCGCCCGACACGACGCTGTTCACGTCGCGGGACGGGATCGCCTGGACCGCGATGCGCCCGGCGCCGATGCGCGAGGGCATGGCGTTGGGGCTCGTGGTCAGCGGGCGTGAGCTCCTGGCCATGACCGATTTCTGGGACGGTACGGCGTCACATCTCATCGTGTGGATCGGCACCGCGCGCTGAGACTCGCCGTCAGCCGCCGATCCGCGAGGCCCCGATCATCAGTCCGAGCACGAGGGCTGTCCCTCCGCCGCCGACGAGGGCCACCCGCGACGCGAGCGGCTCGCAGCGCGGGAGGGCGAAGCCACCCAGTCCGAGCCCGATGCCGAGCGCCCCGCCCAGGAGCAGCGCCAGCGCCACGGCCGTCGCCGGATTCACGTCATCCCGAACACGCCCGTCCGCCACGCCAGCAGCGTCGAGTGTGAAGGCGAAGCGATGCCGCGAGAGCTCGGTGCCGTCGGAGGCCAGGATGCGGACGTTCGTGTCCCACTCGCTGTCGGCCGGCAGCACGATGGCATCGGCGATCCAGTCGATGCGTCCCTCGCGGTCGACGGTCGCCATCGAGCCGTGTCCCTCCATGTCAGGCATCCCCTCCATCCCCTCGAGGACGAGCGGCACCAGGGTGCTCGTCCCGTCGTCGAGATGGTCGAGCGTCAGGTCGAGCCCCGCCGCCGATGCGAGGGCGTCGCTGGTCGTGACGACCACCCGGTTCACGCCCGGCCGCCCCGGAACGACGTGCATGGACATGTCGGGGGCGGTCACCCCGAAGGCATCGGGGATCGGCTCGATCGCGACGCCGTTGGCCTCGGGCGTGGGCGGCGTGGTGGCGAGGGCCGCGCTCATCACCAGGACGGCGGCGGCAACCATCGACTCGACCGACAACCTGGTGCGGAACCCGTCCAGCCACGGCTTCATCCGCCCGCCGTCGAAGTAGTTGAGGCTGCCCAGCGCCAGCGCCCCGCCGACGAGCCCAGCCTTCATGAGCAGCGTGCGTCCGTACTCGGTCTGAAGGTTCAGCAGCGTCCCGGTTTGGACCCAGGCGGCGTACGCGCCCGTCAGGACGACCATGCCGATCGAGGCCAGCGCCAGGGCCGAGAAGCGCGGCACGGCGGTGCGCATCGGGATCGGTTTCCCCTTGGTCACGAGGCCCGGCGCCACGAGCAGCGCGAGCAGGCCAACGAGCCCGCCGATCCAGATCCCCGCGGAGGCCACGTGCACCGCCTGGCCGACCATCGGTACCGGACCGCTCAGGCCCGCGGCGTGACCGGCCATGGCGAGCAGCGCGATTCCGACCGCACCCGTCACCGCGGCGATCGCGCCGGACCAGCGGACCGGCGCCGTGAGCAGCGCCACCGCCCCGGCTCCGGCAACGATCGCGCGAGCCAGCTGGAGGGCCCCGTTGCGGCTGGCGAAGAGGTAGTCGGCGATCGACCCCACCTCGACGGCCGACGCGGCCGCGGCGACGAGCGTCGCGACCGCCGAGACCCCCAGGCCGAGGCCGAGGACGTCGGCAAGCCGCCGCGGCGTCGGTCCCGCGCGGATGACGAGCCGGTGGAAGATCGGCAGGCCGAGCGCGAGGAGGAGTCCCAGGTACGTCAGCCAGCGGCCGATGACCGCGATCGGATCGGTCTCGCCGTGGGAAGCTCCCGGCCCGGCCTGGGGGAGGACCGCGTCGCCCCGCTCGCCGACTCCGAAGGTGTAGAAGCCCTCGGCGGTGTGGCCGTCGGCCGCGGACAGCGTGCGCCAGGTGATGGAGTACACGCCGTCCTCCAGGGCCGGCGGCGTCGCGACGAGGGCATAGGGATCCTCCGGGTCGATCTCGCCGCCCCGAACGATGACCTCGGTCCCGTCCTGCGCGACGAGGTCGAGCGAGGTGAGCTGCGTCTCGAGCGGCTCGCTGAAGACGAGCCGCAGCTCCGCCGGCGGCTCCGGCAGGAACGTGCCGGGGCTCGGCGAGCTGGCGACGAGCTGAGCGTGGGCCAGCACGGTGGCGCCCCCGACGCCGGGCACCGCCGGGGCGGCGAGCAGCGCAACGAGCGCGACCGCCCCGGACCAGCGCCAGCGCCGGAGGGCCGATGTCACGCGCGTCGTCGAGCCGCAGCGAGGCCGACGCCGACCACGCCGGCCAGGAGCCCGGCGCCACCGAGGGCCAGGGCGATCGTCGCCATGGTCCCCGCGTTCGCGCCGGCCTCCGCATCGCGCACGACGTCGCCGGTCGGTGGGAACTGGACCGGGAACTGGCCGGCGACGGAGTCCTGGACCTCGCCGAACGTGTCGGGACCGGCGGTGAAGGTCTCGTCGAAGGGCTCTCCCTCGACCTCGCCGAAGATCCGGAACGAGTACGGGCCCGCCGCGGTCGGGAAGAACACCGACCGGTAAGCCCCCGGCTCGCCGAAGATCGGCGAGAGCTCGAGCTGGCGGGTCGCGTCGCCGAACGTGACGCTCGCCTGCAGCGTCTCCTCGAGCCCTTCCACCGGCTCCTCGCCGTCATGCGAGACGCGGAGCTCGAGCCCGCTCTTCTGGCCGGCGAAGACCGGCTCGTCGAGCATGCCGACGACGAAGGTGTGGTCGCCCACGGTGCGCTCCTCGTGCGCGGCGGCGAGGCTGACGCCGACCAGCGCGGTCAGCGCGACAGCCAGGACGGCAGCCCGTCCCGAGCGGTGAATCATGCGATTGTCCTCGTGCGGGGCACGCACCCGTGCCCGTCGTGCTGGGTCAGCCAATCGTCAGCACGAGGGGAGGGGCGCGACCGGCACCCGGCGTGGCGCGCACACCCCGACGGGTGAGAGCCAGCCGCACCGGCGATCGAAGGGATCGGGCAACGCGCCCGAACGACCGGTGGCATGCGGCGGCGATGGCCTCGACCAGGGCGTGCTCGGCGCCGATCACGAGCGTCGCGAGCAGCGCGGCGACCGCGGTGATGGCGGCGATGATCGGGAGCGCCAGCGGATACTCCGGCCCCAGCAACGCGCCGGCGCCGATCGCGTGGCCATGGGCCAGGACATGCTCGAGGTTCTCCTGGATCGCGAAGCCGAGGGTCACGACCGCCATGAGCCGCAGCCAGATGGGGAGCAGCCGGGCGCGCTGCCCGGCTTTCGGTGTCGCGCGGAGCCGATGGGCGTGGCGCCCAAGGCCGCGGAGGCGAAGTCCGGCCGCCACGACGGCTGCTACCCCGACGAGAACCAGGATCGCGCTCGCGGCGCCCCAGTAGTCGTGCCCGGCACCGCGGAGGAGGCGAGTCAGCTCCTCTCCCGGACCAACCTGGGCGAGGAAGACCGCGTCATGACTGACGAGGAGGCCGATGCCGGCGAGCGCCCAGAACGCAAGCCGTGCGCGGATGGCGGCGTCCGGGGCGGAGATCCTCATGTCGTCAATACGGTACGCGCGACAGCCCGCACGTGGTGTCCGCCTTGCGTCAGGCCGATTCCCCGTGCCCGTGCGAGTGATCGACCATCCGCATCGGCAACGGCGGAAGGGGGCGGGGGTCGGGGTCCGGCTCGTACTCGCTCGTCGCGCTGTTGACTCGATAGGTCCACTGCGGGCCGTCGGCGGCGATCGAAATCAGCGCGTCCGCCAGCGCGTCGACATCGGCCCGCGTCGAGCCGAGCCCCAGGCTCATCCGCGCGGCCCCGGGGAGTCGCAGGTTGTGGCCGGCCCGGGTCTCATCCATCAGCCGGTCCACCTCCGGATCGGCCACGTGGAGCAGCTGGACCATGAGCGGGTGCGCGCAGAAGCAGCCGTGACGGATGCCGATGCCGTGCTCGGCTGAGAGGACGGCGGCGAGCAGGTCGTAGGGGACCTCGCCAAGGTTGAATGTGAGGAGGCCCACGCGCGGGTGGTCGGACGGCCAGAGTCGGTAGTGCTGGAATCCGCCGATGGCGCCGAGCCGCTCACGGGCGTACGCGAGAAGGGCGGCCTCCTCATCGGCGATGCGGTCCATGCCGGCCGTCGCCAGCGCGTCGCAGGCGACGCCGAGCGCCACCGCGCCGATGACGTTCGGCGACCCGGCTTCCTGGCGGTCCGGCAGGTCGGCCCACAGCGTCTCGGCGATCGTGACCATCTTCACCGCCCCACCGCCGCGCAGGAACGGGTCGCCGGCGGTGAGCCAGTCGCGCTCGCCGATGAGGGCGCCGGCGCCGTACGGCGCGTACAGCTTGTGGCCGGAGAGGGCAAGGAAGTCGATGCCGTCACGCTGCATGTCGATCGGCGAATGTGGCGCGAGCTGTGCGGCGTCGACCAGGAGCCGCGCGCCGTTGGCGTGCGCCACACGCGAGATCTCCGCCATCGGCCAGATCTCGCCGGTGACGTTGCTCGCGCCGGTCGCGGCGACGAGGTGCGGATCGTCGCATGGCGGCAGCTCGCGGAGGGTCACCTCGAGCGTGGCCAGCATCTCGGCCGGTGTCTCCGGGACCGCCATGTAGCGCACGCCGCAGCGCTGCCAGGGGAGGAGGTTGGCGTGGTGCTCGCCGGCGAAGGCGACGACGTGGGTCCCTTCGGGCAACGTGCCGGCCAGGAGGTTGATCGAGTCGGTCGTGTTGCGGGTGATGATCACCGCGTCGTCCGGGCGGCCGTTGACGAACTGGCGGATCGACTCTCTCGCGCCCTCGTAGGCGGCGGTCGAGGCTCTCGACTTGAAGCCCGCCCCGCGGTGCACGCTCGAGTACCAGCCGAGGAGCTCCTCGACGGCGTCGTGGACCGCCTGGAGCGCCGGCGCCGACGCCGCGTAGTCGAGGTTGACGTAGCGCCTCGTGCCGCCCGTGACGAGGGGCACCTCGGTGTCGGCGCCGACGAGGCGCAGCTGCTCGCTACCGTGGACGGATGGCTGCTCGGTGGCCGTCATCGGCGCCCATCCTACCCCCGGCTGTCACGGCAGGAAGACGAGCTTCGCGGCGGCGAGCACGAGCACGGCGCCGAGCGCGCGGCGGAGGGTCAGGATGCTGTAGCGGGCGACGCCGAGCCATGAGCCGATGAGCCCGCCGCCGACCACCGCGCCGATCCAGAGCGGGATCGCGGGCGGCAGGCTGACGCCGCCGGTGAGGAGCCCAGCCAGCCCGGAGATCGAGTTCAGGAGGATGAACGATCCGGACAGGCCGGCGGCGTCGCGGGTCGCCGTCCAGCCGGCCAGCACGAGGAGCGGGGTGAGGAAGACTCCGCCGCCAGTGCCCGTCAGCCCGGCGACCAGGCCGATCGCCGCCCCGCTCGCGATGCCGGCCAGCCACGGCACGCCCCGACGCTCTCCCTCGTCGGTCGGGATCGAGGCGGTGAAGAGGCGCCATGCCCCGGCCAGGAGCGCGGCGGCAACGAGCGGGCGGTAGATCTCGCCGGGCAGGTCGATGCTGCCGCCGACGAAGGCCATCGGCACGGACCCGGCCGCGAGTGGGACGAGCTCGCGCCACGGCAGGTGCCCCGCGCGGGCAAAGCGCACGATGACGATGCTTGCGACGAACAGGTTGAGGACGAGGGCCGTCGGCCGCATCGTCTCCGGTGCCACCCCGACGAGGGCCATCGCCGCGAGGTAGGCGGACGCGCCCGCATGCCCCACGCTGGCGTACAGCAGCGCCGCCGCAGCAAAGAGGGCGGCGAGGATCAGCGCCTCGGGGGTCACCCGGCGACGGCGGCCGGGTCCTCCCGACGCAGGAGGATGCCCAGGTACGCCTTCCAGGGCCCGACCTCCGCGTCGTGCGAGCCCGCCATGCCGGCGAAGATCTGCGAGACGTGGTCGAGGTCGTGGACGGCCCACGTGGCGAGGAGCTCGCGCAGCGTGACCTCGCCGAGGGTCGGGTGGAGGCCGCGCCGATCGAGATCGGCCTCGGTGACGAGCTCGGCGAGGCGGGCAAGGTTCTCGGCTCGAAGCCGGGCGAAGTGCTCGACCAGCTCGTCGAGCGTCGCATCGCTGTCGCGGTCGCCGTGCGCGAAGCGATCGAACTTATCGAACGGCATCGACGTGCCGTGCCCGAGGATGCGCTCGGTCCGCTCGATCCAGTCGGTGAGCTCGCCGGTGATGAGGTGCCCGACGACGTCCTTCGGGCGCCACCCGTTCTCGGGCACGTCGGCCGTATCGGTCCAGTCCTCTGGGAGGCCGGTGAGGAGCGACCGCAGCAGATCCGGCGTGCGGCGCAGGACGCTCGTCGTGACCCCGATGAAGTCGCTCACGCCCGAATCGTACTCACGAATCGCCGCTCAGGCGAGGGCGCGATCCGCCTCGATGAAGGCGGTGCCGAGCACGCGCGCCGCGGTGGGAAAGGCGTGGATCGTGTCGGCCAGGGTCGCCAGCGGGATGCCCGCTCGGATGGCGAGGACGCACTCGTGGATGGCCTCGCTGGCTGCCGGGCCGGCGATGAAGGCGCCAACCAGTTGGCGTTCGGCGCGATCGACGACGATGGTGACGTGGCCCTTCGCCTCGAGGGTGTAGCCGCGCGCGCTCGTCCCGAGGTCCTGTGTGAACTCCTCGGCGTCGATGCCGCGCTCCTTCGCCTGCTCGAGCAGCAGGCCGACCGATGCGACCTCCGGATCGGTGTACGTCGCGCGTGGGATGGCACCGAGGAAGGGTCGGTAGTCATCGCCGAGTGCAATTCGGGCCGCCGCCTCGCCGGTGTAGTGGCCGAGGTGGGTGTGCAGCTCCGGGCCGGCGACATCTCCGGCGAGGTACACGTCATCGGCGATCCGCAGGCGATCGTCGGGCTCGAGCCGACCGTTGCGTGGCGTGACCCCGATCGAGTCGAGGCCCAGGCCGTCGAAGACGAAGTCGCGACCGATCGAGAGCAGGATCTGGTGCGCCTCCACCGGCTCGCCGTCTCCGACCTCGATGATGTGAGCGCCCTCGGACCCTTCGCCGGCGCGCACGCGCGTCGCGCGCGACGAGAAGCGAAGCGTTACGCCGTCACTCGTGAGCGACTCCCCAAGGAGGTCGCTCGACCGCGGATGCTCCTTGTCGTTGATGCGTTCCCGCGGATGGAGCAGGGTGACCGGCACCCCGTACCGGGCGAAGGCCTGGGAGAGCTCGACGCCGGTCGGACCGGCTCCGAGGACCGCCAGCGAGCGCGGCAGCTCGCGGGTGGAGGTGGCCTCGACGTTCGTCCATGGGTGAGCCTCGGCCAGGCCGGGCAGGTCCGGGACCCGGCTCACCGAACCAATCGCCAGGATCACCGCACCGGCCTCGAGCACCCGCTCGCCGATCAGCACCCTGCCGGGCCCGTCGAGCGCGGCGGAGCCGCGAATCACCGTGGCGCCGGCCTCCTCGAGCGAGCGAACGTGCCCGGAGTCGTCCGGGCGATCGGTCTTCTCGCGGTTGATCATGTAGTCCCGGAAGTCGGAGGCCTTCGCCCACGGGTAGTCGCCGCCGGCGTGATGGACCGCGGCGGCGTGGAGCAGCGCCTTCGACGGCATGCACCCCCAGAAGGCGCACGTCCCGCCGAACAGCGCACGGTCAACGACCGCCACCGATGCGTCGCGCGAGCGGGCGTAGTGGACGGCAGCCTCGCCGGCGGCCCCGGCCCCGATGACCACGATGTCGAAACGATCCATGCCCGGCATGGTAGGCGAGTGGGCCGCTTCGGCCCCGAGGCTCAGACCTCGACCCCGCCGATCCAGGTTCGCAGCGGGCGCACCGCCCCAAGGCGGAGCGCGAAGGCGCCCTCGTGCTCGGCGTCCCAGGCCACGAGGTCGGCCGACGCCCCGATCTCGAGGCGGCCGAGGTCCGCGCGGCCGAGGGACGTCGCGCCACCGGCGGTCGCGGCCACCAGCGCCTCCGTGACGCTCATGCCGAGGACCGTGGCGCCCAGCCCGACGATCAGCGGCATCGTTCCGAAGGCACCGTACGTCCCGGCATTCGCGTCGGTGGCGAGGGCAACGGTCGCCCCGGCGTCGAGGAGGGCGCGGCCCGGCGGGAGCCGGTCGCGCAGCACGATGGCCGGTCCCGGGAGCAGCGTCGCAACGGTGCTCGATGCCGCGATGGCAGCCACGCCGGCGTCGTCGAGCTGCTCGAGGTGGTCGACGGATGCGGCCCCCAGCCTGAGCCCGAGCTCCGCCGCCCCGGTGCGTTGCAGCTGATCGGCATGGAGTCGAATGCCCAGCCCCGCCCTCCGAGCCGCCAGGCCGATGCGCTCCGTCGCGGTGAGGTCGAAGAAGCCCGCATCGGCGAAGACGTCGACGAACTGCGCCAGCCCCTCGGCCGCCACCAGCGGGATCATCCGCTCGGCGACATCCTCCGCGTAGGCGTCCATCGATTCGGCCTCGGCAGGCACGGCGTGCGCGCCGAGGAAGGTCGGCACGACCCGGATCGGCAGGCGTTCCGCCACGTGGCTGAGGACGCGGAGGTGGCGGAGCTCCTCGTCGAGCGAGAGGCCGTACCCGGACTTTGCCTCGACCGTGGTCGTGCCCGCCGCGAGCGCGGCCCGCAGCCGCCCCTCGACGAGGGCGTCGAGCGTCTCATCGTCGGCCGCGCGGGTGGAGCGAACGGTCCGGAGGATGCCGCCATCGGTGTACGGGGCGCCCTCGAGGCGAGCCGCCGCCTCGTCGGAACGGTCGCCAGCGAAGACCGGATGGGTGTGGCTGTCGACCAGCCCCGGGGTGACCAGCGCGCCGCCGACGTCGACGCGATCGGCATCGGTCACGCCATCGGGAGCGCCGATCCAGGCGATCCGACCATCCTCGATGCGAATCGCCCATGGCGAGAGGCCGGCCGGCGCCAGCCGGCCCACGCCCGTCAGGAGCATCGGCCTAGATGACGCGTCGACCGGTGACCAGCCGATAGATGACGATGACGAGGGCCACGATGAGGAGGAGGTGGATGAAGCCGCCCGCCGCCCGGAGCAGGAACCCGAGGAACCACAGCAGGACGAGGACCGCGACGATGACCCACAGCATGGGGCCAGAGTAGCGGTTCGGCATCGGTACACTGGGCCCGTGGCGGCCAAGCCGGTGCTCCTCGCGGTCGACGACGACGCCCCGGTGCTCGGGGCGGTCGAGCGCGACTTGCGTTCGCGCTATGGCGACGAGTACCGCGTCATCGGCGCCGGCTCGGGAGCCGAGGCGCTCGAGGTGGTCCGTGAGCTGACGCAGCGATCCGATCCGGTCGCGCTGTTCCTGGTCGACCAGCGCATGCCGGCGATGACGGGCACCGAGTTCCTGGCCGAGGCCATCGCGCTCCAGCCCGACGCGAAGCGAGTCCTCCTGACCGCCTATGCGGACACCGACGTGGCGATCCGGGCCATCAACGAGATCCGGCTCGACCAGTACC
This sequence comes from uncultured Chloroflexia bacterium, assembly GCA_963790255.1. GTDB lineage: Bacteria > Chloroflexota > Limnocylindria > QHBO01 > QHBO01 > JACDBZ01. The sequence continues at coordinate 105,914 of CAWBOA010000006.1, read as the reverse complement.
TGCTCAAGCCATGGGACCCGCCGGAGGAGCACCTCTTCCCGGTCGTCGACGACCTCCTCGCCGACTGGACCGCCTCGTTCCGCCCGGCATTCGACGGCCTTCGCCTGCTCAGCGGCCGCTGGGCGCCCCGTGGCCACGCCATCCGCGACTTCCTGACCCGCAACCAGGTGCCGTATGCCTGGCTCGACCCGGAAGAGGACGAGGAGGGCCGGCGCCTGGCCGGCTCGCTGGACGACGGCCCCGATGCTGCGGTGCTCGACCGCAGCCGGCCGACCGTCGTGCTGCCGGATGGACGCGTGCTGCGCGATCCGACGAACCGGGACCTGGCCGATGCGGTAGGCATGTCGACCCATGCGACGCTCCCGTTCTATGACCTCGTGATCGTCGGTGCCGGGCCGGCCGGGCTGGCCGCGGCCGTGTATGGGGCGAGCGAGGGGCTGAAGACGCTGCTCATCGAGCGCGAGGCGCCCGGCGGCCAGGCCGGGACGACGAGCCGGATCGAGAACTACCTCGGCTTCCCGGCCGGCCTCAGTGGCAGCGACCTGGCGCGTCGCGCCCTGACCCAAGCGAAGCGCCTTGGCGCGGAGATCCTCTCATCCCAGGAGGCGACGACCGTGCGGCGCGAGGATCCCTATCGGATCGTCGGGCTCGACGACCAGAGCGAGGTGTCGTGCCAATCCGTGGTCGTGACGACGGGGGTCAGCTACCGCCAGCTCGAGGTGCCCGGCGCGGCTGAGCTCGCCGGAGCGGGCGTGTACTACGGCGCGGCGACGACCGAGGCGTTCCTCTACCGCGACGCCGAGGTCGCCGTCGTCGGCGCCGGCAACTCGGCCGGGCAGGCCGCCGTCCATCTGGCGCGCTTCGCGCGGATCGGTGCACCTCGTGATTCGGGGAGACGACCTCGGCGCGGGGATGAGCGCGTACCTCGTCGAGCAGATCGCACAGCTCGACAACGTGGAGCTCCACGTGCGGACCGACACGAGCGAGCTGCGCGGCAGCAGCCACCTGGAGGCCGCGACCTTCACCACGGCCGACGGCGAGCTGTCGCTGGCGCTCAACGCGATGTTCATCTTCATCGGCCAGCAGCCGCGCACCGCATGGCTCGACGGCGTCGTCGCCCGTGATGAGCGCGGCTTCGTCCTCACCGGCCCGAGCGTGGGGCCCTCGGTCGGCTGGAACCTCGATCGCCCGCCATTCCTGCTGGAGTCCTCGCTGCCGGGCCTCTTCGCGGCCGGCGACGTGCGCCACGATTCCGTCAAGCGCATCGCCAGCGCGGTCGGCGAGGGCGCCATGGCCGTCGCGCTCGTGCACCAGTACCTGGCGCAGCTGTGACGCACCAGCACCTCCCGGCGGCCTCGATCGCCGATCGACTGCGCGACACGCCGCTCTTCGGCGGGCTCGAGGACGACCAGCTGGCCCGACTCATCGAGCTGGGCGAGATCGTCGACCTCGAGCCGGACGCCGTGCTCATTGCCGAGGGGGACGAGGCCGATGCCCTGTATGTCGTGCTCGACGGGCAGCTCGAGATCACGAAGCGCGCGGGCACCAGCCAGATCCCGCTGGCCCAGGTCGGGCCGGGGTCGCTCCAGGGCGAGATCGCGGCGCTCGAGGGCGGGCGTCGCCTTGCCTCCGTCCGAGCGCTCACCCAGGCCGAGGTGCTTCGCATCCCGGTCGGCACGATCCGGGAGCTTTTGAGCGCCGGCCCCGACGTGGCGCTTGCCGTCATCCGCACGGCCGTCGCTCGCCTGCGGGGCATGGAGGCGACCCTGCGAGAACGGGAGAAGCTGGCCGGCCTGGGCACGCTCGCCGCCGGTCTCGCCCACGAGCTGAACAACCCGGCGGCCGCGGCGAAGCGCTCCGCGTCCGCCCTCGCCGCCGCGGTGACCGCGGCCGAGACGCTCCCGCGTCCGAGCCCGCCTCCGCGCCCACCGGAGGGCACGCCAGCTCCCCGGTCGGCGCTCGACCGTGCTGACCGGATCGCTGACCTCGAGCGCTTCACGGGGGACGCCGAGGCGGCCAGCACGCTCGTCGCCGCCGGCTGGACGCCCGATGCGCTTGCCGACGTGCCCAAAGAGACCCTCCCGTGGCTGGCGGCGGACGCATTGGTGCGGCAGCTCCTCGGCGAGCTGGAGATGGCGCTGACCCGTATCAGCGAGATCGTGGGCGCGGTGAAGGGCTACGCCTACCTCGACCAGGCGCCGATCCAGCAGGTCGACGTTCGCGTCGGCATCGAGCAGACCCTCGTCATCCTTCGTCACAAGCTGCGCGATATCGACGTCCGCACCGAGCTCTCCGACGACCTGCCCGAGATCGAGGCGCACGGCTCCGAGCTGAACCAGGTGTGGACGAACATCGTCGACAACGCCGTCGACGCGATGGACGGGCGAGGCACGCTCACGATCACCGCCGTGCCCGAGGACGAGCCGGGGGGCGTGGGCGTTCGCGTCTCGATCTGCGACAGCGGCTCCGGGATTGCGCCGGACGTCCGCCTGCGGTTGTTCGAGCCCTTCTACACCACCAAGGAGCCAGGCAAGGGGACCGGGCTTGGGCTCCACATCTCGCACAACGTGGTGGCCCAGCACGGAGGCCGCCTCGAGGTCGAGTCCGAGCCGGGCCATACCTGCTTCATCGTCACCCTCCCGGTTCGCCTGCCGACCTGACGGTCAGCCGACCGACGGTCAGCCGACCTCGGGCTGGGCGCGCCGCAGCCATCGTGGCCGCACCCGAAGGGTCGTCAGAAGCAAGCCGCCGATGATGAAGAGGACGCCGACCAGCTGGAGCGATGACGGCGCCTCGGCCAGCAGCCACATCCCGAGCAGGACCGAGCCGACCGGCTGAATGGTGAGCACGACCGACGTCACGGCCGATGGCAGCCGCGGCAGGCTGATGCTGATGAGGAGCCAACCGAGGACCTGGACGCTGATCGCCAGGAGGATGAGCCAGCCGTGGGCCGGCCAGCTCGGCACGAGGTCCAGATCGCCCAGCGCGATGCCGGCGAGCAGGGAGCAGGCCGCCGCCGACAGGGTCGCATCGAAGAGTGGCCCGGCGGGACGCCGTCGATCCGCATTGGCGCGACGCTGGACGAGGAGGAAGCCGGCGTAGGCGAGCCCGGTGGCGACCCCGAAGACGACGCCGAGAACGGGGTCCCTCCCGTACGTGTCGTCGCCGCCGATCACCCCCGAGATGAGGACGATACCGATGAGCACCAGCGGGACCGAGGCGGCGACCCGGCCCGCCGGGCGCTCGCTGAGCAGGAGCCAGGCGGCAATCGGCACGATCACGACCTGGGTATTGCCCAGCACCGTCGCCAGACCGGCTCCCACCTCGCCGATCGCGAAGTGCCAGGCCACGAGGTCGGCCGCGAAGAAGGCGCCCGCGATCCACGCCAGCCGCGCCTGGCCGGGCGCGCGGGGGCCGTATCGTCGCTGCTCGTACCAGGCGAGCGCGGCCAGGGGCGGCAGCGCGTACAGGCACCGGAAGACGGCTGCGGTGGCCGGAGAGACGTCGGCCAGCCTCACGAAGATGGCGGAGAACGCGATCGTCAGCGCTCCGAGGACGGCGGTCAGCAGCGGGCGCCGGCGAAGCAGCACGAGGACGGATCGCACGGCCGAAGCCTAGCCGAGGGGAAGTCTCGATGCGGCCGGCGGCCTTGCGCGAGGCGCCGCGCGGGCCGCACACTCCACCATCGAATGCCCGAGCTCCTGACCGGCACGGTCACCTTCTTCTTCAGCGACATCGAGGGGTCGACGCGCATCCTCAATGCGCAGGGCGATGCCTGGCCGCCGTTGCTGGCGCGACACCAGGAGCTCGTGCGCGCCGCGATCCGGACGAACGGCGGGGAGGAGATGGGCACCGAGGGCGACTCGTTCTTCGTGGCCTTTCCGACCGCCCCCGGCGCCGTCGCCGCCGCCGTTGCAGCGCAGCGGTCGCTGGCGTCCGAGCCATGGCCGGAGGGTGCCGAGATCCGCGTCCGCATCGGCCTCCATACCGGAGAGGCCAGCTTCTCGGCCAAGACGTACGTCGGGCTCCACGTCCACCGCGCCAGCCGCATTGCCGCCGCCGGCCACGGTGGCCAGGTCCTCATCTCGGCCGCGACGCGCGCCCTCCTAGACCAGGCACTGCCAGACGGGGTCGAGCTGCGCGACCTGGGCGAGCATCGGCTCAAGGACCTCGAACGCCCCGAGCGCCTATGGCAGCTCGTCATCGCCGAGCTCCCGAGCGACTTCCCTCCACTGGGCTCGCTCGACGCCGTCCCGAACAACCTGCCGACGCGGCTCACGTCATTCCTCGGCCGAGAGCGCGAGATCGAGGCCGTGCGCGAGCTTCTGGGTGCGCACCGCCTGCTGACCCTCACCGGGCCGGGAGGGACCGGCAAGACGCGGCTGAGCCTCGAGGTGGCCGAGCGCGTCATGCCCGAGTTCCCGAACGGGGTCACGTTCGTCGAGCTGGCCGCCATCAGCGATCCGGATCTCGTCGCGCCCACGATCGCGAAGGACCTCGGGCTCCCGGACCGCGGCGGGCGGTCGGTGATCGAGCGGCTGATCGACCACATCGGTGAGGCGCGGCGCCTGCTCGTGCTCGACAACTTCGAGCAGGTGACGGGAGCCGCGCCCGTGGTCGGCCAGCTGCTGGCCGCGTGTCCGAACCTGACGGTCCTGACCAGCAGCCGCAGCGCGCTCCACGTGTCCGGCGAGCAGGAATACGCGGTCCCGCCCCTCGACCTGCCCGACCCGGCCAACCTCCCCTCCCTCACCAACCTGTCGCAGTACGAGGCGGTGGCGCTCTTCATCGATCGAGCGCGGGCCGTGAAGCCCGACTTCGCCGTCACGAACGACAATGCGCCGGCGGTCGCCGAGATCTGCGTCAGGCTGGACGGGCTCCCGCTCGCCATCGAGCTCGCCGCTGCGCGCATCCGCGTCCTCACGCCGCAGGCAATGCTGCCGCGGCTGACGAACCGGCTCGCGCTGCTGTCGGGCGGCCAACGCGACCTTCCCGAGCGGCAGCAGACCCTCCGCGGCGCGATCGCGTGGAGCCACGAGATGCTGGAGGATTCAGACCGCACCCTGTTCGCCTGCCTCGCCGTGTTCAACGGCGGCGCACGGCTCGAGGCGGTCGAGCGGGTGTGCTCGGACGCGGTGAGTGGCGACCTCCTCGACGTGCTGGCGTCCCTGGTGGAGAAGAGCCTCGTCCGGCAGCACGAGACACCTGATGGCGAGCCGCGCTTCGCCATGCTCGAGACGATCCAGGAGTTCGCGACGGAGCAGGCCATCGAACGCGGCCGATGGGACGACCTGCGCCGCCGGCACGCCGAGCTCTTCGTGGAGGTCGCCCGGGCATCGGCCGCGGAGGTGATGGGCTCGACCAGGCGAGCGTGGCTGGATCGCCTCGAGGAGGACCACGACAACCTTCGAGCGGCGTTCGCGTGGGCGGTCGAGGCCTCTCAGCCGGAGGTGGCGCTCCAGCTATGCGCCTCGCTGTGGCGCTTCTGGCAGATGCGCGGTCACCTCGTCGAGGGGCTCGAGCGGACGGAGGTGGCGCTCGCCCTTCCGGACGCGGCGAAGCACGAAGCGGCGCGGGCGGATGCGCTGTCGGCGGCGGCCGGGTTAGCCTATTGGCTGGCCGATTCCGAGCGATCGCGCGCCTTCTACGAGGACGAGATCGAGGCGCGCCGAGCGCTGGAGGATCGCGCGGGGCTCGCGGAGGCGCTCTATGGGATCTCGTTCACCTGGAGCATCGTCGAGCTTCAGACGGAGCAGGATGCGGCGAGGTCGACGGCGGCAATCAGCGAGGCCCTCGAGATCTTCAGAGGGCTGGACGACAGGCATGGCATCGGCCGTTGCGAGTGGGCGCTCTCCAACGTGGCCTGGAGCGCCCGCCAGACCGCCGGGGCGCGCCAGCACGCCGAGCGTGCCATCGAGGTCTTCGAGGAGATCGGTGACGCCTTCATGCTCGGGTGGGCGACGTACACGCTCGGGCTGGCGGCGCTGACCGACCACCAGCAGGCCGATGCTCCACGACCCGACTTGCTGACCGAGGCGACCGAGCGATTCACCCGAGCGCTGCGGATCTTCAGCGAGTCGCAGGACGTCACCGGGTACACGCTGGTCATCGACGGCCTGGCCATCGTCGCGCTGCGATCGGGAGATCGCCAGAGGGCCGCGCGCCTGTCGGGCGCTGTCTCGACGCTCGAGCGCACGACCAGCACCGGCCTCAACATCTGGAACCGCGGCGTGCTCCAGTTCGACCAGGCATCACTGCGGGCCGACCCCGAGCTTGCGGAGGCTTGGGCATCTGGCGAGCGAATGAGCGCGGATGAGGCCGTTGCCTACGCCCTCGCGGGTACCTAGCCGACGCTACGCCGGAGCTGCGAGGTCCCGCTTTGGGAAGATGAGCAGCGCGTAGACGATCGGAATGACGGCCGCGACGTAGACGACCACCAGGTCGATCGGATCGAGCGCCCCGGTCAGGATCTCCCCGGGCGAGAAGTGGTGGAGCAGCGAGTACTCCTGGGTCCAGGCCGCATCGGTCCAGAGGGAGCCGAGGATCTCCAGGAAGTAGTGGAGCAGGAGCCACGCCAGGGTCAGGCCGATGGCGGGGCCGGGGCGGTCGAAGGTCACCGACATCGCGAGTCCGAAGGTGGTGAACGCGGCCCACATTCCGAAGCCGTTGAGCACGACGAGCGGGAGCTGACCGAAGTCCACCTCGTCCGCGACGCCGATCACCGCGGCACTGGCGACCATGCCGGCCAGGATCGCCGAGAGCACGATGAGCACCGCCAGCAGGAGCGCCAGCAGGATGCTGACGTAGAGCGTCGTGCGCGAGATTGGCCGCGCCAGCAGGACCTCGAGCGTCCCACGCGCACGCTCGCCGGCCACCGCCGTCGCGGATCCGCCCACCGCGAAGATGCCGATCATCGCGATGGCCATCGGGTGCTGGAATCCGAGCGTCATCGAGCCTGGCAGCGTGAAGAGCGACCCGGATCCGAAGTTCATGAGCTCCTCGGGGAGGACGCCCGAGTTGGCCATGTCGCGGAAGACCTCGCTGAAGGCGTCGTAGATGATTGGGATCAGGGCGCCCCACGCGATCCCCGCGACGATGACGACGGCGAGCCGCACGCGCTGCCATCGCAGCGTCTGGCGGAAGAGGCGCGCGCTCATCGCGGCTCGACCTCCAGCTCGGGTGCGGCCTCGGGCTCCTCCGCGGCGTAGTACTCGAGGAACGCCTCCTCCAGGCTGGCGGGCTCGATGGTCAGGTCGTCGAGGTTCGGCGATGCAATCGAGCGGATGAATCCCGCGACCTCACCGGTGAGGGTGCCGATGATCCGGCTGCCGTCGACCTGCACGTCGGTGAGCCCGATGAGCGAGCCGGGGTCAGGCGCGGCGCCGCGCCAGCGCAGCGTGACCCGCCGCCTGCGCCGGGCCAGGAGCTCGTCGACGGCGTGGACGGCCATCAGCTTGCCGGCGCGGATGATCGCGACGCGGTCGCAGAGGCGCTCGACCTCGGAGAGGACGTGCGAGGAGAAGAAGATCGTGCGGCCCTCGCGGCGCAGGTCGTCGAGGAGGGTGTAGAACGCGTGCTGCATGAGCGGGTCGAGGCCCTCGGTCGGCTCGTCCAGGATCGCGAGCTCCGGATCGTGCTGGAGCGCCTGCACGACGCCGATCTTCTGGCGCATGCCCCGCGAGTAATCCCGGACCCGCCGGCGCAAAACGCTTCCCGGCAGCTCGAGCCGATCGCACAGCTCCGCCCGCCGATGCGCATCGCGGCCCTGCATCTCGACGAGATAGTCGAGCACCTGCTCGCCGGTGAGGGAGTCGTAGAGCGCGATGCCACCTGGCAGGTAGCCCGTCCGTCGGCGGATCTCGACGGAGTCGAGCACGATGTCCATCCCGAGCACCTGCGCGCCGCCGCGCGTCGGCTGGAGGTAGCCGAGCAGGGTGCGGATGGCGGTCGACTTGCCGGCGCCGTTCGGTCCCAGAAAGCCGAAGATCTCGCCCTCGCGCACCTCGAGGTCGAGGTCGGTGAGCGCGCGAACCGACCCGTAGTGCTTCGTCAGCCCTCGGGTGCTGATCACGGCCGGCGGCAGGGTGGCCTCCATCGAGCCGGATCGTACCGCTCCCGGGCCCACCCGACGTTACGATCGCGCGATGCACGTGGTCGTCATCGGCGCCGGCGTCTTCGGGAGCTGGACGGCGCTGTGGCTGCGCCGTCGCGGCGCATCGGTCACGCTGATCGACCAGTACGGGGCGGGCAATTCCCTGTCGAGCTCCGGCGACGAGTCGCGGGTGACCCGCTCGGCGCACGGGCCCGACGATCACTACCCGGCCTGGCAGCGCCGGGCGCTCGCGCAGTGGCGTGCCCTCGACCCGGCCCTCTTCGTGCCGACCGGCGTGCTGTGGCTGGCCGGGCCGGACGACCACGTGGAGGCGCAGTCCGCCGGGATTCTGGAGCGGCTCGGCATCCCGGCGGAACGGCTCGATCTCGACGAGATGGGATCGCGCTTTCCGCGCCTGCGGACCGATGGACTGGCCTGGGGCCTGTTCGAGCCGGAGGCCGGGGCGCTCATGGCGCGACGCGGCGTGGCCGCTGCGGCTCGAGCCGCCGAGCGGGAGGGCGGCGAGCTCCGCATCGGTCGGGCGAGCGTGGCCGGCGAGCGAGTCCTCGTCGACGGCGAGCCATGTACCGCGGATGCGGTCGTCTTCGCAGCCGGGCCCTGGCTCCCCGCGCTGCTCGGGCCGGTCGACGGCCTCGAGATCGCCGTCCCGCGCCAGGAGGTCATCTACCTCGCCACGCCGCCCGGCGATCCGTCGTTCGACGCGGGGATGCACCCGACCTGGGTCGAGTACCTCGCCGGGTTCTACGGGCTGCCCTCGATCGAGGGTCGCGGCTTCAAGGTCGCCCCCGACTGGCCGGGTCCGATGGTCGACCCGGACCGGCAGGAGCGCCGCCTCAGCGACGACCTCGTCGCCGGGACGCGCGACTACCTGCGCCGCCGCTTTCCGGCGCTCGCCGACCAGCCGGTGGCCGAGGGGCGAGTGTGCCAGTACGAGGTGACCCCCGACACCCACTTCATCATCGATCGGCATCCCGGGATCGACAACGCCTGGATCGTCGGGGGCGGATCGGGCCACGGTTTCAAGCACGGGCCCGTGGTGGGGGAGTACGTCTCCGCCCTGGTGGTCGGCGATGCGGCGGCGGTCGCGGAGCTCGAGCCCGGGGACGGCCGATTCCAACTCGGCCATCGCGAGGTGTCCCCGGGCGTGCGGACGTCCGCCGGCGGGGCGCTCGGTCAGCTGAGCTCGGCCAGCGCCTCGGCGAAGAGGGCGTAGGTCTCGTCGCTGAAGAGGACGAACCTCACCAGCTCGACCCCGGTCGGTCCGCGCAGGTGCTCGGCGACCGTCGTCACCGCCACCCGCGCCCCCTCCGGCGACGGGTAGCCGTAGATCCCCATGCTGATGGCCGGAAACGCCACGCTCCGTGCGCCGAGCTCCTCGGCCAGGCCAAGGCAGGACCGATACGCTCCGGCCAGAAGCGCGGGCTCGCCCTCGTCGCCACCCCGCCAGATCGGTCCGACGGCGTGGAGAACCCACCGCGCCGGCAGGTCATGGGCCTCGGTCGCGACCGCTGTGCCGGTCGGTGTGCCATCCGGGTAACGCCGCCGCAGCTCCTCCAGCATCCCCGGACCGGCCGCCCGGTGGATCGCCCCGTCAACGCCGCCACCACCACGCAGCGCCTGGTTCGCGGCATTCGCGATGGCATCCACGCTCTGCTGGGTGATGTCGCCGTGGATGAGCTCGATCAGCCCGTTGCCGATCGACTTCGCTGCCTGCACGGCACGACGGTACCGGACGCGTCCAGCGTGGCGCTCACGTGTGGGCGACCGAGGCCTCGGGGGTGGCGAGGAACCGGGACAGGAGGTCGCGGTCCGTACCGCGCGTGAGGAGCCGGCGGGCTCCCTTCGGTGTCATCCAGCGCATGGCATCGACCTCGTACGACGGATCGAACGACCCTCCGACCGCCTCCATCGACCACCAGCTCACGAGCTTGACGCGGCTCCCCGACGTCGTTGCCTTGCGGTACTGCGTCTCGCCCAGCGACGGTCCGGGATTGACGTCCAGGCCGGTCTCCTCGCTCACCTCTCGCAGGGCAGCGCTCAGCGGCTCCTCTGCCGGCAGCAACTTGCCCTTCGGGAAGCTCCAGTCGTCGTATTGCGGGCGATGGATGATCGCCAGCTCGAGGCGGCCGCCGCGGTTCCGCCACACCACGCCCCCGGCGGCGCGGATCGGCGCGTCATCCGGCGGCTCCGGCTCGGCAGGGGCCGACGCATCGGCGAGGAGCCGTTCCTGGAGCCGAATGCCGCCCGCGCCGTTTGCCGGCGGCGACCACTCGCCGGCCGCACCAAGGTTCCACGCGGATGCGTCATCGGCCATGGCGAGCTGGAGGATCCGGCTCAGGCGCGCGAGGTGCTGCGGATCGACGACGCGGACCATGACCTCGACCCGGCGGTCGAGGTTGCGCTCCATGAGGTCCGCTGAGCCGATCCAGGTCTCCGCCGCGTCGCCGACCCCGAATCGGAAGACCCGCGAGTGCTCCAGGAAGCGCCCGACAATGCTTCGGACCCGGGTGCGACTCGAGAGGCCCTCGACGCCCGGACGAAGGGTGCAGATCGCCCGGGCGATGACGTCGATGTCGACGCCGGCGGCGTCGGCCGCGTAGAGCGCCTCGATCAGCTCGGCATCGGCGAGCGCGTTGACCTTCAGCACGATCCGCGCGGGCCGCCCGGCACGGGCCTCATCTGCCTCGTGGCCGATGCGCTCGATGAGGCGGCGGCGGAGGTCGTACGGAGCCACGAGGAGCCGTTCGACCGACGCGTGGCGGGCGTGCCCGGTGAGGAGGTTGAACAGCTCGCCGACGGCATCGGCCAGTGAGGGTTCCGCCGAGAGGAGGCCGAGGTCCTCGTAGCTGCGCGCGGTCTGGGCGTTGTAGTTGCCGGTGCCGACGTGCACATATCGGCGGACGCTCGAGCCCTCGCGGCGGGCGACGAGCACGAGCTTGGCGTGCGTCTTCAGGCCCGTGACCCCGTAAACCACGTGGCAGCCGGCGCGCTCGAGGATCCGCGCCCACCCGAGGTTGGCCTCCTCGTCGAACCGTGCCTTCAGCTCGACCAGCACGACCACCTGCTTCCCGGCTTCGGCGGCGCGGACCAGGGCGTTCACGATCGGGTCGGCCGTTGTCCGGTAGAGGGTCTGCTTGATCGCCAGCACCTGCGGGTCATCGGCCGCCTGCTCGATGAACGCCTGCACGCTCGCTGAGAACGACTCATAGGGCTGATGGATGAGGACCTCGCCGCGCGCCACGCGCTCCATGATCTCGACCTCGCCGTCGGCATCGGGCACCAGGGCGGGCGCGGTGGCCGGCAGGTGGAGCGGATCCCGGAGGTCGGCGCGGTCGACCGCGTGGAGCTCCCACAGGTCGCCAAGCCCCAGCGGCTGCGGAAGCCGATGGATGTGCGACGGGGGCAGGGCGAGCTCGCGGGCCAGGCGGGCCTCGATCTCTGGGGGCGTGTCATCCGCCAGCTCCAGGCGCACGACCGCCGCCGCGCGCCGCCGGCGGAGCTCGTCCTCGACCATCCGCAGCAGGTCATCGGTGCCCGCTTCGATGGCGAGGTCGGCGCCGCGCGTCACGCGGAAGGCATGTGAGGCCAGGACCTCCATGCCCGGGAAGAGCCCATCGAGGTTGCCCGCCACGAGCTCCTCCAGTGGCAGGAAGGTGAGCCGTCCGTCAGCGGGGCCCACCACCGGGAGGAATCGGCCGAGGTTGGGCGGCACCTTGACCCGTGCGAAATGGAGCGCACCGTCTGCCTGGTCGCGCAGGATCACCGCCAGGCTCAGCGACCGGTTGCTGATGTACGGGATTGGATGAGCGGGGTCGACGGCGAGCGGCGTGAGGACGGGGTAGACGCGCACGGCGAAGAAGCCGGCCAGCCCCTGGCGAGCGCCCTCGTCGAGATCCGCCCACCGCGCCACGGAGATCCCAGCGGCCGCGAGGCCCGGCGCCACACGGTCCGCCCACATCGCGGCGTGGCGTGTTGCGAGGTCCGCGGCGCGCCGGAGCGTCCCGCCCTCCCGAGCGTGCGCATCGCGCATGTCGGCGACGCGGACCATGAAGAACTCGTCGAGGTTGGTGGCGAAGATGGCGCAGAACTTCGCGCGCTCGAGGAGAGGCGTCGCGTCGTCCTCGGCAAGCGCCAGCACGCGCGCGTTGAAGTCGAGCCACGAGAGGTCGCGATCGAGCAGGCGCGGCTGGAGCGCATCCATGTACCGCGATGCTATCCCTCCACCGTCAAGTGGAGGTCAATCCACGTCACCGCGCGACGCGCGTGGCCCTCAGCACCGAACGGACTCCGACGCGCTGCCCGTACAGCAGGACTCCGGCGCTGTAGATGCGCGAGGCGACCCAGATGGCGAGGACGACCGTCAAGGTCAGCAGCACGAGAGCGAGGACGACCTCCCACGCGGCCGGCGACGAGAGGAGCATCCGTGCCGGCATGAGGTACGGGCTGAAGAACGGCACGATCGACGCGGCCTTGACCCAGCTCGCATCCGGGTCGTTCATGCCCACGAACGACGCGAGGTATCCGGCCATCGCCAGGTAGATGAGCGGCCCCACCGCCTGCTGGACGTCCTCGATGCGGCTCACCATCGAGCCCGCGGCGGCGTACAGCGTCGAGTACAGGACGAAGCCGAGGATGAAGAACGCCGTGAACGAGACGAGCAGGAGCGGTGGGAGCGCTGGCAGGCTGAACGGCAGCTGGCCGGCGACCCCGAGCGTCTCGGAGATCGGCCCGTTCGCCACGAGGCCGATGACGACCGCGGCGATCATGACGAAGTACTGCGTCAGCCCGGCGGCGCCGGTCCCGAGCACCTTGCCGGTGAGGAGCTGCCGCGGCGTCGCGGCGGTGATGAGCAGCTCCATGACGCGCCCCGACTTCTCCTCGGCGACGCTCTGCGCGACCCAGTTGCCGTAGGTCAGAATCGCCATGAAGGTCAGGATCACGACGACGTAGGTGAGGATCAGCGCGCCGCCGAAGTCCTCCTCGTCACGAACGTCGGGGTCTGCGGCAGTGACGGTGAAGTCCGCCGGCGCGAAGAGCTCCTCACTCTCGCCGGCGGAGATGCCCGCCCGCTCGAGCCGGTCGCTGATCGCCATGGCCGCGGCGGCCTGGGTGATGAGGATGCGGGTCTGGTTCGTCGGGCTCGCGTCGCTCAGATAGTCGAACGCGAGGTCACCCTCGTCGTTTCGGGTGATGCTCAGGAGGCCGTCGAGCTCGTCGTTGCGCACCGCCTCGGCAGCTGCCTCGGGATCTTCGGCGCGCGTGACGCGAGCACGATCGTCCTCGGCGGCTGGGTCCGGCGGCTCGTCGTCCGGCGCCGCGCCGCCCAGGTTCGCACCCGCGATGAGGACGGCCTGGATCGCGACGACCGGATCCGAGGTCAACCCGTCGGCATCGACATGGACCGCGATCTCGGGCGGGTCGGTCACGCCGACGGCGGCCAGGATCGTGGGGACCATCGTGACCGCCACGACGGCGACGGCGAGCAGGGCGGTGGTGATGACGAAGGCGCGGCCCTTGACCCGCGAGAAGTACTCGCGCTTCGCGACGTGGAGGGCGTTCGGGAGGAGGTCGCTCATGCCTTTGCCTCTCGCCCGGTAGTGGCGAGGTGCTCCTCCTCCTCGTCCACGGCCCGCCGCCCGACGTGCTCGATGAAGATCTCCTCGAGGCTCGGATCGGCGATCTCGAAGAGCGTGACCCGGTCGCCGCGCTCGACCGCCGTGCGCAGGATCGAGGTCGGATCGCGGTCAGCGGGAACGCGCAGCTCGAGGTAGTCGGCGCGCTCGGCAGTGACCTCGACGCCGGGCACCTTCGACAGCCACTCGCGCGCGCTCCCGTCGCCATCGGTGGCGAGCCGCACGACCTGGCGCCCCATCGCGCGCCGGACGTCGCGGACGGCACCGCTGACGATGACCCGGCCGCGGTCGACGATGGCGATCGATTCGCACAGCTCCTCGACGGTCTCCATCTGGTGCGTGCTGAAGATGAGCGTCTTGCCGCGCTCCTTCATCTCGAGGAAGGCCTCCTTGAGGAGGCGGACGTTGACAGGGTCGAGCCCGGTGAAGGGCTCGTCCATGATCAGGACCTCGGGGTCGTGGAGGATCGCCGCGATGAACTGGATCTTCTGCTGATTCCCCTTCGAGAGCTCCTCGACGCGTCGGTCGAGGTACTCGGGGATCCGGAAGCGCTCCAGCCAGTCGTCAATCTCGGCGCGCGCATCGGCGTCGGACACGCCGTACAGCGCCGCGAAGAAGCGGAGCTGCTCTCCGACCTTCATCTTCGCGTAGAGGCCGCGCTCCTCGGGGAGGTAGCCCCAGGTGCGGCGCGGCAGGGCGGTGTTCTCGGTGCCCATCCAGGTGACGCGGCCGGCATCGGCGCGGAGGATGTCGAGGACGATCCGCATGCTCGTCGTCTTGCCGGCGCCGTTCGCGCCGAGCAGCCCGAAGATCCGCCCGGGCTCGACCGTGAAGGTCGCCTCGTCGAGGGCGACGACGTCACCGAATCGCTTGCTGATGGAGTCGACGACCAGTGACACCGGTGGCAGCTCTCCTCGGGATGAGTTGGGGCCGATGCGTGGGGCGGAACCTCAAGGCTAGCCGATCGCGGGGGATCGGTCCCTGCTACACTCTGGATCCCGAACCGCCACGCGCCCTCTCGTAGGAGCTGCGGCGGTTCGCGGCATGAATGCCCCCGCCTGAAGAGACCTCCCATGAAGATCGGTGTCCCGCGCGAGACTGCAGACGGCGAGACCCGCGTTGCCCTCACCCCGCTGATCGCGGGGCAGCTCATCGGCGACGGCGTCGAGGTGCTGGTGCAGTCCGGCGCCGGCGACGCGTCGGCCAACCTTGACGCGGCGTACCGCGAGGCCGGGGCGATCGTCGTGCCCGACGCGGCGCAGCTCTACAGCCAGGCCGACATGGTCCTTCGCGTTGGCCGTCCGTCCGACGAGGAGGTCGAGATGCTGCGCGAGGGGACCGTGCTGATCGGCACCCTTGGCACGCTGGCAAAGCCGGAGCTCGCCCAGAAGCTGGCCAAGGCGGGCGTGACCGCGATCAGCATGGACGCCATCCCGCGGATCACCCGCGCCCAGAGCATGGATACGCTGAGCTCGCAGGCCACGGTTGGCGGCTACAAGGCGGTCCTGCTGGCAGCCGAGCGGCTGCCGAAGTTCTTCCCGTTGCTGACGACGGCGGCCGGAACGATCCGCCCGGCGCGCGGCATCGTGATGGGCGCGGGCGTCGCCGGCCTGATGGCGATCGGCACCGCCCGGCGCCTGGGCGCCGTCGTCGAGGCGACCGACGTGCGGCCGGTGGTCAAGGAGCAGGTCGAGAGCCTGGGCGGCACGTTCCTGGCGGTCGAGATGACCGATGACGAGAAGGCGAAGGCCGAGACCGCGGGCGGCTATGCGACCGAGATGAGCGACGACTACAAGCGCCGCCAGGCCGAGCTGATCGCCGAACGGGTCAAGGACGCCGACTTCATCATCACCACGGCCCTGATCCCCGGCCGCCCGGCGCCCAAGCTCGTCACCGCGGAGATGGTGAAGAGCATGAAGCCGGGCAGCGTGATCATCGACATGGCGGCCGAGATGGGCGGCAACGTCGAGGGCACCGAGCCCGGAAAGGAGGTCGTGAAGGACGGCGTGCTGATCGTCGGGCTCACCAACCTGCCCGCCACCATGCCCGCCAGCGCGACTCAGATGTACGCCAAGAACATCCAGACACTCATCAATCACCTCGTCAAGGAGGGGACCGTCGCGCTCGACTTCGAGGACGAGATCACGCGCGGTGCCACGATCACCCATGCCGGCAAGGTCGTGAACGAGGCGACTGCCAAGGCGCTCGGCATCGAAGCGTCGCCGCCTGCCGGCGTCGCCGCGAAGAAGGAGTAGACCGATGGAGCTGTCCGCGTTCGAGCTGCTCTCGGCGCTCTTCATCCTCGTCCTCGCCGCCTTCGTCGGCTACGAGGTCGTGTCCAAGGTGCCGACCATGCTCCACACGCCGCTCATGAGCGGCGCGAACGCGGTCCATGGCGTGATCGTGGTCGGCGCGATGCTCGTCGCGGCGTCGGCCGAGGGGCCGATCCGGATCGTGCTCGCCCTCGTCGGCGTGATCCTCGGCACGATCAACGTGGTCGGCGGCTTCGTGGTCACCGACCGCATGCTCGAGATGTTCAAGCGTCGACCCGAGGAGCGCGGCTAGATGGACGCCCTCCAGGTCCTGACCTACCTCGTCTGGCTCGTCGCCGGCGTCACCTTCATCCTGGCGCTCAAGTTCCTGGCCAGCCCGAAGACGGCGCGCACCGGCAACCTCCTCGGGGCGGCCGGGATGGCGCTCGTCATCGGGTGGACCTTCCTCACCACCGAGGGGATGCTCGCGAACTGGTGGATCCTGCTCGTCGGCGGAGCGGTGGGATCCATCGCCGGGGTGCTCGGCGCGCGACGCGTGCCGATGACTGCCATGCCGCAGATGGTCGCCATCTTCAACGGCGCGGGCGGCGGCTCAGCCGCCGTGGTGGCCATCGCCGAGTTCCTCCGCGACGCCGGCGCGCACGAGGGCGGCGAGCTGCTGCCTCTCCCGTTCATCATCGCCACGCTGCTCGGCGCGATCATCGGCGGCGTGAGCCTGACCGGCTCGGTCGTCGCCTGGGGCAAGCTCCAGGGCGTCATCGCCGGGCGTCCGGTGAAGCTTCCCGGCCAGCAGATCATCACGAGCGTCCTCTTCCTGGCGCTCATCGGCATCGGCGTCTACGTCGCCGTCATCGCGAACTCGATTCCGCTCTTCCTGGTCTTCTGCGTCCTCGCCCTCGTGCTGGGCGTCGTGCTGGTCATGCCGATCGGCGGTGCCGACATGCCCGTCGTCATCAGCCTGCTGAACTCGTACACCGGCATCGCGGTGGCGGCGACCGGCTTCGTGCTGAACAACTACGCGCTCCTGATCGCCGGCACCCTGGTCGGCGCGTCCGGCGCGATCCTCACCCAGCTCATGTGCCGGGCCATGAACCGCTCGATCTTCAACGTCCTCTTCGCCGGCTTCGGGACGGGCGGTGACACTGCGGCGGCCGGGGCTGATGGCGAGGAGCAGCTCCGCGAGATCAGCGCCGAGGACGCGGCGGTCCTCATGGCGTACGGCAAGCGCGTGATCATCGTCCCCGGCTACGGGATGGCGGTGGCGCAGGCACAGGGCCCGGTCCGCGAGCTGATGGACCTGCTGCTGGCCAAGGGCGTCGACGTCCAGTTCGCGATCCACCCGGTCGCCGGCCGCATGCCGGGGCACATGAACGTCCTCCTGGCCGAGGCGAACGTGCCGTACGACCGGCTCAAGGAGATGGACGAGATCAACGACGACTTCGCCGATACCGACGTCGCGCTCATCATCGGCGCGAACGACGTCGTCAACCCCGTCGCGCGCGAGGAGGGCTCGCCGATCAGCGGGATGCCGATCCTCAACGTCGACGCGGCCCAGAACGTCATCGTGCTGAAACGCGGGCGCGGGGCCGGGTTCGCCGGCATCCCGAATCCACTCTTCAGCAACGAGAAGACGAAGATGCTGTTCGGCGATGCCAAGCCGTCGGTCGCCGCGCTCGTCGCCGGGGTGAAGCAGGCCTGACGCGGGCCAGCCCGCCGGCAGATCGGCACACCGAGCTAGCATCGGGTCATGACTGCCTCGAGCTGCCTCCTCTGCGAAGGCCCCGAGGCTGACGCTCAGCTGAACCGCGCGCTCGTCTGGGAGGACTCGCTCTGGCGCCTCTCGATGAGCCGCCGGGGATACACGACCGGCTTCGGGTACCTCGAGCCGAAGCGCCACATCCCGCACATCACCGACCTCGATGGCCAGGAGGCCGCCACCTTCGGGCCGTTGCTCGCCCGGGTCGCGAGCGCCCTCAAGGAGGCGGCTGATGCCGAGCTGGTGTACGTGTATGTCTTCGGCGGCGGCATCCCGCACCTCCACGTCCACCTCGGTCCACACCGCACTGGGGATGCCTTGAACTCGGCGATCGTCCGCGGCGAGCTCGTGGAGGAGCCACATCCGAGCGGGGCGTCCCGCCTGGTCAGCAAGGAATTCGCCGAGCCTCCGGCGGAGCGCATCGAGGCCGTCATCGAACGAGCCCGCGAGCTGCTTGGCGGCGTATGATGCCGCTCCCCCGAGCCTGGCGAGGTGATATTTGATGGCCGAGCTGACTGACACGCTCACACAGCTCCTCGAAGGGCAGACCCCACAGATCAGCCGACGCATCGGCGCCGATGAGAGCAAGACGCGGAGTGCCGTGCAGGCGGCGGTACCGGCACTGCTGGCGGCCCTCAGCGCCGATGCCCAACGCGGCAGCGGCCTGCGCCAGGCCCTCGATCAGGATCACGACGGCTCGATCATCGACCAGCTCAGTGACTACCTCGGCGGCACGGCCCAGCTGAGCCCGCGAACGACGAACGGCGCCGGAATTCTCGAGCACGTCCTCGGTGAGCGGCAGGGGGAGATGCAGCAGGCGCTGAGCGCCCGGAGCGGGCTCGACATGGGCAACATCGGCAGCCTGCTGGCGCTGCTGGCGCCCATCCTGATGGGGATGCTCGGCAAGCAGAATCGATCCGGCGGCGGCATCGACATCGGCGACCTGCTGAACCAGGAGCAGTCGAGCAACCGATCCAAGAACCCGGACATCGGCGACATCCTCGACAGCTTCGCCACGAAGGAGCCGACCGCGGGCCGCGGTCGATCCACGACGGCAGGCCGTTCGAGTGTCGGTGGCCTGGCCGACCTCCTCGGCAACCTGTTCGGGCGTCGCAAGGGTCGCTGAGCGCCTCTCGCCCACGCTCCAAGAGGTGGTGCGTTGAGGCATCGCTCACGGAACCCCGCGTGCCGTGAGCGGTTCGGAGATGTACGCTGAGGTTCGATCCATCGGACTCCCGCGCGCCGGCGCCCGGCGTCGCGGTCGCACCCCCGGCCCCTGCTCCGGGGCACATGCCTGGAGGCCCTTCTGAGATGTCGACCATTTCGTTTGCCGCTCTGACGGACGGAGTGCGCGGCGGCAGCAACCGCCGGCTCCTTGCGATCCTGGCGGCTGCGCTTCTGACGATCAGCTTCGTGATGCCGGTCGCGGCAAAGAAGCCCACTGACCCGCCGGGCCAGCTCGTTCCGCTTCAGCTCCTCGCCTTCAACGACTATCACGGCCATCTGGCCGCCGACACTCCCGGAACCGTGGGCACGACCCGCGCCGGTGGTGCCGAGTACCTCGCCACGCACCTGGCGAACCTGCGAACGGGCAACAAGTACTCGCTGACGGTGGCCGCCGGCGACCTCATCGGCGGTTCGCCCGTTCCTGTCGGGCCTCTTCCGCGACGAGCCGTCCGTGGAGTCGCTGAACGCGCTCGGCCTCGACGTCTCCAGCGTTGGCAACCACGAGTTCGACGACGGCGTCACCGAGCTGCTGCGGATGCAGAACGGCGGCTGCCATCCGGTCGATGGCTGCTACTTCCCGGCGCAGCCATATGCCGGGGCCGACTTCCAGTGGCTGGCGGCGAACGTCGTCAACGCGCAGACCGGCCAGACGGTCCTGCCGCCCTACTGGATCCAGGAGTTCGAGGAGGTGAAGATCGCCTTCATCGGCATGACCCTGAAGGACACGCCGACGCTGGTCGCGCAGTCGGGCATCCAGGGCTACAACTTCCTTGACGAGATCGCGACTGCGAACGCGCTCGTGCCCATCCTCAAGGGCGCAGGGCGTCGAAGCGATGGTCGTGCTCATCCACGAGGGCGGCACGCCGAGCCGACGCCGACATCAACGGCTGCGCCGGCATCTCCGGCCCGATCCTGAACATCCAGAACGGCCTGGACCCTGAGATCGACGCCATCGTGACCGGCCACACCCACCTGCCCTACAACTGCGTCATGATCGACCCGGCCGGGCAGGACCGCCGGGTGACGAGCGCCTTCTCCTTCGGACGGGTGATCTCCGAGATCGACCTCGTCCTCGACAAGCGGACCCGCGACGTTCGGCGCGACCTCGTGACGGCGACGAACCATCTCGTCACGCAGACCGTTGCCAAGGATCCGGCGCAGACGGCAGTCCTCGAGAAGTGGGGCCCGCTGGCCGCCGTCGTCGGCAACGAGCCGGTCGGCGAGATCACCGGCACGATCGCGCGCGGCGGCGGCGCTGCCGACAACCGCGCCATCGAGTCGGACCTCGGGAACATGGTCGCGGACGCCCAGCTCTTCGCCACCCAGATCAACGGGGCGGATATCGCCCTGATGAATCCCGGTGGACTCCGCAACGACCTGCTCTTCCCCTCGTCGCCCGTCGGTGAGGGTGATGGCGTGGTGACGTACGGTGAGGCGTTCAACGTCCAGCCGTTCGGCAACCTGCTGACGACGATCCCGATGACGGGCGCCCAGATCCAGGGCGTCCTCGAGGATCAGTGCCAGCCCGTTGGCGTCAGCAGGCCGTTCCTCCACATGGGCGTCTCCGCGGGCGTGACCTACACGCTCAGCAAGACGCTCGCCGTGGTGGACAACACGGCAACGCCGGCGCCGGGGGACACGATCCTCGCCTGCACCGCGATCAGCGTCACCAACCTGATGCTCAACGGCGTGCTGATCGATCCGGCAGCGACCTACCAGGTCACGGCCAACAACTTCCTGATCGACGGTGGCGACAACTTCGTCACCTTCCGGGAGGTCCCGGCCAGCCTGCGCGTTGGCGCCGGCATCGACCTCGATGCGCTCATCGCGTACCTCGGCGAGGAGGGGCCGATCGCTCCTCCCGGCACGAACCGCGTGACCGAGCTCCCGTAGCTCGCGACCGATCCGCATCACCGCCCCGGGTGGAGGACGTTCCTCCGCCCGGGGTTCTTCGTTAGGATCGACGCGTGACCGACGACCGCTGGATCTGCCTGGACGTCGGCGAGACGCTCATCGACGAGACCCGGGTCTGGTCCATGTGGGCCGATGAGCTTGGCGTCCCGCGGCTCACCTTCATGGCCGCGCTTGGCGCCGTCATCGAGCGCGGTGGGGAGCATCGCGACGTCTTCGATGTCTTCGGCGCCGAGGACTGGCGGCTGCGCCTCCCCGTCGTCGAGCTGGCCTACGGCGGCTTTGCCGCGGACGACCTCTACCCCGATGCCGTCCGCTCTATCGATGCGCTCCGGGCAGGAGGCCACCGGCTGGCCATCGTCGCCAACCAGCCGGCCGTGCGTGCCGAGGAGCTTCGCGCCATTGGCGTCCACGCGGAGGTCATGGCGATGAGCGATGGCATGGGCGTCGCGAAGCCGGATCCTGGCTTCTTCGCGGCGACCCTGTCGCTGCTCGGCAACCCGCCGGCGGGCGCCGTGGCCTACGTCGGCGATCGGGTCGACAATGACGTGCTGCCGGCGCAAGCCGCCGGGATGCGCTCGGTCTGGCTGCGACGGGGACCGTGGGGGATCATCCAGCGACTGCCGAACGGCAGCGAGCCCGCGCTGGTGGTCGACTCACTCGACGAGCTCGTCGAGCGCATCGGTGAGGCCTGGCCCGACTAGGCTCGGCGGCGCGCCTCGAGGATGGCCGCGACCTCCCGGTCGCTGACGCCGAATCGGCGCAGGGCATGCCGGACGAGCTCGTTCCCGAGCTCCCGCTCGGCGACCACGACCCGGATGACGCCCAGCTTTCGCAGGTCCGCTCCCTCCGCCTCCGAGTGCGCGCGCGACACGATCTCGAGCCGCGGATTTCGGTCGCGAGCGTAGGTGACCGCCTGGCGCGTGGCCAGCGCATCGGGGATGGCGACCACGAGGACGTGCGCGTTCAGCAGCCCGGCACGGTCGAGGACCGAGGGCGTGCCCGCCTCGCCGAACACGACCTGGGCGCCGCCCTGCCGTGCCTCGCGAGCCACGTGATAGTCACTCTCGACGGCCACCCACGCGAAGCCGCGCGACTCGAGCACGCGTGCCACCGAGCGACCGACGCGGCCGTAGCCAAGGATCACCGCGTGACGCCGCAGGTCGCCGATCGGCTCCTCGCCCGGCAGCGTCGGCTGGCTCGTTCGGCCGTCGAGCCAGTCTCCGAGCCGACGGCCCCCGGCCAGCAGCGGCTCGGCGGTGATGATCGAGATGACGACGGCGCCCATGGCCAGGCTGAAGGCCTCGGGGCTCACCGCGCCGATGGCGACGCCCGCTGATGCCAGCACGAAGGAGAACTCGCCGCTCTGACCGACGAGCGCGCCGGCGCGCAGGGCCGTCGAGGGCCGGTGGCCGTCCAGGAGGGCCAGCCCCGTGATCGGGAGCGCCTTGCCGAGGGTGATGATGAGGAGGAGGGCGAGGACGACCGGCAACGCCGCCACGATCGCCTCCGGCTGGAGGAGGAGGCCGATGGAGACGAAGAAGAAGGTGCTGAACAGCTCCCGCAGCGGCACGATCTCGCCGAGGACGCTGGCGGTCAGGTCCGAGTCAGCGAGGGCCAGGCCGGCCACGAACGCGCCGAGGGCCACGCTCACGCCCAGCTCGTTCGCGGCGAAGGCGGTGCCGATCGAGATCACCGCGACGGCGATCACGAACAGCTCGCGCGAGCGCAGGCCGGCCACCACGCTGAGGAGGCGCGGCAGGAAGCGCGACCCGCCGACCACGACGAGCGCAACGAACCCGATCGCCACGGCAGCCTCGACGACGAGGCCGAGGACGGTCTCCTGCCCGCCGCCGCCGAGCGCGGAGAGGGCGACCACCAGCACGACCGTCAGCAGGTCCTGCACGATCGAGACGCCGACCGCGATGCGCCCGTGGGCCGTGCTGTGGAGCGTCGCCTCGCCGGCGACCTTGGCGAGGACCACCGTCGACGCCACGGCCAGCGCGGCGCCGACGAAGAGCGCCTCGAACAGCTGCCATCCCAGCGCCAGCCCCGTGCCGGTCCCGATCGCCATCGTGAGCGCGACCTGGATCGGAGTGCCCGCCAGGATCCGCGTCCCGACCGTCCGCAGCTCGCCGAGGCTGAATTGGAGGCCGATGCTGAACATGAGCAGCGCGACACCGATGTCGGCAAGGGCGAGGACCTCCTCGCGGTCCGCAACGAACCCTGGCGTGAAGGGGCCCACGACCATCCCGGCTGCGATGTAGCCGAGCATCGGCGGAAGTCGAAGCCGATGCGCGAGGGTGCCGAGGGCAAGGGCCGAGGCCAGCGCGACCAGCAGCGTCAGCCCGAGCCCGGTCATGGCATCGACCGGCTGTCGGCGGCGCTGGGCGTCGTCGGCGGCATGGGGCGATCATACCGGCGCAGACGAGAAGCCCCTCCCCGGCGGACCGGAGAGGGGCGTCCGTGAGCGCGTCACGGGGGCTATTCGCCTCCCGGCGTGACCTCCACCGTGGGCTTCTCCCAGTCCTCGCCGGTCGCGTCCTCGAGACCCTCGATCGCCGCTTCGGCGAGGTCCGTGCGGTACGAACCCTCCTCCGGCTCGCCGGTCAGGATCTCACCCGCGATGGCGGTCTCGACCGTCTGCGCGAACGCTTCCTCATCGACGATGCCGATGCCGTTCGGTGACGGCCAGACGAGCGAGTTGACCTCGTTCATCATCCACGCCAGGTGCCCGGCGCCCCACAGGCTCCCCTGATCGAGGGAGTACTGGACGCAGTCGTCTGGGTTCTCCCGGCAGTAGATCCAGCCGCGGAACGAGGCCCGCAGGAAGCGGATGGCGACGTCCTCATTGCCCTCCTCGGCCAGCCAGGACTCGCGCGCCCACAGGGCGTCCTGCAGCATCGCGGTCCCGTGCTCGTTGTAGTCGAGCACGTTGAGGTCCTCGGGCTGGAACAGCTCGCCGGTGTCCGGATTCGTGGCCTCCAGGAGCTGGGCATACTCGTTGTAGACCATCGCCTCGGCGACGTCGACGCAGTCGTTGTCGGACTCCTCGCAGCCGTCGTAGGCGGCGATGAGCTCGCTCATGTCGAAGTCCTGCTCGACTCGCGTGTAGTCCTCGCCGGCGGTGAGGCCCGCCAGCGTCGCCGTGGCGATCACCTCGAGCTCATTGCCGAACGGCCACGCCCCGACGCGCTTGCCGGCCCAGTCCTCTGGTCCTTCGATGCCCGAGTCAGCCCACGAGACGGCCAATGTGGCTGCGCGCTGGAACATCTGCGCGATCTGCACGAGGTCGGATCCCGCCTCGCGGGCCTGAAGGACCTTCGGCACCCAGGCGATCGTGAACTCGGGGCCGTCCGGCGCCGAGCCAACCTGCTGTGGCACGACATCGCCGCCGCCGGGCAGGAACTCGACGGTCAGGTTCTCATCGGCGTAGTAGCCCTGCTCCTGGGCGGCGTAGTACCCACCGAACTGCGCCTGCGGCGTCCATTGCAGCTGGAGCTGGACGCTGGCCGCCTCGCCGGTCGGTGAGCCCGCGGCCGAACCCCCGGGGTCCGAGGAGTCACCTGGTGACGCCGTTGGCTGGCACGCGGCCAGCAGCATGGCGCTGGTGGTCAGCGCCACGGCCCTGCGGATGCCCTTCATCTACGTGTCTCCTCCGTTCGGTGTGATTGACCGATGCGTGCGTAAGCCGGTGCGAAGCCTGATTATGGGCAGCTCGATGCATCCGCGTCGCGTGCTAGGACGGTGTCTCGCCGCGAACCGAGGCATGCCACGGAATGGCCAGCCTCTCGATCATGATCACGATCAGGTAGAGGCCGACTCCCATGAGCGAAACGACGAGGATCGCCGCCCAGGTGACGTCGAAGCGAAGGGCGCTCGCACTGCCCACTACCACACGACCGAGCGCGACTGTCAGGCCGCCAAAGTACTCGCCGACCACGGCGCCGATGAGGGTCAGGGTGGTGGCCACCTTGAGCCCCGTGAAGAAGAAGGGGAGGGCGTTCGGGAGGCGCAGGTGGCGCGTGACGGCAACCGGTCCGGCGGCGTACGAGCGCATGAGCTCGAGGGCTGATGGCTCGACCTGGGTGAGCCCCCGAAACACGTTGATCATGATGGGGAAGAAGACCAGGCTCGCTGCTACGACCATTTTGGACAGCGGGCTCAAGATGCCGAACCAGTTGTTCGCCAGCGGCGCAAACGCGATGATCGGGATGGCGTTGATCGCGACCGCCACCGGGAGCACGGCGTCCCGCGATGCGGGCCAGCGCGAGATCCCGAAGGCCACCACCAGCCCGGCGGTGACGCCGATGACGAGGCCACCAAGCGCCTCGTACATCGTGACCTGGGCCGCGGGAAGGATCTGGTAGCCGGTTGTCCAGTTCGCGACGAGCGCGGTCCATATGGCCGATGGCGCCGGCAGGATGAATCCCTTGACCTCGAAGAATCGCACGGCGCCCTCCCAGGCAAGGAGGACCGTGAGAAGCACGACGATCGCCGGCGCGTAGTGCCGGGTCGCGCGGCCCAGGCGGCTCACCCGATCTCTCCCTCGGCGGCCACGCGCTCCG
Source organism: uncultured Chloroflexia bacterium (assembly GCA_963790255.1). GTDB lineage: Bacteria > Chloroflexota > Limnocylindria > QHBO01 > QHBO01 > JACDBZ01. The sequence continues at coordinate 80,433 of CAWBOA010000006.1, read as the reverse complement.
CCGACGCCGGCAACGACTCCCGGCCATCGGGCTCGCCCGCTCGGAGCGCCTCACGAACCTGGGTGATGAGCTCGAAGTAGCGCGGACTCTCCCGCGTGGCCAGGCCGCGCGGACGCGGCAGGTCGACGTCGATGAGGTGGGTGATGCGGCCGGGGCGTGCGCTCATGACCGCGACTCGGCTCGAGAGGAAGACGGCCTCAGGAATGGAATGCGTCACGAAGACCACGGTGATGCCGGTGCGCTCCCAGATCGAGAGCAGCTCCGCGTTCATCCGCTCGCGAGTCATCTCGTCCAGTGCGCCGAACGGCTCGTCCATCAGCAGCAGGGATGGCGAGATCGCCAGCGCCCGCGCGATCGCGACGCGCTGCTGCATGCCGCCTGAGAGCTGGTAGGGATGGTGTCGGGCGAAGTCGCTCAGGTCGACCAGCTCCAGCATCTCCCGCGCGCGAGCCTGGCGCGTCGGGCGGTCCTCGCCCAACAGCTCGAGGGGCAGCTGCACGTTGTTCTCCACGGTCCGCCAATCGAACAGCAGTGGGGCCTGGAAGACCATGCCGTAATCACGGTCGAGGCGGGCGCGTGGCGCCGGCTTCCCGTTGACCTGAGCCGTTCCCGACGACGGCGTCGTGAGGTCACCGATGATCGCAGCAGCGTCGACTTGCCGCAGCCGGATGGGCCGATGAGCGACACGAACTCGCCGGCCCCGATCTCGAGGTCGATTTCCGTCAACGCGAGGGTCGTGGTCGATCCGCTGCGCGAACCGCTTCTCAATGCCGGCGAGGCGGACGACCGGGACGATCGGCGCGTTCGTCATCCGGCGGAGCCCTCCGGCCACGCCCGAAGGGCGCGGATCTCCACGCCGCGCACGATCGCGAAGAACACGATGCCGAGCGCCGCGGTGACGAGAATCGCGGCCCACAGCTTCTCCGGCGCGATGGTGTACTGCTGGCTGAAGAAGAGAATCGCGCGGCCGAGCCCATACCGGATCCCACCGGGTCCCTCGCCCACGATCGCGCCGACGATGCTCGCCGTGGCCGTGATCTTCAATGCCGTGAACAGATACGGCAGCGAGGCCGGCAATCGAAGCTTCCAGAGGACCGCCCTCCGCGTCGCCGCGTACGAGCGCATGAGCTCCAGCGCTCGCGGGTCGGGCGATCTGAGCCCTCTGAGCATGGCGATCGTGACCGGGAAGAAGCTCAGATAGGTCGCGATGATGACGACGCTCGTCATGTTGTGGCCAACGAAGAAGACGATCATCGGCGCGAGGGCCACGATCGGGATCGTCTGGCTGGCCACCACGTACGGGCCGAAGGCGCGCTCGAGCAGCCCGTAATTGACGAATGCGACGGCGAGGCCGATCCCAAGCACCGCCCCGAGCACGAAACCGATGAACGCCTCCTGCCACGTGTACAGCGCCTGGAGCAGGAGATAGCCGCCGAGCGTCTCCTCCGTCCCGGAGTTGAGCGGCGCGAGCATCGCGGACCAGATGTCCCAGATGTGCGGGAGGTTCGTATCGGTCGCGAACCACAGCTTCACGGGGCGGATCCCACATCACCTCGCCCTCCGAACGCCAGAAGTCACCGCCGATGACCTTGACGCCCTCCCACAGGAGCAGCACGAGCACGACGAAGCCCAGGAAGATTGCCGCGCGCGCCGGGCGCGACCGCGCGGGTCGGGCCGCGCCCTCGTCGCTCGTCACGCGATCGCGTGCCTAGACGACGGCGGCATCCGTGATCTCGAGCGCGCGATCGATGATCGCGAATCCCTCCGCCAGCTCTTCCTCGGTGATCGTCAGCGGTGGGTTCGTGAAGAAGGTGTTCCAGCGGACGAAGGTGTAGAGGCCCTCGTCGCGGAAGCGCTTTCCGAGCGCCGCCATCTCATCAGAGGTGCCGTTGAAGGGCGCCATCGGCTCCATCGTGGCCGCGGTTGCGGACGAGCTCGACGATCCCGAACAGGCCGATGCTGCGGGTCGCCCCGATGCTGGGATGCTTCGCGGCCAGCTCGTCATGATGCCGCTTCAGCGACTCGCCCATCTGGGCGGCACGCTCGATAAGGTTCTCCTCCTCGTACACCGCGATCGTGGCGAGGGCGGTGGCGCACGCCAGCGGGTGCGAGTTGTACGTCAGCCCGCCGTAGAAGACCCTCTTGTTGAAGTGCTCGGCGATACTTGCGTCGCATGCCGAGCGCCCCGAGCTGGACGTAGGCGCTGGTCAGCCCCTTGGCCATGGTGATGAGGTCGGGGACCACGTTCCAGTGGTCGACCGCGAACCATTTCCCGGTGCGGCCGAAGCCCGCCATCACCTCGTCGGCGATCATGAGGATCCCGTGGCGGTCGCAGATCTCGCGGACACCCTGGAGATAGCCGTCGGGCGGCACGAGGATGCCGTTCGTGCCGGTCACCGTCTCCAGGATGAAGGCCGCGATCGTGTTCGGGCCCTTCGAGCTGGATGGTCTCCTCGAGGTTGGCGAGGGCCTCGTCGGCGCTGTCCCAGCCGCGCTGGATGCCGTGGTACGGGTCCATGACGCGGATGACGCCGGGGATGCCCGGCTCGGCGGCCCATCGGCGTGGGTCGCCGGTGAGGCGATCGCCCCGGCGGTCGCCGCCGTGATACGACCGATAGCGCGCCAGGATCTTGTGCCGGCCGGTGACGAATCGGGCCAGCTTGATGGCGTTCTCGTTCGCCTCGGCGCCGCCGTTGGTGAAGAAGAAGGTGTCGATGTCGCCGGGGGTGATCTCGGCCAGCTTCGCGCCGAGACGGGCCCGTGGCTCGGTCGCCATGAAGGGGTTGGCGTAGGCCAGCTGCTCGGCCTGCGCCGCGATGGCGGCGATCACCTTCGGATGGCCGTGGCCGATGTTCGTGCACATCAGCTGCTAGTTGAAGTCCAGGTAGCGCTTCCCCTCCGGCGTCCAGAAGTAGCACGCCCTTTGCGCCGGCCACCGGGATCGGATCGACCTTCGCCTGCGCCGACCACTCGAAGAGGGTGTGGCGCTTCGTGAGAGCGACCATCTCGTCGCCGGTCATCGTCCCCCGCTCGGTCTCGATCGCCATCGGTCTCTCGCGCTCCTCGAACCCATTTTGGTGCGGAGTGCCGATTACATCACACCCTCGCCATCGGCCAGAACCCTCGCCATCCGGGCGTAGACTGACGAGACCATGGCGCAGCGCGGTCACGCCCATCCGAGCGAGGAGTTCGAGGCGGTCGAGCGCGTGCTCCTCTACCTCACCGCCGCCGTCGGCGCGCAGGCGGCAATCATGGCCGGGGTCAATCGCGACCCGCTCGTGATCGTCAGCATTCCCGCCGTCGCCATGGTCGTCTTCATCGCTCGTGGCGCCCTTGCGCGCTCTGGGTATCCCGCCTCGATCGTGTGGATGCTGCTCCTGCCGCACGCGCCCGAGGAGGCGATGATCGCCCCGCTCGCGATGGCGATCGCGTGCTTCGCGATCGGCCTCACCCCTGAGCGGCTCATCGCCTGGGTCCGGGCCGACTTCGGCGGCCGCCCGTCGGATCGGCCGGCCGCCCAGGGCTGGATCGAGGAGGATCCGCGGGCCTGAGGCTCAGGCGGCGGCGCAGCGCAGGATCGCCTCGGCGGTGCGATCCGCATCCGCCTCGGTGGTCGACCAGTTGCTGACGCTGATCCGCATCGCCGCGCGTCCCTGCCAGGTGGTCCCGCCCATCCACGCCGTCCCATCGGCCTGGACAGCAGCGATGACGGCCTTCGTCCTGGCGTCGTCGTCGCCGAAGCGAACGAGGACCTGGTTGAGGACCACGTCGTTGAGGACCTCCACGCCATCAGCCGCACGGAGCCGATCGGCGATCCGGGCGGCGAGGGTGCAGCAGCGCTCGACCATCGCCTCGATCCCGCTTCGGCCCAGCGAGCGGATCGCCGCGTAGAGGGCGAAGCCGCGCGCCCGACGCGAGCTGTCGAGCACGTACTCCCAGTTCTCGCGCTGGCCGCTCGGCATGAGGTAGGAGGCAGTCATGGCCATCGCGGCGCGATGCGCGCCCGGGTCGCGCACCGCGACGAAGCCGCAGTCGTACCCGACGTTCAGCCACTTGTGCGCGTCGGTCGACCACGAGTCGGCGCGCTCGACACCGGCCACGAGGTGGCGCAGGCTCGGAGACACGGCAGCCCAGAGGCCGAAGGCACCATCGACGTGCACCCAGGCGTTCGGATGGCCCTCGAGCGCCGCGGCGATCTCTCCGATCGGGTCGACGGCCCCGCTGTTCACGTTCCCGGCCTGGGTGGCGACGATCAGCGGGGCGCCGGCCGCGTCGGCCGCTGCCGCCAGCCCGGCGTCGAGCCGCATCCGTCCCTGGTCATCGGCCTCGACGCGAACGACCCGATCGCGCCCGAGCCCGAGGTACTGGAGTGCCGTCAGCAGGGTGGCGTGCGCGTCAGCGCCGATCGCGACCGTGATCTCGGGAGCGCCGTACAGCCCGCGCGCCTCGACGTCCCACCCCGCTCGCTCGAGCAGCGCGTGCCGCGCGGCCGCGAGTCCGACGGTGTTGCCGAGCCCGGCGCCGGTCGGGAGGCCGAAGCTCGCCTCGCGCGGCAGGCCGAGCAGCTCCAGCATCCACGCACCCGCGACCGCCTCGGCTGCCGCGGCCGCCGGGGAGAGGGCGTGAAGCGCCGCGTTTTGGCCCCAGGCGGTCGTCAGCCAGTCCGCCGCCGCCGCCGCCGGCAGCGCGCCGCCGATGACGAACCCGTAGTAGCGCGGTCCGGCGGATGCGACAAGGCCGGGATCCACAGCGCTCGCCAGCTCCTCGACCACCGCGATGGCGTCGGTCGGGCCCTCGGGCAGCGGCCGGTCGAGCCGGGCTCGCACCTCCTCCGCATCGGCCACCGCGCCGACGTGCCGCTCGCCGAGTCCGGAGAGGAAGTCGAGGCCGATCTCGGCCGCGCGGCGCATCGCCGCGTCGCGTTCGTCCATGCCGCCCATGCTAGACGCCCGCGATGAGGCCGCCATCCACGGCGATCAGCTGCCCGGTGACGTACGAGGCCCGCTCCGAGGCGAGGAAGGCGACGAGCGCCGCGAGCTCCTCCGGACGTCCGTAGCGTCCCGCCGGGATCGTGCGCAGATGGCCGGCGCGGACGTCGTCCTCGGTCGTTCCCTCCCGCTCGGCGCGCCCGGCGTCGAGCTCGTGGATGCGCGGCGTCGCCAGCCGGCCCGGAAGCACGCCGTTGACGGTCACTCCGTCCGCCGCGACCGCGCGAGCCGTCGTCTTCAGCCACGCGGCCAGGGCCGATCGGCCGCTGTTCGAGTACACGAGATCGGGGATCGGCTGGCGCACCCCGCTCGAGAGGATTCCGATGACGCGCCCCCAGCCCCGCTCGCGCATGCCGGGAAGCAGGCGCGTCGTCAGCTCGATCGGCGTCGCGGCGAGGAGCTGGAAAGCTCGCTGCCACCCCGCGGCGTCGGTCGCCGTGACGTCCACGGTCGGCGGGCCACCCGCGTTGAGGACGACGATGTCGACCGATCCGAGCGCGAGGGCGGCCTCGGCCACCGTCGTCGCGGCGGCCGGGTCCGTGGCATCGGCGGCCACGGTCTCGACCGCGACTCCGTGCGAGGCACTGAGCTCGCCGGCAACGGCAGCCAGCCGATCCGCATCGCGCGACCAGATGAGGAGGTCGCACCCCTCGGCGGCGAGCGCCTCGGCTGAGGCTCGCCCGAGCCCGGAGCTCGCGCCCCCGACGACGGCGCGACGGCCACGCAGATCCAGTTCCATCGGTTACTCCAGGTGCGAGAGCGGGGTGGTGAGCTGGCCCTCGACGAGCGGCTGGCCGACGATGGCCGCCAGACGCTCCGCGATCGCCCACCAGTCGAAGTCGGCGGTGACCTGGCTGGCCGGGACGGTGAGGCATCGGTCCTCGGGCAGGTAGATGGGCAGGATCCGATCGAGGATCGCCTCGATCTCCTCGCGGAAGGCATCCGAGGTCGAGCGCACGCCATCGGCCAGGAGGCCGATGTCGGGCAGCAGGCGGACCGACAGGTGATAGGTCGTCGCCCACTGCCGGATGAGCGGCTCGACCCCGAACGGATCCTCGCCGCCGGTGACGCGCAGGTAGTACGCGAAGTTGTCGACCACCGAGCGATCGGTGACCAACACCTCCGCCCGCCCGGCCAGCTCGAGCTCCTGTTGGACCTGGGCCATGAGGACCCACAGCTGGGCCTCGGCGCTGGCCTCCTCGTTGAGGCCCAGCGGATTGAAGCGGATCACCTCGCGACCGACCTCCACCGAGCGGCCGGCCCGACCGATGGTCGAGGCGAAGGCATGCACCGCGTTCGACTTGCGGACCGAGTGCGAGCCGATGAAGGCGATCTTTCCGCGCCGGCTCCATGGCATGTCAGTGAGCCTACAGGCAGGCGCCGGTGTCGACTGGCGCGCGTCGCGCCGATGAACGGGCCCAGCCGCGCCACGGCCTCGTCGGAGCCGATGGCGTAACCGACGTCGGGCGATGCGCGGGAGGCGCCGAAGACGATGCCACCGACGACCCCCGGAGCCGTGATGAGCGGGCCGCCGGAGTTGCCGTGGCGGATCTGGGATCGCATCTCGACCACGTTTCGCGTGAACGCCCCCTCGCCGTAGATGTCGGGACCGGGGACGGCGTGCGTCGCCGTGACGCCCGCCGCGGTGACGGTCAATGCGCCGCCACCCGGGAAGCCCAGCACGGCCGCCGGCGTCCCGCGCGCGGGGGCATCGGGGCTCAGCGTCAGCGGGGTCGCGCTGGCCCCGTCGACGTGCAGGAGCGCCAGGTCGGCCGCGGGGTCGAAGGCGACGACGACGGCGGATCGGTCGATGCCCCCGATCCGGACGGAGGTGGCGGTGCTGCCGGCGACGACGTGCGCGTTCGTCACGGCCGCCGTACGGGAGACGAAGAAGGCGCTGCCGACGGCCAGCTGCGAGCCGCAGCCGCTGCTCGTGATGCGCGCCGTGCTCCCGAGGCCCGACTCGGCGAGGGCCCGGGTGGCGGCATCGTCCGGCAGGTCGACCGGCGCCGCGACCGGTGGCTCGATGCCCTCGAAGAGCGGCGGCAGGTCGGTCGTGTCGAGCAATGCCAGGATGCGGCCCGCGACGGTGGCCGGATTCGGCAGGCGCTCGCCGGCGATCCGCATGGAAACCGAGTCACGGGCGAGCTCGTCGAAGCGCGGCGCCATCCCCATGCCGAGCATCCCGCCGAGGAGCCAGACCATGAGCACGATGTGGGCGGCACCGACGACGGCGCCGGCGATCGCATCGAGCGGTCGGAACGGGCTCAGTCGGATCCCGCGGCTCATCGCCGTCCCGGCGGTCGCCCCGATCGCCTCGCCCAGGATGAGGAACGTGCCGAGGCCGAGGAAGGTGACGACCGCCCGGCCGGGCTGCTCGATCTGGAGCAGCGGCTCCTGGAAGGCCGATGCGGCGAGCAGCGCCAGCCCGAAGCCGATCGCGGCGCCGATGAGGCCGAGGACCGGCGCGAGGAACCCGGCGCGCGCGCCCGCCACGATGCCGAGCACGAGGAGGACGAGGACGATCGCGTCGAGCAGGTTCATCGGGCTGCCAGCCTAGAGCTCTCTCGACAGCGCCGTCGCGCCCTCTGAACCGTCGTTGCGGCGCTCCGGACCTACGAGCGGGCTGTCCGGCGGAACGCAAGCACCGAGATCGCGATGAGCGCGGCCGCAGCGACGCCGAGGGCGACGATCGGCAGGGGGAGCTCTCCATCGGTCGCGGCCTCGGGCGAGACGCCGGTGGCGTCCGGCGGACGCAGGGCCGCGAGCTCGTCGGACCACTCCACCGTCGCGGTGCAGATGCCGTCGCGAAGGACGCCGCGATCTACGAACGGCACGACGAGGTAGGTCGTGCCCGCGACCCAGTGGCGATCGTCTTCCCCGAACGTCACACGATCAGACATGCCGGTCACCCTGACCGTCTCTTCGACGCTGCCGGCCCAGACCTCCTCGACGGCAATCTCGGCCGCAGGGCCCACGACGGCCAGCACCTCGCCGACGAACGCGATCTCGGCCCGCGGCAGCTCCTCGGCAAGCGGGCCGGCCGGCTCGCAGTCGCCCGCAACCGGGGCCGCGAGGGCCAGGAGCGGGAGGGCGATGATGAGGGAGCGGAGGAGGCGGATGAGCATCTGTCCGGGTGTAGAGTATCGGCTTCCATCTGACGTCACTGCCTGCCGATAGGTTCTGCGGAGGTCGATCTTCATGGCGCGAATCGTCCGTGCTGCGCTGCTCCAGGCGGAGTGGACCGGCGACAAGGAGTCGATGATCGCGAAGCACGAGAAGTACGCGCGTGAGGCGGCGGCCGATGGCGCGAAGGTCATGTGCTTCCAGGAGCTGTTCTACGGGCCGTACTTCTGCCAGGTCCAGGACCCGGAGTACTTCAGCTACACCGAGCACATCCCGGAGGGCCCGACCACGAAGCGGATGCAGGAGCTGGCGAAGGAGACCGGGATGGTCCTGGTCGTACCGATGTACGAAGAGGACAGCCAGACGACGGGGATCTACTACAACACCGCGATCGTCATCGACGCCGATGGCACCTACCTCGGCAAGTACCGCAAGACGCACATCCCCCACGTCAAGGGCTTCTGGGAGAAGTACTACTTCCGCCCCGGCAACACCGGGTACCCGGTCTTCGACACCGCCGTCGGCAAGGTCGGCGTCTACATCTGCTATGACCGCCACTTCCCGGAGGGCGCACGGGCGCTTGGCCTGAACGGCGCGGAGCTCGTCTTCATCCCATCGGCCACGTCGCGCGGCCTGTCGGAGTACCTGTGGCGCGTCGAGCAGGTCTCCCACGCCCTCGCCAACGGCTACTACGTCGGCACCATCAACCGGGTCGGCATCGAGCCACTGGGAGACGACGACTTCTATGGCCAGTCTTACTTCGTCGATCCCCGCGGACAATTCGTCGGCGACGTGGGGGACGCGCACGACGAGGAGCTCATCGTCCGCGACCTCGACCTCGACAAGATCGAGGAGGTCCGCCAGACGTGGCAGTTCTTCCGCGACCGCCGGCCGGACGCCTACGAAGACCTCGTCCGTCCGTAGCCAGGGGCCGGCACGATGCAGGGCCTGACCGATGCACCGTCGGTCATCCGGCACCATGAGCGCCGCGTGGCTGCCGGGCTGCCGGCGGGGAGCACGGGCATGGAGGCCGTTCACGAACCCGGTGCATGGATCGGCTTCCTGGAGCTCGAGCCGGGCGCCGCGTCCGGCTGGCATCACCACGGTGACTGGACGAGCTTCGCCATGGTCCAGGCCGGAGTCCTTCGCTGGGAGTTCGGCGACGGCGGCTCAGCGGCGCTCGAGGTCGGCCCCGGTGATGTCGGACGCATGCCGGCCGGGCTCGTTCACCGCGACGTCAGTGCGGGCGACGAGCCGCTCATCCTGGTCCTGTTTCGCGCGGGCGAGGGTCCGTTGACGATCGACGTGGACGGGCCGGACGGAGGACAGCGATGAAGTTCGGGATCACCCTCAAGCCGGAGCATCGGTTCGAGCGCAGCGTCGAGCTGGCGAAGCGCGCCGAGGCGAACGGATTCGCCTACGGCTGGATGTTCGACTCGCACGTGCTGTGGCGCGAGCCGTACCCCCTCCTGACCCTCATGGGCACGGCCACCGAGCGCATGCGCCTCGGGACGTGCGTGACCAACCCCGCGACGCGGGACATCACCGTCACGGCATCGGTCCTGGCGACGCTGAACGAGATCACCGGTGGCCGCATGGACCTCGGCATCGGCCGGGGCGACTCCGCGCGCCGCGTGATGGGCAAGAAGCCCACGACGGTGGCGTACATGGAGGAGTGCTGCCGCATCGTCCGCGCGCTGACGGGCGGCGAGAAGATCACCCTCGACGGGACGGAGATCCAGATGGACTGGGCGACGCATGGGCCAGTGCCGATCTGGGTGGCGGGCTACGGGCCGATGGCGCTCGCCGCGGCCGGGCGCGTGGCCGACGGGATCATCCTCCAGCTCGCCGACCCGGACATCATCCGCTGGTGCATGGGCTTCGTCCGTGCCGCCGCCGAGGAGGCTGGCCGCGACCCCGATGCGATCGAGGTGATGGCCGCCGCGCCGGCCTATGTCAGCGACGACATCGATGGCGCTCGCGACAAGGTGCGCTGGTTCCCGGCGCTCGTCAGCAACCACGTGGTCGACCTCATCAACAAGTACCCCAAGGACGACCTGCCCGAGGCTCTGTGGAAGTACGTCGAGAATCGCGAGGGGTACGACTACCTCCATCACGCCGAGGTTGGCAGCGACAACGCCCGCTTCGTGTCGGATGCGATCACCGACCAGTTCGCGATCGTCGGGCCGCCGTCGGCCCAGCGCGAGCGCCTCGAGGAGCTGCGTGACGCCGGTGTCACCCAGTTCAACATCTACCTCATGAACGGCGAGGAGGAGGAGCAGCTCGAGCTCTATCGGCCGATCATCGAGGCCTCGTCGGTCCCGGCGTAATGGCCTCCCGCACCGCGTACGTCGAACGTCGTCCAGCGGTCGCGTCGAAGGTCCGGCGAATCCCGATGCCGCTCCTGCGTCTGATGTGGGCATGAGCCGTCCGGCTCCATCTCATCACGATCAGAGGGGAATCATGCGACCCGTTCTAGCACTGCTGGCGGCCATCGGCCTGCTCGCTACGACCTTTCCCGCCACCGCCGCCGCGGCCAGGCCCATCCGCGATGGCGATTCGCAGAGCGGCATCCTGTGCGAGCTGTCCACCGAGGCCGGCTTCGTCAGCCTCTTCGTGGAGGCAACCGATGGTGGCTCGTTCGCCGACCTGGCGGTTTGGCGCCCCGGCTCCGTTCCGTTCGAAGATCTGCCCGACATCGTGACCTCCAACGGGCGCGCGACCTTCGACGGCTCACGGCTCACGGCCGACTTCGAGTTGGTGAGCGTCGACGAACCGACGAATCCCGAGGACCCGCCGATCTTCGACCCAGCCGGCCAGGCGACGGTCGAGGCGATCTTGACCCCGAGCGGGGACCCGATGGACTTCGATTCTCGTGACGTCCGTGATGGCAACCGCCTCATCCGCCGCGGCCTCAGCATCCAGCTCCTGGCGGTGGACGGCATCCTTCACCATCGACCTGCTCGATGGGACAACCGACGCCGTCAGCCTCGCCGGATGTGGCGCGAGCACCACCACCCAGACCCTGTTCGTCACGAACCCGAACGCCTACGTCATCTCCTTCGACCAGCTGTTCATCGAATGTCGATGGGCGACCGAGCGTGGATCGGTCGAGCTCCGGGCGATCGTCGACGACGGGGCACCATTCAGCGAGCTGATCATCGTCGACGGTGACGGGATCCTCGTTGGCCTGACGTCGCCCGAGTTCAGCGACAGCGCGTACGTCGCGAGCTACGAGCTATTCGATCCGATGACTGGCGAGGTCCGCGGTGCCGCGTCAGCCGATGCGTCCCTCGCCGCGTCCGGTGAGCGGGTCAACGATCATCAGTGGGTGGACGGCATCCGCTTCAGCCTCGTCGGCGACCGGCTCACTGCCGAGGGCACGCTGACCATCGAGACCGAGCGTGGAACGACAACCCTGGCGCTGGACGATAGCGCCTGCGAAGCCACCGACCTGCGGGTCAGCGTCATCGAGCGCATCGGCGAAGGCTGAGCCTCGGCCGGGCAGGCGACCGAGGCCCCGGCCCACTCAGCCGGGGCCTCCGGGTGTGCGGCACCGCTCTTGTATCGTGGCGTGCGATGCCGCCCGCCTCGACACCGGCCCGAGCGACCCTCGCCGCAGAGCGGGACTTCGCCGCCGCCTGGTGGCTGCTCGCCGACGTCACTGGCGCCGAGCGATACGACGACCCTCAGCTCCGCTGGTTCCACACCGGGCTCGCGGACGCGTACATCAATCCGGTTCTGGAGACGCGCCTGGGCCGCGATCGCGCGGATGGGCTGATCGACCCGCTGCTCGACGAGCTGAGCCGCCGTGGCGCCCCTTTCACCTGGTGGGTGACGCCGAGCTCCTCGCCAGATGACCTCTCCGCGCGCCTTGCCGCGCGCGGACTCGTGGCCGACGACCCCTGGCCGGCCATGGCCGTTCCGGTCGACGAGATCCTCGCCGCGCCGGCGGTGCGCGGCCTGGAGATCAGCCGTGTCACCGACGAGGCCGGCCTGGAGGTGTACGCGTCGATCTTCGCGCCCATCCTGAGCACGTCGCCGGACTTCACCGCCCTCCTGGTGCGGGCTTCGCGCTTGATCGGCTTCGACGCGTCGGCACCCGAGCTGCACTTGGTCGGCCGACTCGATGGTGAGCCGGTCGCCACCGCGTCGTTGATCACAGCGGGTGGTGCGGCCGGCATCTACAACGTCGCGACGGCCGAGGCCGCTCGCGGGCGTGGCATCGGCACCGCCATGACGGCCGCGGCAGTCGCGGAGGGACGGGGGCGAGGAATGCCGCTGGCGACGCTGCAGGCCTCGACGATGGGGAATTCCGTCTATGAGCGTCTCGGGTTCCGTCATGTGGGCGACTTCGTCCCGTTTCACCCGGCGCGCCAGGGCTAGGGGTCTCGGCGCCTCGCGCGCAACGCCGGGCCTACGGTCGACACCAGCCAGGCGACCACGAAGAACAGGGCGAGGATGGCCACCGAGTACAGCGCAACCACGCCGTACCCGCCGTTGGCCGGGTTGAGGAACGGGTACGGGTACCAGCCGTCGATCGCCCCGCGGATGAGGGTGAAAACCGTCCACGCCACCGGCGGCACGAGCCACGGGACGGCGGCACGCCGGAACCCGAGCGGGCCGTGGGGCGGCTCGATGAGCCAGTCAGCCATCACGGCCACCGGGAAGTAGCGGTGGAGCACGGTGTCGACCCAGACGATGTTCGTCTGCAGCTCCTCCTGGAGGTCCGACAGGAGGATCGCGAAGACAATGAACGTGATCGTCATGTAGACCACGGCCGCGCCGCGCCACAGGTCGGGCAGCGGCGGGGCGCCGGTCAGCTGCCGCCGTCCTCCCTCGAGGAAGATCGCCGCCGCGAAGACGTTCGAGAGGATCGTGAAGAAGAGGAAGAACCGGGTCGGGTTGAAGACCCCGGAATCGATGAGGTTGAGCATCTGGGTCACGATCGCCGCGATCGTGAGCAGCGCGAAGCCGATGCGGATCCAGGCGAGCAGGCGGTTGCTCATCGGTCGCACCGTAGCATGGCCGAGGCTGCGTGCGCGCCCGTCGACCGCCCCCGATTCCTGACGCGCAATGTCAGGTGGGCGGCGCTAGCATCGGCTCATGAGCCTCGCCATCAACAACCTCACCGTCGACTGCCACGACCCCAAGGCGCTCGCCGACTTCTGGACCGCGGCCCTCGGCTGGCTGGTCATCGCCGAAAACGAGGAGGGGGTCATGATCGCCCCATACGAGGAGCACCGGGCGGACATCCACCCGGTCTACTTCCAGGTCAATCCCGACGAGAAGGCCGTCAAGAACCGATGGCACTTCGACCTGGCGCCGCACGATCAGGCGGCTGAGGTAGCCCGCCTCGAGACCCTTGGCGCCCGGCGCGCGGACATCGGCCAGGGCGAGGTGCCGTGGGTGGTGATGGCCGACGTCGAGGGCAACGAGTTCTGCGTGCTCACCTCTTTGCCGGTCGAGGAGGCGGCGTCATGAGGGTCGCCTTCATCGCCGGCTATGGGCCGATCGTGCGCGAGCCCGAAGCCTCGCAGGGCTTCTGGCGCGACGGCCTCGGCATCGGCCTCACCGAAGCGTCCCCCGGCTACTTCACCAATGACGACCTGGAGGGCGTGAACGCCTTCGCCCTCTGGCCACTTTCGCAGGCGGCCGAGTCGACGTTCGGGACGACCGAGTGGCCGCCGGACATCGCCGCGCCCCAGGCGTGGATGGAGCTCGACGTCGAGTCAGCCGAGGCGGTCGGCGAGGCGGTGGCGGAGCTCGAGGCGGCGGGCCATCGCGTGCTCCGCGGGGCGCAGGAGGAGCCGTGGGGGCAGACCACCTCGCGCCTGCTCAGCCCGGAGGGGCTGCTCATCGGGATCACCTTCACGCCGTGGATGCACGACCACGAGCCACGACCACGATGAGCACGACCATGATCACGAGCACAACCACGACCACGGTGGGGCCGCCGAGGGCACCTGAGCACCGACTCTTGGCGTGGTCGGAACGGTCAGCCGATATATCAGGAACGATATATTCGGTGACAGCGCGGAACCAGGCCGGCGACCCGCGCCGCCAAGCTCCTCGATGGCGCCGCCGATAGACTGGGCCCGTGGAGATGCTCGTCCGTTGGGCTGCGGACGCCCTGCGGACGATGGCTGGCCTGTTCGTCGCCATCGGGATGCTCGGTGCCGTCGTGCTGATCGTGCGACTGGTCCGGCATCCTCCGGCACGCGCGGTCGGCGTCACGGCGCGCGATGGCGCGCTGGTGCTCGCGGTGGCCGTGATCATCGTGCTGACCCTGCTCACCCCGGGCGACACGGAGCGGGAGCCGACGATCCGTCTCATCCCGTTCCAGGACCTGCGGGACGCGCTGGAGGGGATCCGGGACCTGCGCCTGGCGATCGCCGAGCTGATGGGGAACGTGCTCATCTTCATCCCATTCGCCATGGCGCTCCGCTGGCGGTTCCCGGCGCTCGGCGTGCTTCAGGCTGGACTTGTCTCGATGGCCTTCTCGATCGCCATCGAGGCGACGCAGGCGCTCACGGGCGGGAACCGCTGGCCGGAGTCGACCGACGTGATCATGAACACGATGGGCGGGCTGATCGGCGCGGCGCTTGCGCGCTTCGGTGCCGAGCCGGAGCCCCAGGGCTGAGGGCGGGTCAGCCCTCCTGGGCGGCCGCGCGCATTGCGGCCTTGTGGGCGCGCTTCTTGGCCTGGTAGTCGGCCAGCGCCTGGGCGGAGTCGACGTCGCCCAGCGTCGGGTGCTGCGGCAGCACGTCCTCGATCCCCGGCGGCCGCACGCCCATGAGGTTGGCCAGGACGGCGGTCAGGGAGGCCACCTTCATGGCGCCGAACCCCGGCAGGGCGCCCAGGCGGCGCTGCAGGTCACGCCCGTCGGACGCATCGGTCCAGATCCTCGCCGCGTCGCCGTCGTGCGTGCGCGTGATGAAGGTCGCGAGCTCGTGCACCCGGCGGCCCATCGCGGCGGGGAACCGATGCACCGCGGGCGGCCCCTTGGCCGCCAGCTCGACCTGCGCAACGTCCATGTCCGCCACGAGGCGAGGGTCGAGCGTGCCGAGCCGCTCCAGGAGCACCTTGGGCGCCGAGAACGCCCACTGCACCGGCACCTGCTGGTCGAGCGCGAAGCCGATGAGGAGCGCCATCGGGTCCGAGACGAGGAGCCGATCGGCCTCATCGTCGCCGGTGAAGTGGAGTCGATCGGGAACCGCCACGACGTTCATGGTCGGATGCTACACCCGGTCAGGCCAGCGGCTTGACGACCATCACGAATACGATGGCGGCCACGAGGAGCCAGTAGAGGATCATCGAGTTCCTGCCACGCGGGCTGGCGACCGCGGCATCCAGCTCGGCTGAACCCTCATCGCCGCTGGTGGCGGCGGCGGCGATCACACCCTCGGCCCACGGACCGACGCCGAACTGCCCGGTGAGGATTCCGCCGACGAACAGGGGATAGGCGAGCAGCAGCCAGCCGGCAAACGGGTTGAACCCGTTGACGAAGATCGCGATGACTCCGAATGCGAGGCCGAGCATGAAGGCTATCGGGATGAACCGCACCATCCGCTGGTGCAGCGCGAAGACGGTTCGGATCGTCCGCGCATCGCGTGACCGGGCGATGCGCATAAGAAACAGCTCGATACCGCCGGAAATCGCAACCGCGAAGAACATGGTGAGCACGTGGAGGAAGACGAAGACGCGCACAGGCTCGGAACCTCGGGACGCGGGTGGTGGCGCCAGTGTGCGGTCAGTGTCAACGGCCGCGCTAGGATTGCCCTCGCCGCCATTTGTGGCCGGTCGATGACGCCTGAGGAGGACCGATGCGCACGCTGATCAAAGGTGGAACGATCGTCAACGCCGACGCCACCAC
This sequence comes from uncultured Chloroflexia bacterium, assembly GCA_963790255.1. GTDB lineage: Bacteria > Chloroflexota > Limnocylindria > QHBO01 > QHBO01 > JACDBZ01. Next base: position 64,443 of record CAWBOA010000006.1, on the reverse strand, counting down.
GACGGCCGACGTGCTCGTCGATGGCGAGCGTGTGGCGCTCATCGGTGCTGACCTCGCCATCGAGGCCGACCGGACGATCGATGCCGCCGGCAAGTGGGTGATCCCGGGGGCGATCGACGTCCACACCCACATGGAGCTGCCGTTCGGCGGCACCTTCGCCAAGGACACCTTCGAGACCGGCACCCGCGCGGCGGCCTTCGGCGGCACGACCACGATCATCGACTTCGCGGTCCAGTCGAAGGGCCAGGCGCTGCGCGAGGGGCTCGACGCCTGGCACGCCAAGGCCGAGGGGAAGGCGACAATCGACTACGGCTTCCACATGATCATGTCGGACGTCACCGATGCGACCCTCGCCGAGATGGACGCGCTCGTCGACGAGGGCGTGACCGACTTCAAGCTCTTCACCGCCTATCCAGGCGTCTTCTACTCGGACGACGGCGCCATCTTCAGGGCCATGCAGCAGACGGCGAAGAACGGTGGGCTCATCCTCATGCATGCCGAGAACGGGATGGCCATCGACGTCGTGGCCGCCCAGACCGCTGAGGCGGGCAACACCGATCCCTACTACCACGGGACCTCGCGCTCGCCGGTCATGGAGGGCGAGGCGACCAATCGCGTGATCCGGCTGGCCCAGCTCGCCGGCGTGCCGGTCTACATCGTCCACCTGTCGGCCACGCACGCCCTCGACGAGGTGCGGCGCGCGCGCGACGAGGGACTCCCCGCGTACGCCGAGACGTGCCCGCAGTACCTCTTCCTGACCCTCGAGGACATGGGCAATGGCTTCGAGGGCGCCAAGTTCGTGTGCTCGCCCCCGCTGCGCCCGGCGGAGCACGCGCCGGAGCTGTGGAAGGGCCTCGCCAAGGACGACCTCCAGGTCGTCAGCACCGACCACTGCCCGTTCGACTTCCATGGCCAGAAGGACCTCGGCAAGGGCGACTTCCGCAAGGTCCCCAACGGCCTGCCGGGGGTCGAGGACCGCGTGAACCTGCTCCACTCCGGTGGCGTCGTCGACGGCCACCTGACCCCGAACCGATGGGTGGAGGTCATCAGCGCCGCCCCCGCACGGATGTTCGGCCTGGCCGGTCGCAAGGGCGTCGTCGCCGTCGGCGCCGATGCCGACCTCGTCATCTACGACCCCGGCGCCCGGCACACGATCAGCGCCGACACCCACCACATGGATGTCGACTACTCGTGCTACGAGGGACGTGAGGTGACCGGGCGGGCGGACGTCGTCCTCTCGCGCGGCAAGGTGATCGTCGACGGCGACGAGTGGCTTGGGGCGGCGGGGGACGGCCGCTTCCTCAAGCGCACGCCGACGGGCGAGCTCCTCGCCCGAACCTGAGCCGGCGGCCTGACGCGCTATGCTGCACGCCCGATCCCACCGTCAACGGAGACCGATCCCGTGATGCGAATCTCATCCCTGCTGCTGATCCTGCTGCTCGCCGTGGCCGCAGGATGCTCATCGCCGGCTGCTTCCGGCGAAGAGTCGCAGCCTGACCCCACAGCGACACCGACGCCGGAGCCGACCCCGGAACCCAGTGTCGACGTCGGCGGAGGCCCCAGCCTCGAGCCCGGCGCCGGCGACCTGGCCGACCTGCTCCCCGACGAGGTCGGCGGTATCCCGATCACCTATCAGTCCGCCTCCGGTGAAGGCGTCTTTGGGTCCGAAGGCATCACGCCTGAGATCCAGGCTTTCTTCGATCGTGTTGACGCCTCTCCCTCCGACCTCTCTTCCGCGTTCGGCTTCGCGTTCGATGCCGAGGCGGCGTCCGGCGTCAGCATCGTGGCGTTCCGGGTAGAAGGGAGCGACGAGGGGACGCTGCGGACCGAGTTCCTCAGCGTGATGCAGGAGGAGGAGGAGACCATCGGCGAGGAGACGACCGTCGCCGGTAAGACGGTCAACGCGTTCGGTGAGGAAGGCAGCACCGGATACCTCTACGTCCACGATGACGTCGTGTACATCGTGGCTGGGGAGCCGCCGGCGCTGGCCGAGGAGGCTCTGGCCGCGCTGCCGTAGGCGGATCCCGCATGGCAGCCGACGACCGGACCGCCATCTTTCTCAACGAGGGCGCCGGGGGGGCCGCGTCGGACCGCGTCCGCCGTGCTGTCGAGCTGGCCGAGGGAAGGCTGGCGGCCGACCTTCACGTCACCGCCACCCGCGACGCGGCCGAGCTCGGCGCCTGGCTGACCGAGCGGATCGGCCCGTACCAGACCGCCATCGTCGCCGGGGGCGACGGGTCGCTGTCGGTGGCCTACAACGTCGCGGCGGATCGCGAGGGGCTGACCCTGGGCTGGATCCCGGCCGGGTTCGGCAATGCCACCGCCCACCTCCTCAGGATGCCCAGGGACCCCGAGGCGGTGGTCGAGGTCCTCGCCAGGCGAGATGCCCGCCCGATCGACCTCGTGGCGGTCGACGGACGGCTGGCGCTCTTCGCCGGCGCGGGCTGGGATGCCCTCGTCGCCGGGCGGTACGCGGACGCCGGAGCGCGCCGCCTGCGCGGCTGGGCGTCGGCCGTCGCGCGATCGGTACCCGACCTCTGGCGCCGCCGCCAGGTCGAGGTGGTCGCCGACGGCTGGACCGTCCATCGGGGACCGATCGAGCTGGTCGTCGTCGGCACAACGCCGTTCTACGGGCGCGGGCTGCGCGTCAACCCGGGCGCTCGACCGGACGCCGGAACGCTCGCGGTGCGGGTCTACCCGGGGCCGGCGCCGCGGCTGCTGATCGAGGCGGGGCGCTGGGCCGCGGGCGTCCGACCGCACGCCGAGCGCGTCGACGCCCACGAGGTCACGCTGCGAGTCCTCGACGGCGCTCCGATCCCGGTGCAGGCCGATGGCGACGTGATCGGCGCGCGCGAGTCCTGGTCCTTCGCCATTCGACCGGCCGCGGTCCAGCTCATTGGTCGCTGGGGCTGATCCGGCGCACGGCGTCGAGGGCGGCGAAGGCGGCACGCCGAAGCCGCTGCGGCCCGGATCCGTGGATGCGCAGCTCGGTCATCGGCATCGCCACGCGGCCGGCGACCGCGACGCGCACGCGGCTCCGGCCCCCGGCGTCCTGGGGGAGCAGCGACACCTGGATGACCGCGTCGCCGACCGGAGGTCCCGACGCGATGCCGATGTCCAGCACGCCGCCGACGTACGTCGCGGCACCGGCGACCGGGGTCGCCGCCGAGAGGATCGCCAGGAGCGCTCCCTCTGTGTCGGCCTCCCAGCTGGCGACCTGACCGGCGCCGAGCTCCCCGAGCCTGCGGAGGGCGACCGACGCAAGGTCGTCCGCATCGGTGCCGTAGATGGCTTCGCCGAGCAGGTCGCGCGCCCGTTCGGCGCAGCCGTCAAGGCCAGTCGGATCGCCGCCCGTCGAGAAGCGGACGTGGACCCCGTCGTCGCGGGCGTAGATGCCGACGTCGACGCCGTCGGGTGGCTCGGTGAGGAGGGAGCCGAGGCGCTCGGCCATGGCGGACTCGCCGATCCCGAACGCCTTCACCGTGCGCATCGCCAGCGGCGGGAGGCCGAAGCGCTCCGCGACCCGCGGCCGGACTCGCTCCGTCCACATGCGGCGCATCTCCGACGGCACGCCGGGAAGGAGGACGATGACCGTTCCCTCACGATCCACCCACCATCCGGGCGCCGATCCGATCGGGTTCTCAACCGCCTCGGCTGACGGGATGCGCATGGCCTGCCGCCGGTTGGCCGCCGGCATCGGGCCGAACGCCCGGAAGCGGTCCTCCAGGACCGAGACGAGGGCCGGGTCCTCGGTGAGCGTCTCGCCCAGCGCGTCGGCCAGGCCCTCGCGGGAGAGGTCGTCGTGCGTTGGCCCCAGGCCGCCGGTCGCCACGACCAGCGGGGATCGGCTCCGCGCCTCGGCGAAGGCGGCGCCGATCACCCCACGATCGTCGGGAAGCATCCGGACCTCGGCCAGCGGAAGCCCGAGCTGCGCCAGCTCTGCGCCGAGGAAGGCCGCGTTCGTGTCGACCGTCTCGCCGAGGAGCAGCTCGGCGCCGATCGAGAGCAGCTCGGCTCGGTTCATCGGCGCGAGTGTACGGGCTAGACTGGAAAACAGAGCGCCCACCCAGGACCGATCCAGCGTCTGACGACGGTCCCGCCTTCGAAGGAGAACCGTGACCGATCCCGCCCTGACGGTGCACACCGTCCTCACCGATGACCTCCGTGCGTGGCTCCTGGAGGAGCTCCGCTACCCGGTCCTTGCCGTGAACAGCCACGACGCGGGTCCGAGCCAGTCCGTGATGTGGTTCGACCTCGATCCCGATGAGCCCGACGTGATCGTCATGAACACGATGGTCCGTCGCCTGAAGTACCGACAGCTCCAGGCGGACCCGCGCGTGAGCCTCCTCTTCGAGGACGGCCTGGTCTGGGCCGCGATGCGCGGGACGGTCGAGCTCGACGCGGACTTCGATCGCGGCCTGAAGGGGATCATGGACCTCGCGGTGCGCTATGGGGCGGACCCGCAGCGGTATGCGGGCCAGGAACGCGTCGTCGTGCGCATGCGCGTCGAGAAGGTCATTCGCCATGACTGAGGCCGTCGCGCCAGGCGTCAAGCTCGGCGCGAACTGCTGGGGCCAGTACACCGACTGGCCCGCGCTGCGCGAGGCGGGGATTCGGGCCGATCGGCTCGGCTACGACTCGCTCTGGACCTGGGACCACCTCTACCCGATCGTCGGTGACCATACCGGGCCGATCTTCGAGGGCTGGATGATCCTGGCCGCGTGGGCCGAGGCGACCGAGCGGTCGACCGTCGGCCTCATGGTCGGCGCCAACCCGTTCCGCAACCCGGCCGTCGTCGCCAAGATGGTCACCACCCTTGACCACATCAGCGCCGGCCGCGCCATCCTCGGCATCGGCGGCGCCTGGAACGAGGTCGAGCATCGCGGCCTGGGCATCGAGTTCGGCGGCTCGCCGGGCGAGCGGCTGCGCTGGCTCGACGAGGCCGTGCCGATCATGCGCGGCATGCTGGACGGGACGACGCCGTCGGGCTCGCGCTACTACACCGCCGACGAGGCGCTCAACGAGCCGCGCCCGCTTCAGGAGCACCTGCCGATCCTCGTCGGCGGCGGTGGCGAGAGGAAGACGCTGCGGATCGTGGCCCGTTGGGCAGACGCCTGCAACCTTGGCGGCGGCCTCGAGAACGTGAAGCGCAAGGACGAGATCCTGCGTCGCCACTGCGACGAGGTCGGCCGCGACGAGTCCGAGATCGAGCGCACCGTCGGAATGGGCGTCTGCATCGTGCGCGACGACCCCGCTGAGGCGGCGCGCGTGAACACCGAGATGTTCAAGCGCAACGGCAACGCCAGGGAGTGGCAGAACCAGATGGTCGGCACGCCGGAACAGGTCATCGAGAAGATGCGGCCGTTCCTCGACATCGGGTTTCGCCACTTCATCGTCGGCTTTCCGTCGCCGTACGACGCGGAGTCGATGGAGCGGCTCATCACCGAGGTCAAGCCCGCGCTCGAGTCATGAGGCGACGACGAGCGATCCGATCACGGGTCTCGCGCCGCGCGGGTGCGGTTATCGGCATCGATAACCAACGGCGATTGAAGCCAGCCAAGGGCCTTGAATTCGGCCCAGATTTCCCGATGCGGGTAACAATTCGAACGTGACCGCCCCTCCCATGGTCGTTCGTTACTCATGCCGGCAAACGGCCCGGGCGATGTCATTGTGACCGCCACCACGGTCACCCTCCTCGCCGGGGGCACGGGCGGGACGAAGCTGGCCCACGGCTTCGCGATGCTCGGCTCGCGGGTCGAGCTGACCGTCATCGCGAACGTCGGCGACGACGCCGATGTCCACGGATTGCGGGTCTGCCCCGATATCGATGCGCTCCTCTACACGCTGGCCGGGCTCATCGACACGGCGCGCGGGTGGGGCGTCCGCGACGACACGCACACGGCTCACGTGATGTTCGCGCGCTACGGCGAGCCGACGTGGTTCACGGTCGGCGACGCCGACCTCGCCACCCACGCGCATCGCACGCGCCTCATCCGCGATGACGGGCTCAGCCTGACCGAGGCAACCGCCGCCATGGCGTCGGCGCTCGGCGTCCGGGTGCGCATCCTCCCCGCGACCGACGATCGGCTTCGGACGCGCCTGGAGACCGATGCGGGCACGCTCGAATTCCAGGATTACTTCGTGCGGTTGCGGCAGGCGCCCGAGGTCCGCGGGATCGTCCTCGACGGGATCGACACGGCTCGACCGTCAGCGGCCGTGCTCGAGGCCATCGCCACGGCCGAGCGGCTTGTCATCGGGCCCTCCAATCCGCTCGTGAGCATCGGCCCAACGCTGGCGCTGCGCGGCGTCCGCGACGCGATCGCTGCCCGCGCCGGTGGCCGGATCGCGATCAGCCCGATCATCGCCGGGCGCGCCCTGAAGGGGCCGGCCGACCGGATGCTGGCGTCGCTCGGCCACGAGCCCTCTGCGCTCGGAACGGCGCGCCTGTATGCGGGCCTCGTCGATCGGTTCGTGGTGGACCAGGCAGACGCGACCCTGGCGCCCGCCATCGAGGCCGAGCTCGGGATGCGCGCATCGGTCCTTCCGACGGTCATGCATGCCGATGCCGACCGCGCGGCGCTTGCGGCGGCGATCCTCGCCGAGGACCCCTAGGAGACCGCATTGGGCGATCGCGATATCCTGCTCGTGTGTCCGTTCGGATCATCGTCCCGCACCGGGGCCTGGAGGCGGCCAAGACTCGCCTCGCGACTTCGCTGAGCCCGGACGAACGGATCTTCCTCGCCAGCCAGCTGCTCCAGCGCGTCCTCAGGGTCGCGCGTGAGGTCACCGAGGACGTCGTCGTCATCTCGCCCTCGAGGGCACTGCTCGAGATCGTCGAGCCATCGGGCGCGCGGCTCGTCGTCCAGCGCGGCATGGGGCTCAACGAGGGCCTCGAGCAGGCACGGTTCGACACCATCGCCGACGACGTGACGACCATGGTCGTCCTCCATGGCGACCTGCCGAACCTCCAGCCGGACGACGTGCGCACCCTCATCGGCGCGCTGCCCGTGGGGGAGGAGCCCGGGGTCGCGATCGCACCCGACCGCGCCGGGACCGGAACCAACGCGTTGGTCCTGCGACCGCCCGGGGTCATCGCCTTCCGCTTCGGGTCCGGCAGCTTCGCGCTGCACGTCGCGGAGGTGGAGCGGGCGGGCGTTCCGCTCGTCGCGGTCAACCGCGCCGGACTGGCCTTCGACCTCGACACGCCCGCCGACCTCGCCCGCTGGCTCGAGCTCGGGGACGCCGCGTGACGGCTCGCCTCGAGCTCATCGCGCTCGAGGGAATCCCCGAGGTCTCACCCGGCGACGATCTCGCCGCGATCATCGGAACGGCGGCTGCGGGCTCGGACGTCGGGAATACCGACGTCCTCGTCGTCACCCAGAAGATCGTCTCCAAGGCGGAGGGCCGCCTGGTCGAGCTGGCATCCGTCGATCCCTCGCCGTTCGCGCGAGACTGGGCGGCGAGATGGAAGAAGGACCCGCGGCAGGTGGAGCTGGTGCTCCGCGAGTCGGCGGAGATCCTGCGCATGGGGCCCGGCGGACTGATCATCAGCCGGACCCGCCACGGCTTCGTCTGCGCGAACGCCGGGGTGGACGTCTCGAACGTCGGTGGCGGCGACGTCGCGTCGCTCCTTCCGCTTGATCCGGACGCGTCGGCGCGAGCGCTGCGTACCGGGCTGCGGGAGCGCCTCGGCGTGGCGCCGGCCGTCATCATCAGCGACTCGTTCGGCCGTCCATGGCGCAACGGGATCGTCAACGTCGCCATCGGCGCGGCCGGGATCGAGGCCCTTCTCGACCTGCGCGGGACGCCGGACGCCGCGGGTCGCGACATGCGGGCGACCGTCATCGCGGTCGCGGACCAGCTGGCGTCGGCGGCCGACCTGGCCGGCGGCAAGGTCGAGCAGCGACCGGTGGTGATCGTTCGGGGCTACGCGTGGCGCCCGTCGGATGCCGGCGCATCGGTGCTGGTGATGGAGGCCGAGCGCGACCTGTTTCCGTAGGCGCCCAATCGTTCAGCGACTATATCGTTACTGATATATCGGCTGACGCCGGGCCGCCTGGAGAAACCCTCTCAGTTGGGCGAGAGGAAGAGGGACACGATCTCGCCGCCCTCGACGCGGAAGTTGGCCTCGACATTCATCGGCGGCACGCCGGGTCGCATGACCGTGACGTCGGCGATGTAGCTGGCGCCCATGTTGCGGCTGTCGTTCGTGAACATCCGAAAGCCGTCGCCGGCGCGGACGAACCAGCCGCCGACCTTGTCGCGCCCGCGCAGGTTCGTGCGCTCGTCCGACCCGGGCACGCTGATGCCCAGGATGGCGTGCTCGGCAAACAGCTCGATCGCCTTCTCGCGCCGATCGTCGTTGATGAGCTCCATGAACAGGTCGACGGTCTCGGTGGCTCCCATGCGACCCAGTCTACCGCCAGGGCGCCGGTAGACTTGACCGATGGACCGCCTGCGCATCGGGCTCATCGGCTGGGGCACGGTCGGATCGGCCTTCGGGGAGCTGGTCGCGAGCGGCCCGCTGCCGCTCACCCTGGCCTGCCTGGCGGTCCGCGACCGCGAGCGCGCCGACCTCCCGAAGGGCGTGGAGCTGGTGGCGCCGGAGGAGGCTCTCGGCGGCGACGTCGTCGTGGAGCTCGCGGGCGGCATCGACGGCCCGCGCGAGTGGGCCCGCGCCGCCCTCGATCGCGGTACGCCGTACGTGACCGCCAACAAGGCGCTCCTCTCGAACCACGGCGCGGAGCTCGCGGAGCTGGCCGAGCGGCGCGTCGCGGCGCTCCTCGGCAGCGCCAGCGTCGGGGGCGGCACGCCGATGATCGAGACGACCGGCGCACCTCGCCGCGACCGGGAGGATCGAGCGCCTCCGCGGCGTGGTCAACGCCACGACCACCTACATCCTCAGCGCCATGGGCGAGGGGCGCACCTACGCCGATGCGCTCGCCGAGGCCCAGGAGGCCGGCTTCGCCGAGGCCGACGCCAGCTTCGACGTCGGCGGCCGCGACGCGGCGCAGAAGCTCGCGATCCTGGCGAGCGTCGCGTGGGGCCGGTGGCGTCCGGAGCAGGACGTCGCGACGACCGGCATCGTGGGCACGCCCGTCGCCGCGGGCGAATCCGTGCGGCTGGTGGCCGAGGCGACGCCCGATTCGATGACGGTCGCCCCGTCGGTGCTCGACCCGGGTGGCGGCCTTGCCCGTACCGCCGGCATCGAGACGACGCTCGAGATCACGATGCGCGACGGAACCGTCTTCCGGGTCTCCGGACCGGGGGCCGGCGGCGAGGTCACGGCGCGGGCCGTCTACGCCGACGTCGCGCGCCTCGTGGCGGGGGAGCGCCCGATCCTCTTCGGCAGCGCCTGACGCAGCCGATCAGCCGGGATTGAAGGCGCTGACCGTCAGCTCGGCCCCGGCCGGATCGCGCAGCACGGCGCTCCGCGTCGGTGGGACGTCGAAGGGCTCGACGACGATCGTCCCTCCGAGCGCCTGCGCCCTCGCCACGACCTCGTCCGCGTCGGCGACGGCGAAGGTGATGCTCCAGTGGGGCGCGGCGCCGCCGTCGTCGAGCAGCACGGAACCAGGCGATGCATTCCGAGAATCCCGGCGGCGCCCCGAAGTCGGCGTGGCGCTGCCGGATGCCGGGGTCGAACTGCTCGAGGAAGTCCGCGTAGCCTGGCAGGCGGACCATCGTGCCCGCCAGCGCGCCCATGGTGACCTCGTCCATCTCCCAGCCGAAGGCCGCGCCGTAGAAGCGCTTCGCCCCGTCGAGATCGCGCGTGCGGAGCTGGCTGAAGTTCCACGTGCCCGGCGCGTTCACGCTCTGGGCACCGGTGATCGATCGGGGCTGCCAGAGACCGAAGCTCGCGCCCTCCGGATCGGCGGCAAATGCCACTCGTCCGAGGTCCCCGACGTCGAACGGGTCGCTGACCAGGCGACCGCCCGCCGCCCGCACGCTCTCGGCGGCATCCTCCACGCTCTCGACGCCGATGTAGGTGTTCCATCCCGGCGCGAACGTCGAGCCGGCCGGCAGCAGCGCGATCGCCCCGACGTCACGACCACCGAGCGTCCCCACGAGGTACTCCGGCTCGGCCCCGGCCGGCATCCGGTTCGCAAACGTCCAGCCGAACAGCCCTCCGTAGAAGGCCGCGGCGGCCCGCGGATCCGGCTGTGCGGTGTCGATCCAGGACGGGACGCCTGGTGGGAATCCGTCGCGCTCGCGCATGGTCTCGTCGTCCTTCTGCTCCGAGGCATCTTCCCCGATCTGCGGTATCGTCGCCGCATGGATCCATGGCCGACCGTCGGCGTCGCCGGAGCGCGCGGGGTCGTGGGCGGCGTCTTCTGCTCGATCCTTGCCGATGCCGGTCTGCCGCCCGGGTGCCTGCGCGCGTTCGGCCACGAAGAGGGCCATGCGCTCGACTACGGCGGAGCGTCGGTCTCGGTGCATGTCCTGACCGACGAGCGCGCGCGCGAGCTCGACGTGCTGTTCCTTGCCGTCGACGCGGTGCAGAGCCGCGAGATCATGGCCGGCCCGGGAGCGTTGGCTCGGCTGGTGGTCGACAACTCGAGCGCTTTCCGCCTGGCCGATGACGTGCCGCTCGTCGTTCCCGAGGCGAACGCTCACGCGGCCCGTGAGCGGACCGGCAATCTCATCGCCAACCCGAACTGCACGACCGCGGCGGCCGTCGTGGCGCTGGCGCCGATCCGCGACCTCGCCGGGCTCGCCTCGGTCGACCTCGCCTCGTATCAGGCGGTCAGCGGTGCCGGTCGCAAGGGGCTCGACGCGTTCGAGGCGGAGCGAGGCACGGACCACCGCGATCGGGCGGACGAGTCGCCGTTCCACGGCCGCATCGCCGACTCGGTCGTGCCGCAGATCGACGTCCTCGATGAGACCGGCTGGAGCGGCGAGGAGAAGAAGATCCACGCGGAGCTGCGCAAGATCCTCGAGATGCCGGACCTCGACGTGGCCGCCACCACGGTCCGGGTGCCCGTCCACACCGGCCACTCCGTCGCCCTCCATATCCGCACTGAGCGCGACGTGACGCTTGACGAGCTGGAGAACGCGCTGCGCGCCGCGCCGGGGCTCGAGTACCGCCCAGCCGACGGCTCCGAGCGCCACCCGATGCCGCTCGACGTCGAGGGCCGCGACCCGGTGCTCGCCGGCCGTCTCCGCGCGATCCCGGGTCGAGATCGAGGCTTCGCACTGTGGGTCAGCAGCGACAACCTGCGCAAGGGCGCCGCGCTGAACGCCGTCCAGTCGGCCGCGGCCGCTGATCCGGACCGATTCGATCGGCTTCTCCCGCCCCCTCGGTGAGCGGCGCGCTCGACGCGGCCGTCCACGCGCACATCGAGCGCATGCCGGAGCCGATGCCTGCGCTCCTGGCACCGGCCATCGCGGGAGATGCGCCTGACCCGTGGGTGCGTGACGCGCTCATGGCCTACCTCCGCCACTTCGTGCGCATCTTCGAGCACGATATGCCGCGGGAAGCGTCCGAGGCGGTGCTGGCCGACCAGCTCGCGTCAGTGGCGGAGACCCCGCGCGGCGGGGATGACGACGCCGACACCACCGCCGCGGAGGAGGCCCTGACACGCGGGTTCCGAGCGCGCGGCCTGCAGTTCCAGGGTGGGCGAACTCCGCCGCACCTCGGTGCCTACATCTGGGGCCGGACGGAGGACCGCGGCTTCAGCGTGACCCTGCCGCACGCCGAGCCGCAGGAGGTCACCGTCCACTTCATGCACGACTTCCTGATTCGCGGCTGGCTGCACTGGCAGACGTATGGGGTTCAGGGCGCGGGCGGCTGGTACAAGCAGGACGAGCCGGGTTGGGCCGATGGCCTCTATGCGGTCGCCGAGCGCTACCCCGAGCCGCTCGACGAGAACCGCAGCTTCCAGGTCTCGCTGCTCGGCCATGAGGCGCAGCACGTCGCCGACCATCACGACTTTCCCGGTCTCTCGTCGGCGGAACTCGAATACCGGGCCAAGCTGGTCGAGCTCATCGGCTACGACGGCGTCGACGATCGGCTCCGCTTCTTCCTGACCGATGCGGCGGATGATCCGGAGCAACCCCACCCCTATGCCGCACATCTCATCGTCGGCCGCCTGGCCGATCGGCTCTTCGGACGCCCGGCGACGGACGACGACTGGGGTTCGGTCGACTACGGCGAGGTTCGCCGGCAGGCCGACGCGCTCCTCCAGGAGGACACCGACCGCCTCGCGCGTCGCGAACACGACGAGTGAGCGCGAGCTCAGCGCGCTCCGGCTAGACTCGACGGCCCGGGCGCCGCAGGCAGGAGAACGCGCATGCCCCCGTTCGAGCAGCTGACCGACGACTTCCTCTCCGCCGAGTTCGACGACTCGCCCGTGCGCGCGAGCAGCCTCGGGCTGACCGAGTACGACGATCGGCTCGACGACCTGTCCCAGGCCGCATTCGACCGCCGGCGCGCCTCGGACGCGCGGTGGCTCGACGCGTTCGCCGGCGTGGATGCGACGTCGCTCAGCTTCGACGATGCGATCGACCGCGACCTGGTGGTCAGCATCCTGCGCGGCCGGCAGATCGTCGAGGACTTCGAGGTCTGGCGTCGGCAGCCGGACACCTACCTCAACCCCGGCATGCAGGGCATCTTCATCCTCTTCCTCCACCAGCTCCGTCCGGCCGGGGAGCTCGTCGACGCCGCGATCGCCAGGATGCGGGCGATTCCCGGGAACCTCGAGGACGGCGAGCGCAACCTACGCCCGGAGCTCGTTCCAGCGATCTTCCTCGACCGCGCCGCGAACCAGGCCCGCGCGGGCGCCCGGTACGTGCGAGAGATCCTGCCGGGCCAGGTCGCCGATGACGCCCACCGAGCGCGATTGGCCGAGGCGGGGGAGGCGGCCGGAGCCGCGTACGACAGCTACGTGGCCTTTCTCGAGGGCATGCGTGCCGGCGCCACCGGTGAGTTCCCGCTCGGTGAGGAGCGCTACTCGGCACTGCTCCGCGAGAAGGAGCTGCTCGGCTTCGGCGCCCGCGAGCTCCGCGAGCGGGGCCACGCGGCCTACGAGGAGATCGCCGGCGAGCTGGCCCGATGCGCGCGCGAGCTGCGCGGGACCGACGACTGGCGGGCGGTCCTGGACGAGCTCAACGAGGATCACCCGCGCACGCCGGAGGAGATGCGCGTCGGCTATGAGGAGTGGACCGAGACCGCGCGCGCCTACCTCCGCGAGCACCGGCTGGTGAGCTTCCCGGAGGGTGAGCAATGCGCCGTCGTGCCGTCACCGCACTTCCAGCGTCCGGTGCTGGCGGTCGCGAGCTACATGCAGCCGCCGCCGTTCAGCGACCGGATGCAGGGCCACTTCTTTGTGCCGTTCCCGCCCGACGGCGCCTCCGAGGAGGAGGTCCAGCAGCGGCTGGCGTCGAACTCGTACCCGGGGATCCCGACCACGGCCGTCCACGAGGCGTACCCCGGCCACCACTGGCACCTCGTCATGTCGAAGGCCAACCCGAGCCGCCTGCGGCAGGTCTATCGGACGCCCTACTTCAGCGAGGGCTGGGCGCTCTACGCCGAGCGGATGATGCGGGAGCAGGGCTTCTTCACCGACCTGCGCCACGAGATGATGCAGCACGAGGCGACGATCTTCCGCGCGGCGCGCATCGTGGTCGATACCTCGCTGCACATGGGCGAGATGAGCTGGGATGAGGCGGTCACCTACATGGTCGAGCGCACCGCCCTGACCGAGCCGACCGCGCGGGCCGAGGTGACGCGCTACTGCGCCTGGCCGACCCAGGCGCAGCTCGTACCTCACCGGATGCCTCGAGATCGTCCGCATCCGCGAGGCGTTCTTCACGCGCCGCGGGTCGTCGGACACCGATGCGCTGCGCGCCTTCCATGACGGGATCACGTCGTCGGGTGGCCTGCCCATCGCCCTCGCCGAGCGCGCGGTGATGGCCACGGCCTGAGCGCCCGGATCAGGGCCGTTGCAGGCGGTCGGTGATCTCGAAGAAGTCGTAGAAGTGGTAGAGGTCCTCGTGCGCCCAACTCCGGTCGGGGAGCATCGGCAGATCGGTGCCGAAGCGGGCGTTGAAGATGACGCGGAACGTGTTGACCGGGCTGATCGTGTCGTGGAAGCCCGCCGCGTCGAGGTCGGCGCCCGGCACGCGCATCGCGAACAGGATCCCGAACTTCTCCTCGAGCTCCGCGTCGGTGGCGTCCCGCCATTCGAAGCGCCACTCGTCGGCCTGGTAGCGCGCCGGGAAGGGGCCCTCGTCGGCCTGGATCATGATCACGGAGTCCGGGCCAGACTCGGCGAGGATCCGGTCGACGAGCTCGAGCATCTGCGAGTTGGCGAAGCTCAGCTGGCGCCGATAGCTCTCCTCCTTGCCCAGCCGCGCCACCTGCGCGCGACCGGTGAAGGTCCCGTCGGCGTTGAAGACGTACGGGTCGTGCGGGATGAGCAGGTGGGCGAAGACGAACTTCGGCCCGGGCATGGCGGCGACCTGGTCGAGCTTGTCGAGCTCGTACAGGGTGTGCTCGCGCAGGACGCGCCAGTCCCACGGGTCGGTCGGCGCGGCGTCGGGCTCGCTCAGGGCGCGCAGGAAGGTCGTCTGCGCAAGGACGCTGGAGAACTCGTCCTGGCCGTCGTAGCGGAAGACGCGGTCGGCGTCGACGTTGGTGGCGGACGGCGTCCACCAGTTCGCGACGTGGACGTAGTGGTAGCCAAGCTCCTTCAGCGCCGTCGGCACGGCGAGGTGGTCGCGCAGCACGCGATGAATCGGCTCCCGATCCTTGCCCTCGCTGGCTTCGGCCTCGAGCGCGGCGACGTCGAGGAAGTCGATGTTGAGCGAGCTGGCGAGCGAGAACGGCGTCTTGATGTAGTTGCTGTGGGCGTGCCGCGCGACGCGGAAGCCTCGACTCTCCAGGGCCGTGAGGAAGGGCTCGTTGTCGAAGCCGTACGTCTCCGACAGCGCGGTCGAGCCCGCGTAGCGGTCGAGGATGATGTAGTAGACGTCCGGCAGATCATCCGGATCGGTCGGCTGGAGGTCGATCGCGCTGCTGGCGGGCCCAGGGGTCACCACTGCCCCGAACGCGGTCATGGTCCCGGCCAGGCTGCCGCCGTTGAGGAGCAGGGCCAGCGCCGCGACCACGTTGAGCCCGCGCGTCACCGGTCGCGCGAATCGGCCGGCCCGCCACGCCGCGAAAAGCCCGATCTCGACGACCAGCCCCCAGGCGATGATCAGCGGCCACTGGCTGTCGAGCCATCCCGAGGCCAGGCCCCACAGATGGCCGTATCCGAAGAAGCCGACGACCAGCACCGTGGTCATGAGCGCGGCGCGGAGCGGGTCTCGCAGCAGGAGCCAGAGTACGGCCATGGCGATGGCGGCGCCGCCGACCGCCAGCGCCAGCGGACGCCAGAGCGGTTCGAGCGTCACCTGCTCGGCCGCATTGATGGCGAACAGGAAGACGACGGGGTAGGCGGCCGCCAGGAGCGGATGGATCGGGATCGCCGACCAATCCGGACGGATTCGTCTCACGGGGTCCGCTGACCGGCCCATGCCGGGTGGACCCCACGCCAGCGTGCGGTTAGCATCCGCATAACACTACCCGAGGCTCTCGACGCATGCCATTTCTGGCCTATATCGACCCGGGGTCCGGCAGCATGTTGCTGCAGGTGATCCTGGCAGGCGCACTCGCGATCCCGTTCTTCTTCCGTCGCGTCATCGGCGACGGCTGGCGCCGCATTCGCGGAGGCGACTCCGACAAGCCGGCCGACGTCCGCGAGGAGTCCGATTCCAGCCAGTGACGGGCCGGTTGTCGATCCGGCCTCGTTCCGCGACCCCTCCGGCTTCGTCTTCCGACGCGGCGGGATCCTCTACCGCCAGGTTCAGCCGCCCGCCAAGCACGACTGGGAGGTGGCGCGCAGCAGCGGCCTGCTCGATCGGCTGGTCGCCGACGGCCTGCTGGTCGACCACGACGAGGCGCCACTAGACGCCGCCGCCGCGCCGGATGCGGTGGCGGTCATCCGTCCTCGCCTCCTCGACTTCGTGTCGTATCCATACGAGTGGTCGTTCGGCCAGCTCAAGGAGGCGGCGCTCCTGACCCTCGAGCTCCAGTCGCGTGCGCTCGACGCCGGCATGCGGCTCAAGGACGCCAGCGCCTACAACATCCAGTTCGACGCCGGCCGCCCGATCCTCATCGACACGTTGAGCTTCGAGGCGGCGCCGGATACCGAGCCATGGCCCGCGTATCGCCAGTTCTGCGAGCACTTCCTGGCGCCGCTGGCCCTGATCGCGCATCGCGATGCGCGCTGCGGGCTGATGCTGCGCGAGTTCATCGACGGCATCCCGCTCGACCTGGCGGCCACGTTGCTACCCGGCCGCACGAAGCTCAACCTCGGCCTCCTCTCGCACCTGCACCTCCACGCCGGCGCGCAGCGCCGCGCCGCGTCCGCGCCACCGCCGTCGGCGAGCACGCCCCGCCCGCGCGGCGCGTCAGCTCGACCGGCCAGCGTGCCCTCCTCGACTCCGTGCGACGAACGGTGGCAGGGCTGCGCTGGGAGCCCTCCGGCCACTGGGCGGGGTACGCGACGGCGACCTCCTACTCCGAGGCGGCGACCGCCAGCAAGGGCCAGCTCGTCCGCGAGATGCTCGCCGCGGTCGGCGGTCGGAGCGCGTGGGACCTGGGAGCCAACGTCGGCGTCTACAGTGCGATGGCCGCCGAGGCCGGCTACCGCGTCATCGCCTGGGACCAGGATGCGGGAAGCGTCGAGGCCCATTGGCGCACGGTGCGCGGGGACGGTAACCCCGCGATCCTGCCGCTCATCCTCGACCTGGCCAACCCGTCGCCCGCGATCGGCTGGAACCTGGCGGAGCGCCGGTCCTTCCTCGAGCGCGGCGAGCCGGACATCATCCTGGCGCTCGCCCTGGTGCACCACCTCGCCATCGGCAACAACGTGCCGCTCCCCGGCGTTGCGGCCCTCTTCGCCCGGATGGCCCCACGGGCCATCGTCGAGTTCGTGCCGAAGGAGGACCCGATGACCCGGCGGCTCCTCGCCGCCCGCCGCGACATCTTCGACGGCTACACCATCGACGGGTTCCGCGCGGCCTTTGGCGAGGCGTTCCGGATCGTGCGCGAGGCGCCGATCACCGACTCCCCGCGGACCCTCTTCCTCCTCGAGCGCCACGAATCCTGACACGGCCCGTCCGGTTCATCGGTCCAGAATGCGCCGATGGATGAGCTCGAGATCCACCCCCTGACGCCGAAACGGCTGCCCGATCTGGCCAGCCTCTTCGACCAGGGAGGCGACCCGAAGTGGTGCTGGTGCTCGTTCTTTCGCCTCCGCAACGTCGACTTCGCGGGCGCCACGCCGGCATCGAACCGTCGCGTGCTGGAGAAGGCGGTCTCGACGACCGCCCGCGAGCGCAGGGCGCCGGGCCTCATCGCCTATCGCGGCGGTGAAGTGGTCGGGTGGGTCAGCCTTGGCCCGCGGGACGACTACGAGCGCCTCAAGCACTCGAGGATCCTGGCGCCCGTCGACGACAAGCCGGTCTGGTCGATCGTGTGCTTCGTGGTCGGGCGGAAGGCCCGGGGCCAGGGGGTCGCCCGCGCGATGCTCGATGCCGCGGTCCAGTACGCACGGGAGCACGGCGCCACGCTGCTGGAGGCGTACCCGGTCGAGACCGAGGGCCAGAAGGTTCCCGCAGCGCACGCCTACAAGGGAACCGTCTCGATGTTCGAGCATGCCGGCTTCGAGGTCGTCGAGCGTCGGAAGCACAACCGGAGCTCCCCGGTGCGCCCGATCGTGCGCCGTCGGATCAGGCGCCGCCGCGTCGCACGCTGAACGCCCGGCGCGCACGAGCCCGGAGGTCGGTGCCGAGCGAGGAGGTGAGCTCGGGGCGCAGCTCGCCGTCGACCGAGGCGGTCGCCAGCGAGTGACCCAGGGCCCGCAATGGCTCGTGATAGAAGATCAGCGCCTCGCTGCGGGCATCCTCACCGATGATCCGGGCGTAGCGCGCCATGATCTGCTTCGTCCTCGAGGCGCAGGCCCCGTGCCTCGAGATGGCGGACGGTGTCGGCCGTCTCGGCCGCCGGGTCCTCGGCCATCTCCTGTGCTACCGAGTAACAGAAGACCCAGCTGCCCCAGGTCGCGCCGCCCAGGGTCACCGGGTCCGGCAGCGGGTAGCGGTAGGCCTCGTCGTTCGACGGAAGGAACGACTCGAGCTGGACCACGAGCATGCGGCGCACGACGCCGTCGCGCGCCTCGACGAAGTGAGACCGATGCGCGAGCGCGAGCCCCTTGATCTCGAGGGCGGTCCGCCCCACATCCTGGAGCCGGTCCTCGACCGCCAGCTCGATCGGCGCCTCGACGCCGTCGGGCGCAAGCAACACGGAGCGGAGTGGGCTCATCGGCGGTCCGTCGCCTTGCGTCCCAGGCGTATGGTGGTGGCACGCCCGGAGGGGCACGCATCGTCCCGCGACCATGCGCACCGATCGAAGCCGGAGCACGTAGGCGGAAACGCCGGATCACGTAGGCCCGGTTGGTCGAGGCGGCGGGATGGCAGCGTCGTCACTCCGGGCGCCTGCCGTCCGCATCAATGACCTCGATCCGGATCCGCTTGTTGATCCGGCCCTTCGACTCGTAGCCGGTCACGTTCACGCGCCCGATCTCCGACGTGCGAGCGACATGCGTCCCGCCATCCGCCTGGAGGTCGAGCCCCACGATCTCGATGGTGCGCACCTCGGTGATCCCGGGCGGCAGCAGGTTGATCTTCGTGCGGATGAGGTCGGGGATCGCGAACGCCTCATCGCGCGGGAGGACCGCCACGCGGATCTCGCGGTCGGCGGCGATCTCCTCGTTCACGCGCCGCTCGATCTCGCCGACCAGGTCGCCCGACATCGTCTCGAACTCGAAGTCCATCCGGCCCGAGAGCGGCTCCATGTTGCCGCCGGTGACCGATGCGCCGTGGTCGCGCCAGATGACGCCGCACAGCACGTGGAGGGCCGAGTGCGTGCGCATGAGCCGATGCCGCCGATCCCAGTCGAGCCGCGCGGTCACGCTCGATGCCGACGGCAGGAGCCATTCCTTCGATCGCGTGCCAGATGTCGTCTCCGCGCTTCGTGGCGCCGGTCACGCGCCAGGTGCCGCCGGAGCCATCGGTGAGCTCGCCCTGGTCGGCCGGCTGCCCTCCGCCGCCGGGGTAGAAGACGGTCCGGTCGAGGAGCACGGCACCCGCCTCAGTGTCGACCTCGACGACCTTGGCCGGGGTCTCGCGCAGGTACCCATCGGCGTAGCAGAGGTTCTCGCTCATGGCGCAAGGCTAGCGCGTGGCCGTCGTCGGTCCACCGTCAGGCCGCCTAAGATGCCGGGACATGACGACTGAGCTGCCGCAGGACCCGCCCGACCCGTCACCGCAGCCGGATCCTGGCGGCCCGCCGGTGCCCGCCCCGGTCCTCGACGTGGCCGAGCGCGGGCTCGCCGGAGGGGACGGCGTGGCGAAGCGCGTCGTCATTATCGGGGGCGGATTGGCGGGGCTCGTCGCCGCCTACGAGCTGAAGCGAGCGGGACACGACGTCGTCGTGCTGGAGGCGCAGAACCGCGTCGGCGGGCGCGTCCACACGCTGCGCTCCTTCGCGCCCGGCCTCTACGCCGAGGCCGGAGCGATGCGCATCCCGCGCGCGCACGACCTGACGCTCGCCTACTGCGAGCGATTCGAGCTCCCGCTCGCGCCCGTTCGTCATGGGCAACCCAAAGGGCCTGGTCTACGTGCGGCGGCAACCGCATGACGGTCGAGGAGGCAAACGCCAAGCCCTCCACGCCTCGCATTCGACCTCGCCGATGAGGAGCGCGGCCGCACGGCGGACGACCTGTGGGAGGGTGCCATCGGCGAGCTCCGTGCGATGGTCGAGAGCGAGGGCGATGCCGCATGGGAGCGGATCGTCAAGGAGTACGACCAGTTCTCGCTCTACGAGTTCCTGCGGTATCGCGGCTGGTCGGCGGGGGCGATCGAATACTTCGCGGTCATGAACTTCCTCGAGTCGGACATGCACAACGCACTCGTCGAGGTGCTGCGCGAGGATCTCGGCGGCGCGTATGTCGACATGCAGGAGATCGCTGGCGGCATGGATCAGCTGCCGAACGCCTTCTACGCGGAGGTGGCGCCGGAGGTCCGCCTCGGCGCCGAGGTCTTCGCGATCGACCAGGATCCGCAGTCCGTCGCGGTCCACTACAAGACCGAGGCGGGCCGCTTCACGGCCCAGGGCGATTACGCGGTCTGCACGCTGCCGTTCTCGGTGCTGCGCAGCGTGGAGGTCATGACCCCGTTCTCGAACGGCAAGCAGCGTGCGATCCGACAGCTCAACTACCACGCCTCGACCAAGATCCTCTTCCAGGTGCGCGAGCGGATCTGGGAGGCCGACGACGGCATCCTGGGCGGCGCGACCGTCACCGATCTCCCGATTCGGCGCATGAACTACCCGACGCCCGATCCGGCCACGAGCCGCGGCGTGCTCCTCGCCTCGTACACGTGGGGCCAGGACGCCCTCCAGTGGGGCGCCATGGACGACGAGACGCGCCAGGAGGAGGCGCTCGATGACGTCGCGCGCATCCACCCGAGAATCCGCGAGGTCTACGAGGTCGGTGCCTCCTATGCCTGGTACGGCGACCGATGGGCGCGAGGCGCCTTCGCGATGTTCGCTCCCGAGCAGCAGACCCAGCTCCAGGCCGACATCGTGTCGCCCGATGGCCGCATCCTCTTCGCCGGTGAGCACTGCTCGCTGTACCACGCCTGGATCCAGGGCGCGCTCGAGTCCGGGATCCGCGCCGCCCGCCAGATCCACGAGGCGCCGACCTGAATCCCGGCAGGCGCTCGCTCGCCGCGGCAGCCGTCATCGGCATCGCGATGCTCGGCGGCTGCGGCGTGGCCGGCGAAGATGGTGAAGCCCCAACCTCTCCGTCGACGCCCGCGGTGCGCTTCGAGACGCGGATGGAGACGATCATGTTCGAGGACAATCGAACGGCCGTCGAGATGCACCTCCCGGCCGATGGTCGCCTTACGGTGATCCCCGCAGAAGTCGAGTGGCGGATCGACGTCTCCGACCTGACCGGCAACCGCGAGTCGTGGGGCATCCGAGTCGCCGACGTGACCGGAGCCACCAACCACACAACGCGATTTGGCGCGGGTGATCCCGTCGGCGACGTCGACCCGGCGACGTTCCTCAGCCGCATGGAAGCGACCGAGAGCTACGCGATCGGCCCGGCGACAGAAACGGACATCGGAGGCCTCGCGGCGATCGAGACGGGCATCGTCGCCGTCGTCGCGGATCACCACCTCGATGTCGACGGCGAGGGCAGGATCATGTTCGACCGGCCGAACCGGGTGTGGCTCACACGGGTGGGGGATGAGCTGATCATGGTGCAGGTCTGGGCCATCACCATCACGGACCTCCAGGCGAACCTGTCACTCGGGCGCCTCATCGTCGAGTCCTTGAGGCTGACGCCGGAGGGCTGACGGAGCCGAAGGGCTGGCGCTCTACCAGCGCTCTTCGTGCACGAGCTCCGAGAGTGCCCTCCGGCCCCCGGGCCGGTTGGGCGCCGTGAGCTTTGCGGGATCGGCTGGATAGCCGAACGAGAGGAGGAAGTCGCATCGCCGGTCGGCCGGGAGGCCGAGGAGCCGATGGGCGAGATCGTGGTCGTAGACCGTGGCCGGCACGCTCCCGATCCCGAGCTCCCAGGCCGTTAGCACCATGTTCTGGGCTGCGCGACCGAGATCCCACATGGCCGACGGGCTGGCCGGGTCGGGCGTGGTGAGCGCGATCGCAATCGTCGCCCCCGCCAGGTGCCCGGAATAGCGGCCCACCTTGGCGAGCTCCCTCAGGTGGGCCCGGTCACGGAGGACGATGAAGGCCCAGCTCTGGTCGTTCTTCGAGCTCCCCGCCCGACGTCCGGCATTCAGGATCCGATCGACGTGCGCGGGCTCGATCGGGCGGCCGTCGAACTCCCGGATGACTCGCACCGTGTTCACCGCCGTCCACGTCTCCATCGAGCCCATCATCGCACCGGTTCAGGTGCTCGGTCGCTTGACATGCGGCGTTCCATAGGAGGGTACCCCTGCCGTCCCCGAGCCTCCGAAAGCCCCATCGCCCCCCTGGAGGTCCCCCCGATGCGCAGCCCCGTCAGGCGTTCTCTCAGCGTCGTCCTCCTGCTGCTGCTCATGCTCCTGGCATCGGCCATTGCCGCCCCGATCGGTCTCGCGCGGTCGGCTACGTCGACCACGATCCACGGCATCGACGTTGATACGACGACGATTCCGGAGCTCCAGGCGCTGATGGACGATCACCGGCTGACGTCGGTCCAGCTGACCCAGTTCTACCTGCATCGGATGCGCAAGCTCAATCCGATCCTGAACGCCGTCATCACGGTGAGTCCCACCGCCCTCGCCGATGCGCGCGCGGCGGACCGGGCACGCCGACAGGGCGACGACCGACCGCTGCTGGGCATCCCGATCCTCGTCAAGGACAACGTCAACACGACCGGCATGCCGACCACGGCCGGGTCGTGGGCCCTTGCCGGCAGCAGCCCGACGGATGCCTTCATCATCCGGCAGCTTCGCGCCGCCGGCGCGATCATCATCGGCAAGGCGAACCTGTCCGAGTGGGCCAACTTCCGGTCCGATCCGTCGTCGAGCGGCTGGAGCGGCATCGGCGGCCAGACGAACATGGCCTACGTGCTCGACCGCAACCCATGCGGGTCCAGCTCCGGGTCCGGTGTCGGTGCATCGGCCGACCTGGCAGTGGCCGCCGTTGGCACGGAGACCGACGGGTCGATCGTCTGCCCCGCCGGCGCGAACGGCATCGTCGGCATCAAGCCCACCATCGGCCTCTGGAGCCGATCCGGCATCATCCCGATCAGCGCCGACCAGGACACCGCTGGTCCCATGACCCGCAACGTGACCGATGCGGCCGTGGTCCTCGGTGCCGCGACCGGCATCGACCCCGCTGATCCGGCAACGGCTGGCCAGGCTGGCAACGCGTTCGCCGACTACACCCAGTTCCTCGACGCCGATGCGCTGCAGGGGGCCCGGATCGGTGTCTGGCGTGCCGGCACGTACGGCGACGCCACCGCGGCCATCGTGGAGCCGATCCTCGCGGACACCATTGCCTCGCTCGAGGGTGAGGGTGCCGTGGTCGTCGACCCGGCCGACATCGACCTCTCGGCGACTGCGAACGAGTTTCCGGCGCTGCTCTGCGAGTTCAAGACCGACATCGCGACCTACCTCGAGACGTACGCGAACGGCACCAACCCGGTGACCGGAGATCCCTACCCGCAGACGCTCGCCGACCTCATCGCCTTCAACCAGGCGCACCCGGAGCTCGAGGGTCCGTGGGACGACTTCGTGTTCGAGGCCGCCGAGGAGACGAACGGCCGCGACGCGGCGTGTGCGGAGCTTCGCGCGCAGACGACGCCGCCGGTCCAGGCAGCGATCCAGGCCGTCATGGCCGCGAACGATCTCGACGCGATCGTCGCCCTGACGAACGCCCCGGCGTGGGTCACGAACTCCGACCCGGAGGGCGGCGACACGGCCGCGACGGACGGTTTCAGCCTGTTCGTCGGCTCTTCGGGCGCGGCAGCCGTCTCCGGCTGGGCGAACATCACCGTGCCGGCTGCGTATGTTGGCCCACTGCCGGTTGGGGTGTCGTTCATGGCCCAGGCATGGGACGAGCCCGAGCTGATCGGCTTCGCCTACGACTTCGAGCAGGCGACGCAGGTCCGCGTCCCACCGCAGTTCATCCCGACCATCGGCGACTGACGACACACCCCCCGCGATCCGAAGCGGCGGCCACGAAGGCCGCCGTTTCGCCCTGCATGCCCGGGAAGAGGCAATGGCTACCGATCTCGTGGTCGGAGGCCAGCGAGGCCATCAGTTCATGGCACCATGGCGACATGAGCTTCGCCGAGGCGCAGGCCGCCTTCTTCACCGACTTCTTCCGCCTCTATCCGGTGCACGCCACGGAGGCCGGCAATCACGAGCACGATGCCAGCTGGCCAGACGTGACGGAGCTCGGCCGCGTTGAGCGGCTGGCGTGGCTGGCACTGACGCGCGCCGACCTCGAGGCGACCAGTGGGCTCTCGCGAGAAGAGGAGACCGACCGTCGGGTCCTGATGGCCACCATCGATGAGCTCAGCTTCGATGAGGAGGAGCTGGATGAGCTGTCGTGGAGCCCCATCAGCTACACCTACCTGCTCGGGGCGGGCCTCTTTGGCCTGCTGTCGCGCGAGTTCGCGCCCCTGCCCGAGCGCCTCGCCAGTGCGGCAGGCCGCATGAGGGGCATCCCGGCCGTGCTCGAGGCGGCACGCGACAACCTGACCTCCGGTCGAGGACGGGCCGTCGCGACCTTCCACGTCGAGAAGGCGGTCGAGACCATGCCCGGCATCGCCGACCTGTGCCGGACCGCCGTGGAGCTGGCGGCCGAGGCGGACGAGGAGGTCCGGACCCGGGTCACGAAGACCGCCGAGCGCGCGATCGCCGCGGTTGACGCGTTCACGGCCTGGCTCAGCGACGACCTGCTGCCCACCGCCGACGGCGACTTCCGGCTCGGACGGGCGCTCTACGAGCGCAAGTTCCATCACGCGCTGAAGGCCACGGTCAGCCCCGACGAGCTCGAGCATCGCGCCGAGGCGGCCTACAACGACGTGCGCGGCGAGATGCTGCGCATCGCCCGTGAGCTATGGCCGACGTGGGTCGGCGACGAGCCGATGCCGGACGATCCCGACGCGCTGACCCGGCGCGTCCTGGATGCGATCGCGGTCGACCATCCGAAGGCTGACGAGCTGCTCGACTATTGCCGCGAGGAGCATCGGCGCATTGAGGCCTTCATCCGCGAGCGCGACCTGATCGGCCTGGCCGAGGAGCCACTCCAGATCATCTGGACCCCGCCATTCCTGCGCGCCTTCGGCGGCGCCATGCTCATCCCGCCCGGGCCACTCGACAGGGGCCTCGCCAGCTTCTTCGCCATCACGCCACCACCCGAGACCTGGTCGGACGAGCGCGTCGAGTCGATGCTCCGCGAGAACAACGGCCGCGCCCTGCGGGTCCTCACCATCCACGAGGCGGTTCCCGGCCACTACCTGCAGCTCGCCTGGTCGAACCGATGCCAGTCGCTGCCTCGCGCGGTCTTCGGCTCAGGCGTCTTCGCGGAGGGCTGGGCGGTCTACGTAACCCAGGTGATGATGGACGTGGGCTACGGCGCCGACGACCCGGCGCTCCTCCTCGCGCACTGGAAGTACTTCCTTCGCGCCGCGACGAACACGCTCATGGACATCCGCATCCACGCGGGGACCATGACCGAGGAGGAGGCGATGGCGCTCATGGTCGACGGGGGCTTCCAGGAGCACTCCGAGGCGGCCGAGAAGTGGAACCGCGCCCGCCTGAGCTCGACCCAGCTGTGCAGCTACTTCCTCGGCAGCGTCGAGATGACCGAGCTCGAGCGGGAGGCGCGCCGGCGCGCAGGCGACGCGTTCGAATGGCGTCCCTTCCTCGAGTCGGTGATCTCGCACGGAACGCCGCCGATGCCGGTGATCCGCGACATCCTCTACGGCGACTGAGGCGACGCCGTCGGCGAGGGCTGCGGCAGCTCGTGCCCGATCGACAGCTCCAGCAGTGACGGCCCGCCGTTCAGCGGCTTGGTGAGAAGCATGCCGACGAGGTCGACGTGGCTGCGGTTCACGAGGAGGGCGATGGTCAAGTGCTCTTCAGGCAGGTTGAGGAGGAGCGTGGTGTACGTGTTGAGGAGCCCGGTGTGGCCGCGCCCGACGAAGCCGGGGATCTCGATGCGCTGCGCGCCGAGCCCGTAGTCGTTGTCGTTCATCTGCAGCATCGCGCGCTGGCTGTCGGGCGCGATGACGGAGCCTCCGTAGAGCGCATCCCCCCAGCGGGCGAGGTCGGCCGCCGACGCCTCCATCGCGCCGGAGCCCCAGAAGATCGTCGTCCACGCCGGCGCGAGCGGCCCGGCCGCATCCGTCGGGCTCAGCACGCGAGTCGCGTCGAGGTCGAGCGGCTCCAGGAACCGGCGCGCGAGCTCGTCGGCCAGGGATGAACCGGTGACCCGCTCGATGACGAGCCCCAATAGGTAGTAGTTCGTGTTGGCATAGGCCCAGTTCTCCCCGGGCTGGTACCACGGGCTGTGGAGCGTCCTGAGCAGCTCGTCGGACGTCCAGGCGTGGCCCGGCTCCTCCTCCAGGCCCTTCCGGGTCGTGTCGTTGAAGACGTCCGCCAGGCCGCTCGTATGGTCGAGTAGCTGCCGAATCGTGATCTCGCGGCTGAGCCATTTCAGCTGCGGGAGATGCGCGCGCGCCGAGTCGTCGAGCTCCAGGGCTCCCTCCTCCGCCAGCTCGAGCACCGCCGCCGCCACGAATGTTTTCGTCGCGCTGCCGATGACGAGCGGGCTGTTCGGAACCAGCGCCGTGCGGCCGTCGCGTTCGCGACCCACGCTGCCCGCCCACAGCAGGTCGCCGTCTCGGACCGCCGCGAAGGTCACCCCATACGAGGAGGCCAGGGTACGGGCGGCGTCGAGCGCCGCCGCGAAGCGGGGCCCCTCGCTCGTGGCCAGCGGGACGGCCGCCGGCTCGCCCGCCGTGCGAGTGTCGGCCCCGGCCGGCTGGGGAATGCGCGGCACGATCGGCAGCGCCGCCTCGTCGATCGGTCGCGGGCCGTTGCCGGGCTCGAACGCGACGGCCGGTGCGAGGGTCAGATCGGGCGCCAGGACCGCCAGCAGGGACAGCAGCAGGGCGGCGAAGGGCGCACGAGGCACATGCCGGGGGCTGCGCGGGCGTCGGTTCCCCCTGGCCGGAATCGCTCGGGCCTGGCGAATCTGTCGTCTCGTGACGCCATTCTGGCTGATGCGGCTCCCGCCCTCAAGGCCGATTCGCAGCGGACATTGGCGTTGCGTCGTGCGGCGGAGTTTGTTAGCATTGCTAAGTAATGACGATCTCCCGGCTTCCGCGCCGCCTGACGCGCGCGGTGCCCGCACTGGCGCGCCAACGACGCCGTCCCGCAGGGGCGGCGTCCTCGACGGGTGCCGGTGGCCTCGCGCGCGGCCTGAGCGCGATGCGGCACGCGAACTATCGACGCTACTGGTTCGGCCAGATCGGAAGCCTGGTCGGGGCATGGATGCAGTCGGTCGCGCTGCCGTGGCTCGTTCTCCAGCTCGGCGGGTCGCCGCTCCAGCTCGGACTGGTGATGTCCTTCCTGTTCGGGCCCTCGATGATCGTGGCACCCCTCGGTGGCGTGCTCGCCGACCGGCTCGACAAGCGCCGGACGCTGATCGTGGTCAACGCCATCGCCATGCTGCAGGCCACGGTGCTCTTCGCGCTGGCGCTGAGCGGCGTCGTCGAGATCTGGCACGTCTACCTCCTCGCGCTCGTCGCAGGATTCGTCAACGCGATCGAGATGCCGGTGCGCCAGGCCTTCGTCGCCGAGCTCGTCCCGCGCAAGGACCTCGTCAACGCCATCGCCCTGAGCTCGAGCTCGTTCAACCTGTCGCGCGTCATCGGCCCGGCCGTGGCCGGCGTCACGATTGCGGCGTTTGGCGTGGCCAGCAACTTCGGCGTCAACGCCGTCAGCTACCTGTCGGTCATCGGTGGGCTGCTGCTCATCGATG
Source organism: uncultured Chloroflexia bacterium (assembly GCA_963790255.1). Classification (GTDB taxonomy): domain Bacteria; phylum Chloroflexota; class Limnocylindria; order QHBO01; family QHBO01; genus JACDBZ01. Next base: position 36,824 of record CAWBOA010000006.1, on the reverse strand, counting down.
GTGACAGCCTCCATCGCGCCCCGCGCCCCGCCACCTTCCCGTCGGTCCGCACGAGCCTCGCGGAGGGGCTGCGCTACGCGCGGGCGACGCCGACCGTGCTGTGGCCGCTCGTGCTGCTCGGGGGCGTGGCCGCGCTGGCGATGAACTTCCAGACCCTGCTGCCGATCTTCACGCGCGACACGCTCGGCCTCGACTCGGGTGGCTACGGCGCGCTGTTCGCGGCCATGGGCGCCGGGCTCGCTGGTCGGATCGCTGGCGCTCGCCTTCGCCACCAGCCAGCGGCCGATCATGCGCCTCATCATCGGCGGTGGCGCCGCGTTCCTGGTGATGGCGTTCGCGCTCGGTTTCGTGCGGAGCCCGCTGCTCGCCTTCCCGCTCGTGGCGGCCATCGGCCTGGCGGCGATGCTGATGGTGAACACGATCAACGTGACCATCCAGAACAGCGTCCCTGACGCGCTGCGCGGCCGGGTGATGGCGCTGTACGTCACCGTCTTCGCCGGCTCGGCGCCCATCGGCGGGCTTCTCGCCGGCGGCATGGCCCAGGCCTTCGGCGCGCCGTTCGCCTTCAGCCTGGGGGCGGCCCTGGCGATGATCGTCCTGGTCGTGGTCGCCTGGCAGCTTCGGCCGTCGTCGCGTCCGCTCGTCAGCCGGGCCGCGGAGCCGCGAGGTCATTCGCCGGGCGGCATGACGCCTGCACTCCGGGTTGTTAGCATGGGCAACTTCTCCGGAGGCTGACCGCATTGGCCGATAGCGCCCCGGCATCGCGTCCCGACGAGCCGCGTCCGCTGCCCTCGCGCGCGCCGATGGGTGGTCTGAAGCGCGGGTTCGAGGCGCTCGGGATCCGGAACTACCGCCTCTACTGGATTGGCCAGGTGGTGAGCCTCGTCGGCACCTGGATGCAGCAGGTCAGCCTTCCATGGCTCGTCCTGTCGCTCGGCGGCTCAGCGCTCCAGCTCGGGTTCGTGGCCGTGCTCCAGTTCGGCCCATCCCTCCTGCTGGCCCCGTTCGGTGGCGTCTTCGCCGATCGGATCGACAAGCGCCGCGCGCTCATCGCGACCCAGGTCGGCGCGGCCATCCAGGCCACCATGCTCTTCGCGCTCACCGCCACCGGCGTCGTCCAGATCTGGATGGTCATGGTCATGGCCCTCCTGCTTGGCCTGGTCAACGCCATCGACATGCCGCTGCGCCAGGCGCTTGCCGCGGACCTCGTCCCCCGGAGCGTGCTGGCCAACGCCATCGCCCTCAACTCGATGGCCTTCAACTCGGCCCGCATCGTCGGGCCCGCGCTGGCCGGCGTCATCATCGCGGTCGGCACGACCGTCACCGGCTCGGCGATTGCGGGCGTGGCCGTGAACCTGGGCATCAACGCGATCACCTACGCCGGCGTCGTGACCGGGCTGGCACGCATGAACCCGCGCGAGATCCGGCAGCCCGAGCGTCCGGAGCAGCATCCGCCGGTCCTCCACAGCCTGCGCGAGGGCTTCCACTACGCCGTGCGCACCCCGCTCGTGCTGTGGTGCCTCGTCCTCCTGGGTGGGATCGCGGCGTTCGGCTTCAACTTCCAGATCCTGCTGCCGCTCTTCGCCCGCGAGGTCCTCTCGCTCGGCCCGGACGCCTACGGTGCGCTCTACGCCTCGATGGGCGTGGGCTCGCTGGCCGGCTCCCTGACCCTCGCCTTCATGCGCCGACGGCGGGCGATTCCCCTCATGCTCATCGGCGGGCTCGCCTTCTCGCTGCTGCTGATCGCGATCGGCACGGCCCGCCACGTCGTCGTGGCCGGGGCGCTGGTCATGGCCGCCGGGTACGCCAGCATGCTCATGATCAACACGATCAATGCCACCGTGCAGGCCAACGTGACCGATGCGCTGCGCGGCCGGGTGATGAGCTTCTACGTGACCGTCTTCGCCGGGTCGGCGCCGCTCGGTGGCCTCTTCGCCGGTGCGGTGGCCCAGGCGTGGGGGACGCCGGCCGCGTTCTACGCCGGGGCGGCCCTGTCGCTGCTCACCATCGGCGTGGTCGCGTTCGGGCTCAGATCGGCGGTGCGGCGCGGGGAGCTGGGGGTGACGGTCCTCGACAGCGCCCGCGACCACGGCGGACGAGCCGCGCCTGAGGCGCGGGCGGCATCAGCGTCGCGCTGAATGCTCCGGGACCAGCACCTGCAGCTGCTCGAGGGCGGCCGCCACGGCGGCGCGCTTCGACTTCGGGATCGGCTCGAGCAGCTCGCGCGCGGCGGCGAGCAGGTCGCGCCGCATGGCGCGGGCGCGACGGCGACCGGTCGGCGTCAGCGCCAGGAGGACCGTGCGCCGATCGCCGGGATCGGCCTGCCGCTCGACCAGGCCCGCGTCGGAGAGGGTCGACGCCAGGCGCGTCACCACCGGGGCGGTGACCATCAGGCGGCGCGCGACCTCGGCCTGCGGCTGCGGGCCCATGGTGTCGATCATGCGCAGCACGTTGTACTGCTGGTAGGTCAGCTCGCTCCAGGCGCGCCGGCGGCGGGCGTGGGCCACGAGATGCCGCATGACGGGAGCGACGGTCGCGATCAGGCTTGCCTCGAGGCTGGGCGCATCGGAGGCGCCGCTCTTCACGGCCGTGCGGCGCGGGGCGGCTGAGGTGGGCATGGACGTCGATCGTAGCAGTCGCACCCGGCCGGGGCTGACGCTGGCCCTGCTGGCGGTCGCGCACGCGGCCATCCATGCGCAGTCGGCGCTCATGCCGCTCATCTATCCGATCGTGATCGTCGACTACGGGCTCGACGCCGCCGACATCGGCACCTTCATCGCCATCACCACCGCCGTGGGCGGCTCGATGCAGCTGGCCTACGGCTTCCTGACCCGCTTCGTCGCGCGGCCGGCCCTCCTGGCCGGCGGGCAGGTCCTGTTCGGCGCGAGCCTCATCGTCGGCGGCCTGTCGCAGTCGATCGCCCAGCTCCTGGCCGCCATCAGCGCCGCGCGCGTCGGCGCCAGCCCGCAGCACCCGGTCGGGAACGCGCTGCTCTCGGATGCGTTCCCGGCGGAGCGGCGCGGCTTCGCCATCAGCGCCCACATCAGCGGCGGGAACATCGGGACGATCCTCGTGCCGTTCGTCGGCGGCGCGCTCCTGCTGGCCGTCGGCTGGCAGACGACGCTCGCCCTCTTCGGCATCCCGCCGCTCATCATCGGCGTGCTTCTCGCGCTCGCGGTGCGGGAGGACCACGCCGCCTACCGTCGTCGCGCGCGCGCCTCGGGGTCGGTCGGGGCGCATCTGAAGACCGTCCTCGGTCGTGGCGACCTGCGGCTCATCCTGGCGGCCGCGCTCATCGCCGCCGGCGGCCGCGGGCTGGACATCGTCGCGCCATTCATGGTGCTCTACCTGTCCGGGCCGCTCGGCTTCGACGACGCGACGGTGAACCTGCTCTACGCGATCCTCCTGGTGGGGGCCGTGGTCGGCCCGATCCTGGCCGGCATCCTCTCGGACCGGTTCGGCCGTCGCCGGACGCTGGTGGCCTACTACCTGGCATCGGCGGTCGGGATCCTCGCGTTCGTGGCGGTCGGGGCCAACCTGCTCCTGCTCGTGCCCCTGCTCCTCCCGTTCGGGACGGCCGTCTTCAGCGAGTCTCCGGTGCTCCAGGCCTACCTCGCCGATCGCGCCTCCGGTCCGATCCGCGACATGGCCTTCGCGGTCTACTTCACCTTCGCCTTCGGCATCGGCGCGTTCTGGGCGTTCGTCATCGGCAACGTCGTGGGTCGGTTCGGATTCGAGATCGCCTTCGGGGTCATGGCCGCCTCGTACGTCGCGGCCGCGATCCTGCTGGTGGCGGTGCGCGACCGAGGGCTCCGCGAGTAGCCACGTCGGCAGGGGCCGACTGGCGGCGGCGCTTTCGTCGCCAACGCTGGATTTGCTGATCCGGGTAACCAACGGCCAAGGAAGGCCCGGCCAGTGGCATCGCGTTCTCGGCATTGGGAAAGTCGGGCCGGAATCACGCCCTGAACCCGCGGTCGATGTCCATTCGTTACCAAGGTGGGTAAACGGCGAGGGACGCGAGGCGCGCGGGAACCCGCCGGCGCACAAGTTGTCGCCCAACGGGACTAACGCCGACGATGGCGATCGATCGATGCGCTCCTTGCCTGCAAGTCGCCCACGGGCGATCGGCGCGGCCAAGTTAGGGCCGGAATCACCCCGACGTTGGCCGTTAGCTCCGCCCAGCGGCAAACGCCGCCGCACTTGCTCGTGCTCCCCCGGGCTACGGGCGGGGCGCGTCTAGAATCGGCGCATGACGACTGAAGAACACGTCGAACCGACGATCGAGAACCTGCTGCGCGAGGACCGCACCTTCCCGCCATCGGCGGACTTCGTCAGCAACGCCCTGCTCAGCGACCCGGGCATCTTCGATCGCACGGCGTCGGAGGAGGGCTTCCGCGCGTTCTGGACGGAGGAGGGGAACCGACTCGACTGGATGGAGCCGTGGAACGAGCTCTACACCTGGGACGCGCCGTATACGAAGTGGTACATCGGCGGCAAGCTCAACGTCAGCGTCAACTGCCTCGACCGCCACGTCGCGGCCGGGCGCGGCGACCGGATCGCGTACCACTGGGAGGGCGAGCCGGGGGACACGCGAACCATCACCTATGCCGACCTCCTCGAGGAGGTGTGCCGCTTCACGAATGCGCTGCGCGGCCTCGGCGTGAGGAAGGGCGACCGGGTCGCCATCTACATGCCGATGATCCCGGAGCTGCCGGTGGCGATGCTGGCCTGCACCCGCATCGGCGCGCCGCACTCGGTTGTCTTCGGAGGCTTCAGCGCCGATGCCCTGGCCGACCGAATCGAGGATGCCGAGTGCACCGTCGTCATCACCGCCGACGGCGGGTATCGCAAGGGCGCCACGGTCCAGCTCAAGAAAGCGGCCGATGACGCGATCGGGCGGACCACATCGGTGCAGCACTGCGTGGTGGTCCGGCGCACCGGGGACGACGTCGACTGGACCGAGGGCCGTGACCACTGGTACCACGAGCTCATCGAGGACCAGCCCACGAGCGCCGATCCCGAGCCGATGGACAGCGAGGACCTCCTCTACCTGCTCTACACATCGGGCACGACCGCGAAGCCGAAGGGGATCATGCACACCACCGGCGGCTACCTCGCCGGCGTGAGCGCGACCCACCGCTACATCTTCGACCTGCACCCCGAGACGGACGTCTACTGGTGCATGGCCGATATCGGCTGGGTGACCGGGCACTCGTACATCGTCTATGGGCCGCTCGCCAACGGCGCGACCGGGATCATCTACGAGGGCGCCATCGACTTCCCCGACAAGGACCGATGGGCGCAGGTCGCGGCGAAGTACCGCGCCACCATCCTGTACACCGCCCCGACCGCCATTCGCGCGCTCATGAAGTACGGGCCCGATGAGTTCGCCGATGACGACCTCTCCTCGCTGCGCCTGCTCGGCAGCGTGGGGGAGCCGATCAACCCCGAGGCGTGGGCCTGGTACTGGAAGTACATCGGCGGCGAGCGCTGCCCGGTGGTCGACACGTGGTGGCAGACCGAGACCGGCATGATCATGCTCACCCCGCTCCCGGGCATCACCATCCTCAAGCCCGGCTCGGCCACCTTCCCGTTCCCCGGCGTGGTCGCCGACGTCGTCGACGAGGGCGGGACCCCGGTGCCGCTCGGCGGGGGCGGCTACCTCGTCCTCGAGCGTCCGTGGCCGGCCATGCTCCGCGGCATCTACGGCGACCCCGAGCGCTACCAGCAGACCTACTGGTCGCGCTACCCCGGCCGCTATTTCCCCGGCGACGGGTGCAAGCGGGACGAGGAGGGCTACTACTGGCTGCTGGGGCGCGTGGACGACGTCATGAACGTGTCCGGCCACCGCATCAGCACGACCGAGGTCGAGTCAGCCCTCGTCTCTCATCCGTCGGTGGCGGAGGCGGCCGTCGTCGGCCGCAGCGATCCGCTGACCGGCCAGGCGATCTTCAGCTACGTGATCCTGCGCTCAGGCTTCGAGGCCTCGGATGAGCTCGGAGCCACGCTGCGGGAGCACGTCGCCGATACGATCGGCAAGTTCGCGCGGCCGAAGCAGATCCTCTTCACGCCGGACCTGCCGAAGACGCGCTCCGGCAAGATCATGCGGCGCCTGCTGCGGGACATCGCCGAGCAGCGCGACCTTGGTGACGTGACGACGCTGGCCGACGCGAACGTGGTCAGCACCATCCGCGACCAGTCCGGCACCGGCGAAGAGTAGTCGTGCGCGGGAGAGCCGCCATCCCGGCGACCGGGGGCGTCGATCCCGACATTGCCGCGCGGCTGGACCGCGAGCGGCAGCGTGCCGAACGGCTCGGCGACATGCGAGAGGCGATCTTCGGTGCGCAGGATGGTCTCGTCTCGACCCTCGCCGTCGTGTCCACGGTTGCCGGCGCAACGAACGACCGGTTCGCGGTGCTGATTGCCGGCATTGCCACGGGCCTGGCCGGCATTTTCAGCATGGCCGCGGGAGAGTACCTGTCGAGCAAGAGCCAGCGAGAAGTGGTCCTGGCGCAGATCGCATCCGACAGGGAGATGGTCGCCCGCAGACGCGGAGAGGTCCAGGCCGAGCTCGCCTACCTGCTCGAGGAGGAGGGGCTCGAGGACACTGAGGCATCCACCGTCGCCGCGATCATTGCGCGCCATCCGGAGGTGCTTCTCAACACGAAGGTTGAGAAGGAGTACGGCATGGCGGTCGGTGCGGCGTCCGGGTCCCCGCTCCAGGGTGCCCTCGTGATGGGTGCTTCCTTCGGCATCGGCGCGCTCGCGCCGATCGTGCCGTACCTGGTGCTTCCGCTGGATCTTGCGCTGCCGGGCTCAGTCGTGGCGACGGCCTCCATCCTCTTCGGCATCGGCGCCGCAAAGACCCGGTGGACCTGGGGCAATCCAATCCTCTCTGGGCTCGAGATCCTCGTCGTCGGTGCCTTCGCGGGTGTGAGCGGCTACTTCTTCGGAAGCGTCCTCCCCGGCCTCCTTGGCGCGCCGGCGGCGCCCTGACCGCGACCGATGAGGTACGAGATCACTGTGGAGATCGAGCGACCGGTCGAGGACGTCTGGGCATTCATGAGCGAAACGTTCAACATGCCGCGGCTCCGCGGGCAGTCGTTGACCTTTCGCCAGACGTCGCCCGGTCCGGTGGGTGTGGGGACGAGCTACGAGGGCCGCGCGATGGTCCTCGGCTTCGAAACCCTGGTCACCGGCTCGATCATCGAGTGGGATCCCCCGCATGCCACGGCCGCCGTCGTGCACGCGCGCCCGCTCCGTTCGTTCACGCTTCGCGAGACCTTCGAACCATCGGCCGTTGGGACTCGACTCACGCGATCCTTCGATCTCGAGCTGCGGCTGCCGCTCAAGATCATCTGGCCAGTGATCGGACCCCTGGTCGTCCGGCGTTGGCGCGACGCGACGCGGAACATCAAGGTGCTCATGGAGAGCGAGGAGTCGAGCGACGCGCCTGCCGAGAGTGGCCCGCCCGAGACACGGACTGATGGGACGCGGACGCGGAGGGCGCTCCTCTTCACTGACATCGTGGACTCGACGAGCCTCATCGAGCTGATTGGCGATGACGCCTGGCGCGACCTCAGGCGCTGGCACGACGCGACCTTGCGCGGGCTATTTGCTCGCCACGGTGGACGCGAGGTCGACCATGCAGGTGACGGCTTTTTCGTGACCTTCGGAGACACCGCCGATGCGATGAGGTGCGCGGTCGAGGTCCAGCGCACCCTTGCCGAGCATCGCCGCTCAGCCGGGTTCGCTCCTCCCGTCCGCATCGGTGTCCACTCCGGCGACGTCACGCCGGATGGACCGGCCTACGCCGGCAGCGCGGTTCACGTGGCCGCGCGGATCGCCGCAGCTGCTGGCGGCGGTCAGATCCTCGCGAGCGAGGCTTCCGCGCGCGAGGCCAGCATCACGCCGGGCAGCCCAGCCGAGCTGCGGGAGCTGAAGGGCCTCGCCGACCCCGTATCAATTGTGGTGATCCCGTGGTAGCTAGCTGCGTAACCGCGCCTACTGGTTGGTCGCGCCGATCTGGATGGACACCGTGGTCCCTTCCCCGCCGTCGGTGGCCGGGATGACCGACACGACGCCGCCGAACTCGCTCGCAGTGTCGTCGGTGCCGACGAACCAGGTCACTCCGCCCGCTGCCTCGGTGGTCGTCAGGATGTCGAGGCCGAGCTCGTCGAACGCGTCCTCATAGAACGAGGTCAGGCTGTCGACCGACTCGGACGTCGTGAAGGCCCCGATGACCAGGCCGGAGGCCGTCGTCTTCGACACCTCCTCGGCGTTGGGTGGGGTCAGCCGCTCGAAGGCGGCATCGGCGTCGCCGGCGTTTCCGCCACCATCGCCGCCGCCGTCCCCACCGCCGTCATCCTGCGACTCCTCGGCCGGCTCGCTCTGCTCGGAACCGTTGCCGTCGCCGCCGCCGTTGCCATCTCCGCCGTCGCTCGCGCCCGGTGAGCTGCAGGCAGCGACGAAAAGGACCATCAGGGCAAGTGAAAAGAGCGCTCGGGGCCAGCGCATGGGTGTAGTCCTCCGCAGCACGAACCCAGGGAGGCGGCAAGCAAGCGCTCGTCGTCGGGTCGGCTGGCGGAAGGGTAGGAGTGGCCAGTGCCTCCGTCAAGCGCCCTAGAATCGCCTCATGGCAAGCGCCGATGCCGCCGCGCTGGAGCCGACCGAGGCGGCGGCCGAGTACCTGATGACGATCCGCTACATGCACGGCGAGGGGCAGCCGGTCATCGCGGCCCGCCTCGCCGAGCGGCTCGGAGTCAGCGCCGCGACGGTCAGCGAGATGGTGACGCGCCTCGGCCGGGAGGGGCTTCTCAGCGTCGACGGCGACACGCGCCAGCTCATGCTGACCGAGCGGGGCCGCGAGGCCGCGGAGCGCACCTTCCGGCGCCACGCGCTCTCCGAGTGGCTGCTGACCGAGGTCGTCGGCCTCGGCTGGGCGGAGGCCGACGAGGAAGCGCACCACCTCCAGCACGCGTTCAGCGATCGGGTCACCGATCGGATCGATGAGCTCCTCGGACGCCCGCCGACGTGTCCCCATGGGAACCCGATCCCGCGCGACGGCCACACCCCGGAGCGTCCGGCCGGCCTGGCGCTCTCGGCCGCGCGGGCGGGGAGCGAGGTGACCATCCTTCGCGTCACCGAGGAGGCGGAGGAGGACGCCAAACTGCTCACGTTCCTCCAGGAGAATGGCGTCCGTCCCGGCCACATCTTCGATGTGGTGGAGGTGGCCGAGCACATCGGCACGATGACCCTGCGACGGGTCGACGACGACGCGGCGGATGCCCGGGTGGTGACGCTCGGCCTCATAGCCGCGGCGAAACTGCGCATGCTCGAGGGACGCGCCGATCCGGGCCTCTTCCATCGTGTCCCGGAGCGAGCCCGCCTGGCGGCGACCGGCTGAATCGGTCTGCTACGATCGAGGAGCATGGTTCGAGATCGCAACCGGCGGGTCGTCATCGCCGCCGTGTCCACCGTCCTCTGGCTCGCGTTCATGATCGTCGGGCTGCCGGTCATCAACGCCGCCATGCCGACCGTGGGTGGTGAGGGCCCCGAGGGCACGGCGGCGTTCATCGGACTCGTCGCCGGCGTCTTCACGGTCGGCGCGATCATGTGGGCCGCCTCCGATTGAGCCTCCCGCGTGTCGTCGGCTCGCGAGCGGTCCAGATTTTCACCGGGTGACTGCTACGCCCCGATTCGCCTCGCGAATGGTCCAGATTTTCACCGGGTGAACGTCACGGGCTCCTCCTGACCGCTCGCGACGCTGTGAACCGCATAACGATCACCCCATGAAAAAACGGACGCCTCGCGTCCGCTGGACCGCTACGGCCGCTACTGGCGGCGACGGTGCGCGATGAGCAGCAGTCCCACCGGCGTGCCGCCCGGATCGTCGCGCTCGATGAAGTCGCTGGCCAGCGCGTCGAGGCGGGTGCGAAGGTCGCGGATGTCGGCGTCGCTGAGCCGGACGCCGAGGCGCGTCGTGCTGATGGCGGCTCGGGGTCCAGCCTCCGCCAGCTCGTCGCGGACGGCATCGAGCACGGCGGTCGAGTAGGAGGGGGTCCTCGAGACGCGCAGGAGCCACGACTTTCCTGTGATGAGGTACGGCTGCTCGAGGTGGCCGGAGGCCGCCCGCCGCATCGGCTCGGCCTTCAGAAAGCCGAGCTCGACCAGCCGCCGGACGTGGTAGAGCACCGTTCCCGGGTCGCGATCGAGGCGAAGCGCCAGCTCGCGGTTGGTGAGGGCCTCGTCGATGCAGAGGCGCAGGATCCGGAGCCGAAGGGGGTGCGCCAGCGCGCGCGCCTCGGCCGGCGTCGCGTCCCGCTCCGACGACGGCACCGACTGCTCCGAAGGTTGACGAGTCTCCATCGATGGAATATTCTCCACCATCATGCGCACCCGGGCAAGCCTGCCGCTCGTCGCCGCCCTCGCCATCACCGCCGCTGGCTGCGGCGCTACCCGCGATGCTAGCGTCGAGGGAGGATCGGTCGCGGCCTCGTCGACGCCATCGGCCGCCGCGACGGCCCCGGCGCTCGCCGTCGAGGAGTCCGTCCAGGCCGAGATCGACGGCGCCACCGTCCTCGACGTGAGCTATGCCAGCACCGGGGGCGGGCGCGTGTCGGCGTGGATGGTCGTGCCGACCGGCGCCGGCCCGTTCGCCGGCATCGTGTACCTGCACGGCAGCGAGACGGATCGCGACGACTTCCTCGACGAGGCCATCGCGATGGCATCCGGCGGCGCCGTCACCCTCAGCATCGACGCGCCGTTCGCCCGCGAGGGCGTCAACCGCTCCGGGACCCTCGGCAACTACTTCGATCCGGAGGCCGAGGCCGCGTTGACGCAGCAGACGCTCGATGACCTCGAGCGGGCCTGGGAGCTGCTGAGCCAGCGCGCCGAGGTGGATCCGGCGCGCATCGGCCTCGTCGGGCACTCGTGGGGCGCGTCGCTCGCCGCCCTGCTGGCCGGGACCGATGGCCCGTTCGCCGCGACCCTGGCCATCACCGGGCGGCCGAGCTGGACGGGCTTCCTGCGCGCGAACGCGGACGACTTCGCCGGCGAGCGATCGGTGATCGGCGACCAGGGATGGGAGGCCTACCTGGACGCGATGGAGCCATTCGATGCCGTCCCAGCGGTGTCGGGTGCCGATCCCGCGACGCTCTACCTCCAGTTCGGGACGACGGACGACGTCGTCGTGGCCGCCGACGTCGACGTGTGGGTCGCGGCGGCTCCGGATGGCACGCGAATCGATCGCTATCCGGCCGGACACGCGCTCGATGCGGACGCCGTCGCCGATCGGGCGGCGTGGCTTGCCGAGCGGCTCGGAATGGCGGATGTCGGTGGCGAGGCCCTCGCTGAGGTCGGCCTGCCCGACGAGGCCACGCTGGTCCCATAGCGGGCGACCTCCAGTCTCCGGATGAGCGTCAACCGACATCGTCGGGTAGCCTTCCGCGGATGGCCACGACGCCACGCTGGTTGATTCCGGCCGCCTTCGTCACCCTCGGCCTGATCTGGGGCTCATCGTTCGCCTGGATCAAGATCGCCGTGGAGGAGATTCCGCCCGGCACGCTCGTCGCGTGGCGGATGACGCTGGGCGCCGTCGGGATGCTGGCCCTGCTTGCCGTCCTCCGCGTGCCGATGCCGCGCCGATGGCGCGAGTGGCTGCCGCTCGTCGTGCTCGGGACGGTGAACGCGGCGATCCCGATCTTCCTCATCAGCTGGGGCGAGCAGTTCGTCGATTCCGGCACGGCCGCCGTCCTCAATTCGCTCGTCCCGATCTTCAGCCTGATCATCGCCGGGGTGGCCCTGAAGACGGAGCCCGTCACCGGCCTGCGCGTCGCCGGGCTGGTGCTCGGATTCATCGGCGCCGCGCTGCTGGCCAGCCGCGAGCTCGAGCTGCGCGCCGACGCCTCCGGGCTCATCGGTGCCATCGCTGTGGTCGTGGCGGCACTCTCCTACGCCATCGGCGCCTCGTACGCGCGCCACCGGATCAAGAGAACCCATCGCTACGTCGTGGCCGCCGGGACCCTCATCTTCGCCGCGGTCGACATGTGGGTGCTGGCGCTCGTCGCCGATGGCGGCGTGATCATCCCGGCCGAGCTCGACACGCTCGTCGCCGTCCTATGGCTTGGCCTGCTGGGTTCGTTCGTGGCCTACGTGCTCTACTTCTTCCTTATTGAGCGCATCGGCGCCACCATGGCGTCCATGGTGACCTACATCTTCCCCGTGGTCGGTGTCGCGATCGGGGTCCTGGTCCTCAACGAGCTGATGGACGCACGCCTCGCGCTCGGAACCGCCCTGGTCGTGATCGGGATCGTGGTCGTGAGCGTTCGGTATGATGCGGCCGTGAGCCGTGCACCCAGCGGGGCCCGCGAATGAGCGGACCGTGGGATCGGCCGCCATCCCCCGGCTCGGACGACGCCACGTGGCCGTCCGAGGACCTCGAGTCGCGCGCGCCGGATGCGTCGAGCCCGGAGCCCTGGTCACCGGACGACCCCTGGCAGGAGTCGCGCAGCGATCCCGCGTCCGGGTGGGGCGAGTGGTCCGCCTCCCCGCCATCCCCCGCCGACTACGCCGTCGACGCGGTCGACCTCCCGTCGAGCGACCCCTGGTCCGAGACGTGGACCGACGACGACCCGATCCTCGACCAACCGCCGCCGGCTGAGGCTCCGTCCCTCGCGCCGATCGCCGATGAGCCGGAGCCAATCCCCCAGGAGCCGGAGGCGGTCGCCGACGAGCTGACGGCGCCGCCAGTCGAGCCGGAGCCGATCGCCGAGGAGCCGGAGCCGGCGCCGGAGCCGATTGCCGACGCGTCGGAGGCCGAGGGCGCCTGGGAGCCCATCCCGCGAGAGCCGGAGCGCACCTGGAAACCGATCCCTCGGGAGCCCGAACGCACCTGGGCGCCGATTCCGCGTGAGCCGGAACGTGTGTGGGAGCCCGCGCCCGTCGAGGAGCCAGCCTCCGAGCTCGCGCTGGAGGCGGCGCCGGAGCTGGCTCCTGAAGCCGCCGCCGAACCTGGAGCGGATGAGGCCGGCGAGGCCGATGTGGCGATCGAGCCGAGCCAGCCCGAGCCGATCTTCAGCCCGCTGTCGCGAACGACCGAGGCCTGGGTCCCGGCCCCAGTCGCGGAGCCGTGGGGAGCGGACGACGACCGCAACGGCATGTCCTCGTCCGAGGAGAAGGGCCCGCCGCCACTCCATCCGGATCGCTCCGAGGTGGCTGGCTGGGAGACGGTCGAGGCCGCCGAGCTCGAGGCCGAGACCTGGGGCGCGCCGCCCCGCGGCGAGGTGATCGTCACCGACGTCGACGAGGAGGTCACGCCGACCGATGCGGAGCCAGCCGCCGAAATGGTCGCCGAAACCGGTGTTGACGAGGCTGACATCCCCATCGCGGCTGCCGAGGAGACCACCGCCCTGCGCGTTCCCGATTGGCTCCCCGAGCCGATCCCCGAGCCACGGGCCGAGGTGGAGGTCGAGGAGGAGCCAGCCGCAGCGGAGCCCGAGCCTGAGGCCGAAGCCGAACCCGAACCGCTGACGCCCCCGGCCGAGCCGATCGTCGCCGGACCCGCCCATTGGTGGGACACCGCCGAACCGGAGCCGGCCGCGGAGGCTGCGGCGCTGGCCGATGCCGACGACGAGGCGGCGGCGCCATCGTGGCGGGCCCCCGAGGCCGACCTGACCGAATCGGGCGAGCCCCCGATGGCGACCGTGGCGTGGGACGCCGATGTCGAGGCGCCAGCGGCGCCGATCGAGGCGCCTGAGGCTGAGGTGGCCGAGCCAGCCGAGCCGGAGCCCGAGCCGGAGCCGGACATGGACGTGGCGGCCGACGAGAAGGAAGACGAGGAGCCGCCGAACCCCTTCCCCTTCCTGGACGGCACCTGGCCGCGCGGCGACGCCACCGAGGTCCTGCCCGCAACGTGGGAGCCGTCACCACCCGTCCCGCGCAAGCCCTTCGTCGACCTCGACCCGACCCCCGGATCGGTCCGGACGTCGATTGCTCGCCGAGAGGGCACGGAGGCGGCCGAGGAGCCGACGACGGCTGAGCAGGCCGTTCCGTGGCTGATCGGCATCATCCTGCTGCTGGCGGGCATGGTGATCGTGCTGCTGGCGCTCATCTTCGCCGGCGACTCGTCACTCGGTGGGCTCGGCGCGCAGCCGTCGGAGAGCGCCCTCGCCGGCGCGCCGGACGCCTCAGCGTCCCCGAGCGTCGCCGCCAGCAACCGCCCGAGTGCGACCCCCCAGCCAAGCGGCTCGGGCCCGCCGACGCAGACACCCGCCCCCCTGCCCGAGTACGGCCCGCTCGAGATGGTCTACCAGGGCCGAGCCGCGGCGCTCGCCCCGATCTACCTCCTGCGCCACGACTTCACCACCGAGGACGACCCGCAGGTCATGGCCCAGGATCCCGCACTCGACGTGCGGCGCCTGGCGTGGGCACCCGACGGGCGCATCGGCGCCGGCCTGCTCGCGGACGTGCTCGTGTCGATCGAGCCCGGCCAGGAGAAGCGCCGCCTGGGAGACGGGATCACCACCATCACCTTCGGCGACTCCGGCGATGTCGTGTACGCCGTGCGCGTCACACAGGACGGCGCTGAAGATGTCGCGCACGTGCTCGCCATCGACTTCATCTCGGGCGACACGAACGAGCTGGCCAGCGTCAGCTACGCGCGGCCCGAGATCGCTGAGGAGCCCGCGCTGGCCGAGGCGCAGTTCAGCGATGACGGCGGCACGGTCCGCCTGTTCTGGATGCACGACGACACGCTGCGCCTGTGGGCCCTCGGGGCCGGGACGTGGCAGGTGGACCCCGGCAGTGGCGAGGTCCTCGACCAGGAGGAGGCGCTCCCGCTCCTGTGGTCACCGGATGGCCGGCGTCGGATCGCCATCCACTTCGATGACGGAACGACCCGGATCACCCTGACGAACCACTCCGGCGGCACGCTGTCCGAGACGACCATGACCGGGCGCATCAGCCACCTGCGCTGGTCGCGAGATGGGGAGAGGGTTGCCTTCACCCTGGGCCGATCGGCCGCCGGCGGCGGCGTGCTCCAGGACCTCTTCCTCTGGGATCTCGAGGACGGCGTTGCCCCGATGCAGCTGACCTCGACGGGCGCAGCCTTCGGCGCCGAGTGGCTCGGGACAACCCCCCGCTGGGAGGCGGGCTGACCGATGCCGGACATCGTCAACCCGATCGGGGTCGAGCTCGACGAGACGGCTCGTCGCATGCGGATCCGATGGGACGACGGCCACCTCGGCGAGTGGTCGTGGCTCGCGCTGCGACGAGCCTGCCCCTGCGCGCTGTGCGCGGGCGAGGGGAGCCTTCCGGGCGTCGTGACCCTCGAGACGGCGTTCGACGAGCGACAGACGCACATGAACGAGGTGCGCTGGATCGGTCGCTATGCGCTCGCACCGATCTGGGCCGACGGGCATGACACCGGGCTCTTCACGTACACGAAGCTGCGCGACCTGTGCGAGTGCGCGGAGCACGCTGCTGCCTGAGCCGATGAGCGGTCCGGACCTCAGCGCTGGCTTCACCCTGGCACTCGGTGGCGGCGGTGCGCGCGGGTGGGCCCACGTCGGTGTGGCGCGCGCGCTCGAGGCTGCCGGCCTCCAGCCTGATCGAATCGTCGGGACGAGCATGGGCGCCATCGTGGGCGCCGGCCTGGCGGCCGGCCGCTCGGCCGACGAGATCGTGACGCGCGGGCGCGCGACCCCGTTCTTTCGCCACGTGCGACGGGGCCGCATGGCGCTGTTCGACCCGCGGCCGCTCCTCGAGCGCATGGCCGCTGACCTCGGCGATCCGCGGATCGAGGAGCTTCCGACGCCGCTCGGCATCACCGCGTTCGACCTCGTCACGGGTCGGCCGCGCCTCATCACGTCCGGCCGGCTCGTCGACGCGCTGGAGGTCAGCATCGCGGTGCCGTTCTTCTTCCCGCCGCGGCGCGACGCCGATGGCGTGTGGTGCGACGCGGGGCCGTGGGAGGGCGTGCCGGTCACCCTGTCCCGCGCATGGGCTCCGAATGCACCGGTCGTCGGGGTGCTGGCCGACATCCCGAAGCCGTCCTTCCTCAGCAGCCGCGTTGGCGCCAGCGTCCTGCGCGCCGCCTCGGCGCGCCTCGGCGTCAGCACCGCGGCCGACCGCCTGACCGCCCGTCGCTACCTGGGACTCCTGACCGCGCGCTGGGCCGACCCGGTGGTGGTCGAGCCGCCCGACCTGCTCATCGCGCCCCGTCTCGGCTGGATGAACGCCCTCCAGTTCGGCCACATCGACCGCGCCGTGGCGATCGGTGAGCGCGACGCGAGGCTGGCGCTCGCTACCATCGGTGTCTCCCATCGCAGCGAGGCATCGGTCAATGCGGCCTGACGGCGGCGTCCTCTTCGTCCACGCCCACCCTGACGACGAGTCGATGGGCACCGGAGGCACCATCGCCCGCCTGGTGGCCGAGGGCGTCCGGGTCGACCTGGTGACCTGCACCGATGGCGCCGAGGGCGAGATCCACGACCCCACGCTCGACCCCGAGGAGGCACGCCCCCGGCTGGCCGACATTCGCGCGGCCGAGCTGACGTGCTCGATCGATGCGCTCGGTGGGGGAGCCATCCACCAGCACCTGCTCGGGTACCGGGACTCGGGAATGATGGGCACCGACGCGAACGGCCACCCCGAGGCCTTCTGGCAGGCCGACATGGGCGAGGCCACGCGACGCCTCATCGAGATCGTGCGGGAGGCACGCCCGTCGGCCATCGTGACCTACGACGAGAACGGCAACTACGGCCACCCCGATCACATCAACGCCGCGCGCATCGCGCGGGGCGCCTACACCGCTTCGCGCGCCGAGGACTGGGCCGTCTCCCGCTTCTACGAGATCGCCTTCGTGCGGGAGCGCTGGGGCCGCCTCCTGGCCGACATGAAGGAGCGAGGCATCGCGCTGCCGTGGGATATCGGCGACGAGCCGGCCGCCCTGACGAGCCTCCGGCGGATTCGGAGATCGAGGCGGCGGTCGAGGCGGAGGAGGCCGATGACGCCTCGTTCGGCCGCGCGGAGGACGAGGTCACCACGCGCGTCGACGTCTCCGGCCAGCGCGACGCGAAGCTGAGGAGCATGGACTGCCACAAGACGCAGCGCCAGGACCTCGGCTGGCTCCTCGACCTGCCGGACGATCTCCAGCGCGATGCGATCGACACCGAGTCCTTCGTGCTGCGCTGGCAGGACGGCACCGACGTCCCGTCGTCGCATCGCGAGGACTGGCTGCTGGGAGCCTGATCGGTCGGCGGTCGCCGGCATCTCGCCCGATCACTCGCTATATCACTAACGATATAATCGCTGACCGAACCTGACGACCCAGCTCAAAGAGCGCCGGCCATTGGCACCGTCTACCATTTCGGCGATGGCCAACCGCACGCTGACCCTGACCGACGCCCTCGTCGACTACGTCCGGCGCTACGGCGTCCGCGAGCACCCGGTTCTCGCCGCACTGCGGGAGCGGACCGCGCCGCTGCCCGAGAGCAACATGCAGATCGGTCCCGACCAGGGGGCGTTCATGGCCCTCGTGGTCCGGCTGATGGGCGCGCGGCGCATTATCGAGATCGGCACATTCACCGGGTACTCATCGACCGCGATGGCGTTGGCGCAGCCGCCCGACGGCCGCGTCCTCTGCTGCGACGTGAGCCGCGAATGGACCGACATCGCGCGCCAGGCATGGGCCGATGCGGGCGTCGCCGACCGGATCGAGCTCCGCCTCGCCCCGGCGACCGAGACCCTGGCCGACCTCGAGGACGATAGCTTCGACCTCGCGTTCATCGACGCCGACAAGCCGAGCTACGACGCCTACTACGAGGGCTGCCTGCGGGTCGTTCGTCCGGGCGGGCTGATCCTCATCGACAACGTGCTGTGGAGCGGACGGGTCGCCGAACCGTCGGAGGACGACGAGAACGTGCGCGCCATCCGGGCGCTGAACGAGAAGATCGCCGTCGATGAGCGCGTCGACCAGACGATCCTCGCCATCGGCGATGGGCTGACCATGGCGGTCGTTCGCGGCTAGTTGACGCCTGTGGTCTAATGGTCGGGAATGGCCGACCAATCGACACATCTCGACCATGGGCCGATGGAGGACTTCCTCACCATCGGCCGCCCCGACCAGCTGCAGGCGCTCGGCGAGCCGACCCGATGGCGCATCCTCGGCCGACTGCTCGACGGTCCGGCCAGCATCCAGGAGCTCGCGCGCTCGCTCGGCACGCCGAAGGGGACGATCGGGCACCACGTGCGCGTGCTGGACGCCGCCGGCCTGATCCGCATCGTGGAACGGCACCGCGTCCGTGGCGTCGTCGAGAAGCGCTACGCCCGCGTCGCCCGCCAGTTCCGCCTGCCGGAGGCTGAGAGCCCGATGGCCGCGGAGCATCCCGAGCTCGGCACGCTGCCGTTGCGTCAGGCGATCGGTGAGGCACGGCCACCCGGCGGAAAGGATGACCCTTCCATGTCCATCGTCGTCCGCGCCCGCATGCCGATCGCCCGCGCCCGTCGCTTCGCTGACCTGGTGAACGCTCTGGCCGCCGAGTTCGCCGATGGGGCGCCGGGGAGCGGGGAGGCATTCGGCTTCGTCGGCGCCATCTACGTGCCCGATTGGGCCGAGTCGGTGAAGGAGGCGTAGATGTCGCTCGAGACGCCGACCCCGGGCGATCTATCGCCGAGCGAGGCACCCGCCACCTTCCCGAAGGGCCGATCGCTGTGGCGCCACCGGGACTTCATGAAGCTATGGTCGGCGCAGACGATCAGCCAGTTCGGCGACGAGGTCACCCAGCTTGCGATCCCGTTCGTCGCCGTGCTGACCCTCGAGGTGAGCCCCTTCCAGCTCGGGCTCCTCGGCGTCTTCCAGTTCCTGCCGTTCATCCTGCTGACCATCCCCGCCGGTGTATGGGTCGACCGGATGCGGCGCAAGCCGATCCTCATCGGTGCCGATATCGGGCGCGCGATCCTGCTGACCTCGATCCCGATCGCATTCCTTGCCGGCTGGCTCACGATCTGGCAGCTGTACGTGGTGGCCTTCGCCATCGGCTGTCTCGAGGTCTTCTTCGACGTCGCGTACCAGTCGTATCTCCCGAGCGTCGTCGACCGCGATCGGCTCGTGGAGGGCAATGCCAAGCTCGAGCTGTCGGTGTCGGCGAGCAACATCGTCGGGCCGGGGATAGCCGGCTTCCTGGTCGAGCTGGTGCGTGCACCGATTGCCATCTTCTTCGACGTCCTCAGCTACCTCGGCGCGGTCGTCGTTCTCCTCTTCATCCGGAGGCCAGAGATCCCCCCGGAGCCGCACGATCCGGCCACTGGCCCGCGGCCGACCATGCGTCAGGAGGCGGCGGAAGGGCTCCGGTACGTCCTGCACCATCCCTACCTGCGCAACATCGCCGCCTGCACGGGGACGCTGAACCTGTTCGGGAACCTCGGGACCGCGATCCTGCTGCTGTACGCGGTCGATGAGCTGGGCCTGACCGCGGGCACGATCGGGCTCATCTTCGCGGTCGCCAACCTCGGCGTCCTGTTCGGGGCGCTGACATCAGAACGGTTCGGCCGCTGGATCGGCGTTGGCCCGACGATCGTGTGGACCGCCTTCCTGTCGAGCTTCTCGCTCGTGGCGGTCGCGCTCGCGCCGCGTGAGGCGCCCGTGCCGTGGATCATCGCCGGCTTCTTCATCGGTGCGGCGACGGCAGTCATCTATAACGTGAACCAGGTCAGCCTGCGGCAGGCGATCACTCCAGAGCGCATGCTGGGCCGTATGAACGCCACGATGCGCTTCATCGTGTGGGGCACGATCCCGATCGGCGCGCTCGCTGGCGGCATCCTCGGCGAGGTGATCGGCCTGCACAACACGATCTGGGTCGGCGCCATCGGATCGTTCCTCGGCTTCCTGCCGGTTCTCTTCAGCAAGGTGCGATCGCTCCAGCGCATCCCGGAAGCGCCTGCGTGAGGATGGAGGCTCCGCCGCGCTGCTCCGCGCTGGCCGAGCGGCTCGAGGAGCCGATGATCGGCAGCGTCGACGAGCGTCGTCGCTGGCTTCTGATCGAGGATCGATCCGCCTGGGGCAGCCACGCGGTCGAGGACCTGTTCGGCGCCGAGGCGGTGGCAACGGCAAAGGCCCGCGGCCTGCGGGTTCTCCTCGTCCGGCGGCGCGAGGGCGACCCGGCGGAGGACGCCTCGCGGTGCGCGATCCTCGTCGACACGGTCACCCGCGAGATGGCGTCACGGCGCGTCACCGATCTCGATGGGCTCTCGCTTGACGCCGCCGCCTCCGATCCCATCGGCGACTTCGGGGCAAGGCACTCCGAGGCGATCTTCCTCGTCTGCACCAACGGCAAGCGCGACGCCTGCTGCGCGCTGCGAGGTCGAGCGTTGATGGGCACCCTCGCCGATGAGCACGGCGCGAGCCTGTGGGAGTGCACGCACCTCGGCGGGCACCGATTCGCCGGCAACCTCGTCTGCCTGCCGGACGGGATCGTCTACGGCCGCGTGCCTCCGACCGACGGACCGCGCCTGGCGGATGCGTATCTGCGCGGCGAGATCGATCCCGGGGCGCTCCGAGGTCGATCGGCTTGGCCGGCGCCGGCGCAGGTCGCCGAGCAGGTCGTGCGCCTCCGGACGGGCCTGACCGGGATCGACGACGTCATGCTCGCGTCCATCGACGTCGCGGGCGATCGGGCGTCCGTCACGGTGTCCACGCGCGACGGGACTTCTCATCAGCTCGAGCTGCGGGCGGAGGCAGCCGACCCCTCGCGACCGATCAGCTGCGGCGCCGCCGAGCCCGAGTCGCCCATGCACTGGTTCGTGGCCGAGGGCTATTGATCCGGCTCGAGCTCCTGAAAGAGCGTGATATGGAGGCCCGCGGGAGCGTCGAGCCGGGCGTTCAGCGAACGCCAGGGCGTCTCGCGCGGCGCGGCCACGAGCGTCGCGCCCGCATCGGTCAGGGAATCGGTCGCGGCGGCGCTGTCGGCGACCTCGAACGCGATCCGGATCTTCGGTGCGACCGGTCGCCCAACCTCGACCTCGTCGATCATCGCCTTCTGGGCAGGGTTCGCCAGCTCCAGCGTTGCTCGCCCGGCCTGAAGGATCGTGACGTGCGCGTCGCCCTCGCCCTCGAAGGCCGCTTCCTCGGGGAGGCCGAGCACGTCGCGGTAGAAGCGCACGGCGGCGTCGTAGTCGGGCGCCTCGACGACGACGCGCATCTGCAGAACGCGATCGGTGGGAGCAGTCATCCGATCACAATAGGCGGATGATCGATCCCATCGTCTGTCCCCGCTGTGAGGTCTCCCTCGAGTTCGTCGGCACGCGCGACTTCCACCACGGGACGCGGTGGGGCGCGCTCGGTGAGCTCGGCGAGCTGTTCGTCGGCAAGCAGCGCTTCGACCTGTTCGTCTGTCCGCGTTGCGGTCGCGTCGAGCTCTTCGTGGATGGCATCGGCGAGGAGTTTCGGCCGCAGCCCCCGGCGAACACCTGACCCGGCGCGTGTCCGCTGGACCGCTCGTCGAGGCGGCAAGTCGATGGGGGACGCCGCTGTATGTCACCGACCTGGACGCCGCCGCTGACGGCGCCGCGGCGTGGCGCGCCGCGTTTCCCGGTGCGCTGGTCGCGTACGCGGTCAAGGCCAATCCGGATCCGGCGTTGCTGCGGCGGCTGGCTGGCGACGGCACCGGCTTCGAGGTGGTCGGGCCGGTGGAGCTGGCCCTGGCGCTCCGGGCCGGCGCGCCGGGCGATCGCGTCGTGGTCAACGGCGTGGGCCAGACCGACGCCGACCTCGCCGCCGCCGCGGCGACGGGGGCAATCGTCAACGCCGAGTCGCTGGGGGCGCTCGACGCGCTGCTCGTGTCGGAGGCGTCGCGCATCGGGCTCCGCGTCAACCCCGGGCTCGAGGCGGCGACCCATCAACACCTGGCGACCGGTGCCGCGGACTCGAAGTTCGGGATCGCGCTCGACGAGCTGCCCGAGGCGATGCGGCGCGTCGAGGCCGCCGGCCGCCGCCTGACGTCGATCGGCGCCCACATCGGCTCCGACATCGGCTCGGTCGAGCCCGTATCGCCGCCTCGCCGAGCTCCTCGCACGGCTTTCGCAGAGAGACGGGCGCCGATCGCGTCGACATCGGTGGAGGGTTCCCTGGGCCGCCGGAGGCGCTCGCCGATGCGGTGCGGACGGCGCTGCCGCGGGCCGATCGGCTGATCGTCGAGCCGGGGCGGGCCATCGTGGGTGGCGCCGGCTGGCTGCTGACCCGCGTCGTTCGGGTCCAGGCCCGCGGCCATCTCGTGGTCGACGCCGGCATGACCGAGCTGATCAGACCGATGCTGTACGGGGCCGTTCACCCGGTCTCGCTCCTCGTGCCGGGGGAACGGCTGCCCGACGGCGTCGCGTCGTGGACGGTGGCCGGCCCCATCTGCGAGGCGGGCGACATCCTCGCCCGCGACGTCGACATCGGTCCGATGGCGGGGGCGGGCGCGCTGCTGGCGGTCGGCCAAACCGGGGCCTATGGAGCAGCCATGGCCTCGAGCTACAACGGGCGCCTGCGACCGGCGCAGGCAGTGATCGAGAGTGGCTCCGTGCGGCTCAGCCGCCGGCGAGAGACCCTCGAGGACCTCGTCGCGCGGGACGCCTAGGGGAACCTGTCCTCGAAGGCGCGATGGAGGAAGGCGGCCATCTGTCCGCGGGTCACGACCGCGGTCGGGCAGAAGCGGTCGGCCGCGCAGCCGGCGGTGACGCCCTCGCGGGCGAGGCGGTTGATGTCGCCCTCGTGGATTGAGGCGTCATCGTCCGAGAAGGCATCCGGCGCGGCGCCGGCCAGCTCCAGCGCGCGGGCCAGGAACGAGGCCATCTGCTCGCGCGTGACGGTGGCGGTCGGGCAGAACCGCGTCGTCGTGCAACCCCGTGTCAGCCCGGCCGTCGCGAGGCGGTTGATGTCGCCGCGGTGGGCCGACGTGGCGATGTCGGTGAAGCGATCGGGCGTCGAGCCGACCAGCAGGCCGAGGCTGCGGACCAGGAAGGAGGCCATCTGCTCTCGCGTGACCGGCGCATTCGGGCAGAAGCGGCCCGGCCCGCAGCCCGCGGTGATGCCGTTCGCTACCAGCCAGGCGATGTCGTTGCGGAACGGTGAGGACGCCACGTCCGTGAAGCCACCGGCGAAGGTGGCGCGGTAGGTCGCCGAGGCGTTGGCCTCGATGGTGTGCGTTTGCGCGCCTCCGTCCGTCCACGACTGCCAGTAGTACGCGAGGCCGCCGACCGTCTGCGGCGTCACCACGCTGAGCTGAATCGCGGAGCCCCGGATGGCGGTGAGCGTGAACGGTGCCGGGGCCGTGACCCAGCCGGCCGTCAGCGTCGTCCCCGGCGCGGTCGACTCGATGCGCAGGTTCACCGTCTTGGGCTGGAGCATGAGGCTCGCCGAGTCGGTGGCCCCGTGCTGATCCTCGACCGTCAGGCGGAGCTCGAGGTGCGCCGGGTACTCGTGATCCGGAGCCGGGAACTGGCCGTCGTCGACGTTGTCGAAGGTGCCGATCGGGTGCTCGTGGCAGTCCGCGCCATTGCAGTGGTGCATGATCAGCTGCCAGGTCATGGCGCTCGCGGGCAGCGCGCCATCGTCGGGATCGATCCCCGTCCCCGCGAAGCTGATGACCTGGTCGACGCTCCAGGTCAGGCTCGCCGCCGGCTGCGTGATCGTGGCCACCGGCGGGCTGTTGTCGACGTTGATCGTGACCTCGGCGATGTCCTCGCCGCCGTTGCCGTCGCGGACCCGCACGCGGGCGAGGAACGACCCCGGCCCGCTGTACGTGTGGCTGGGAGCCACCCCGGTCGCATCGTCGAACAGCCCGTCGTCGTCGCCGAAGTCCCACGCGTAGGTGAGCGGATCGTCGTCCGGATCGGTCGACCCTGAGGCGTCGAAGTCGACCTCGGTCCCGATCATGACCGACGTGTCGGATGCGTCGATGTCGGCCACCGGCGGCTCATTGCTGCCGATGAACGTGATGCGCCGCACCTCCCCGCCAAGGTGGTTGACGTAGAAGAGGTCGCCGTTCGGCCCGGTGGTGAGGTGGACCGGATTCGAGACGGATGCGAAGTGGGCGCGAGCTCCGGCATCCGGGACCCCATCAAGGTTGGTGTCGGGCATGACCCACAGGCAGTCGCGGGAGTAATCGGTGAAGAAGAGTGCGTCGTCATAGAGCGCCGGGTAGGGGCCGCCCTCGTAGAAGGCCATCCCGGAGATGGAGCCGCCGGTCGGGCAGCCGTCGCCGCTGACCACCGCGGTGCTGCGCCCGTAGGAGAAGTGTGGGACGGTCGCGCCGGTGATGGAGAGGCACAGGTCGGCCTGGTTGTAGGTGCCGAGGTTGGCCGGCGGCGCGCCGCCGCCCTCGCGGCACGGCCAGCCGAAGTTCCGCACCGCGCCGGTTGGGCTGGAGTGGCGGTTGATCTCCTCGAAGCTGGACCAGCCGACGTCGCCGATCCAGAGCTGGCCGTTGTCGGGGTGCAGCGCCATGCGGAACGGGTTGCGGAGGCCGTAGGCAATGATTCGTTGCTGGTTCTCGTCTGTCGCCCCGATGCCAGGGTTGTTCGGCAGCGGGTCCCCCGTGAATCGATCGACGCGAATGACCGAACCGTTCAGTCCGGCCGGGTCCCCCGTCGTTCGGATGTCCTGGCTGCGCAGGGCGCCGCCTTCGGCCGTTGGCAGGGTCTGGTCCTCGCCGACGTCGGCCGGGGGATCGCCGCACGGATTCTCCGGGGTCGGGGTACCGGACAGCGTGCCGCCCAGCTGCCCGTAGTCGGCGGTGTTGAAGTTCGCTCCGTCTCCGCCGTTGACGTACAGCGCACCGTCCTCGCCGATGAGGACGTCGCTCATCGAATGGCTCGGGAACTGCTGGCACCAGCCCGAGATGAGCACCGACTCGGTGGCGAGCCCCGCGCCGGGATCGGTCAGCACTGAGAGGCGCCCGCCGATGACACAGCCGTCCGTCGTCCCGCCGGGCGGCGTCGGGCACGAGCCATCAGGCCAGGCGGGGGATGCCGAGTTGTGCGCGTAGGCGACGTACACGCGCCCGTTCGTCACGAAGTTCGGGTCGAGGGCCATGCCCATCAGGCCGCGGTCCCAGTAGTCGTGGACGTTCGCTCGGATGTCGGCCCAGGTCGTTGGCGTCGGGTCGGTGAGGCTGTCGTACTCCTTGATGATCCCGCTCTTCTCGGCCACGAGGACGTGTCCGTTGGCCGCGAACTCGACGACCATCGGCGACGTGAGGTCGCTGATGACGACCGTCTCCTGGAAGCCGGGCACCGAGAAGGCATCCGGCGCTGGTGGATCGGCATCGGTGACGACGGTGGAGCTCGCGTCCTGCAGTCGGGGCTGGTCGGCGACGGCCGGCGGATCGGTGGCCACGGGCGGATCGGTGGCGACGGTCGGCGCCGGGGCGGAGCCCATGGCGATGGCGAAAGCCGCGAGCAACGCAGCCATGCGGGATGAGCGGGGACGCGTCAGGGCACCGGCCTCCGTGGCAGACGGCTCGGTCTCGCCACTGGCTTCCCGCGACCCAGGCGACCGGGTTCGAGGTCGCGGATCGTCGCCCCCGTCTCATGACCGATGCTGCGGGAATCGGCATGGCTCGTCAACTGATCGGAACCGCACCGACCCCGCGCCAGCGTGCTACGGTCGGGCCGATGCGCCCGGTCCGAGCCCTCATCGTCCTCATGGCCGGCGCCCTGGTCTCCTCGTGCGCGATCGGGGTCCCGCCCCATTCCGGCGGGTCGCCCACGGGAGCATCCGAGCCCACGCCCAGCGCATCCACGATCCCGCCGTCCTCGGAGCCGCCCGCAAGCGCGTCGCTCGACCCGGTAGCGCCGAGTGCGGCCCCGAGCCCCGACGCGGCGCTGCTCGAGCTCAGCGCCATCGGCTGCGAGGGCGGCGTCGTCCTCGAGTGGTCGCCGAGCACCCATCCCGACTTCGACCACTACATCGCCCTCCGCAGCCCGCGGCACGACATCGCCACCGACTATCCGCCCATCGCGCCGGCCGTCGACTGGGGCGACACGTTCGCGACCGATCGGTTCGTGACCTCGGCGGTGGACGCGAGCATCATCCCGTCGGCGACGCTGTGGAGCTACCGGGTCATGGCCTACGACGCGGCCGGCGAGGTGGTCAGCGCATCGCCGGTCAGGTCGGCTCGCCTCGCCGACGTGGCCGACCTCGGCGCCCTCACGGCGAGCACGAACGCCGCTGGCGTGACCCGCATCGGCTGGACGCCCTACACGGGGTTCTCCGAATGCTTCGGCACGTACCGGGTCCTCGCCGGCTCGACCGTGCTCAGCATCCTGAACGGACAGACGACGGCGACCTTCGAGACGGCCGCCCTCCACCTCGGGGACACGTACGAGCTGAGGGTCGAGGCTGTGCGCGATACGACCCTCGGTGGGTTCGTGATCGCTCGCTCCGACCCGTTGCGCTACGACGTGCCCTGAGGCGACGCGGTCGAGGGACCGTCAACGCGCTCGATCGACAGGCGAAGGCCAAGCTGCATCGAGAGGAGCCGACGCAGCCGCGCACCCAGCTCAGGGAGGATGACGACCTCGAGCTCGTCGCTGCGCAGGACGAGCTCGCGCGGCGGCGTCACCCGGCCATCGTCATGACGCGGTCGGGGCGCAGGAGGAATGGGGCGAGGGTGGCCGGCAGGTTCGAGAGCGGAAGGACGTCGGGGTGCAGCTCGACCCCGAGGGTGCCGGCCATGAACGACCGCCGCCGCTCCACGCGTTCCCACGCGTCGGGGTAGCGGGCGGCGAATGCCCCGCGCAGGCCGGCGTCGGCGAGGGCGATGCCGTCCTCGATGTTCGTCGTGAAGTAGTCGGTCCCGGTGGCGGGGATGACGTCCACCTGGAGCGCCATGCCGGACCGCAGCTCGACGGTCGAGCCGCGAAAGATCGGTGAGCTCACCCACTCGTCGAGGTGGATCTGGTGGCCGGGGTTCAGGAAGATCCCGAAGAACGGATCGCCCAGGTGCTCGTCGATGATCGCCTGGAGCGCACCGCCGGACTGACCGATGCGGAGCGCGCCGTACCACGCCGCTATCGCCGCGAAGTACGGCCCGACCAGCCGCTCGGCGTAGTCGCGGATCGGCGATGGGAGCTCGTCGGCATCCTCGACGACGAAGCCGGCCCGGCACGTCAGCGCCCCCCAGATCCCGAAGGCGACGGTGAACGGGTCCCCGCGCTCGATCGGCCGATCCCCCGGGCTGAGCAGCCCGAGCCGGGCTCGAGCCCCCGCCGTCAGCATGAGGTGACAGGAGAGCGGCCAGCCGTTCCAGCCGAGCAGTCGTACGGCCTCGCGCTCGGTCATGCCCGGTCGCAGGTCGGCGAGGAGTGACCGCACGCCGGTCGACGTCTGACAGCTGGCCCACTCGAACGCGGCCAGCTGGTCGGCATCGTTGATGACGCGGAGCCCGTCTCCGGGATCGATGAAGAGGTCTGTGGCGTTCTCGACCGATCCGCCGCTCCCGACCAGCCCGCGCACGGCATCGGCGATGTAGGACGGCACGTCGCTGGCAGTCGCGTCGCCATACGTCTTCCAGCCGACCAGCCCGACGCGGGTGCTGCGGCCGACGCCCTCGTCTCCGAGAATCTCGGTCAGGGCTCGGGATCGGTTGCGCGGCTGGCTCGGCAGGCTGAAGTCCTGGAAGAGGTGGCGTCGCAGCGGGAGGGCGGCCGCACCGGCCATCCCCCAGCACTCGTTCCCGACGAGGATCGCCGGCTCCTCCGATGGACCGACCACCAGCAGCGCCTCCTCGAAGCGGGGATCGAAGCCCGTCAGGTAGGCGAGGTTGGCGCTGTGCTCGCGATCGGCGTAGACGAGGACGTGGTCGAGGCCGCGGTGATCGGCGCGCGTGCGGAGGTCCGCCAGCCGGCCCTCGTAGGTCGCAGCCGGAATCTCGGGCATCGCGTCGGGCATGCCGAAGTCGGGGAGCGCGACTTCCGCCAGGCGAGGCGTCGGCCCGCTGGTCACCCGTGCTCCATGGCGCTCAGGACTCCGGCTCCAGGACTCCGACGAGCATCCATCGCGCCCCCGTCGCCTGGCGCATGGCGAAGGTCTGGTGGAACTCCCTCGTCTCGCTCCCCGTGCGGATGCCGTCGGCGCCGTAGTGCTCGACGGCGACGGTGCCGCGACCGGTCAGGCCGAGGCTCAGGCCGGTCTGGACGCCGAACGGGACGAGCAGCGTGACGTGGATCTCGTCGAACGCGTAGTGCTCGACGGTCGTCGTCCCGCTCGCCAGCGCTTCGTCGACGCGAAGCTGCATCTCCGTCAGCCGGTCGCCGTGGTCGATCGCGGCGAGGAGCGCGTCGTCGCGTTCCAGCAGGGCGCGTGGCTCGAGGGCCAGTGCCTGCGACAGGGCGATGACCACCTCGTTGATGCCGTCGCCCGCCCGCTCGTGGTCGAAGTCGATGACCTCCTGATCGATCGTGATCGGCGGCAGGGTCGAGGGGTCGACGATCGGCGTCGGGCGGTTCAGCGCCTCGAGGCCGTTCGGCAGGACCGTTCCGCGCGCCGGCGTCCCGGCGGCGACGACCGCGACCGCAAGGAGCGCGGCCGCCAGCCCAGCCGACGGCTGACCGGCGGGCGACGGTGCCCGGCGAGCCGGTGCCCCGCAGGAGCGTGCGGACGTCGTCTCGCGGCGATCCAGGCTCGGGGACGAAGCGATCGAGGACCGGTCGCGCGGCGCAGACGATCACGAGGCCCGCAAGCAGGCCGACCTTGGCACCGAACTCGTCCGTCTGCGGCGCCATGAGCAGGACGCTCGTGGCGGCGACTGCGAGACCGAAGATGATCCGTCCGACCTGCCCGGCCGGCGTGGTGCTTGCGGGTCCGTGATCATGAAGAAGAGGAAGATGAGCACCTCGGGCGAGGTCACGATCACCCGCCAGAACTCGAGCGCCGCACACCGGCGCGAACGCCCAGTTGGCGACCATGCAATGGCCGCTGGCGGCCAGCACGCCGACCCCGGCCGCCAGCACCGAGCCAGAACGCCGCCGCCAGGCCGAGGAGCTTCAGGCGACGGGTGATGAGCAGGCCGCCGACGATGATGACCGCGTAGGCCGCGAGCATCGAGGCGTTCAGCGGCGCCCACCAGAAGTCGAGCGGCTCGACCCGCGAGCTGCCGAGCACCAGAAACGCGGCGACCAGGCCCGATGTTCGACGGGTTGAAGACGTGGGTGCCGCGGTACTTGATGACGTATTTCGTCAGCAGCGAGAGCCCGGCGACGCCCGCGAACACGTCCACCACGCGTCGAGCTCCACGGCTCGTCCGGCGGCGTGCCGACATCCCGGAGGATCAGCGCCACGCCGCTCCCGGTCAGCATCGCGCTGGCCGGCCAGACGAACGGCGCGCGACTGGCGGAACGTGATCGCGACCTCGATCACGGCGCAGGTCAGGATCGCGGCGAGGATCTGCGGCACGCTGACCCGGAAGTCCGAGGCCGACCTGGCCGAGGACGTGGACGCTGATGATGACCGCGGCGACGTGGAGGCGCGGATCGCGGATGCTCGGCAGGACGAGCGGGTAGGTCGCTCCGCGCAGCGTCAGCGTCCGGGCGGTCATGCGGCCGTCCGAGCTCGGACTGGAATGCGGAGCTCGGTGCGTCACGGACGGCCTAGCGATACCCAGCCGATAACCCGCTAGCATCCAGCCGAGCCATGGCACGTGACGACGAGCGCCTCCAGCGCGCACAGCAGGAACCGATCGTTGGCGGTCTGCCCGACGTGCCCGGGCATCGGCGTCGCGATGCGCCTCACGCCGGGCCTCGGCGTCCACCTGCGCGGCCTGGCCGACGAGCTGCTCGTCAACGACTATCCCGGTCGCGACCCTCCGCCGCTATGAGCGCGAGATGCTCGCGACCGCCGTCTCGGCGGCGCAACGACTGCTTCTTCTGCATGGACTCCCATGCGGCTTCGCCGGGCCCTCATGCGCGCGAGGGCAGCGGGAGCTGGCGCCGATGCTCGACGTCATCAAGGTCGGGTCGTCCGACGGCCTGGACGACAAGATGCAGCGCCCTGCTGCACATCGCGCGGACGGTCCGCGCAAGCGCCGCGCGCCTGACGGACGCCGATGTCGCGGCGGCCACCGACGCGGGGCCAGCGACGCCGACATCCAGCTGGCGGTCCTGATCGCCTCCGGCTTCTCGATGTACAACCGCCTGGTCGACGGCTTCCGCGCCCGGACGCCGCCGGCCGAGGAGGCCTATCGCGAGCGGGCCGCCGAGATCGCCGAGCACGGCTACAGCGCGCCGCCGCCCGTCGAGGCGTCCTAGGGGCTCGGCCGCCACGGCTCAGCGCGGCCCGTGCCGCGCTCGATGACGGCCCAGGCGTCGGCGGGCATCGTCAGCGGACCCTCGGTCTCACCGTCCGGCCAGGTCACCGTGACCGACGCCTCCTCGGCCGCGCCGATGCCGATGTGGATCCAGCCGAGCTGGCCGCTCGCGTGGCCGCCGCCGACCGTCACCTCGCGGCTGATGGTCGCGGTCGCCGGCCGTGACCTCGATCCAGGCGCCGATCGCGTCGCGGTTGGCGCCCGGCTGCTCGAGCCGCAGCGCGACCCAGTGCGCCCATCGGCCGCGGGCTCGTCGGCGTCTCCCGGCCCCGACGTTGCGCCACAGCGCCGACGTTCTCGCGGCGGTTCACCACCACGAGGTCGAGCATCCCGTCGAGGTTGAGGTCGACGAGCGCAGCGCCGCGGGCCCGCGCGAAGCTGACGATGCCGGCGGCCTCGGCGGCCTTCACGAACGTGCCGTCCGGCTGGCCCAGGAACAGGTTGCTCGGGTCCCGCGCGGCGAAGCTCGGCCATCGCCTCGACGTTGCCCTTCGCGACGAACAGGTCGACGAGGCCGTCGTTGTTCACGTCCTGGAACTCGGCGTGCCAGGCGGTCGACGGCAGGCACGTCGTCGCCGGCGATACGGCCGGTGTCGCCGTGACCCCGCGGCTCGAGCGCGATGTCGCGGTAGGTCGGCTGCGCCGGCGCCGTCGGCGAGCGTCTGCAGCTTGTTGTCGCCCTGGCTGGTCAGGTAGACCTCGGGGTAGCCGTCGCCGGTCAGGTCGTAGCTCGCGATGCCCATGCCCCAGATCTCGCAGCGGCTGCCAGCCTTCGTCGGCGGTGTACAGGCGCGGCGGCTCGCCCGGCTCGATGCGCCAGAGCTGCTCCTCGCCGTCCGCGCGTAGTAGTGGCGGTCGTTGCGACATGCGCAGGTCGCGGCGGCCGGACCGGTCCCAGTCGCTGAACAGCATCGAGAGCGTGCACCAGCCCGGGCGTGAGCGCGATCGGCGCCCGCGTAGCCGCGTCCGTCGGCGCCGGGCCGGAACAGCTGGCCGTCGCGCAGTCGCGACGGCTCGGCCGGCCGTCGTCGAGCTCGAGGTAGTTGCCGAAGGCCAGGGTCGGCAGCGTCGCCGCCTCCTCCCACGTGGCGCTGAATGCCGTGGTCCATTCGTCGCCTCCGTCGAACCCCAGGCCTCGTTCGCGCGCTCGAACCGCGCAGTCGCCGGCGCCGCGGAGGAGGACGTTCTCGCCGAGCCGCAGGACCGCCAGGTCGCGTGATGCCGTCGCCGTCGATGTCGAGCGGGTATGCGCCGGTCACGCCGGCCAGGTCGGTGGTCGGGCTCGCGCACCGGCGTCGAACCGCAGCGCGCCGCCGACCGGGCTCTCGTTGCGATAAGCGCGGCCGCGGAGTCCCGCCGGCGAAGTAGAGGTCCGGCCGGCCGTCGTCCTCGCAGTCGAACGCGGCGACGCCGCCGCCCGACGAAGAACGTGAAGTCGCCGTCGTACGCGTGCTCGATGCCGGCGGCGGCCGCCTCGTCCACGAAGCGCGGGACATCGGCGCCTCCGGCCCGCGGGCCGAGGCCGCCCATCGCGATCCAGGCAGCGGCACCGGCCGCCAGCAGGACGCCAAGCGACGCGACCACAAGCCACCCTCGAGGCCGTCGCGTCCCGGAAACGGGCACGGCGTTCACGGAGAGATCATGCGCGGAGCGATGGCCGTCACGCCAGCGTGGCTGGACTCCCTCTTTGCGGCCGCCGCGGTCACCGCGTGGCGACGGCGCGACCTCAGGCGACCTCGCGTCTTGCCAATCCGGGAATCTCGTCGAGACTCACCCGTTGGCCATCGGTGAAGGACCGGGTGGCTGCGACAGCGATTCGCATCGCTTCCAGCCCATCCCGGGCGCTGCTGAACGACGGACGGATGCCGCGGCAGCAGGCGAGGAAGGCGGCCAGCTCGGCGCGGTAGGCCGGCTCGAAGCGCTCGAGGTAGCCGGTCCAGGGATCGGACGATCCGTCCCAGTCGAGGTGCCGCGCCGGCGTCCGCGGTGAGAGGCCGGCGGTCAGGGCCGACCCTTCCGCCACGACCTCCACCCGGATGTCGTATCCCGACGGGTGGAGCCAGCTGGCGTCGAGGGTGGCGAGCCCGCCGCCGGCCAGCCGCATCGTCACCGTGGCGGCCTCGATCTCGCGCGGATCCGACGGCCGCGTCCCGTCGCGCCGCGCTGCCTCGACCGACACGTCGGTCACCTCGTCATGCGTCACCCATCGGACGAAGTCGAAATCGTGCACCGATGAGTCACGGAAGATCGTCGCCGCTTCGGGCGGCGGCCCGCCATCCGCGGTCATCGGCGCAATCAGCGGATCCAAAGCGGTGAGGCGAACGAGATGAACTCGACCCTCGATCGCCGAGCGCAAGGCCACGAAGCCGGGGTCGTGCCGCCGCTGGAACCCGAGCTCGACGTGCGCGCCCTCGGCCTCGATCCGGCCGGTGAGCTCGATGCTCGAGGCGAGCGTGTCGGTCAATGGCTTCTCGCACAGGACGTGGAGGCCGGCATCGAGCGCGGCCTCAACCGCCTCGCGGTGTCGCTCCGGGGGCGACGCGATCACGATCGCCTCGGCCGTGCCGATGGCATCCCCGAACGACGTCGCGCGGCCACCAACTCGGGCGGCGACGGACTCGGCGCGAGCCGCATCCGCATCGACGATGAGCACGGCGTCCACGTCGGCCATCTCCGCCAGCAGCTCCGCGTGGAAACCACCCATGCTGCCCGCACCGATGACGGCGACTTTCATGGGGCGCGGCGACCCAGTGCGAAGCGCAGGACGCGATAGCCGATCGCCGCCGCTTCGGAGGGCGGGAGCCACGACGAGTCCTGCTCCACCATCATCCAGCCCCGGAATCCGGCCGCGTCGAGAGCGCGGAGGATGGCGGCGAGGTCGATCGCGCCATTCCCGAGCTCGGTGAAGATCCGCTCCCGGACCGCGGCCTCGAACGTGTCGAACCCGCCCTGTCGCGTCCGGGCGAGGACCTCGGGGTCGACGTCCTTGAGGTGGACGTGGGTCACCAGCGAGCCGAAGCGGCCGATCGCCTCGACGGGATCGCCCCCGCCCACGGTGAAATGGCCGACGTCGAGGCACAGCCCGGCCCCGGTGTCCGTCAGGCGCTCCGCGAGTCGGTCCACCTCATCCGGCGCCTCGATCCAGGTCGCGGTGTGCGGGTGGAAGGCGACTCGGACGCTCTCCGGCGTCTTGGCGGCGAGCTTGCCGAGAAGGGTCGCCAGGCCGTCGTAGGCGGCGTCCGGCCAGCGGGGCGCGCCATCCGCGACGCGGCCGCTCCAGGGATCGCGTTCGCCACCCCCCTCGAGCGCGACCACAAGCACCTCGCCACCGGCCGCGACGAGGCGCGCAAGGTCGTGGAAGGCGCGCTCGGGGGCGTTGGGCGCCAGCCCCTCCGGGCCGGCATCGAGGGCCGAGTACAGCTCCGCGAGGCGGAGGCCGCGCCGCTCGAGCGCGGCCTTCAGCTCGTCGCCCTCGGGGAATCCGCGCCCGAACTGCGTGCCGGCGTATCCGATCCGCGCGAGCTCATCCATCACGGTGTCGGCCGCGGTC
Organism: uncultured Chloroflexia bacterium; assembly: GCA_963790255.1. Classification (GTDB taxonomy): domain Bacteria; phylum Chloroflexota; class Limnocylindria; order QHBO01; family QHBO01; genus JACDBZ01. Next base: position 2,930 of record CAWBOA010000006.1, on the reverse strand, counting down.
TCCGGGGAGAGGTCGTACAGGTCCGCGTTGTTCCACACGATGGGGACGCAGCCGATCGAGGCCTGATCGAGCGTCATCGGTGCTGCTCCTCCGCGCGACCCAGAAGCTGGTCGTCGTAGACCGGCCGTCCCTCGGGCACGGGGACGTCCCACCATCCCGTCTTGTCCGGGCCGGCCACCGCGAGGTCGCGGTCGACCGTGACGTGGACGAGCGACGGACCGCCGGTGGCGAGCGCGCGTTCGACGGCCGGCCGCACCTCGGCCGGCGCCGTGGCGACCTCGGCGTGGATGCCGAATGCCTCTCCGATGGCGCGGAAGTCGGGTGAGTAGGGCCGTCCGTCGCGCACGAAGTCCGTCAGGGTGCTCCGGCCAAGGTGCGTCTGCTGGCCCCCCTTGATGCTGATCCAGCCCGAGTTGTCGAGGACGATCGTGCAGACCGGGACACCGGCCATGGCCGCCGTCGCGAGCTCCTGCATGGACTGGAGGAAGTCGCCGTCGCCGCAGACCGCGATGACCTGCGCGTCGGGCCGCGCGAGCTGCGCACCGATCGCGGCCGGCAGGGTGAATCCCATGGTGCTGAAGCCGCCGGAGGTGATGTGGGTGCGCGGCGCCCGCGTCACCCAGCGCTGCTTGACCATGCCCTGCGGCAGGCCGGCGCCGGTCACGACGATGGCGTCCGGCCCGGTGGCCGCCTGCACCTCGCGGACGGCGCGAGCCATCGTCAACGGCGTGGCGTCCGACCCCGACTTCACCTCGACCTGCTCGTCCCACGCGACGCGGAGGCGCTCGACCTCGTCGCCGTAGTCCGTTCGCGCCTCGCCGGTGCCGAGCGCATCGGCGAGATCGGCCAGGCCGGCGCGGGCGTCGCCGACGAGGGGAACGGCGACCGGATAGTTCTTTCCGATCTCGCGCTCATCGATGTCGAGCTGGATCAGCTTCGTCGGCGGGATCGCGAAGGTGACGCCGGCCCGCCACGACGAGGCCGACCAGTCGACGAAGCGGCAGCCGACGCTGAGGATCACGTCGGCCGACGCCGCGAGCGCGTTGCCGATCGTCGAGCCGGTCTCGCCGATCGTCTGCGCGGCCAGCGGGTGGGTCTCGTCGATGGCGCCCTTGCCGTTCCACGTCGTGACCACCGGCGCACCGAGCCGCTCGGCGACGGCCAGCAGCTCCGCCGTGGCATCCGCGCCGATGACCCCGCCGCCCGCCACGATCACGGGGCGTCGCGCCGCGGCCAGGATTCGGGCGGCACGTTCCACCATGGTCGCATCCGGTCGCGGGCGGCCACGCGCCTCGCGCGTTGCCGGGTCTGGCAGACGGACCTCGGCGGTCGCGGCCTGCACGTCCATCGGGACGTCCAGGAGAATCGGCCCCGGTCGCCCGGTCACCATCGCGTTCCAGGCGCGGTGCATGACAAAGGGAAGCTCATCGACGCGCGACGGCTGCCACCACTCCTTGGTGACCGGCTCGAAGATGCGCGGGTTGTCGGCCGCGTGCCGGCGCTCCAGCTCCTGGAGCACGCCGTGGCCGCGCATGTACGTGTGGGTCGACCCGGTGAACAGCGCCACGGCCGTCGAGTCGACGTACGCGGTGGCCATGCCGATGACGGTGTTCGTCGCCCCGGGGCCGATCGAGGTGAAGGCCAGCATCGGCTGGCCCGAGGCGCGGTAGAAGCCATCGGCCAGGTGCACGGCGGACTGCTCGTGCATGACTTGCACGGTGCGAATGGCGTCGGACCGGTCGAGCAGCGCATCGGTCAGGGTCCAGCAGCCGTGTCCCGGGATGCCCGCCGCGAGGCGAACGCCCGCCCGCACCAGGAACTCCACGACGATCTCGGCGCCGGTCAGGCGCTCGGGTGGCATGGCCCCGATTCTAGGCGCGGGCTACCATCAGTTCCGCCCATGGCAACCACTCTGACGACCACCCCGCTCGGTCGGACCATCGCCGAGACCGCCGACCGACATCTGGAACGACAGCTGTAACGTCGCCGAGCTCGAGTACGCGGTCGCGTTCGGCGCCGTCGGCGCGACCGCCAACCCGACCATCGTGGTCGACAACTGGAAGAAGGACCCGGCGCGCTGGTCGAGCCGCGTTCGACAGCTGGCCGCGGAGGAATTGGCCTGGTCCGAGCGCGAGCTGGCGTGGGGGATCGTGGCCGAGATGAGCGTCCGCGCCGCACCGCTCCTCATGCCGGCGTTCGAGGCCAGTGGCGGGCGGGCCGGACGGCTCTCCATCCAGACCGATCCGACCCTCTTCCGCGACGCCCCCGCCATGGTCACGCAGGCCTTCGGCTTCAGCGGCCTGGCGCCGAACGTCATCGTCAAGTTCCCGACGACGCGGGCCGGGGTGGCCGGCATGGAGGAGGCGACCTACCGCGGCATCAGCATCAACGCGACCGTGTCGTTCTCGGTCGCCCAGGCCTTCGCCGCGGCGGAGGCGGTCGAGCGCGGGCTCCAGAGGCGGGAGGCCGAGGGCCTGGACGTCAGCGACATGGGCCCGGTCATCACGATCATGATGGGCCGCCTCGAGGACTGGCTGCGGGAGGTCGTCGAGCGCGACGGCCTGAGCGTCCATCCGTCGGCTCTGCCGTGGTCGGGGATCGCCGTCTTCAAGCGCGCGTACGCCGAATGGCGGTCACGAGGATTCCGCGCCCGCCTGCTCGGCGCCGCGATCCGGCACCACCTCCATTGGTCCGAGCTCATCGGCGGCGACGTTGTCATCACCATGCCGTCGGCGTGGCAGGAGCGGTTCAACGCGTCATCGGTCGTGGTCCGGCCGCGGATCGACGACCCGGTCGACCCCGACTACGTCGCCGAGCTGCGGGCCATGCCGGACTTCGTGCGCGCCATCGATCCCGACGGGCTGGCCGTCGAGGAGTTCGACCGGTGGGGCCCGTCGGTCAGGACCCTGCGCACCTTCATCGGGTCGTAC